>VTEF01000020.1 GCA_008180335.1 Priestia megaterium
TTGATACATGTCGAAGTGAATCGATTGAAGAGGTAACATCCTTTTCCAACAGTTCTTCAAAATCGTCTCATATCAAACCCTATACTCGTCCTCTAGATGCCTATACTCGTATTTTAGGAGGTAGAGTGTGATGAACACGACTGTGCATGAACTACAAAACCAGTTTAGACAGCTACGTTTAGCAGAGACTGCGGAGGAGTTGCCACAGCTTCTTCGCGAAGCTGAAAAGTCGTCATGGACGTACCTAGAATTCTTAGAGTCTATTACTCGATATGAACTAGCAAAACGTGAAGCAAAAAGCGTTGAGAAAAGACTGAAGTGGGCACGCTTTCCTTTCATGAAGTCATTAAATGAGTTCGAGTTGAAAGGACAAAACGTTTTGACAGCTCGTCAGCTTTCTCAACTCCGAGAATTAAGCTGGCTTGAGCAACAGTACAATATTATTCTTTTAGGACCTCCTGGCATTGGAAAAACCTATATCGCTATTGGGCTTGGACTTGAAGCTGTTTATAAAGGGTTTAATGTATATTTCGTCACGATGGGCGAACTTGTGCAGCTTCTAAAGTCAGAACAATACTTAAACAAATCGAAAGTTCAACTCAAAAGACTGAGAAATGCCGACCTTGTGATTATTGATGATTTAATGTATATGGCGATGGATCAGAGAGAAGCCAATTTATTTTTTCATTTGATTAATCATACGTATGAACGAAGTTCAATCATTTTGACTTCAAATAAAAGTCCAGATGATTGGGGTAATTTAATTGGAGACCATGGAATTACAACAGCTATCTTAGACCGTTTACTCCATCGTGTAGAAGTGATTCATGGTAGTGAGGCTGAAGAAAGTCATCGCATGAAAAACCGGAAAAGCATTTTTTCAGCAGAAGTGTAAAAAAGAAACGAGCAAAAAGTGTAAAATTCGACTTGACGTCTACACCATTTATATTGCTATAAGCTTTTATATGATAAAATGATAAAACTGAGTAAGTTTATTTTGGAAATTTTAAACGTAAGGTGATTAATTAAATGAAGTTAATTATTGCAGAAAAACCATCTGTCTCTAAGAACATTGCAGATGCACTAAAAATAAAAGGCCGACAAGACGGTTATTTTGAAGGAAATGGCTATATTGTTACATGGGCATTTGGACATCTACTTCAATTATATGATGCAAAAGATTATGATGATAAAATGTCTACATGGAAAATGGAGAACTTCCCATTTATTCCTCAAGTCTTTAAGTATAAAGTTAAAAGCAATCCTCGTGATAGAGAAAAGCCTGATACAGGCGCCAAAAAGCAACTGAAAATTATCCAAAGCTTGATGAGGAGACCTGATGTTGATGGAATTATCTCGGCTTGTGACTATGATCGTGAAGGTCAAGTCATAGGCGATAGTATTATCTATAATTTGAAGACCGATAAAACCGTTTATAGACTTTTATTAAACGAATGGACACCGGCTGAGGTTATGAATGGATTAGAGAACATTAAGCTAAATACAGAATTAAGACCTTTACAGGATGCTGGTGTTAGTCGTCAATGGGCTGATTGGGTTATTGGGATTAATCTAACATCCGTCGCTACTCTTAAATATCAAAAAGGTAAAGGTAAGGCCTTGAACATTGGTCGAGTTTTATTACCAACTTTAAAAATTATTTATGATCGAGATAAAGAAATTGAAAATTTTGTTCCAGAGAACTATTACAAACTCCAAGCAACCTTTAAAACGAAAGATGAACAAGAGTATGAAGGAACGTATATTGAAGGTAAAGAAGAGAAATTTAAAAGTAAAGAAACCCTAGAAGCGATTCAGCAAAAACTGACTGATAAATCGGGAATTGTAAGCGATAAGCAGGTACAAAAAAAGAAGGAATATCCGCCATTTTTATTCAATTTATCTAACTTACAAGGATATATTACGAATAAATATAAAGGCTGGACATCTGATAAAGTGTTAAAAGTAGCGCAATCTCTGTACGAGAAAAAATTCATCACATATCCACGTACAGCCAGCGTGGCTCTTGAAGAAAGTCTGGTAGGGAAGACAGCGAAGGTTCTAGAAATGCTAACAGAAGATTTACCATACAAAGACGAAGTGAAGTTTGTTAAATCAAAAAGAATTTTTGATAACTCTAAAGTAGAGAGCCATAGTGCAATTGTACCTACTTATTTGAAACCTAAAAAGCTATCAACTGATGAAGAACAAGTTTATCAAGCCATTAAAAATAGATTTATTATGCAATTCATGCCTGTAGCTGAGTATGAGGAAACAAGAATTGAAACGAAAATTACTGGTGCGGATTTAAAAGGGTTATTTATCTCTAAAGGAAAAGTTCAGCTCGTAGAAGGGTGGAAGAAAGTAGAGAAAGTTCAATCTAAGGATACGATTCTGCCTCTTGTACAAGTTAATGATGACTTAGATTTAGTGAAGCATGAAATCACTACACACGTGACAAAGCCACCTAAGCAGCATACAGAAAGAACGCTGCTTCGAGTTATGGAGACATGTGGAAAGAACTACGATGGAGAAGGTACGGATGAAGAAAGCCTAAATGCGATTTTAAGTGGATTTAGTATCGGTACACCTGCGACAAGAGCTGAAACAATAAAAAAATTAAAAGATGTTGGTTATATAACAACGCAGAATAAAAATTTGCTTTGTACAGAGCTTGGAAGAAAGCTGATAGAAACATTCCCTATAAAAGATTTATTTAATCTTGAGTTCACAGGTCGTCTTGAAAAATCGTTGAATGATATTGAGAAAAGAAACTTTACAAAAGATGAGTTTTTACAGTTGATTTTTGACTTTACTACAAAGGCAGTAGAAACAATTAAAAATGAGAAAGAAGTTACAATTAACGAAGTAGCTTCTCAGCGTAAATCGAACGAAATAATGGGTAAATGCCCAGTTTGCGATCATGCTGTGATTGAGGGCCAGAAAGGATTTGGCTGTAGCAATTGGAAAAATGGCTGCAAGTTTGTTATTTGGAAAAATGATAAGTTCTTAGCAACAATGAAAAAGAAGCCTACTAAGACTATGGTAAAGGCATTATTGAAAAATGGTATTGCTCCTGTGAAAGGTTTAACGAGTAAAAAAGGAAACAAATTTGATGCAAATCTAAGATATGAAAAAAATGCTGATAATGAGTATTTTAGTTGGAAGATGGAGTTTGATAAATAATTATAGCCTATTTCCCCATGGTAAGGTATGCTCAAGGAGAAAAGAACCCTTTAGTTAAAAGGGTTCTTTTCTCCTTCATGTATCATTAATTACGTGAGAATTAGAAATGGATAGGATTCTATTTAACTATATAGTGAATTCTAATGCAGGTTTTTAGTACCTATCTAACTAAAGTAATTATCCATCTATAATTATAAATTGGATTGTCAACGCTAAACTAGACAACTTTTTTAAGGTGTTCAAGTTTATATTGAATTGGACTCGTGTAGCTAAGAGTTCCATGAATTCTAATATGATTGTACCAATGGATATAATCCATTAATTCCAGTTCCAAAACTTCTAAATTATCAAAATGGCGTCCTTTTACAAACTCTGTCTTAAAGACCTTGAAGGTCGCCTCTGCTACCGCATTATCGTAAGGACAGCCTTTCATACTTAGAGATCGCTTGATTTTAAATGTTTCTAACGTCTCATCA
>VTEF01000021.1 GCA_008180335.1 Priestia megaterium
GCTAGCTGGATTCGAACCAACGCATGACGGAGTCAAAGTCCGTTGCCTTACCGCTTGGCTATAGCCCAATAACAGAGTAAAAATGGTGGAGGGGGGCAGATTCGAACTGCCGAACCCGAAGGAGCGGATTTACAGTCCGCCGCGTTTAGCCACTTCGCTACCCCTCCGCAACATGTATGGTGCCGGCAAGAGGACTTGAACCCCCAACCTACTGATTACAAGTCAGTTGCTCTACCAATTGAGCTACACCGGCAAAATACTATGGTGGAGGATGACGGGATCGAACCGCCGACCCCCTGCTTGTAAGGCAGGTGCTCTCCCAGCTGAGCTAATCCTCCATATGTATAGAAAATAAATGGTGACCCGTACGGGATTCGAACCCGTGTTACCGCCGTGAAAGGGCGGTGTCTTAACCGCTTGACCAACGGGCCATAAATGGCTCCACAGGTAGGACTCGAACCTACGACCGATCGGTTAACAGCCGATTGCTCTACCACTGAGCTACTGTGGAATGATACCGCCTGGCAACGTCCTACTCTCACAGGGACAAAGTCCCAACTACCATCGGCGCTAAAGAGCTTAACTTCCGTGTTCGGCATGGGAACGGGTGTGACCTCTCTGCTATCGCCACCAGACATACTATATTATACACATTTCTTAAAAGAAAACAAGACTTTTTATGAAAGTTTTATTCTCTCAAAACTAGATAACAGCTGCTGAGTTTGTTGCCCTTTTCGTTGTCCAGTTTCGCAAGCTATATTCTACGGTCATTTCACTCCTTCCTGCGAAACCAAAGAGCGGTTTCTTCTCAGGAGCTCCAATGCCCTATGAATATGAGCGAGCTTGCTACACTTTTCGTTGTCCAGCTACGGCTCCTAATTGTTCGGCCGTTTCACTTCTGCCTGTGAAACCAAAGAACGGTTTCCCTGCCAGAAGCTCCAACGTCTTTCACAATTAAACAGTCGCCTTCGCTTTTCTATTTTGGTTAAGTCCTCGATCGATTAGTATCAGTCAGC
>VTEF01000022.1 GCA_008180335.1 Priestia megaterium
GCTAGCTGGATTCGAACCAACGCATGACGGAGTCAAAGTCCGTTGCCTTACCGCTTGGCTATAGCCCAATAACAGAGTAAAAATGGTGGAGGGGGGCAGATTCGAACTGCCGAACCCGAAGGAGCGGATTTACAGTCCGCCGCGTTTAGCCACTTCGCTACCCCTCCGCAACATGTATGGTGCCGGCAAGAGGACTTGAACCCCCAACCTACTGATTACAAGTCAGTTGCTCTACCAATTGAGCTACACCGGCAAAATACTATGGTGGAGGATGACGGGGTCGAACCGCCGACCCCCTGCTTGTAAGGCAGGTGCTCTCCCAGCTGAGCTAATCCTCCGTATGTACATAATTTATAATATAAAATAAATGGTGACCCGTACGGGATTCGAACCCGTGTTACCGCCGTGAAAGGGCGGTGTCTTAACCGCTTGACCAACGGGCCAATAAAAAAACCCCTATACTCTTCTAAAAGAGAATCATTAGGAGGTTTATTTAGTAGCCTGGCAACGTCCTACTCTCACAGGGACAAAGTCCCAACTACCATCGGCGCTAGAGAGCTTAACTTCCGTGTTCGGCATGGGAACGGGTGTGACCTCTCTGCTATCGCCACCAGACATGATTGAGATGATTCTCTCAAAACTAGATAACAGCTGCTGAGTTTGTTGCGCTTTTCATTGTCCAGTTTCGCAAGCTATATTCTACGGTCATTTCACTCCTTCCTGCGAAACCAAAGAGCGGTTTCTTCTCAGGAGCTCCAATGCCCTATGAATATGAGCAAGCTTGCTACACTTTTCGTTGTCCAGCTACGGCTCCTAATTGTTCGGCCGTTTCACTTCTGCCTGTGAAACCAAAGAACGGTTTCCCTGCCAGAAGATCCAACGTCTTTCACAATTAAACAGTCGCCTTCGCTTTTCTATTTTGGTTAAGTCCTCGATCGATTAGTATCAGTCAGCTACACACGTCGCCGTGCTTCCACCTCTGACCTATCAACCT
>VTEF01000023.1 GCA_008180335.1 Priestia megaterium
TTCCCGTTTATGGCGCGCCCGAGAGGAGTCGAACCCCTAACCTTTTGATCCGTAGTCAAACGCTCTATCCAATTGAGCTACGGGCGCTTATTAAAATGGTGCCGAGGGCCGGACTTGAACCGGCACGGTAGTCACCTACCGCAGGATTTTAAGTCCTGTGTGTCTGCCAATTCCACCACCCCGGCAGGACTTATATGTGGAGCGGAAGACGAGGTTCGAACTCGCGACCCCCACCTTGGCAAGGTGGTGTTCTACCACTGAACTACTTCCGCGCATTATATAGTTAAATGGTGCGGGTGAAGGGACTTGAACCCCCACGTCATAAGACACTAGATCCTAAGTCTAGCGCGTCTGCCAATTCCGCCACACCCGCGGATATAAAATGGTGAGCCATGAAGGACTCGAACCTTCGACCCTCTGATTAAAAGTCAGATGCTCTACCAACTGAGCTAATGGCTCAAACAAAACTGGTGCCGGCAAGAGGACTTGAACCCCCAACCTACTGATTACAAGTCAGTTGCTCTACCAATTGAGCTACACCGGCAATATATCATGGTGGAGGATGACGGGATCGAACCGCCGACCCCCTGCTTGTAAGGCAGGTGCTCTCCCAGCTGAGCTAATCCTCCAAATAGATAAGCCTGGCAACGTCCTACTCTCACAGGGACAAAGTCCCAACTACCATCGGCGCTAGAGAGCTTAACTTCCGTGTTCGGCATGGGAACGGGTGTGACCTCTCTGCTATCGCCACCAGACATATTATATTATACATGTTGTAAAGAAGAAAGCAAGACTTTTTATAAAAGTTTTGTTCTTTCAAAACTAGATAACAGTTGCTGAGTTTGTTTCGCTTTTCGTTGTCCAGTTTCGCAAGCTATATTCTACGGTCATTTCACTCCTTCCTGCGAAACCAAAGAGCGGCGCTAGAGAGCTTAACTTCCGTGTTCGGCATGGGAACGGGTGTGACCTCTCTGCTATCGCCACCAGACATATTATATTATACATGTTGTAAAGAAGAAAGCAAGACTTTTTATAAAAGTTTTGTTCTTTCAAAACTAGATAACAGTTGCTGAGTTTGTTTCGCTTTTCGTTGTCCAGTTTCGCAAGCTATATTCTACGGTCATTTCACTCCTTCCTGCGAAACCAAAGAGCGGTTTCTTCTCAGGAGCTCCAATGCCCTATGAATATGAGCGAGCTTGCTACACTTTTCGTTGTCCAGCTATGGCTCCTAATTGTTCGGCCGTTTCACTTCTGCCTGTGAAACCAAAGAACGGTTTCCCTGCCAGAAGCTCCAACGTCTTTCACAATTAAACAGTCGCCTTCGCTTTTCTATTTTGGTTAAGTCCTCGATCGATTAGTATCAGTCAGCTACACACGTCGCCGTGCTTCCACCTCTGACCTATCAACCTGATCATCTTTCAGGGATCTTACTAGCTTGCGCTATGGGAAATCTCATCTTGAGGGGGGCTTCATGCTTAG
>VTEF01000024.1 GCA_008180335.1 Priestia megaterium
GCTTCGGTTTCCCGAAGTTATCCCAGTCTTACAGGCAGGTTGCCCACGTGTTACTCACCCGTCCGCCGCTAACGTCATAGAAGCAAGCTTCTAATCAGTTCGCTCGACTTGCATGTATTAGGCACGCCGCCAGCGTTCATCCTGAGCCAGGATCAAACTCTCCGTAGAAATGTTTGATTGCTCATTTAAAATAAAAAAATTAACGTTGACGTTTGTCGCTTTGTTCAGTTTTCAAAGTTCAACCGTCGCCGAGAAGCGACTTTACTATCTTATCAAGTTGTCTATAGTTTGTCAACAACTTTTTGAAAAGAAAAAGAGAATTCTTTTTCAGCCTGGCAACGTCCTACTCTCACAGGGACAAAGTCCCAACTACCATCGGCGCTAGAGAGCTTAACTTCCGTGTTCGGCATGGGAACGGGTGTGACCTCTCTGCTATCGCCACCAGACATGATTGAGATGATTCTCTCAAAACTAGATAACAGCTGCTGAGTTYGTTKCGCTTTTCRTTGTCCAGTTTCGCAAGCTATATTCTACGGTCATTTCACYCCTTCCTGCGAAACCAAAGAGCGGTTTCTTCTCAGGAGCTCCAATGCCCTATGAATATGAGCRAGCTTGCTACACTTTTCGTTGTCCAGCTACGGCTCCTAATTGTTCGGCCGTTTCACTTCTGCCTGTGAAACCAAAGAACGGTTTCCCTGCCAGAAGATCCAACGTCTTTCACAATTAAACAGTCGCCTTCGCTTTTCTATTTTGGTTAAGTCCTCGATCGATTAGTATCAGTCAGCTACACACGTCGCCGTGCTTCCACCTCTGACCTATCAACCT
>VTEF01000025.1 GCA_008180335.1 Priestia megaterium
TAAGCCAATCCCATAAAACCATTCTCAGTTCGGATTGTAGGCTGCAACTCGCCTACATGAAGCTGGAATCGCTAGTAATCGCGGATCAGCATGCCGCGGTGAATACGTTCCCGGGCCTTGTACACACCGCCCGTCACACCACGAGAGTTTGTAACACCCGAAGTCGGTGGGGTAACCGTAAGGAGCCAGCCGCCTAAGGTGGGACAGATGATTGGGGTGAAGTCGTAACAAGGTAGCCGTATCGGAAGGTGCGGCTGGATCACCTCCTTTCTAAGGATTTTTAGAAGACGTGCGTTTGAACTTTCGTTCAGTTTTGAGAGAATTCTCTCAAATGCATATTTCGTATATATGGGCCTATAGCTCAGCTGGTTAGAGCGCACGCCTGATAAGCGTGAGGTCGGTGGTTCGAGTCCACTTAGGCCCACCATATATATGTGGATACGGGGCCTTAGCTCAGCTGGGAGAGCGCCTGCCTTGCACGCAGGAGGTCAGCGGTTCGATCCCGCTAGGCTCCACCAATTGTTCTTTGAAAACTAGATAACAGTAATAGCTGAGGAAAAGTGAAACTTTTCTTACACAAAACCAATAAATAACGCAACGGAAGTTGCACCATTTATTCGCTAATGGTTAAGTTAGAAAGGGCGCACGGTGAATGCCTTGGCACTAGGAGCCGATGAAGGACGGGACTAACACCGATATGCTTCGGGGAGCTGTAAGTGAGCTTTGATCCGGAGATTTCCGAATGGGGAAACCCACTGTTCGTAATGGAACAGTATCTTTACCTGAATCCATAAGGTAT
>VTEF01000003.1 GCA_008180335.1 Priestia megaterium
TGATGAGACGTTAGAAACATTTAAAATCAAGCGATCTCTAAGTATGAAAGGCTGTCCTTACGATAATGCGGTAGCAGAGGCGACCTTCAAGGTCTTTAAGACAGAGTTTGTAAAAGGACGCCATTTTGATAATTTAGAAGTTTTGGAACTGGAATTAATGGATTATATCCATTGGTACAATCATATTAGAATTCATGGAACTCTTAGCTACACGAGTCCAATTCAATATAAACTTGAACACCTTAAAAAAGTTGTCTAGTTTAGCGTTGACAATCCAATATTATAAACAGCAGATTAGACAAATTCACGAACAGCATAAAACTGAAATTATCAAAGCTACTAAATACATAAGAAGTTTAGAGGATTTTTCGCGTAATCGAGAAGAAATAACGGTTCATAAAATCCTGACAACTTTAAAAACGGCTTTGATTCATCAAGGCAAAATAAATGAAGATGAAATGATAATCCTTGGAAATGCATTCGTTCCATATTCGTCTAATGACCAATTGCATACTAGACAAATTGATCATTTGGTTTTAATGCCAACCGGTATCCATATAATTGAAACGAAATGTTGGCAAGGTAAGGTTTTATATGGAATAACGAAAGAAAAAGCGAAAGATTTTTCTTTTTTGTTAGACTCGTTATTTCCTAACATAGACAAGAATCAGGAACAAACAGTTGTGATGGTTAAAAGTCAAAATTACGACAATAGCGAAAAATTATGCTCGGAAATGAATGTAAAAACATATGGAAACCCAGCTGAACAAATTACGCAAACAGCTCAAATCTTAAAGAACTATTTGCAGATTCACAATAAGGAGATTCCTATCATTCAATCAATTATTTATTTCGCATGTGATCACAAAACAAGTGTCATAAACTATTCATCAAAAGCTAATCCAAAATGCTTTACGAGTAAAGAGGATCTTTCTGTTTATTTCGAAAAGCAGCTGGATGAAAAAAATCTTACATATACTGCAGATGAGTTAATGGCTATCAAAAAAATTATAGAGGATATGACCAATCTTCCTTAATCAGAAAAAAGATACATGATTATCATCTTCAATTCATTTAGTGGATGATAAAAAGGAGGGGATAACTAAGGAATAATTATCCGTAAAATTGAAAAATATTCCTTTAATCAGTGTTATAATAGAAGTAGTACAAATTATATTAGTTAAGAAGGTGAAATGAATGGATCTAGATTATAAGCAGAAAGCTTATCAACATGCAATGGGATTTGAGTCAAGTTATGATTACTATGATGAACAGTATAAAGTAAAAGACAATCCTAGCGTTTGGCGTTATATGGACATGTTTAAGTTTCAATCATTACTCGAAAGTAAAGCTCTGTTCTTTGTTAAACCGAATGCTTTTCTAGATCCATTTGAGGGAAGCTACTCAATGTGGAATATAAAAGAAATGAAAGATAGTGATAAACTTAACAGCCGAAGCTTGCGAACTTATATGAAAAAAATTCATGATTTTTCGGCTGTTTCATGCTGGCATATAAATGAATATGAATCTGCCGGCATGTGGGATTTATACGCAAACTCGTATGATGGCATTGCCATTAAAACAAGCTATGATAATTTGCTGCACAGTATAAAGGACTTGCGATATAAAGTGTTTGCAAGAAAAGTGCAATACATCGATTTTTCTAAAGGAATGGCAAGTGAAAACATTTACGATACCTTGTTTTTTAAAAGAAAATCATTTAGTTATGAAAATGAACTAAGGCTTCTTATTCTCGCCAATAGAATTGACGCATGGAAGCTTCAAAAAATCTTTCTTAACGAAGGAATTTATGCTGATGAATGGCAACCGAGAATGGAGATACTAAAAGAAAAATCTTATCAATTTTCTCATGAAAACGGGAATTTAATTCGTTGTGACCTTAGTCAATTAATTGGTGAGATCTATGTTTCTCCTAAAAGCTCTCTAGCATTTGTTGACCAAGTTAAAACATTGGTAAAGCAGCATGGATTATCTCATAAAAAAATCATTCAATCTGATTTATCTAAAGACTATATTTACTAAATTAAGTTCATCAATGTTTGCTGTTAGTATATTAAGTTTCTGTGTTGTCGCTCTAATTGCTTTAAAACTGCTTGGTTTACATCAATACCTTAGGAATTGTTTAGATATTTTATAATAAGACACCTTAAATCATTTTTTGATCCTACCATCTACCATCATTTTGCTGCATCTGCTTGAGTATATTCGATGTTAAAAATACACCAACAGGAGGCAAGGTACTGCTGCTATTAATGGGATATCCGGTAAGTGCTCTATCCGTTGTAGCAACCCATGTTCCGTACTCTCCTGCTTGTAAAGAAGGAGGTTTCATAATAAGCCTCCCATTTAAAATAAAATGTCTGATTTTAATCGCGGGATCATCAAATATAGTTAAGTTACCAGAATAGGTGGCATAAGGCGAATCAAATCTTATTTGTTTGGTGTTCTCATCCCAATATCCATTAATCGGAATATCTATACCCCGAAAATTAACCGTACCAATTACCCTGTTATCTGTAATAGAATTAATGGTGAGTATGCCCCACACGATTGGTCTACCAGCTATAGCTGCATGGATACCCCATAATGAAGGGAATGGAATACTAACTATTGTTTGTTGTGCAGTTTGCAATGCTAATCTCTCCTTACATTTAAAGTGTATGCTTTGAGAAAGCGGATTAAATACCTTATTTGCTATCCTATATAAAAGAACAATACAGTATATGCATGAAAAGCTGAATATTCCTTTAGATAATTGATAAAGAAAACATTGCCAAAAAGAAGGTAGCTGCGAATAGAAGATAATAAATTTGTATGTGGAAAAGGGAAGGTAGCGAGCAGTTCCTACAAGATAATTTAAAAATGGAAATCTTACTTATGCAACGGCCGATGCAATAAAAAAGACGGTGTATGATATTCTCAGTGAATTAGATAGTGAAGCTAGTTTGAAAAATTGCTTTATTAATGCAGATGTTTACCGCGATGAATTAGGACTAACATGGTCATTTAAACGGCGAAGGGTGTTGAAAAACTGAAAATAAGTATGAAATAGTTACTCATATCACATTCTATAAAGTGGAGGGATGTCATATGAATGTACCAGTTGTTACATGCCCAAATTGCAAAGTCCAAAAAGAAATTCAGTTCGTGCTCACTTCACAATCAAATCAAAATGTTATTTACAATTGCCCAGATTGCGGTTATCAATTAAGAAATATAAAAACGAGCAAAGGGTAAATTCTACATGTTCATTTAAATGACAGAAAAAGTCTACACCATGGTGTAGACTTTTTCACATTTTCTAGTCCTTCAATTTAAATTCAGAAACGGTTGTGTTTAATTCTTCTGTTAGCTTTCTTAGTGAGGAAATTCTTTCTACTATTTTGTCCATTGAATATAACTGTTCAGCTGTAGAAGCAGAAATTTCTTCACTTCCTGCTGCTGTTTCTTCAACTACAGCACTAATGCTTTCAATATTTTGCAAGACATGCTCGTTCGATTTCTTAGAGTGATCAACACCTGAAACTAAATCCTCAAGTACTGTAGAAATACTTTGAACTTTTTCTTCAATTTGTTCAAAGTTGGCCAGGGTGCGATTCATATTCATATTTTGATCATCTGTAATTTTAACACCTTCTTCTACAGAGGAGGAGATAGATGTTAGGCCTGCTTTAATCAAGTTGACCATTTCAAAAATTTGCTTTGTTGCTTGTGTAGAGTTTTCAGCTAGTTTTCTGATTTCATCTGCTACTACTGCGAATCCTTTTCCAGCTTCACCTGCTCTGGCAGCTTCGATAGCGGCATTTAATGCAAGTAAATTAGTTTGATCTGCGATATAGGAAACCGTTTTGGCCATATCTTCAATTTTTAGTGCATAATTCGTAAAATTAGTCGTTGCCTGTTCAATTGAGCGTGTCGCTTTCACGCTTGTAACAATTAACTCTTTTTGTTCATCAATTGTTTTTCTGCCATTACTTATGACCTCATTAGCTTCATGAGTGTAATTAACCGACTGTTGAGCTCGGCTAACATTATGCGCAAACTCTTTATCCATTTGTTCAATTAAGTCTACAGAGCTTTGTAGATCTTCTGAAATGCTTTGTGCACCGCTTGATAACTCGTCTGTTGAAACGGCAACTTGTCTGCTTGATTCAGTTAAAGATTGATTTTCCTTTTCAAGCTCTTTTGTAAAATGATCCACTTTTTGGCTCGCGTTTTCAATCGATGTTAATAAACTTGTTAACTGATCGACCATTTTAGAAAAAGCCTTGTTTAATAAACCGAGTTCGTCATTATGTTTATACGTTACATTCGTAACTAACAGGTTACCATCTGAAACCTTTTGAGCATTTTCTGCTAATTGTTTTAATGGGGCTGTGATTCCATTAGCCATTCTAACAATAATAAAAGTTGTTACCAGGATTAATAATAAACTTCCAATAATAGCAAAATTGATGATAAATCCAATCTTAGATTTCAACACTTCCTGCAAATAGTCATAATGGCTAGAAGTATAGAGATCTAACATATAGATATCATTCGAAATCCCTTGTGTGCGTAAAGACTGGCGCTTTACTTCGGACGCATTACCTGACTTCAAAGCATCAACTGATTGCTTATTAAGGGCTGTAAATTTTGTTTGAGCTTGTTTTAAAATGGCTTGGGCCTTTTTCTCATTAACCACCCCATCCGTTTTAGTTAATAATTTCTCCATAATTGCCAATTGGTTAAGGGCATCATTTTTATTTCCATCTGTCATGTTGTAGGCATATGTATTTAAACTTTGCATTGTTGCTTTTGTTTCAGCTTTTAACTCCTGGACTGTTAATAAAACATTTACATAATCTTTATTAGAGCTTTGAATGGATAACATCCTTACAATAATGAAAATAATCATAAGGATTGAGAGCGCTAAAGCGATTAGTGAATTGATTAAAATCTTCTTTTTAATCGTCATTATATCCACCTGAACTTTCTTAGTTGTTTGTGAGTGTAATCTCTCCATTTGATAATTTCGTTTTAGCCATTTCCAATTTATTTCGATCTTCAGTCGGTAACGAGATCGTACGAATTGGAGCAAGACCAACACCATTTTCTTTTAAACCTAATTCAATATGTTCTGATGATTGTTTTTTATTCTTAGTTAAGTCTTTAATAACTTCATATAAAGCTACATCAATATTTTTCATCATCGAGGTCACAACAGCTTTCTCAGCGAAATAATACTGATCGCTATCTACACCAATTGCATGAACTTTACTTCGTTCTGCTTCTTTTAATACACCAACACCTGTAAAACCGGCAGCAGCATAAAGGACATCACTTTTATTAGAAATCATTTCTTTGGCGATATTAGCACCTAATTTATCGTCGCCAAAGTTTCCGGCATACTTAGTTAACACTTTAATATCCGGCTTGACAGATTTTGCACCTTGCTCAAATCCTGAAGCAAATTTACGAATAACCGGCACATCATCTCCGCCAACAAAGCCCACTATATTCGTTTTAGTCACTAAAGCAGCGATAACCCCAGTTAAGTAACTGCCTTCATCTTCTTTAAAAGTAATAGAAGTAATATTATCTAAATCTGATACAGAATCAACCAATAGAAACTGTTGCTTTGGATGCTTTTTTGCTACTTTTTCTAAATCTTCTTGCACCATAAATCCTAAACCAACAATTAAATCGTTTTTAGCTTCTACAAGTTCTGTGAATCCTTGCTCATACGTTTTTGTATCTTTTAATTCGCGGTAGTCAACAACCACTCCTAACTGATCTCTTGCTTTCATTAACCCGCTAAATGCTGCATCGGAAAAAGATTGATCTCCTAGGCCAACATCAGAAAGCATAATTCCAACTTTCATTTTTCCTTGTAAAGGATCCTTTTCTTTTACTCCGCAACCACTAACAAAGACTGTAAGTAAAAGTGTAAGTACAACAAATAATAGCCATTGTTTTTTCATCTAAGATGTTTCTCCTTGTCATTATTGTTTTTAACGCTTCAATGTGTTTATCGACATTTTCTATCGCAATTTAATAAAAATGAATTCAGATGATTACAAAATACAAAGAATTATCTACAGCTTAACAATAGCTTTACATGATTAACAGTCCTTTTGAGGTAGAGGGGATATTTATCCTTTGGAATGTAAGCACCTTTATACTGCTGAAGATAAAGGAGAAGAGGTTAAATTAAGCATTACTCGCTAGACTGAATTTTCTAGCGAATCCAGTCGGGGAAAAGGGGATACCAAAAGAAAGAATGGCGTTACTTGGTGAAATTAACCCTCATTATAAAAAATATTTTTATACGACTTAGTATCTAATTTTCACATGCATAGTCATTGATATTGAGAAGGGATGATTCGTTAGAATAACAATGACTATTCAAAACATGAAAAAACAACCCCACCTTTTAAACGGCAGGGTTGCTGCTTATTCTTCAATATATTCAATAAATGAAGAAACGTCCATATATTCTACTTTTTTAGTATCCATATTAATATCAGCGTTGAATGAATAGTCACCAACTTCATACCATACAGTTTTTAGTCCATCTTCTTCATAAAATTCTTCAGGGCTTCCTAGTAAACTTTCAAGCTCTGCTTCTGTCATACTAATTTTGTTGTCATAAGTAGAAATATAATCTACTTTTTTGGTAGCATAATCAAATGAAATAGAGAAGTTTTCATAGTCATAGAAAAGATATTCTTCTTCATCGTTTTGATCAATCATAACTGATTTTCCTAGCTTATTAATCACTTCATTTGTTGTTGCACCTATTGCTACATCAAGTGTCGGTAATTTACCTTCAAGAAGGAGTGATTTTGCGAAATTTGATTTTGTGATTGGCACATTATATCCAAGGCCGCTTAAAACACTATCTGTAACAGCTACCGGAGAACCTAATACATACGTTGGAAGTGTATTAGAAGAAAGATAGCTTTTAATTATTTGGTTTGTATTCGTTGGATGTGTTAATACAATTTTAGCATCTAATTTATCAGCTAAACCTGCAGAAGCTACTGCATCTGGATAATCTTCAGCATCTGTTTTAACAGAAGTGCCTCTTACAAGAATAGTATTCTTAAATGCAAACTTAGACGCTTTTAAAGCTGCTACATTTGTAGAAAAGCGGTCAGGGCCAGCTACTCGTGTTACTTTTTTGCCTTGTTTCGTAAGTTGTGACTGGATGTCATTGCTTACAACGTTGGCTGATCCGTAAATGACGACTTCTTTCACAGTAGTAGGAAGAGCTACAGGTAAGCGGTTTGTTTTTGTAAGGTAAATTGGAATATTATTGTTTGCTGATTCACTAATTGCTGATAATGCATCAACAACTGTATCTCCATTTACAACGATTGCTTTTGTACTCTTTGATGTTCCGGCTTTTTCATTGATTTTTTGAGCTGTTTCAAAACGGGTAGGGCCAGCTACACGCTCAACGACAAGGCCTTTACTTTTTAAAGTTGCAATAATGCTGTCGCTAACAACACTTGCACTTCCTAATACATAGACTTTCTTCGTTCCTAAGCGCTTAATCTCAGCAAGTACGCGCTCATCAACTGAACCTGAATTTGTTAAAAGAATCGGCGCATCTTTAACACCAGCTAAACTAGCAGCTGATAATGCATCGACAGGGTTGTCCGATCTTGCAAGAATCACTGACTTTTCAGCGTGAGTCAGACCTGTCGACCAGCCTTTTTTAGCAATTTCAATTGCAGTAGCTAAGCGGTCTTTTCCAGCTAAACGTACATAGCTGTTGTTAGCAGCTTCTGTCTTTTGAGTGTCTACAGCAGCTAAGCCGCCAAGCGCTAAAGAAAAAGCTAAAGCAGATGTTAATATTTTTTTCATATTGATTCCTCCTAAGTTAAAATATGTATGTAAAACAAGATAATTTTACCAATTAAACCATCGAAAGAAATGATTCTTTAGACCTATTTTTCGTTCTTTTACTACTATTTTTATCAAAATTTTACAGAATATTAAATCATATAGATTTAAAAATAACTATTTAAAGTTAGGTTTTTAGCAGTGGGAAATTCCTAGCATTAATTAGTTTATTTGAGTTGGTCTCGCTTTTAGGCAATAAGTTAATAGTATATAATGTTGAATATTCAATTTTAATTTCAACTTCGAGATTGAAAGGAGAAAATTTATGTGTGATCGAAAACAATTCCCTCTGATTTCTGGATTCCTTTCTCTTGATTTAGTGAATACAGAAATTATAAGTCATGGACGGCGTCGGAACTTGCTAGTATCTGAACAAAATTTACTGGACTGGCTTCACACTATGTGCGATGAAATACCTTCTCTTGACAAAAGTATTTTAACGATACCTCAGAGTGAGCTTTCCGACATTTTATCATCGATACTAGAACTTCGATTTGAATTAAGAAAAAATTTTGAATCAATAGCTGACGGTTATATTCTTGATAAAGATTGGGTTCTTTCTTTAGAACAAAATATAAAAAATGCGCCTTTTATATACAAGCTAGAATCGGGTATATTAAAAGAATTTTCTACTGGAGAAGCAAAAGAAAAAATTTTATCGCTTATCTCACTAGATGTGTTACGTCTTATTGACGCAGGGAAACTGCAAAAGCTTAAAAGGTGCAGTAATCCAGACTGTGTATTATTGTTTATCGATTTAAGCGGCAGACGAAAATGGTGCTCAATGAAAATATGCGGCAATAGACAAAAAGTAGCTCGTTTTCAGGACAAAAAACAGCATAATTAGCAAAAAGACTTGAATTCAAACAATGAATTCAAGTCTTTTTGCTTTATAAGAAACAAAACTAACCTATAAAATTAATATTTACAGGTTAGTTTGTCAGATGATATTATATTAATGAAAATAAGGAGGGAGAAAATCTTGAGTATGAATAAAGCGGTTAATCAAAAAGAGGTTAGTTTATTAAAAGCTAATTATTTTTCAAAAATGAAAACCAGTGCAAAGAGCCCTTTAAAGGTTGACATGAAAGATGCTGCTACTGGTCTTATCGGAGGTTTTATAAGTATTCTCGTGCTTGCCATATTGACAAATGCAACTTCAACTCCTTGGTTAATGGCACCATTTGGAGCAAGCTGTGTATTAGCTTTTGGGGTTTGGAATGCGCCTTTATCACAGCCAAGAAATATTATTGGCGGACATTTCATTTCTACTTTTGTCGGTTTATCAATGTACCATTTATTTGGAAATCACCCTTGGACTTTGGCTCTTGGTGTAGGGCTTGCTATAGCGCTTATGATGATAACGAAAACGACTCATCCACCCGCAGGAGCAAACCCACTTGTAGTTATTATAGGCGCTTCATCATGGAGCTATCTTTTTACTCCTGTACTAATAGGTGCGGTGGTAATTGTCATTGTTGCATTGATTGTGAATAACTTACGCAGCAACAGATCTTATCCTACTTTTTGGATATAGAAGAAATAACAAAAGAAGCAAAGTGTCAACAGCGAGGTTGCAATAGCAGCGGTGCTGTTTTGTTTTCTTCAAAAATCAATTTTTCAGTGTACATATCCGTACAACCCACTAGAAAGGAATTTGAAACGGAACTTGAGTTGTTTTACAATAAACTAGTACATAAAGTAATACTTCAAGCAACAGATTTGTTCATCCGCTACTGATTAGCAGTTGAACAAATCTGACCTTACGAAGGAATTAATAATTATGGAATATTCAACTTCAGAAGCAATACAATCAATGAAAGAAGGAAGTTAAACCAGAAAACATACAGGTATCATTCTTTTTTGAGTTTACAGGGATATAGATGGAGATGAAATAGCAATAGAATATCTATATAAAAAATAAAGTATTATCAATAGATAAATAGATTATTAAGAGGAGGAACTATAAATGGCTCCGTTTATTGTACTAGTCTTATCATTTTTGCTTTTTCGTATATCCGGCAGTTTTGGAATTCCTTATTTTGACGGATGGGAAACTTCTTTACGAGGCGCTGTTGCTTTGATGTTCTTATTTACAGCGTCAGCTCATTGGGGAAAGAGACGTCGTGATCTTGTTAAAATGGTACCTTCAAATGTGCCGAATCCAGAATTTATGGTGACCATTACTGGAATACTTGAGATCATTGGTGCAATCGGCTTACTGATTCCGTTTACGTCAAATATCGCTTCAATCGGTTTGGCACTGCTGCTCATTATTATGTTTCCGGCAAATATTAATGCTGCAAGAAAAGGTATCACAATTGCAGGAAAACCTGCGACTCCTTTATTTCTTCGAACAATCTTACAAATTATATTTTTGACAGCCGTTATTTTGGCTGGGTAAAGCTTTGATTATAAGAATGGCGTTGTAGATCTGCTGGTTTTACTAGAATGTTTGTCAGGGTCTGGGTTCCTAAAAGGTGACCAGACCCTGTTTTATTGATAAAGAACCTGATGTTAAAAAGATGTTTTCAACATAGCTGCAACTTATGCAGCGTATATATTTATAGAAATCAAAATAAAGAGAATTAAAGGAGGTGCTTATGATGAAGCAGACTATTAGAATTATTCAGGGGTTGCTCATTATTGTTTTTTTAGTATTTGGAATGACAAAGTTAACAGGTAATACAATGATCGTGCATGAATTTACGCAAGTATACGGATATTCAGAAGCATTTATGTATATTATTGGTATTCTTGAAGTGTTAGGTGCTCTCGGACTAGTAGTTGGTTATTGGAAGCCAAGCCTTGCAACATTTGCTTCCGGAGGATTCGTGTTCATTTTGATAGGTGCGATATTCACTCTTTGGCGAGCAGGGCAAGAAATAAGTGCGATCATGCCGCTGGCAGTTCTCATTTTGACTCTTATCGTATTTATTGGCAATCGATCACTTTTAGAACAAAAAGAAATAGGTAAAGAAGAGTAGCAAATGACCTTTAGGTAACACTTACCTATATTCATACAAATAAGGTTGGGTATCAAATAGGTACCCAACCTTTTTAATTGCTGATAAGTGAAAAGAGATACGATGTTAAATGAAGTTGTAAATTGTATTGCAGTGAAGATTCATCAAAGCAAATAGAAAAAGTTTTATATCTTGATTTGACTATGTTTTTCATAAATTTCTATTTAAAGTCATTGGGAACATATTTAGAATGTAAAATAGAATCACATGGATTCATACAAAAGAGTGGTTAGATGAAAATATACCAACAAGTAAAAAATCTAAGGTTATAAAAGCAATGCAAAATCAAGGGGGCTTTTGTGATTATGAGGTCCTTATGAACGTCATTGATTGAATTTGAAATTACTTCTAAGTTCAGATTTTAGTAACTGGATAAGCAGCGTGAAACTTGTTATTTTTTTCATTTCACTTGTTCTCCGCCTAATAGATAGCTGGCAGTAATCAGAAGTTTATCTTCTGAATGATTCATTATCCACCTCATACAGTTTTAAAGCTCCTTTTCCATCTGTATTAAGTGTTTTACTGATAATCGTAGGATTAGAGTGGGACCCTTCGTATACATTGCGTTGAGTAAGAGAATTAATAAAATTATTAGATAATCGACAGAAATAATGAGTTCAAAAAAGATCGTCGCTTTGACGATCCTTTAAACTATATCTCCTGTTACTAACATAGAACGTTTTTGCAGGCTGTCTGAAAGCAGGCGATATGCGATTATTTTCTTTTTGTATTGCTTGACTACATCCACGTGATCACCGTAACTGTACACAAATAACCTCACATCATGTTTGCCCCGCTTAGTATCAATAACCAATGGAGTCCCGCTGTACTCTGGATGCAAATAATAGTGCTCGTTTCCTGGATGTATATAATATTGTTTTAAAAATGTTGCTTCGTTAAAATAATTAATAACTTGAATTTTGTCATTACCTTCTATGTGTTTTCCATCGATGGTTATAGTGGCAGTCGCGTCACTAAGTTTTGAATGCAATTCAAATTTGCTGACAAACCATTCTACAACAGGGGTTGGAAGACATGTCAATGATAGTTTAACAACCGCCAGCAGAATGATCGAAATCACAACAATCCATGTCATATTTTATCCTCTCCGTTACGCTCTAAATTAATACTATTGCATAATCCATACTATCACAGGACGGACAGTTGATTTTTGTCCATTTTTTGTACATTATGTGAAACTTAATCATTTTGAAATCTCTTTTACCGTTTTACTGCTGATAAATCTGGTGTTATGATAACTATATCTTTTATAAAAGGGGAGGCATGTAATGACTATTTTTAATGAACTATTAAATCTAAAGAGTCCTTATTTCCATATTTCTTTAAGAAATGTATCTCCTTTATATAACTTAAAAAATCAGTACATAGAGATAAATATACTTTGAATTTAGAAATTAAAGTTATTAGCGGACAGAAGTATAACAATGTAAATGCATTTTTCGATGAATGAGGTGGTTCAGTAGTGAGAAGTAAAAAGCTGTATATTGAGTTCCTTGAAGTGGCTAAAAGCTTAAATAAAAATTTAAATGTGGTTCCTGTTCTATATGGATCTTTAGGATTAGAAATCTTAACAGGCAGAGATTTTGTTCCTCAAGATGTTGATATATTAGTTCCTCTAGAATTTATTAAAGAGAAATGGGGAGTATTAAAGGATATGATGGAGAACTTAGGATATACTTTTGTAGATCTTCATGAACATGAATTTAGAAAAGAAAATATAAAAGTCGCGTTTTCTTATATTGAAGATTTACAGATTTTTGCTCAAGTAAATTACGCTGATTTAAAGAGAGTAGAGTATGAAGGTGCTGCTTACCAGTTATTACATTTAGAAGATTATGTAAAGGTTTATACTCAGTCTCTTAAAGATAGTTATAGAAGAAATAAAAATAATAGCAAGGATCAAAAGAAACTAGAGATAATATATAATTTATTAAAATCTGTACAAAAATAAACTTATTTGTATCGCTTCTATTATATTAAATAATGATGACTATAGGTACAAATTAAAATTGGTTGCTGGATAAATAATACAATTTGGTTTGATGAAATACCTAATACATTCATTCTTTATCTAGAATTGAATCAGTCGAATGTACAAAATTTTATGAAAAAAAGATAAGCTAGCTAAAGCGTTAAGAATTACATTATTGTAATTGTATCAAATTAACAAGCGGTTGCGGTTTGCCGAAAAAGTAAGTTTCAAACTTTTAGATATTTTGTTACCTCACATCTGTAAAGTTATTTAATTTTAAAACCTCAAACAAGCATAACCCCGTTCTAAATTTAGGACGGGGTTAAAATATAGTTGCTTAGTTTAGGAGAGATTCTTTTAATTTTTTACAATTCCTAGAACAAATCCATCGTATCCTTTGCTGCCTACAGTTTGAATAGCTGTCGAATCAATGCGTGATTCTTCAGATAATAAATCGATAAATTGACGAACACCCTGTACATGTAAGTCTTCACTATCAGAATCAATGACATGTCCATTACGAACCACATTATCGCCAATGATAACTGTTCCTGGTCTGGAAAGTTCTAATGCCCATTTCAAATATTGGGGGTAGTTTGCTTTATCAGCATCAATAAAGATAAAATCAAAGTTAGCAAATCCTTTTTCTTTAAGAGTCGGCAATGTTTCGAGTGCTGGTCCTACAATTACTTCAATTTTATTTTCTAATCCTGCCTTTCTTACATTTTCTTCAGCTACTTTTGCATGCTTGCTATCGAATTCAAGTGTAATAAGGTGCCCATCATCTGGTAATGCGCGTCCAAGCCAAACACTACTATAACCGCCAAGAGTCCCCATTTCTAAAATGTTTTTTGCTCCTTTAAGCTTTGCAAGTAAATAAAGTAACTTACCTTGATTTGGAGCGACATCAATAGCAGGTAAATCTGCTTTTGAATTTGCTTTCAGTATTGAATCCATAACAGGATCAGATGTGTGAAGTTTAGTGTTAAAATAAAGATCTACATCATTCCATTTTTCGGATATAGTCATATATTTTCTCCTTAAAAATTAAGATTGTTTTCATTTACATAAATAATACCACTAAATTACCTTTTTTTGTATGAATTTACATTTCATTGTTCAACTAAATGACCCGATTGTGAAATAGTATGACAGGCATTTTACACAACTTTATTGTTATTTAACAATATCTTTATTATGTTAACTGTAGTTATGTAGCATATACAGCTTAAAAATGGGAAAAAGCTATCGAATTCTAGATAGCTTTTTTATTACTTCTTCTTTGTGGTAATAAAAATAAAAAAAGTCCTGTTAAGACGATTAATATACCAATGCTTTGTTGTAAAGAAATAATCTCATTTAAGACGAAATAAGCGAGGATACAGGTTCCAATTGTTTCTCCTAATATACTCATTGAAATAACAGAAGTACTTAGCCATTTTAATAGCCAATTAAAAACCGTTTGACCTAAAATTGTTGCAACAAACGCTAATCCAATAAAGCACCACCATGTTTCTGATGCATAATGAGTGAAAGATGCTTGCTGACTGAAGCTGAACATACTTAAAAATAATGAACTGCTTCCATACCCGATAATGGAATAAGAAAGAAGAGATAGATTTTTACGAACATACTGGCCGATAAAGAAGTAAGCGGTAATAACACCTGCTGCAATAAAAGCTAAAATATCGCCAAACAATGCTTGTCCGCTGATTTGAAAGTCTTGCCATCCAATGATGATGCTCCCAAAAATCGCTATAAAACAGCCAACTATCATTCTTTTAGTAAATCTTTCTTTAAATAATAAATAACCTCCAATCATTGAAAAGAGAGGCTGCAATGTGACAATGACTGTTGAGCTTGCTACAGATGTGTAATTTAGTGATTCAAACCACAATACATAATGCAATGCTAGGAATAAACCTGACAGTAATCCAAGTATCCATTGCTTTTTTGACAACGAATAGATTTCTTGACGATTTTTTTTACTTGCTAATAACAAGGGCAAAAGCATGAGTGTTGCAAAAAGCATTCGATAAAAGGCTGTAATAGCGGCCGGTGCATCTGCCAATTTTACAAAGATAGCTGAAGTAGATAAAGCAAAGACACCGAAAAATAAAATTAAATAAGAAATATATGGTGATTTCAATTTCGTTCCCCCTGATACTTGTTTATAATAATAAAAATTGTATATTATAATACACAAACGTAAGTATAAGGCATTTAAACTACTGAAAAAAGCATTAATTCTCCATGTTTAGTATGTAAGCACAAAAGACAACAAATAGACATTATTATAGAAGGAGCGTTTACTATGAAGAATCATCGCTTAGGGCAAACAGTATTAAACTATCGTAAAAAGAATGGGATGACAATTCGGGAGTTTGCTGATTATGCAGGAATTAGCACGTCACTGATTAGTCAAATAGAAAGAGGGCAAGGAAATCCTTCGTTAAATGTATTAGAGTTAATTGCACAAGCACTAAACGTGCCGCTTTTCACCTTGTTTGTGAATGAAATTGATACCGATTCTCTCATTTCCAGAAAGCAAGATCGGAAGAAAGTGTATCGTGAAAATAGTGACCATATTGTCTATGATGTATTAACACCAGACTTCATGAAGGCACATATTGAAATCTTAATGATGGATTTGAATGCACATACTGCTACTACAGCTAGTCATTACTCTCATGATAATAAAGAAGAGATTGCTATCGTTATGAAAGGTCAAGCATATGTGGAGCTAGAAGGAACTGAATATTTTTTAGATGAAGGAGACGTTGTACGTATTCCACCAAATATTAAACATCGATTTTTGAATAAAAGCGATAAACCGAATCATATTTTATTTGTGCTAACTCAATCACTTGGATGAACGATCAAAACATTTTGTTCAACATGGGGTAGAACCAGCACTGGCGACTGAGGGGCAACTTAACCATAAAATGGAAAATAAGCGTTTTTGGCATTTGAAATATGCTGTTCATGGCAGTATGTTTTTTGAATAGAAAAAAGCCGAAAATATGCAAGAAATGAATAAAAACTTGCATATTTTCAGCCTTTGCTTATTTTGGATATTCACTAAAAGCGCCCTTTTCTGGAATAACCTATTCAATTTTCTTAATTAGCAGTGCTAAATCAAACCAATAACTTTCATGCAGTTCTGGATTATACACCTCACATGACTGCGCCCTTCCTAGTGAATAACCTATATGTAAAATAAACTTGACAAAAGGTCTAGTTTATTTTACATTATGTATAGGATAGTTTACATTTTGTGAATTATACATTAATTAGGAGGTCAATATGTCCTATCAAGAAAAAAGAATTTTTGTTTCCATCATCAGCAGTATACTCATCTTCACCCTCTACACTTTATACGCGATAAAAAATGCCGAGGAAGGCAGCATCACTTCGGTCAGCGACTTCAGTTTTTGGGGTTCCTTCATTCTGGTGCTGCTCCCGGTGTCGATTGTAGCTAAGGTTATCATTCATATCATGTTTGTCATCTTCAATAAGATCGCCACGAATGAAGATGAGCCTTCTTTTGAAGATGAGTTTGATAAGATCATCGAGTTGAAGGCAGACCGGATTTCGCTTTATGTGTTTTTCCTCGGGTTTATATTATCCATGGTTCCGCTCGTTACGGATCTTCCAACTTACTTAACGTTTCTTGTGTTGATCTTCTTCGGTTTTTTATCCGATCTACTGGGACGTATCGCTCAATTATACTTTTATAGAAAAGGAGTTTAACATGGGAAAGGATGCGATCAGAAATCATATACGGAATCTCCGCTTTCATCATAACGAGATGACCCAGCAGCAATTAGCGGATAAGGCTGGGGTCACCAGACAAACAATTGTTGCTATCGAGAAGGGGAATTATTCACCTTCATTGGAGTTGGCTTTTCGCATCGCGCGTGTTTTCGGAAAGTCCATCGAAGAGGTCTTTCAATATGATGATAAGCAATAAAACATGGATAAAACTAGGGAATGAAGTTTGCAACGGCCGAATTGATTGCTTGGCAATACCCACTGGACCAAGCGGCTGAAGCACATCGATATGCAGATATCGGTGGTAAAAGAGGAAATGTCATCATCGCTACTTCTTTGACCTCTTAATTCGCACGTCCCGCAAACATCCGCCAAGAGTAGGTATTATAAGGAGGTTAAATTATGTTGAGGAAGAGTACAAACTCAGGTAGAAGGTCTGCAGTAATTACTGGAGTGTTATTAATAGCCGGGTTGGTTACAGGTATATTTAGTGTTGTTCCTGTTATAGATGGAGCAGACTACCTTGTCAAGGCTTCTACAAATGAAAATCAGGTACTAATAGGAGCATTTTTCCAGTTGTTAATGGTTGTTTCATATGTTGGTATTCCTATTTTGATGTATCCGATTTTAAGTAAGCATAATAAAGGTTTAGCTCTTGGATCTGTTGCTTTCGGCATCATTGCGGGTATGTTCATTATTATTGGTGTAATCATTCTTCTGTTGCTATTGACATTAAGTCACGAATTTGTAAAAGTTGGAAATCTTGATGTATCGTATTTTCAGACCCTAGGTGGATTGTTACGGGAAGGACGTGATTTGGTGAACCATGTGGCAACGACACTAGCATTTGTTTTGGCTATGTTCTTGTTTAACTGCATATTTTACCAAACAAAATTAGTTCCACGTTGGTTGTCAGTTTGGGGTCTTATTGGATCTACATTGTCCATATTGGCAAGCTTATTATTTATGATTCGCTTCATCGGTCTGGATGCAACCTACATGATGTTGAACATTCCAATAGCCTTTCAACAATTGGTTTTGGCTATATGGCTAATCATTAAAGGATTCAACCCAACGGTACAGGATTCTGTATCCAATTAAGATGAATGCTCTGGAAAAGAAGGTATAATTGAAATGAATAAATCAGAAAGTTTTTGGGACAAAACAGCAAGTAAATATGATCAATTAGAGAAGAAGGATGAACAGACTTACATCAATATAATAAAAAGAACGAAAACGCATCTCAAAATAAGCGACATTGTTTTGGATTACGGCTGTGGGACTGGATTGATATCAAATGAAATTGCAGAATATGTGAAAGGCATTCATGCGATTGATATATCTTCTAATATGATAGGAATTGCAGAAAAAAAGGCAAAAGAGCGAAACATTGCAAATATAAACTATGCTCATTCAACCATTTTTGATGAAAGGTATAAGAAAGGCTCATTTGATGTTATCCTGGTCTTTCATGTTCTGCATTTGCTGGAAGATGAACATATCGTTCTACAAAGAATTAATGAACTGTTGAAACCAGGAGGATTATTGATTTCTGCAACACCATGCGTGGGAGAAAAGATATTTCTTAGAAACTTGTTATTCTTTGCAGGTAGAGTTGGTTTAGTACCGAATATAAGATCATTTAAAATACGCAATTTAGTCGATACAATTAAGGAAGGGAATTTTTCAATTGTCGAAACGGATTGCTTGAAGAAAAGTTCTCAGGAATATTTCATTGTTGCTAGGAAGATTTGATATGTTACAAAAGAGCCTTTGTAGCCGTTTCACCAAATATTTCGCCGTACGGGGCACGTCTACCTCTAATTCATCTCGGAAAATGACGAAATACGCTTTTCAAGTAATCATAGTCAGGTCTTTCTTTTCGTATATATTTAGCTAGCTCTTTAGCTTTTTTCTTCGGAGGCGTTCTTTCAATTGACATGCTTAATCTCCTTTCTATATGACTAGTCGATGTTCTAGATCCATATGAAATTCACCGTATGGATTAATATGATTGTAAATTAAGAGGGGTAAGAGCACGATAATCTTCTGCTGTCATCTGATTGATCCATTCTTTTTCATTCAGTGTATCCTTACTTACTCGTCCTGGACCAAGTGTAATCTTACGAAATATGATTTTGTTTTTATCTTCGTTTTCCATATCCACCCATGATTCCATCAGAGCATCCATACGGGAAATTGAGGAAGAAGAGAGTTTTTGATAGGTCTTTTTATATAATTCCTGTTCAAAGGAGTAAATTGCTGATTCAACGATATCTTCAATCTGATTTTCTGTCGTCAGTTCAATTTTTCCTCTTCGGTATTCATTACGGACTTCTGCTTTTAATGATTCTTTTTCTAATAAATGATCAAGGGCTTTGAGTCGCCAGTTGCTGGTTTTACCCCAACATGGTTGATAATTGGCATTATGTGAACTTAGCATAGTATACAAGTACCACTATAATTTAATATATAGATTATAATTTTATCTCATAAAAAAAGCCGATGCTTCCTTAGTGTAGGAAACTCGGTTTTTTTGTGTCGAAATTTGCTTATCGTATGCTTTCCGCGTTTTATTGATATCACTCTAATTAATGTAGAACAATCATTCCATACTTTTCATAAAGAAGATTTAATGAAGAATAATTTTTTCTGAATGATTAAAAATAGGAAAGAAAGCAATTCATTCCTTTCACATTTGCTTGCATAAATGAATGATGGAAGGAGAAAATAATCTGAACATAATTAGAATCCTCGGTGAATTTACGGATAAGGATGATAGATGTGAAAAAAAGGGTGAGAAAGAGATTATCCAGCTTAGATAGAAAGCTTGACGGAATTGATTCTAACTCCTCTCATTCTGAAGAGATGGAGAAAACATTGTTAAATCACGATCTTGCACAAAATGAATTGAGATTTAAAGAAACATTTCATAATTGTTCGGATGTTCAATTTCGTCAGATTTACAATAAAGGACAACCAAATATTCTTTTATTATATGTTAGCGGATTGATTGATGAACAAAAATTTTCGATGGCAATATTGAATCCATTGACGTACATTCCAATTTCTAGCGAATACCGTCAGTTAGATGATTTAGCCGACTTTATCCGCAGAGAAGGATTGGCCATAGGGCATACTCAATTAGTCTGTAAATATTCTGAAGTGATTATGGGTGTTTTAAGAGGAAATGTTGCCATCATAGTCGATGGTGAAGCTACTGCCTTGCTAGCTGAAGTAATAGGGTTCGATAAGCGGGGAATCGAAGAGCCTACGACGGAAGTATCGATTCTGGGGCCAAAGGAAGGATTTACAGAAACGCTTACTATGAACATCAGTTTGTTACGTCGTCGAATCCGCTCACATCATTTGAAGCTTGAATCATTCGTTCTCGGTGATTTATCACAAACCGATGTAGTTGTTGCCTACATAGATGGGATAGCCAAAAGCTCTATTGTCGAAGAGGTTCGCAATAGAATTAGTCGTATACATACAGATTCTATCTATGGTTCAAGTGCTGTGGAAGAATTTATTGAAGACATGTCCTTCTCTCCATTTCCACAAATCATGAAAACAGAACGTCCTGATACGACAGTGACATCTCTGTTAGAGGGGCAAGTAGTTATTCTAGAGGATGGAAGCCCGTATGCAGCAATTGTACCAATGACCTTTTGGGCAGCATTACAATCGGCTGAAGATTATTTTAACCGTTCTTTATTTTCATCAGCCGTTAGGTGGATTCGCTTTACGTTATTTTTAGTTTCGTTACTTCTTCCATCTATTTACGTTTCTATTGTATCATTCCATCCACAACTGATTCCAACTCACCTATTACTTAGCATTACAGCTGCTAGAGAACCAACTCCTTTTCCCACAGTAGTGGAAGCTTTGCTCATGGAATTTATGTTCGAAGCCCTGAGGGAAGCCGGGTTGCGGTTACCACGTGCCACTGGTTCTGCTATTAGTATCGTAGGAGCGCTAGTCATCGGACAATCTGCAGTTCAAGCAGGTATAGTTTCTGCACCAATGGTAATAGTTGTGGCAACAACAGGAATTGCATCATTTGCTATACCGAGGTATAACTTTAGTTCTGCAGTCCGAATGCTACGTTTTCCTTTGCTCATACTAGCTGGAATGTTAGGGTTTTATGGAGTTGCCGTTGGAGTACTCATTATTCTAATCCACCTTGTCAATTTACGCTCATTCGGTGTTCCTTATATGACGTCCGTTGCACCACAATATCCATTCACATTCAAAGATATTTTCATACGAGCTCCTAAATGGGCGATGAGACAGCGTCCATTTGTTGCAGGTGAAAGAGAAGAGCGTGTTTCATCAAGGGCACAATCCCAAACCGAACGAAAAATGAATAACGAAAAACCTTAACAGAGAGGAAGGAATTTTCATGCAGCAAATTAAATTATCAGGAATCCAACTCTTTTGGATCATTTTTATTTTGCAAAATGCATTAACCTTTCTTCTTGGCATTACACAAGCGATAAAAGAAGCTAATCAGGATGCTTGGATTTCTATTCTAATAGCTGGGGCAGCCGCGTTGATCATGGCTTGGATATATATTCATATTGGGTTAAATTTTCCAAACTTAACACTTGTGGAAATTTGTCAAAGATTATTAGGGAAATGGTTGGGGAAAATTATCGTTCTTCCTTTTTTCATTAAATGGATCATTTTAATCGGGGGAGATTTGCGAAATTCGTCTGATTTCACACAACTATTACTATTTGATAGAACACCACTGTGGGTATTAATAATACTATTGTTAGGTTTAACCGTTTATGTAAATTATCAGCATGGTGTTGAAAGCATTGGACGATGCAGCGAAATTATTGGTCCCATGCTCCTTGTCATTATTCTAATTATTTTTATTTTCAGCTTTACTAGCATGGATATACACCGGCTTTTTCCAATCTACGCCGATTCCGGTACCATGGCTATTTTTAAAGGTTCCTTTACCCCTATGAGTTTATTGGGAGAATCTGTCATTGTGCTTATGCTTATCCCATTCATGACTAAGCCTGAAGAAGCCAAGAAGGGGATTATATTTGCTACTATTATTTCTACTGTCTTAATTACTCTTGGTGTGATAGCAGTCATTTTAACCTTCACACCAGAGTTAGCAAATTCGATGAGATACCCATTCTTTACTCTTTCCGGTTTTATTTCTTTGATGGAATTTATTCAGAATTTGGATGCAGTAGTCGTAATTATTTGGTTTTTTAGTGTGTTTATCAAAATAGCTCTATATGTTTTTATTACAAGTTATGGACTTAGTCAGTTGTTAGGGATAAAAAATTGGAGAAAGATTATGTGGGTTATTGCTGTTATCGGCTATATTCTCTCTTTAGTCTTTCATAATGTGAATGATGCAACCCTTGGATTCCTTCGCATTTATAAAGTCAATATCGATCTTCCTCTTACAGATATAGGAATTCCTATTGTTCTTCTTGTCATGCTTTATATAAAGAAAAGATGGAAACGGATTGGAGTTAATAGAGTATGAACCAAATCAAGAAAAAGCGAATGACTATGATTGTTATGATTCTTTTCCTATTGACAGGCTGCTGGGACCGACGTGAATTAAACGATCGAGCTGTTTTATTAGGATGGGGAATGGATTATATAGAGGAGGGAACCTACAGGGCAACAGCACAATTCGCTGTTCCAGACAAGCTAATAACAGGAGAAGGGACTGTTGGTCAAGGCAGACCCTTTTTCATAGCTACTGGGGAAGGAATAAATATAAGAGCTGCTGCAGACGACATGACATCAAAAATGTCTCGTTTTCTTTTTGCTGGACATAGGAGAGGGATTATTTTAGGAGAAGCACTCGCCAAGGATGGTTTAAAAGAGATTGTGGATGAATATTCACGCTACATCATTGTTCGTATTCGAACTGATATGTTCGTGGTAAAGGGGGGAAGTGCTAACCAGCTGTTAAAACAACCGTATCCTATCGGTAGGATTCCTATTAACTCCATAGTCAAGATTCATGAAGTCAATGGAGGAAACGCGAACTTTACCTTAAAGGATTTCTTAATCAGTGCCTCCAGTGAAACCAGCTCTCCAGTACTTCCTACTGTAGAAGTCGTTTCTCAGGAAACGAAACAAGATGGTGCAAAAGAAAATCCCATTGAACCAACCATAAAATATTTTGGAATTGCCATTTTTAATCCTGAATTAAAGCTATTAGGTTATTTAAAAAATGATGAAAATTTATTAAGGCTTTGGCTAATGGGAGGTATAAAAGAGCGATCTTATACGTTTAAAATCCCAGATAAGGGAACAGTATCCATGGATATGAATCAATTGAAAGGAAAAGTCACTCCTTTGATAAAAAATGGAGATATTCGATTTAACATCAAGCTTAGCGGAAATGTAAGCATAATCGAAAACAATACGCCCATGGACCTGTCTAAAAAGAAAAATATCGAAATAGTACAGTCTGCACTAAACAAAGATATTGAAAAGAAGGTAAAGAAGACCATACAAAAGCTGCAACAAAAATACAAAGCAGATATTTTTGGTTTTGATGGAGCAGTTCATCGAAAGTATCCATACGAGTGGAAGACATTAAAAAAGGATTGGACTGAGAAATTTTCTAAAGCTGAAATTTCTGTAAAAGTACAGATGAAGGTTAGAAAAACAGGTCAAATTATTGGACCTTTACATCGAAAAGAACAACAGTAGAAAAGAAAAAAGGATTATAGAGTGTTTTAAGAATGGTAAATTGAGTATACGTTTAATATATAAGAGGTATCGCAAACATTTGATCCTCTTGATTATCTAAAATAAAAATATCTTCTACTGAAGTTTTTGAAATTTCCCCCTTTTATTTCAGAGAAATTCAGTAAACCTAATCAGTTTAATAAAATTGTGATTTAGGATAAGATAAAGAAACCAAAGGGTTATTAAAAGGGAGTTTTGGCCATGAAACAGTACGATTTTACCCAGGGGTCAATCTTTAAACAGCTTATCTTTTTCTCAACACCTATTTTGTTTACCAATCTACTGCAAGTGTCGTATCAGTTCATTGACAGCTTGTGGGTGGGTAACTTGCTAGGTGCTAGCGCATTAGGGGCAATAGCAGTTTCAGGTACGGTCATTTTTACGATTTTATCGTTTATTATCGGTATTAATAATGCAAGCTTAACGATTTTGTCTCAGCAAAAAGGAAACAAAGACGAAGCAGGGGTAATTCGGTATTTGAATGCATTTGTAGTTATTTTAACAAGTCTAGCTGTTCTGCTTGGAATCATCGGCTATCTAAGCTCAGAGGCAATTTTGACAATGCTGCGAACACCAGCTGGAATGTTAGCTGAAGCTACTATCTATTTGCAGATTAACTTTATCGGCATCTTATTTTTATTTGGCTACAATTTTATCGGAACTGTGATGAGAGCAGTCGGTGACAGTAAAACTCCGCTTCGCTTTGTCGTTATTTCAGTCATCTTAAATGCGATTTTGGATCCTATTTTTATTTCAACACTCGATTACGGCATCGCAGGTGCTGCTTATGTGACCATTTTGTCACAGGGCTTTGCATTTTTGTATGGTTTATTTTATATTTTGAAAAAACAACTTGTTCCGTTTACGATTCCCACTTTTCCTAAAAGGGAAGAAATGAGGTTAATTTTTAAGTTAGGGATTCCTTCTGGATTACAAATGATGGTGATTTCAGCAGGCGTGATGGCAATTATGAGTGTTGTCACTTCATTTGGAGAAGATGCTGTTGCGGGGGTTGGCGCAGCCCAGCGCCTTGATAGCGTATTGATGCTGCCAGCGATGGCGCTCGGAACAGCAGTTAGCAGTATAGCAGGTCAAAACATTGGTGCCGCTAAATGGAATCGAGTCCATCAAATTGCATTGTATGGCGTCATGTATAATTTTGCGATTATGTTTTGTGTTGCAGTAGCCATTTTCTTTTTAGCAGAGCAAGCAACCAGGTTATTTATTCAAGAGACAGATGCTGTTGCATTTGGCACGCACTATTTGCAAGTTGTTGCGTTTTTCTTTCCGTTTCTCGGTATTAATTTCATTTTAAACGGAGTCGTGCGAGCGGCAGGGGCGATGTTTTCTATTTTAGTTTTAAATATTATCTCCTTTTGGGTCTTACGCTATCCGCTTACATATTTGTTTGCAAACTGGTTTGGCGAAATCGGCATTGGACTCGGTATGGGTACGAGTTTTGTGATCAGCAGCATCATTGCATTTGGATATTACCGATACGGAAAATGGAACGAGAAAAAACTATTCAAAAACGCAAAAGTATCTTAAAGGATATCCAAGCAGCGTATCCTTTTTATGTTGATGATTCAGCCTACATTATGAAAGTGCCTGTTCTAATCTTATTTGATTCAACCATTTTTTTAACCTAAAACAGACGTTAAATTAAAATTAATGATGATGAGAATGGTTTAAACTGCTAATAACAAACTCAGGCTCTGGAACGTGGAAATATTGAATCCAAATAGCTTCTAAAAAGGGGTCGCACTTATCGAGTAAGATGGCAATTTCTTTATCCGAATGAACAATTTCATCGTGTTCATTCGGCGTGTCAAATTTCCAATCATACTGAGCATGATCACCATGATCCACTGTTACATACACACGAATCATTTTTCCTTGACCTTCAGGACTATTTAAAGCGTTATTAAACACTTTTGCTGCATTGCGGTTTATTTTTACCTTCATTTTGCTAAACTCCATTCTTTTACGATGTAAGAACCTTATTTTCTCAAATAAATAAAAAAAGAAAAAGAATATGCTTATACGCAATATTACGCTGACTTCCTCTTACTTCCTGTTATGTATTGAAATCATTTTTACATAATAAAACCATGGAGGTGAATTTTTATAATGGATAACAATGTTGGTTTTGGAGTTAGCGGAAATGCAAAAACGAGACGAAATGAGAATGGTTCTAACAGCTTGAATACAGCAAATAACATCAAACCTCACAACGATGAAAAGGATAATGAGCAAGCAGAAGCTTCGTTAGCTGATGACAATTGCAGATCGAACCTTTATGGAGAATGATTGGTTAAAGAAAGTAGGAGCCGATTGAAAATTGTCATTGTTTCTGACACTCATATTCCAAAGCGAGCTAAAAAATTACCAGACAGACTCATTAAAGAATTGCATGAATCAGATTTGATTCTACATGCAGGTGATTGGCAAACAGTTGATGCCTATCGCTTATTTACTAAGTATTGCGAAGCAAAAGGCGTGATTGGAAATGGTGATGAACCAGCTCTCAAAACATATTGTCCCATGCGCCTTTTGTTAACAATCCGTGGTTTTCATATTGGGCTTATTCACGGACACGGAACAAAAAAGACAACAGAAAAGCGTGTAATCGAGGCGTTTACAGAAGACGAGGTAACTGCCATCATATTTGGCCATTCTCATATTCCATTGCATAAAACAGTGAATGGCATCGAGCTATTTAACCCTGGTTCTGCTACGGATAAGCGGAGACAGAACCAATATTCTTTTGGATTGTTATCAATTGAAGATGCATTATCTTTTGAACATATTTTTTATGATTCGAAAGAGTAAATGAGAAGAGCTAAGAAAGTTCATTTCCTAGCTCTTCTCGTGTAGATGTTAATTCTGCGTCTCGCTTAAATGGCCAATATATTCATGCAATTTACTTTCTTCATAATCACTCAGTTCATGCATGGGGATGACTTGCTGCGTTTGAGGATTTGTACCTCTAACTTCAGCAACACGTACATCTTCCTTATAAATATTAAAGATGTCTTTCTCATTGCCGCGTTCTACTTTTTCTGCTCGAAACATGGAGAATGATTTGCTGTCTTTCCGCTCTTCTGACATATTAGCACCTACTTTTTCATTTATGTTCTTATCGTTTCACTTCATCATGTAATTATGTAAAACAAGCAATACTTTTCACTTTATAATTTTTTATAAAAGCGTGATAGATGCTTGCTGCATAGGAAAAAGTAAATAAAAAGAAAAGAGGTGATAACATGAATTCAGCTAAACAGCGCTTTGAACCAGCTCATATTACAGATGAGATGCACAGTGTTCTCAAGAAAGTAGAAGAGCAATTTGAACTTAAATTAGGCAAAAGAGTTGCGCTTATTGCATACGAAGCTAAAAAATAATGACAGGATAAAAACGCCAAAAGGGAATATGTCTTCAAGAGAAAAATAGATAGCATTATCTTTAGCACATCAATTCTAGTTTGGTGTGCTTTTCATTTGTGGATTTTTTACGTTAAATAACTTCTAATATGAATGATTCCTTGAATTTCCGATTTCCATAATTAAGGAATAAAAGTGCGGAATGGTTTGTTTTTAGACAAATACTCAAAAGAATAAAGAAGTGTTTTTTTACCTGCAAATGGATTTTTTTATACATTTCGATGCATTTGTTCTTGTTTTAGTAGATATATTTTTACGGATGGAAAACATTTCTTTAAACTTAAAAATAGGAATGAACGTTCATTCCGCATTGAAAAAGAGGTGATGAAATGCCGAGTAAGCACCAGGATATTTTTTCAGCGTCCTTGTTATTGTTCGCAGAAAAAGGGTTTGATGCCACAACGATTCCAATGATTGCAAAAACTGCAAATGTCGGAGCAGGTACTATTTATCGTTACTTCAAAAGTAAAGATGATCTCGTAAATGAACTCTTTCAACGATACGTATCCGAATTTCTAACATGTATTCAAAATGGATTTTCCAATCAAACAACAGGTTTTAGAGAAAGGTTTCATTATATTTTTAATGGAATGGTGAAATTCAGGAAAAATCACCCGCATGCACTTTCTTTTATCAAAAAGCACAGCCAAGGTGATTTTTTAACAGCTGAAAGCCGCAATCGTTATAAAAGGTTATTAGATGTAATCAGTGTTTTTCTCGAAGAAGGAAAAGCAGAGCATATGATTCGACCTCTTAATAAAGAAGTGCTTATTGCCATTCTAATTGGCGGTTTTATGGAAGTATGTGAATTAATTGAAAATCAGCAAGTAGAAGAAACTGAAACGCTGTTATTAGGTGTAGAAGAAAGCTTATGGTCTGCTTTATCCATGTAGTGTAACAGAACTTAAAGAAAGAAGGATGAATATGTCAGTAAAACAAATTCCTCAACCAAAAACCTATGGCCCTCTTGGAAATTTACCGTTAATGGACAAAGAAAAGCCTATTCAGCAATTAATGAATATAGCCTCAGAGTTTGAAGGGATTTTTAAATTTGAACTGCCAAAACGAACGGTACATTTTGTATCCAGTCATCGACTTGTGAAAGAAATTTGCAATGAATCATATTTTGATAAAAATATTAATCAGGCACTTCAAAATGTAAGAAACTTTTCAGGAGATGGTTTATTTACAAGCTGGTCTCATGAAGCAAATTGGAAAAAAGCTCATAACATTCTTCTGCCTAGTTTCAGCCAGCAAGCCATGAAAGGATATCATGCTAAAATGGTTGATATTGCTGTGCAGTTGATTCAGAAAATTCCTGCTTTGATTGATGAACAATTGGCTAACAAAGGAGCTGAGTGCCTCATAGAGCGGGGAGAAGCTGATGCGAGTCACGATTTTGACGGAGCATACGAAGAATGGCGTGACCAATTATGGATTGATCTTGCTGATTATTTTGAATTGCATGTAGAAACAAATGAAACCGATACACCAAGCCTTTCACTCACATTTGTCGATGGTACAGCGGATACACCGCTAGCAAAAACACATCAAGCATTTACAACAACTGTTTTAACAAATGACGAGTTGCAGCAACCCTGCAGTCAACGGAGCACAAGACATATTGAAATAGCATTGCCACAAGGTATAACTTATAAAGAGGGAGATCATTTAGGCGTCATTCCTAAAAATCATAAACAATTAGTTGAACGAGCACTCACTCATTTTCATCTAAACGGTTCGAAAATAATCCAATTGAAGGCAGAAACGGAAACATTATCTCATCTTCCTATTAATCAAACCGTTTCTTTATATGATTTATGTGCTAATTTCGTTGAGCTTCAACAACCAGTAACCCGAACTCAATTAAGAGCTCTGATTGCTAAAACTGTTTGTCCGCCGCATAAATTTGAACTTGAGACTCTGCTTGAGAAAGACAATTATAAAGAAAAAGTATTATCTGCAAGGTTAACAATGCTTGACTTATTAGAAAAATATCCGGCTTGTGAAATGGAATTCATCGAATTTATTGAACTCCTTCCCGGGCTTAAACCTCGTTATTATTCTATTTCTTCATCACCAAAAGCAAATGATGACGTTTTAAGTATTACTGTAAGTGTCGTTCAGAGTGAAGCATGGAGCGGAAATGGCGAGTATAAAGGAATTGCATCTAACTACCTGGCAGAGCTTAAGGAGAACGATCCAATTACATGCTTTATTTCAAGTCCGCAGTCAGGATTTGAACTACCGAAAGATCCTCAAACACCTATTATTATGGTTGGGCCAGGAACTGGTATCGCACCGTTTAGAGGATTTATTCAAGCACGAGGAACAATGAAGAAATCAGGAATCCAACTCGGGAAAGCACATCTTTATTTTGGCTGCCGCTCTGCTGAGGAAGATTACTTATATCAAAGTGAATTAGAACAAGCAAATGAACAAGGGGTTATTACATTACACACCGCGTTCTCACGTATGAACAGTCAACAAAAAACGTATGTCCAGCATTTAATGGCGGAAAACGGCAAAGAACTGATTGCTTTACTTGATAAAGGAGCTTATCTCTATATTTGTGGAGATGGCAGCAAAATGGCGCCTGATGTAGAAAACACATTAATAGATTGTTATCAATCCGTTCATTCTGTCAATGAAAACCAAGCACGGAACTGGCTGCAAGCCCTCGAATCAGCCGGCCGATATGCAAAAGATGTCTGGACTGGATGATAATATTATTTTTCATAAAAGCAGCGGAGCAATATCTCAAAATTGCTCCGCTGCTTTTATTTAATACTAAATACTTAGTTAAATAGAAAAAAATGAAAATAATCCAAATAAATAACAGTTAAATAAATGAAAATGTTATATGATAGAGGATAGAAAGGCAGGAATGATTACATAATGAAAAAACGTAATTCTATTATTCAATTCTCTGAAACAACAATCGCGGAAGCTCCTGAGTATTACAATTATGCTTTAGCCATTCATAAAGTGAAAGAACAGTTAAAAGAAGAAACAAAAAAAGTAAAACTCATTCATGGAATACATCAGATAAGCCTAGAGTTGGCTTTAACTTTTAAGCGAAACTCCGATAAAGAGAGAACCTTTTTATCGGAGTTTTTTAGTGAATTCAGCATAATTAAATGAAAATTTAGTTTTTTGCAATCACTTTCACATTTCGACAACGTTCTCCTTCACTTGCTCTTATACTGTTAATTACATAACGGAATAACAAAGGGGATTCAAGCAGATAATCTATGCGCCAGTTTATCCTGTGCGTTTTCAAAATAAACAATATTTAATCTAGAAACAGGAAGACATTTCACAGCGCTTTAGATCTAACCCTTGAAAGGAAATATCACTATTTTATAAACATCAAAACTCAGCTGAGTTCGACGGGGGGATATAAGTGAACAGACACACGGGGATCACACTTATTAAAAATTATGATGAATTAGAAGATAAAGCGTTAATAGCACTAGCCCATAACGGCGATGATGAATCTTTAAATTTTTTAATTAATAAATATCGAAACTTTGTCCGCGCAAAAGCGAAACCCTATTTTTTAATGGGAGCAGAGAAAGAAGATCTTGTTCAAGAAGGTATGATTGGGCTATATAAAGCGATTCGTGATTTTAAGGAAGATAAAATAAGCTCTTTTAAGGGTTTTGCTGAGCTTTGTATCACGAGACAAATTTTAACAGCAATCAAAACCGCTACGCGTCAAAAGCATAGTCCTCTTAATTCATCTGTTTCCCTGGACAAGCCTCTGTCTGACGAAGAATCAAACTACACGCTGTTGGATTTGCTGTCGGAAGAAGACCGGACAAATCCAGAAGTATTGCTTATCAATCAAGAAAAACTAAGAGATACGCAAGTAAGAATCGCTGAATTGCTCAGTGATTTAGAAAGAAAGGTATTGGCGTTACATATGGAAGGCAAATCCTATTTGGAAATTTCACAAGAGCTCAATACACATGTAAAGTCAATTGATAATGCTCTGCAGCGAGTGAAAAGAAAACTCGAACGAAATTTAGTGATTAGACAAGCCATTTAATTGCTTTAACGTAGAAAATCGAATGTTAAAACGAAAAAGCATTTAGATAAAGCTGTTTCTAAAGCCTTTGAAAGCGGATCGATTGTTCCGCATTCTTATTCATGCGCCTCATATGTATTGACAAAAAAATCTATATATGTTAATTAAAATAGTGATTAGCACTCTCTTAACTTAAGTGCTAATCACTGGATACCTTTACATTACATAACATCTAGAAAGGAGAATTCAAATGTCAAAAAAGCAGTTTAAAGCAGAGTCTAAAAGATTGCTAGACATGATGATTAACTCAATTTACTCACAAAAGGAGATTTTCTTACGCGAATTAATTTCAAATTCAAGTGATGCGATTGATAAAATTTACTACAAAGCATTAACAGATGATTCACTAACGTTTGAAAAAGATAGTTACTACATTAAAGTCGAAGCAAACAAAGAAAATCGAACGCTAACGATTACTGACACAGGAATCGGGATGACGCAAGAAGAGCTTGAAAATAACCTTGGAACGATTGCTAAAAGCGGTTCTTTAGCGTTTAAAACAGAAAATGAAGCAAAGGATGGACATGATATTATCGGTCAATTTGGTGTTGGCTTCTATTCAGCTTTTATGGTCGCAGATGTTGTGACTGTCATCACAAAGGCTTTAAATAGTGATACAGCTTACAAATGGGAATCCCATGGCGCAGCTGGCTATACAATTGAGCCTTTTGAAAAAGAGTCTGTTGGTACAGAAATTACGCTTAAAATTAAGGAAAGCACTGAAGAAGAGAATTACGATGAATATTTAGATGAATATCGCTTAAAGTCTATTATTAGAAAGTATTCTGACTTCATTCGTTATCCAATTAAAATGGATGTAACAGAAAGCAGACCAAAAGAAGGCAGTGAAAATGAGTTTGAGAGCTATCAAGAAGAACAAACCATTAACAGTATGGTACCGATTTGGCGCAAAAATAAAAATGAGCTAACAACAGAAGATTATGAAGCTTTTTATCAAGAAAAGCATTACGGTTTCGATAAGCCATTAAAACATATTCATATAAGCGTTGATGGTACTGTTCGATACAATGCAATTTTATATATTCCAGAAAATATCCCGTTTGATTACTACTCAAAAGAGTACGAAAAAGGCTTAGAACTGTATTCAAATGGTGTATTAATCATGAATAAATGTGCTGATTTGCTGCCTGACTATTATAGCTTTGTGAAAGGTCTTGTTGATTCAGAGGACTTATCGCTTAATATCTCGCGTGAAATGCTTCAGCACGATCGCCAGTTAAAGCTGATTGCGAAAAATATAAAAAACAAAATCACGAACCAATTAAAGACATTATTAAAAGATGAACGAGAAAAGTACGAGACATTTTTTAACGCATTCGGCCGTCAATTAAAATACGGTGTTTATAGCGACTTTGGCGCGAATAAAGATGTATTAAAAGATTTACTAATGTTCTATTCCTCAAAAGAACAGAAAATGGTTACACTAGCAGAATACATCTCAAGAATGCCTGAAGATCAAACATATATTTATTACGCTTCTGGTGAAACAAATGACCGAATTGAAAAAATGCCGCAAACTGAACTAGTGTTAGATAAGGGCTACGAAATTTTATACTTTACAGATGAAGTTGATGAATTTGCAATCAAAATGCTAATGAGTTATGAAGACAAAGAGTTCAAATCAGTTTCAAGCGGTGACTTAGGCATTGAATCAGATGACAAACAAGCCGATTCTGATAACGAGGCAGCGGAGAACAAAGAACTCTTTACGTATATGAAAGACGTATTAGCAGGCAAAGTGAAAGATGTACGTATTTCAAAACGGTTAAAAACTCATCCGGTATGTTTATCAACTGAAGGTGACGTAACGATTGAAATGGAAAAAATCTTAAAAGCAATGCCTAATAATCAACATGTTAAAGCGGATAAGATTTTAGAAATTAATACAAATCATGAAGTGTTCCAATCATTAAAAGCAGCATTTGAAAATGATAAGGAAAAAGCAGACTTATATACAAACTTGCTTTACAATCAAGCTCTATTAATTGAAGGATTACCAATTGAAGATCCGGTGGAGTTTACAACTAATATGTGTAAAGTGATGGTATAAGCTGAATATCTGAAAAGGAAGCGAATCCGCTTCCTTTTTTTGTTAGATATTGGTATAAAGAAAACGCTTAATAATGATAAAATAAAGAAAGGGAGGGATTTTTCATGACACGCTATTCAGTATTAAAAAACGCAGAAGCTTTTTATTATGAAGGAAATAACATTGGCATTCTGGTGTCTCATGGTTTTACAGGAAGCACTCAAAGCATGAAGCCGTTAGGAGAGGCTTATCATCAAGCAGGCTACACCATTTGCGGGCCGCGGCTAAAAGGACACGGAACACACTATGAAGAGATGGAGCAAACAACTTATCAAGATTGGATTCATTCTGTAGAAGAAGGTCTAGCATGGCTGAAAGCTCGTTGTGATACTATTTTTGTAACCGGTTTATCAATGGGCGGCACACTAACGCTTTATTTGGCTGAGAATTATCCAGAGATTAAAGGCATTGCTCCGATTAATGCAGCGATCGAAATTCCTGCTATGGAGCATTTAAAAGAAACGGATGAACCTAGATTTCTAGATGTCATTGGTTCAGATATTAAAAAGGCTAATGTACAAGAACTCGCATACGAGAAAACACCGGTTCAATCAGTAAAACAAATTCTAAAACTGATGGAAATTGTTAAAGATGACTTGCATAAAGTGACATGCCCCGCTTTAATTTTTGTTTCAGATGAAGATCATGTCGTCCCGCCGCTGAACAGCACATACATTTTTGAAAATATTTCGTCTGCAGAAAAAAAGGCCGTCTCTATGTCCGATAGTTACCATGTTGCAACGTTAGATCACGATCAGCAAAAGATCATTGAAGAATCACTTCGTTTTTTTGAAAAATATAAATAAACTCGTAATAGGAATGAGCATCTAGCTTATTCCTATTTTTTAAATCTCGATACGATAATCTATTCAGCTCGAATGTGAACTTATGAGAAAGTACATATTATAGTAAAGAAATTAGCCGCCGTTACTAACAAACCAATTCTCAGTAACGGCTGCGATAGTCAATTTACTGGAAATATAATCCTTTATTGACAACAAAATAATCCAGCGTTAAAATAAATTTAAGTAAACTAATAGTTTACTTAAATTCACTCAAGTGAAAGGAATGATCTTTTTTGGGAATAACTGAACGCAAACAGAAAGAAAAGGAAATTCGAAAAAACGACATTATTAATGCTGCTGAGAGAGTTTTTTTCACAAAAGGATATGCTGTAGCTACCATGGATGACGTAGCAAAGGAAGCTGAATTTAGCAAACGAACTGTATATGTTTATTTTAATAGCAAGGAACAAATCTATTTTGAAATTATGCTAAGAGGCTATAAGCTATTAATTCATTCGTTGGAAAAAGACCTTAGCAATCAACAAGACATTCATGCGTTAGAGCGAATAAAACAAATCGGCCATACTCTGTATACATTTAATGAACAATATCCGAATTATTTTGAGGCAATTGTTGAATATGAAACCGGGGAAATGGACTTTGACAAGGGGATCACAGATTCTTCTAGAGAAGAGTGCTATAAACTCGGCGAAAAAGTATTAGCCATTTTAATCGAGGCGTTAGCACAAGGGATTGAAGAAGGTGCAATCCGTAAAGAAATAGATGTGTTAGATACAGCCTTGGTCTTATGGTCATGTACAATTGGAGCTTTTACGATTGCAAAAAGAAAAGCCAATTACATTAAGCATTATCATAAAAGAGAATCTAAAGATTTAATTTTCAATACGTTCGAACTATTGATTAGATCAATTAAAAGTTAAAGACAGGAAAGGAAAAGTGAAAATGAAACAGAAAAAGGTGAAGAAGAAAATGGTTATTGTTGCATCGGCTGTTTTCCTGTTACTAGTCGTTATTTTTTCCACTTTGCTTATCACAAGCGGTGCGTTTTTGCCTCCTAAATATTTAGAACCATGGAAGAAAGACTATTCACAGCAATTTACTGATCCGAGAGAACAGCTTGCAGCACATGCTATACTGGCTCCTAGCGGTCACAATATGCAGCCTTGGACTGTACGCCTCGATAAAAACAATGAGAATGTTTTCTATTTATATGCTGATTCAAAAAAGTTAGTTAAGCAAGCCGATCCTCTCGCACGCCAAACTTTAGTCTCACAAGGTACTTTTTTAGAATACTTAAAGTGTATCAGTGGTTTTACCAGCTTTTATAGGATTAATTATTTGTAATTCAGTTATTATTATTGCCTACAGAATGTTTAAAAAAAGAAAAAAGATTAATCAACAAATCCTGATAAGTTGAGCGGTCTTTATAAGAGGATTAGTAAACATTAATTTTTGTGAGGGATTATTTTAATTAACAACATAGAAAGATTTATCATTAGAAAGAAAAAACTTTAAAGAGCGTCTGGGCATTAATCGCAGTTTTGCAACACTTGTTAATAAAATAGGGAATGGGCAAACAGCTCATTTCTTTTATTTCGAAAATCTAGTTTACATAATATATATTATAGGAAGTTATAGAAGAATGAGAAAATATATCTCATATAATAAGTATACTTTAGAAAATGAGACAGAATTTCAATTCCAATTTTAATTTTAGATAACTATTTAAATTTATTTACGAATCATTCCTTAAACAAATTTTCTTTTAAACAATTATTCAACTCCATAATTCTAATGACGAGATCCGGTAGCTTTATGCAAGTATCATTTGCAAACGCCTGACGTTACATAGCCTAATTGTATTTTAAACGTTATTACAGATTCAAAGAATATTTAAAAATTGACTGTTGTTACTGTTTGTTGTTGCTTCTTTTTAGTTTACATAATGTTAATAAGGCTATTTTTTCTCTGTTTATGCATATTTTTCTTTTAAACGTTAATTATAGCTTTTATGGATTAATATTCATATTAAGAATTATAAACCCCGTATTTTCCGCAATAAAATACCAAAAAAGTAATTTTTATTCCTTTTTATCTTTTGTTTAACTTCATTAAATCCCTTTGTTATGGCTTTTATTAATATTTTAAGTTGTGATTTGTTATACATTCCGTTATAATATTAATCAAATAGATATCGGTATATATTGGATCACAAGGAATCCAGTTTTAAAGGAGCGATACTCATGAACATTACGATTTATTACGGAAATCATGAAGATAAAACAATTCATACAATGGATTGTCATGTAGATATTGATATGGATGATGAAGAAATGGTGGCTTTAACAGAAGCTCGCTAATTTATATAAGCAAATGAAACGTGTAGATCATTGGTATCTGCACGTTTTTATTTTCACTTCCCCCTCTCTCCCGCTTAACTCTACAAGTGATTAGTTACGTTATTTTCATTTTTTAGTTCCAGCTTTCCTTACTTGTAAACGGTACCGCTTTTTTGTTTTTTTCTTAGGTTGTCCTCTTTACTTTTTAATGTATTTTTCGTATGATTATATAGAACATACGTTCGTTTTTTATTGAATGATCACAAGGAGTGTTTTTGAATGACTGTAAGAAAAATAAAGAAGCAACTCCCTCCTACCCTATCTAATACAGGATTTATTGGAGCAACTTTTGCTGATACGAATGAATTGCTGACAAATGAATATCACTTTTCGCGCAAACATATGAAAATAACTCACCATGTTTTAGATGCTTTACTTCAAGGGGTTACTCACCTTTTTCAGCAGAATCGCATTGAAGCCGCCATTTCTTGTGTGTATTTACCTAAATATAAAAAGATTGGACTTGTGCTTTCAAAGCAGCCATTTGGACGGCGCGAAGGCGTTGGTTACTTCATAAATTACTTAAAAGAGATCGGTCATATTGACTGGGAAGAAAAAACAAAGGAATATGAAATACATAATACAAGTTTTATCGGAGTTATCTTTGCGGATCTAGATAAAATCTCCAAATTTACGTTTGAGTTCGAACTGCAGCTGCTTTCTAAATTTGTAAAGGACTTAATCATTCCCGCTAAAGAATTATTTTTACAGCACCATGTAAAAGCTTATATCTCTGGAGTTGAAAATGAAGATCAGCATAAAGTAGGATTTGTTCTCTCTATAAAGCCCTATGATGAACGAGAAGCTGATTTGTACTTTATCGAATATTTAAAAGAGCGCGGGCTTTATGAAGAAGATGAACCAGAAGAAGAATTAATCCCGATTCATACGAAATGGAGTCTTTTTAAATAGAAATTCCCACTTCTCACAATAGAAAGTGGGAATTTTTTTATTTTTTTAGTGAGATTAAATAAATTAGTAGCAAGTACTAATACTTAGTATTATAATAGTGGTAATGATTAATAGTCATTGCATCTTATAATAAAACGATAAGGAGTCGTTGCTATGATTCGTTTAGAAGATTTAATTCCTAATGAAAGCTATAATTTAACAGAAGAAATCGAAAAGCATGCCTCAGATCAAATCGCGCTAAAATGGCAAGATAGTGAAGGTCATCGAGAAGAAATTACATATAATGATTTATTAAAACGCACTAACAAAGTAGCGAATGCTCTTACACAAATAGGTTTAACCAAAGGTGATCATGTTTTAGTTATCATGCCTCGTCTTATTGATTCATATGCTATTTATCTAGCATGCTTAAAAGCTGGTATTATTATAATCCCTTCTTCAGAAATGCTTCGCTCGAAAGATATTCAATATCGCTTGCACCATGCTGAAGCCAAAGCTGTTATCTCCTACTATCCATATTGCGATGAAGTAGATAAAATTCAAAAATTTCCTACATCATTACAACATAAAATTACATTTGGCAGCGAAGTGTCTTCGTGGCTCCAGCTAGAAACATTGACAGCTGTTGCATCTGATGAATTTGAAGCAGTGAAAACTCATCGAGATGATACTGCTTTCTTACCTTATACATCAGGTACAACAGGCAACCCAAAAGGCGTTGTGCATACTCATGGCTGGGCATATGCTCACTTGCGTCTTGCTGCCGCTGAATGGTTAGATATTAAAAAAGGTGACATTGTGTGGGCAACAGCAGGACCTGGATGGCAAAAATGGATTTGGAGTCCGTTTTTATCCGTATTAGGCCAAGGAGCAACAGGTATTGTTTATAACGGCAAATTTGATCCGGAGAAGTTCTTGCATGTGCTGCAAGATGAAAAAGTTAATGTATTATGTTGTACACCTACCGAATATCGCTTTATGGCCAAAAATAAAAATTTAGATAGTTTTGACTTATCCCATATCCATAGTGCAGTTTCAGCAGGTGAACCATTAAATGAAGAAGTAATTAATGTATTTAACCGCTATTTTGGGATTCAAGTTCGTGACGGCTATGGGCAAACTGAAAATACACTTTTAATTGGAACGTTGAAAAATGTCAAAACGAAGATTGGCTCTATGGGTAAGCCAATGCTTGAGGAATTTATTGAAATTATTGATGAAGACGGCAATCCTTGTAAGCCTGGAGAAATTGGTGATATTGCTGTTCGAAAAGATTTACCTTCGCTATTTAAGAGCTACTATAAAGATACAGAACGGACTAAAGCGGCTTTTAAAGGTAATTACTATTTAACTGGTGACCGGGCATCAAAAGATGAAGATAACTATTATTGGTTCCAAGGACGCGGTGATGATATCATCATCAGCTCAGGCTATACAATTGGACCTTTTGAAGTTGAAGATGCATTAATCAAGCACCCTGCTGTCAAAGAATGTGCTGTTGTTGCAAGTCCTGATCAAGATCGCGGACATGTCGTAAAAGCATTTGTTGTACTAGTTGAAAATGTCCAATTGAACAATGAAGAAGATTTAATTAGCCAATTGCAAGATCATGTTAAGTCTTTAACTGCACCATATAAGTACCCTCGTTTAATTGAATTTGTTGAAGATCTTCCTAAAACGAATTCTGGAAAGATTCGACGCATTGAATTGCGTGCCCTTGAACAACAAATAAAACAATAGTATTAATAAAAGCCGCTTAATAAGTTAAGCGGCTTTTATTATAAATAGCGCTGGGCAGTGCGTACTTCTACAGTTAATGTCCCACCAGCCAGATTAGCATATGCTTTTATAATAACGGGATACGGTTTATTATTCATAAATTTGAAATCAGGACCGTTCCAGGATACTGTTGCATCTCTTCCTGCAGGAACATAGCCAACATCTTTGGAATGATGTGAACGAGCAACGATTTGTAAGCTCATTTGATCAACAGCGTTAAATAATGTAGAAGACGTTTGGCAAATTCCTCCCCCTATCCCCATCACAAGTTCTTTGTTGATGATTTCAGGAGCTTGCTGATAACCCCGTTCAGCTGTACGGGGACCTACGACGCTATTATAAGAAAAATAATCGCCCGGACCTAAAACGGTATTATTAATTGCTTGTGCTGACAATTGGATATTTCGGTTTCGTCCTCGATCGCTTGGACGAAACTTTGTTGTATATGATGCAATCGCTATTTCATTCACGCCTTGTATTGTTTCAACAGATAAATTCGGTGCTGTTTCATAAATTGGTACATTCACTTCAAGATTCTTCGTTGTTAGATTTTTTAAATTTTGAATGAACTCATCTTCTTTTAAAATAATACGATTTGCTCCTCCAACAAGAGCTCCATTTGCATCGAGCTTCATGCTTTGCATAGGTGTATCCACACTTTTTGCTAACTCATCTGCTAATTTCTTAATCTCTTGTTCATAAACCTTCTTGTCTGAGAAATGAACAGGCTGAAACTCCCTCATCACTTGCCCAGTTCGCGAATCTTTTAGCTGATAAGTTAGATCGTCTACTTTAATAACAGGCTCTTTCTTCTGTTCTACTTTCTTTACTGTTTTTGCTTCTATTGCAGCTGCTTGCTTTGCAGTATGATCTGTATACATATCGTATGCAATATAACCGCTAACTAATGTAGCGCCTAACAGTAGCGTTCCTAACACTTTCTTCATGTAATTGTAGTCCCCCCATATTTCGGTTTTCCCTCAATATGTTTTTCTTTTAAAAATATGTATTAATTTCTATATTATATAAGAATATTGAAATATTCGTCTATCAAAATCAAGATATTTTTAAATTAAAAAATTGGATATTTTTATCTCTTTTGTTTTATCCTGTTTTTACATATGAGGAAAAAGTTATCTCATTCATACCCCTCTTTTTATATGAAGTAATAAAGAATAATATGCCTTAAAGCATCATTGCTATTATAATAATAGCACGAAACAAACATTAATTTAACGAATTTTGGAAATTGCCCCTGAAAATGTTTTAAAATGCTTCGATTCATTTTTGCTCAATCGTACGCAAATAATCGTAACTTCTTTTATTTCGATTATGATCATTCATCAAAATGTCATAACCGCTGTAAATCATTCATTTACACATTTGATATGAACGCGTGCTATAATAGTACATACGGATTAAATCTAGAGGAGGCTTCACGCTTGACGCAGCAAAAAAAGAAAGAAGAGATTAGCTATCAGCTAGAAAGTATTGATCAAATTAAAGAGGGGCTTGTAAAATACCGAAATGCGGTTATTGGTGAAAAATATGAGCACCTCCCCTACCATTTAACTCCTACGAAAGAAACAATCCTTAGAACAATTTATGAGAAACAGAGCTGTATTGTAAGTGACATTACGAAAGTGCTTGGGTTATCACCTGGAGCCATCACAATTGTATTAAATCAATTAGAAGATGAAGAATTGGTCAAGCGAATTTATAAAAAAATGAATCGGCGAAGTGTGTGGGTTGAACTAACGGAAAAAGGTAAAAAAGTTGTCCGAACGATGCAAGAAACACGCATTGATTTTTGGTCCAATATTCTTTCTCACTTAACTGAGGAAGAGAGAGCACAATATATCCATATTATGACAAAGTTATCAAAGAAAATAAATGAATCCAAATAAGCGGCTGTTAGGCCGCTTATTTTATACACCGTAAGTTTGATTTCTTTACTTCATTTTTCATAATCTTTCCAACACTGTTTTTCGGAAGAGATGGAACAAACACAACAGTCGGGATTTTGTAAGAAGCTAACTTCTCCTTGCAATGCATCACAACATCATCTGCTGTTAAAGCGGAACTTGGTCTTTTTACGACATAAGCATATGGCACTTCTCCCCATACGTCATTTGGCATACCGACAAGAGCTGCTTCTAAGACCCCATCTATCCCTAAAATAACCTCTTCTACTTGATCAGGGTATATATTGTCTCCCCCATACACAATAACATCTTTGTAACGGCCTTCGATATAAATAAATCCATCTTCATCAATTCTTCCGGCATCTCCCATAGATAACCATCCGTCTTTTAATACTCGATTTGTTGCAGCTTCATTTTGCCAATATCCTTTAAACAAATAAGGACTGCGAACAACAATCTCCCCGATTTGGCCAGTAGGTACCTCTTCCCTTGTATCAGAATGAACAACTTTTACCTCTACACCATCAATAGGTTTTCCTGCAGAACCCGCTTTTTTCCATCCCATTTGCGGTGCCCATGTACTGATCATCCACGCCTCCGTACTTCCATATCCTTGAGCTAACGTTATGCCATGGTAATCAAACTGTTCAATTAATGATTTAGGAACTTTTGTACCTCCAGATAACGCTAATTTTAATGGAAAATCATAACGAGGCTTTCTTTCTAATTCTTCAATAAGGTAAGTAAGTGCCGGCGGTAATGCGAGCAGCACGTTGATTTGTTCGCGTTCAATAAGACCTAAGATAGTAGCAGGATCCGTTTCTTGTGAGCATACCATTGAAATTCCTGTCATAATACAATGCAGCAGTGAATTAGTTGAACTCATATGAAAGAATGGATGGATAAACAAATACCTCATGTCTTCTGTGATATGATGCCTTTTAGTCTGATCCTTATTTAAGTAACGGCGTATGCCACCATGTGAAATCATACATCCTTTCGCATGACCAGTGGTACCAGACGTAAACATCATCAATGCTGTATCATCAGCTTCTACTATATAATTTAAGACAGGATCAGAAGTTAGTTCATCAGCAAATTGACACGTAAATAATGCTCCTTGTTCAAGTTTTAACTGAAAACTTAATCTATGCAATTGCTTAGAAGATAATAAGACACTCGAAAACTCATCATGATAAAGCAATGCTTTTAATTCACCGCTATCGATTACATTATCAAGTTCATAAGATGTCATGCTTGTACTTAGCGGAACAACAACAGCCCCCACTTTTAGAATACTCATCATCGCAGTTGGATAAGAAGTACTCGTATTAGCTAAAATGCCAATTCGATCGCCTTTTTGCACGCCATGCCTAATTAAAAAATGAGCAAATTGATTTATTCTTTCAGAAAATTCACGGAAGCTGCAGCGTTGGCTTCCTTCAACAAGTGCTTCTTTATCAGGAGAAAGTGCTGCTCTTTCTGCAACTAAATGTTGGATTGTTTCCATATGTATCGTCTCCTTATTGTATAAATTGGATAATATATACCAAAACATTTTAGTGACTAAAAAATAATATCAAATAAATAAAATTCAGTAAAAGTGAAATAGACCTATACGCATCTAAATGAAAATGAACTTATTATAAAAAAAGTAAAATCTATCCATATTGTTGATGTACCTTATATGATAAAGCTTACAATTCATAAATAAAGTTCATTTTTTAAATAAATAAGCTAGTTATTAAAGAATAATATTATTCCTTTTTTTGGATTTATTTTGAATAATATTTCTTGTTTTACTTTTTCTATTTTTTTAAGTAAAATTCCAGCAGTTCAATTATTTGAAATGAAAAATTGGTTATGGAATAATGATGACGGACAGAGACAGAAAGGAGTTTGAAGATATCATGAAAGTCCTTGTAATTGGAGCAAACGGTCAGATTGGCCAAAAATTAGTGCAATTATTACATAGCAGTAATGAACATAATGTACGTGCGATGGTGCGCAAAGAAGAACAAGTAGAACAGCTGCAAAGTCAAGGTATTGAAGCTGTGCATGCAAGCCTTGAAGGAACTGTGGAGGAAATTGCAGCTGCAATGAACGGATGCGATGCAGTTGTTTTCACTGCTGGTTCAGGAGGAAGCACCGGCGCTGATCAAACCTTATTAATTGATCTAGACGGTGCAGCAAAAGCAATTGAAGCCGCTGAAAAAGTTGGGGCAAATCGTTTTGTGATGGTTAGTGCCCTCCAAGCTCATAACCGAGAAAACTGGAATGAATCGCTAAAACCTTACTATGTAGCGAAACATTATGCAGACAAAATTCTTGAAGGAAGCAATTTAGTTTATACCATTGTTCGACCAGGAGGCTTACTAAATGAGCCTGGTACGGGAACTGTAACAATCGGAGCGAATACTCAAAGAGGATCTATTTCGCGTGAATACGTAGCAAATGTTGTGTTTCATAGTTTAACAGAAGAGAATACGTACAAACAATCATTTGATTTAATTTCAGGTGAAGAGCCGATTCAAGAGGCATTAAAAACTCTTTCATAATAAAAAGACAGCGAAATTCCGCTGTCTTTTTATTGGTTTAATACGTCAACTAGATGGTGTAAAATCTTTGCTGTTAATCCCCAAATCACACGATCTTCAAAGTAATAAAAATGTTCTTCCATCTTTCTCGGCTGCCAATTATAATTCTCTCCTCCAATAATCGCATCAAACGGAAAAGTTGGTTCCGGCTCGACTTTGAAATGGATATTGTATACATCCGGCTGATTGTTTTTGAAAAACGAAAGCGGTACAGTAAAGACTTCTGCTACTTCTGAAGGGTTCGGTCGAAGCTCTAATTTCTCATCAAGAAAACCAACGTATGGATAAATAATTGTTCCAAACTGCGAGACCATATAGTCAAGAGGTTGTACATTCATAATCTGCTCTGTTAAGATTCCCAGCTCTTCTGCTGTTTCACGCTTTGCTGCTTGCTCGGGAGTTGAATCACCTTCTTCTATCCTTCCACCCGGAAAGCAAATTTCACCTGGCTGCCTGCGCAAATTTTGAGAACGAACTTCAAATAATACATGAAGCTCATTATCTTTTTCCACAAGCGGTACTAGCACACCAAATTGCAAAAACTCGTCCATGCCTAAAATAGTCGGTTCCCTTTTTGATAATCGATAAATGATATCAGATGTGTTCACGCAGTCACTTCCTCTCACAAAAAGAATTAATAAAAGAGTAGCCGTTTTGCAATTACGTTGTCAAATAAAGAAAGGTTTACTTGCTTGTATTAGTATATGGTCTTATGAATAAAAACGGTACATGTACAGAAAGGTTGTCCGAAATGAAAAACCTCTATTCTTATAATAGAGGGTCTTTCTTATCATACATGGGAAAACGGTCTGGATGAATAAGCGAAGCTAATTTTTGCAAACCAACTAATAACCGTGGAGATGGCCGGCAGTAAAGCCATTCTTCTAAAATATGTATATGATTATCTGCTATGCTTAATTCTTCCCATCCAACCCGCTTTTCTACTACTTTTTTATTCACTTTTTTCGTCTGCACCCCTACCCAAGCCAGGCAGATATGGTCAGGTTGCCGTGTTTTAACGTATTCCCAATCGGTTTGTACACTTGCAGTATCGAGATCACTAAAAAGATTTTTCCCACCAGCCAGCTCACTAATCTCTGTTAACCAATTTGTTTTTCCAGGTGTGAAAATCGGTTTTGGCCACCATTCCCAATACAATGTAGGCTTTTGTTCAATTGTACTAGAAATTTCTCGATAATCCTTTATAAGAGCATCGTATCGTGCCGCTACGTCACGAGCATATTTTTCCACATTCAATCGTTTACCTAGCTCCAGCAAATCATTTCGAATATCCTCCAATGAATTTGGATTTAAAATGATATAAGGCAAATTTCTTTCCTTTAGCGCCTCAATATTTTTTTCCATTCCAGGAACACTAAGTGAAGCAATCACAAGATCAGGCTTTAGCTCTGCTACAAGGTCCATATCAATTGATAAATCCGGACCAAGCCGAGGAAGAGCTTCAATACTCGCAGGCCAATCAGAATAGTCGTCCACTCCCACAAGCAAATGTTCACATTTCAAATAGCCGACAAGTTCCGTATTGCTTGGACACAATGAAACTACACGCATTCTAACTCCCCCTTTGCCTTTTAGTTTATCTTATTTACTCCTTCATTTATAGAAGAAAGATTGATTTATATTAGGGTATTCCTTTTTCACGGCCTTTACCAGATCATCAGCTTGTCTAATACGATATGATTTATGAAACTATTATTCGAAAAATCCGTATAATTATTAAAATCTAATAAAGTGGGGGTGTCATTTTGGAAACCAATGTTCAAACGTCTCAAACCGTTGAAATTGTAACCAAAAAAGAAGTAAGTTTGAAAAAATTATTAAATATAATAGGTATATTCATTTTTTGTGGATTAGCATTAACTAATGTGACAAATCCACTTCCTTCGAATGAATTAACCAAAGAATTTTTACTATTTATTGGTGGATGTGCTATTATCTATTACATTTTAGTGAGTATATACTTCATAGGGGAATTATGGAGAAAGGTGTTTTATTCAAGTCTAATCCTCCTAAGTTGTTTTAGTTTATTTATGGTTTTTTATCTTGCAACTAATTCAATACCACACTAAATTGTTTAATACTACAAACATACACAACACCGTCCATAAAAGGAACGGTGTTTAAAGAATAGCTATTTAGTTATCTTTAATCTCATTCTGCAATTTCCTAAGTAAATGAAAAATTTGACCTCTATGATGTGATTCATGTTCAATCAGATGGTAAACAACCCACTCAGGTGTGACATCATAGCGTTCAAGTACCCTTGGTCTACGCCAATCCGTTAGGTCCATTGAACGAAAGTGGGAAAGAAATGCTTCACGCACCTTATTAAGGCGGTATAAATGTTCTTCTAAGCTTTCTCCCTCAATATGGGCTAAAGAGCCGTCTTCTGATCTGAATTCTATCGGAAACAACGAGCGTATTTCAGAGTCCCATTCACGTTCAAGGACTTCTACATATAACCAATCTGCCTCGACCAATGCAATGTGATATAACAGCGAGCCGATCGTTTGCCTTTCATCAACTTTTGCATCAAGTATACTTTGGCTTATTCCTGCTAATTCTGTTATAAGAGTGCGGCGCACATCTTCTAAACACCAAAGTCATCGGCCAATTTCTTCTTCACATTCTGGTAATGAAGATAACCGTAAACCTCTTCTCTCCAACGCCATCATCCTCCTCTCAACTAAAGTACTTTTATTCTCTTAAAACTGGGTATTTCCTTCTATCTAAAGAAATTTCTTCACTTATTCCACAGTCTGTCTTATGTTTTTGATGACTTTATTATCACTTAATAGACACTCTATAAAAAAAGTGTTCCTATAAGGAAATAACCTATACTAGAAGAATATTTGAATACATTTTCCAATGCCATTTCTAAAAAGATTAAAGCTAATCCCAGCATTAATAACGCTACCGTAATACTCTGTAATACATTTTTTAAAATTATTGATGATGAGATACTTATAACTAAGAATTAATAATGCAACAAAAATTATCGATTGTTGCTTCTTTTAATTTAGGCGCTCTCTTTAAACGATCGAAATAACTAAATGTGAATTTAAATTGATGTCCAAAATCCCAATTGGAACTGCGATGGTCTTTTAGCCAAAATGCTTCTTCTGATGGCAAAAATACTGTTGGTTTTGCCTTGATTAGAGGTAAACGGTCAACAGGCGACATTACGTTAATTAAATGATTTTGTCTAAGGTTTTTGCTTTTTCGAAGTACCTTCACTAGCTTTAAAAGAGGTAATAAGCCGCGTTTAAAAAACGATAAATAGCCAAAATCGTATAAAATGTTTAACGCATGGGAAAAAGTGAGCATATGTCCTATTAAATCATGATGTGATTCCGCTCTATATATGATCTTAAATTCAGCTAATTCATTTAAGATGAATTCTGATAAATCTTTAGGATTCTCGATAGAAGGAATACAGTCCTCGTTGTTTATCTGTAATACTTTTACTTCTGAGGTTGAAAACCCAATCCATGATCTTCCTGGTATCGTCTTTTCAAAAGAAGAAAGAAGCTCTATTATACCTTTTATGTCTTTAGCTGTTCCCCAATTACCAAGTTCATAAATAGCTAATAAACTTAATGCAGCATAAATCACATTATGTCCGACCCAATGCAGTTCTGTAATCGTTTTTTCTAATGATTTTAAAATCATTTCTTCAGCTTTTTGAAAATCCACTTCAGATAATCGATTTGTTGTATACCCCAAAGCATGTATGTTAAGCATCATTTTAGCTTGAGTACTAATTTTATTTGCTGCTTTTAAAGATAACTGATTGTCTTTGATAAAAAAGTAACTGGCAATGGCGGCAGCTCCAAAATGTGCGTGCCAAATGTCATTAGTCTCTTCTTTACATAAAGAGATAATAGAAAGTCCATCTCTTAACATATTTTTATCGTACATACATTTACCTCTCTCACCATCCACTTTTTCATGTTTAACTTAAACATACTACTACATTTTACCTCTAGTAACGCGGTTTATTATCATTCAAGATATTGATTATCTCTGCAACTTTAGGATGATAATGTTAGTTATCAGTATGAAATAAAAAAGACACTTACCAAAAGTGCCTTCTTCGTTTGAAACATCAAATAATTATTTTACTTCTTTTTTAAAACTTATATGCTGTTCTCATATTTATTAATAAGTACTTGATTTATACTATTAGATATTCATTCTTTGATAGAAGCAATATACCACCGAGACAACGATACACAAGTAATATAAGTTATGATAATACATAATAAAGGAAAATTAACCATTTATACCAAAAGAGTTTGATTACTAAACGACGTAATCGGTAAGTAAAATGTCGCCCTTTGCTAGTTACAGAGCGACATTGGATAGGTAATGTAATAACTGTCCCGCCAACAAGGCAGGACGCAATCACAACCAAAACTAGTATAGTTAAAGGAGGGCTCATATGTATAACGTCTCATACTCGTATAAAATCCCAGCAGGCTTTTGGGCAGGATTACATCAATTAGGGATTGCCGCCCACGACGTGCTTCGAAAAGCACAACTGCCGCTCACCATAATTACTGAACCAGTTGTTACCGCTGCCCAATATTTTGCGATCTGGCAGGCTTATTCCGACCTCATTGATGATATTGCCAAAGGAATTATCAAGCTTACGACCGGCTTTGAAACAGCTCATTACCCACTGACCGTCTTAGCGACTTACCACGCTCGTGACTATCGCGACGCTCTAAAGCGAATGGCGCGTTACAAACAACTGTGTCCCCCCGAAAGCTTAGGTATCATCGAGGAAGATGAGCGCTGCACAATCGATCTGGAATGGTTGTACACCGAGCAGCCCGGTCCGCCGATGCTAGTTGGCATCACGCTGGCATTTCTTCTGGAGTTAGGGCGCCGGGGCACAGGTCAACATTTGACGGCGAGGTTCGTCGAATTTTCGCAACCAATGGGCGACGTACAGGCACTTGAAACTTACTTCGGATGCCGTATCCGGAGCGGTGCAAAGTGTAACCGGTTGACGCTACATAGAAGAGATCTGGATCGCCCCTTTGTCTCATACAACGCAGAGTTGCTGGAGATTCTGACTCCCGTACTGGACCAATCGTTGGATGAGCGGCGACGCATCCGCTCAATCACCGGGATGGTCAAGTGGATCATGAAACGTAGCCTAACAGGAGGGCGCCCCGACATTCAGACTGTTGCGAGCGAGTTAGGGATGAGCGATCGTACCTTGCAGCGCCGGCTTACTGACGAAGGCACAAGCTTCAAGCATCTGTTGACACAAGTCCGACATGAGCAGGCACAAGAGTACTTGGCAGACCCCTCGCTCGATATTAAAGAAGTGGCCTTCCTGATTGGATATGAAGACCAGAACTCGTTCTACCGCGCCTTCCGCCTTTGGGAAGGCGACACTCCTTCAAATTGGCGTACTAAACATTTAGGTACAAACTCAATAAATTGACTTTGTCTTAAACGTAAATTTTTAACACTATATTGAAATGAGGCTAACCTAATAACGGCTACAAAAGAATAGGAACGTTTTTTTATATTAACTTTTTATAATCATGATAAGTAAATTCAAAGGAGAAATGTATTATGGATATGGGATTAAACAATAAAACAGCTTTAGTTACAGGATCAACGAAAGGTATAGGTAAAGCGATTGCTATTGAACTTGCCAAAGAAGGTGTTAATGTACTAATTAATGGACGAAATTACGAAGAGGTAGAACGAACTGTAAATGAAATTAAATTAGATTTCCCGGCTACCTCTCCTCAAAATGCTACAGCTGATATTGTGGATATTCAACAAAGAGAAGCTTTATTTGAAAAATATCCTAATATTGATATTTTAGTTAACAATATGGGTATTTATGAAATTATGCAATATGAGGACGTTGACGATGAAGTATGGGAAAAATACTTCCGTACTAATGTACTTGCTGCAAATGGATTATCTAAATTTTATTTACCTAAAATGTTGAAAAATGATTATGGTCGCATTATCTTTATTGCGAGTGAAGAAGCAATTATGCCTTCAGGACAAATGCCTCAGTATTGTATGACAAAATCAATGCTATTATCATTGTCAAAAAGCTTATCTAAATTAACAATAGGAACGGAAGTTACAGTTAATACAATCATGCCAGGACCAACACTCTCTGAAAATGTACATCAAATAATTGAGGGTATGTATCCTAATGAAGATATGAATTTTTCAGAAAAAGAGAAAGAATTTATGACTACAAACCTCCCTCAATCTGAAATACAGAGGTTTATCCGACCTATTGAAATAGGTAGAGCAGCTACATTTGTATGTAGTCCTTATGCGTCCGCATTTAAAGGGTCTCCAATCCGTATGGATGGAGGAATGGTACCGACTATTTTTTAACATTTTTTCTATTGAGAATATTAAATATAGGTTTAACAAATAACAATAGGATGGTTCTATACTATAGTATAGGACCATCCTATTTATTAAATATATCTATATATTCATGTATCAATGAGCCTTTTTTCACCTGTTAACGATTGGAAAACCTAAATGACAAATACTTATTTTATAGGTTTACCCTTCTTAGCAGCTGACAGATTTCAACTTCTTATTTTCGCAATTGTAACCTGGACTTCTATTTATATCATACACAAAGCTAATTTCCATATAGAGATTAATTATTCCAGATATTTTGCAGTTAAAACAGGGTTTAAATAACGTGCCATACCAGTTTTCATGTTACTGAATCCTAATTTGCGATAAAATTCTTCATTTCCTGTTGTAGCAACAAGGTGAACACAAGAGATGTCTTTAAGTTGATCAAGCAAGTTCCTTATAATTTGCCGTCCAATTCCTTTATTTTGATAAGTCTTTTCAATAACAACATCATATATAGCAGCATTAAATACACCATCTGAAACGCCTCTTCCAAAACCTACAATTTCACCTTTATAATAAGCGATGGCTATTACGTTGCTTAAGCTAAATATTTTTTTAATCTTTACTTCGTCATGTTTTTCCCATCCTACAGAATGGTAAATGTCTTTCATTCTTGACCAATCAACATTATCTAAGTTATTTAAGATTGAAATATTCATATAGACTGCTCCTTTTTTTGCATGGCTTATTTAATTCTAATTCTGCGTATAAAAATAGAAATTCTATGTTGTATGCCATATAACAAAGTTAATTGACATAATCAGCTTCTATGCCAGTAAATAAACCCCTATATCTCCAGATTGATTCATCAAACAAAAAGAATTTCTTTTAAGTTTATTTATTCAGTTCTATACCGTTTCATGAGCTAATCAGATTCATTTTTTAACTATACTGAAACAATTTAAAAGATCGGACAAGTCTTCAATAATAATCTCAGCATTCTTCAATTCTTGTTATTGGGCAAAATCAAATCGACAACCAACAGATATAAAGTCATTGTCTTTGGCAGCCTTAATATCAGATAAACGATCGCCAACGACTATACCTTCTGTAATTCCATATTTCTTTTTAATAAGTGCTAGTAATTCAGATTTATTTCCACTATCAATTTCTTGAATACTATATGTACTTTGTATCCAACGCTCCAAGCTGTAATATTCTATAATTGCTTTCAAATATTCTTTTTGACCATTGCTTGCAATATATAAATTAAATTGCTGAGATAGTTGCTTAAACGTTTCTTCAATATTAGGATAAAGAGCTCCTTTTCCTTTTAAGATACTTTCAATCAATTGAATATGAAAAATTTCGTTTGCTTTTCCCCTAATATCTTCTGAATGGTTAGGTAATAACGTTTTTCAAACAACTGGCAAGGGAACTCCTATTATCTCCCAATATTTCTCAATAGGCGTCTTATCATGCCATAAGTCTTTACTACGCAAATAATTAAATGTCTCTTCTAATGACCCTTCAAGAATTTTATTTGTTTGAAATAATGTACCATCCATATCAAAAATAATCGCTTTAACCAAATCATCCACTCCTTGTCTATATATCTATAAGTTGGTTAATTATAACAGTTTGTAAAAAGTATTCTGATAACAGTACATATCATTTATAAACTATGATGATATTATTTTGGTGAGGCGTTAATATGATAAAATTCTATAAGTTAAACTCCTTGTATAATCTTCTATTTTTTTGTTATTAAGTATTTAAGACACATTACAGGAGATATATGTGAAAAAGAGTTTTTACATAGTTAACATAAAATTCATAACCGGAAATAAACAGCCCTTATGGAATATTATGTCTGTTATAATAAAACCAATAATAATATTAAATTTAATTTTTATAAAGGATGAGGTCTATGAAGGAGTTCTTATCTAGCTTTCTGCTTGTAACAAGTTGGCTTATATTTGCTATAAGTGGATATTTGTTAGTCGCTGCAATATTGGCACCATATTATGTATTTATTCCTTTTTGCATAGTATTAGGTATTGGATTATTAGCCTGGAATTTATCAAAAAAGCTCGATCCAAAATCAAAAGCTAATTAAATTTCAACGATATACGAGGTGCAACTATCGAGCGGTCTCCTCCACTATGAACCTTTACTGGATCTACTTCACTTTGTGCAGATGTCTTTACAGCTTGAAAATCGTTATCCTTTGCAAACCCTATTGATACAGCAAGAGCTCCTGCAAAACAAAGAACTGAAACAAGTCTTCTGTTCATAAATAAAGCCTTCTGCTATTCAAACCACAAAATTTACCTTATAAGTATAAACAGTTGTAGCTTTGAAATAAAGTTTGATCAAAAACATCTGGCAAACCCATATTTTACAATAAATAAAAAGCATCCATTTTGAAAAAGGATTGATCAAAATCGATTCTTCTTCAGCAGATTTAAGTTTGATTTTTATAAAAAAAGAATAATAAAAATTCCTACATTATCAAAAATCCACATATAAACGGTTAAACTTTGTTTTAAATCCACAACAGTTTATGTTAGCTTGTCCAGCTATTATGCCCTAGTTGTTTATCGTGTTCACGTAAGATTTACATAACACCAATTATAAGAAATGAGATGAGGATTTTCAGAAAAGGAAATAGCCTTCTATTACAGAAACTAATATAGAGAATATTTTTCATTTTATTAATCTTTATAAGGGAGAGAGAAATTGATGAATGAACAGGTATTAAGAGTTAACAAGGTGGAAATTTGTACAGAAAGCTTTGGAAATCCTAAAAATCCTGCTGTCCTTTTAATCATGGGAGCGATGTCTTCATTAGACTGGTGGGATGAAGAATTTTGTCTCGGTCTCGCGGAAAAGGGAAGATTTGTTATTCGCTATGATCATCGTGATCTAGGTCGATCTACAACTTATACACCTGGTACCTCCAATTATACAATAACGGATATGGCTGATGATGCAATTGGAGTTCTAGATGCTTATTCTATCAAACAGGTCCATATTGTAGGAATGTCTCTTGGAGGGATGATAGGCCAGATTCTTGCACTAAGGTATCCAGAACGCATATATACCCTTACTTTAATCGCATCGAGTGTGTTTGGAACTGAGATGGAAAAATTGCCTCCAATGGATCAACGTATACTCGATTATCACGCAAAGAGTGCTTCTATAGGCTGGTCAAATCGAGAAGAAGCAATCGACTATCTTGCAGGCGGATGGAAAACGCTAAGTGGGTCCAAACCTTATGAACAGGAAAGAATGTATAAACTAGCAAAAAGAGAAGCTACCCGTGCCAAACAGCTACCAAGCAGATTTAATCATGCTTTGCTTCAAGGCGGAGAACAATACTATGACAAATTAGATAAGATTAGCGTACCTGTCCTTATTATTCACGGAACAGAAGATCCAGCGCTGCCATATGAACATGGGATTGCTCTTACAAAAGCCATTCCCCATGCTAAATTAATAACCCTTGATGGTACGGGACATGAAATTCATAGTGAAGATTGGGAACAAATTATTAAATCAGTTGTAGAGATTAGCTCCTAATAAAAATAATCACTCTATCTCGTGAACGACCTGTGAACTTGAATTAAAGTTCGGTCATTTATAATAAAGTCTGATCGTTTATAAAAAAGATTGAACAAAAATCCTGCATTTTAATACAAGGTTTTTCTTGTTCAGCAATCGGGCCATTTTCTTGAATAAGAAAAAGAATTATTAAAAGTAAATCCAAGCTCTAAGTTATTCAAATAACGAAGCTGTTTAGTGTAATAATTAATGAACTAAGTAATAATAGCATTTTAAGTACAAGATTAGCTTTATTTTTCCAATCTTCTTGTGTAATCAAACAAATTTTTTACATTAATAAAATCTAATTATAAAGGAGACCAAAGTTATGAAAATTTCTAAGGGAGTAGAGATGCTGCACCTTGAATTTCATGGGAATATTATTCATCCAACCCTTTTATGGGATCAGGAAATGGCTGTTTTAATAGACACTGGATTCCCTGGACAAATTGAAGATTTACATATAGCAATGGATAAGGTAGGAGTATCGTTCGATAAACTAAAAGTTGTGATTTTGACGCATCAGGATATAGATCATATAGGCAATCTTCCTGAAATATTGCAGAATTGTGGAAGGGATATTAAAGTTTATGCTCACGAACTAGATAAGCCTTATGTCCAGGGGGATTTACCTCTTTTGAAAGACGGGCACATAGAGAATCCACCGAAGGGAAAAGTGGATGATACCTTGATTGACGGTCAAGAACTGCCGTATTGTGGCGGGATTCGTATTATCCATACTCCAGGGCACACTCCTGGCCATATCAGCTTATATTTGAGGCAAAGTAAAACGCTTGTTGCCGGGGATTCAATGTACAGTGTAAACGGAACACTGAGGGGAATTCATGTTCCAACCACTTTGGATATAAAGACTGCTCGACGGTCTTTAAAGAAATATTTACACCTAGATATTGAATCTGTGGTTTGTTACCATGGAGGATTAAGTAAAGGAAATATTAATGAGCAGATCCAAAAATTATAGAGGATGCTAATAATAGATTATCATTTATTGAGACGTTGTTGCTAAACGGGTGTGAAGGTTGAAGAATAGCTGTTCCTTTTGGGTAGCTCTATTTTATCTTTCTCGTTCTTCAACAATACAAACAGAAAATGATCAAACTTTTTTATAAAGAAATTTCCTAATTACATTAAATAGGGGCATGCTTTGAACAATCTTTTTTCAATAACATGCTCTTTGTATTTTCTCTTTTATTAAGGTTATTAGCATCAAATTAATCAAACTTTATTTTAAATTAAAACTTTATAGGAAGTCACTATTTTCCAAAAGCAGACTTATGCCTGCTTTTTTACTTTATTTATCAACATATCTACCTTTAAGAATACCTCACCTCAATTCCTGCATAGGAAGGCTACTTTTATACATTAAATTTTTATCAGTTTCAGACTAATCTCGTTCTAATAAAAAAATCTTGCAATTCAAGTGTAAAACACGTACTTATTTCGATAATTTGTTTATCAAGTAAAATATCATTCATTAAATCTTCCCATAATAATGGTGTTATAGTATTTACCGTCAGAAAGGATTTTGTCTTTTTTTGAGATGCCTTCTATTTCAAAGCCTAGCTTTCTATAAAGCTGAATGGCTTTATCGTTTGTTTCTAGAACATTCAAAGTAATTTTTTTAATGCCGTTTGAGTCGGCCCAAGAAATAGATTCTTTTAAAAGATTTTTCCCAATGCCGTATCCCCAAAAATCTTTTAATACACATACTCCAAATTCTACTTTGTGAGAGAATCTATTTAAATAAATACCTTCGCATCTTGAGAAACCGACAATCCGATCATGAACAACAGCAACTAAAAATAAGTTTCTTGAGTGCTCGCTGTCCGTTTTTATCATCTGTTCAAATCCTGCTGTATCTATGAACGCCTCGCCTTTTTCTCTGTCCAAATTTTCGGTCTCCCCATCAATCTGTAACCTTAATTCAGACAAATCCTTCGCATCTTTAACAATCGCAGACCTAACAGTGTAATGAACCTCATTAACATAAAATTCTTGTTTGTTTATTATCATGATATACTCCAGTCATATTAAGTTGGTTTTTAAAAATAATACAGCTTCTTCACCCACCCAACAACTATACAATTCAAAGAAATCACCCTTTTTAAGGTGATTATCCATATTTTTATATATTTCCATTAATTTCTTCGATGTAGCTTTAAAATAAAGTTTGATTATTTACGGTTATATAAACATAGTATCGTAATGGACAAATCTTACAAGATTTGTCTATTACGATATTTCCAATAAATTAATTCTGTATCACTGTGATCAATTTGGAAACCTAACTTTACTAAAACATTTTTAGAATTGATGTTGTCAAGTTCACATCTAGCTGTGATGCATTTGACCTCATCCTGATTCGAGGTCCAGTTTAATAATTTTTGAGCAGCTTCAAAACAATAACCTTTTCGCCATTGGTTTTGTATCCCATAGCTTCGATTGCCCGTGTATCACGCCGGGCTGCAGCCTCGATTAGATTAAGATCAAGAGCTTTTAGCAGCAGTCTATTAGTTTCAAGCTTCATATTTAGCTCACCTTTCTTTTAAAAAGTAATTCATGGAAAACCTCATAGATAGGAGATGATACAACGTGCCAGCTGTTTCTCATATAACTGTCAATGTAGTAATGAATTATAAATCGAATAATCTACTTCACCTGAAATATTCGCCATCCCATTTTCACACAACTCCATAGCCATTAAATTCTCCACAGAAGGTGGTAGATTTTTCTTGGACGCATAGATACCGAATTCAGTTGATGTTCTAAATCCAAAGCGTTGATAGTATCGATAATCTCCTTCAACAATAATTCCCTTATATCCCATTTTAGTAGCTAATTTAATACCTTCCTGCAACATATACTTACCAATCCCCTGGCGTTGTCTATTAATTGCCACTGAAACTGGTGATAACATTAATATTTCATTTTCAAACCTATTACTAATTGGAAATTTTGAAAGTATAAAGTGTCCTATAATAACTCCTTCTTCCTCAACAACTAATTCAAGCTCAGGAATATAAAAGTGTTTTTCTCTGATCTCTCTCACCAAAGCTTTTTCAGCTACTCCATTTGAATAGTTGGTATTTTTGAATATCGTATATACAAAGTCATCAATAAAACTATATTCTTCTTTTTTAACGACTCTTATCTCCATTAATACACCTCGTCATATTTTCATTCCAAAACATTTTTAGATATGCTTCTTCAACTGGTCCGATTGCTGAACAAGAAAAAATCCTGCATATTAATATAGAACTTTAATCAAACTTTATTTTAAGCCTATAACTTCTTTGATTCGGCACACGTTTTTGGGTTCATATATTCCGAAATTTCAATCCCCCATTGACTTGATATCTCATAAGATAAGGAGTTGTAAAATGATATTCCTTTACGTTTAATCGGTGATACTTATCCGAAAAACAACTGCCAATAATAATTAAGTCGGTTGAATCTTCTTCACTAAGTGGTATTTCTACATTACAACCAATATAGCTAGCTAAACTCATTTCTACACACTCTTTTTTAATCCTGACGAGGATGAGCACCTTTGATAGCTCTTTTGTATTTTATGGCGTCCCGTTCCAACTCCGCTATGCTGGTGAGCATTGGAAAGAAAAAGTCCCCCACTATAGATGACCTTTTCCTCAAGAATTTGGAAGAAAAATATTAATTTCTCCTACATTACGAGATTTTTGCTAATTTTGTATTGACTTTAAGTATACTCCAAGTAGTACATTTGATGAACGGCGGTCGCCAAATTCAAAAATTATGAAAAGAGGAATCGCTCATGAATATTAAAAAAACAGTTCTTTTTAACCCATTTAAAAGCCACTAGGATGACCATAGAGGAAATGAAGCGTTATCGCGAACTTTTAATGCAAGGTGACAGCACAATTTCTATTAGGCCAAAAAGCAGTTTATAGCAAAAATGCACAAAAAGTTGATGAACTTTTAGCAACAGCTGGTTCAATGTTACAAGAAGACTTATCTAGTGCAAGCAAAGAATTAGATAAAATGAAGCAATCAGCGGCTAGAGCAGGGTTTGAAACTCAAAATGAAACATATTTATATTACTACTACATAGCTGCTGCTGGTGCGGTTGTAGTGTTAATTTTAACTGCAATTGATATTACGCCAATTACCGATACTGAAGACTTTAATCGTGAAGCCGCTATTAGTAGTTTGATTGACCAAGTAAATTAATGAAATTTATCTAAATTAACAAAATAAGCAAAAAGAACGAGGTTCATATAGTCCTTGATTCTTTTTGCTTATTTTTTTGTTAGGTAACTATGTATTAATAAAACCTATGTATCATTGATATATAGTTGGTTATTGTATATAATTAACATATGATGATAAATATTGTAGATGATAAATGGGGCATTCAACTAAAAAAAGGATTATATGAAATTGTTATTTTATCCCTTTTGAAATCTAAGCCAGCCTATGGTTATGAAATTTCAAAAAGCTTAAAAGAGATTCCTGGTATGGCGATTTCTGAAGGGGCTATTTATCCAATTTTAAAAAGGATGTCAAAAAATGGGTGGATTACTTATTATTGGGATGAATCTTTAGAAGGTCCTAGGCGGAAATATTATGAAGTAACAACGGAAGGAGTAGCACTTTTAGAATCGAGATTAGAACAATACAAATCTATGTATGAGATATTACTATCAATAAATAAAGACTAATAAAGGAGGATTTTATGAGTTTATTAGATGAGTTTGTAAGGACTTATATTATGAAGTTATCCAACTCTTTACATGATCCACATTATCAAAATTACATTGAAGAAGTAAAAAGTCACATATTAAATTACATTGAAGAAGCACAAGAAAAAGGAAAAGGTGAGGGAGAAATATTAAAAGAACTAAAAGTAGAGTTTATGGCTCCTGAACAATTAGCTGAAGAATTTGCGCAAGAAGGCGGTTCTAAAGGCGGCTCTAAACAATCATTACTGTTTATAAGTAGTATTATTATTGCATTAGCTTTACCGGTATTTTTTAAGCAACTAGGAACAATACCACTAGCAATGATTTTATTTATATATTCATTTATTGTACTTATAAAAAAGGACTTATTATTCTTCGCTGTAAGTCGTCGAAATATTCATAAACTTAAAAAGCAAAAAAAAGAAGTAATAAAAAAATTATCTTTCTTAGGATCTATATATTTATTTTTATTAGGTGTAATAGTACTCCTAAATAATCATTTTGATTTAAATGTATTATTCCTAATAGCTCTTTTGATGAACATCCCTATATCTATATATATAAAGAAAAACATTGCATATTAAATTTTTAAAAGCAAAAGGAGAATATAACATATGGATTATAAAATTATGATATTAGGTGTTATCTTTTTAATTTTAGCTTATGTAGTTGGAGTGAAAAAACAAACTCAGTACCTTACAGGTTTCAATCAGCATAGGGTTCGGGATAAAAAGAAATTAAGTGAAATTGTTGGATCTTTTAGTTTTGCGGTAGGTGTAATTCTAATAATAAATGGTTTTGTTTTAATCATTCCTTTAGAAATTATTATGCCTCTTATTGTTTTAGGATTTTTAGGATTAGTTTTATATGTAAATGCAAAGATGGTCGAATAAAGACAAAAAGCGAAGGGGCTGAATTAATTTGGTAAATTCGATATCGATTACTATGATGGTTGTGTCAGGAATTTTATCGTTATTAACGCCTGTAATACTTGCTATCTATTTCAAAAAACGTTATCAAATGAAGTGGAAACCTCTGATGTTAGGCGTCGTTTCGTTTGTGCTATTTTCCCAAGTGATTGGTAATTCAGTAAACCTATATATCTTAAATATTAATGGCACGACAAGTAAACTATTAGATAACCCATTCTTATACGCTTTATATGGTGGATTTTCAGCTTCATTTTTTGAAGAAGTGGGTCGTTTTATATTAATTTTATTCTTATTAAAGAAATATTTAGATTGGAAAGATGGAATTTCTTATGGAATTGGACATGGGGGTATTGAAGCGGTACTTGTTGGGGGAATATCTGCTATACAAAACGTCTCTACATCTCTCATGATTAATTCAGGAGCATTTGAAAAAATACAAAGCAGTAGTCAAGCAAATAACGTAATAAACTTAGACGCCATTAAGGCCTAATCACAGGGTTGCTGCTATAGACCGCAAAGTTGCAGATAAGTGAAGAGATGATGATGGGGAACACAGGAGCAATGTGCATGCTCCTTATGTTGTTTCTAGGGTCCGTTTCTGTATCGCTCTGTATAAAGAGCCTTGTGAAATACCGGTGCCATCTATAATTTCTTTTACAGAGTATTCCTTACTGTCATACATTCGTAAAGCCAAAGCTACTTTATCCTTGTCAACTTTCGGTCTTCCAAGCTTTTTCCCACGCTTCTTGCTTGCTTCTAATCCCTCTTTTACCCGTTCAGCGATGAGATTCCGTTCCAATTCAGCAATAACGCACATCATTTGAAACATAGCCTTTCCCGTTGGCGTTCGTGTATCCATATTCTCTTTCAAAGAAACAAATTGCACTCCCATATCTTCAAACTCTTGAATGATAGTTAAAATATCGATCGTTTTACGACCTAAACGTGAGATACTCTCAACAACAACAATATCATATGCTCGGATTACATCCATTAAGGTCTGTAGACCTTGACGGTCTCTCACCGTGCCAGTGAATTTCTCCTCAATTATTTTTTCGCAGCCATATTCCTTCAGCATGCTAAGTTGTCTGTCTAAATTTTGATCAGTCGTGGAAACGCGAGCATATCCGATAATCATAAAAGCCTCCTGTGCAATAGTATGATTTTATTGTACAGGAGACCTATTTTTTGTAAAGGTATTTGGTAATGCTTTTGGTAATAACTTTTGGTAAACTATAAAGCTAATAAAATTGGATACATACTCCATCGGAGTATGGTGTTACAAAAAATATGGTTTTTGGTAATTAGGGGTGGTAACAGCGTTGCTGTTATAAACCCTGACTTTATCATTAAAAGTCAGGGTTTATTGATTGTACTTTTAAATATAACTTTTTTTATAAAGTACTCTAAAATACAATAGAGAACGGGTATTAATAAAAAGTAAAAAATTGCATGGGTGGAATTTTCTTTTTGAATTATAATAAAAGGAATATAGAATAAGAGGAAACATATAAAAAAGTACATTCCAGTTGAAAAAATGATATGTGTCCTTTTAGTATATTTTTTAATAAAATCTACAAAGTATGAAATCAGAATTCCCGGTGACATATACAGTAATATTAAAGGATACATCACTAAAGCGTAGTAGATACCCAATCCGAAGTCCTCTTGTGGTTGAAATAAAAAAATAGCAAAATACAAACTACCAATAATTGCTGTAAATAAAAGTGTTATGAGTTTAGAAATAAAGCTCTTCATAGTTCTCCATCCTTTAAAAGCCACTTCTGTTTACCTAATAAACCTTAAGTAAACAAAAGTGGCTTTAAATAATTAATTACGACATGTATTGCCAGTATTCATTAGGAACAGGTGGGAAAAGATTATAAAAATCCCCTTCTCCTCCAACCGAGAATGTGTGTAAAGTAATATGAGGTAAGTCAGTATAGGCTTTTGCTAAATACACTTCATGATTAGGTGCTCTATCATGATTTCCGGTTGCTGTTATGTTTCCATCTTTATAAACTCTCGCATCATATCTATAATCGATTGCAGGATAACTTGAACCAAATGGGACTGCTGCTGAGTGTTCTACTCTCCATTCAATATAGGAATTGTTAACATATTCTTGTATAACATTAATATCTTTATTTGATGCAGTGGCACATCGGACACCTGTTGTTCCACATGATTTGCCAATAGCAGATTCATTTTCATACAAAACGCTTTGACTTACGTTTGGCTCTGAGTAGTAGAAGCTTGGACTACTATTATACCATTCGGCAAATACGTCTACTCGAGAACGGTAACTGCTATTAAAAAAGTCAAAACCTCGCCACTGTGATTTTGCATTTCCGTAACCATCACCTTTTAAGTAGGTTCCATAATCACCTGCTAACCAGTTACCATTATTAACATACGCCATTGGAATAAATGTAGTGTATCTTAACATATAGCTATCAAGAGTATCGTAGGCGAGTTGCCTTAATTCAGGGGTAAGATCTTTCTTTTTTATTTCATTTTTATCTAATTTTTCGACTGTCATAACATCCTTAATAACTGTTTTTCTTTCATTATATAAAGACTGGGGAACATCTTCTAGGTTATGGCCCATAGCCTTTAATTCTTGTTGAATTTCTTTTTTTCTCTCATCACTAACTGCTTGTTCAGCAATAATTTTGTAACGATATGCCTCACCATTTGTAATATCGTTATCTATAAAGTGGTTTGACTTTACAGTTGCAACTTTAACATCGTCCTTATAAATTTCGTACATTCCATCATCATCACTTAAATTTGTCCATTCTAATTTAACATTATTTTTATTAACTGTAGCTTTTACATAAGCTTTTTCATTCTCATAAGAATTGTTAGATTGCTCTTGGCTTCGGGTAAAGCTTTTTGCGCTTGAAAGAGTCTGAACTTTATGCTTAACAATGTCTACTATTTCTTTTTTATTATTATATAGAACAATGTCATAAGAATATATAGTATCAGATTCAAGATTTGTGTCTTTAAATTCAGGTTCATTTCCACTGTGAATTAAAACATCATTTCTGTAAATTTCATAATTTATGCCTTTACTTTTGTTAATGTCTAAAGTTATCGAATTGTTTCCAACATTACTATTTACATTATTTTCAGCTGCAGACGCATTTAATGGTACTAAACAAATTATTAAAGCTGAAAAAAGAATTGCTCCAATAAGCTTTTTCATGTGTGCCCCCTCGATTTTTCTATAATTTCTGTGAACCGGTTCGTAAAAAGACTACCATACATAAAAGAGGGAATTTGGCGTAATTTGTCGAAATGCGGATAAATGGTAAAAGTTAACCAAATAACAATCCGTTGATTTCTTCTTTCGATACTTTTGTCCTAGGATAATATAATCATTTGATATAGGGGCAATGGCTTTACTGATAAAATTTGTACCTTCATTCCTTTATGAGACTTTTAGATTAATTGGAATCCTCTTATCCATATTTAATTCAAATGTTCCATATGGATTCACATGGTTGTAAAATAAAGGAGTTAACCCCCTAAAATCATCAAGGGTCATTTTCTTGAGCCAATACTGGTTGTTGCTATAAAGAACTTCTTGAACCATTAAAGTATTCATATAAACTAAGCAGTTTTGAAGTAATTGGAGTGATAGTGCAGACACTTCTTGGGCTTCGAGAGAATTAAAACGAATTTCATTATTTTTTCCATAAAAAATGTAGTTATTAACGGAATTCCAATGTTCAACGGTATTTAATCCTTCATGGATTTCTCTACGAACTTCCTCAAAATGTAAGTAATCACATAAGAAAATGGTTTTAATTGCTTTTCCTAACTCACATAAAGCTTGGTAAGTTGGGTGCTTCGTATCTCTTGTAAATCGCTTTAAAATGGCTTCTGCTGATGCAGTTCCTAATCGTAAAGCAGTTGCGAACTTAATAATTTGCTCATACTGTTGACGGATAAGATCCCAGTTAATGGGCCTACTTAAGACGGGTTGTAAATGAGGATATTCCTCATTCATCCCGGCTTCAGGACGATACAATCTTTGAGAGCCAATATTTTTGAAGCGTGGCATCAACTTAAAATCAAGCAAATGGCAAAAAGCAAAAGCAACAACACTTTGTCCATGCGTATCTACATAATTTCGATCTATTTCCATGTCTGTACAGTGACGTAGAACCCCCTCCATCATAGCTGCAACCTCAGAAGAGAGGCAGGTTTTGAGCTGAGAGTAAATACATGCTGATTTGCGATCTGTATGCCAATAGATCATCACTCCATGTTTTTTATAACGAGGATGCCATTCGGTAAGAAGATTTTGATCCCAAGCTCCAAAATGTTTTGAATCGGAAGCACATGCAGTAGTAGCTTCTCCCCATACTTCTTTCATTCGATGGTAAATAATTTGATTCGTAACTTCTGCATTAGCTTTTCGCAAATGATCTTTATGAATAAATTTATTACGGATATACTGAAGTTCACGATAGCTATCTTGGTTATTTCCAGCAGAGACGGCTTTTAAACCGGTGTTTGTTCCTAATCCAAATAGGCTAAGAAGAAGTCGGCGTTGAACCGTTTCCTCATCTAAAATAGATCGGTCCGCAGTAGTTTTAAAATGCTTGGTGAATCCAGTATGAAAATCTGTTTCTTTTAATAAATCTAAGAGATTGATATTGGACCATCGATTCCTAATCTCCTGTTTAATTAAAGACAAATGTGGAGGTTCGGCTTGCTTTTCTAGTGGGGTTACACGAATCCATCCCTTGTTATTTTTGTTGGTAATCTTAACTTTATCATTACTTTTATTTTCAAATCCTTGGTTCAGTAAATAGAGTTTATCCTTCATTAGTTGTATAATGTCCGTGATAAAAGGTTCTACATCGAGTGGAACTTTGAGCGCTTGGAAATATTCTTCTTTGTTTTCTTCAAAATCTTGAGGTAAATCTTCATCAGGATTTCGATATCGATTAGCACCTTGAATCCAAACTTCTTTACAACGAAGTCGTGTTCGAAGAGATTGTAAAACAGCAATTTCATAATTAATTCGGTTAACCCTTTCGATCCCTTTGCTATCCGTTTTAATTATAATATCCTTCCATTTAGGCTGTATGACTCCTTCAATAGGAATTTCATCTCCGACTGCAAAAAAGCGCTGGCCACTGTCACTGTATTCTTGAATAAGTTGAAGAGCTTCAATTATAGGTTGATGGGATAGATTATTAGACTTAAACGATAGGTTTTTTAGGATATCACAGAGAGCTCTCCTATAATGTCCTCGATAGGAAGAGTGCATTTTTATGTAAATTTTTTCTTTATATTCCCGGTTATTTCTCGTCATATCTTTAATAATATCCTGTATGGTGGAAGAGCTAACAATTGGATATAAAGTATCTTGAATGATTCCATCTGGATGATCAACGGTCGCTTTTAATAAGTTAAGAATGTGTTTATTTTTGCCCTGTACTTTTTCTAGTTCTGCCACTGTTTCATTCCGAGTGGTATTCTTCGCTTTATTTCCAAACTTAAGGGTGATTTCATCTAGCAAATCAGCTAAATTATCAATAATTTCAGCTTGTCGATGCGAAAATAAAATGGCAAGTAAGGTATAGCGAATAGGCATCGGATGTGCACGTAATTCTGTTACTGTCTCGGTAGCAGCACGAAGTCGATATTTATTTTTTAATTTTGGAGTTAAAGAACGAAATAAACCATCTGGAATTTGAAGGTGTCGAATAGCCAATAATTTCTTAACTTCCATCTCCATTGTATTAACACTGGGTTTACCAGGGGAGGAAAGTAGGTGGCGAAAAGCTAAAATGTCGCTTTCCCCTTCATCAGATTCTCCCTGAACATGTGATTCTAATAAAGCATCTAACCGGGAGCATGTCTTAGGAGATAATTGTTGATAGATTTCTTGATAGAAGCCCTTTTCAAAAGCATCAATGGCAGAAGCAATCATTCGCTTCAATCGTCCATCAGAAGGTGGCTCTACTTTCCATTTGCGAAAAAGACTATATGCTTGGTTTATTAAATAGTCTGTATCGTGTGTAAATGGAACCTGTTCTTGTAACCATTTTTCCATACGTTCATTATCTGCACCGGTGAGTTCTTGAAAACCAAAGAAGTTTCGAATTTGCTTTCTGTGGTAGGTGTAATTCCTTTCTTCAGCTCCCCAACGATATTCGTCGAACAGAACGGGGGACAACTTAAGTTGCTTTGCGATATACTCAACAACTGTCCTTGGAATATCACTTTTTTTAGTTGGAAATCTAGCATCATGTTGAAAATACTTTAATAACACGGTAAAACCAAGACGACTCGCACCAGTCTTGTTACCGATTAATTTACGCTCGACGTTAACCAAGGTAAAATGTTCTAATAGCTCGTCTTCTGTCCAACTCCTCTTCATATACATCTCTCCCTATATATGTAAAATTTCTACCTATACATTAGTTTAGGTAAAAATAAACAATAAAAAAAGCCTTATTCGGCCAACGTTTTCAAACATTATATGTCTACTTTGCGGTCTATGACAGCAACCCTGTGATTAGGCCTATTAGATATTCGATACTTGAAAAACACAATCAGAAAATTCAACAAGAAATTTCCAAGCTTATTGAAACTCAAAAAACCATCGAATATAAGCTCAGTTATTATCGTGACATCTCTGCAAATCCTGAACTTAACGACAGACAAGAACTGTACCCTAAGAACAAAAGAAGACTTATAGTTTAAATTATCTAATGTTTTGATGTAGCTTTAAAATAAAGTTCAATTAAAAATACCGTACAACCCGATATTTTTAGTATACAAAAAGAATCCATTTTGATTAAAATGGATTCTTTTCCTTATTATTGTGGTAGTAATTAGTTACATACCTACTGAGATTGGAACAGTGCGTTAGAGAGACACACCGTTCCAATCATTTAAGTGGCTGATACTCTTTTTCGTGGTGCTCATTTAACAGTTGAATTATTTGCGTAAGCATCTCCTCTGTAAAGTCGCCTTTACTAAAACTAACCATTGTACGGAGCGGCATATCTCGCAACATCGCTGCCATCATTTCGGACGCTTCACCATCCTCTTGATTTTCGTTTGCGAGCAGATTATTTTCCTTTGCTTTTGCCAGCAGTTCTTTTGCTAATGGTGCAAGAATTGGATCAGTAAACAAATCACCAACTGTTGTGTTTCTGTGAACTAACTTTTTGACAGGAGCAGTTGATTGGACAAGAATGTTGTCTTTCAGGACAATATCCTGAGAAGATTTCCCGATTAGAATTTCAAATTCTCCTGTTTCCACATGCCAATCTTTCAACTCAACGCTATAAAAAGCAAATGCGCGTTTATCTAGCGTAGATGTAACAGTTTTTTCCTCACCTGGTTGTAGCTCTACTTTTTCAAAACCTTTTAGCTCTTTTTCAGGTCGTATCACAGAGCTTGCGACATCTTTTACATATAGTTGAACAATTTCCTTACCTGCCACAGCACCGGTATTTTTAACATTCACACTGACAATAACAGTTTCCGTATCTTGCATTTCTTTTTTGCTGATAGAGAGATTACTGTATTCAAAACTTGTGTAGCTTAAACCATAGCCGAATGGAAATAGCGGTTCGATGTTTTTGGTATCATAGTAACGATAACCGACGAATAGACCTTCTCTGTATTCTACTTTATCTCCCTCCCCAGGAAAGTTTAAATAAGAAGGATTGTCACTTAAGAACTTTGGAAATGTTTCAGCTAACTTTCCGCTCGGATTTGCGTCGCCAAACAATAGATCAGCAATGGCTCCTCCAAGGGCCTGTCCTCCTAAATATCCTTCAAGCAAACCTTTTACTTTATCAATCCAAGGCATTTCAATCGGTGAACCGTTGCTTAAAACGACAACAATATTGCTGTTCACTTCGGCCACTTCTTCAATTAATAGGCGATGATTTTCTGGTATGCACAAATGTTCTCTATCGTAGCCCTCTGATTCATAACTGTCGGGAAGTCCCACAAAAAGAATGACCGTGTCTGATTGTGCCGCAACTTTTTTTGCTTCATCCATTAAGGATTGGTCCACCACATCACTAGTAAGGTGATAGCCTTGAGCATATAATACAGTTGCGTTACTACCCGCCGTTATTTTGATTTCTTCGAGGATGTTTTCAAGCTTTGTCGGTTTAATATGCGAACTTCCCCCTCCTTGGTATCGAGGTGTTGTCGCAAATTCCCCTATAACAGCCACTGTTCCTTCCTTTTTGAGCGGAAGAATACAATCTTCATTTTTCAACAGAACCATGCTTTCTCTTGCTATTTCTTTTGCTAGCTGATGGTGAGCATCCTTGTCATAGACAGCATTTTCTTTTCTGTTATCGACTGCCATGAAAATAATTCGCAGTAACCTTTCTACTGCTCTGTCCAGTTTTTCTTCAGAAAGCTTTCCGTTTTTTACAGCTTCGACGATTTTTTCGTCACCAACTCCGTAGCTTGAAGGCATTTCAAGTTCTAAACCGGCGGCTAATCCATCCGCACGTTCATCGACCGCAAACCAGTCGGAAACGACAAAACCTTCAAATCCCCATTCCTCTTTCAAAATATCATTTAACAGGTACTCATTTTCTGAAGCGTATTCTCCGTTTACCTTATTGTAGGCGCTCATGACTGTCCATGGCTGCGACTGTTTGACAGCTCCTTCAAAGCTGGCAAGATAAATTTCTCGCAGCGTTCGTTCATCAACAATGGCATCCACAGTCATTCGACGATGCTCCTGATTATTGGCAGCGAAGTGTTTCAGAGAAGTCCCCACTCCTTGACTCTGAACACCTTTAATATGATTGGCTGCCATTTCAGATGAAAGATAAGGATCTTCTGAAAAATATTCAAAGTTTCTTCCACAAAGCGGTGAGCGTTTGATATTTACACCAGGTCCAAGAAGGATAGCTACATTTTCAGCTTGACATTCTTCTCCTAAAGCAACACCTACTTTTTGAATGAGCTCTCTGTTCCATGAACTTGCCATTCCGACTGCAGATGGAAAACAAGTAGCCGGGACACTGCCAAACAGACCCAAGTGATCGGCGTCACCCTCCTGCTTTCGAAGTCCATGAGGACCGTCTGTTACCATAATCGATGGAATTCTCAGACGCTCTATTCCTTTTGTATGCCAAAAATCCAATCCTGAGCATAAGCTAGCTTTTTCTTCTACTGTCATTTGTGAAATGATTTTCTGAATATCTCTTTGCATCATGTGCCTCCAATAAGCCGTTTTTATGATCATAGCTAAGACTTCTTCACTCGGCTTTTTATTTGTACAAAAAAGATTTTCCTACTATAAAACAACCTTACAACTTCTATATTATACCAAAATATTTAGGATCCTGTCTGCTTGCAATTCACCTCTTATCAAAAATTAATGTTTCACACCTTCACATTTGTAGAAGCTATTACTACCAAAGATTTTGTTATAAGATAGCAGATTTATTATGTAAAGCGTAACTTTGGTCACATCTTCTTTGTTATAGAAACTTATCCTCATCTAAACTCAGGTTTAAAGTAAAAAAACATTGAAAAAACGGATTTTATCTGCTATATTCTATTAGCCAGCAGTCCCTAAGTTCTTCCTCATGGTATTCGTGTTTTGGCAAATACTTAACCTTTTTAAAGCCGCATCTTTCATAACATGATATTGCCCTTTGATTCCAAGCTTGCGGATTCATTACAATTTTTTCTGCATGCTTTTTATGCGTGAGATAGTCAATCATTAACTTGACCAAATCCGTTCCAATTCCTTTATTCCAATAGTCTGTTTCTCCAATAAATTGATCCATTCCATATATATTTTCTAAGACCTCATATCCATATGCTTTTTTTTCTTGAGAATCTACTAGATAGAATTGAATATAGCCAATAGCTGTGTGCTCGAATTCTATCATACACCTCGTAACATCATCCTCATATTGATAAAAATGTTCATTAATCATATTGATATCATGGGGATTGTCACGCCCTTCGTAATATTGAAGTACTAGCGGATTACTTAACCATTTAACCAGCAATTCTTTATCTGATTCTGTCAGTTCCCGAATTATTAACTTCTCATTGCTTATTATCATGATTCTAATCCCCCTTTCTCATTTATTGTAATTTGTAAAATTTAGTGATTTTTGAAAGACCTGTCTATGTAAGTATACTAAATATACTCTAGCTCATTCCCTTTTGTTAAAATAATAAAATAGAAAAAGGTTCAACTATTCTAGTAAAAAATGTAGCTAAACGATTTCTTTAAATATTAATTTTATTGAGTAATTGTATGGCAAGGGAAAAACAAAAATAGGAAGTATGACTGGAAGGAAGACATTTGAGATTGATGAGGCAAGGTCAAAAGAAGTTAAATGGAAAGGATGTATATATACTCTTAGCACTAATGCATTAGGGCCTGATGTGCACGTTTTTAATACTTGCAGAAAGACTGTTGGCACCTTTAAATCTGACCTCTACCATTTAAAAGATCAAAAATGTTCTCTATTGACAGCCGAAGTAGACCTGCCTGTGCCAATTATGATTTCAGCTTTTTATGCAAATTGTACATCCAAAAAAGCAGTATAACTTTATTATAAATAAGTAAAACTTTATAAATTAATGTTACACTGCCTTAAGTTTTTATGATTAGATATAGCTTCAAGAACTTTCTGCAAATGATAGGCCCTTGGCAGCAAGAGCACGACGGATGTAATCCAGCGCTTTTGGTCCCATCCCATGTAGTTGTAAGACCTCAGATTCAGTAACTTTAGTAAGCTGTTCAAGCTGCAAGTATCCGGCTCCTTCAAGTGCTCGACGCGCCGGCTTAGCTAACTCGGCTGGCAGGTCGCTCTCCAGTTCAACTTTTGAATTTATTTGATGGTGAGTCTTTACATTATTATTCTGTGTCATAACAACTGCTCCTTTCTTCAGTAATTTAATAATCACCTTTAGCTAGATTCTAACATCATTCTATCTTTGATAATGAACAATTATCCATAATCACTCATAACATGAAAGAAGCCCTTTTATTAAGGGCTCTTCTTGTTTAAAACCAATCAGTTTCAATTAATTATACTTGTTAGCTCTTACTTTATATACATATCTACGTTTATTAGATATAATCTTTGTTTCCAAACCTAATATAATTAATATTATATATTTTTACACAGGCAATGCTACCTCACTTCCGTTTATTTCCATAACATTCTACTCGCTTAAGCAAATAAAGATAAAATCGCATATCCAATAACACCTAAAACGATGATAGGTATTAACGCTAACAAAGAGGCTATACGCTCTTTATTTGAGCGCTCTAAAGCCAAAACTAAACTAACACCAACAATAATTTGCACAACGCCAGTATGCCACATATGAATATAATCACTTAGATTCAAAAACAAATGTAATCCTTCTGTAATGAAGACTCCACCGATAAGTGCACTGCCATATTTATGCAGAGGACCTCTATCTTTTCCCCATAAGTATCCTGCTATTCCAAAGATGCTGCCGCCAATGACTGCTGCTACAGTCCAAACCAATATATAATATAGTGAATGGGAAACATTTTGGATTAACATTGCGTAAGCGTAATATCCTGTTACCATCCCTAATAGAGTTATGATAGCAGATATTGCAGATTTTCCTTTTGTTGAACTAAGTGCGCCCATAAAAAAAGCGGGCAGCAGCCAAACTGTCCCTGAGTTAGCTAATGAATTCCAGTTTCCCGGAAGAACTCCTTGTCCTAAAACCGTAAGTATTCCTACTATAAGTCCAACTATAGCTGAAAGTAATATGTTGTTCCGATTTTTCATGATTGTTCACCCTTTAAGTATAAATAATTTCTCATTAAATCTCTTCTTTTTGTTTCATTTCTCATCATTACAATTTGATCTCCTTCATTAGAATTATCGCTCAATAACAGACTCCTTTCTATTTTATAACGTATTAAAGGTTAAAAAGTATGCAGTTCTTTTAAGTTTTTCACAAAAGAGAAATAAAAAACTTGCCCACAAAGGCAAGTTGAGAATGAGAAAAGATCAATGTGTAATGTAAAGTCGTTTTGCAATTAGGTTCATCCCTTAAGCCAAAATTCTTTTTACTCTTCCCCGCTCGATTAGTTGAACAGGATAGCCCTTACGTATTTTAAAGTAAGATCTTGAATAAATAAAAAGAGCAGCCATCCGCACATACCGAGACTAATCGAAATATATAAATGAACAGAATGATGTAAAGCTATATAAACAATAATTAATAATACCGCTGTTGCAGGAAATCCCCAGAGCACTCCTAGTGCAAACTTACTTAAGGTAGCGGTTTTTTCTCCCTGTACGTATAGCCATATAATGCTAAGCAAGCTTACTAAAGGAAGTGCAGCAATTATTCCTCCATAGGAAGGGAATCTCCTTGAAATCTCTGTAACAATGCCAATAATAACCGCAGACGCCATAATCTTCATTATTACATACATCGTTTTGCACCCTCACTTAAGATTTTAAAAGCTTGTTCTATTGTTTCCTTCTCATGATCGCTTAACTGATTTAATACTTTTGCTAATTTTTCTTCATCTAGACTCGTATTTCTATGTAATATTTGCTTGCCAACCTGCGTTAAACAGAGAATGACTTTTCTTTGATCAAGCGGATCTCTTCTTTTTATTAAATAGTTCTTTTCTATCAACCTTTTAATGTGTTCAGATGCTGTATTATGAGAGACTTTTATATAAGAAGAGATTTCATTCACTCCTACCTGTTCCTGTTTTTCTACAAGCTGAAGAATACGAACTGCTTGATGAGAAATCTTCTCTTGATGAAGATAATGTAAATGAAAATAAATATCCGTCCAATATTCATTTAATTTTGAAACTTGGTTATCCATAGCTTTCACCCTTTTATATCGTTTAATAAGATTATATCGTATTAAACGATATAAAACAATTCCACCTTACCTCACTTTATAAAGGTTTTGAGTCGAAAAGAGCATAAAAAAAAGACTGTCGCATCGACAGCCTTGCTTTCCCTTCTTTCCTAACCATAAGCTACTTTTATATGCTTTGATAGTCATCCCAAAAGCATCAACAACATGCTTTAACTAAGATTAAATGTTCTTCTTCATTCCGCAACTCGCACACTCACGCAAAAACTTGCCTCCGCCTACACTGCTTTTGAACTTTACACTGCCGCAGTTATCACAGCGTCCTGAAATCTTGTCTGGTAATTCTGTGTACTCATAGGTTTTACTTAAATCGATATTAGCATATAAATCTTCTTTTTCTTCCATAAATATACTCCTTACATTTAGATTACTTTTTAATAATAGCAAAAATGAACCGGTAATGGCTGCAGTTTCTATAAAAAAATCCACCATTCGTTTTAATGGAAATATAAGCAGGCCTTACTATTTCCATCTTTTTAGCTGATAAAACAAACTTCTTCTTAGAAAATCTTATTTAATTATATACCAGAACATGGTTAATTTTGTATGTACACTCTACACGAACTGTAGACGAGCATAAAACATATAGTTGATTTCATTGATTTTCATGAAAAGCTGGAGGAACTTCATGAAGAAGTTGCACTTGAAATCGATCGAATTGCAGAACGAATCAAGATGTTAGGTTTGTCCCCTCTCGCTTCTATGCATAGGTTTGTCCGTTACGCAACTCTAGAAGAAGCACCTAGTTGCCCTTATAATACCTGACTATTGCTTATGCTGTTGCGAATGATTTCGCAGCTACAGCACATTACTTGCGCGGACTCGACGAATTGGTGAAAGAGACAACTGATGAATTCACAATCAATCTTTTTGGAGATGCATTAGGCTTTCTAGAGAGCTACGTTTGTTTCTTTACAGCATACTTAGAAAAATGGATGGCTCCGATTCTCAAAAATGATAATTTCTACACACTCAAAAAAGCTGCACTTACAAAGCAAAGTGCAGCTTTTTGATTATCATAGCACAAAGCCAAATTCTGTTCACTTACCTTAGATTAGAACATTTCATTAACTTCCCATGATTCAACAATCTGGTGTGCTGTTCTTGGGTCATATCCTTTCCCCATCAGGTACGTAATAGCCGCTATTTCCATCATCGCATGAGGAATAGATGTTTTTTGAGCCTCATTTAAGCCATATTGCACCCATGGATTAACCTTTGATAAAGTTTCTTGTTTGAGATGATATGAGGGATCGTAAGAGGGATACATACTAATTACATCCTTTCAAATATAGTTAAATATCACAATCCCATTTTATGCACGTTGACCCATTTTGTGAGATGAATACCCTAATTTATATAAACACCTATTGCCTTCACGTATATCATCTATTTTGAATCCTGCCTGTTTTAGCATCTGAAAGAAGTCCTCAACTGTTCGGTGATATGTAAGAACGGCTTCTCCGATCCATGGCTCTACTCGTTTACCTGTATTAAAATAATCATCCACTATCCAATCTGTTCGTAAGGAAGGGGTTGAAGCACTTTTTATAGACGATGTTAAAACTGGATGCTGGACGCTGGATGCTAAAAATAAAACGGCCGTGTCTCTTTAGTGAATTATAAACTTGTTTAAAAATAGATTCTAACTCTGCTAAATAATGAAGTGCTAATCGAGAAGTGACTAAATCGTACTGTTTTTCTGGATAGTTCCAATCTTCTATTAAGGAGTAATGAACCTTGCCATTCGTTCCGTTCAACATTTTTACGGCTTCATTTATCATATTTACCGATCCTTCTACACCTTCATAAAAATAGCACCCTTGCTCAATAAGCTCGTATCCAAACCTTGCATCACCACAGCCTAAATCTAATATCGTTTTTCCTGTAACATCTCCCATTAATTCAAGCAGAACAGGTTTCTCAATGATATTATTTGGACTTTCCTTTCGATTTCTTCTGGATATGTACGCTTTAAAAAACTCATGATTATCATAAACTGATGTGTCTTTGAATCCCATTGTCATCCCCTTTTTTTGATTACTTACATTTTCTTTATCTCACAGGCACATTCCTTCCTAAACAAAGCTTTCTAGAAAACGGATGCCCCAAAATTATATGCTTAATTATTTCAAACCACTAATGTTCTTTCATACTAATAAAAGAACTATATCAAGGACATACTATGCCTAAATATAAACGTTTGAGGTAATAATAAAATTTATCCTTCTCTTGTTAAGGAATACAGAGGTTAATCATATGAAAATCATTACAATTGTATTTATTATTATTATAGCTGTTATAGCAATAGACGGACGGCAGCTTTTAAAATTAAAAGCGCAGAAAGGATCAAAGAAAGAATTATGGGTATTTTTGATTTTATTTTTGTTTAGTATCGGAATTGTCATTGCCGAGGGTTTAGATGTAAAAATTCCAAACCCTGCAGATTGGATAGCATTTATTTTGAAGCCATTTAGTAATTTTTTATTTAATTTGTTGAAGTAAAAGGAAGTGGAATAAATGCTTGAACACAGCAAAATATCTGAAACTCAATTTAGAATATTAGTCATTCTATATAGTATTGGTGATACCATCCTAGTTGTACCAGGAAGCATGACTGCGGATTCGAAACAAATGGCTTGGCTTCCAGCCATTCTTGGTGTAGTAATAGGAGTTGTATTGGTATGGTTATACAGCGCAATAGGCAGCCTGTTCCCTCATAAAACCTTAGTTGAATTAAATGAAAAAATCTTAGGTAAATGGCTAGGCAAAATGATTTCGCTTTTGTTTGTAGCTTCTACCTTTCTTTTTTGCAGTCAATTATTGTTTTATGTAGGAAGTTTTTTAACAACACAAATTATGTCAGACACACCTCTACTTATAATTCATATTGCTTTTATGATTGTGGTGACGATAGGGATAAGGCTAGGACTTGAAACATTAGCTCGATGTGGGGAAATTTTGTTTCCTTGGTTTATGATTTGTTTTATCATTTTAGTATTTTCGATTTCACCTCAAATAAAAGTAGAAAGTATTCAACCGCTCTTTGGAGTAGGCATAAAACCTATATTACGATCTACCTTGATATTTTTAAGTATTGCCCCCCTTACGTTTATCGTCTTATTAATGATTTTTCCTGCTCATGTAACGAATGGGAAGAAATCTCGAAGCGCCTTCTTCATTGGAAGTGCGATTGGAGGACTTATTATGATTATTATCATACTTTTAAGTATTTTGGTTTTAGGTCCTGTTTATGCACAGATTACGATGTATCCGAGCTATGAATTAGCGAGAAGAATACGAATTGGGGATTTTATACAAGGGATTGAAGTGATAATCGCAATCATGTGGTTTTTATCTCTTTACTTCAAATTATCTATTTATTATTACGCTACCGTTTCAGGTCTTGCCCAAATCCTAGAATTAAAACAGTACCGATTATTAACTCTTCCTCTAAGTATCATAATCATTGTCCTTTCCAACATTGTGTATCCAAGTATTACTTACGAAAAAATATGGGATACTGAAACGTGGATACCTTATAGTTTAATTTTCGGGTTGTTTTATCCTCTTTTACTTTTAATTATCGGGACATTTCGAAAAAAGAATCAATCTGTTTTACAAAAATGAACAGTGTGTGCTACACCATTTAAATTTAATAGAAGCAACAAAAAGCAACCTCTTTTGAGATCAAGAGAGGTTGCTTTATCCTAAATACTTTTCTGATGTTCAAAACAATACTCTTTTTGAGACACAGACTGATTCTCTGTTTGTAACAATTGGGATTTCGAGTAAAGTAATGCCGACGTTGAAGAGCTTTAATTTTATTGTTTTTACCTTCCACGACTGCGTTGGTAAACCGTAAAGAGTGATAATTACAGATTTCTTCCTGCCAGTTTTTCATCGTTTTTAGTCATTCTTTTACAGCGGTGTGCTCGATTCTGTTCACCTTGGTCTAGCCAATGAATAAACCCCACTTTAGCCAAGGCATGATTAGCACTACAATCGTACCAAGTAATAAACGCCTGTGTCCAACTTTAATAATCGTTAAGTGTTTATGTTTATCAAGTGGTCACCTAGTTAGTCCAAGGATATATTTCATTTTACAATTTGATACATCTGAGCTTGGTTCAATAAATCATTGCAATCTTCAGTTTTCTTTTCAATGGCGATAGTAGAATCAATTTCTGTTACAAGAAGCTCTTCTTCTTCTTTACTCATAGCTAATATGTTTCCTTTAGGGTCAATTATTCGACTCTCGCCACGAAAAGACCACGCTTGTTCTTGGTTAGACTCAGATCCGATTCGATTGCTCGAAATGAAAAAGACGACATTTTCCATAGCTCTTACCTTCACAATATCATATGTAGATGCACTAATGATATTGGCACTGTGACAAATGATTTGAGCACCTTTGGAAGCAAGGATACGACTTGCTTCAGGAAACCAACAATCAAAGCAAGTAATAACACCTACTTTAGTATCCTTTATATTAAATACATTTAGTTCGTCTCCATGAGCAAAGAATTGTTTTTCATAGTTTGGAAGATGGATTTTACGTTGCTTTCCAATATAGCCATCTGGACCAATTACGACTGCTGTATTATATAAACTACCATTGTCTATCTCTATAATAGACCCAATTAAATGACATCGATGCTTAGATGCTATTTCTATTAACTTATTACATGTATAATCTCCAGGAATCAATTCTGCTTGCTTTAGAATTTGTTCCTTTCCAGAAAACAAAATTCCCGTTGTAAAGAACTCAGGCAACACAATTAAATCTGCATTTACATTTTCCAAAGAATGATCAATTTTCTTTAGATTAAATTCCTTGTCTCCAAAACGGATATCAAACTGATAAGTTGCTACCTTCATTATATCTCTCCTTTTATTGAAAGCCTTATCGTAAAGAAGAAGTGCTTACTATATTTATGTAATTTCTGCAGTTATTATCAAGGTCTTTGTATGTGCCATGAAAACTTAAGATTTTTTACTATTTTGGTTAAGTAAATAACGTCCCAAAAAATTGGCAGCTACAATACATAGCTCTCTTATCCAATTAATCATGGATAAAATTCCCCCGCCGACCAAAACAGAAAAAACAGCACCAAACACAGGTTCCATCCCCATAAGAAGCCCAACTCTTGAAGGTGACGCTTTTCGGATAAACACCATTTGCGCATAGAAGGCAAAGATTGTACAGAATACAGCTAAATAAAGTGTAAGAAACCAAAATTCTTTAGAGTGTGGTATTGTGAGTAGTGTCGATCCCTCTACCGTGAGATTTAATATTCCTGAAAGAAGAGCGACTCTACTCAATTGTATAACTGTTAGTGCGCTACTATCTCACATTTTTCCATCAGTCAACTTTTTCGTAAACGTCATCTGAATGGCTCGAATAAGTACTGCTCCGAGAATCAGTATATCTCCTATATTAGATAAAAGAGTATCTTTGTAAGTTAAGAGCCCTGTTCCAATAACAGATAAGACTACAGCTAGGAAAAATGTATACCCCATAAACTTTTTATTTACAATCCATTCCATTTACAAGTTTTTCAGGGAAGTGTTTCTTTATAAAAATATTACTAAAAGTAACTACATTTCTTCTAAAATTGCATACAAATTAGGGATAGAAAGGAAAACACCTCTTAGAAATAAAGTACACCTCAGTATTATCTTTTCACACCTTAGACATTAATAACTATGTTTAGTTTTTGGAAACCTAATGGTGTTCCTTCTGGTATCACTTATTTATCAAAACTAATTATTTAAAAACGCAAGAAATTCCTTCAAAATCTGTATTGAAGGAACTTCTTTTAAATAAATTTAAAATTAAATTAGGATTCCTCTCTTGCTCAATTTTCACATTTACACTTAATTTTTTGGATATCCTGACACTTTACAACCATTAAGATACTAAATCATACTATATAATTAATGTTAACCATACAAGAAAACTGATTGTAATGTGAACCGTTGCATGAGCAATCATGGCGACTTCCAGTCCTGTCTTCCAGAAAAGCCAACCAAATACAACTCCTGCAATTCCATTTAAACAATCATACGAATTAAAACAATAGGCGTAAGAGGAGCCAGAAGTACAGTAGCCCCTAAGTGAGCTATAGCAAATAAAAGTGACGTTGATAAGATGGAAAACCAGATAATCCATATTTTAGGTTGATTTTTTCCTTGTTGAAATAAACGCCAGCCTATCCAGATAAGCAGAGACATTAGTCCCCAACGAACTAAGATTTCTTCTACGATTCCACCATAAAAAACTCCGCCTAATGTATTTACTAAATTACGGGACTCTGGTGTTAGCTTCAAACTATCTGGTAACCATGGCTGAAAAGTTAATTCTAGTAAATAGTGAATAACTGCAAGAACAACTCCCCACCCAATACCTTTAGAAATATTGGGCTTGATAGAACTCCAGAAAAGTTTTTTCTCTGTCACCCTTTGAATGATATAAGATTTCAAACCCAATTTAGGGGTTAATAAATTCCCAATTATAATAGCAATAATTAAAAGGATAAGTGGATTGATCAGAGACAAAACCCCTAAAATTAACGGAGGCAGATCAGGTGCATTAGGAACATTCTTTAATTGCACTTCCATAATAGTGTTAATAGAAGGAATAATTGAAAATAATCCAAATAGACCTAGAACAAAAAGAGTAAAGAATGATTGCCAAAATGAACGAGATTTCATATATACATCTCCCTTAACTGAGTTAAAAATACTACGGGCAAGCAAAACAAAAAAAGTTATTAAATGGGATTTAGCTATTAAAAGGGTTGCTCAAATATGAAATAAGCTAGCAAAAATTCTTCCAGACACTCCCAGACTGAACTTAAGCGAAGAGATCCTTCCGCCTCTAGGAATTTTTTTATCTCCATAAGCCTTTTCATTATTTCTCTTAATGATATTAAACAGAATTAAGTCCCTATTATTAAAGTCGAAAAAATTATTAATGCTAGCATTATTCCGATAAATTTTTGGTCGCTCCACGTTCCTTTGTCTCCCTCAAAAAATGCAAGACTTCATTCGGTATTTTTCTGCATTTTCCGCCATTCACTTAAGTAAAATATTTCGTTAGTAGGAATAGGCTCATCTTCCAATATTGCGATAAATTCTAAACTATGACCATCAGGATCCTCAAAATAAACGCTTGCAGCTGGCATCCAAGCATGAACAATTGGCTCGCTAGGTTCTTTTCCAAAAAACGTCTTTGAAACTAGGAAGTTATTACTTTTTAACCAACTAATACTTTTTTCAAGATCATTTATGTTTACCCCCAATGCAAAGTGATCTCTAATAACTTCACCTTGCGGAACTTCTCGTATTCCTAACATATTTTTTTCTTTTCCAAGAAAAAAGAAGGCACGTCTTTTCTCTTCAATCACATGGGCTAATTTTAGACCTAATTTTTCATAAAAAGAAATAGAATTTTCTAGATTAGAAACCTTAATATGAGTTTCTACAATACTTTTAATCACTAATTATTCCTCCTTACCCCCTAAATATACATTAGTTGGAATATAAAGTATTATTAAGTTATAGATCATAACAATTAACTATATAGCTTCATCACTCTTCATAAAATAATATACTTCTTCTGTTAAAATTTTTGCTTGTTTCTCATATAAAATTCTTCCTTTTTCAGCCGAAGCTTTAGCTGGATCACCTAAGTAACAGTTATTAGCACCAGCAGTTTCAAAATCATTTGCTCCATTTGCAAACTGCTTAATTAGGTTTATCCATTTAGGAGTCAACTCACTGTAATTACCTTTGACTCTATTTGGAAACTTCCAAAGAAATAAGGAAGTCTCGACTTCACCAGCATGCATATCTAATAATGGAAATTCACCATCTAAGATGTTTTTATTACAAGATATGGATTTTTCAATAGCTTTAGAAACAAGGACATTAGCTTCCTTACTCAAATTAAATTCTTTCTCGATAATATTAAGAACATCTGTATTTTTTGGCTCTAAGTGATGACAGAAAATAACTATATTATTAAATCCATGTGACACTACAGATGTAATAATATCTCTTAAAAGATTCAACATTGTATTTTCTGAAATTGAAATTGTACCTTCAAATGAGTGAGCAGCATCTGCAATGCAATATGGCAATACAGGAAGTGAAACAATAGAATATCCATACTCCTCAAGTTGTTTTGACGCTAGCTCAACAGTAATCTCAGCTCCTCTAATATCAACGTCAAGCGGTAAGTGAGGGCCATGAGCTTCTAATGGTCCGATAGGAAACATAATAATTGTTTTATTTTTATCTAATTTTTTCACTTCCTCAAATGTGTAGTTTTCTAAAGAAAATTTAACAGACATTTTTTTGCTGCCTCCTATACAAATTATAATACTAAATATTTTCTAGGTAACCATCCTTAGTTTTACTAATTAAGCAACCTGATTTGAAACAACAAAAATTACCTAAAAGAGATAATAATTCCTTTAATAAATACTTTTCATTGTATCTTAGGCAAATTAAAATTTAATGATTGCTACCCACTTAAAATAAAAATGACTGTACTGCCACAAGTAATGGCTCTTATAGTTTTGCTATTACAATTATTTCACTTCTACCTCACCTCAATTAAACTGAATTACAATAAATAATTGATATATCCTAATACATTATAACATATATATTAATATATTTATTTAAAATTATAACATTTAATAAAAAAATAAAACAAACGTTATAATGGCATCCATTTGAATATTTTGACGTTATAACCTCATTCTAAATTTTGTTTAGGTAGATCAACTTAGATAATAGTACCGAATTAATTCAGATATTTATTTCATTATTTTTGACTTATAACATAAGTTAATCCTTTATTTGCTTCATTAAGAAAAATAATGTAACATTAAAAAATAACGATTAATAATTTGTTATAACAAGAGTCCTATAATGTGTTTTGTAAAACAAAAGTACAGAGTTTTGAAAAGAAGGAATTTTCTCGCAATTTCACTTCTTATAGTTACTAGCTTCTTAGCAAACAGAACATGCCTATAGAGGCTCCGTATCAAATTGTAACTATATGTACTTTTTTACGGTAAAATACACCCTGTATATCTAATCTATAAAGTATCAAATAAACTTCCTGGATATTTATCAAAACTTAGGCTAAAGTTGAGTAAGTTGGTAATTATACTATGGTAAGAAAGTAAGGATGATATAAGGAATGAAATTAATATTAAGAAAAAACACAAGTGCAACTAGTATTCTTTTGTATTTATTCAATAACTACTATTTATTTAGTGGTAAAAAGGAAATGAAGCTAGCAAGTATCTTAGAATTAATGAAATCCTTTGATAAAAATGAATCTGCAGTTAGAATGGCTTTATCTAGGTCTACAAAATCAGGATTACTAACTAACTTTAAAATCAATAATGATGTCTACTATACGTTATCAGATATAGGTTTTAGTGCCATTTTAGATTGGAATAAAAGAGTTGAGTACTATTCAGAAAGAATTAGCAATAGAAAGAAAAATTGGGATAATGAGTGGTATGGGGTTAATCTCAATTATATTGAGTCAAAAAACCCCAATAGGGACAAGTTTGTTCAAGAAATTCAAAAGTTGGGATTTAAGAATTTAAGCTTAAATAACTGGATAACACCTTATGACAATAAAGAAAAGGTCTATCAATTAGAAAATTCACTTAATCTAAATAATCATATATTAGATTACTACATGAAATTTAATAAACTGGATGATAAATTAAATGTTGTTAAAGACATTTTTAAAGTTGAAGAATTAAAGCGAGAATATGATACTTTTCTTAGAGATAATATTGATTTAAAAGATGAGAACATCTTAAACACCCTTAAAGAAGAGGAATCCTTACCAATTTTACATTCACTTGGATGGTCTTTTTTTAACATTGCATTTGAAGATTCAGTATTACCTAAAAGCCTTCTAAGTTCTTGGGTAGGAGATGAAGCTGCTGCATTTATGTTTAATTTAAAAAGTAAATTACAACCTAATGTTCAAAAATATCTAATAAAAATTAATTCTTAACCTATAACATATAACATAAGAAACGATTTATTATATGAGGTAAAATAAATTTTAATTAGATGTTAGGCATATTTTATAAAGGCTGAAACCTTCTTCTCCATTTCCCATTAATTTAGTAAAAGTACGTGATAAATAAAGCTGTCCATTCATTTTCAATAGACTCAGCTTGTAGACAGGGACCCATTTCCAAACCCTTTGACTACAAGCTTTTTTTACAGTGAAACATACGTATTCATTAGATAACGAAAGGCCTAGTATTGTCTCTGTTGTTCTTATTAAAGTGGTCTTTATCCAATATCTGTTTGGTATTCATTCGATGCTGCAAACGATTAAAGAAATTAAAACAAACGTAGCCTACGCTGATTTTTAGGATAAGGTAATACTCTTCACTTACTCGCTTTACACAGCCTGTGATTCAGAGAGTTTTGTTACATCACAAGAGTATACATTCACGACAGCTGCATGCTGTGCTGCCCTCCTTACTTAATCATGTGATTCACGAGGTCAGAAAATCTTACGTTGTAGCTGTCGATGAAAGATATAAGACTCCCCACCCTCGCACAAAAGATAGTTTCTTATAAAACATGAATATCTCTATGATACATACTTTAGTTGCTATATTTGTCCCGAAAAACAAGATGATTCATCGGCACCTTTGAGATGATTACATAGAGAAAGTCAATTTTCTTAGGCATATGCTATCAATAAAACATTATATGCAAAGTCGAAAAAAACATTTAATAAGTATTTGCATATGCGAAAGAAAAGTATAGTATGCGTGAACGCCCCTCAAGGATTAAAAAAATTGTCTATGCATGGGATGCTATGAACCTTAAGAAAATGGCCAACTGGAAATGGAAAAAATTTGTCCATCATTTTTCAATAACGTTATAGCTACCTTTTTTACTGCTTTAACAATCTTTGCAAAAACTGCTTTCAGAACAGCTGCAATTCCTTTACCTGACCCGAACGGTACACCATTCGCTACCTGTTCTTACTTAGATCATAGGCCCCCAGCCATCCTCAAGCCTCGTAGCCTTGTGCACTTTCCTGCTTAATCATTAAACGTTCTTGGCATTGTAATAGTAACTAAAGTACCTTTGTTCAAGTAGCTTTGAACATGAAAATGCCCTTTATGGTTATCGATAATCCGTTTTATTACTAAATATCCCAGCCCCGTTCCTGTGTCTTTAGTCGTGTAAAAAGGATTCCCTAAGTTGTGAATTTGTTCTGAACTCATCCCGCATCCTTCGTCTTGTATTTCAATCACAACTTCTTCCTTTTCTCCCCATATGCGCACTGCTAGACGGCCACCATAGGGCATAGCTTCCATGCTATTTTTTAGAAGGTTCATAAACATCTGCTTTAATTGGTTTTCATCACACTTTACAAGCAGCTCATTGTCCCAATAATCCGTTACAACTTGAATATTGTTCATGGCAGCTTGAGCCTGAAATAAAGAAAGTGTTTCATCAAGTACTTGAACTATATCTTTGTATTGATAATTCAACACATGAGGTTTGGATAATACCAGGAATTCACTTATGATTAAATTGATGCGGTCTAATTCGTTTAAAATCAAATCAAAATAGGTTTTTTCACTAAATTTTTCTTCTATAAATTGAATAAACCCTCTAATCGTAGTAAGAGGATTACGAATTTCGTGAGCTACACTAGCTGCCATCTGTCCTACCGCAGTAAGTTTCTCTGAATTCAATAAGAGATATTCTGTTCGTTTCCGTTCTGTAATATCTCGAAATTGGGCAAATAATCCTATAAAAGCTTGGTTGTGGTCAAAAATAGGAGACACATCAAGTAACAAAGTAAGAGTCTCATTATCCTGTTGAACAAATGTGACTTCAACATCGAAAGAAGCCTGCTTTTTGTTAAGTGCAGCTTCTAAATAACTACCAAAATAATCTAACTCTGAAATGTGTTTTCCGATAATCTTTTCAGCGGGAATACCAATTAAATGTTCGGCATAACGGTTATAGCCGATTAATACTCCATTTTGATTTGACATGAAAATTCCATTTTTTGTGGAGTTCATAATAAACTGATTAAAAATATTTAATTGATAATTTTGCCTTAATAACTTTAGCTCTCTTTCAATTGAACTATTAACAGTTGATAAAAGAGTTAATAATAAAGGATTTGCATGTTCAATTAAGGTCATAATAGAAATCGTTCCAACTACCTTTTCTTCAACTCGATCGATAATTGGTACACTATAACAAGCCGCTGAATACAGAACATGATGATAATGCTGATTTCCAATAATTTGCATTGGTTTTTTTAAGCGTAAAGCTATACTTATTGAGTTGATTCCGCTGTCCTCTTCAGTAAAACGAACTCCTTCTTTGATGCCTAATTGTTGAATGGTACTTTTAATACTCGGATCTCCTTGCATTTTTAACACATAGCCTTCTTCATCACTAACGACTGCTAAAATAGGAATACCTTCAACCGACAAAAGAAAGTCTTTTAAAAAGTAAGTAATCACATCAAGGGTTTGACTATACTGTATACATTTTCTTTGTAATTCTTTTTCATTTAATACTTGCGTAAAAACCGGTATCTGTAGAGGATCAAGGCCTCTTTCTTTGCATTTCATTTTAAGTGACTCAAAAAAATGAGCTTCAGTTTCTGTCATTTCTGCTCCTCTATTAATTGTATTTTACGTAATGATTTATACCTACATCCAAATACTCTCTATTTATATAAGTATTATAAATTAAAAAGACAGAAAAGTTAAAATGAAATATTAAAATTCTGAGTCATTTTATTTTTTATTGTTTACATAATAATATTATAGTATATGTATGTAGAGTTCTTACGATTATATAGAGAGTTTAATTTCTTTTTAAACCGATTGGTATTTCTGTGCTTTTATTGATAAAAAAGAGTTGGGTGTCTTTTAAGTACCCAACCTTTTTGGAACAACAAAAAGGTTTTTTTGCTGCTTTTTCATTTTTTATCACTAATGACCACCTGTCAGAAAGCACCTATCATTCAATAAAACCTACACAAAAATGGTAGGCTCGACATGATAATGATTGAGTTGAAATGAGTCTGACAGGGTTTGGATCACCTGGAAATACATACACAAGAGCAGGAATCCCGTTATTGATTGTCCATACTAACATAGGACACAGACCTGCTGCCTTAAAGTCTGTACTCATATCAGCCACCTCTTGCGGTGATGGAAGTCGAAATCCTTCACCCAATGTAGCACAGGCTTCAGAAGCCTCAGCGAAAGTTGCCTGATTATTTAAGAAATAATACACAAGGTTAAGATCAAAACGAAAGTGCGGATTTCTAGCTGCGAATGCCTCTCTTCGCTGTTCGCATTGGAGCGGTTCTTCAGGTAAAGTTGGACATGGGCAAATCGGATACGGTAGAGCGGATGGTCTTGGGGACGGGCAGCAACAAGGAGTGCAGGAGCAGCCCCAACTTTTCTTTCTTTGATAACCAGGCTGTGATGACCTTGGATATTCTGAAAATGAAGAGCAGCCAATCTTGTTTCTTTTCGGGTAGATAGGCACAAAATCACCTTCCTTTATTTCGGATATACTACATGTATATGGAGGTCTAATGATGTTGCTTGTATGCTCGTCTAGGTTTATTGAATAAATTTAATAACAACTATTCAAATTGAACTAATTAATAATTATCCACTTTTTTTCAAAACAACCTCTCAATAAAAAAAGCACCTACAAATAGATGCTTATAACAAAACGAGTGGTTAGAATGATCAAAGATACCTTTTGTTTGATGAAGGTATTATCCACCACTTTTTGCTCACTTCATCTAAATTCAAGTTAGCATACCGACGGCTATTAAAAATAGCTGATTAAAAAACTATCTCTTAGCCAATATTTCTTTTATTATTAAATATGTAGATTGATCTCTATTTGAAAGGAAGACAAAATACTTGATCACATTACTACTCCTTCTAATTTATATCATATATATTATTTATAAAAAGAAAAAGCCTTTAACAAAGTTCGGGCATTTCTATAACAAAGCTTTTTACCTTGAAGAAAAAAGGAATATGAAAAAGCATTAGAACTACGAGAGCAGGCATTGCAATTACATACCCTTACGAATCTCAAACGTACTGAATTGTTTTTAGCCAATGCAAGGATGTATCTAAAATTAAAACAGTACAAAGAGGCAACTCGTTACTTTGATAAATCATCCAAATTAGCCAAAGAAGAACAATTTCCATATTCTAAAGGATTTGACAAGATAATTGAGGATTATGTGCTGGCAGGTCGAAAAACAGACGCTATTACATTAGTAGACGAATTACTAGAAAGACAAGCTTTTCTAGGGCTTACTTAGCAATTGTTTAATAGCTTCTAAAATATACTTATAATAAAATGGTTGATGAGGTGCAAAGTGATGTTTGTTGACTAGTTTAGTCACCTGCTGTTTTTGACCGCTGTTATTTATCTCAAAGCCATTTATCATCAGGGTTTCTAGCTTACCAAGCCACAATCGGTAAAAGTCATCAAACTTTGCTTTTATGATTCCTGATACTTCTTCTTCTTGAAGCAGAAAATCTTCGAAAGTATGAGTGCTCTTATAAACGTATACGTGAGCGAACTCGTTATCTATATAGTTTGCTTTTTTTATACTATACTTTAGTTCACCAAGCGGAATAAGATCTTGAAAAGACAAAGTGATTCCTAGTTCTTCTTCAATTTCTCTCACTCCGTCTTGCACGGTTTCATGAGCTAATAAATGTCCTGCAGCTGTAATATCAAATAAATTAGGATATTCTTTCTTTAATGGACTTCTTTTTTGAAAATAAATATAAAAATTTCTGTCCTCCTCACTAACAAACCAACAGTGAAATGCTTCATGCCAGTATCCCTTTTGATGAACTTCCTTTCGAGTGGCTACTCCTAATTTTTGCTTTTCGGAATTAAAAATTTGAATTAACTCTTGATCCATTCTGATCTCCCCTTTAAGCTTTCACTTCTGCCGAAATGACTATATATAGAAATTATGTCTAACAACTTTGAAATATCCTTTTGACTTTCACCGTTTTTTCACTATGCTTCTTTATACTGACATTAATACTTTTTTATAGATGGCCCCCTTTTCACTCGCCTTTTACAGGCGAGTTTTCTTATCCTGATTAAAGCTGCACAGCATACAAAAAGGAAACTACTTCTCTAAAAGGTGTGTTTCCTTTTTAAAATCATGTTTATGAGCCCAGCTGCTTGATTTGCTCGGTGATACTTGTAATCTCTTGAATAGATTTAAATAATTCTGTATTTTCGACAACACCTGGATCAAGTTTTCCGCCTTCAATATGATCTAAATACAAGTTAATTCCTTCTAAAGCTCTATTGTTTTGTTCAACCATTTGCCCGTGTAAATCGGCTGCAACTTCTGGAGCTTCCAGTTTGTTAAATGCTTCAATATCTGCTTTCATCTCTTCTAATCTCGTTTCTAGCTCAGTAGCCGCTTGTGAATCTGTTACGGCTTGTTCAGCAAGAGAGGGTACGTCGTTTGCAAAAGTTTTTGCTTCATTCACATAATCTGTCGCCTCATTTACATATGTTAGTGTGTTATTGGCATCTTCAAAAAATGAGCATCCTCCTAAAAGTAATGATGCACTAATCGTAAAAGCTGATAACCATTTTTTCATCATTTGGCCTCCTGTAAAGTTAGCTTTATTTTATAAATTTTTTAAAGTAAAAAAACGAGTGAAGGTAAAACAAAAACCACCTGTACCTGTCATTGGTAAAGGTGGTTTCACATAAAAAACCTTCACCAAAAAAGCTGGCAAAGGTCTCGCTAACAATTCGCATTGCCAATAAAGCCGGAGATTTCTATCTCGAAATGATGACTTTACTGTAAAAGCTACTCCCCTTTTTAGAAAATACTTCTTATTTTATAATATAATTGTAACCTATCCTTAATTGTTCCGTCAATTTTAGATTCTCTTCTTAATATCAGTTTTGTTTTACATACGCAAAGAAGCTGATAAAATAATAATTAGAAACGAGAGACTGCTAGAAAGAGAGGACCCGTGTTTTGTCTATAGAAAATAAAAAGCTAGTTGCGCTGTTAGATATTGAAACAACAGGCTTAAGCCCTCATAGTTGCGAAATCATTGAAATCGCAATTATGTTATGTTCGTATGATCAGCAAACAGGCGAGGTCAGAGAAATAATTGATGAGTACACAGGCTTTAATATGCCGTCTTTTCCTATTCAGCCATATATTACAAAACTAACAGGCATCACTAACGAAATGGTACGGAATGAGACGCTTAATGACGAAAAAATTATGGAGATTTTACATCAAGCGGATGGAATTATTGCTCATAACGCTTCGTTTGATCGCGGATTTCTGATTCAACGGTATCCTGCATTGATTCATAAACGCTGGCACTGTTCAATGCGCTCTGTAAAGTGGACTGATTATGGATTTGAAAATAAGAAATTAACTACGCTTCTTGAAGGCTATCAAATTAAACGTGAAAATGCTCACCGTGCAATGGATGATGTCAAAGCAACTTTAGAGCTGCTGCAAAGAAAAAATCCAAAAGAAGATTATTATTTATTAGAAGTAATGCAGAAAACAATGAGCAAACCAAAAATGAAATCTTCTTGATTTAGTAAAAGCGCCCTTCTCTTTCACAGAAGGGCGTTTTTTAAATTATTTGTATATATCTGGTACATGTCATCAAACTATGTAAATGGAAGAAGATTTGTTTCTCTGTGGAATTTCACTGCAAATTCAATTAATAACGCTTTTTTAAAGTTATTGATAAGCTTTTGTAAAGCATTAATCTTTGTAGAATTTAAAAAGTAAGCTATAGTAAGTTAGTAATGATAAGGAGGTGCTTATTATGAATATTCGAATATTATTGAGTGTAATTGGAGCTATAGGAGTATATAACTTACTAGTGTTTTACATTGGCTGGAACGGTTGGATATGGCTTACCCATATGACAAATATGACAAATATTTTTGTGTATAGTGCCATTGTTATCTTTTTAGCCTATTCCTATGTTTTAAGTCGTCTGTTTCATTCCATTACCGTTTTTAAAGTCATTGGTTCATACTGGTTAGGCTTTCTTCAATACGCTGTTTTGTTTCTCCCGGTTTCTAATCTTGTTGTTTTTATCCTTTCTCAATCTTCTATCTCAATGCATCAAGCGATTCAATGGACTGGTGCAGGAACACTCTTTGTATTTGCAGCGATTTTTATATACGGTGCCTATAACGCTTATAGTCCCGTTATACGCAAATATAATATGACGATCCACAAAGAAAGTGGAAAGCATAACACACTAAGAATTGCGATGGCTTCGGACATGCATTTTGGAACATTATCAGGTATAAACCATTTGCGCAAACTCGTTCACCATGTCAATCAAATAAAACCAGATATCATTTTGTTGCCGGGCGATATCATTGACGACGATCCGACTCCTTTTATTGAAAAAAAGATGGATAAAGTAATGAGTGAAATGAATGCACCTCTTGGAGTATACGGAGTTTTAGGAAACCATGAATATTACGGAGGCAAGATTCCGGAGTTTCTTGCACAAATGAAAAAGATCAATATTCCGATCTTAATGGATGAAATCATTAAAATCGATGAAAGCTTTTATCTGTTAGGAAGAAAAGATAAGACAGACCGAAGCCGCAAATCTTTTGAGGAGCTAGTAGATGGGCTTAATGAGAATCTTCCTTTAATTGCAATGGACCATCAGCCGTCTTCCTTACAAGAAGCCGAAAAAAGTAATGTGGACTTATTACTGTGCGGTCATACTCATCGCGGCCAAATGGCGCCAAATCACCTTATTACAAATCTAATCTTTGAATTAGACTGGGGTTATCAGAAGAAAAATGGATTTCATACTGTTGTATCATCTGGTTTTGGCTTCTGGGGTCCTCCTCTTCGTATAGGGAGCCGGTCTGAAATTATTCAAATTGATATTACATTTGTCTCATAGACATGAAAAAGGCATCCTCTTTATATAATAGGAGGCCTTTTTTAATAGAACTACTTCTCAAATTCATTGCTGTATTTGTTTACATGAAAGATTTTCTATATAGGTTATTCATTCACTTTTTGGAGTATAAAAAGGGTTTTTCCATTCCATAAGTGTACCGTAATTGCAGGACTGTTCATCTTCTAAATAGTTAGCTACGACTTTAAACGGCATTCTCCCGCACCGAAGGAGAAAGGTAATCACAGGATCTTTTAATTGTCCTTGTAAAAGAGCTTCTATATATTGTTCTGGTTTCATGTCATGTGCATATTTATGATAACCTGGCATTCTCCCGCCGCCTAACAATCGTTCTACTCCGTAATGAATCGCAACCTCGTACATTGATAGCATCAACCATTTGCCTAGCCCTAGTTTTCGATAGACAGGGCTGACACTAATATCGACAATATAAAGTGTATTTCCATCAGGCTTGTGGTTGCGAATATAACCATTATCGGTGACCTCTTCCCAAGTATGATCTGGTTGACTAGGGTTAAATTCAACTAATAGTCCTGTCACCGACCCCGTTATTCGCCCATGAATCTCAATACATAAAGCTCCATCAGGGAAAAGAGTAACATGGTTGTTTAATTGCTCTCTATTCCACCACAATTCAGGAGGAAAAGGTGGCGGAAAGCTCTCTTGCTGGATTCGAATTAACTCACCAAAGTCTTTTGGCTCATAATTGCGAATTACTGCTGGAACAGGCCGGTCTTGATCAAAAACAAAGAACTCTTTTCGATACACAATTATTCCCCCTTAAATAAATATCTGTGCGGCAACTCCTTGTTATTGCTAAAAACCCGTTTTCATAAACTCGATATAATAACACGAAGTTCAAATCAGCAATCACAATCATACCTTGATTCATTTCATCTCCAGTTATATATATTAAAAGAATCTTGAGCAATATACTTAATTGTAACTGTTTCAGCGGAAATTCAGCTATTTTTAAACAAAAAAAGCATCCGAAAAACGGATGCTTTTCCACATTATATTTTTGTGTTTTATATAGCTTAAAATTCATCAGCTAACTTTTTCGCTCGAGCTGCTAATTGCTCTTTTTGACCCTCTAACTCAGCTAAGACCGTAAGATTTTCTGGATTATCTGGTTCCTCTACTAGCTTTTCTGATGTGGTAACAAGAGATTCTGAAACCTTAATTAATTTTCTGTTCACTTCTTTTTGCTGGTTTAAGTTCACTAATTCCCGTTTAACTTTTGCTATATTATTCATTATCTCTTCCTCCTCATTCAAACAAAGCATTGTATACTTGATTACACACAAAAAATTATTATAAATCTTTTGTTTTCTATCTACCCAGCAACACACCTTTTTTAAACGTAATTAGCAAACAAGCAGTTCAGCGCTTTCTAGTGAACAGGTTCAGCTATGTCTCTTTTCAGTACAAACTAGTTAAGCAATCAAATCATACAATTGGCGGTAAATCCCAGCAATTTCATTCATCTTCATTCGCACTAATCCGCTCGAAGAAGGCGCAACAAAATCGATTACGCCTGAAACAACAGATGTTCGTTGAATTCCCCAAGCTACATTTCTTTTTTTGCTGTATTGTTGATAAACACCTTTTCCGACGAAGCAAACAACTTTTGGTTTATAATGCTCAATTTTATTGATTAACTGTTCGCGCCCCTCTTGATATTCTTCAGTTGTAATATCAGCGGCTGCTTTTGTAGGTCTTTCGACAATGTTGGTTAAGCCGTATCCTAATTCTAATAACGTAGCATCTTCACTAGGATGGTACTTTCGAGGTGTTAAACCCGATTGATGCAAAATGGTCCAGAAGCGATTATTGGGATTAGCAAAATGATGCCCTGTTTCACTTGAACGAATACTAGGGTTAAATCCTACAAATAACACAGTTAAATTTTCTTTTATATGGTCGCGAACCAACTCCATGTCATGTACCTCCTACTAAAAAATCATCCATTTAGTATGGATGATTTTTTAAAATATATACGATTAAATACGGATAACGCGTCCGTTAAATTTTTCAGCCCAATATCCGCTGCTCATATTAGCAATTGCAACACCAGTCGAACTTTGAGATCCGATGAATTTGCCGTTTCCTACATAAATTCCAACATGGCCATCTTTTTTATACGTATCAAAGAATACTAAATCACCTGGCTTCATTTGGCTTGCTGACACTTGAGTTCCAACATGCTTTAATGATTCAGTACTTACAGAGCCACGCGCTCCCAATTGAATGCCGACTTGTGAATATGCCCAGTGAACAAATGCAGAGCAATCAAAGAAGCCTCGGTTAATATCCGCTTGTGTGCGTCCGCCTCCAAAAACATAGGCAGAATTTCCAATCCAACGATTTCCAACCGTTACGACATTGGTTGATTTAGGAGGTGGCGTTTGAGCAGACTCCACTATTTTGTTGCTGCTTTCTTTTGTTTCATTTTTACTTGCTGAATCTTCTGTTTTTGTTTTTACTTCAGTATGTTCTTCGCTTGCAGACTGAGTAGCTTGCACTAATTTTGTTTGCTCTTGTTGTTCTTTTTGTTTTTGTAAAGCGGCAGCTTCTGCTTCACGCTGTTGTGTAATTGAAGCATCAAGCGTTGTTTGTTCGTTTGCAAGAGAATGCTCTTGTTGCTCTAAAGAAGCGGTTAAACTTGCGTTTTTTGCTTTCTTCTCTTCTAACTGAGCTACTAGTGAATCTTGCTGTTCTTTTTGCTCAGCTAAGTGAGCATTCATAGCATCGAGTTCCACTTTCATATTTTCTAAGTCTGCTAGTTTTTCTTTTACGTCTGATTGTTTACTTTTGAGGTTGTCTTGCATCTCTTTTGTTTCAGTTAAAATGTTGCGGTCAGCTCCCATAATTGTAGAAACCGCTAATGTACGGTCAACAAAATCACTAAAGCTTGAAGACCCAAGAAGCACTTGGATGTACTCAACATTTCCGCCGCTTTCTTGAAGAGCACGAGCCCGTTCTTTTAAGATTTCGTTGCGTTCACTTAGTTTTTCTTCGAGCAGCTTAATTTCTTTTTCAAGCTTGTTCACTTTAGCAGCTGTCTCTTTAATATTATTCTCTGTTTCACGTGCTTTTTTGTTATTTTCTTCTGCTGCTAATTTTAAACGGTCAATTTGTAAGACAAGTTTTTCTTGCTCCGCTTGTAAGCGACTAAGTTCTTCATTGGCACTTGAAAGCTTATTTTGTATGTCTTTCCGCTGATCTTGAATTTGTGTTTTTTCCGTTTCCATTTGTTCGATTGTAGCTGCATATGCTGGGCTAGAAAGCACACCGCTCAATCCAAGTAAAACTGCTGTATTCATTAAAAGCTTTTTCTTATTCAACGTCTATTCCTCCAAATTTCAATTCCGCTACATCCGTTCAATTACTCTATAGGCACATACTTAACGACTATGTATTGCTATGAAAATAGGATGATTTATTATGAATCTATTAGATTATCTTAGATATTATTTTCTTTTTTGTCGAAAAATAGCTAAATATGGTGATTTAACCTAAGAAAATTATACCATGAGTGCTAAATAAAAAAAGAATAACTATATTAAATTTATATTTCAGAAATGTAACAAAAAAAGAATCCCTCATAAAAAGGAATTCATTTTTTCGTTTCAAATAAAGCCTTGATAAAAACTTTTATCCGCTTCTATCATTTATCTTCATCCTCTTTCTTAACAGACTGATAATATTGTTCTAAAGCTACAATCGCACTGCCCATTCTCTCTTGAGTTGGAACAACGATCCGGCCAATCCCTTCTTCTTTAAGAGCCGCAGCAGTTACTTTACCCACAGCAACTGCTACAACGTTCGTTTGAAAAGCTTTAATGAGGTCAGCATCAACGCCTTTATCTCTTGCATATGTAAATAAAAATCGCGCTTGGGGAGCACTAGTAAAGTTAACAGCATCAATTTGGCCGTTAAGTATTTCCTGAACTAACTGCGCCACGATTTCTTCCTTTGGCGGAACGTGTTGATATGGAAGAATTTCTTTAAATTGTGCATTTTGTTTCTCCAAAAAATCAATTAGTTTTGGCGCTGGGTCTCCATGCAGTTGTAGGGCCACTTTGCATTCCGTTAAATCATAAGACTTTAACGCTCTTATAAGTCCTGCCGTACTGCCATCGTCATCTCGTACAGCAGGTATTATTTCTAATTTCTTTAGCATATTAACGGTTTTGTAGCCGCGGGCTGCAACATTTGCTTGCTTAATTGCAGAAAGAAATTCACTTCCAACTCCAATTTTATCTGCTGTTTTATATAAAGTTTCAACGCCAATACCTGTTGTGAAAATAAACCAGTCGTAATTATCTTCTACAAGTTTTCGAATATCAGCCTCTAAATTAGAATCATCTAAAAAAATGGTCCCTTGTGCAGGTCGAGCGAGAGGAATTCCACCAAGATTACTTACAATTTTACTGATTTCTTCAAGTTTTCTTTGCCCTGCTAGTGCAATTCTTTTTCCTTCTAATCGTTTCAATTGTCTACCTCCCCGTAATTTCAATGATGATGTTACTATATCATTTTTTCGAATAGAAAGATAAATGATTTTCACTTTAAGAATGAATGATCCCGTCCTTAAGAATAAAGTTACTAATTTGTTGCTTTATAGCAGTCATGCTTGCACATCAAGCTGTTCTGCCATTAACTAATCGAATTGCAAAAGTCCTATTTCTTTAAGTGACCTAACTATGTCGTGAAAAGTCGTTTTCCGAATATCTGTGTGTTTTATCATTTCATAAAAGGAACAGTAAGATATTTGAAACGATACAATTGCACGACTGAACTATATCTATTAGCCTACTGTTCATTTTTACAAAAGGAGAAAGGTCACTCTGACTTAGCAGGCTGTCATATTAATTTTTAGGAAAAAAGATGCAAATTATTTTTTGTTTTTGTAATCGCTTTCTTTTGGTGATATATTTCAAATTGTAGTTAAATTATGCAAACGATTGCAAACGATTGAGGAGGAATTCAAGATGAAGATGAAAAAATGGTCTGCAGCAGCCCTGTCAATACCATTAGCTATTAGTTTATCAACTGGAGTAAATGCGGAATCAATACATAACAATAAAGCAATGAATAATAAAAATGGTGTGTTTTATGAAATCTATGTCAATTCTTTTTACGATTCAAACAGCGATGGTCATGGCGATCTAAAAGGAATTATGAAAAAGCTCGACTACTTAAATGATGGTAACAGAAAAACAGATCATGATCTTCAAGTAAATGGCGTTTGGCTGATGCCGATTAACGTTTCGCCAAGTTATCATAAATATGATGTGACAGATTACTATAACATTGATCCTCAATACGGAAGTTTGGAAGATTTTCGTAAGTTAATGAAAGAAGCAGATAAACGGAATGTTAAAGTGGTCATGGATCTTGTTGTTAACCATACGAGCAGTGAGCACCCGTGGTTTATCGATGCGCTTAATAATAAAAATAGTAAATATCGAGACTATTATATTTGGGCTGATGAACAGACAGATTTAAATGAAAAAGGTTCATGGGGACAGCAAGTATGGCATAAGGCTCCGAATGGCGACTATTTCTACGGGACATTTTGGGAAGGAATGCCTGATTTAAATTACGACAACCCTAAAGTACGTGATGAAATGATTAAAATCGGAAAGTTTTGGCTTAACCAAGGAGTCGATGGTTTCCGCCTCGATGCTGCTCTGCACATTTTTAAAGGCGAAACACCAGAAGGAGCACAAAAAAATATTACATGGTGGAATGAATTCCGCGATGCAATGAAACAGACAAACCCTAATGCTTATTTAGTAGGCGAGGTTTGGGATCAGCCGGATGTAGTTGCGCCTTATTATCAATCGCTTGACTCCCTTTTTAACTTTGATTTAGCTGGGAAAATTGTTAATTCTGTTAAAGCTGGGAAAGATCAAGGTGTAGCGATAGCGGCATCTGCAACTGATGAATTATTTAAATCCTACAATCCAAACAAAATTGATGCTACATTTTTAACAAACCATGATCAAAATCGAGTTATGAGCGAATTAAATGGCAATGTCAATAAAGCAAAATCGGCTGCATCTATTCTTTTAACACTTCCAGGCAATCCATTTATCTATTATGGCGAAGAAATTGGAATGACTGGCCAAAAGCCTGATGAACTCATTCGTGAACCGTTCCGCTGGTACGAAGGTGACGGAAAAGGTCAAACAAGCTGGGAAAAAACCGTATACAATGTAGGGCATAATGGTGTATCCGTAGAGGCGCAAACTTATCAAAAAGATTCTCTTCTAAGTCATTATCGTGAAATGATTCGTGTTCGCCAACAACATGATGAACTTGTATACGGAAATTTAGAATCTATTCAAGTGAACAGCTCACAAGTAGTAGCCTATAACCGCACTTATAAAAATAAAACGATTCAAGTGTATCATAATATTTCAGACAAGCCCGTTACATTAAAGATTTCACGCAAAGGAAAACTTATCTTTGCCAGTGAAAAAGGTGCGAAAAAAGAGAAAACACAACTCGTCATCCCTGCTAACACAACGGTTTTGATGAAATAAAGTGAAAATTCCAACAGTGAAGACTATTAGCCCGTAACGATTGTTAGTTGAACCAAAGAGACCGGATAAAATAAGAAGAACACCTCTTATTCTCTTTAGCAGCTGCGAATAGAAGAGGTGTTTTCTTATTTACAGAATTCCGCTGTTTTTTACTAATTTAGAGAAAAGACAAATAGCTCTTTTTCCTGTATTAAATAAAACAGTTCTATCTCCTTTTGAAGACTATTGATTTTTTGTTTTTGCTTCAATGATTAATCTGTTTTCACTTGTATTTCCAAAAGCATCTATCGCAGTCACTTCAATTATATAAACAGTATCAGCATGTAAGCCTGTTATCGGCAATGTCAATAAATGTGGTACGGGATCCTTATAATATTCCGAGAAGGCTTTATATCCGTGAACGATTTTACCGCTTCTTTTTTCTTTAATGGTTACTTGATAAGAATGCACCAGTAAGTTGTCAACAGCTTGTGTAAATTTAATTTGTATGTTGCTTGCAGTAGTTTTCTCACCTACTATTGAAATTGCATCCTTTAAAAAAGATGGTTTAATTTGATCTCTTGTTTCTGTATAGCCGAATCTATGATCTTTTACCGGGTATTTAATCTCCCATGGCTCACCTGTCCAATCATTTTTATGAAAATCGCGGCGTTTGATAACTACTCGGTTTTTATATACTTCTACAATCAGCCCTTGACTGATCCTTTGAGAAACTGGAGGTATTTCTCCTTGAATATAGCCAGGACCTAGCCACATATAACTTACAGAAGAGGTTCCAACTGAAGTAAACTCTTTTTGGGAAATGTTTTTTGGATGATCTAATGGTTGATGAGTGTGGCCGGAAAAGCTAATCACTTGAGGGTATTTTTTAAGGATTTTATAAAGAAGTTCTCCATTAATCTCTCCTTTGCTTCCGAACAAAGTATTGTTGATAGGCTGGTGCGCAAAGACAAAAATCGGTTTTTCCGAATCATCCTGTTCTGCTTGACTTAACTGCCCGTCAAGCCATTTAATCTGTTTTTTTGAATAATGACCTTGTGTTAATCTGCTCTCTGTGCCAAGAACAATAAAATGATAGCCTTTTATAACCTTATGATAATGAATAGATTGCATTGAAGTTTCAGTTAGAAACATTTTTTGAGCCTCAGTTGCGCTGGCACTTCGATATTCGTGATTTCCAATTGTAAATAGTGAGCTGGATTGAGGCTGCTTTTTTGCATTGTATAGAGAAAAGAAACGAGCATATTCTTCAGGTAAACCGCTGTCTGTTAAATCGCCAATGACAGCAAAAGCATCTTGTCGGGGTGCTTGTTCGTTTAACTGGTCTAAAGCATTCTGAAATTTTTGCAGATCACTCGTGCCGCTTTTTTTAATATGCACATCGCTAATGACAGGAAACACAAGTTCAGGTTCCTCAGCATGTTCATTTTTGGAAACCTTTCCTTCAGCATGCCCCGTCAATAAAAAACTACAAATAACCAAACTAATTAAGATAGGAGCTAGCCAATAGCTTTTCCAGTTTTCAAACAATCCACTACCCATATCGACTATCTCCTGTTCATTTCTACTTTTTCTTGAATTATTTTCTTTAAATAAATTTCTTTTCTGCTAAAAGCTCTTTTTCTAGCGGCTGCAGCTGACCTAACGATTCGGTATACAAGTCAATATCAATAGCATATTTAGGACGTTTTTTTACTTCCATAAAGACTTTTCCTATATATTCACCGATAATTCCAATTCCTACTAACTGTATACCGCCTAAAAACCATATTGAAAGGATAAGCGACGTCCAGCCATTACTCGTATCACCAAAACTCTTTTGTATAAGAGCATAAGCCCCAGCAATTCCGCTTAAGAAAAATAAAAAAAATCCTAAAAAAGTAATAAATCGAATGGGTGTTACACTAAATGATGTGACTCCGTTCCAAGCAAATGACAGCATCTTTTTTAGAGGATACTTTGTTTCTCCTGCAAACCGTTCTTTTCGATCATACATCACTTTTGTTGATTTAAAACCAATCAATGGAACGATCCCGCGCAAAAATATATTCGCTTCATGATAATGCCCCAGTTCTTCAAGTACTCGTTTGCTCATTAAACGATAGTCAGCATGATTATAAACTAAATTTATATCAAGTCTATTCATGAAACGATAAAAACCTAATGCTGTTGCTCTTTTGAAGAAAGTATCCGTATCTCGGCTATTGCGAACGCCGTATACAATTTCATAACCCTCATGATATTTCAGAATAAACTCTCTTATAACAGAAATATCATCTTGTAAATCTGCATCAATTGAAATAACGCAGTCAGATTTGCTTTTAGCCTTTTCAAGTCCGGCTAACAATGCTTTTTGATGTCCTACATTGCGTGCCAATTTCAAACCAGTAACATAATCATTATTCGTGCTTTCCATCGCTATTAATGACCACGTCCGATCTCGGCTGCCGTCATCAACAAATAAAATTTTACTTGCATCAGAAATTAACTCCTCTTTCCTTAGACCATCTAAAATAAAGGTGAGCTGGCTAATTGTTTCTTTTAATACTTCCTCTTCGTTGTAACATGGAACCACAATCGTTAACAAAGGCTGTGACTGGTTCACTTCATTCCCTCCTATGTTTTTTTACTTTGCTTCATATAAGTAAATTGTCCATGCTGACTCTTTATGGTTAAATTCTTTCAAGAGTATAAGGTTGTTGCTTTCGGAATTCATTATTGGAAGCGAGGAAAAAAAATAGCGTCCTCCCATTGCTTTAAATGCATCCGTATTTAATTCTAAATTTTTGATTTTTTTCTCTGTATTCTTTCTAAATTCATAGTTCTTTCCGAGCTCAGCCACAAATATATAGCAGCGGCTTCCCCATTCATCGAAATACACTTTCAGCTTTTTATCTTTTTCGAGCTCTTTTGCTATTATTTTTCGAAATTTATATTTATATTCGAGCGGATACACATTGTTGTAAGTGTCTAGTGTATAAAAACCGTTGTACTGTGCGATAGCTGGATGAAGGCCGATACTTGCCACCCGATAAGACTCTTGAGACTGGCCGATATAATCTTTCATCTCTTCAAATTGTTCGATTGCATAAAACTCCTGGAATGATGGTGAATGAAAATGATGCCCATAAAGGAATTCTTCATTAAAAAAAAGGAGAATCACAATTTGAGATACAATCGCCCCATGAGCTAAAGCTCTCCAGTATCTGCCGAATGACCACAGCATATAACACGCTAGAGCAAAGCTAAGATAAATGATTAATAATCGTAAAAAATGAAAACGAGCAAAATTAAATGTATTTAAAAAATCGATTTTTTCTTTTAGAGGAATCCAAATATTGTTAAACCAAAGCGCATACCATAGTGACAGAGCATAATTTAAAAGAAATAAAAAAATAAATAGCTTTTCTTTCCCGCCTTTTTTTCTGACAATTAATAATACAAGCGCCAGAACAATAATAGGAAGAATCACAAATGTATGAACAGTCATTACATGGGTATGTCCGATTAAAAAATTTTTAAATGACAAACGGATAGAGCGCCAAAGTTCATGTCTTGACGATATGAACTCGACACGGTGTGTCGGCACTTCAGAAAGAACCATTGAATAGACAAGCCGATATTCAACCAAAAGAAAAACGCTTGTCATGAATACGATACTTCCTAAAAAATAAAGGTTCCAATCTCGTTTCGTTATTAAGTCATAAATCCAGAGAAAGGCTATTGCTACTAGAAAAAAGAAAAAGCCTAACACGAAGCTCGAATACAGAGGCAAAAGAGCGAGAGTCACCCACTCTTTCCATGAAAAATTCCGTGAGCGAATATTTAAAAAAGCCCATAATGCAAGAGGATATCCTAAAGTGCTTAGCATCCCTGAAGGCCAAAATGGAGTAAGGGCAAAAGCAAGCGACACACCGACACGGATGAAAGCTGCTTTTTTATGCCTAATAAAATGCTGCTTCAACAACAAATACATACCAATAAAAGCAAAGGTTCTTGTAATGGTTTGACTTAAAGCATAAGCAGTCATAGAAGGAAAAAGACTATGCAGCCAAACAATTCCGCTAAATTCGCTTCCATAGGCATCACGAGGCAACCCGTTAATCACCTGAGGAATTGTCGAGTTAACTCCGCCGAACATCTGACCGCTTTCAGCCAGTACTTTATACCAAGCAATATTGGAATCTAAATTATCATGAACGCGTATATGAGCATTTTCTCCCATTATATATGTAGGTGCCACATATAGAAAAATGAAAATGAATGCGATAAATGCGTATAATGCTTCTTTGTTTTTTTCTTTCCTCAATACTGACATTCCTTACACATCCATAGATTTATTTGATGTCTTTTACATAAAAAAGGTGTGACTTGCTTACCAGTATTTCCGTTATTGTTTTAAAAAATGTATACAGAAAAGTATCGGTATAAAACTAAAATCCAGTTAAAAAGTCTGCTCAGCACCCAGTTGAAGATGAAGAAGCTTCACATTAATTAAACAAAAAAACCTTTGAACCCTAGGGGCTCAAAGGTTTCTAAAATTCTTTTTCAAAGCAGTCAACTACGTTGTTAACGAGCGGCTTTGTAGCATAAAAGGAAAAGCCAAGCCGCTCCCAGAATGCACGTGCCCTTGCGTTTTGCTGCAGTACACCAAGGCGCAAGCGAGATATACCTTGTTCAGTCAAATATTGTTCAAATACTACATATGCTTGTGTGCCATATCCAAACCCGTGATAAGCACTATGAATCATAAACGAGCCGAGCCAAGGGTAACCGTCTTTTGGATTCTCTTTCATATAATTAATCAGCCCAATATATGTATCATCAGCTTTTATAAATAAGCTGTTCGTGTTTTTTTGCATATATTCCGAGCCAACTTCATCATTTGATCGTGTTTCCTGTCCCGTTTCTAGCTGATTGTATGCGGCATTTGAATTTACAAGTTCAAATGCAATGTACAATGTTTCTTTTGTAATTGGTTCAAATGAAATCATATGCTGTTCCTTTCATGTAAAATTAGTGAAAAGCTGCTCTTTCTGATCAAAGACTAGAGTGATTTTTGCATCTCAAGAACAATCCTGTTTCCCTGCTCTTAATAGGCAATAGCTCCTGATTGAAGTTTCACTTTAGTACACCTTTCTTCACTAAAAAGTCGTCAATCTCTTTAAACTCATTTACCGGAATAAATTCGACTCCTTTTTTCTGAAGCAACCCTTGTAACGCATCTTTAGCAAATGTAAGATCTGCAAATACTGCAGGGTGTGAATCTGGTTCACTATCCCCTGCAAAATAAATGACATCATATTTCTTTTTTAACTCCTGAATCACAGCCGATTTATCAATGCCGTATCTTTCTGAGTATGTCCAATGTGTTTGATCAATCTTTAAATGAACGTTATTTTCATGAAAATAACCTTTGTTTGAAAAAACCTCGACATGTTCGACACCGTATTTTTTTAGTAAAGGCTTAATGTAATAATCGGTTCCAGCACTTAGAATGTAAAAGTCTCCTCCGCTTTCTTGAACACGCTTAATAAAGGCTGGAACATATTCATCAATTGCAATCGCATCAATTTCCGTTAAAATATGTTGCTCTCCTTGATTAATTGAACGAAAAACAGTTGATAAAAAATCAATGTCCTGCATTTCACCAGACTTCCACTTTTGAAATAGCTGCTCTCCTTCTGGAAAATATCGTTCAATCACCAGCCAATAAAAATCTTGCTTTGATATTGTTCCGTCAAAGTCTGATACAAACGCCCACTTTTTCACCTTGCCCTCACTCCACTCTTTGTGTGATTACATTCCTAAAAGTTCACGCAATTCTTCTTCTGACAAGCTTGTTAACTTCGTTTCACCTGGTTGAATCACTTGTTGGATTAGTTCTTTTTTCTTCTGCTGAAGTTCATAAATTTTTTCTTCAATGGTCCCGCGGGAAATCAAGCGGATCACTTGAACAACATTTTTCTGGCCAATTCTGTGTGCTCTGCCAGCAGCTTGCTCTTCAATCGCTGGATTCCACCACAAATCATATAAAATAACCGTATCAGCTCCCGTCAAATTCAATCCTGTGCCGCCTGCTTTTAACGAAATTAAGAAGACTTCCTGCTCGCCTTGGTTAAATCGATTTGCCATCTCGACACGATCTTTAGCTGCTGTTTGGCCATCTAGATAGAAAAATGAAATCGTTTCAGCTTCTAATTGTTCGCGAATAATTTGAAGCATGCTTGTAAATTGAGAGAAGATTAAAAGACGTTTGCCATTTGCTAAAGCATTCCGTACTGTTTCTAATAACTGCTCTAATTTGCTGGATTGTCCTTCATAATTTTCAATAAATAAAGAAGGGTGGCAGCAAATTTGTCTAAGACGAGTTAATCCAGCTAATATTTTCATACGGTTTTTATTAAAATCACCTTGGCTTAAAGAAGCTTTTAGTTTTTCTAAATAACCTACATACAGTTCTTTTTGCTCTTTTGTTAACTCAGATAGGTGTGTTGTTTCAATTTTATCTGGCAATTCTTTTAATACATCTTTTTTCTCGCGGCGTAAAATAAATGGACGAACGATACGGCTAACCTGCTCTGGCTTCATACTTTTGAATTCCTGCTGACTTGGGAAAAAACCGGGTAGAATTGTTTGGAAAATAGACCATAATTCATCCAATGAATTTTCGATAGGTGTACCGCTTAAGGCAAAGCGTTTATATGCAGTTATCGAACGCACTGCAGCAGCCGTTTTTGTTGCATAATTTTTAATACTTTGTGCTTCGTCTAGAATAAGCGTATGGAAAACTAAATTTTGATATAAATCAGCATCTTGTCTTAGAGTTGGATAGGATGTAATCCACACATCCGCATTGCTCTTTAACATTTCTTTTCTTTCTTGCGGTGAACCGACAATTGTTTGCACTGTAAGCTCTGGCGCAAATTTTTCTAATTCATTTTTCCAGTTGTAAATAAGAGATGCTGGAACAACAATCAGAAATGGATCGATCTTATCTGTTTCTTGTTTTTCGGATAATAGATATGAAATGCTTTGCAGCGTTTTTCCAAGCCCCATGTCATCAGCTAATATGCCGCCTAACGAGTAGGAGGAAAGAGATTTAAACCATTGAAAACCGTTATATTGATAATCGCGCAATGATGCTTGTAATGAATGAGGAATCTCCCAATCAATGTCTTCCGGTGTTTTGAGGTGATTAACTAATTTTTTAAATGCTTTTCCGAATTTAGTATTTGCTTTATTCGACCCTGACATAATATCTTCAACTTGCATACTCTTATATAACGGAACTTGTATACGATTTTGCGTTAAATCTTCTTTTGTTACATTCAGTTCATCAAATAACTGATGGATTTGTTGAAACCCTTCACTTTCTAATGAAATGAATGCCCCGCTTGCTAGACGATGATATGTTTTCTTTTCAAGTACTGACTGCAACACTTCTTGGACTGTTCCTTCATCAATATCCCCGAGATCAAAATCAATCTCAAGCAAATGATTGCTCGATTCAATATCAATAGACGTTTTTGGTATTGTATATTCATGAAATATTTTAAATTTCACTTTATCTGTCATATATACATCTACTACGTTTTCAAGCTGGGGAATAATCCGGAATAAAAATTCATAAATTGAATCTTCACCTTGGTTTAAATAGAGCTGATTCAGGTAAATGTTTAAAGGTGCATGCTCAATCAAATCCATTACAATATCTTCTTTTTCAGTATCTCGTATCAAAATTTTTTCATAATTTTGGATTTCATGAGCAAATGGATTAATCACAATGTCGTCATAATGATATTCAAGCGTCAAAAATATTTGGTCATCTTCATTATCAATAAACAGTTTTGCTTTAAGCGGTGGCGAAATAATCTTATCAGATACTTCTTCTGTGATTTCTACTGCTCCGACTTTCTTTAAGCCAGGTAAGACATGTGATAAAAAGTCCCCCATTTGATCTTCTGCAATAGGAATAACAGGCTTTAGCGGCGCACTTTTTCTTAAACCTTCTAATAATCTTCTCTGCTCATTAGTTAATTCATAAAATTGCCCATTTAGAAATAGCCAGCCGTAACGATCAAAAAAAGCTAGGCGATGCAGTTCACTAAAATCTAATTCAAATCCACTTACTTTATGTTTATCTATCCGAAATGAAAACGGTGATGTATCTTCAGCAAATAGGATTTGTTCATACACTTCTGACTCGTGAATGAAAGTTACCTGACAATCCTGCAAGGATATTAGTAATCTTTTGGCAATAAGAGAAGGAATGATTAATTCTCGATTAATTGCTGTTGAATTATACATAGAATAAGTGTTTTGATAAAGATTTTCATTTTCCATCATTTCTTGCAGCAACTCAATTACTTTTCGATCTTCCTCAATAAAATAATGTTCTGCTGGATCAAAAGCAAACCGTTTTGTGAATTCATGAACTTGATATTCTTTTACATCCATTAAAAAACTATGTATATCTTTTACTACATAGGTGCGGCTGACTCCTACTTTTAGCTCAATTGTTAAATACATACCTTCTGAACGCATAAAATGCTCAGAATATGACTTACAAATGAATTCTACTTTTAGCGGGTGTTTATCTGCATAATTTTCATAATCATTAACGGACTGTTGATAATCAGAGAATAGCTGAATAAACTGATTAACTTTTTCGTATTCACGGCTGTTGCGATATGGCTTTGTTTGAACGGGCTCAGGCTTACTTTGTTCATCACAAATTGTTAATAAAACAGCAACTTCGTGTTTACATTCTTTAAATTCATGATAAGCATCACAATCGCAAAAGGAATAAAAGGAGTTTTCTTGTTTTTCTACCATCACTGTATACAGTTCGGTTCCATGAACGGAAGCAATCCAGGTTTCTGTTTGCTCGTTGTACTCTAAGTCTAAAACACGACCTTGTTTATAATAAGTATGCCCCCGATAATATGTTCTGCTTGAATATGTATCTTTTAAACGTTCTTTATTTAATGTTCGATTTAACATAGTTTCACAATCTTCCTATCAAAAAGAGAACAGTTAAAAGACTGTTTCTTTGTATTTCTAAATAAAAATAAATAATGTTCAACATGAATGTTGAACATTATTGCCAATTTCCTTATTATAACATAATAAAATGATTATGAAATACGTCTAAATCTTAGTAATTGTTTTTTATACTGGTTCTTATAACTGATAAAGATCCCAACAGCAGATAAGATCAATAGTATATCGAGAACAAGAAAAGCATTTTTTATATCGTTTGAAGATGCTAAATACGTAAACCACACTGTAAGGACGATACGAACTGCTAAACTCACTAACCGGAAAATACTGTCGACTCGCCCCACTAACTCATTTGGGATATGCTCCATTATAAATGTGTTGCGAGCTACTCTTGTTGCTGCATTCATGAACGCAAGAAAACAAATGAACAAGAAGTAAAGCGGTAGCCATTTCATATATATAATAAAGGACATTCCGATTGCAAATGCACTAACTGTAAACAAAATTACTTGTTCATTCCCCATTTTCTGAATGAAGACTGGAACAAATACACCAGCAAGTAAAGCGCCAAATCCATAAAACATATTTTGAATGCCATAAGCTTCACTGCTTGCTTTTAGTTGCTCTATTAAATAGATGGGAAATAAATAATTCGTAAGCATCACACTAATAAACGGCATAAGCGATAAAAATAAAAATATGGATAATCTTTTGTTTTGGTTAATAAAATGATAACCTTCTGCTATTTTAGGCTTGTGTTCATTGCTTAACGATTTTGTTTTGACATATTCTACTTTAGAAAAGAAATAAAAAGCGACTATATATGTGAAGCAATCAAAAACTAAAATCCATTGTATGTCCCATTTTGTTAACATAATACTCGCAGCTGCACCTGCAATCATACTCGACAGCTGCCCTTGAATTTCCATCATTCCATTTAACGAATGAAGCACTTTACTATCAAATACTTCTTGGTTAAACGCGAAAATCGTCGGATAAAAAAATGTATAATACAAACTCCCAATTCCATATAAAGCAACATAATGCCAGGTGGCATAGTCAGAAAAAAAGCCGCTGAGCGCAAATAAGAAAATCGTTAAAAAACCAGTGAACTCTCCAATCAGCAATAATTTTTTCCGAGAAAATTTATCAATTACATATCCAATTGAAGGTGTAATAAGAAAGCTAAATACGGTCATTGCAAGCATAACAACGCCAAACAATTTATTGCCATTTGGCTGCATCACTAGCAATAAAGGAATCGCAATCATTGTAATGCCTGACCCAATCGAAGATAAAATATTAGCGATTAAAATGGCTTGAAATCTCTTATCTTTGCACAGTGAATTTTTCTTATACATTTTGTTTTTCATTAAGTACTTTTTTAGAAAGTGCTGCATACATCTTTACTTCAGCAAACAGCTCATCAATGGAAGAAGCCATTTGTTTTGTAATGACATCATCTCCTTTTGTGAAGTCGGTCGGATCGATGACTAATTGTTTTGCTAGTACATTCCCATAAAGTGCCCGGGCAACTGTTCTGACACTATTTAAGGCATTAATGCCTCCCTTGCCTCCGCCGGCAACAGCTATTAGTCCCATTGGCTTATGGGCAAAATAACTGCTGTTCAAAAAGTCTAATGCATTTTTTAATGCACCGCTCATTGCTCCATGATATTCTGGTGTCGCTATTAAAATCGCATCTGCTTCTTCTACTGCATTTATTAACATCTTTACTTCTTTGGATTCATATTGATCAGCTCCTCCATTAAAGATAGGCAAGATTATTTCGCTTAAATCAATAAAGCTGCTTTGAAATCTGTTAGCCATCCATGTTGTCAATAGTGTAGTGCGCCCCTCTGTTCTTGGACTTCCATTTACGATTAAAACATTCATTTTTTTTCGCTCCTTTAGTGTTTATATTCTTATTATAGAAAAAATTTACTTTTTCTCTATCATCTATTAGTCAGAGACAATCTACATAAAGAGGCTGAAAATAAAAAATAAAACCTACAACTAAAGTCGTAGGTTAATGAATGCCATTTTGTACCGCATATAGCGCCGCCTGGGTACGATCCTGAACATCCAACTTTGAGAGAATGTTTGATACATGGGTTTTAACAGTTTTTTCAGTAATATAAAGTGAAGCTGCAATTTCTTTATTGCTTTTCCCGGTTGCAATTTCTTTTAATACTTCTTTTTCTCTTTTTGTAAGCGAATCTATTAGTTTAGGTTCTTGTTTCGTTCTCTTTGTGAGCCTGTTTAACAGATGAGTTGTCACTTTAGGGTCAAGTTGACTTTCTCCATTCATTACTTTTCGTATAGCTAATACAAGCTCATCAGGATTACTCTCTTTTAGCTGGTAACTAGAAGCTCCTGCTTCTAGAGCAGGAATAACATGATCTTGATCAGAGAAGCTTGTCAGAATCACAATATGGATAAAAGGCTGGATAGCTTTTAACTGCTTTGTCGCCTCGATGCCATCAAGTATAGGCATTGATAGATCCATTAATAAAATATCTGGCTTTATTTTCTTTGCCAACTCAACGGCTTCTTGGCCGTTAGAAGCTTCACCTACCACCTCAAAATCAGGCTGTGTTTGTAAAAAAAATACAAGGCCTTTGCGGACAACGTGGTGGTCATCTGCAATTAAAATGCGTATTGTCATCGTTATTCTCCTTTTTAAAGCGGAATTGTAACAGTAATTGTTGTTCCATTACCTATACTGCTTTCGACATTAAACGTACCAAAAAGACGCTTTACACGTTCGTTCATCGTTTTTAAACCTAATGTAGGAAGATTTACAGAAGGTTTATAGATAAAACCGCTACCTGCATCTCTAATTTTCATTACAACACGATCTTTTTTCACAACTACACTGAGTGAAACATTTTTTGTATCAGCGTGTTTTCTGCAGTTATTAAAAGCTTCTTGCCCAACACGCCATAATGTCTCTTCAACTACAGCTGGCAATACAGAAACTCCTTTAATTTCTTCTGTCACTTCTAAACCAAGCATTTGTCCGTAACTTTTTAATGCACTTACAATTCCATTTTCTAATCCTTGTGGTCGGAGCTGCCAGATAAGAGCTTTCATCTCTACTTGAGCATGCTGAGCTGTTTCTTGAATCAAAGAAAAGGTATCTTTTAACTGCTGCTCTTTAGCGAGACTGCTACCCGCTTTAGCTGTAATATTGATTGAAAACAATAGTTGATTAACAGAATCATGCAAATCTTTAGCCAGACGATTCCGTTCTTCAATTAGCTTTAATTCTTGTTCTTTTTCAGTTAACTTCACTCGCTTAATAGCCGTTCCTATTTGCAATGCTACTGACCCTAACATATCTAATTCTGCTCGTTTAAAGTGAGCTTTCCGAGGTGCAGCTACATTAAGCAAGCCAAAGCGTTCATCTCCGGCTTGCAGCGGTACAGTTGCATGGTGTGTAATTCCGCAAGTATCTCCCCATTGATACGTAATCGAATCTTCTAAACGTTTACACTCCATAATATTAGACGCTTTTTGAAGCCGTCCATCCATATAACGATCTATACACCAGCACGTGCCATTGCACATCGGCTGTGCCCCTTCATTTAATAGAGCGGGTGGCAATTGCTGTGCTGCAACCATTTCATGCTTTCCGTTTGTATCAATAAAAAAAATCCAACCTGTGTGCAGATCAGTGACTTCAAGAAGTTTCGTTAGAGCATCGTGGAGCATATCGTGTAAGTCAGTACCTTCATTTAGAATCTCTGCAATATCTTTTAAAATTTTGAGTTCTGAAATCGGTTGCTTTTCCATGTTTATCACCTGTAAATTGACATTATTTGCTTGCAATTGTAACACAATTCAATGTCATATTGTCCTCTTATTTAAAATTAAAAGCATACATTAACAACCTATCATGTCAATTTCTCTTACAAAATATATGACAGCATACGTTTCTATCCCGTGTTAAACGTCAAATGATAAAAAATATGTTAGAGTATTTAACAAGTAACTAGTATCTGCCTTTAAAACCAACTATACTACAATTAATTAAAGAAAAACTTATTAATAAATCAAGAAATGAAAATAAAATTTTATCATTCTATATTGATGAAAACGCTTCCAAAAATAATTTAATAGTGCTAAAATGAATTTAATTAAAAGAATAGGGATGTGATCAAAATGAGTAAATTGTTTTTAGAAGAATTAAAATATATTATCCAATGTGAGGTACCACTTACAAAATACCGATTAGAACAGCTACAAGACAAATTTGATCAAAGTCCGGCTTTAATTTTTGAAATGTTTGAGCTCCTATTCGAAAAAAAGCACATTTTATTATTTGTTGATGATATTGAATCGGCTGTATATGACTATCTTATTAATCGAGAAATGGCAAATGAAAAAACATTTTATGGTGCTACGGTGTTCGTTGCCAACTTATTTGGTGAAACGCCTACATATATAAAATTCAAAGTAAATAAATACAGAACATCTGTTATTTCTAATATAAGTGCTTAATAGAAATTATACTTTATTTTAAAGAGAAATCCTTTATACAGGATTTCTTTTTTACAATATAAATGATTAAGGAGGATGATCATTATATGAGGACCATGTTTTTAATAGACAGTTACTTCTTTCTTGAAAAACAAGTACAAGAATATATGAGGTCATTGTTAGTGAAAACACCTGAACAAGTTGTTCATTATTTTGAAAAACAAATAGCTAAGTACAACCTGTTACTAAAAAGAAAATGCGCTTATCCAGACAGTGTCATTACCTCCATACAACATCTTATCCAAGAATATTCTTCCGCTATTATAAAAGTCAAAAAGTACATGACTTATCAACAAAATCTCCAATTACTTAATAGAATTTAATATCATTAAAAAGACTACTTCAGGCGAAGTAGTCTTTTTAATGATATTAAAATTTCATAATTCCACCAGTACTCGCAGATGTAACAAGCTTAGAATAACGAGCTAAATAACCTGTTTTCACTTTTGGTTCAAAGCCTTTCCAGTTTGCTTTGCGCGCTTTCCATTCTTCTTCAGGTACTTGAACATCGATTCGGCGTTCTTCAATATCAATAACAATATGATCACCATTTTCCACAAATGCAAGCGGGCCACCTTCTGCTGCTTCCGGAGATGCGTGTCCAATTGATATGCCGCGGGATGCCCCAGAGAAACGTCCATCCGTTAATAATGCTACTTTTGCACCTAGCCCCATACCCATAATTTGTGAAGTTGGAGCTAACATCTCCGGCATTCCAGGTCCACCTTTTGGCCCTTCATAGCGAATAATGACTACGTGCCCTTCTTTCACCTTGCCGTTTGCAATACCATGCAATGCTTCATCTTGTGAATCGAATACAATCGCTGGCCCTTCATGGCGGGTTATGCCATCTTGAACCCCTCCTGTTTTGATGATTGCACCATCTGGAGCAAGATTGCCAAATAATACAGCAAGTCCGCCTTTTTCAGTAAATGGATTATCAATCGGACGGATTACATTGTAGTCTTTCACATCACATCCTGCAATGTTTTCACCTAATGTTTGACCTGTAACTGTCATCGTATCAAGGTGCAGCGTTCCTTCTTTTTTAGATAATTCATTTAATGCTGCTGACACTCCGCCGGCTTCATGCAAATCTTCAATAAATACATCTGAAGCTGGAGCAAGCTTTGATAGATGAGGTACACGAGATGCCACTTCATTAATGCGTTCTAGCGGATAATCAATCTCTGCTTCATTCGCAAGCGCGAGTGTATGCAACACTGTATTTGTTGAACCGCCAAGTGCCATATCTAAAGCAAATGCATTATCAATTGCTTTTTCTGTTACAATATCGCGTGGTTTTAAATCTAATTTAATCAATTCCATTAGCTGCTTCGCTGATTTTTTAACGAATTCTTTGCGTTCAGGTGCAACCGCTAAGATTGTTCCGTTACCAGGTAAAGCTAGTCCTAAAGCTTCTGCTAGGCAGTTCATCGAGTTTGCTGTAAACATACCCGAACATGATCCGCAAGTTGGACAGCCAAATTGCTCTAATTCCAGCAAGCCTTTATCATCTAGTTTTCCAGCTTGATAAGCTCCAACCCCTTCAAATACAGAAGAAAGAGAAATTTTTCGTCCATCACTTGTTCTCCCTGCTTTCATAGGTCCACCGCTTACGAAAACTGTTGGGATATTTAATCGTAATGAGGCCATTAACATACCTGGTGTAATTTTATCGCAGTTTGGGATACAAACCATTCCATCAAACCAGTGGGCAGATACAACTGTTTCTACTGAGTCGGCAATAATTTCGCGGCTAGGCAATGAGTAGCGCATTCCAATATGCCCCATTGCAATTCCATCATCAACACCGATTGTATTCATTTCAAATGGAACGCCACCGGCTTCGCGAATTGCATCTTTTACGATTTTACCAAACTCTTGTAAGTGAACATGACCTGGTACAATATCAATATATGAATTTACTACCGCAATAAACGGCTTATTAAAATCTTCTTCCTTTACACCTGCTGCCCGCAATAAACTGCGATGAGGTGCTCTGTCGAATCCTTTTTTGATCATGTTGCTTCTTAATTCTGCCACAATAATTCCCTCCGTATTCAAAACACTATCAAAAAATATAATCTTTCAAATTATTAAACAATTTTTAATATAAATACTAATTTAGCAAATAACAGTACCATTTGTAAAGGTTTATGACAAAATAATCATTTTTATCTTAAAATAGAAAAAAATTGATTGTTTTTTCAGGAATTAATATCCATATATTCCTTTTTTAACCTAAGGTGTCTAAAATGATTGAGCCAATGAACAGTTATAGCAGAGCATAATGAAAAAACTACTGATTGAAGCTTTATTAGAAGTATTAAGGAAATAGAAAAAACCTCTTCCTGCCTGCTTAATAGACAAAAAGAGGTTTTTGAATCGCTAATCTTATGCAAATACAGAAGTTAATACAGGAACAACTTGTTTCTTACGTGATACAACACCTTTTAATAATGCTGTATTGTTTTCTAATTTAACATCGTAAGCTTCTTCAACTTTTGAAGCTGCAGAACCTAGTGCTACAGCAGTAGAGTCGCTATTTAAAATGTCCGTAACGACTAGAAGGAATAAGTCTAATCCTTTCTCTTCTACCGTTTTAGCAATTACTTCTTCAATTTCAGCTTTACGCACAAGTACATCATTAACGTCAATTGCATTAACTTGTGCAATTTCTACTTTGCTAGAACCCATGCTGAACTCTTTTGCATCAAGAGAAATTAACTGACTAGCTGTTTTATCACTTAGGTCTGCACCTGCTTTTAACATTGCTAATCCATACTCTTCAACATCAACACCAGCAATTTCCGCTAATTCGCGAGCTGCCGCAACATCTTGTTCTGTGCAAGTTGGAGATTTAAATAATAATGAATCAGAGATAATAGCTGATAGCATAAGGCCAGCAATATTCGGCTCGATTTTTACTCCATTTTCTTTGTATAACTTGTTTAAAATTGTTGCTGTACAACCAACTGGTTCAGCGCGATAGTATAAAGGATCTGCTGTTTCAAAGTTTGCAATACGGTGGTGATCAATTACTTCTAATACACGAACTTGATCAATATCATTGGCACTTTGCTGGCGTTCGTTGTGATCGACTAAAATAACTTCTTTTGCTTCTTTTGATACTTCGTCAACAAAACGTGGCAGTTCTGCATTAAACTTCTCTAATGCAAATTGTGTTTCGCCATTGATTTCGCCTAGACGAATTGCCTCTGCATTTAGTCCAAGTTTATTTTTTAAATCAGCGTATGCAATCGCAGAACAAATTGTATCTGTATCTGGATTTTTATGTCCGAAAATTAATACTTTTTCCATGCTATTCTCTCCTTCTTAGCTATGTAAATATATTTCTTACACAAACAAAATAACAGAGTATACGTTTATGTAACATTGACATTTTAACATAAAGTTTTATATTATTTTTGATTTTTATTGAAAATTATCTTATTTCCACTAACAATTCCTGTTTAAAAGGTATGAATACAAGGAATTGCATGTTAATGATTAAAAAATGCTCCACTATAAAAAATAAATCATGCTATGATGAACATGATCTATTTTTTCCTTATAAACTTTACTTTTATATGAATATTTTAGTGTCACACATCAATAATTTGATAGGCTCTATTTAGCAAGAATGAGCCATTAGGAAAATTTGAGCTTGTGAATTATTTTAAGGTAAAATCATACTTTTTATTAATTCGTTCTGCAATCTCCTTTAAAAAGTTTTCTACGGTCATATTTTCTATTTCACGTGTATACCATGCTAACTTTGCGCCGCGATGTTTACGTTTATAATGGACTTCTTTCGGCCAATATGATCCTGTCGCATATGTATAGTCAAAATGAATATATAATTGATGGTTTTCTGGACATTCAAGAAGAACTTTATAATTGGGATTTTTACCATCCTTTTCCAACTTCACTTTTTTAATTTTACTAATCATTGTCTTCCTCCATTTATATTATTTTTAGAAAGCTGTTTAGTTAATGATTGTATGAGAAATTAGAAAAATCCCACTTTTGCAAGGAAGAATAAGAGGAATCTTCTTGAAAGCTTCAGCTGCTTTTCTTCCTTATGTTTTTATTATATCGTAAAAACAGAAAAATAGGAAAAATGAAATTTAATTCATTTTTCCTATTGAATAAAATAATGGATTTATCCTGCTATTAGCAAATAGTAAATCATTGGCTGATTAACGTTTTCATTTATTACACTTCTACAGACCATCCAAACGGGTCTTCCACTGTCCCATTTTGTATACCAGTTAGAGTGTCATACAGTTTTTTTGAAACTTCACCTGTTTGTCCGTGATTAATTATCATTGCTTCGTTATTCCAAAACAGTTCACCGATTGGTGAGATAACAGCTGCTGTTCCCGTACCAAATGCCTCTTCAAGTTTACCGTCTAAATATGCTTGTTTAATCTCATCCATTGAAATGCGGCGCTCAGTTACTGGGACATTCCAATGCTGAAGCAATTGAATAATCGATTTACGTGTAATTCCTTCTAAAATACTGCCGTTAACTGACGGCGTAACCACTTCACCGTTAATTTTAAAGAAAATATTCATGCTTCCTACTTCTTCAATATATTTTCTTTCCACTCCGTCTAACCAAAGAACTTGTGAATACCCTCTTTCCCCTGACAGTTGCTGTGCTTTAAGGCTAGCAGCATAGTTTCCACCTGTTTTTGCCGTACCAGTTCCACCCGCAACAGCGCGAACAAACTCGCTTTCAACTGCAATCTTAACCGGAGCAATCCCTTCTTTATAGTAAGATCCAACAGGAGATAAAATAATAATAAATTGATAGCGTCCTGAAGGAGCTACTCCTAAATAAGGTTCAGTAGAAATAATAAATGGACGAATATATAAAGACGTACCTTCTGTTGTCGGGATCCATTCACGATCTATTTGAATGAGCTGCTTTAACGCTTCTAATGCAAGCTCTTCATCTATATACGGGATACATAGACGTTCATTTGATTTGTTAAGGCGCTTGAAGTTTTGATCTGGTCTGAATAAAAGCACCTGCTCATTTTTTGTGACGTAAGCTTTTAATCCTTCAAAGACTGATTGCCCATAGTGAAAAATCATTGATGCAGGATCTAGTGCAATCGGTTGGTACGGGACAATTCGCGGATCATGCCAACCCTGACCTGCTGTATAGTCCATAATGAACATGTGATCTGTAAATACTTTACCAAATTCTAATTGATCTGTGTGTGGTTTTTCTTTTTTTGTTTCACTTAATGTTACATTAATATTGTAATTCGTCATGGTTGTTTCTCCTTGCTCTTTGTATTTACGGGTTTTCGATAAACCTCTATATAAAATACATTGTACAACTATATGGAAGACTGTAACAATAGGTAAAGATGAAAAATTCTAAAAATTTTTATATTAAAATATATTTAAGGTTCTGTTTCGAGATTCGCTCCACTCAGCCGTTTGGTACTATTCTTTTCATCATTCTACAAATGCAATGACAAACATAATGAAATTCATGCAGTTCTGCATATTCTCACTTTGAAATCACAACCCAATTTTCACTCTTAATTTTCTATCTTTAATGATAAAACTTTTTATATTCCCCACAGGTATCATTTTGATTTTATCAATTTCGTTTAAGTTGATATGGATTTGTTGATTTTCATAAGTTGCAACTGGCGGCTTATGAAATATTTTTCTGTTAAGCCATTTTTGATTGGTTGGTTTCATGTTTTTGATCTCAAACAACAAGATTCTTTGGTTTGCTTGGAGCGGCCGCAAAACAATTTCAAACGGAATTTTTAATAAAAACTTTTTGACAATTCCACTTACATGAATAACGTCACCATGAAAAGAAATGGCAAATTGCTGAATTTGATCTTGTTTGCTCATTTGTTTTTGAAAAATGCACATAAGCATATGCGATGTAATGGGAATCGTCACACCTCCTTCCGCTATTTTTTCTTTCATTTTCGTCTGCATATCATCACTTATAACATCATGTAATTTTCTCTGTACCCATTCTTTCATGATGCACCTCCAACATAATTATCTTCTCAGCTGTTTTTCTCATAATTGAATAGCACTTGTCAGTTTATTTTAAAATTTGTTCTATCAAAAAACATCCTTAACCATTTTATGAGTAAAAAGATCTTTTTTTGACTTAAAAGTTCATTGGATTAAAATGTGTAATTTTACAGTTACACTAACAACACAGCCATTATGTATGCTAATAATATGTATGATTTCCAGATGGTTCTCTATGTCAAAATAAATGACATATAAATCGTTTCCTAATTTATTAAAGATTATAATTTTGTATAAATAGCTACAAATCAGCGACCAATTTTTAGTTAAAATGACTAATGACACTAAAAGAAAAAAACTTTAAGATGAAATCAACACACCAACGATGTTACATTTTTTAACATAAGATGTGATATAATGTTGAAGGAGGATTTCATATGGAAAGAAAAATAAATCCATTAAAACTCACGTCACTTGGATTACAACATGTATTAGCTATGTATGCAGGGGCGATTTTAGTTCCATTAACTGTCGGCCGTGCACTGAATTTAACTTCTCATGACTTAACTTACCTTGTCGCAATTGACTTGCTCACCTGTGGTCTGGCTACCCTTCTTCAAGCCTGGAACAACAGATGGTTTGGCATTGGATTACCGGTAGTTCTCGGAAGCTCGTTTGTAGCTGTCAGCCCAATGATCGCAATCGGCACCCAATACGGCATAAGCGCTGTGTACGGAGCTATTATTGCTGCAGGAATATTTATTATACTGTTTGCCAATTTTTTTGGTAAAGTAATCAAATTGTTTCCTCCAGTTGTAATGGGCACCGTTGTAACAATCATTGGATTATCTCTCGTTCCATCAGCTATTAGAAATATGGCTGGCGGCATTGGGAGCGACCAATTCGGAGCACCATCTAATTTAATGCTTTCATTTGGTGTATTGACATTAATATTAATTTTAAATCGCTTCTTTAAAGGTTTCCTTCGTTCGCTTTCAGTTTTAATTGGAATCATTGCCGGAACAGTTACAGCTTTTTTTATGGGAAAAGTCGACTTATCTGGAGTGTCCGAAGCTTCATGGGTACATATTCCAACACCATTCTATTTTGGAACACCAACATTTGAAACCGGACCGATTTTAACGATGATTTTAGTAAGTGTTGTTATTATCATTGAATCCGCAGGGGTATTTTTAGCATTAGGCAAAATTTGCGGACGTGAATTAACGGAAAAAGAATTCAGTCGAGGTTACCGCGCTGAAGGATTAGCTATTACTTTAGGCGGTATTTTTAACGCCTTTCCTTACAATACCTTTGCACAAAATGTTGGTCTTGTTCAGTTATCAAAAGTAAAAACAAAAAAGGTTGTAATCGCAGCTGGATTTATCCTCATTCTATTAGGCTTCATTCCTAAAATTGCTGAATTAACGACAATTATACCAACCGCTGTGCTAGGCGGTGCAATGGTTGTTTTATTCGGTATGGTTATTTCATCTGGAATCAAAATGTTAAGCACAGTTGACTTTAATGAACAAAGTAATTTACTTATTATTGCATGTTCTATTTCATTAGGATTAGGCGCAACTGTTGTTCCAGACTTATTTGCCCAGGTGCCTTCTGCTTTAAAAATCATCGTGAGCGATGGTATTATTACCGGCAGTTTGACAGCTATTTTATTAAATTTATTTTTTAACATGAAGCCTAAAAAAACAGCTGCATCAATCTCCGTTAAGAATACTGAGTATTCTGAAATGAAATGAGGAAGTGTTTTAATGAATAAACGAACGATCCAAACAATTAATAAACTTCCAGACAAAGAATTTATCAATATGTTCAGTGATGTTTATGAACATTCAGCTTGGGTTGCTGAACAATCTCTTCATTTTCGCCCTTTTTCTTCTTTGCAATCACTTCATCATAGAATGAGAACCATTGTAGATCAGGCAACCATTGATCAGAAGCTTTCTCTTTTACGTGCTCACCCCAACCTAGGAGCAAAAATTAACATGACAAAAACTTCCCAACAAGAACAAAAAAATGCAGGATTAACCTCTTTGTCTCCTGATGAGTATGATGAGTTTCTATCCTTAAACGAAGAATACATGAATACCTTTGATTTTCCTTTTATTATCGCTGTTCGCAGCAAGAAAAAAGATGAAATTTATCAAGCAATGAAAACAAGAATTACAAATGGTTTAAAAGCCGAGTTTACAACAGCTTTAGCAGAAGTAGATAAAATTGCTTATTTTCGTTTAACCGAAAAAATATTAAATGATGAGGAGTATTTGACTATGGCAAATCAAACAGAGCGTCAAATGTATTATGGAAAAGGAAATGTATTTGCATACCGTACGTATTTAAAGCCACTTACAGGTGTCAAATCTATTCCGGAGTCTGAATTTAACGGTCGGGATAATATTATATTTGGAATTAATGTAAAAGTGGCAGTTGGCGGTAGTCAATTTTTGACTTCATTTACAGAAGGCGATAACAGCTTAATAGTTGCAACTGATTCAATGAAAAACTTTATTCAACGGCATCTAGGCAGTTATAAAGGAGCTACAATTGAAGGTTTTTTACAGTATGTAGGTGAAGCCTTTTTAGATAAATATCCACAAATGGAAATAATAGAATTGGTTGGTAATGAAGTCCCATTTAATGCGACAGCAGCTGTAATTGGAAATACGCTGACAGAAAGTAAGCTTGTATTTAAGAAATCGCGCAATGAACAAGCGCAAGCGTCACTCAAATTAGCGCGTACAGCAAATGGGAATGAAGTGGTTGAACAATCTAGCCGCATTACTGATTTGCAGCTAATTAAAGTACAAGGGAATTCATTTACAGGATTTGTAAGAGATGAGTATACTACTTTACCAGAAGACTCGAACCGCCCTCTTTTTGTCTATTTAAATATCGGTTGGACCTATGAAAATCCAGCTGATTCACTTGGAGATGACTCCTTAGTGTATGTTGCTGCCGAACAAGTCCGCGACATTGCCTGCTCTGTATTCAACGAAACCGAAACACCATCAATCCAACATTTAATTTATTTAATAGGATGTCGCGTTTTAGAACGCTTCCCACAGCTAAAAGAAGTTAAATTTGAATCGCAAAATCATACATGGGATTCAGTTGTTGACAACATTCCAAACTCTGATGGAAAAGTATACACTGAACCACGTCCTCCGTTTGGTTTTCAAGTGTTTACTGTTACACAAGCAGATGTAAAGAATCTTCAAATCTTAATTTCTACAGAAGGTTCAAAATAAGATGACAAAATTAACAACTCATATTTTAGATTTAACACATGGCAAACCTGCATCAAATGTCGCAATTGAGCTATTTTTTATTCAATCAGAAGCTGAGCGTATCAAAATAGCGGATTCTGTAACAAACCGTGACGGAAGGCTCGCTCAGCCTCTGCTCTCTTCGGAATCATTTGAGCCAGGAGAGTACGAGCTTTTATTTTACATCGGCGATTATTTTTATTCCAAAAACATCGAGCTAAGCAGCCCTCCTTTTCTAAATAAAGTATCCGTACGCATTGGCTTGTCACAAGAACAAAAACATTACCATGTTCCGTTATTAGTGTCTCCATGGGGATACCAAGTATATAGAGGAAGTTAAGAAAACCACGTCGCTTTGTTCATGCGGCGTGGTTTTCTAGACAAGAGGCACCTTTACTTTCTAAACCTCTGTTTAGTCTAAAATTTTAGCCATATAATACTCGTCTACAAATAAACCATTAATTTTCAAAGAATCCTTCTTCGTTCCTTCAACTTGAAATCCGGCTTTTTTGTACAAGTGAATGGCTACTACGTTTTCAACAACCACTGTTAATTCTAATCGATGGATTCGCTGCTCTTTTGCCCAACTCTCTAATTGATTAAATAAAGAGACACCAATCCCTCCCCCTCTATACTCTTTTAAAATTCCGATCGATACATATGCAACATGCCTGTTCCGGTTAACAGCTCCTCCAACTGCATGCAAGTAACCGACTATCTCATTATTGATTTCTGCTACAAAAATTGTCGAATTAGCTTGCTGTTTTATTATTTCGATGTTTTTTTCTTGTTGTTCTGAACTTAACTTTCTTTCATCACCTTCAAACATCATATACTTACTTTCTTTTTCAACTTGCTTAATCAATTCAACAAACTTATGGGCATCTGTCATTTCAATTTCTCGAATAAGCATTTTTCCACCTATCTTTCGAACTCGCTTTATACTAAATTTACGCTCTATTAGATCTAATTACTTATTCCCTCTTCCCTTTCATTAAAACATCTTATTCAAGTTAACTATTGATTGAAAATCTATATTTTTGATCAATAGTCAGGATTATATACATTTTTTTGAGTAAAATAAAAAAGACTTTCGCAATCAAGTCCTTTTCCCTATATCAATATCTATTTTATATAAAAAATAAAAAGACGTCCAAAAGGACGTCTTTGATGCGTTTTGAGGCGAGGACCGTGCGACCACATTCACACGTTTAGCTCCAAAGCAAATCCTTCGACTTACACAAATTAGCTCATCGCTTATCCAATATAACATCTGTCTCATTATAAAGCAATCTTTTTTTGAAAGAATAGCATCATTTCGATTTAACGTGGCTAGGCACAGTCAAAATAGATGATAACAAGCGAATAGATGCAGGGTGTGATAATCGATTAATCGCATCCGTATTCGATACTTCTTCAACAATTCGTCCTTTATCCATAACAGCAATCTCATCAGCGATGTACCGTACCGCTTGTATATCATGTGAAATAAACAAGTATGAAAGATGATATGTATCTTTAAAGTAAATAAGCAAATCTAATATTTTAAGCTGATTAATGGCATCTAGACTGCTAACGACTTCATCAAGAACAATGACACGCGGTTTAGCAGCAACTGCTCTAGCGATATTAATTCGCTGCAGTTGTCCCCCGCTTAATTCATGCGGATATTTAGTTAATATTTCTCGATCCAGGCCGACTTCTTCTATTAAATGCTCAATAAGCGTATTCCGTTCATACTTTGATAATGTTAGTTTATTAGAAATTGGCTCACTCATACTTTGTCTCATAGTAAGCCGCGGGTTAAAGGAACTAAGAGGATCTTGAAATACGATTTGAATATTTTGACGAATTTCCTTACGAATACTTCTTTTGATCTGCTTGAAGGATATCCCTTCATAATAAATTTCTCCTTCGTCTGCTTTCTCTAAACCAACAATGATTTTTGCTAGTGAACTTTTCCCTGATCCGCTTTCCCCAACAAGCGCTAAACAGGTTTTTTCTTTTAGTTTCAGTGATACATCCTTAAGAACATCGTATCTGGATTTTGTGATAGTTGATTTAAAGCTTTTAGATATGTGATTCACATGTAAAACAGTCATTTGCTACTAGACTCCTTGCAGACGTAAATTTGCTCTTAATAATTGTTTCGTATATGAGTGCTTTGGCTGTGAAAACAATCGATTAACCGGTTGTTTTTCAACAATTGTGCCTTCATGAAGAACAAGAACATCATCAGCGATTTGTGACATGACAGCTAAATCGTGCGTTATTAACAGCATTCCCATGTTCGTGTCGGATTGAAGCTGTAAAAGCTCTTGTAAAATTGAAGATTGTGTTACTTTATCAAGAGCTGTTGTTGGTTCATCAGCAATTAAAAAAGACGGCTTTAATGCAAAAATCAACGCTATCATTACTCTTTGCAGCATGCCGCCGCTTAATTGAAACGGATAAAGTGACATCACTCGTTCCGTTTCAATTAAAGAGACTTTTTTCAAGCACAATTTACAAAGCTGCTCAGCTTCATAATTGGACAAATCTAAATGAATACGAAGTGTTTCAATGACCTGCTTCCCTATTGTAACAATAGGGTTAAAAGCTGACATTGGATTTTGCATAATCAGTGCAATTTCTTTTCCGCGAATAAAAGACCGGTTTTGTTCTTGTAGATGAAGCATATCAATTTCTCCAAGAGTAACACTTCCGCTTGCTTGAAGAGATGAAGGAAGAAGACCCAAAATGGCAAGTACCGTTAAAGATTTACCGGAACCGCTTTGACCTAATAAGCATGTAACATGATCTTTTTTTATTTGAAAGGTAAGGTCACTTACAATTTTCTTTTGTTCCTTTTTTAGGAAAATCGATAAATGATCTATCTTAATTCGGCTGTATTTCTCCATTATTATCCTCCTTGTCTTTTATCATATTGAACATAAACCTGTTCCTGAAGACGATCTCCCAGTATGTTAAAAGCCAGTACAACAAGAAAAATGATACCTCCTGGATACATCATCATTTGTGGATGACTTCGTAAAAATTGGCGGCTATCATTTAACATTGTTCCCCATTCAGGTGTAGGAGGCTGAATTCCTAATCCCAGAAATGAAAAACCAGCAATATGCAAGATAACACTTCCGACATCAAGTGTTGCTAAGACTGCTACTTGAGGGAGAACTGATGGAAGGATATGCCTGAATAAAATACGATATACCGGTGTATCTGATAGCCTTGCAATTGATACATAATTTCTTTCTTTTAAACTAAGCACCATTCCTCTAATCAGCCGAACATGATTCACCCAAAAAACTAGAATCATTGAAATGACAAGATTTTTTAGACCAGGCCCTATAATTCCAATGAATCCTAAAACAAAGATTAAGCTTGGAAAAGATAAAAATACGTCACAGACACGCATCACAATATAATCTACTTTTCCGCCTTTATATCCGGCATAGGTACCAATGACAAGGCTGATAAAAGTTGTACTAATTACCACAACTAACGCACTTCCCAGTGAAGTTTGCGTGCCGTAGAGCAAACGAGAAAAAATGCACCGGCCTAAATAGTCCGTTCCAAGCAAATACTCACTTGATGGCGGTTGTAGACGCATCGAAATGTTAGTTTTCATCGGATCATTTGGTGCGATAAAAGGTGCAAAACAAGCAATCACAACCAATAGCAAAATAGCTAAAAATGCTGTTAGTAGTATTCGATCTTGTAAAAGGACACGACATTTTATAACCATTTAGTCAGCTCTCCTTTTATCTTGAAATCGAATACGCGGATCTAAATAATTAGAGATTATATCTACTATTAAATTGCTGATTGAAAAAATAATAGCCATGAATAAAACATAAAATTGAATAACCGGATAATCCCTGTTTAAGATAGCTGTGACAAAATAACGGCCGATACCCGGCCACGAAAATACACTTTCTACAATAATCGTACCACCTAATAAATATCCGATACTTACACCAAATGACGTAACGACTGGCAGCATTGCATGTTTTAAAATATGCTTCCACATAATCCGTTTCTCACTTAACCCTCTAGCTCGGCTGTATAAGACGAATGGCTGTTGCATACTTTCCACTAAGCTTGTTCGTAACAGCCTCGTATAAATGGCGATATACGGAATCGATAATGTTAATGTCGGGAGTACATAATGAGAAAAAGTCCCGCGTCCTCCTGATGGAAGCCAGCCAAGTTGCAAAGAAAACATATATAGTAATAAAAAGCCTAACCAAAAGGCAGGCATTGAATTACCGATAATGGCAAATACTCGTGATAAGTGATCAATCCACTTATTTGAATAACAAGCGGATAAGATTCCAAGCGGAACACTTGCTAAAATAATAAAAGCAACAGACATACATGTTAAATTCAGCGTCATCGGAAAGTAATAAAAAACTTCAGAAAGCACAGCATTTTTTGTTGAAAAAGATTGCCCAAAATCAAGATGCATCCCTTTCCATAGCCATTCAAAATATTGAACATATAGCGGCTTTGTAAGACCTAAATCAGCACGCGCCTGTGCAATCGCTTCATCTGTGGGCGGAATTTTGGATAATCGCAAATAAACTTCTGCTGGATCACCTGGAATTAACCGCAATGCAAAAAATACGATTAATGAGATGATAATGATGATTGGCACGATCATTAGCATTCTTTTACAAATAAACGTTACCATTTTATTTATGCTCTACCGTTTCGAGTGAAAATTCATATTCAACAGGTGAAAATTCAACACCTGTGATGTCTTTTTGATAAATGGCTACATTTGTAGTGTAGGAAATTGGTAAGTAAACAGCCTCTTCATGTAATGTCGTCATAATCTCTTTATATAATTCTTGCCTTGATTTCTCATCTGTTGTAACCAAAACATCACTAATTTTCTGATCCAATTCTTTTTTCATCGGAAGTCCTTTTTGAGCTTCATAATCTGCATGTGTAGGAATACGCATAGATGATACAAGGGAATGTGGATCATATGGCGCGCCCCATGTATTGCTAAAGGTTAAATTGAATTCCCCGTGTTTCTGACTTTCGATATATGTTTGCTGTTCCTCTCCTTTTAGTACAATATCGATTCCGATCTCTCTTAATTCACCTTGCAGCAGTTCTCCGACAGCCTTTTGAATTTGATCAGAAGCATCAAATATTAACTCAACCTTTAAAGGAGTTCCATTTTTCTGTCTAATTTCAGTGTTGTTTTCTTTCACCCAACCAGCTTCATCTAATAGTTTCTTCGCTTTTTCGATATCATGCTTGTATGGTTCTAGCTCAATATCACTATAAGGAGAATTCGGGGCAAATAACGCATCTGCCTTGACTTCTGTATTATGAAATAATTCTTTTACAACACGTTCTGTATTAAAGGCGTGAATAAGAGCTTGTCTGACTTTTACTTCTTTGGTTGGTCCACGATTTGTATTTAGTGCGATCGTTCTTGTTCCCATCGGTTCAGACTGATCCGTCTTGAATCTACTCGAATGACGTAAATATTCATACGAGTCAAGACTGATTAATCCATTTCCATAAATTAAATCGATTTCATTATTCTCAAAGGCAATTACACGTGATTCACTATCTGGAATAATCTTCACAATAATTTGCTTAGATTTTGGTTGGTCTCCCCAGTAATACTTATTGCGTTCGAATACAGCTTTTTCATTTTTCTTATACTCTTTTAATACCCACGGCCCTGTTCCCACTGGCTTTTCTATTTTTCCATCATCTTCTCTTGGAAATCCAGATTCTCCAAGAAACCTCAAGGGCCTTACTAATGTCAACTCTTGTAATAAAGGATAATAAGCGTTTTTTAACGTTATCTTAACTGTATATTCATCGACCGCTGTTGTAGAGTCAATTTGATTAATTAGGTCTAACCAATTATGTTCTTGTTTTTCATTTAACACTCGATCAAAATTTTTTTTAACAATCTGAGCATTAAACTTTGACCCATCTGAAAATTTAACATCATCACGTAATTTAAATATGTATTCCTTCCCATCATTTGAAATAGTCCAGCTTTTCGCTAATTGAGGCGAAATGGTGCCATCATTTTTATATTGAACGAGTGACTCATATACCATATTTTGGGCAAACATTTCGTTTGGAGAATAACCTTGAGGGTCTAATTCACCTATGTCTCTCGGCCACGAGATTGTAATGGTATCATGATCATTTTTGTTTATTTCACTATTAGATGCAGCACTGCATCCTACTAATAACAATGAAGTAGTACAAAATGAGATTGCCCATTTTCTTAGTTGTCCATTCTGTTTAGTCATTCCATCCTACCTTTCTTCATGTCACAAAGTTATTTTTTAGGATATAAAAGAAAGTCTATCATCGTACTCTATATTAGTAAATATATGTTGCTTAATAAAAACTAAATTTTGATACTTTTCAAAAAATAATTCTGTCATCACCTCTTTTCTTTCATCTAATGGAGAGGATTTTGTTTCTTTTACTAGAATCATTATGAATAAGTACGGCCCTTCAACTCTCTCTTCGTTTGTTCTACTTTTATTTTTCTTTCATAATCATTTAATAAAGGATGTGATAACATTGTTTCAAATGAAAGAATTCCCTGAGTTTTCATGGTCTCATTCTCGGCATAAACTGCTAATGGAATGCCCAAGAAAATACGGATATACCTACTATATTTCTCATAACGGCTGGCTCTTTGATGCTCCTCTTTTAGCTCAACAAGCTTACCGATTAAAAAAATTAACTACTCTTCCAATGTTTTTTGGACAAGCTGTTCACAATGTAATCGAAAAAACGATTAAACGATATATGAAACACCACTACATTCCAACTGTATCTGAATTAGAGGCAACTGTCAGAAGTGACTTACGGAAAGCATTTATTGACTCAAGAGACCATGGTGATTTGTGGTACCATAAACCGAACCACTATATTATGTTCTTTGAATTTTATAAACATGGATATCTTACAAAAACAGAAACAAAAGAAATAAATGATCGTTTAGGAACATGCTTGCATCATTTCTTACAAAGTAAAACATTTAAAGAACTTACCTCTCATCCCGCTATTAACATCATCGAATCTAAAAAATTCCGCTCTACTTATGTTGATCATATAAAGATGTATGCTGTTTTAGACTTGCTATATCAAGATGATGGTAAGTACGTGATTGTTGACTGGAAAACAGGAAAACACTCCACAGACGATTTGACACAGTTGGCAGTTTACGCCCTTTACGTAATGAAAAAATATGAGATTCCTCTTGAAAAAATTGAGATTCGAAATGAGTATTTACTGACGGGCAGCTGTCACACTTATCAGTTGAATTCACAAGACATTCAATCGCTGCTAAATTTAATGGCTACAAGCATTGACATGATGACGACCTATTTAAAACAGCCTGATGAAAACAATCCTCTTCCTCTTCATTCTTTTCCTGAAAACGGAAATCCTTTTCAATGCAATCAATGCTTTTATAAAGAATTATGTGAAAGCATTGAATAAATGAAAAAGAGACGATTTACGCCCCTTTTTCTTTCTTAGTAAATTTGATTCTTTATGAGTGAATGTTTTCTTTTAATTCATCTAAAATAGGAAAAAGTTCTTCTAAATGAGTGATTTCATATGTAGGAATCACTTCATTTCTTTCTTTATTATGACGATTAATCCAAACAGATTTCATCCCAATACGTGAAGCACCTAAAATATCTGTCATTAAATTATCCCCTACCATAATGGCTTCTTCTTTTGATAAATTCATTAGTGACAAGGCATGTTCAAAGAGTGAAGGATCCGGCTTACCGCGGCCAAAAGCACCAGAAATTAAAATTTCATCAAAATATGGGACTAATTCTGGTGTAATATCTAATTTCGTATTTTGCAAATCAGGTGAACCATTTGTTAGAAGTAAAAGTTTATATTTACCTTTTAATTGATTCAGTACAGTAAACGTTTCTTCATATACAAAAGGGGTCTTGCGTCTCTCTTCTGGAAACCGTTCTGCTAACTCGGCACCAAACTCTTCATCATGAATTCCAAGGGCTTTTAATCCGCGTATCCATGACTCTTTGCGATATGTAGGAACAATTTCTTTCATTTTACGAAAATTATCATCATCATCTAGAAAATTACCCCATAACCCTTCGAAAGGATTAATCCCAATCATTTGAGTGAATTCGTACGTTTCATAAGAAGTGTATAAATCCCGTGCTTCTTTTCGAACATATTCTTCTAATTCAGATGGATCAATATCATATTTTTCACTTGCGTATTGACAAGTTGCCGCAAAGGCTTCTTTTACACTTTTTTGATCCCATAGTAATGTATCATCCAAATCGAAAAAGATAGCTTTAACCATTCTTATATATTCCTCCTACTATTTAAAAAAGTTTTACTATTCTAACACTAGATTACCGTTAAAAAATGTAGAAGTCTAGTAGATTTCAATAATCAACAAAAATGAAAACGTTGTCATTTCAACACTTAATGATTTCCATTCAGCTAGTAACCATTGAGGAAAGAAGCTTCATTTTATGTGTATCCTGTTTATAAAGAAATTTACAATTTGCTTAATGATTGTTATAATCCTAGCATGTGAAAATTTGGAGGTAGGTAAATGGAGTCTCTCGAAGAAAAGTTTGGTTTCGGCACTGTGAAGACGAGCAAAAGAATGAGTCGGTTAGTAGCTACTTTCCTCAAACCATATAATATCACGCCTGAACAGTGGACGGTGCTAAAGCATTTGTCGGAAGTAGAACAAGTGACTCAAAAGCAATTAGCCGAAAAAGCTGATAAAGATCAAGCTACATTAACTAAAATATTGGACTTGCTTGAAAAAAGAAACTGTGTTAAACGCTTAAAAAACCCTGATGATCGCCGATCTTTTTTTATTAAAATCACATCAGAAGGACTAGCGCTAAAAGAAGAACTAAATGTACATATTGAAAAGCTATTTGCGTCTTTAATTAAGGGCTTAGACAGTGAAAAGCTAGAAGTTTATTCACAAATATTAACTCAATTCGAACTGCGGGCAGAAAAGCTGCAAAAAAGCTTAGAAAAGGAATGGTGATTTGATCCACTGTGTAGATAAATGAAAAAAGGCTGTAATCTGCCGATGAACAGCCTTTTTATACACGATTAGCAACCTTAAACACATCTTCAATTTTATTGATTACATTGACTGCTTCTTCACTGAGAGAAGTAAATTTAAATGAAATCGATTCAGCGTCTGGGTTAATAAAGGGCTCTTTATTCGTATCTTTTCGAAATTCCTTAATGTTTTCTAACAAATATCTAAAAATATAAGATAAATTTGCCCGTCTAAAATGTAAACTGACTAGCGAAGGTATACGCTTTTGAAACTGATTGCTTCCTTCATATTGAATAGCACCTATATATTTTTCTCCGCATAAATAAGACTCTTTGCTTTTGTACAGCTGCACCGTTTGAGTTGTACCGCTCCAATCGATGTATATACCCGACCTTTCACAAACTTCATATATGTAGTGAAAAATTTCTGTCACTTCTCCAAAATGATGTTGAAGAGGATGTTTCATTTTCAAAACTCATCACCTCTTTTTCTATCATTATATTGTAAAAGCTAGTTTTTATTCACAAAACAAGTTGCGTTCATCCATTATATAAAGATAGAAATCATGCTTCAACTTTCTAGTTAACATAACTATATTACAGGTGACTACCTATACCCTGATTTTCTAAATGCCTCATACACTGTTTCTTCTTGTAATTTTTCTAAGTATACGTTTGTTGTAGCAATTGACGAATGGCCGACAACTTGTTTTACAACAGCAAGCGGGACATCATTGGCTAAACTGTTTGTAATAAATGTATGGCGAAACCAGTGCGGAGAAATAGACGGATTTCCTTTTAATTTATAAACTGCCGTTTTTACGACACGGTATAGTGTTGTATAAGAGAGCCTTTCTTTCCTGCCATTTCGATAGTAGGTTTGAATTTGATAAAAAAGCGGAGACGAATCAAATGGACTCCATTCAATTGACTCTCCGAGAACGTGCCGGTAATCAAGCAATGCTTCTTTAACATCGTCAAAAATGGGAATGGTTCGTTCTTTTTTTCCTTTTCCAATTACATCTACAATTAAGTTTCCGCGACGATCTTCACGGAAGCTTCCCCAATTTAAGCTTAACAATTCACTTGATCTCATACCGCTTAAATACAAAAGCATTCCAATCAATCGATTTCGCTTTTCATATTGTTCAGTGTATTTACGAGCTTTCACCGTTTTCGCTAATGCATCTACAATTACTTGTGCCTCTCTATCAGTCAGCTCACGATATTCTGTTCGATTGCGTGTCAATTTATCACTATAATGCCCTTTTGCAATAGATGGTTTTTCAATCCATGTCGTATAAAGAGAAGGATAAAAGTGAGTCGCATGCCCAAATTCTAACATCCTTCTAAAAAATTCTAATTTCCGTGCAGCTGTACGGTTTGCATATCGCTCAATCATCGTTTGATTGAATAATTTTACTTCCATAAAACCAATGTCCTTCAACGAAATGTTCAGTTCAGCAAAGAAAGCAACAATATTGCGCATATCTTGATTATAAGAACGAATTGTATGTGGCGATAATGTTTTCTTTACTACTTTTAAAGAAAAGAACATCTTCATAAATTCTTCATCTGTTACATTCTTTAAATCCAAGTCATTTTTTTCATCAAGCAGCATTCTGTCTTGCCATTGTTGTTTGATTAACTGAAAAGACTGATTTGATTCTACGATTTCATCACCTTTTGCATTCCCCACTAGTTTTCACCGCGTTTCTTTCAAGTTTTTTAAAAATCTCACTACACGCATCAAATTTAAATATAAGAACTTTTTTAATACTCATGACATTTACTATTAAAAATAAACAAAAATCCCAAATAAAGCTATTTTAAAAGGTCGTTTTTTCAAACAAGCGCTTGATATTATCCAAAATATGTAATTTATTCTTGTTTTTCTATTAATATTAAAACTTTATCATACTAACGCTTGATAAGGAAGAGTTATCTTGCGTTAGTTAACTAAAGTGAAAGAACACAAAATAAGCGTAAATGTTCTTTACGCTTATTTAACTAATACGATTCAATTTTTTTTATCGATAATTGATTGTTTTTGTGCACTAATGTATAAATACGATAATACTTCTTTTTTTCAGTATGCTCATTTACAGTTATATTAATTTGTTCATTAATTTTCACTTCATAAGTTGTTTCATTTTCAGCCTGATCTTTTAAGTTCCATTCTAATACTTGATAATCTGAAACATCTTCTCTTATGTTACGCTCATATAATGTTTTAACTAATTGTTGTTGCTCTGTGTACAATGTGCTTTCATTTTCAAGATAAGGTTGAACTCTCTCAAACTGATTAAGATTAATTGCTTCTGTTAAATTTTTCAAATAATCATTCATGAATAAATCAATGGTAAATTCATCGACTACATCCACTGATTGAGGATTAAATGTTTGTTCAAGGTTTTTACTTACTTCAGATTCTGTTTCTAAATCAGTAATTCGTTCTGTGCTGGTTGCAAGTATGCCAAACGCTCCTTTTTGATCTTTAAACTTTAATACGACTTGTTCCGTACCATTCCTATCTCGTATAGTCGTTTCTCCAATAAAAGAAAGTTCATTTGAAGGATTTGCTTGTTTTGCATATTCAATATATTCTTCAGAAGTAATATTTAAAGGTTGTTGAAGATAAGTCACCTCGTCCCATTCATTTAATTTCCATCTATTTTTCTCATATTTTACATTCATAAAAACAGTGTCTCCACCATTTCCCGCTTCATCCATTGGCTCAATTGCTGAAATTGAAAATTGACCTGGTTTGTTATTAATCACTTTAAAGCGTATGGAAGGATTCAACTTCGGGATGAAACGCTCATTGCATTGACAATAGTATTTAGAGGAAATTGATTTTAATTTTGTTGCAACAAGCGAAGGTGTAGCAAACTGTTTTAGATTTACTTTTAATACGTCATAGTCAGCTGGATTTGCATCATTCACCCATTTATTTTCTTCCCCTAATTCTTTGTAAGTATCTTCTATACTTTTTAACAATGAAATGGCTATATCTTCTGCTTCTTTTTTCGTGACAGTAGGTAAAGTAGGCTGCACTTCATTTCCTGCTGGCTTATTTGTTTCTTCATTATTCATTTCTTTTTCTGGAATTGCTTTTTTGGAGGAAGGCTCAGTTGGCTTTGATAATTCTATCACATCTTCTTGACAAGCTGACAGTAACAAAATAAACAGAGAAAAGAAAAAGATTGAATGAAGTTTGCGCACTTCCATTCCTCCTCTGTACAAATTTTCAAAAGTTGGCTTTTGGCAAAAGGCTGCAATAATCTTATATATACGAGATTGCTTGTCTTACTATTCCTTATTTCTCAAACATAGTTAATAAAAATTCACCAGTTGGAATCGACCAATCTGATTTTAAGCTTTGATTAGATTGGGTAATAACTAAAATTGAATTTGCTTTTAACGTAAGCATAATCGATCCTTGATTTCCTAAACTATCTGATTCATATTCAATTAACGCTTGATTATTTTTAAATGTCACATTCTGTTTTTCAACAGTTGCTGATTTAATTGAATGTGGCGGTTTATATGAATGGACCTTGACAGTCGCTTGAGAATTTGATGTAGCATAGATTTCTACAACAGGCAATCCTTTCGTATTGCTGTTGCCTATTGACCATTTTCCATTGTAATCATTTAAACTACTCGTTTTAGTAGTAGCTGGTTCTTCAATTTGAGCTTTATTTTCTTCCGCTTCAAAAGGCTCAGCTTTTTCTAAAGTAAGCTTTTTATTATGGTATCTAGCTGTATAAAGTCGGTCTAACACTTTTGTGTAAGGTTCTTGGTTTGGTTGTTCGATTGTCACAGTTTCATGCGTTTGAATTTTAAAGATATGATTTGTATCCTCATACCAATTGACAATTTGAAATTGCTCTATACTCTCTTTTATATCTTTTTTTGAGAAATTTTCTATTTTTAGTTTTTGTTCATTATATAATAAGCTATCATCTTTTAAATACGGTTCAACTAACGGAAAAGATTTTAAACGAATTGACTCACTTAGTTGAGTAAAATAATCACTCATAAATCGTTTTATGACCTTTTCATCCATCGTTTGTGAAGTTAGATCGATATATATTTTCTCTGCTTCACTTTGCTTAGTTTGACGATTTGTACTTACATCATCACTTTCTACCATCACATCTGTATCAATTTTCGCCATTTCTTCTTTTTCACACGAGGCTAACAGAATAGATGAAACAATCGTCAAATATATAAAGCTCACCTTACTCATCAAAATAGTCCCTTCTTTATAAAATAACGGTATGTATATTCTTCCAACAAACAGACCTAGTATACCATTCTACATAAAGACGCTTAACCCTGCAATATGATAATAAAAAAGACCAAAACCTTATTTAAGGTTTTGGTCTTTTTTATTAATGAGCCCGATTTAACACAACTCGTGCTGCAGATGGAATCAATAATGCAAGAACAACTGTACAAGCAATTAAAGATCCAACCATTGCAATTCCGTTCATCGTAAAGGAATACCATAAAGCCGAGACACCTTTAGGAGCATAAGACCCCCAGAAGATAATACCAGCAATAAAATGCCATATATAACGAGCAACGCTACCTACAATTAAAGCCCCGATGATTAAGGAAAACGCTTTTGTTCTTTCATTTTGTGCTAGACTTTTCTTAATTGAATCTGAGAATAAGCCCGCTGCACCAATAAAAGCAAAAGCAACAAAATATTCAATAAAGGCTTGCAGCGGCGTTAAGATATAGGCATTGCCTGTTACCATTTGTAACAATCCCCATAAAAAGCCTGCTACTACTCCTCCCTTAAGTCCCCATCGAAAACAAATAATGAAAATAGGAACCATTGAAAATGAAATTGTAACAGCTGTTGCTATTGTAATAGATGGTAACAAATCAATAATTAATGCAAGGGCTGAAAAAATAGCAATTTCTATTTTTGCTTGTAATGGTAATGGTTTGTTCATAATGCTCACTCCTGTTTGAAAATCATTGATATCACACGATTAACACAGGAGGGAGCTTTATTTATATAAGCTCCGAATTCCACACTCCCTACGCTAGCGCTAACTAACAGGTTCAAAGGGTCAGAACAAACAGTTCACTCTCAGCACAATGGCTCCCCCTGTGGTACGTTGATATATATGTAGTTTTAAAGACGTTATTAATTATAACATAGTTTTATTTATTTTCTGTAATACAAATAATTTTTTTTATTTTAAGAACTGTGAAGTATAAGTTAAAAATGATTGAAGTAGTAAAAATAAGGATTATCAACATGATGTCAGCGAAAGCATAGAAAGCACATACTTAATGATAATCCTTAGCTTTATTTCGAATTTTTTAATCATCTATTAAATTATGAGCTGATAAAAGAGTACATCTTGCCATTGATCAAACTTCCAGCCTACTTCTTTAAATTCTCCGCAAAGAGTAAAACCGAATTGCTCATGCATCTTTATACTTTTGTTATTCCCTTTTGTAATCCCCGAAATGATAACATGATGATTACGACCTTTTGCTTTTTCTAAAATTTCAGTCATTAATTTCTTGCCGATCCCGTAACCTTGATAATTTTCATCAACATATACTGATAATTCTACCGTTTGAATATATGCTCCCTTTTCACTATAAGAAGAAAGTGAAGCATAACCTGCCACAACTCCATTTTGTTCTGCGACGATTAGCGGGAATAATTCATTTTGTATGTGGCTATCTAGCCAACTTTGTCGCTGTTCAACTGTAACTGGTGTTAAGTCAAACGTAGCTGCACTATTGCGAACAGATTGATTATAAATGTCAACAAGGGTTGCTAAATCCTCTTGTCTAGCATCTCTAATGATCGTCATATGTATCCATGCTCCTTTTCAAAATTATGTTTCTATTTTACTTGTTTTTCTTACACGAATCCAGATAAAAAAGCTGATACTCATGTATCAGCTTTTTTACTTTCTAGATAAGAGTCCTATTTTTCTAGAGTTTATAAAAGAAAAGACTAGTTTAATTTGTAAATTGAAAAGATTGAAGGACTTGTATTGTTTCTTCAGTTGAAACGACCGTAGCAAATTCATTGTATAAAGATGACAATGCAAATGTATGCACGTCTTCTGCTGACAACGTTGTGTTTCCATCGTAAGATGTTACATTAAAACATGCAGTAGCATCATGCACGACATAAGTTCGATACCCTAAATTCCCTGCCATTCGAGCTGTTGTCGATACGCAATGATTCGTTGTCAATCCAGCAAGAATGAGTGTATCATATCCATTTGATTTTAAATAGTTGTCAAGCTCTGTCCCAATAAAACAGCTGTTAACGTGCTTTCTAATTAAATATTCCCCTTCTATGGGACCAAACCCCTCTTTAAAGTGAAAGCCTTTTGAAGTTGGATGAAGCGGTGAATTTAGATTTTCTGATGCATGTTGAACATGGATAATCGGATAATCCTGATGGCGCCATGCTTGTAAAAGGTTGAGCATATTTTGTTCAGCTTGAGGATTATTTCTCTCTCCCCATTCCTTATCTTCAAATCCTTTTTGGACATCAATGAGTAATAAAAGAGGTCGTGATTTAATCATTCATTCACCATCTTCTTTCATTTAGTATTTTAAAATTGAAATAACATACGTACAACCGTTTGACCCTGCTTTAGACGAATGATAGGTCTGTTTAGGCAAAAAGATTCGATCACCTTCCTCGCAAAGTGTTGTTTCATGCTCAACCGTAAAGTAAATAGAACCTTTAATAATATGGAGAATTTCATCAGTTGGATGTATATGAGTTGGGTGTTCTTGAGAAGGGACATCATGTTGAACTTCGACATATCCTGTATAAGAAGGAAGAAGTTCTTCTATAACTTCTTCAAGACTACCTCCAACTCCTTTTTTAATAGAGGCTTTTTTTACGTACATTTCGTTCACTCCTTTTTAGCTGAAAAGGACACTTAAGCATCGTTTCATGATTATCGTCTTTTAGAAAGTATTGCTTCCACTCATGGTTTTCAACATCCCCATACCAGCGGAGATTCGGATGTGCTGTTACATTATCATATTCTTCCAATCGAGAACGCACCGTTTTTTTTACTTGCTTTCCAATTTTTGAATCAGCTGTCATTCCTTCAAACACCCATCTCGGCTGAAACGTAAGCATAAAACTTTTACTTTTTCTACTTTTCCTTAATTCATGAATGGGTGTATTACATACAACAAAAATAGGTTCACCATGAAAACAAAATTCCCAAAGCGGATCTTGGGGATCTTTGGGAATATCTTCTGGCCATGGCTTTTTATCCATTTGATGTAAAAAAGTAAGTGTATCCCAAAACATTGTTTCATATTGAGCCATTGATCTGTTTCTATATTCCGGCTCAAAAAAAATGACGAACGATGTGTAACGTCCTAGTGTACGAAATAAATGAATATACTCCGTTAATGCATTCGCACAATGCTTAATCGCTTGATAATGGTAAGGTGAGCTAGCGAATGAAAAACGTAATAAACCTTTTTTAAACCCCTCTACTCCTAATATGCATGGAAATGGATTATCTTCACAAAGCATGTCATTTCTAAAATGCTGAAATACAGTTTTCCCCCAATCTGGGACATGAGAAGATTCCATTATTTCTGAGCCATTGAAAAGTATCTTTGATGTCATGAAAGCCCTCCTCGAAACATTCAACGATACATATGTATTAGAAAAAAGAACCATTTATGAGCAATTTGCGCTTCTATTTTTCAGTTTTTAAAATTATATATAAAATATAGTTGGACAAACACGAAACGTTACCATCATAGTAGCAATATGTTAGGAGGATTTCATTGGAATGGATACTTATCGCAATTCATCAAACGATCTTGGGAGTTAGCTTAGCTGCACCGGTAGGGCCTATAAATATCGAAATGATTAAACGAGGTATTACAGGAGGTTTTTGGTCATCATGGTTTGTTGGCTTAGGCGGAATGACAGCTGATATATTGTTTATGCTATTGATTCTAGTAGGCCTGACTTCTTTCATTGAATTACAACCTGTTACATTATGTTTATATGCAGTCGGTTTTTTTATGCTCAGTTACGTTGGCATTAAAAGTATAACACAAGCATTATCCACTTCTTTTTTAATCACCACAGATCGTAATGAAATTGAAGGAAGTTCTTATATAACAGGATTATTAATTGCTTTGACAAACCCATTAAATATTGTATTTTGGTTTGGAGTTTTCGGTTCAACATTGAGTGAAACAATCATTAATCACTCTTGGCTATATGTTTTTTTATACAGTTTTTTTATTATTTTCGGTATTTTAATTTGGAATTTAACGATTGCAGGAATCATGCACTTTGCTCGCCGTTTTGTCAATGCGGCAGCATTGCGTACTGTGACAGTTATAGCTGGAAGTATGTTAATTGTCTTTGGTATCCAATTTGGGATAAAATTGATTCTCATTTTGATTAATTAATTTCAAGATTAATCTTAACTCTTATTTTACTAGTAATCTAGCCAGAATTTCGTTGAACTTTTGACGTTCATCATAAAAAAGTCCATGACCGCTGTTTTCAAAAGAAATCAAAACAGATGAAGCGATATATTTATTTAACAATGTACCTAATACAAACGGACAAACCTGGTCTTTTTTACCATGTAAAATATAAGTATCTACAAAAATTTGACTCAGGTCTGTTCTTAAGTCTTCATCCCGTAATGATTTTGCTGTTTTAATGGTTCCATGCCCTGAGGCTTCTAACCCCAAAGAATAAAACCATTCTGAAAATTGCTCGCTAATATTACTTACAAAAAATTTTTCTCCAAAATCTTTTAACATTTTAGGTCGATCTTTGTAAGCAGATTCTATAATTGAATTTACTTCCTCTACAGATAACCCATACGGAAAATTAGAGCGTTGAGTAAAGCTAGGTGCAGCTGTGCCTAGTAAAATTAGTTTCTTTACTTGATATCCTAGATGCCTGCTCATATAACGGATTGAAATGGCTCCTCCCATTGAAAATCCAATTAAAATAAAGTTTTTCAATTGCAATCTTTCAACAACCATTCTAATATCGTCAGCCATTGAATTATAAGAATAACCTTTAAATGGGCGGTCTGACTTTCCAAATCCTCTTAAATCTAATGCAATACAACGAATGCCTTTAGAAGGTAAAGTATTGAACTGATATTCATACATCTTATGATTTACAGGCCAACCATGAATAAAAAGAACCGGTTGCCCCTTACCTATATCCTCAATAAATAATTTTGTTTGATAATCAACTTGAATATAATAACCCATATGCACCCTCCTAGATCGTATTAATTTATCTGTATGTTCTTACATATATTTCATGTTATAAAAAATAAAAGTTCTTAGCAGCGGGTTATATAATAAGTTATGGCTTTATATCTATTGTGGATAGAAACTTTTTAATTTAAAGTTGATTATTTAGAACATAGTTTATTTTGAATTAATAGGTGTGTGTTTTCTTTTTAACTAAAAAACCGTTGAAACTAAAAAGTCTCAACGGTTTAAATCATCATTTTGAAGCTGTTATTTCTTTTTCTTCTATCCATACATCTATTACATTTCCAACTTCGTTTTGATCTACAGCGAATGATCCGTTGCTATACCGGTCACTTGGCCTCATGGTTGCTGGATCTAACTGCTCAACATGATTTTTTTCAGATTGAATAAAAACAAATTGTTGTTTCGTTACAATCTTTACTTTTACGATTTGATGCGGATTTGATTTGAGTTCCCTAATCATCACAAGCCCTCGCTTTGCGCGAGATGATTGTTCAAATTCTGTCACTTTTGTTTTCTTCACCGCTCCTCTTTGTGTAGCAATAAATAACTCTGTTGAAGCGGCATCAGCTTCATTAAAAATAACTCCGCTTACAACATAATCCCCATCTTTTAAATTAATCGCTTTGACACCGGCTGCCCTAGTTCCCACAATATTTGCTTCTTCTTCCGTAAACCATAGCCCATAACCTTGGCGAGTTGCAATAAATACATGCTGTTTTCCATCTGTTCGATAAATGTCAACTACTTCATCGTCACCTTTTAAATTAATGGCTACGAGCGCTTTTGAATATCTTTGAGCTTTATATTGTGAGAGTTCGGTCTTTTTAATCATTCCATTTTTTGTGAAGAATAATAAAAATTCATCATTCTTAAATTCTTTAATTGGAATCGCCCGGACAATTTGTTCATCTTTCTCAATTGGAACAATGTTCATGATATGCTGACCCATGTCTTTCCAGCGGATGTCTGGCAGCTCATGAACTGGCATGTACAGATAATTACCTTTATTCGTAAATATAAGGACTGTATCCGTTGTATTGATTTCATATTTTGCTAAAATCCGGTCTGTATCCTTCATGCCGAAATCTTGTCCGTTTGAAGCCGAATATGAACGCAAGCTAGTTCGCTTAATATATCCTTCTTTTGTGACAGTAACCATTACGTCCTCAGAAGGTACCATTACTTCTAAGTTGATTTTAATCTCTTCAATTTCTGCTTCAATTTTGGAACGTCGAACATCATTGTATTGCTTTTTCACACGACGTAATTCTTTTTTTATCACGCTCAGAAGCTTTTTCTCACTTTGTAAAATTTGTTCCAACTCTTCAATTTTCACAGCTAATTCTTCAGCTTCTTGCTGCAATGCTGTAATATCCGTATTTGTTAGACGATACAGTTGCAGAGATACAATCGCCTCTGCTTGCATTTCAGTAAAATCAAACTTTGAAATTAAATTATCCTTTGCATCACGCTTGTCCTTTGATGCACGAATTGTTGAAATTACATCATCTAAAATTGATAAAGCTTTCATTAACCCTGTTACAATATGTTCACGCTCTCGTGCTTTTTTCAGCTCATATGTAGAGCGATTGGTGACAACCTCACGCTGATGGTCGATATATGCATCTAAAATACTTGATAAATTCATTAACTTCGGACGCTTTTTAGCAATCGCCACCATATTAAAACTGTACGGTACTTGTAAATCAGTGTTTTTGTAAAGATAATGCAAGACACCTTGAGCGTTTGCATCTTTTTTCAGCTCAATAACAATCCGTAATCCTGTACGATCTGTTTCATCACGCACTTCAGAAATTCCTTCTACTTTTCGATCTAAGCGAAGTTCATCGATTTTCTTAACTAAGTTAGCTTTATTTACTTCAAAAGGAATTTCAGTAACGACAATTTGTTGTTTTCCGCCTCGCACACTTTCCACATCTGCTTTTCCACGAATGACTATTTTTCCTTTTCCGGTCTCATACGCTTTCTTAATTCCATCCACACCTTGTATAATACCTCCCGTTGGGAAGTCAGGCCCGTGAATGACTGTCATTAATTCATCAATTGAACAATTAGGTTTATCGATGCGCATAATTGCTGCATCAATTACTTCTCCAAGATGATGAGGTGGAATTTCCGTTGCGTACCCTGCTGAAATCCCTGTAGAACCATTCACTAATAAATTGGGAAACATCGCTGGTAAAACCGTTGGCTCGCTGCTTGTATCATCGAAGTTTGGAACAAATTCGACTGTTTGCTTATCAATATCACGAAGTAACTCCGAAGCAATCGATGCAAGGCGAGCTTCAGTGTAACGCATCGCTGCAGGCGGATCTCCGTCAATACTTCCGTTATTTCCATGCATCTCGATTAATACATTTCTTACTTTCCAATCTTGGCTCATACGAACCATTGCATCGTAAACGGAGGAATCACCATGTGGATGATAATTACCAATTACATTACCAACTGTTTTGGCTGATTTACGAAATCCTTTTTCCGCTGTATTTCCTTCAACATGCATCGCATATAAAATACGACGCTGTACAGGTTTTAATCCGTCACGTGCATCCGGTAGCGCACGTTCTTGAATAATGTACTTACTATACCGTCCAAACCGGTCACCAATCACATCCTCAAGAGGTAAATCTAAAAAGCGTTCTGTTTGTGTCATTGTGTTTCCTCCTCAGCGACCGTTAATACGTTTTCATTATCTAAAATATTTGGATCTTCTTCTAATCCAAATGCTACATTCGTTTCAATCCACTTTCGTCTTGGCTCTACCTTATCGCCCATTAACGTTGTAACTCGACGATCAGCACGCGCTGAATCATCAATCCGAACCCGGATTAATGTACGGGTCTCAGGGTTCATCGTTGTCTCCCATAATTGATCCGCATTCATCTCCCCTAATCCTTTATAGCGCTGAATCATATAGCCCCGGCCAACTTTGTTAATAGCACCTTGCAGTTCTTCGTCGCTCCACGCATATTCAATAACTTCCTTCTTCCCAGTTCCTTTGCTTACTTTATAAAGCGGAGGCAAAGCTATAAATACTTTTCCTGATTCCACAAGAGGTTTCATATAGCGATAAAAAAACGTTAAAAGTAATACCTGAATATGAGCTCCGTCTGTATCAGCATCAGTCATAATCACAATTTTATCGTAATTAATATCATCAATGGTAAATTCGGCTCCGACACCTCCGCCAATTGCATGAATGATTGTGCTAATTTCTTCATTTTTAAAGATATCTTGCAATTTAGCTTTTTCCGTATTAATTACTTTTCCGCGAAGAGGTAAAACAGCTTGAAAGCGACGATCTCGTCCTTGTTTTGCAGAACCTCCAGCAGAATCACCTTCTACTAAATACAGTTCATTCCGCTGTGGATTACGGGATTGAGCTGGTGTTAGCTTACCACTTAAAACCGTTTCCTGACGTTTTTTTTTCTTGCCATTCCTTGCGTCTTCACGTGCTTTACGAGCTGCTTCACGCGCTTGAGCAGCTTTAATTGCTTTTTTCACCAACAGAGAACTTATATCAGGGTTCTCCTCTAAAAAATAAGCAAGCTTTTCTGACACAACTGAATCTACTGAAGAACGGGCTTCACTCGTACCTAATTTTCCCTTTGTTTGCCCTTCAAATTGAAGCAGTTCCTCTGGAATCCGAACAGATATAATTGCACCTAAACCTTCGCGAATATCTGTCCCTTCAAGGTTTTTATCTTTTTCCTTAAGCAAATTTACTTTTCGTGCATACTCATTAAATGCACGAGTCATTGCGCTCTTTGCTCCAGCTTCATGCGTACCACCATCTTTTGTCCGTACATTATTAACAAAAGATAAAATTGTTTCTGAGTATCCGTCATTAAATTGGAATGCAAATTCTACTTCGATATTATTTTGAAACCCTTCAAAGAAAACGACTGGGTGAAGAGAATCTTTTTCTTCATTTAAATAGGATACAAATGCTTCAATTCCCGTTTCATAATGGAAAACCTCATGCCGACTATGGCGCTTATCAATTAGCTCTATTTTAAAACCTTTTAACAAAAAGGCAGATTCTCTCAAACGTTCAGACAGCGTATCAAAATTATAAACCGTTGTAGAAAAGATTGATTCATCTGGTTTAAAATGAATCGTTGTCCCTGTTCTTTTTGTTTTCCCAATCTTCTCTAGTGTAGTTACTGGCTTCCCACCGTTTTCAAACCGTTGTTCATAGATTATTCCTTCACGATGAATGGTTACAGTTAACCACTTTGATAACGCATTTACAACTGATGCACCTACACCATGCAGTCCACCACTTGTTTTATAACCGCCTTGACCAAACTTACCACCAGCATGTAAAACCGTTAAAATAACTTCCGGTGTTGGTTTACCTAACTTATGCATTCCTGTTGGCATTCCACGGCCTTTATCTTGTACAGAAATGGAATTATCTTTATGAATCGTTACGATTATTTCATCTCCGTATCCTGCTAATGCTTCGTCAACAGAATTATCAACGATTTCATATACTAAGTGATGTAATCCTCGTGTATCCGTACTGCCAATATACATACCTGGACGTTTACGAACGGCATCTAACCCTTCTAATACTTGAATTGCATCTTCGTTATAATTAAATTGTTGCTTTTGAGCCATTCATACATACCCCTTCCATACAAACAAACATTACGACATTATGTATGAAACATACGAGTAAACTAATATGTTCCCTTTTAAATACATGATTCTGGTTTATTTTTATGTTTTTCGATTTGTTCGCCTCTAACAGAACATACGTTTCTTTTTTAGCATACTTACAAGATTTTAGCACATATTTCCGTATTGTAAAAGCTATATCTTGCCTATTCCTTGATTATAGAGGACGTTCGATTAGTTGTCTAACGTCCATTTTAACCAATGTTACACATGTATTTCAATAACACTGTAAAACCCATGCGGGCAAGGCATGGGTTTACAATACGTATATGAGCTTGTTATTTATCTTGTTAATGCGTGTTCAACTTTAATACATCGATCCATTACAACTGTATAACCTTCTTTCGTTAATAACTCATATGCTTCTTCATTCACCAAGCCTAATTGTGCCCAAAAAACATCTGCATCAATTTCTAAAAATTCTTTTGCTGCGTCCAGCAGATGTTCCGAACGCCGGAATACATTAACAATATCGACATGTTCTTCAATTTCTTTTAATGATTTAACCGCTTTTACGCCTAGTACACTATCAACCATAGGATTTACTGGAATGATTTCGTATCCAGCTTTTTGCATAGCCTCTGAGACCATATATGATGTTCTTTCTGGATTATCTGACAGTCCAACGACTGCAATTCGTTTGCTTTTCTTTAAAATTTCACCTAATTTTTCACGTGCTGGAATGTTTATTGCCATTAAAAGTCATCTCCTTTTTTATCTGCTATCTGAAAACGTTCGATAATTAAATCTAAATTCCTGCATATGTTACCCGTTTTCATTCCTTTTGTAAACATTATCATAAAAATTATCCAAAGGTTGCTGAATCATTAATTTGATTGTGTAAACTAGCTATGGTGTTTTCCATAACTCATGGTAAAATAGAAACGATATGGAGATAAAGGAGCTTTGAAAAATGAATTATCTATTACCTATTCTTGCCTATATCATTGGCTCTATTCCCTTTGGATTAATTGTGGGAAAATGGGGATATGGGATTGATATACGCGAACACGGTAGCGGCAATTTAGGTGGAACAAACACATTTCGAACACTTGGAGTAAAAGCTGGATTAATTGTAACAGCCGGGGATATTTTAAAAGGAACTCTCGCTGCTTCTTTACCTATTTTATTTAACTCAGATTTACATCCCCTCTTTATTGGTTTGTTTGCTGTAATTGGACATACTTACCCACTGTTTGCAAATTTTAAGGGTGGAAAAGCAGTTGCAACATCTGCAGGTGTTTTACTTTTTTATGAACCTCTTTTATTTGTATTTTTACTATTATGTTTTTTCATTTGTTTATACATAACTAAATACGTATCACTGTCTTCAATGCTCACAGGGATTTTAGCGTTTATTTACACATTGTTCACAAGTGATATTCCATTAATCATTGTTGTTGCATTCTTAGCATCATTTGTTATCTATCGTCATCGTGCTAACTTAAAACGAATTCGTGAAAAAACAGAACCACAAGTTAAATGGCTATCTAAAAAGAAATGAGATCAACATGATCTTATTTCTTTTTTAGTTAAAACCCAAACATGTAAACGAATACAAAACTAATTTTTTAGCTATACTGACTATAATAAGGAGGTATTAAAAAATGAAAAATAGATGTCCAATGTGCAAGCGTGAGAAAAAAATTCATAAACAAACGCAAAGCAGTCGTTACTGTATTCATTGCTGGGAAACTATCGGAAAACAATATGCTTTTAAATGAAGGAACCAAGCGATTTGATGAATTAAAATAATGTTTAGCTTAATCTCAAATCGCTAATTTTTTCTCTTTCACCTATTTTTCTTCTATTTATACCCCTCTTCAAGCTTCTCATGAACTCGATTTACACTAACTAACTTTAGTTAATGGATAAATGACCTTCCAAAGTATTTATAATTAATATTCACATTTATGGTATTCAAGCCATATTTCTACTATAATGAATGTATCCACAGTGATGGAAGGAGCAATGAATAGTGAAATTAACAGTAACAGAACAAGCAGCAAAATGGTACAAAGATGAAATGATGCTCGAAAGCAACGAATATGTCCGCTTTTTCGTTCGCTATGGTGGTTGTAGTAATGTTCAAAAAGGCTTTTCATTAGGTGTTAACAAGGATAAGCCTATTAATATTGGTGTAGAAACAGAAGTTAATGGCTTAACTTTCTTTGTCGAAGATGAAGATCTTTGGTACTTTGATGGACACGACTTAAAAGTTACTTATAGTGAAGAAATAAAGGAACCAGAATTCATTTACGAAGCGTAATATAAAAAGCATCGGTTATCCGATGCTTTTTATATTACATTGATGTTTCATCTACTGATTTCTTTGCTTTTTCATAAGCTTCGTGCCATTCAGGATATTGTCTTCTGATGGAGATTGGTTTAAAATTTTCTTTTTTGACACATACATGTGAAGATGTACCAGTTAATGCAATATCTCCACTTGGCGTTAAAATTTCATATCCATATACAACGCGTAATCCATCATACTGTTCTACCCACGTTTGTACAATAGCTGTTTCCCCATAGTGAAGAGGCTTTTTGTAAGACACATTAATATCGATTACTGGTGACAAAATTCCGTCTCTTTCCATTGCTGCATAGTTAAAGCCTAAGTCACTTATAAATTTTGTGCGCCCTAACTCCATCCATACTAAGTAGTTTGCATGATAAACTACGCCCATTTGATCTGTCTCACTATAACGCACATCTACTTCTTTTTTTGAAACAAGCATGAACTAATCCTCCTAAAATCCAATCATACGGGTATTATATTACCACAAACTGGTGAAGTTTCACTAGTAGTCGGCTGGTCATTATTAATAATTGAATTATGCCACTAGTATGATCGAAATTACCAAAAGCAGTAATCATTATGTCATCAACTGTCTCTACTTTTTAGAAATTAGCATTTAGATTAACGATCCAACATATGATGCAAACTAAGATGACAAAAAGCCAGGAATTCCTGACTTTTTGTCATCTTAGCTAGTTGTGTTAGTGTTGTTATAGCCATTTTCGCGAGCTTTTGACTCGTCTTGAATTTCCTTACGCATTGCTTTAATACTTACTTCACGGTTATGGTTTTTCTGTTGAATCTGAGTACGCTCTTCTGCCGTTGCATGAGCCATTGTTTCTTCTGCTTTTTCAATGTTCTCAATCGTATTTTGAACCATCGATTGTAAACGCTCTACGTTATCGCTTCGATCATCTGGATTAGATTTATTCCATGTCATTGCTTGTTCCTCCTCATCAAAACATTTCTTACACCTCTAGTATGTGAATTGTTTTAAACGCTATGAGTGGTAAAAACAGCGTAATTTGCATTTTTTTATAATGGATGGATAGTAAGATTTTAAATTCACTATAATAAAGTTATGTTAACTAAAAGTGATTATATTCTTATGTCTAACCATTTACCTACTATTTGCAATCCAATAATAAAAAGTCGCTAAAGGTAGCGACTTCTTAATTATTCACCTTTAGTTTGAATAACTTGAGGATGTTTTCCTGATTGATCTTGCATTTGCTTTCCTTTATTTCCACCAGCTTCTCTCGGTTGAGTACCGATGTGATTAGGTACAAAAGGTTTGCTGTTTCTTTTAGGATTTCCCATTGTATCTCCTCCTCGGTTTTACTCTAACCATTTCGCCTACCTATTATTCAGCTCTTTCAAGCATACGTTTTTCTAAACGTTGCTCAATGGCAAGTTCAATACGTTCTAACTCATTTTGATCTTTCATTAATTGGTTTTTATTTTCTTTTACAAGCTCTTCAAATGAACGTTTATAAAGCTTTCGCATTTTTAAATCACCTACTTTATGTATTTTGAGAAAAATCTGAAAAATAAAACCAGATTCACTTCTTCATTAATACTATTTCCAATTTTTCAAAATATAAACTTACTGTCACATTGTTTTATTCATCTTCACTTTTTATTTTTAATAAAGCGATTAACCACACCTCTGTTAATAATTGTTGTACTATATATACGAATATGAAAGTAAAAGGTTTCAAAATAAAAAAAGCAACTAATCATAAAAATTAGTTGCTTTTAGATGCGAATGTTTCCATTTGCTCTAAATTCATCGGACCGTTAATTCGTTTTGCAATTTTCCCTTCTTCATCGATAAAATACGTAGTAGGAATTGTGACGACACGGTAACTTTTTGTTGCTACTGTATCTTCTTCATCTAACAGCACTTGAAAGGTTAAATGATGTTCGTTTAAAAATGATTTAATCCCTTCTTTACTTCCTTCCGAAGAAGTTAAATTTACAGCTAAAATTTGAACTTCTTTTCCGTATTTTTCATGAAACTTTTGCATATCTGGCATTTCTTCTTTGCAAGGCGGACACCATGTTGCCCAAAAGTTAAGGATTACTTTCTTTCCTTTATAATCGGATAGTTTTACTGCTTTCCCTTCTAAATTGGTTAATGTAAAAGGAGGAGCTTCCTTGCCTGGCTCTAATCCATATGTTTCTCCCGTAACAGGCTCTGCTTGGCCATCTTTTATGTTTAAATCTTTATAATCGGTTAAATCATTCTCATTTGCAGCTTCTTCTGATAAAACACCCTGCCATAAAGCAAAACCAACAAGGGCTGCTAGTAAAAGGCTCGCTATCACTTTTTTAACCATTTTAACTACCCCTTCCTTCTAATATTATATCTGTATAAAGAGTTACTTATTAGAGAACAGACTATTCGCATTTAAATTATGTATTAAACCGCTATCATCTTTACTATTATATATGTGCATAAATGCTGATGAATAATCAAAAATTAACGATCTTCTTTTTATGATATCATAAATGTAAACGTTTTTTATAATGATAATTTCCAATCAAAACAAAGAACGCCTCTCATAAGAAGAGGCGTTCTTTGTTTGATTTTTATGCATGTGTTTTAGATTGTAATTTGTCGCGAAGCACCATTTGTAAAATCCCGCCATGACGATAGTAATCAATTTCAACTTCACTATCGAAACGTACAAGTACTTCAAACTCTTTTTTGTTTCCAGCTTCATCTGTTGCTGTCACTTTAATCAAATCACGTGGTTTTACGTTTTCATCAATTTGTACTTCAATTGCTTCTTTCCCCGTTAAACCTAATGTATCTGCACTTTCTCCAGCTTTAAACTGAAGTGGAAGTACACCCATTAATACAAGATTTGAACGGTGAATACGCTCAAAGCTTTCAGCAATAACTGTTTTAATGCCTAAAAGATTTGTTCCTTTTGCTGCCCAGTCACGAGAACTTCCCATACCGTAGTCTTTGCCTGCAAGAACTGCAAGGCCAGTGCCTTCTTCTTTATATTTCATACAAGCATCATAAATGCTCATTACTTTATTTGTAGGCCAGTATGTTGTCCATCCGCCTTCTGTACCTGGAGCGATCTGGTTTTTAATGCGAATGTTTGCAAATGTACCACGCATCATTACTTCATGGTTACCACGGCGAGAACCATATGAGTTAAAGTCTTTTGGGTCTACGCCTTTTTCTTGCAGATAAAGACCAGCTGGTGATGCTTTTGCAATTGATCCTGCTGGTGAAATGTGATCTGTTGTTACTGAATCCCCGAATTTTGCTACAACACGTAAGTTATTTAATGGCTGAACTGTACCTGGCTCTTCTGATAATCCTTCAAAGAATGGTGGGTTTTGAATATAAGTAGAATCGTTATCCCACGTATAAAGCGCTTCTTCGCTTGTTTCAATTTCATTCCAGCGTTCATTATCGTCAAATACACGTTCATATTCTTTACGGAACAATTCAGGAGTTACAGTTTTCTTCACAACTTCTTTAATTTCATCTTGTGACGGCCAAATATCGCTAAAGAACACTTCGTTACCATCTTTATCAATTCCAATAGGATCTTTTTGTAAATCAACATCCACTGTGCCTGCTAATGAGTAAGCTACTACAAGCGGTGGTGATGCTAAATAGTTTCCTTTTACAAGCGGATGGATACGGCCTTCAAAGTTACGGTTACCTGATAGAACAGATGTAACTAGTAAATCATTATCAGCAATTGCTGCTTCAATCTCTGCTTCTAACGGGCCTGAGTTACCAATACATGTTGTACAGCCATAACCTACAATATTGTAACCGATTTTCTCTAGGTAAGGCAGTAAGCCTGAATTTTGTAAATACGCTGTTACAACCTTTGATCCTGGAGCTAATGATGTTTTAACATATGCTGGTACATCTAAACCTTTTTCAACTGCTTTTTTTGCAACTAATCCCGCAGCGATTAATACGTATGGATTTGACGTATTTGTACAGCTTGTAATGGCAGCGATCGCAATTGCACCTGTTTTCATCGTTGTTTCAGAACCATCTGCGAGTTTAAATGTTACTTCTTTATCTACATCAGCTGCATCTAAACCAAAGCTTTGGTTACTTACTGGTGCTGTTAATGCTTTCTTAAACTCACTTTGCATATTTGAAAGTGGAATTAAGTCTTGCGGACGCTTAGGACCAGAAAGATTTGCTTGGATTTCAGCAAGGTTAATTTCTACAACATCTGTGAAAATTGGCTCTTCACTGTCAGGTGTAAAGAATAAACCGTTTGCTTTTGTATATTGTTCTACAACCTGAATATCCGCTTCATCACGACCCGTTAAACGCATATAATCTAGTGCTTCTGCGTCAACTGGGAAGAAACCACAGGTTGCACCGTATTCTGGAGCCATGTTTGCGATTGTTGCACGATCTGCTAGCGGAAGTTCTGCAACACCTGGTCCGAAGAATTCAACAAATTTTCCGACAACGCCTTTTTGACGAAGAACCTGCGTTACTTTTAATGCTAAGTCTGTAGCTGTTGTACCGTTTGGTAATTCACCCGTTAACTTTACACCGATTACTTCAGGTACTGGGAAGTAAGATGGTTGACCAAGCATGCCTGCTTCTGCTTCAATTCCGCCAACTCCCCATCCAAGAACACCGATACCGTTAATCATTGTCGTATGAGAATCAGTACCTACTAGCGTATCTGGGAATGCCACATATTCGCCATCTTCTTCAACTGCATGAACAACATTTGCTAAATATTCTAAATTTACTTGGTGCACGATACCAGTTGCTGGCGGTACTGCACGGTAGTTATTAAATGATTTTTGAGCCCAGTTTAAAAATTTGTAACGTTCTGTATTACGTTGGAATTCAAGATCCATATTAAAGCGTAAAGAATCCATTGTGCCTGCTTTATCTACTTGTACTGAGTGGTCGACAACGAGATCTACCGGAATTTCTGGATTAATTTTATCAGGATCTCCGCCTAAATCAGCCATTGCTTTACGAAGAGATGCTAAATCTACCACAGCAGGTACTCCAGTGAAATCTTGAAGAATTACGCGAGATGGTTTGAATGGAACATCAACATCTTGGATTTTTTTTGTACCCCATTTTGCTAAGTTTTCAACATGTTCTTTTTTTATAACACGGCCATCTACTTGACGAAGAACAGATTCTAATAATACTTTAATTGAATATGGTAATTTTGAAACAGCGCCTAAACCAGCTTCTTCTAAAGCTTGTAAGCGGTAATAATTATATGTGTTACCATTAACAGTGAATGACGAACGAGCGTTAAAAACGTCTTTTTTAGTCATTTCATTCCCCCCTTAAAATGCTATGTATAAAGGACTTTAAATACCCCATCCTCTATTCCCTTCATCATCTATCTTAATATAATGTTATACATAAGTAAATAAAAAGAATGTTATTAATTAACATAAGATTTTCTTATATTTTTTCAGAGATATGAAACATTTTTCTAATAATTCATATTTGAGCAATTTTTACACATATTAAATGTGGAGGTGATAACAAATGGCAAAACGCAAATCAAATCACATTATTCCGGGAGCGAATGCTGCTGATGGCCAAGGGAAAGGCACTGGATATAACGAGGAATTTTCAAATGAACCTTTAACCGAACAACAAAAGCAAAATAATAAAAAACGTAAAAAAAATCAATAAGCTTGCTTAAAATATCATTTATTACCTTTATTATTTGCTATGTTAATCCACATACTGTAGATAATCTAACAAGAAATGCCATGCAGACTGCATGGCATTTTCTTATTGATTAATTTCATTCACAATTCCTTCTAAATCTTGTTGAAACTGTGTTAGACGCTGACGTTGTGTTTCAGAAGCATTCTCAAGTGCATTATTAATTTGCTGGTATGTTTCATTAATTTCTTCTTTTAATAGCTTTAACTCATGTCCATACGATGCATCATGCTTAACAATATTTGATTGAGCATATGCATCTAATGCTTGTTTATGCCCTTGTTCAGCTGCTTGAAAAGACTGTTGTTTATTCTTATGATATGGCATTGTTTTGCTCCTTTCAGTTCGTTCATTTTGTAGTGTGGCATTTTTTCAGCTTATTCATGCGAAGCTCAAACAGGTTAAAACTGTCGCGAATAAAAATGTTTTAGACAACTCACGCTAATACAGAACAATAAAGGAGGAGAAATCATGAACAAAAATGATGGCAAGGATATGCGTAAAAATGCTCCAAAAGGTCATCAAACGGGCCAGCCAGCACCACTTAGCGGCTCACATAAAGTTAAAAATCGTCAACACACGCGTCAAAAACATAATAGCGGTCATGATATGTAATCGTAAAAATAAAAGCAAGCCAAATGGCTTGCTTTTATTTTTTATCTTGTTGCTGATCTTGCATCACTTTTATTTCTGGAGGCACATTTTCTTCTTCACTTGATACCGGCATAATTGCTGAACCAGTTACGATTTCTGTTACTATCTCATCGGTTGCTCTGTGTATATTTTTTTTACTCATCTGTAATCGCTCCTCATTATACTCAGTTAGGCCTTTATTTTATTTTGCAAAATAATCTCACTCAAAAATACACTTTGCATATGATGGTAAGGTGAATCATTTTATTTAGATGGAGGAAGACAAACATGAACAAGAAACATCTGCCAACAAATCAAACGTTTGTAAAAAGCTTTCAAGAATTATTAGAAGTTGTATTTTCTAATCCTTTCATGAGCTATTTAGACTATGACTCTGTTAGAGTTGATTTGTTTGAGACAGAAGACGCTTACATTGTCGAAGCGGAATTACCAGGTTATCACCCTAAAAATATAATGGTACATGTTCAGGAAGATTCGTTGCACCTTATTGCGACTAAACAAACTATTCACGAGCTTTTTGACGAATCGAAAAACACATTTAGTAAAGAAACATGTGAAGAAAAAGTAGAAAAAATGATTGATTTCCCTTTTTCCTTGAGAGAGAAAAAAATTGAGGGAACGTTTAAAAATTATTTATTAGAAGTTACTATTTTCAAACAGCCTGTAAAAGAAAATCTATCAAAAACAGTTCCAATTGTATTTGAATAAACACGATACCAATAGTTATTGGTATCGCTTTTTCTATGTTTTCATAAAAATGTTAAACTGAAAACGAATGAAATCAATTATTACTTCTGTTTAAATGATTATTTAGAACATATTTTATTTAAATTATCATCACTGTGGTAAAAATGTTTTAAACGTCTGTTCATCTAACCGTTTAATCACAGCAGTGAGCAATTTGACACCATTTTCGAGATCTTGCTTGCTTACCATTGAAGTATGACTGTGAATATAACGAGAAGCTGCACCAATAACTAAAGTCGGAACGCCTTTTTTATGAAGATGAAATTTTCCTCCATCTGTTCCTCCGCCAAGCATAACGTCTACTTGATAAGGGATATTGTGCTCTTCTGCTACTTCAATAACAAAATTTCTTAATTTTGTATTTGGCACCATCGATGAATCCAAAAATGTAATTAAGGGACCATGACCTAATTTAGCTTTATTCGAATTTCCACCTGGTCCGTCTTCTGCGACACCCACATCGAGAGCAAAAGCGACATCTGGTTCTACAACATAAGGAGAAGTAGATGCACCTCGAAGACCGACTTCTTCTTGAACAGTCGCTCCGGCAAAAACTGTATTTGGGTGTTCTTGTTCTTTGAGTGCTTTTAACACCTCAACCGCTAACCAGCATCCTATTCGATTATCTAATGCTTTTGCTAAGATTGTGTCGTGGTCCGGTAAAATTTCAAATGGACAAATCGGTACAATCGGATCCCCTACTTTAATGCCCCAATTTTTAACCTGCTCCTTACTTTTTGCTCCTACATCGATAAACATTTCACGCATTGGATACACAGCATTTCTTTCTTCCGGCTGCAGTATATGAGGTGGTTTCGACCCAATTACACCCGTATAAGTTTTTTTATCCGTTATAATCGCAAGACGTTGTGATAATAATACTTGTGACCACCATCCTCCTAGAGGCACAAACCTTAAATATCCTTCTTTTGTAATTTCACTTACCATAAATGCAACTTCATCCATATGTCCTGCAAGCATCACTGTCACGTTTTGGGAGCTCCCATCGACCTTTCCGAAAATACTTCCTAAGCGATCTGTTACGATTGTAGCTCCTATCTTTTCAATTTCATCACGCATAATAGCGCGTATAGCATGTTCAAATCCCGGTGCTCCATGCTCTTCCGTTAATTTTTTTAGCAACTCCACTTTCTTCACCATCCTAAAAATGCGTATTTTACAACTTTAGGATGGTGGATTAATTGTTCTTTTATACAAATGAGGAATGATAAACTTTTTTTTTGACAGACTAATACTAAAAGGTTTAGAGGAGGATTCTATTGCTTCATACTGCATGGAAAGGAAAAATTCATTTTGGATTAATTGATATACCAATTAAATTGCACGGTGCTATTGAAGAAAAAGATATAAAACTGCGTACACTGCACACTATTTGTCATACGCCTATTCAACAAGAAAAACGCTGTCCACACTGTGAGAGAGAAGTTGAGAAAACAGAACTTGTAAAAGGTTATGAAACAAGTGCAGGACACTTTATTGCTTTATCTGAAGAAGAGTTGGAAGAACTAAAAAAACGTTTTAATGGGAACAAAACATTAGAACTAATCCACTTTATTTCACTCGATGATATCGACCCGATTTACTTTGACAAAACCTATTATATTTCACCTAATGACACAAGCATAAAAGCATATCAGATTCTAATTCAAGCACTTCAACAAACGAATCAAGTTGGGATTGCAAATGTTCTCCTGTACTCAAAACAACAAATAGCAATTATTCGTCCCTATCATGATGTACTAGCTCTTCACACACTTCATTTTGAAGAAGAAATCCGCTCACTTACAGATGTTCCTAATATTTCATTATCATACCAAACGAATGAGGAAGATGTACAAGTAGCCATACAGCTAATTAACAGATTGTCTACATCGTTTCAGCCAGCTATTTATAAAAATGAATACAGAGATGCACTTCAGGAGTTAATTCAACAAAAAATGAACAATGAAGACTTGATTAATAAACAAGATAACGCGCATAAGGACATTACAAAATTAATGGAGATGCTGAAATTAAGCATTGACCAATCTGACCTACCTTCAAAACCGAAGAAACGGCAGCAGTCTTTAAAGAAAAAAGCTTGAATTACACCATTAAAAGTACAAATAATTATACAAAAATAAAAAAGCTAACGAAAACTGATTCGTTAGCTTTGATTTGCAACTGCTGTTTTTGGAATAATGTCCCCATACGTGGTGGGAATTTTGACATATTGCGTCACTTGATGGTTCTCTACAAACACAATGAAATTCATATTGTTATCTTGCTCTATTCCTTTTGACTTTGCTTCCATCCATTTAAAACCAAGCTTTTCATTAACATCTTTTACAGTACTTTCGGGTCCAAATACATATACTTGATCCCACTTAAAATCAAACAGCTTATTAAAATCAACTACTACGTATTCATTTGTTTCTTTTTCTTTCATATTTTCAATTTCATTAATTAGTTGTTTTTGCAGCTGAGCTTGATTTCGTTCACTGTAAGCACGGTCAATAAAAAAAGTTGCTAACAGTGCTACCAATGTGAATAGTAAAATCTTCTTCACTTTTTTATCCTCCTGTCACATTCCCTGTTGTCGGTTACACATACGATGCGACTGTATCCTCTCTTATTCTAGAAAATCCATCAAGAAATTACAACTAATATATTAATTTGTCATAAAAACATAAAATACTTAATATTCTATTTATCAATTGACAAACTCTTCTTACGCTCTGTCTAGCCTGCAGAACCTACCTTTTTCTTAAATTGTCAGTTTCTTTACAACATAATTGTTTAAACATTTTATTTTCATATGTATAAAGAAACAAGTTCTAGGCGAAAATAAATAGAAAAGGCAGGTTTAAAAAATGAAACTTTTAACGATATTACTTATTAAATTTGTGACATGCTTAATTGCTTTTGCAATTGGTTTGGATTTATTTTTTGAGGCAACAATTGTTGACATTGTTTCTTTTAGCCTATTTGTTACAATTGTCTCTTATATGCTAGGAGACCGTATTATTTTACCGGCATTAGGAAATATGGCAGCAACTACATTTGATTTTGTTCTGACTTATATGAGTGTCTGGATTTTTGGAAGTATACTTTTAGAAAATTACTTACAAATTGCATGGGGGAGTATTTTGTCTGCTGCGATTATCACAGCTGTTGAAGTTCTTGTGCACCGCTACTCGCTCACGCACTTTTTCGCTGATCGAACTGCTGCAAATCAGCGTCCAAGGTTTAATCGAAAGCTTGCTTATGGAACTGAATTTGCTGAAGAACAAGATATAGAATTGAAAGATAATAAAAATAATAAGGAAACTAAAAAATGAGTGGTATGCACACCACTCATTTTTTGCAAGCCGGCTTTAATTTAATACATTTAGTAATTTATTTACTGTCGGAACATCAGCTGGAGCCCACTCTAAGCTTTCCAAATCAGCTAATGATTTCCATTCAAGTTTTGCATGCTCTTTCGCTTTTGGAGTTCCATCAACAATTTTTGAAGCATATGTAAATAAATGCACAATCACTTTCTCATATTCATACTTCACTTCTTCAATCTGTTCTCCCACCAAAATTTCACAATCAAGTTCTTCTTTAATTTCACGAATGAGAGCTTGTGAAGGATCTTCTCCTACTTCAATTTTACCTCCTGGAAACTCCCAAAAGTTAGGCAGTGACATTTTAGGTGAACGAAGCGCACATAAAATATCTCCTTGCTCGTTCTCAATAACAGCTCCCACAACACTTACTGTTCTTTTCATTTCTTTCACTCCTTGCTTCTATAACTTGTTTAAGCGTACCACATTTTTCTTTATTTTTCTTTTAAAGTTACTAGTGTAACTAAAATGATAGGAATAACATGGATTTCTTAGATTATTTGCTTGCTGTCAGAGTAATCTGCTATAGTAGATATAAGTATTGTTGTAAAATTAACAAACTGAAAATGGCATGGTAAAAAATTCAATACGATTCAGAATAAAGGTGTTGGACCTGTAGGAATAAGGCACCATTTGTTTTAGATTGCTGGATATAAAACCTGAAACTGTAAAAAAAAGACTCTTTTAGAAGAGTCTTTTTATTAATTTCTGTGCTTTAGACTAGTTAAATAACCTTCTCTTTACGTATAATAATAGAGAACCTTACTTTTTTATGTATTCAGTTAACATTTTCCTTTATTAATTTAAGGATGGTGAACAAGGATGAAAAATCGAGATAAACGCCGTAAAAAGAAACTTAAATCTTTAAAAGATTATTTAAAAAATAAGTTAAAAGATTTAAAGCCAAAAACAAATAAAGGACCTGTGTCTAATTATAAAAATGGTTCTTATAAAAATTAACTTAATGAAATTTCCGGCATTTTGATAACTCCCAGTTTAAATCAAATAATAACTGGTCTACATCTATCAGGATTGTGTCTAGTCCATTCCAAAAAACAGATGATAAAATACCTTGTTTTTTCATACGTAGCAAAAGCTCATTCATAAATGTATCTAGAGAGATCGGTATAACTTTACATGCGTTTACTTGTTCTTTTAAACAGCATTGCGCATATTCTTTTAAAGGCCAAACAGGGACAGAAAGCGTATTGTATTCATCTCCTGCCATTTAATATTATTACGTTCATCTAATACGATCCAAACCTCCTGTAATTGAGTTACTCGTTGTATAAAGTACTCATAACGAGCATTTGCAGGAGCTTTAACAAACTGCTGAAATTCTGATTGTTTCAACATATTGTTCCCTCCAGTATTCGTATTAGGTAAAGTTATCACTCACATTAATAAATTCTATATTTGTATATACTGAGGGAGAATACCTTATTCTCCCTCAGATTAGTGTATTACATCATCTATATGTTTATCGCATTGTGACAATTACAGTTGTAAGTAGTAAGTTTTTTACAATAACTTACTACTTTTTAAAAATTTATATACAGATAGACATCATAGTCACACTATCTTTTATTCAACTAATGTTACTTTCTTTTACTCTAAATATATAGTATGTATTATCTTCCTAAAGAATCACTATTTATTTAATTAAGATTGTTTAATATTCTAAGAACTGCATAGAAAAAGCGTTCCTGCTAGAAAGTAGAAACGCTCAATTAAAATATCCTATACAAAAGGGGCTCTTTAGATTGAGTTGTGACAAAATAAAAAAGCCTAGTTACTAAATAACCAGGCTTGGTTTTATATATGTTTAGCTGCATAAAAACTCCATAGAAATAAACCAGCTAAAAGAGTAGTTGTCTTCGCTTTTAACCGATTCAAAATGATTGTTAATATACCCTTGATTTATCAATGTCGCTCCCTTTAAAACCAACTTAACTCCTCCATAAAATTTACTGCACAGTTATGCATCCAATATCGATTTAATAAATTTTTCAACAACCGCTTCATCATTTGGCAAAAATGGAAGTGCACCAATTCCTACTTTATAAATACTCTTGTAAAAATGATGCTGTTCATACGAGGCAGTGTCGCCAGGAAATAAAACAATTGCTTTTTTTACTATACGATTCCCGCTATCATTTACCAGGGAATCTCTATATCGATGCATGGTGTTTATGTCTTCTTCTTTTGCTATAAGTTTATTGTCTTTTTGGCGAACTCTATACTTAGCATCAAACACATATACATCATGCGTACCATCCTTTCTTGCAATTTCCAAAAGTAAGTCTGGTCTTTGCGCAACAGTGTGTGTGTTTGTAAATTCATATTGGTAAGACAGTGTTATCTTTTCTCCCTTATAAGACACAAACTCATGATAGGATGAGTTCATATTTACATATAAGCCGCTTGTGGTGACATTTATGGCATCATGTGTAACTAAGTTGAAATATGCAAGTAAAATCTCCCTAAATCGCATGTACACCCAATATTCATATAGCTGTGCGATGTTTTTTAATGACAGTTTGTAAAACTCTCCGTGCAAAGCTAAACCTCTCGTCAACAAACTGTAATACCGGCAAACATCTCGATAGCGCGGTGCTATTCTCACTGTATGAGGAATGTTGTCAAATCTCTGATTTTGAATACTCTTCCAAAATCTAGTGGCAAGATTATGTCTAATTTGATCTTGCATGCTTGTTAGCTGATTAATCATCGCTCTATACGATACCATTTTGTTTATTTCTTGCTGTCTTTCTAAAATTAACGTAATAAGTTGTTCAATTTTTTTGCTGATTTGCTTTAACATCCACTTTATTGTTTGATTTTCAATGTTATTGATTGATTCAATATGAGTGACACTTAGCGCTTTTTTAGGAACAACTCGCTGCTTACGCGTAATTTTGACTCCGCGAGAAGAGCTTTCTAAATAATTAGGATGAGTTCGTATATATGCAATCGAGCGATTATCTTGCTTTTTCACTTGATCACCTCGTACAACATCATATTTAGAGTGAACTGATCGAACCGGCTGCATTTGAATCTGGTTTACTTGCATCATTAGCGGCTTAAAATAACGAGATAAAACATGAAAAAAATCCATCCAATTTCCCTCTCTTGACCAGACTGTTCCAGCTTCTACATATGTCTTCCCTATTATGTCATATGCGATGTCATGAACGGATTTATTTACTTGTTCTACAAGGTTTACATAGTCATTTTTATAACTCATTTTAGATGGAAATACTTCTAACGTGAATGATAAATACTTTTCGTTCCCATCGTAAAATTCAAATGTAGAAAACCCAACTTCATTTTGAAACTGAACAGCGCCAACAAGCAATGATTCGTGCTCTAGATTTATGAACTGAAAAGCCTGCTCTACAGCTGGTGAATCATGCTTTATTTGAAGCTTTCTTTTCCCCTTGCATACAACCATTATTTCATAACGTTCATTTTCAAAAAACAATGGCTGAAGAGGTGGTGAGCTCGTAAGCTTTTGTTTTTGTTTATCAAATACGTATACTTGGTTAATCCCTTTTCCGGTACATGAAAAGAACATTGTCTCATCCGTTGTTTTGATTGGCTTAACGGCTCTGCCTGTAATTGTAACTGTACAGCCTTTCATCTCAATTTTAACGAACGGTATTTGTCCAGAACGATGTATATCCATACGTTTCAAACCGCCTTATCATTTCCATAAGTTTACGTGCGCTTTTTGGAAACCTCATTCCTTCTGCATTAATAACTACTGTATCAATGACATTATCCATCACAGCATTTGTACAATAGTGATATAGCTCTTTTAACACTTCAAAGGTATAACCATCTCCTCCGTTTATTCGGGGTAATATTTTTTGTAAGATTTGAAAATCAAATGCCTGATCAAATGTGAAAACGCCGCTTTTAACAGCATAAATCATATAAAAACAAACTTCATCTCGTACACGATACCCGACTTGTATATCTAGCTGACTAAGCATTTCATTTATTTTCATTAGTTCATTTGTTACTTCATGAATAAGCTCAGGATGGTTTTTATATGCATCTTTTAAGTGAATATATGAACTTTGCAATTGATTCGTTTGAATCGCACGCAATGGTTTTTTGTCTTGTTGTAAAACATCAAATGAATCTAGTTTAATTGTGTTTAACTCAATTGTATTTGTTCTATCTAGCACTTTTTGACTGAAGTTGTGGGTGGTTTCATCCATATTTACGGTGCCAATAATAAGTAAATTTGCTGGTAAATAGATTTCACGAAACATTTTATGACCAGGAAAAAGGTAAGTTGTCTTAATTTTCTCATTCACCCATTTGCGACTTTCCATCACGCTTAATACTTCACTAAAATAATGTTCAACTCGAGCTAAATTCATTTCATCTAAAATTGCTGCGTATGTATGAGCTGGCTGCTTTATTGCCTGCTGTACAATTGATAAAAATGAGCCTCTTCGAAAATCTCCACGCAAGTCAATATAACCAAGTAAATCCGAGCTGTCATGCCAATCTGGACGAACTGGAATTAATGCAAGCCTTCCATTACCAGAGGTCGCACCAAGGCTCTCAGCTAAAAGTTGAGCAAGTTTTGTTTTACCTGTTCCACTCATCCCTGATAAAATGATAAACGGCTTTGTCTTTAAAGAAAAATACGCGTTAGCTATATCTGCGTGTGCAAAGGTAAATCCGCGACTCTCAATGTATTCTTGAATATGCAAAATAACATCTTTGTCGGTCATCATATCTTTGCTCATGCCATGTGCTTTCGTAAATTGCTCACACATGCGTACTAGAAGTGAAAGATCGTCTTGAAGCTGTTCATTCGACGGAAAATCCTCTATATTGTAAGGGATATAAAGCGCTACTTTTGCCTCGAACTGTTTTGCCTCTTCACTTGTACCAAGCATCATATGATCATCTTTGACCACTTTGGGATGTTCAGGAGTAAAAAAGCGGATATCTTTAATAGAAGCTGCTTGTCCAGTTAAACTTTGCATTATAACTGCGTAAATTCGTTGATAGTCCTCACTAAATAAGTAAGAAACAAGCACTTCACTTTCACTGTTTTTACTCGTTAATGTTATATATGGAAAACGTTTTGCATGATGCCCCGATACACGAGTATCTTCACGGTTAATTTCGTTCATTTTATAAAGAGAAATTGGTAGCCGGCGTGTCAGCATATTTTCAACTTCATGTTTCACAAGCACATCCCCATCTCTTTCAGGATAGTGCTTCGCTATATATAACAGGCGTTCACGTAAACTCATTAGATCGCTCCTTTACCTATACATAAAAAGCATCGCCAAAAGACCACGCTTATCACCTATATATCATTCTAGTTTCTTCTAGTATATAATATGTTTCAATTTTGTAAAAATGTTAACAGTTACTAGGTTAGTCTAGCCTTACAAATCTGTAAGATTAATGTAAGGTAGTTCACTTTTTTTTCATATGTATCCCTCTTACAATAAAAATAATCAATGAATTGAAAAGAAGGGATATATATGTTGAAATTATTATGTAAAGTTATAGCTGTTGTTTTACTGTTGTGTGGAGGATTCATAATTCTTTGCATCGCTGCTTCACAATTTATTACGGCTCGATTCACCCCCCTTTTTAAAGCGTGAGAGGGTATAGCTAATTTTCCTATTTACCACTCTTTATATTACATATCTCAACTATAAAGGGAACGTATGAAAAATTAAATCTTCATCTTAATCAATATATAGTAAAGCAAGACGAAAAGTTGCTGCACTTATAATTGGAGTGAAAATTAATTAAAAGAAAGCTTATAAAAAGACAACCCTATAAAAGGATTGCCTTCGGGACTATTTTTTATTTATCTAACTAGCAGGCAAACACCACTGATTGAAGCCTCACTTTATGCCTATCTCATAAACTGCTATAGTACCGGACATTTCATGTGTGGCAACTAACAACGGTTTTCTTGTTGGACTACCTTTTGCTTCTATAAACTGCAAACCTTCTGGCGCTACGTCACCTTTAATTTTGTCACGATAATCACGGCTTGAGAAAAACGAAACAAATTCAGCTTTTTTCGGATTTGTCACATCATATACCATGATGCCACTTGTTCGTTCCAACCCAATAAACGCATACAGTTTCTTTCCAATTTTGCCTACTACAGCTGATTCTGGTTCGGGACCTTTAGCATTGCTTCGGGCATCTTTTTTTATTTTATCATTATCAGTATTAAAGTAATCTGGTAAAGCTGTTGCAGTAATCTTTTCAAATTCATTCCCGCTATCATATACTTGTTTCATTGATTTTGCTTCATAAATGGAAAATGATCGGCCGCCGTGAACATAAAGTGCTTCGTATGTACCGTCTTTTTTCTTTCCATCTTCTAATGTAATTTTCATATCTTCTAATTGATCGAGCAGTCCGTCATTGACAAGTTGATTAAGCTGTTTTTGCGAAAATCCTTTATAATATTTAGCGTTCAAATGAATCTGATCCTTAATATCAGCGATTGTCCCCTCTTCTGAATAACCATCGTAATCGCGGGCATCCCCCTCATTTGGAGTAATAATATACTCTTTATTATTCACTGTAAAGGAATCGATGCCGTCTGGTTGGTACATGCCAAGTAAAGGAAATTGCTCAAGGTTGATTTCATCATCTTTCACTGCATCCATGCTATTTTTTTTGAGAGAATGATCTTTAAACCCTAACCCATATACTCTCTCAAATTTTTTCGTTTGAAGGTTTAACTTTGCAATCCCGTTGTTTTCTTGAAGAACAACATATGCATACTTGCTGTCTTTTGAGACTTTTATATATTCAGGCTCAAATTGTTCAGCAAGTGTTCCTTTTGAGTTTTTACGTACATTTCTATCTATTTTCACACGATTTGTAAATTTTGCGTTTGTCACTTTTAATTTGGCATCCTTTTTTATAGATGCTGGGACTGAAATAATGGAAACGGATCCTTCTGGATTCTCACTGTAGTCATCATTTGGCTCCCCTTCATTTGCTGTTAACACTGACTTGCCATCAGATGTAAATGTCACCATATCAGGTAATGAACCAACTTTTACACTCGTTAAATATTCTCCTTCTTTCGTTAAAAACACAACATAGCCCTGCTCAGTTTTTGGTTCACTTACAACCGATACAGCAATAAGGTTTTTAGTTGGATGCGCAGCAATACTTGTAATATCGCTTACTTTATCCATACCGAAATCAGCAAGAAACACTCGTTTAGAACTAGTCAGCTTCTCATTTCGATCAATAGACTTAAAATCAATAATGTCGATAGCAGCTTCAGCACCATTCGTCACATAACCTTTTTTTGAGGTTTGATCATATGAAAATATTTCTGTTCCGCCCTCACCGGATTGGCTATCGTACCGAGCGATTTGTTGCACTTTCATCTGGGCCTTTCCTTCATGATACACATTTAACACTTCATCGCTTAATGCATATGACGGTAACGGCTGTGACAGAAATAATCCGATACTCAGACTAGCTGCAATCATTGATATCCTTTTTTTCATTTCATATCCCCTTTCCCATATCCCCTTTTAAAATAGTTATAACTCTTATTTTAAAAATAAAATGTATAGCTTATATAAATAGAATGTAAAGTTTGTTTTCACATATTTAGTAAGCATAACTTCAATCATGCTATAATTAAGAAAAAACCTTTTAAAATGCTAGTTATTCTAGCTGAATGACAGTTAAAAGATTAGATTAAATGAAATAGTGGGATTTATTTTGGAGGTTATATGTTACAAAACTTTGGTTTTTCTCAATATGAAAGTCAAGTATACGAAGCATTAATAGGAAGCAGCATGCCACTTGATGCTACATCTATTGTTAACTATTCAAATGTACCAAAAGCAAAGATTTATGAAGTACTTAACAAAATGATTGAAAAGGGCCTTGTACTTAATACAATGGCCGGAAAGAAAAAATTATATTCAGCTGTATCTCTTGATATCATCATTAAAAAGCTTACAGCTGAGTTTGAACAGGATATAAAATCCTTGAAATCATATAAGGTAAAAAGAACTTTCACTGACGACTATGTATGGAATTTAAAAGATAAAGCTTCGATTTCAGCTAGTATAGAAGAATTGATCGCACAAGCAGAGCATTCTATTTTACTATCAGCTTGGAATACACAGCTTGAGCAATACCGTCCTCTTCTAGAACAAAAAGAAAAAGATGGAATCGATGTTGAAATTTTAACAATTGGTGATTTACATACAACTTTAGCCAATACAAGCACGCTTCATCCTATGGAGAATCACGATAAACTAGAGCCGTCTCAACTGCTGATTGTTGATGATCAATCTTTAATTTTCGCTGGAATTGAAAACGAAACATGGAAAGCAATTAAAACAATGTCTCAACCCCTCGTTAAAGTATTCACTGATTTCTTCTATCATGATGTAGCACTGGCATATATTACAAAGAAATATCATAATCAGCTTATTCATGATGAAAAAATAACACAACTACTAACTCGCTTGCGTTATTAAAAGATTGCTTTATAAAAAGCAATCTTTTTTTATTTTTTTCTATTGAAAAGAATCTCTCGAAAGGTTACTATTACAGTTGTAACTTTTATGAAGAGGAGAAATTAAAATGAATAAAAAAGTATACATACTTGCGATTGCTTCGTTTATTGTTGGAACGGTTGAGTTAATCTTAGGTGGAATTCTTGACCTTATCGCAAGTTCATTCAATGTATCTATTGCAAAAGCAGGATATTTAATTTCAATTTTCTCGCTTGTATATGCAATTTCTGCACCGATTCTATTGAATATAACAGCAAAAATCGAACGAAAAAAAGTGTATATGTGGGCGTTATTTATCTTTCTTATAAGTAATATTTTATCAGCATACAGCATCGGATACACTATGCTTCTATTATCACGTATTCTTGCAGCGATGAGCGGATCGTTCATTATTGTTTTATCAACTACAATGGCTTCGCGTATAGTAAAGCCTGAATATCAAGGCAGAGCACTTGGAGTAGTATTTATGGGAATTAGCGCCTCACTTGTCCTTGGTATTCCAATTGGAATCTTTATTGGAAATACATTTGGTTGGCGCGAAGTATTTATCATGATTGCTCTCTTAACAGCCGTTATTATGATCAGTGTATGGTTGACAATGGAAAAATTAGCTCCTTCTCCTGTTGTGCCTATTAAAAAGCAATTGCTGGCATTACGAAATTCTAAAATGATTGCGATTCATCTGGCAACGTTTTTTGTATTAGCTGGGCATTTAACCCTATATGCATATTTCACACCGTTTCTGCAAGAAACTTTAAATTTAAATAGTAATATGGTTACTCTTGTATATGGTATATTCGGAATTGCGGCAGTTATTGGCGGCGGACTCGGAGGAGTTCTTTCTGATAAATGGGGAGCTCCATCAGCAGTTATAGCGATAATCGGGACATTTTTTATCAGCATGGTTTCCTTGCCATTTGCAGTGAAATTACCATTTGTTATCTTTTTAATTTTAATGATTATTTGGAGTGCATTAAGCTGGGCAGTTTCACCTGCACAAAATAATTTTATTATTCAAAGCACAAAAGATAACCCAGATGTGCTAATCAGTACGAATGTAGCCATTTCTCATTTAGGAATTGCAGCAGGATCGTATATTGGCGGGATAATTATTAATGACTATTCTGTCTTATTGAACGGATGGGTAGGCGCCATTTTCGTGCTATTAGGTTTGTTTTGTTCTTTCTTTGCTGTTACAAAGCCATCTTCAGCTACATCTACTGTTCATACTAAATAACAAAAGCTACTTGAAGCGACTTCAAGTAGCTTTTGTTTTATGTGTGTTTCGATAATGTTGACCATTAATCAGCCCACCAATTAACAAAATGGCAGCTGTTAAATAAAACCATATCATCAAAATGATAATACTTCCTAATTGACCGTAAATTTGAGAATATTTTCCAGACTGAACATAATAAGAAAAACCAGTGGAAGCAACTTGCCATCCTAAGGTGGTAAAAACAGTGCCTGGCAATGCTTTTTTCCATGTTATTTTTGCGCTTGGCACCATTTTATAAAAAAATACAAAAAATAAAAATAAAAAGCTCGTTCCTATCCACCACCTCACAAACGTCCAGCTCGTATACCAAAATTCCGGAATATCTACTTTTGTTAAGATAAAATGACGGAAAACTTCTTCAATAATTGGTACAAATAAAGACAGCGATACAATAATCATAAAACCAAACGTTAAAATTAAGTCATTAATCAATGCATGTAAAAACCGCTGTTTTCGCTTAATTTGATGAGCATCATTCAATGAACGTACAAGAGATTGAACTGCCATTGAAGCAAGCCAAAATGTTGCTAATAAACTGAATGACAAAATTTTCTTCCCGCTTTGATTAATAACGGTGTTAATTGATCTTTCAATAAGCTCAAAAGCACTCGAAGGTACAAAGGGTCGGATTAATAAAAGTAAATTATTCGTATCAATCGGAAAAAATTTAAGTAACGAAAATAAAAAAATAATAAACGGGATAAATGATAGCAAAAAATAATAAGCCGTTTGTGCTGCTTGATCGAAAAAGCGCTCTGTAAAAAATCGCTGCATTACCGTCTTTGATGTTTGAATCACCGGCATGTACTCCTTTTCTGTTATTCAAAGTTCAAGACATATGCTGTACTGCTTAATACCAATTCAAATTTATTCATTATCATCGTCATATAAATCAAAATTTATCCTTCGTTCATACAACAGTGATTACGAGCACAGCCAATAATAAAGAATAGATAAATTATGATTCTGCATTATTTGAAGCAGGTTGTTCAATCGTTGGACTCACTCTTACTCGAACCATAATGATCCCAACAGCAACCAGTCCTACTAAAGCAGCCACTAAAAAAGGCGCTTGAGGAGCTATAGCATGACTAATGATTCCTGATAGAAGCGGAGCAAATGCTGCACCTAACCAACGCAAGAAATTATACCCTCCTGATGTAATACCGCGCTCATAAGGAGACACTTCCATTACATAACTTGTAAATAATGCATTGTTTAGTCCTGATACTAATCCTGAAGCCATGATTAATACAATTCTCAGCCACGTTGCCTCTGCAAAAAATAGAAGCAATAAAATAAGTACAAAAATTATTAAACTAACATGCAAGACTTGCTTAGGCTGATATTTCTTTTCTAATTGGTGGGCTAAAATAGCTGATCCGTACGCTAAGCATAAACCCCAGCCAAAGAATACAAATCCAATTTGCAATGCACTAATTGATAAGATAAGCGGTGTATACGCCAAAACTGTAAAAAATCCATAGTAATAAAGCATACCCGATAAGGCACCTTGTAAAAATGGTTTTAATTTATACAATTTTACCATGTCTTTAAATCCTGCTGCTTTACGTGGTGTACTACTTTTCGGCTGTTTGACAATTGTTAATACTAAAATGAAAGCAATAAAAATTAACATACTTGTTCCGAAAAATGGTAAACGCCATGATGAGCTTCCTAACACACCACCCACTAGCGGTCCGCCGGCCATTCCGAGACCAATTGCTGCTTCATAAAGTCCAACAGCTTTTTTCACTTCACCCGATAAAGCAATGAGTAACGTCATAGCTGTTGCAAAGAAAAATGAATTTCCTAACCCCCACCCCGCACGAAATATCGATAGTTGGGGAATATTATTTGAAACCCCACATAATGCGGCAAATACGGTCACAATAATAAGACCAACTACCATTAGGCGCTTATCACCGATTCGAGATGCTAAAATTCCCGCTGGAATCATCATGATCGCCATCATAAGTAAGTATGACGTGAATAACATCTCAACTTCCCAGTGAGATGCTCCAATCTGCACTGCAATTTCCGGTAAAATTGGATCCACAACCCCAATTCCCATAAATGCTAAAAATGTAGCAAAAACCGTGATGATTTGACCAACACGGTTTTGTGAATTACTTTGTTCCACCTTGGTCACTCCTCTTTTTCTTGTTTCTCCTTACGAATACGTCTAGCTTTTTCATACATTTTTTCAAGTTCAGCTTTAAACGACTGCATTTTGTCTAATTTAAATGTAATCATCTGTATTTGCTCTTGAATCATATTTTCAATTTCTAAAACAGCTTGAGCTGAAACATTATTATGTCTTTTGCTCTCTTCAATTGTTCGCTTTAATACCATAAACTGTTGCAATTCTTGCAATGAAAAGCCTAGAACTTCTTTCGCCTCGGCTACTTTTTTTAGTTCATTAACCTCTTCCTCGGTGTAGAGTCTTGCATTACCTTTTGTACGTTGAGGCGGCAATATAAGACCAATTTCTTCATAATAACGAATCGCCCTTTTCGTTAATCCCGTCATTTTAGTTACTTCATCTATTTTGTACATGTACGAATAGCCCCCCCACTAACCTAACATTAACGTTAACGTAAATTATACTAACCAATCATAACTAACGTTAACGTTAATGTCAATACATAGTTGTTTTAATATGCTTATTTTAAGCGTCTTTTAGTAAACACATACACTTATTAGCATGTAAATTCACACTATTGATGCTGCATTTTGTATTAATATAAGACTAAAACATAACCATGGACCTATGCATGGTATAATGAACAAAGCTGCACTTTAAAGCAGGATACACCTTTCTTCTTGTCTATTCATGTAATGATTTACTGAAAAAGAATGAAGTAAACCGTAATCGATGGATGCTCTCTCGACTAATTGGTAGTTGCAGTCTGCTGTCTGTATTCAGATCTATGCAGCAGTAAAAACAGGAAAATTAATGAGGTGCTTGCATTGAAAATTAAAAAAGCAGATGATACATATACAAAAGAAATCGCTCGCATTTATGTAGATAGTTGGCGTACTACATATAAAGGACTTGTACCGGATGCTTATTTAGACAGTCTTTCTTACGAAGAAAGCAAATTAAAATGGACTGATTTCCTTGAGCAGCAAGACTCTATTATATATGTAGCTTTGAATTCTGATCAGCAAGTCGTCGGCTTTGCATCGGCACAAAGAGCAACAGATGTAAATTATGATGGAGAATTATATTCATTGTATCTTTTAAAAGAAGATCAAGGATATGGTATCGGCAAACAGCTTGTTTCTGCCATAACAACAGAATTTTTAAGCAAAGGGTTCCGTTCAATGATGGTTTGGGCAATGAAACAAAACCATTCAGCTACTTCCTTTTATCAAAGGCTTGGAGGCAGAATAATTGCTGAACGCCTAAGCACGTTTGGTGAAAAAATTGTAGAGGATGTTGCTTACGGCTGGGATGACCTCACTTTGCTAGAAACGCACTAAAAAATGCCGCATAATCTGTGGCATTTTTTCAATCTTGTAGTATTGACATCACTTTTCTTTACCAGCTGATTACAATACTACATATATGCACAAGCTTAAGAACATGATTATTTTTTATACGCTGTTTCTGTAGGTGCCCACCAGTCCCAAAATTTATTTCCCTGACTCATTATAAATCGGTCTAGCCATTGCTCAAAATTCATATGTAAACAGCGTGCCTCATGAAATTGATCAAGATGTCCTTTTACCATTATATAATGAGGATTTCCTTGCTTATACCGTTCTGAATGAATAACAATTTGATCCTGATACGTATAGCCAATTGTATAACATCCCTCATAAGCATCTTCATATCTGTAATTTTGAATATTTTCAATACTATACATTTCTGTTTCGCCACCGCCATAACAATCATCAAACAGCCGGCACCCATTTGTTAATTGAAGAAATTCCCTATAGTCCGCAGGAACGGCTACATTCCATCTCTTTTCAAAGTTTGAGATGCTCTCCTCTGTTGTCCCTTCGTAAAATGAACATGTCGTTTTATATAAATAACCATCTCCACCATATATTTCAATTACGTCGTTATTCTCCCAAAGTCTTTTCTTTAAAGAAGCAATCGTTTTTTCGACCATGCTCTCCCTCCAAATAGTGGATTTAAAAAAGAGTACGTTACATTAATTAAACAATAAAGTCCTAAATCCTTCTTTAAAACCTAATTTCTCAATAATGCATCAAAAATACTATCAGTCAGCTACAGTGAAGCTTTTTCTTTTTTAATCAGATGAAGTCAAATACGAGATTCTTAAAAAGGGGTCTGATACAGAAGCTTAACTATTTTAGGTGTATTGATTGAAAAAAATGATCGGCATGGAATGTTCACATAAACCGTAATTAGCAGAAAGGATGCGGCAGCATCTTAAACGAACAAATGATTCCTAGAGAGCTGTGAAACTGATATTAAAATAAAAGGGCAATCACGGACTTACATCGTTCAGTCGATTCAGAAGCGAAAAAGATTGATTTTTATCTAAATAAGCCAAGTGCTTTTTAAGAAAGCCTTGGCTTATTCGTACATTTCTTAACATTACCTGATTACTGGGAATAAGAACTCTGCCTGACCTGTTGCAATTGAAGAGTTGAAACATATATTCAAAGCATCGCATTAAGAGATGGTAGATTGGTTCCGTCCAAAGATTTTGTCTCTTAGTTTCTATTAAATTATAGCCGATTAGACTGGATATACCGGGTGCTTTCGCTCAGAGAAAACAACGTACTTTGATGAATACGCTTCAAAGCGATTCGCTAGCTCATCCCGTAATGAATTGGCTGGAATGACTCCATCAATAATCATTTCAGAGGCTAAGCGGTAGATATCAATATCCTGCTTGTATTCCTCGCGCTTATGTTCAATAAAAGAAGCTCTTTCGTTTTCAGGTAATTCAGCAATTTTTTTGGCATATACGGCATTCACTGCAGCTTCTGGTCCCATGACTGCAATTTGAGCGGTAGGTAAAGCGAGACAACAATCCGGTTCAAAAGCAGGACCTGCCATGGCATAGAGGCCTGCTCCGTAAGCTTTACGAATAATGACCGAGATTTTAGGTACAGTTGCTTCAGACATAGCGGAAATCATTTTCGCACCATGGCGAATGATTCCTGCTCGCTCTACTTTCGTACCGATCATGAAACCAGGAACATCAACAAGAAACAGAAGGGGAATATGAAACGCATCGCAAAGAGTAATAAATTTAGCTGCCTTATCTGCTGTATCGTGGAACAATACCCCTCCCTTGACACGCGGCTGATTAGCAATAATTCCGATTGGTTTTCCATTTATGCGGGCTAAACCCGTGATGAGCTCGCTGGCAAACAGCTTCTTAATTTCAAAGAATGATCCCTCATCTATCACTCCATCGATCAAATCATACATGTTAAACGGCGTATTCTGATTGGAAGGAATCAGCTCTTCTAACGTTTTCTCTAAGCACTTGGGGGCTACAGCTTCTTGAGCCGGCGGCTTTTCAGAAAAATTAGCCGGAAAATAAGTGAGATAATTTCGGGCTATTGCAATGGCTTCTTCCTCATTTTTAGCGAGCACATCTCCACATCCCGAAACAGAACAGTGCATGCGTGCACCACCCATCTCTTCTAACGTTACTTTTTCCCCAATAACCATTTCTGCCATTCTTGGCGATCCAAGGTACATTGATGCATTTTTATCTACCATTACGACAATGTCGCAAAATGCAGGGATATAAGCTCCCCCGGCCGCAGATGGACCAAACAAGAGACAAATCTGAGGAATTTTACCTGAAAGCTTAACTTGATTATAAAAAATCCGGCCAGCTCCGCGACGCCCTGGAAACATTTCTACTTGATCCGTAATACGTGCTCCTGCAGAATCTACAAGGTAAATAAGCGGCACCCTCATTTTTTCAGCCGTTTCTTGAATTCGAATGATTTTCTCTACCGTCCTGGAGCCCCAAGAACCAGCTTTTATTGTTGAATCATTAGCCATCACACAAACAACCTGTCCGTTGACCTTGCCAATTGCAGTCACTACTCCATCAGCAGGAAGATCTTCAGCTAAACAGTTTGCAAAGAGTCCATCCTCTAGTTCAAAATCAGGATCAAATAATAACTTTAAGCGGTCACGGGCAAACAGCTTGCCCTGCTCTTGATTTTTCTGATGATATTTAGGTGATCCCCCATTTTTAATCCGTTCCGTTCGTTCTTGTAGCGTTTCCTGCATCAATTTCACGTCAAATGACATTGTCATTCCTCCCTTATTCCCGATTATTCTCCAATAAAAATGGGAGATCTTTTCTCCTTGAACGCTTTCAGACCTTCTAGTCGATCCTTCGTTGGAATCGTTAATTCATAAGCATTTTGCTCAATAGCAAGCCCTGTGCTTAAATCTACGTCAAACCCCTTATCAATAGAGAACTTAGCCTGAGCAACTGCAACGGGACCATTTTGAGCAATCTGGCTGGCTATATCTAATGCTTTGTTGAGCAAAGTTTGAGCTGATACTACATACTCTACTAATCTAATTTCCCGTGCTTCCTGTGCATCAATCCGTCTAGCAGTAAAAATCAGCTCTTTAGCTCGCCCCTTTCCTACTAGTCTTGACAAACGCTGCGTTCCGCCCGCTCCTGGAATAATTCCCAGTGAGGTCTCCGTAAGACCGAACTTCGCTGTTTCTGAAGCAACCCGGATGTCACAAGCCAACGCTAATTCCGTGCCCCCTCCAAAAGCAGCTCCGTTCACAGCTGCAATGACCGGCTGAGGTAATGCTTCTAATTCATTTATATTCTCTCGAATCAAAGAAACTGTCTTACGTACCTGATTATTGTCCATTCCTGCACGCTCTTTTAGATCTGCACCTGCACAAAAGACTCTCTCTCCCGCTCCAGTGACGACTACACAGCGAACTGACCGATCAAATTTGCATGTAGCAATTACTTCTCTGAATTCCTCAAGCATCTGCAAAGATAATGAGTTAGCAGCTTCTGGACGATTTAAAGTAATAAGAACAGTTCCATTTTCCAATCTTGAAACCAACACAGCTTTCCCCATTTTCTTTCCTCCCTATGCTGAATAATTAGCACGCTCTATCCATTCCAATCACAGACAATCTCATTTATTTTATGGGCGATTCCTACACCTCTTGCAGGAATCGTTACTCATACTCTACGATTATATCTCCTTCATTAACAAAGTCTCCTTCATTCACTTTTACATCTGTGACAGTGCCGCTGAAGTCCACTGCAATTGGAATCTCCATTTTCATCGATTCTAAGATGACTACATCCTGTCCTGCATCTACTTGATCTCCAACCTTAACGAGAACCTTCCAGACGTTTCCTGCCATACTTGCTAATACTTCACTCATCTTTATTCCTCCTAGTTCACATGGTTTAAGCCGTTCCCTGTTTTTCTTGTAAATACTTTGCCACAAAGTCCGTCGTCGTGTCTCCTGCACGGAATGCCGAATGTGCTGCTACTTCTTGCAGCATCGGAATATTCGTTTTAATTCCCTCCACTTGATAAGAGGCGAGTGCCACTTGGAGACGATCAATAGCCTCATCGCGATTCTTGCCTTTTACCACAAGTTTAGCAATCATCGGATCGTAAAAAGGAGTAACAACTGACTGATCGTTCACCGCCAACTCATGACGAATATTTGGGCCTTCAGGTAACCGCAATTTCGTAATGGTTCCAGGCGACGGGAAAAATGTCTTTGGATCTTCAGCATAAATTCGCACTTCAATTGCATGCCCATCACGTTTTACATCAGATTGAATAAAATCCAAAGAATTCCCAGATGCAATGCGAAGTTGTTCTTCAACTAAATCCAATCCTGTAATTTCCTCTGTGACCGGATGCTCCACTTGCAGGCGAGTATTCATTTCAAGAAAGTAGAAATTCTTATCAGCATCAACCAAAAACTCAACTGTACCAGCATTTCGGTATCCGATTGATTTAGCTGCCTTCACTGAAGCCTCCCCCATCTTTTTGCGAGTAATTTCATCTAGAAAGGATGAAGGGGCTTCCTCTACTACCTTCTGATGACGACGCTGTACCGAGCATTCACGCTCCCATAAGTAAACTGTATTGCCAAAGCCATCAGCTAAGATTTGAATTTCAATATGTCTTGGGCTTTCTACATATTTCTCTACGTACATAGCTCCATCACCAAAAAAGTCTGTTGCTCGCTTTTGATTCCCGCTAAATGCTTTACGAATTTCATCTGCATTGCGAACAACCTGCATTCCAATACCGCCCCCTCCTGCTGAGGCTTTGAGCATCACCGGATACCCCATTTGATCAGCTACTTTCACCGCTTCCTCGGCATCAGCTAATGGGTATGTAATCCCAGGCACTACTGGAACACCACATTCTTCCATTGCCTTCCGTGATTCAATTTTGCTGCCCATACGAGAAATAACTTCTGGAGAAGGCCCAATGAAGATAAGCCCTTCTTGCTCACAGCGCCGAGCAAATTCAGCATTTTCTGAAAGAAGTCCATATCCAGGGTGTATTGCTTCTGCTTGAGATAATCGAGCTACTTCTAGAATTTTATCAATGTTTACATAACTCTCTGCTACGCGCGGGCCTCCGATTAAGTATGCTTCATCCGCCATTTTGACATGGGGTGCTTCCTTATCAGCTTCTGAATACACTCCTATTGTAAAAATCCCCAAAGACTTACATGTCCGCATAACCCGAACTGCAATCTCGCCTCGATTAGCAACCAGAACCTTTTTAAACATGCTTTTCCTCCTCCTTTTTGTTATATCTGCTTAAATAAATTCTCCTTTTGCAAGTTCAGAATCTCATTGGCTTCCTGACGAAGCTTAAATTTTTGAACCTTACCGGATGCAGTCATTGGAAATTCAGTACAAAATTCAATGTAACGCGGAATTTTGAAACGGGAGATTTTCCCCTCGCAATATTCTCGAATTTCCTCTGCTGTCATGGTCACGTCTTCTTTCAAACGAATCCAGGCCATTACTTCTTCTCCATACTTCTCATCTGGAACTCCGATAACCTGAACATCCAACACTTTAGGGTGGGTATATAAAAACTCTTCAATCTCACGAGGATAAATATTTTCACCCCCGCGTATAATCATATCTTTTAAGCGACCTGTAATCTTACAGTATCCGTTCTCATCCATAACTGCCAAGTCTCCTGTATGCAACCAGCCCTCCTCGTCGATTGCATCCGCCGTAGCTTCCGGATTTTTATAATAGCCTTTCATTACGTGATAGCCACGAGTACAAAGCTCGCCTTGAACTCCAAATGAAACCTCTTTGTTTATCACAGGATCGACAATTTTCACTTCTAAGTTAGGTAAAGCGCGCCCTACGGTGCTTACCCTTAATTCAATCGGATCATTTGTTCGAGTCTGTGTAATACCAGGTGATGATTCCGTTTGTCCGTAAACAATGGTAATTTCGCTGGCTCCCATCCTCTCTACGACCGCTTTCATTACCTCTGTTGGGCAAGTAGAACCAGCCATGATTCCGGTTCGTAAAGAAGATAAATTAAACTTATCAAAATCTGGGTGATTTAATTCAGCAATAAACATAGTAGGTACTCCGTGCAGAGCGGTGCACTTCTCATTCTGCACAGCGTTAAGAACAGCCAAAACATCAAATTCTTGAACCGGAACCATTGTTGCGCCTACACTTACACAAGCTAGTGTTCCAAGTACACAACCGAAGCAGTGGAAAAACGGAACCGGTATGCACATGCGATCTGCATATGTTAAATCCATACAAGACGCTATATTTGCTGCATTGTTGACTAAGTTTTTGTGAGTCAGCATAACACCTTTAGGAAAGCCTGTTGTACCTGATGTGTACTGCATGTTAATCACATCTTCCGGGTCAAGAGAAGACATTCTTTCATCTAATGCATGATCGCTTGCCTCTTCTCCCATTTTTAAAATATCGGACCATAGGAACATCCCCGGATAGCGGGTTTCTCCAAGTACAATTACATTCTTTAAGAAAGGTAATTTCGCCGATTGAAGACAGCCCGGCTTCGATGTTTTTAATTCAGGAACGATTTCATAGATTGTTTCAATATAAGAAACCCCTCGATAAGATTCCATTAACACTAAGGTGGTAGAGTCAGACTGCTTTAATAGATACTCAAGCTCAGCAGCACGATAATTCGTATTTACTGTAACGAGAACAGCACCCATCTTCCCAGTTGCGAACTGACTTGTCACCCATTCCGGATGATTGGTAGCCCAGATTGCCATATGCTCGCCCTTTTTAATCCCTAACTTCATATAGCCTTTAGCTGCTTGCCTACAAAGATTATCGAACTGCTTATAGGTATAGCGAAGGTTCCTATCTGGATAGACAACAGCTTCGTGTTCAGGTTGCTCATTCGCTACTTTTTCCAACAATTTTCCTAGCGTGATATGCATTAAATCACCCATACAGGAGTTCCACCTCTTTTGAAGTTGATATTCTATCCCTTTTTCTTAACAGCCAATTTGACGTGCAATAACCATTCTTTGTACTTCAGAAGTTCCTTCACCGATTTCTAAAAGCTTAGCATCACGGAAGAAGCGCTCTACCTGATACTCTTTCATATAACCATAGCCGCCATGGATCTGTACGGCCTGATCACATACTTTCATGCACATTTCCGAAGCATATAATTTTGCCATGGCTGCTTCCTTTTTAAAGATTCTGCCTTGATCTTTCAGCCATGCCGCTTTGTAAACCATGTTTCGTGCTAACTCAATATTCATAGCCATATCAGCCAGCTTAAACTGGATGGCCTGAAAATTAGATAAGCTTTGGCCAAATTGTTTTCTTTCTTTTGCATATTGAAGCGATTTTTCATAAGCTCCTTGAGCAATTCCAACAGCCATTGCTCCAATCCCAATTCTTCCTCCGTCAAGTGTAGCTAAAAATTGCTTAAATCCATTTCCTTCTACCCCAAGAAGGTCATTTTCGGAAACGCTTACATTTTCAAGGACTAGCTCTGTTGTATTTGAAGAATGAAGTCCCATCTTTTCATAATTACTAATGACAGTAAATCCCGGCGCATCGGTAGGAACAATAAACGCACTAATTCCATTAATTCCTTTTGAGCGATCTGTTACAGCAGTGATGGCAAGATTTTTCGCATAACTTGCATTTGTAATAAAACATTTAGAGCCGGAAATCACCCACTTATTCTCATTAAAAGTTGCCGTTGTTTGCGTTCCTCCCGCATCAGAGCCAGCATTTGGTTCGGTCAATCCAAAAGCACCCAAGTACTCCCCTTTACAAAGCGGCGTCAAATACTTCTCTTTTTGCTCATGCGTACCGAATAAATGAATAGGTGCTCCTCCTAATGAAATATGTGCAGAATAGGTGATACCTGTCGAGCCACACACTCGGCTTAACTCTTCGACAACAATCGCAAAGCTGATTGTATCTGCATCCCCACCGCCATATTGTTCTGGGAAAGGTAGACCCATCATTCCCAGTTCCGCTAATTGATTAAAGATCTTCTTTGGAAATTCACGAGTACGGTCTCTGTGATCGGCACCTGGAGCAACTTCAGCTTCTGCAAAATCACGAATCAACTTGCGAATCATGCTTTGTTCTTTCGTTAAATCAAAATGCATTACGCTTCAACCCTTTCTTTTTTCATTTTTCAGAAACAGATTGTTTGATTGCTCATTAGAAACGGATAATGAATGAGATTTGATTAATGGATAAATGGAATAAATGATACATTTAAAAAACTCAAAATATTCTTTATTTTTAAACCTTACTTATAATTATAATAACTAAAAGATATAATACCATGTTCAATCCTATGAAAATCAAAAAAAAATTTTGTGTTTTTTATACAAAAATGCAATTTATAAAAAGAAGATTCATAATATAATTTGTAGTTTTGTGTTATAATTTGTAAAGTGTACTTAATTTTGTTATTAATATTCCCACTTAAGAAAGCGCATTCATCATCTTAAATTCATAAACTACTGATGTTTTTCTTTAACCACACGGTGCAGTTTGAGTTAAGTTAGTGTACTAGCTGTTATTGAATACTGAGGGTCTTTGAAAGATGAATTCCTCAAAACTTAGATTGAAGCTTTTACTTTTGACCCTTAGACTTTCCAGAGGCCCTGTCTTACTTTCATTATTAAAATTTATCGAAAATCTATTTCTATATAAAATATATTTTACCAACAGATAAGGATGATTAAAAATGAAAGAAACTTTAACTCATCGCCAACTTCATTCTTTAATTCATGTTTCCAATGTATTAAATACATCATTAGATATCGATACGATTATCGACTCCATTATGATTGAAACGATTTCTGTGGTAGATGCAGCCGACGGCGGATCTTTATGGTTATATGATACCAATCGGGAATGCCTGATTGCTCAATCAGCTCAAGGTGAATTTTATCCGCAGATTTTTAAACAAATTAGACTTAAACCTGATGAATCCATGACTGGCATGACCTTTGCTGCAAGGGAATGCCTGATTTTCCCTAATGAAAAAGAAATAAAAAAAGCGCTGTCAACTTTATCTCCACACAATTATGATTTATTAAAAAAATACATTCCAAATAACTTTAATTTTACATCTGTGATTTCTGCTCCCATTATGCTCAAAGGCGACTGTATCGGGGTTATTACCTTAGACTCTTTTCAGCTATCTTTACACTTTAAGCAAGAAGACATTAACCTTTTGAAAGCGATTTGTCATCAAGCTGCCGTAGCTTTAGAGAAATCTAGCCTTTACCGAGAAAAAGAGAAAACCGTTCGCAAACTGTCTCATTCGATTGAGATACACCGGAACTTAGCTAATCTTGTTCTGCAAGGAGAAGGTCTTTATTCAATCATTCATTATATCCATCAAACGATCGGTCAGCACACCCTTCTATTCGATGATTTAGGAGAACTTATTGCTTCGGCCTATGATTCTTCCCTTTGCAGTGAAATTCTTCATCTTGTTAAACAGCAGGCTAAGCAAATCGTTGGATCGCTTGAAAACTCTCACTCTGTTACAGAAATTGAGGTAAATAAAAATGTCTATCAATTGATTGTATTACCGCTTGGATCGAAGCCTAAATTTCTTGGTATGCTAATAATCCTTTCAACACAAAAAATCAGTGATGTGAATATCTCAGCTCTTGAACATGCTTGTACGGTTATCTCTCTTGAGCTAGTGAAAGAGCAAGCCGTATTTGACACGCAGCAAAGACTTAAGGGAGAACTGGTTACTAAGCTTTTTTCAGGCCAAATAGACGAAACATTAATTCAAAAGGCAAAAAATTTAAACTTTGATCCTAAGCGAAATTACATTGCAATCATTATTAATTTAGACAATATCTCAACGATGGACAAACTCCTTAGAGACAGCATGATGAGAAAGATCATCCAAATGGCTCACCAAGTGTTCCTTGAAAAAAATTCACAAGGCATAGCAGTAAGAAATCAAAATCAAATTGTGATCCTTCTCTCCTTTCGTTCGAAGGTATCTTCTGCTAGCATTGTCTCAGAAATAAAAGAGTTAGTGAAAGAGTTCCAGCAAGAGGTCGATTTAAAAAATTATGAAACAGACGTTACGATTGGTATTGGCAGGGTTAAAGAAGGGCTGCTTCATGTTCACAGGTCATTGCAAGAAGCCACAAAATGCTTAAGATTTATCCAAAGCTATCATTTTGAAAATCAAATACTCAGCTATACAGACCTTGGTGTTCAAAGATTCATACTGCAAAATTCAGAAGAAGAAGTGATAGATTTTATCCATGAAGTGTTGGGTCCGCTCATTGAATATGAACAATTACGAAAAGGCGAACTTCTCATGACTCTTTTTGTTTATTTAGAATGGAATCAAAATGTGAAGAAAGCTGCTGATGCTTTGCATGTCCATACGAACACATTGAACTATCGTTTAAAGCGGATTGAAGAAATTCTCTTAATAAACCTAACAGACAGTAAACAATTACTTAACATTCATCTAGCGATAAGCATATATCAGCATATAAAAAATAAGGCTACCTTACAAAAACAGTAACGCTTTCTGCAAGGTAGCAGTTGATAGAAGCATAGGATCTACACAGATTATTTAATAAAAGATTACAATACAATCTTAAACCAGTTAGCAAAGCGAGTTAAAAGAAGCTGTTAATCAAGAAGGGACTGTCTAGCCCTTCTTGGTTAAACAGGAAACTAATGATATTCAGTAGAGACGGCCGCTTTTTTATTCACATGTAAAAATGGCGATAATCCATTCCTTATAGGTGTAATGGTTATAGCATACACATCATCTCCAACCTGTTCGATTTCTGAAAAAAGATATTCACTCTCAATACCTTCATCACAAACACAATAGTGATAGGGAAAAAACACATAAAAATTCTTCATAAATGGCACATATCGTTCTAGTTGCATAAGGTTATTTTCTCCCTCCTCTTCAACATTCACTTTCAAAAATAATGCGAAACCGCCATCTTTTTTTACAATCTCAACCTCTACTTCTCTATCTATACTATCGCCTAAATCAGCAAAGAAGAATAACTGTACATCATGTCCATTTGCCAAATCAATATATGTACTATCAAGAATAAAATCATAAGTCGTAGCGTATTTGACAAGCTGATGTTTCGAGCCCTTTTTATAATATGTAATATAAATCGTTTCAGTTATAGCCATATATGATAATAATTTTTCAAGTGCAGCTTTTATCTCATCTACACTATTTTGCTTATATACAAAGCCAATTCCTAAAAATGAAGTCATTCTTTCAACCTCTTTTCTTTTTAGTGTTCATCCTGTCAGTAATTCTACTAAAAGTATAAATCTATTAAATCGTTATCATATTTTTTATTTTAAATCATAAACTAGTTACTAGATTTGCAAGCGGCCTTGAAAGGAGATGCCGGAATTGAAATCTAGTAACTATAACCGTGCTAATTTCGTCGTTGTCACATATAGAATGATGATGCTTATGTTTGCTATCGTCGTTTTCATCTCATCAATTTTATTTTTAGTCAGTTATTCTGCTTTTAAAGAACAATTTAGTTCATCTATTGTATATCAAACGTTATCAAAGCATAAAGCGGAAAGTCTATTTTATTTAATGAGTCAAGAAAATCACCATTTTTCAATCTCATTTGATAAAAGCTTCTCACCGCCATCTCTTTCTTCAACATTATTAGAATTAACAACTAGTATTAGGGCTCAAGATGCAAGAAGTTTATTCGGCTCCGAACTTCCTGGCTTTAGTATTTATGATTCAAACTTAATTATTGCCGGTGAAGGGACGAATTTTACTAACTTCCCTAGAGAATCTGCGCCACCTCTTGATGTTATTTTAAAAGAACGTGAATTAGCAAAAGAAAACATCGAACAATCTACCGAAACAGAAACGAGAAAGCAGTCGGCTAACACAACAAATGGTAAAAAAGTTTTTTATATCTACCATACACATAGCTGGGAATCTTATCTCCCTCTTCTTGGTCTTGAAGGAGACCCTGACGCCGATAAAGCCGTTGACAATAAAACAAATATCAATATCGTTGGGAAAATGCTTGGGAAAGAACTGGAAGCACAAGGAATTGGCACCGATGTAAACCTTACCAATATGGGAGAAGAGCTTAACAAAAAAGGCTGGAAGACCCCTAAGTCATATGCTGTTTCCCGTACAATGGTTGAAACAGCCATGGCTCAAAACAAAGACTTAACCTATTTTATTGATTTGCATCGTGACGCACTGCGAAAAGATAAAACAACGATTAAAATCGGTGATAAATCCTATGCAAAAATAATGTTTGTCCTTGGAAAATCCAATCAAAACTTTGAACAAAATTTAAAAATGGCCAAATCGCTTCATGAAGGCTTAGAAAAGAAATATCCTGGACTTAGTCGAGGTGTGCTTGGAAAAAACAGGTCGAGTGGAAATGGTGTATACAACCAAGACCTTTCTGGGAATGCTGTTTTGGTTGAAATTGGCGGTGTTGATAACAATATGGAAGAATTAACAAACACCGTTAAAGCACTTTCAGACGTCATAAGTGAATTTTATTGGGATGCTGAAAAAGTAAGCGGACAAAGCTAGTCGCATCGTATAAGGGAACGAGAATCTATTTTATATTGATAAGCTTTAGTGTTAATAAGGGTGACTTGCAAAGAGGAAAATCCTCTTTGCAAGTCACCTTCTTTGTTCGTTTAAGCTATTATCAAGTGGGAGTTGGATGACAACTAAGGTGCCCTCTTGATCATCGTTCTCGATACTTAACATTCCTTGGTGCTCTTTTATAATCGTTTGACAGATTGATAAACCTAATCCAACACCTTGTTCTTTTGTAGAAAAAAATGGGTCACCAATTTTATTAATGATTGAAACAGGAATACCAGGACCACTGTCTTTTATATAAAATAGAACAAATCCGTTTTGCTTCTTTGCACTAATATGTATATAACCATTAAACTTTATCGCTTCCATTGCATTCTTTATAAGATTAAGAAACACTTGGCGCATTTGTGAAGGGTCTATAAAAACAGGCGGCAACGTTTCTTCCTCATTAAAATTTATCGAAATATTATATAAATTCGCTTCACTTCGCAAAAATTCAATTGTACTATTCATAATATTTACAATCGAGCACGCTTCTTTTTTGGGTGCACTTGGCTGTGTAATGAGCAAAAAGTCATTAATAAGCTGATTCATGCGATTTAATTCTTCTAACACGATATGCTTGAATTGTTCTTCTTTTTCATTTTCTTCAAACAAAAATTGTATAAAACCTTTTACTGATTGCATTGGATTGCGAATTTCATGAGCCAGCCCTGCCGCTAGTTGACCAACTAATGCTAATTTATCAAGGTGGCGCATTTTTTCTTCCCACTCTGGTACAATTAATTGTTGATTTTTATAGATAATATTTGCTAAAACATTTGCTAATTGCATCATTGATGCAATCTCGTTTTCGCTGAAGTCCATAGGAGAAGGGTCAACAGCACATAATGTACCAAACAATTCTCCATTCTCTAGGACAATTGGTGTGCCAAGATATGAACCAATATGAGTTTCATAAATAGCGTCCAAGTGTTTTGTTCTGCCATCTTCCTTTGTATTCGGGATGATTAGCTGTCCATCGCATGTAGTAACTAAGTTACAAACTGACAAATCAAGTGGCAATGTTAAACCTTCTTCTAACTTACTTCCACCTTTTTGATTTAGTACTTTTAAAATCGAAAAGGTTTCATCTATTACACCTATAAACAACGTGCGGCTTTTAATTAACCGGCTCCCAATTTCCAACACATCGGTTATTGCCGTTTCATTTACACCTGATGCCAAATCAATCACCTGCAATTTCAAAAAAAGTAAGAATTTATCATTTTCATATTTATATTATAAATTCTCTACTTTGAAACGTATAGGGCATTTTTCATCAATTTTCTTAAAATTCGATTCCTTTTACTGCTGGAATACCTTCATCATAGTAATGTTTTACTGGTTTCATTTCTGTTACAAGATCTGCAATATCGACAATTTCTTGTTTTGCTGATCGTCCCGTAATAATAAGGTGCAGATGTTCTTGACGATTTTTAATTAAATGAATGACTTCATCTAACGGAAGCACATCATCAATCGGAAATTTGTCAATCGCAAGTGCATTATTTAATTCATCTAAAATCACCACATCATATCGGTTTGATGCTATTTTTTCTTTTGTAAACGCCCATGCTTTTTTCAAAGCTTCGCGATGTTCTTCAGGTGTTTTCGTCCATGTAAACCCAATACCCATTTGATGCATTTCAATTCCAATTTTATCAAACATCAATTTTTCTCCATAGGTTCGTTGAGGTGATTTAATAAACTGAATCATTAATACTCGTTTTCCACGGCCCATAGCGCGTATAGCTAAACCTAGTGCTGCTGTTGTTTTACCTTTTCCGTCTCCCGTATATACGAGAGTAAGTCCACGGTGATTTCGATTCATCCCCATCAAAATTCCCTACTTTCTTATAACCAGGTTGTTTTTTCTTTAAATGATGTGCGAGATGGAGTTTTCATCTTTTGAAGGGACTGTTCATTTGGGTAGCCAACAAAAATATTTCCAATAATTTTTTTGTTTTCTGGTGAACCAATGAACTGATGCAATCTTTCATCTCTTACAAGACCTACGCCTCTAGTGCGCCATACAAAACCTAGCCCAAGCTCTTTTGCCGCTAGCCACATAGAGTGTACGGCACAGCATACAGCATATTCATTGTCACTTGATGCTTCTTCATCACCTGGCACAACGTCGGAAGTAACCACAATATGTACAGGCGTATTTTTTAACGCTTTTAATGAACTTTCAACGAGATGAGGCTTTGTAGGAAAGCGTTCATTTAAGTACGTAGTTGCTAAATCTTCGTATCGTTTTTTAGCTTCTCCTTTTATAACATAAAAGCTCCAAGGTTCTCTCATTCGATCATTTGGAGCCCAAGTAGCAGCCTCAAGTAATTGTTCAATTTTTTCATCTTCAACATCTCGCAATTCATAATCTCGAATGGCTCTTCTTTGTTTTAACTGTGCAATAATTGACATAATTTCCTCTCCTTACGACCGAATATTTTCTTTATATTCTTCAAACCATTGAATTTTTTCTCTTAGCTGTACAACGTCTCCTACAAGGACAATAGCAGGATGAGCAATCTCTGCTTGCTTTGCAATTGCTTCAATTGTTTGCAGTGTTCCTGTTACGGTCCGCTGTTTTTTTGTTGTTCCCCATTCAACTAATGCCACTCGTGTATCTGGATGTCTGCCGTGTACAATTAACTGCTGACAAATATAAGGTAAATTACCAACGCCCATATAAAAGGCAATTGTATCAATCCCTTGTGCCAGTGCTGACCAATTTAAGAAATCTTGACCTTTTTCCTCACGTCCGTGGCCGGTTACAATTGCAAAAGAAGTAGCATGGTCACGGTGAGTCACTGGTATACCTGCATATGCAGGTGCGGCAATTCCCGATGTAATACCCGGAACGACTTCAAAAGGAATACCGTTGTTTACAAGCACTTCTGCTTCTTCAGCCCCTCGGCCAAAAACAAACGGATCTCCTCCTTTTAAGCGTGTTACCACTTTTCCTTCCATCGCTTTTTCAACGAGTAATTCATGAATACGCTCCTGTATAACACCATGTTTGCCTGGAAGTTTCCCGCAAAAAATAAGTTCTGCACCTTCTTTTGCATAGTTTAGTAATTTTTCATTTGCAAGACGATCATATAAAATCACATCTGATTCTTGAATACATTCCATGCCATAAACTGTTATTAATTTAGGGTCCCCCGGCCCTGCACCTACAAGAAAAACTTTGCCAATTGTCATGTTCGATCTCTTCTTTCCGCTTTCGCCTTTTTACATTCGGCGATCCAATTTTCAACTAATTGAATGGATGAGCCAAAATGGAAATGCGTGTAACCCGCAATTAATCTTTCTTTCATATATCCTTCTTTTTTGATGCCGCGCATTCCTTTTGTGTGATAAGCATACGTGATATCACTTTTTGTTTCAAATGTAGAGTAATGGAATTCATGACCTTTTGCTTGAATGTCCCCTTTAAATAAAAAATTCCCTTCGTTCCCTGTTACTTCACGATAACCAAGTGCTGCAAGCTTCGTTTGCATTTTCACTTCACCTGGAATGACCCCTAGCATTTCAAATCGTTCACCACTGGTCGTTGTAATGGCTTCTGTTAAAAACATAAATCCGCCACACTCTGCAAGAGTAGGTATACGATTTTCAATTGCTTTTTTTATGGAATTTTTTGCATCAACCTGACTTGCTAATTGATCAGCAAATTCTTCTGGAAAACCCCCGCCAATATATAAACCATCTACATTTCCCGGTACAACATCGCCTTTTAATGGTGAGAACTCAACAAGTTCTGCACCGTAAGCTTTTAATAACTCAAAATTTTCTTCGTAATAAAAGTTAAACGCTGCATCTTTCGCAACAGCAATTCGAATAGTTGGTTCACTCGCAGCAGTAAATACTGGTTCATTTACTTTCAGTTCGGGGGCTTTAGCTAGTTTATAAACCTTTTTAACATCAATTGTCTCAAGCACCAATTCACTCAGCTGATTAAAAAATGAATCCAGTTCTCCCCGTTCAATAGAAGGAATCAGTCCTAAATGGCGTTCAGGAATAGACAATTCAGCATTCCGCTTTAAATAACCGACAACTGGAATTCCACATTCCTGCTCAATCGCTGCTTTAACAATTTTAAAGTGCCCTTCACTGCCTACTCTATTTGCAACTACACCGACGATATTTGTTTCCGGTAAAAACGCTTGAAATCCCTTGACAATTGCTGCTGCACTTCTTGCCATGCTTGCGCAGTTCACAACAAGAATGACCGGACTCTGTGTAATCAAGCTAATTTCAGCTGTCGTACCCGCATTATTTGTAGGATTTTTGCCGTCAAAAAAGCCCATCACACCCTCAATAATCGAAATATCTGCACCTTCACTTCCACGCTCTACAATTTCTTTTACTAGTTCATGATTTAGCATCCAACTATCTACATTTCGCGACGGTCTCCCTGTCACAGCTGTATGATAAGTAGGATCTATATAATCTGGTCCGCATTTAAACCCTTGTACGCTATATCCTATTTTACGCAGTGCAGCCATCAATCCAATTGTAAGTGTTGTTTTTCCGACACCGCTTCCTGTCCCCGCAATTACAAGCCTTCGATTTGACATTTTGCTCCCTCTCCTTTAGCTAAAAGGAATCACTGCTACTGATATGGTAACATTTCCTGACTTTTTCTTTACTAATGCTAATTGCTCTGCTTGACTGTATAAAAGTGCTGCAGGTTCACTCACACCGTACGCTCCTGTGAATTTAAAGACAGTATCTGACGGTTGGTCCATTTTTATTTGATTTAATTCGTCTGGTGTATAGTAAACAAAGTCCCATCCATACTTGTTTTTCACTTCAAGAAGCCCTTGTTCATCCTTTTTTAAGTCAATTGTACAAAGAGCTTTGACACTTTTGATTGAAAATTGCAATTCATCCAGTGTTTCACGAATAACCGCTTCGATTTCATCAGCAGATGTTCCGCGGTTACATCCCATACCAAGTACAATGACTTTTGGCCGGTAAAGAACGCCATTATCTAGAACGGCTTGCTCATCTTCTTGTAATTGACGATGTGTAACGACGAGCGCCGCATTTGGTTTAGCATTTAATGCGGAGTGAATAGAGGAATATACTTTAATATTTTCAGGAAGTGGACGCTTGTATTGCCACCAATCTTTTTCGCCTGACTCTTGCACAACTGCTACTTGTTCTTCATTTACAACCGAGGCACTGACAGGTGTTAAGTTTTCGGTCGATTCCCACACCCAGCCAAATCGCTTGCCGAATAAATCAACCGGAATTGTTTGTTGTACATCAGAAGCAGTTGTAATGACAGGGTGAGCATTTAAAGCAGCCGCTACTTCTCTTGTTAACTCATTTGCACCACCAATATGACCAGATAAAACGCTAATTACATTTTCTCCTTTGTCATCAATCACAACAACGGCTGGGTCTGTTTTTTTGTCTTTTAAAATCGGTGCAATCATACGGACAACTGCCCCTAATGAAATGATGATAATTAACCCTTTATACGACTCAAATAAGGATGGTAAAAGCATGCGCACACTTCCAGTAAACAGTTGAATGCGCGCTGCTTGTTCATCACCTTTTTCAAATTTACTCATATAATAGACATCCGCCTGCTGGAAAGAACGTCCGAGCTTTCTGGCAATATCAACACCGTGTTTTGTAATCGCTACAATTGCATACTCGCCGTGTTGCTGAATGACAGGCTTTTGACCTTCTACTAATTGAATCACTCTGATTTCACCCCTCGACGAAAACCGTGTGTAAATGTTTTATCATATAATTTTGAACGATAATCCTTATCGTGAATGTTTGGGTCAAGTGCCCACCCTGCTAGAATCATCGCTTGCTTGCGAATGCCATTTGTTCGCATTGCATCATCTAAATCTTTAACAGTAGTGCGGACAATTTTTTCATCCGGCCACGTCGCTTTATACACAACAACAATCGGAGTATCTTCACTCCAGCCGGCATTAATAAATTCTTTCATTACTTTTTTCGTTAACGTTGCACTTAAAAATAGCGCAATTGTACATTTATGCTTAGCTAGATCGTTTAGCTTTTCAAATTCAGGTACTGGCGTACGTCCTTCAGCACGCGTTAAAATAACAGTTTGTGTTAAATCAGGAATTGTTAACTCCGCACCAGCCGCTGCTGCTGCTGCAAAAACTGAACTAACACCAGGAATAATTTCAATGTCCACTCCTTCTTTTTTCAGCAAAACAATTTGTTCCATGATTGCTCCATACATCGCTGGATCACCTGTATGAACGCGAACTACTTTTTTTCCTTCACGAATACGAGCAATCATAATCTCAACCATTTCTTCTAAATGCATCCCTGCTGTTTTTAATACTTCAGCAGTCGGTTTTGATTTGGAAACTAATTCTTCATTCACAAGTGAATCCGCATACAATACAACATCTGCTTCTTGTAAAAGCTTCAATCCTTTTACCGTAATTAAATCTGGATCTCCTGGTCCTGCACCTACTATGTATAACTTCATTTTCGCACCACCATTAAAGTTAAATATTCTAATTCCACTCCGTCTAAATTAGAAGCTTTCCAAACAATTTCTTCATCAGACGTTACTTTTGTTACTACAGATGCTTTATCTATTAAATACAGCTCTCGTAAAAGATCGAGCATAAAATCAATGACTTTTGCAACTTTAATAAAAATAACGCAGTCATTTTCTTGTAATACTTTTTTCATTGTTTCATAGTCTTCACGAGCCGGAACAATCGCTACATGTTCATCTCCATCTGCAAGTGGAATCCCAAGTCGCGCTGCTGCCCCATTAATCGATGAAATACCAGGAATCACTTGAATCGGCGCTTCAGGATGACGTTCTTGCATTAAACGCATCATGTGAATGAATGTACTATATAGCATAGGGTCCCCTTCCGTAACAAATGCCACGTCTTTTCCTTCTCGAAGCTTTTCCCACACTTTCTCAACCGTTTCACTCCATTTTCGTTCTAGTACGCCTGGGTCCTTCGTCATTGGAAAGACAAGACCGAGCATTTCTTTTTCATTGGCTTGAAAATAAACATCAATAATTTTTTGCGCATAACTTTTACTTCCTTTTTGCTTTTTCGGATACGCAATAACTGGCGACTCTTTTAATTTCCGAAATGCTTTAACTGTGATTAATTCTGGGTCTCCAGGACCTACTCCAAGTCCATATAATGTTCCAATCATTGTCATTCCCCTTTTTCTCGCTCTGCAGCAATAATATAAATTGGATTTAATGCATCAAATCTTGTTAGGTTTAAAATAGGTTTACTTCGTGAAATTTGCGCTAACGTTACTTCTGTTTTAAATCCTCGTTCTTTAAAAGCTTTCAACGCATCCCCTAGATTCTCAATTGTCACTGCGTTTAATACGATACGGCCATTCTCTTTTAAGCGGCTGCAGCAAACATCTAAAATTTGTTCCATTCCTCCTGCTGTCCCACCGATAAATACAGCATCTGGATTGGCAAAGCCGTCTAATCCGTTGGGTGCTTTACCTTGTACTACAGTGGCATCTACGCGAAATTTCGCGAAATTTTGTTTGCAATTTTCAAGATCTGCTTCATTTTTTTCAATGGCGAAAACTTGACCTTCAGTAGCGATTTTAGCTGCTTCAATTGCTACTGAACCCGTGCATGTCCCAATATCCCAGACAACGCTATCTGTTTTTAATTGAAGTGCACTTATACTTAATATTCGTACTTCTTTTTTTGTAATTAATCCTTTATCCGGTTTTCGCTGAATAAATTCATGATCGTTAATTCCAATTGACCATACAGGACTTTTTGCTACTTTTTTTAGGATAACAACATTTAAAGAAGAAAATGTTGCATCAAGTGCTTCTTCTACTGAAAAATAACGGCAGCGCTCTGATTTCCCCCCTAAATTTTCCGCAACGAACATCGTATATTCAGTCATATGAAACGACAATAAGTAGCGGGCAATAGTATTTGGGGAATTATGTTCATCTGTTAAAATTGCTATTTTTTCTCGTCCGTTAATACGCTGTGCTAATCCTTTCATGCTTCGGCCATGAACACTCGTAAAATAAGCATCTTGCCAGCGTTCACCCATTCGGGCAAACGCCAACTGAACTGAACTCAAGTACGGGTAAATTTCCACTTTAATTTTGCTAGATAAATAACTTCCAATTCCATAAAAAAGCGGATCACCTGAGGCTAAAATGACTACGTTCCGCGTTTCTGCTTTTAATTGTTCAACGAGTGAAGAAAGCCCGCCAGTAATGGTTATTTTTTCACCCTTATACTCTTCAAAAAAAGCAAGCTGACGTTTCCCGCCTATTAATACATCACTTTTATATATCCACTCTTCATAAAGTGGAAGCAAACTGCTTTTCCCATCATCGCCAATTCCAATCATCTTAATTGATGTCATCTTCTTGCACCGCCTGTCCTAAAAAATCACCTTTTAATGTGTAAAGAGACGTATCGACACCGATTCCGCCTCCCACCTCTTTTAATGCTGATAAGCAGCAATATTCACAGAGTTTTTCAAAAAATTGATGATAGCCGCTTTGCGCCATTAAATCACCAACTTGTGAAGCCGTATTAGCACCTGTAATTTCATCTACTAACTGACTCGATGCCCCTGCTTCATGAGCTACTTTCGCTAAAAAATTAAAATCAATTGGTGCACTTTTAGAATGAACCATCATCACACCTTGTGCGACTTTAGAAAATTTCCCCATCATTCCAACCATTGATACTTTCTTCACACCTTGTTTTTTACATTGCTTTAATGTAAAGCCTACAAAATCGCCCATTTCCACAAATGCTTCTTCAGGCAATTCAGGAAATTGTTTCATTGCATATTTTTCACTTCGCCCACCCGTCGTAATGACGACATGCTCACAATCACTCGCTCGTGCTACACTTATCGCCTGCACAATACTTGCTTTGTAAGCAGCTGTTGAAAATGGAACAACAATACCTCGTGTACCTAAAATCGAAATCCCTCCAAGGATGCCTAGACGCGCATTTAACGTCTTTTTTGCCATTTCTTCCCCTTGTGGAACTGAGATCACAATCTTAATTCCTTTATGTATATGATGTTCTTGCAAAAGCTGCTCAGCTGTTTCTTGCAACATTTTACGCGGAACTGGATTAATTGCGGCTTCACCCACAGGCACTGGTAATCCAGGTTTCGTTACGCGCCCAACTCCAATCCCGCCGTCAATAAATACCCCCGGGCTATCTGCCCACGAAACGTCTGAAATAATTAAGGCTCCGTGGGTAGCATCCGGGTCATCGCCAGCATCTTTAATTACGCTGGCTGTTGCTTTTGTACTTGAATACTCACAATGTTCAATATGAAATGTGGCAAAACGACCAACAGGCAAAAAGATCGTAGATTCTGTTTGAGATTCACCTGTAATAAGGGTCATTAAAGCTGCTTTTGTGGCCGCCGTTGCACAAGCACCTGTGGTATATCCTTCTCGTAACTTCTTTGTCTCTTTTGGTACTTCTTTCATTATTTACACCTGTTCTGCAAGAATTGTAATGGCATTTAATGCTGCTACAGTAACCGTACTTCCCCCTTTTCGCCCTATATTTGTAATAAACGGCACATCAAGCTTTGCTAGCTCTTCTTTTGACTCTGCTGCTGAGATAAAACCAACAGGTAAACCAATAATTAAATCAGGCTTTGCTTCGCCTTCTTTAATAAGACGAATGAGTTCTAACAATGCTGTTGGCGCATTTCCAATGGCATAAATGCCGCCTTCCGTTTCTTTGATGGCTTTTCTCATTGAAATGATCGCACGTGTTGTATTTAATCGCTTCGCTTCTTGGATTACATCTGGGTCAGAAATGTACACGTTCAGCTGTCCACCATGTTTTTCAATTCTTGTTTTGTTTGCCCCGCTTTGAATCATCTGAACATCCGCTACTACATTTCTTCCGCTTTTAATAGAACGGATACCTGCTTGAATCGCATCAGGATGAAATACTAGACTCTTTCCTAATTCAAAATCAGCTGAAGCATGAATGACACGTTGTACAACTGGATATTGTTCTGCTGTATATGAATGTTCGCCAACCTCTGCGTCAATTACTTCAAAGCTTTTTCCTTCAATTTGCTGTGGTTGAACGGTAATCGGTTTAAAATCCGTACGAAAATCCATTTGATCATCTCCCTATTATTTATTTATCGCTTTGTTTACTTCTTCTAAAACACCAGAAAATGTCGAATGAACATGGCCATAGTCAATCTTCGGACGCCCGATGATAATAATATCTAAACCAAGCTCTTTTGCTGCCTCTACTTTTTCATCGACTGATCCAACTTTGCCACTTTCTTTCGTTACCATAACGATTACACCATATTGCTTATATAGTGCACGATCAAATTCTCGTGTGAATGGACCTTGAATCGCAATAATATTTTTTTGTGGTAACCCGAGTTGCTGACACTTTTCCATATTGTCTAAGCGAGGAAGCATCCTTGCTATTAGCCTAACATCAGGAAGATGCAGCAATTTCTCTGTGAAAACCTGCAATGTTTTACTGCCTGTTGTTAGCATAACCACTCCCTTTTTTGTTGCTGCAACTTCTGCTGCCTGTTCGTAGCTATTAACAATCTGCATTTTGTCATAGTCAAACGTTTGTGATTCGCGCTCATAACGGATATACGGAATATCTGCTTGACTCGCAGCACTCATCGCATTTCTGGATGCCTCTTCTGCAAATGGATGACTTGCATCAACGATAGCTTGGATGTAGTTGTTACGAATGTATAAAAGCATGTCCTCTTCTGTTAATCTACCAACTTTTACATCAATACCAGCTTTCATCAATTCACCTGCTGCATTATCTGTCACAACCGTTGCAACAAGCTCATAATTTGCATTTTTTAATTCAATAGCTAATGCTCGTGCATCACTTGTACCAGCTAAAAATAAAATCATTTTAACTCCCCTATTTTTTGATCGTGATGATGGTGGTGACCATGATGGTGGTGACCATGATCATGATGATGATGATGGTGATGATCAATATGTTCCATAGCATCAATTCGGTATTGACATGTATCACAGTTCATTTTTACTTCGCCTTGCAGTCCTTCTTCCGCGCGATCTTTTAAGATTGTCTCTAGCTTCGGATGGAAGCCAAAATATCCTGCTAATGTAAACTGAACATCACTATACTGCCCTTCATATTGAGAAACTAATTCTTCTAACCGTTTAATCAATATACCTGTAAACAAAAAGTAAGGAAGAATAACTATTTTTTTTGCACCAAGCTTCAAACATCGTGATACACCTTCGTCAACAAGCGGACTTGTTACACCCATAAAAGCTGGTTCCACAATTTTGTAATTGGTTTTCTCCCAAAGCAACCTCGCAATCTTATATAAATCACTATTTGCATCAGGGTCGCTTCCACCGCGCCCAAGTAACATAATTGCGGTATCTTCACTAGGCTTTTCTAAATCTTCTCCAGCTTCTCGCAATCTTGTTTTTAAAATTTCAAACGTTTCTTCATGAATGCCAATTGGACGTCCGTATGTGAATTTTACATGAGGAAACTTTTCTCTTGCTTCATCAATAGCAGCTGGAATATGAATTTTAGAATGTCCCGCTGGTAATAACATAATTGGAATAACAATTACATCTGTTGCTCCTTTTACAACGCATGTCTTAATTCCTTCACTAATGGTTGGCCGTTCAAACTCTAAAAAGCATATCTCGATTAAAATGCTTTCATCCCAGTCTTTTTGCAAATTAGCAACAAACTGGCGAACTTGATCATTTCCTTCTGGATCTCTGCTTCCATGTCCTACAAATAAAACGGATTTCATTTAGTTTCCTCCTCTTTCTTAATCTCCACAAGGAGCTGCTTCTACTTTGATTTTTGGTGTGATATCTTGATATGTAAAGCCATATACAGTTTTGACGCGCTTAAAAAACTTATGAAACCGCTCATTCGGATACCCTTTTTCTTTATACTCTTTTACAATCCCTTCTATAATTCCAACAATTTTATCAGATGAAATCCCTTCTGCCACAATTTGACCAGCATGCGCATTTCGTCCAACTGTTTTGGCTCCTAAAAATAAATCAAATGCACCCTTCCTGTACACAATTCCAATATCTTCTTTTACCGCACCATAACAAGCCATCCCGCAACCGTTCATACCCAGCTTAAGTTCTTTCGGTAAGTCGATACCGCCAAGTTTACTTTGCAACTCTTCTGTATGAGGAATAGCATCACTTTTTTCACCATCACAAAAATCACAGGCTTTAATGGTCAATACGTCTCCAATGGGTGAAAGCAAAAAATCAGCAGATTCAAGTTTTGAAATGATTTCATCAGGACTCATAGTTGGAATTTGAAGTTTGATGTAGTGATCAGTCGTATACTCCATGCTTCCTTTTTCACCAACTACTTCAGCCAAAGTCATCATTTGCTTCGGTGTAAATTTTTTATTGACTAGACCTGGACTAACGGCTACTTCAAAGATCGATTCAATCGGCTGCTGAACATATCCACTTGTTTCTTTTTCTCCAAGAAGCGCTTGCAGTGCCTCTTCAGCTATTTCTCTTGCTGAAAGGGTGTCAGTAATCACTTCTTCAGCAGCAGCGGCCGCTTCTTCCCCTTCTTGTTCAAGCGCCCACGGCTCTGCTTCTTTTTTTAGTCGCTGATGTGGCTTTAACGGCTGTTCCGTTTTATTCAGTGTGTATTTGCGCTGATAACCTCGAGGAGTAATCATTAAATCATCATAGAAAAACGTCGATGAATTTCCGACGACAACTGTTGTCAGCATCCCTATTTCGTGCTCTAGCATTTCACTTAAAGTCGTCATCACCACTTGCTCGCGATCACGGTACGCACTTTTCACAAGGCCGACTGGCGTATCAGGTGAACGATATTTTAATAGAATGCGCTGCGCTTCGACAATTTGTCTTGTCCGCCGTCCGCTTTTTGGGTTATAAAAAGCAACAACAAAATCGGCTTGTGCAGCCGCCTCAATTCGTTTTTCAATGAGTGTCCATGGGGTTAAATGATCGCTTAAACTAATCGTACAAGCATCATGCATAACTGGCGCACCAAGTAAGGATGCACATGAATTAATAGCAGAAATCCCTGGAATAACTTCGACTTCTACACCGCCATCTTTTCTCCAGCCTTTTTCGACTAATACTTCATAAACGAGACCAGCCATTCCATATACACCCGCATCTCCACTTGAGATAACGGCTACTTTCTTTCCTTGCTCCGCTTGCTTTACTGCTTCTTGTGCGCGACTTACTTCTTCGGTCATACCTGTACTAATAATTTGTTGGTTTGTCAAAAGCCCTTCAATTAACTCGACATATGTTTTATATCCAATCACCATGTCACTCTCTTGAATTGCTTCTCTTGCCCGCTGGGTAATATGCTCAAAACTTCCCGGGCCAAAACCAATAACAAGTAGCTTTCCTTTCATGATAGTTTCCTCCTTTTATGCCTTACTTTCTACTTTGTCAACGCCTTTAATAGAGTCACTATTCTCTGGTGCTACAAATCCATTCTTTTTATAGTCATAAATCACCATTTCACTTATTACATTTCCATTTACCAAATGTTCTTCCACAATCTGATGTGCTAAACCTGGTGTAACTTGCTTATACCAAATACCTTCCGGATATACGATTGCAACAGGAGCATCTTTACATCGACCGTTACATCGCGTTCGCGTTGTATGAATAACAGAATCTGCATCCATTTCAGACACTTTTTCCCGAATTGCTTGCGTTGCTTCTTCGCCACCTTTTTTCATACAGCTGCTTCCATTGCAAATTAACACATGATGCTTTGTTCCATTTAAGTTCCAAGTCGTCATAAAGCACACCCCTTCATTTTTTACATAAAAAACACCTCTACGAGATAGAAATGCAGAATGAAACAATCTAAAATAAGAATGCTTTCTACTTTTCATCTATAATCCCGCAAGTTCAAATAAGTGTTTAAATACGGCTGGTCTCCTAAACTAGGTTCAGGATCATCTCATATCACCAAATACCTTCATTTCTGTACGTAACGAAACTACTTTGATGGGAATCATAGCGCATCCTTGCTGAATTCCCTATCCTAAACAATATGTAATTATCAAACAAAAAAATCCGCTCAAACGAAGCTGAGCGGATGAAACGAAAGCATAAAAAATACGTGGAAATACACATATATTTAGCTGTCGTTTCACTTCTCAATCCCCGAAGAAGTTGAAACTTAGCAATAAAGATAGGTGTCCTGACTCGTGCATCACCCTACTCAAGATCCTTCCCATGTTTTCACACAGTGGCATTTCTTTTTCGTCCACACTTACAGTTGCGGGGGCAGTTTTGGCTTATGACCAAATTCCCTATTAAGCCCAGCGGCGTCTTTATTGCTTGCTAATAATATCAAATATATACGAAATTTTAAAACTATCAGACTAATAGAAGTATCTACCATATCATAGCGTATATTTTTATAGTTTTCAACACCATTCTTTCTGCGATGTAAGTAATAAACGGAAGTACAAAAAGCGCAGAGAGTTATATCTCTGCGCTTTTTGTATGTTGTAATCTCCTCATTTAAACAGCAGTTAACTTAAAACATGGATCATTAAAGTAAATAACTTCTGAAAGAACCTTACATCCTTTAATTACTACGAATGCTTCCCTCGCTTGCTTTTCTGTCTCATACTCAAACATTGTTGTACCTTCTTTAGAATACACTGTAATTATCCACATCTAAAGTTCCCTCCAACTAAAAGTTTTATAAATATTGAACGTTTTCCAACACATATTATGGACAATTTTTTAAAGTTTTGAAACCCTTTCTACAAAACTTGTCAAAAAAAACTTTTATCTAAAAAAAATCCTTTTTATCCATTATATAAATTAACGTTTTTTCTCGAAATAATGATTGTTTCATTTTATAAATAAAACTATAGTATAAGTAAAGAAAATCAAAGCACAGAGGAGACTATAATGAACTCTTATATTGAGCCGTTGGTTGCGTTATATTTACAGCACGCCAATGAACAAAATGCCATTCAAATGCAGCAATATATGCGAAATAAATTTCAGTTTTTAGGAATTAAAGCACCAGAGCGTCGAGAATTACTGAAACAATTTTTAACAGAACACCACTTACCTAAAGAAGAAAAATTAGAAGAAGTTCTACAACAGTTATGGGACTTGCCACAAAGAGAATTTCAAGCAACAGGGCTAGATTTACTAGTGAAAATGAAGGGTGTGCTAACTAAAGATCACATCCCGCTTTTAGAATCTTTAATCATCCAAAAGTCATGGTGGGATACAGTAGATCTTCTCGCTTCTAACACTATTGGCTACTTGTTTCAAAAATACCCTGAAGTGATTCCAATCTATGCAGAAAAATGGATTAACTCAGAAAATATGTGGCTTCAGCGCACTGCTATTTTATACCAGCTAAAATACAAACATAAAACCGATTTGAACCGCTTGTTTCGCTACATTGTACAGCATGCTGAATCAGAAGAGTTTTTTATTCAAAAAGCAATCGGATGGTCATTGCGTGAATACTCAAAAACGAATCCTGAAGCTGTGCGAACTTTCATTTCAGAACACCAGCTAAAACCACTTAGCAAACGAGAAGGATTAAAACATATTCATAAATAAAGCGGAACAAACAATAAAAGCAATTCACTTTCCATATACGTACATAAGGAAAAGAGGTGCTGCACACACCTCTTCCTGTTTTATAAAAGGACGATTTTAGATTGAATATAATAAAATAACAAAGCAGCTGTTTGATCTAAGGAATCTTGATGTGTTCGTTCAAATGCATGTGATGCATCAATACCGGGTCCTATTAATCCATGTACAATGTCATGACCTGCTCTAATTGCAGCTGATGCATCTGAACCGTAGTATGGGTAAATATCAAGTTTGTATTTAATATCATGTTCTTTTGAGAGCTCAACTAAATGTTTACGAAGTCCATAATGGTAAGGGCCGCTTGCGTCTTTCGCACAAATCGAAACGGTATATTCATCCGTAGATTGCCCATCTCCTATTGCCCCCATATCTACGGCTAAGTATTCAATCGTTTCTGGCGGAATATTCGAGTTGCCTCCATACCCTATTTCTTCATTATTTGAAATTAAAAAATGAGTTGTATAAGGCAGTTGAATATTTTCTGTTTTTAGACGTTTTATTAATTGAAGAAGCAATGCAACACTAGCTTTATCATCTAAATGGCGAGATTTTATAAAACCGCTTTTTGTGATTTCAACTCGAGAATCAAATGAGATAAAGTCGCCTACTTCAATCCCTAGTCCTCTAACATCGTCTGCATTCCGAACTTTTTCGTCTAATCGTATTTCCATGTTATCTTGATTACGTTCTGCCTTACCGGCATCTTTATATACATGCACAGATGTTTGATGCATCAAAATCGTTCCTGAATATGTATTTCCTTCTGCTGTTTCAATCTGACAATATTCACCCTCGATTGAGTTATAACGAAAACCACCGATTAAATCTATTTTTAAACGACCGCTTGGTTTAATCTCTTTTACCATCGCACCCAATGTATCGACATGAGCGGTTAGCATTCTGTGATGCTGATTATCCATTCCTTTTATAGACGCAATGAGGCCTCCTTTATTATTTCGGCGAGTTTCCACTTTGAGTTCTTTCAAATAATCTTCTACATACTGTATCACGCGTTCCGTATTTCCTGATGGGCTCGGAATTGAAACTAGTTCTTTGATAAGCTGCACTACTTCTGACATCGTTACACTCCTTTAAAACTGTAATATATCTTATAATTTTACCATATGAACTACTATAGAACACACAAACAAAAATCACTCTCTTTAAAAAGAGAGTGATTTTTCAACTAATCCGTCATCTATTAAGAAATTTTCTTTAATTGTTCTGTTAGCTTTAAAAATTCTTCTTTATTCATATTCTCTAGTGACTGGTCGATTTCTTCTTTAAGCTTTGCTTTACGGAAATCTGCAATTAATTTGTCTAATATCATTTCGGCAAATAAAGCATCTAACACCTTTACATCAAGTTTTCGGGATGAGTTCAACAAGTCCTTTTTCATAAGAAATCAACTCCTTGTCTTTTTTATACTATAACAGAATTTTTCAGATTTTTCAAACTTTTTTTCAACAATAATACAAAAAGGAAGAATTCAATCGGTTTGCCTACCTCCTTTTGTTATTTATTTTCTCTCTGCAACAAAAAAGACTGCGATAAAAATCAGCAGTCTTTTTCTGAATCAAATAATCCAAACACTACCTATGCAGTTTTCTTTTCTTTTTTCTTCTCTTTACTATCTGATAATTCTAGCTTAAATGATTTAAGAAGTCCATAACACATAACAAATAGAACAATCCCTAAAGGCAGCGCACTTACAATAATCGCTGCTTGCATTCCGGTTATCCCGCCGCTTCCCATTAATACAATAGCAACAGCAGCTAAAATTAGCCCCCAGCTTAACGTTACAAAAAATGGCGGGTTTAAACTTCCGTTTGTTGTTTGCATTCCTAATACAAATGTCGCTGAATCAGCAGACGTAACGAAGAAAGTTAAAATTAAGACGATAGAAATAATTGAAAGAAAATCACCAAAAGGCATTTGTTGATAAACAAAGAAGAGAGACGTTTCTAAACTTTGCTTTGCTACATCTAAACCTTCAATTAGATCATAATAAATCCCTGTTCCTCCAAATACACCAAACCACAGTGAACATACAAGGGTTGGAACAATTAATACAGCCATTACAAACTCTCGAACCGTTCGGCCTTTTGAAACTCGGGCAATAAATGTTCCTACAAACGGAGTCCAAGAAATCCACCATGCCCAATAAAAAATAGTCCAATCTTTTACCCATTGATTGTTATCTTCATTAAATGGCGCGAAGCGTAAGCCCATGCTCGGTAAATTTTGAACGTAGCTACCAAAAGTAGTAGAGAAGAGTTCAATTACGTATTGTGTAGGACTGAGAAAGAGGAAGGAAAAAAACAAGAGGACCGCAAGTAGCATATTTGTATTACTTAAATATTTAATCCCTTTTGATAATCCTGTTCCAGCAGACGTAATAAATAAAAGAGTAGTAATTCCTATAATCAGTAACTGAACATTAAAGCTAACAGGTACACCAAATAAATAATGAAACCCGCTGTTAATTTGTGCTGCTCCTAGCCCTAGTGAAGCAGAAACACCGAACAGGGTTGCAAATACAGCTACGACATCGACTGTATATCCAATAGGCCCTTTAACTTTATCTCCTAATACGGGATATAATGTAGCACTCATTAAGCCAGGCATATTTTTTCGAAATTTATAATACGCTAATGCAAGTGCAACCACGGCATAAATGGCCCAAGCATGAAACCCCCAGTGCAAATACGTATACTCTAAACTCTTTTTAGCTGATTCAACTGTTTGACCTTGTCCGAATGGCGGATTTGCAAAATGTGAAATCGGCTCAGAGATTCCATAAAATAAAAGCCCAATCCCCATTCCTGCACTAAATAACATCGCAAACCATGTCGGTGTGCTAAATTCCGGCTTATCTTCTGGTTTGCCAAGCTTAATTTTCCCGTAGCGGCTAAACGCTAAAAACAACGCAAAAATTAAAAAGAACGTTGCCGAAAACTGATAAAACCAGCCGAATCGATCAAGGAGATAACCTTGTAAACTTGTCATGACACGAATTAAGTGATCCGGAACGATAACGCCCCACAGAACAAATAAAATACTGACTCCTAATGAAATCCAAAAAATAGGTGTTACTTTCTTCACCAAATTCCCCCTTACAGTTTTATGTTATGCAAACCATAAAAAATCTATTTATGTATACCCTTTTATAAAAGCGGCTAAACATCTTTTTTAAAAAAATATTTTTTATGTTAAATCCTGCTCGTTTTTACTGAATAAAAAAATGAAACCTTAATGTAAAGGTTTCATTTTTCATGTCTATTTAGGAATCCACTGCTTTCTCTTTGACTTCAACATAATGGTTCTCAAATTGAATGAATTCGTGTGACTGATCCACAGCCACAATCCCGTGATAACTAATATCTAGTCCAATTTCTTCCTCTTCTTCTGTTGCACGGAGCGGAACTACAAGACTGATTACTTTTAAGCCAATCCATGTAATTGCAATCCCCATCCACATAAAGCAATTAATCCTACTGACTGAATTCCTAATAAAGACCATCCTCCTCCTGTAAAGAGGCCTCCTTCTGTGGCAAACAAGCCTACAGCAAGCGTTCCCCACATACCAGAAGCAGCATGAACGGGAAATGCTCCAACCGGATCATCAATTCGGCGCGATTCTAACCAATTTGTAGCAGCCATCATTAACAGACCGGATACCGCTCCAATAAAAATAGCTGAAGGTGTACTTACAAACGCGCATCCAGCAGTAATACCTACTAAACCTGCTAGCGATCCGTTAATAACGGATCGAGCATCTGAACGATTATGTCTAAATAACGTATAAAACAAAGTCGCTGCTCCACCAGATGCAGCTGATAACATTGTAATAATCGCAATGTGTCCAATTCGAACATCTGTTGCATTTAACGTACTTCCTGCATTAAAACCAAACCAACTAAACCATAATAAAAATGCTCCAACTGAAGCTAAAGGAAGATTGCTCGGCAACGAGATAGAACTTGTTCCATAGTATGTAAACTTCCCTTTTCGAGGTCCTATCAAAATAGCAGCAAGTGCAGAAAATCCTCCAAGTGCATGAATTCCTGCTGAACCTGAAAAATCTAACATACCTAGCTGACTAATCCAGCCTCCTCCCCAAATCCAATGTCCTGCTATCGGATAAATAAACGTCGTCATCAATACTGCATAAAGGAGATACGCACGAAAATTAATCCGTTCTGCAACCGCTCCTGAAACAATTGAAATAACCGCGATAACAAACGCACACTGAAATAGCCAAAATGTCTCCAGTCCAATCGGAATATCTAAGTGAGCTAAATCACCAGTTAATGCAAAGCCGCTCTCCCCAACAATTCCTCCTAAATCCTTACCATACATAAGTCCAAATCCGATCATATAAAAACAAAGTGTACCAATTGTAATATCAGCGAATACTTTCATAATAATATTTACATTATTTTTATAACGAACAAATCCTGCTTCTAAAAGAGCAAATCCGCCCTCCATCAGCAAAATCATTGCTGCTGTTAATACTACCCACGTTGTATTCAGCCCTAAATTTAACTCATCTACACTCACAGCTGCTCACCCTCCATCTTTTTTATTTCGTTAATCATCACTGAGGATAAAGCGAGTTGGTCTGTTTCTTCTTTCTCTTTTAACAGCATTAAAATTTGATTTATTTCATTTAATTGCTGTTTGATTTGTTCAATTTTCTTAAAGCGATTTTTCACATAAACCCTATATTCTACTGCCTGATGGTGGTTCAATGGCCGTCCGGTAAAAATTTTACGAAATGGAGATAAAGACTGATACCATGTTTCTTCCGCTCGCTTCTTTTGTTCATATTTATTAATTTTCTCTTTTATCATTTCAATTTCTTGTTCTTTTATTTCTTTAATTGTCGTTAAAATTTTTATCATATCTACACGAGAAAGTTGAAAAACAGTGCTATGATATATTTCATCTACAATAACCATGTTATATCTACTTATACAAAATGTTATATTTAGAACATTTAATCAAGTCAATCTATAAAACTATTTATTTTATATTTTCAAAAAATAAAGCTGTAGACTTGCTGGTATCAATTCGAGAATACTAACTTATTTCTTGGATTTTTCCGACAAATTGGTTGCTTTTATCTTATATTAAATTTACAATAGATTAATGTGCATGACTTCACAACGCAGGTTAGAAGTCTAGCAGATAATTAGGCAACTACATATGCAACAATATACAGCAAAGGAGGACTTTTCTATGTCTCAAACAACTATTCAAAAGCCAGCAGAAGAAACTTCTGCAGAAAGTCAAGCAACGGCAGCAACTAACAATAATCAAGCCGATGTTTTAGATCAATTGTTAAAGCCGGAAGTACAACAATCATTAACAGTTCTTGTTGACAATTTACCTAAATTAGCAGAAATGGTAACGGTATTAACAAAAACGTATGACTTAACACAATCTTTATTAACAGACCGTGTTTTAAAAGAAGATTTACTTGCTGGTGCAAAAGAGTTTATTGAACCAGTTGAAGGAAAAGTGAAAGATCTTGCAGCATCAGCTATTGAAGCAAATGACCGCGCAGAAGCAAATCAATCTACAACGATTGGTTTATTCGGCTTGTTACGTATGCTTAAAGATCCACAAGTACAAAAATTATTCCGCTTTGCACAAGCGTATTTAGAAGTTACAGGCGAAAAACAAAAACAATAATCATAACTTTATTCTTTTAAAAGTGTGAACGGAGGATCGACTATGTCAAAACATATTTTAATTCTAGGTGGCGGCTACGGTGGTCTGCTTACTGCACTAACAGCTCGCCAACACTTAAGTGCGGATGACGCAAAAATTACAGTAGTAAACCGCTTCCCTACTCATCAAATTATTACTGAATTACATCGTTTAGCTGTTGGTGGATTAACCGAGAAAGCAGTAGCTCTTCCACTTGAAAAACTATTAAAAGGCCATAACGTTGATTTAAAAATTGCTAGTGTTAAAGAAATTTCTCCAGATCAACGTCAAGTATCTCTTGAAGATGGTACAAAATTAAGCTATGACTACTTAGTAACTGCATTAGGTAGTGAAACTGCTTATTTCGGAATTCCTGGCCTTCAAGAACACAGCTTTGTGCTTAAATCAGTAAATGATGCTAACCGTTTACGTGAACATGTCGAGGCTTGTATTGCTGAATATAGCAAAACAAAAAATAAAGCGGACGCTACAATTGTTGTGGGCGGCGGTGGTCTAACAGGTATTGAACTTGTTGGCGAATATGCTGACTTAATGCCAAGCCTATGCCTAAAACACGGTATTGATCCAAAAGAAATTTCTCTATACTGTGTGGAAGCAGCTCCTACTGTTCTTCCTGGTTTCCCTGTTGAATTAGTAGAACGCGCTCAAACAAGCTTAACTAAACGTGGTGTTACATTTATTACAGGTACTCCTGTAACGAAAATGGATGCAACAACAGTTGAGTTAAAAGACGGAAGCAAAATTGAAACAAAAACAATGGTATGGACTGGCGGCGTTCAAGGTAACTCTGTTGTGGCAAACTCAGGCATTGAAGTAAACCGTGGCCGTGCGCTTGTAAATGAATTCTTACAATCTACTTCTCATGAAGACATCTTCCTTGCTGGTGACAGCGCTGTCGTTATGGGTCCTGAAGGTCGTCCTTATCCGCCAACTGCACAATTAGCTTGGCAAATGGGTGAAGTAGTAGGCGTAAACTTAGCTGTAGCAATTAAAGGCGGTGCCATGCATTCGTTCTCGCCTGTATTCTCTGGTACACTAGGAAGCCTTGGACGTAAAGATGCAATTGGTACAATTGGCGAAAATAAAACCCAATTAAAAGGTTTACCAGCATCTCTTATGAAAGAAGCTAGTAACGTTCGTTACTTATCACATATTAAAGGATTATTTGCTTTAGCATACTAATTCTACCAAAAAAGCTTCAGCACTATTTGCATGCTGAAGCTTTTTCAATTCAATATCTTTTCTTCTTCCTAATGAGATATATGCATAGCCTGAACATTACACATCATTTCTTCTCGCTGCGCTTTTACAATTACGTTTCCATTTTTAAAAACATAATGGCAAATTGACTGATTCATAATTAATTCTCCTGCCTTTTGTTCTGAAAAAAGATTAAAATCAGCACTATTACCAATTAAAAACCCTTATTTATTCGTTAACTGCATCACACTGTTAATTAACGGACAAGATACAGCCGAAATATTTGCTCGTTTAACATTTTCTATTACTTTTAGCGGGTAATTATCTTTATAATAAGCCAATGCATTCGCATGACTAACTGTAACAAAACCTTGCATCCTTTCTTTTATCGCTAACTCTGCTACTACCTCTAAAAAACGAGAATGCTGATCATCTGTCTCACCACAAAATACATGTACATAAAAAAGAAGATGAATTCAGCCCTCATCTTCTTTCTCCGTTGGAATTAATTTCATATCAATCGTAGATAGATCAACGTTATCTTTAAACCAATTTTGCAGTTTCGTTTTTGCTTTTTGTTTAATTTCATCATCAATGTACATAGCCACTTGGACTAGTGCGAGTCCTAATGCTCCAAAATCATCTGTATAGCCGATTCCAGCTGCTAGATCAGGAATCAAATCAATAGGTAAAATAAAATATCCTAACGCCCCTATTATCACAGCTTTTGCTTTAGGTGGAACTTCAGGCTTTTGAAGTGTGTAGTATAGCAATAACACTGTATAAACAACAGATGCTCCTGCTTTTCTTCCAAACTTTTTTAACTTGTCCCAAAGTTTTTCATCTGAAAAATGCTTTTCAGTGTTTTTATTAAAGTACTCATGCTGTTCTGCCATCTTTTATCACCCTTTAAAAAACTATACTTTTATTATGATCAATTCCCTTCATTTTACTTTATAAAACAGCAAAAAAACTTTTATTGAATTTTCTTACTTTTATATTATTTTTCATGTGTGTTTGGTATTATTTGTTAAGATCGATATCTTTTAAGAAGGAGGTTATTATATGAGTATAAGTGTTGTGCAAAACGGTTTTTACGGAGAGTTTGGTGGCAGTTATATTCCGGAAAATTTACAAGAAGTCATGAATAATCTGACAAAACAGTTTAACTATTACAAAGACGACACTGAGTTCAACGAAGAGCTCCATTTTTATTTAAAAGAATACATTGGACGTGAAAATCCTTTAACACTTGCGAAAAATTTGACAGCTAAAATCGGAGGAGCCAAAATTTATTTAAAGCGTGAAGATCTTAACCATACAGGTTCCCATAAAATTAATAATGCAATTGGGCAAATTCTTCTCGCTAAACGTATGGGTGCAAAGCGTATCATCGCTGAAACAGGAGCTGGACAACATGGTGTCGCAACTGCAACAGCATGTGCCATTTTTGGAATGGATTGCGTTATTTACATGGGCAAAGTCGATATGGAGCGACAAGCGCTCAATGTATTCCGAATGGAACTGCTTGGCGCAAAGGTCGTACCTGTTGAAAAAGGACAAGGGCGTCTCAAAGACGCCGTGGACGAAGCATTAAATGACTTAGCTGCAAATTATGAACATACATTTTATTTATTAGGTTCAGCAGTCGGTCCTCACCCTTACCCGACAATCGTTAAGCATTTTCAGTCAATCATTAGCGAAGAGTCGAAAAAGCAAATCTTATATAAAGAGGGAAAATTGCCGACAGCTATTGTTGCTTGCGCAGGCGGTGGAAGCAACGCGATTGGAGCTTTTGCTCATTATCTTGATGAACCTTCTGTGCGATTAGTCGGTGTCGAGCCTTCTGAAGCACCCTCATTAACAGAAGGTGTTCCGGCCGTTATTCACGGATTTAAATGTTTAACATTACTTGATGAACAAAAAAACCCAAAGCCTACTTATTCAATAGCTGCCGGTTTGGATTATCCTGGAGTCGGTCCAGAACATAGTCATTTAAAAACAAGCGGGCGGGCAGAGTATGTAACTGTGTCCGGTGAAGAAGCACTTGAAGCTTTTCAGACTTTATCTAAACTAGAAGGAATCATTCCAGCACTTGAAAGCTCACATGCTGTAGCCCACGCTGTAAAACTAGCTGCTGATCTCACAGCAGACGACCTTATTATCGTCAATTTATCCGGCCGTGGCGATAAAGATGTCGAACAAGTATTTAACATGCTAACAAATTAAATTGGAAAAACAGACAAAAGGTACATCAATGTGCCTTTTGTCTGTTTATTTTTAACTAGAGCCTTTTTCTAAGGATGATAATTGCTAGAGATAAAGCGGCTCTTTTATCGTTCATTTAATAGTAGTAAGTACTTTATTCATTCCGCAAGCATTTTATTTCGCTACTCTAAAAATTACTGTTACAATATAAAATGTAGCAAAGTTCGATAAGTATCGAATTTATAATTATTGAAATGAAAAGAGGACGAGAAAATGTCTGTTGATCAACACTCAAAGAACCTAAAAGATATCCCTGTCTCTGTACTTGATCTATCACCGATTTTAGAAGGCAGTACTGCAGCAGAATCTCTACAAAATACATTAGACCTTGCCCGCCATGCTGAAAAATGGGGATTTAATCGATATTGGTTAGCCGAACATCATAATATGTCCGGTATTGCCAGTTCAGCAACATCAGTCGTAATTGGCCATGTAGCAGCTGGCACATCAACAATTCGAGTCGGTTCCGGCGGTATTATGCTTCCGAATCATGCACCGCTTGTGATTGCCGAGCATTTCGGAACACTTGAATCACTGTTTCCTGGACGAATTGACCTCGGTCTGGGTCGTGCTCCTGGTACGGATCAATTAACTGCTCATGCCCTGCGACGCGGCGGGAGAAGCGATGGACAAGATTTCCCTGAACAGCTAGCAGAGCTTCGCGCTTATTTTGCACCGCCTTCAGCTACTGAAAGAATGCCTGTTAGAGCGATTCCGGGTGAAGGATTAAATATTCCAATTTGGCTCTTAGGTTCAAGTGGCTTTAGTGCACAGCTAGCTGCCCAATTAGGACTGCCATTTTCATTTGCAAGTCACTTTTCTCCAAATAATACGATGACAGCGCTCAATTTATATCGTCGTTATTTCCGGCCTTCAGATGTATTAAATGAACCGTATGCAATGCTTGGGGTGAATGTCATTGCAGCAGATACAGATGAAGAAGCACAAAGACTTGCGACATCTATGCAGCAGCAATTTTTAAACTTAATTCGTAACAATCCAGGTAAGCTTAAACCACCTGTAGATAATATGGATGAACTATGGACTGATTTTGAAAAAGACAGTCTCCAACAACAGCTTGGTGCGTCTATCGTTGGAAGCCCTAAAACTGTCGAACGAAAATTACAGCAATTTATTGAAGATACACAAGCTGATGAATTAATGATCAATGCACAAATCTTTGATCATAAAGCGCGCCTTCACTCCTACGAAATTGTAGCGGAAATCCTCAAGAAAAAAAGTCAATAAGATTCAGTTGCAAAAAGCTAGCTCATCTAGGTGAGCTAGCTTTTCTCTCATTTTCCTACTTATTATTGGTTTTCTAAACTCCCCTTTTACACAAATTCAACTCATGAATCAAATTACGTATACCGTTTAATTTCCTAATTTCTTAATTAGCTTTGCAGTTAAAATCGCCATCAATATTGTACTCGTGATAAAGCCCATTAACATTTCCGATGCTGCGAGTATATTGGAGATTATCCCTATTGACGTAATATCTCCATACCCTGTCGTAGTAAAAGTTGTAATACTATAGTACAGAAAATCATTGACAGAAAGGCTTTCACCTGTAAAAACAAAAGCTTTTTTGCCTTTCGCTCTATACACATGAAGGTATAGACTCGCATACGTCATTAAAATAAGCGTTAACAATAAAATAGAGCCAATGCATATATTCTTTATAGACGCAGGGCTAGTAGGAATCAAGATAATAAATTCGATTAATAAATACATACAGATTAATAAAAGGAATACAAGAGCACCAACTAAAACCGTAAAACCGATTCCTTCTTTAATTTTAAAAGTCGAAGTAAAAATTAATAAGGCTACTACTAACATATTTAGAAAAAAGTACATATATAATTTTTTCTTGTTAAATTCTCTAATATGGAAAAATGTTTGCTTCATACTAACCTCAAATTTGATAATTTATCCCGCTTCAACAAGCAAGAAGTCCTCACTGATTGACATTTCACTTTAGTATACTTTCTCCTTTTTGACACTTCTTCATTCAAATACACATCAACATTTCTTAATAATCAGTGCTCGTTAATTAAAAATTGTATTTCACATTAAATGATGAGAATACTTAAACATTAGAATGTAAACATTAGAACTGTTACTTATTAAAAGGAGGTCAGTATCATGAACAAACAACGAGCACAAGAAATTGCTGCATCACCTGTTATGGCTAATGTAACGTATAACGATGTACCCATTTACATTCAAAATGTGGATGAAAATAATGAAACAGCTAGAATCTATCCTCTAGATGAACCAAATAACGAACAAGATGTCCCATTATTAAATTTAATCGAGCATTGATTCTCAACTATTTCTTCGCTAGACATTCATGTTCCGTGCAAACACCCATAATAGTGGTGTTTGCATTTTTAATCAAACTGATTCGCCACTTTTCTCAATTAAATCATTGCCGTAAGCCCTCCTTTTCACCGTTATTTATTAAAATGCAATTGAGGCTTTTACCTTAGATGAAATTTAATCATTTTTGGCTTGTTTCTTTTTAAGCCAGCATACCTTCAATATTTTTAACCTTTTAGAACCATACTATAATCTGAGGTGAAAATATGTATAAACTGTTATCTCATACTGATTTAGATGGAGTAGGATGCGGCATTTTAGCTAGACTTGCCTTTGAAAATCAAGTCAAAATCCGCTACAACTCGATATCTGGACTGAATCATGAAGTAGAGTGGTTTCTCAAAAATAATGATAACGACACTTTTTTAATTATCACAGACTTATCTGTAAGCGAAGACAATGAAAAAAGGCTTGATGAATTCTATAAACTAGGTGGAAAAGTTCAACTGATTGACCATCATAAAACCGCTATGCATTTTAACGATTATGAGTGGGGTCATGTTATCGTTGAAGATGATAATGGACACCTAACTTCAGCAACTTCTTTATTTTATGAGTATCTTCTCAAACATGAACTAATCGAACCTTCTAATGCAATTGCTCAATTCGTGGAGCTCGTCAGACAATATGACACATGGGAATGGGAAAAAAATGAAAACCTAGAAGCACACAGGCTAAACGCACTCTTCTTTTTAGTGTCTATCGATGAATTCGAAGAAAAGATCGTGAATCGCCTTAAAAATAGTGATTCTTTCTTCTTCGATGAGTTTGAAGAAAAAATACTGGATATGGAAGAAGACAAAATTGAACGCTATATCCGTCGAAAGAGACGTGAATTGGTACAAGCTTCAATAGGAGAACACGTTGCAGGCATTGTATACGCTGAATCCTATCATTCAGAGCTTGGCAATGAACTAGGAAAAGAATATCCGCACCTTGATTATATTGCGATTTTAAATGTTGGTGCAAAACGAGTCGGCTTTCGCACCATTCATAATCATGTGGATGTGTCGGAGGTTGCAGGTCATTTCGGTGGAGGCGGACATGCAAAAGCATCGGGATGCTCTTTAACTGACGAATCCTATAAACAATTTGTAACTGAAACTTTTCAGCTTGAGCCGTTACGAGAAGATGCAAAGAGAAATCGATATAACTTGAAAAGCTCCTCATTCGGTTCTCTATATGAAAATCGAATGGAAGATACATTCTTTCTCTACTCTCTAAATGATTGTGAATGGACTATTAAACATAATGAAGAAAACATAGACAAAACGTTCACAAGCTTTGAAGAAGCGGAAAATTTCTTAAAAAGAAATTACGAAGCATGGCTTGTGAGAGACGATACTTTTGTTAATTATTTAATGGACTATGTAAAAAATATAAAGCAAAATGAAGAAAGTAAGCATTTATAAGAACGAAAGGCGCTGCTGATCTGAGTGCAGCGTCTTTTGCTCAGGACATGATGATACTCTTATCTCTCCATTAGCCTAAACGTTATCTTTATTAACATTTATTGCACACCCGCTTTGTTTATTCGATTTCTAAATAAACAAAAAGAAAAGCATCTTCTTACGACACTTTTCTTCTTTCCTTCAACTAACAGTTCATATCTATCAATTCCTATAGTGATTAGAGCTTCAATTTATAGACTTAATTATTTGTTATTAAAAATCAAATCCATTCTACTACCTGTGCAAGTTCTTTTCTTGTTTTTTCTCGCTGCGGCTCTTCCTTGCGATAGCCAAAAGCAACCATCACCGATACTTCTAATGCTCCTTCTTCTAGTAATCCTTCTTCTTCAAGAATGTTATGAACTGACTCAAAATTAAATCCTTCAATTGGACAAGAGTCAATACCGATTTGTGCAGCTGCTGTCATCATATTAGCTAAAGTAATGTATGTCTGTTTAGATGCCCAATCAAATAATGTACGATCATTGTCAAGTATATGAAGGTCATGTTCTTGAAATGTTCTGTATCTGCTAGAAAGTGTGTCCATGAGCTCATCCGGCACTTTTTTTACATTTTTCATATGATTAGTTACATATTCAGAATCATATCTCACATCTTTTCGGGCAAGAATAATGACGAAGTGACTTGCAGTAGGAAGCTGTCCTTGTGCACCCCAAGATACTTTCTTTAGTTTCTCTCTTAAATTTGAATTTTGAATCACTAAAAACTTCCACGGCTCAAACCCAACTGAACTTGGGGATAATCTTCCTGTTTCTAAAATAAAGTTAAAATCTTCATCAGAAATTTTTTTATTTGAATCAAAAGCCTTTGTTGCATGCCTGAATTGAAATGCATCTAAAATTTCTTTTTTCTTTAAGGGTTTATTTGTCATTGTACTCCTTCTCCTCTTTTAGCTTTTTTAGAGAAATTGCGAATCTCATTTAATTCTTGAGACAGCTCATTAAACCATTGCTCATCTTTTGTTGTTAATGCTAAATTAATTAAATAAAGCAATTGCTCTTCGGTCGTTTGCTTTGAATTTGATCGTTTTTTTAATTGCGTATTTAACATGCCAATGTTTTTCCCAATCAATTGTTTATCATCGCATTCAACGACGTTAACAATTGCTTTTTCCTTTATGGAATCAATCGAACTTACATACCCGTATATCAGCTCTCCATATCTTGATTTTCCTTTAACCCAATCCCCGATTGTTAACGGCTTGTTATTAAATATCTTCATTGATATCCTCCCTTTAACGTTTTACTAAAATAATTACACGTATAAAATTACAAATATCTAATTAAAATATGTCGTTTTATCTGTAATAAAAAAAGTTACAGTTAGATTAAAAAGTAAAACAACATCATCGACATTGTTTAATTTTTTCTAACACAGAACTAATTGTGATCTTCTCTAAATATGTTTCAAAATAATTTTCAGCATCAGTAAAAATTTCATCCATTACAATTTGTGTTTTTGATGAAATTAAGCAATTTTCTTCAGGGTCTCCTGTACACCAATTTGGTTTTAGTGATCCATGGGAAACCATGCGATAAACGTGAGCTAATGTCACCTCTTGAGGGTTACAATCTAAAATGTAACCTCCTCTAATGCCTTCTTTCGTCTTTACAAATCCATTTTTGCGCAAATAACTCATAATTTTGCGAATTCTTGCCGGGTTTGTTGAAACATTTTTAGCGATAGCGTCACTGCTAGCCATGTGGTCAGGTAAATAAGCTAAATAAACTAAACTGTGCACGGCTATCATAAATTCGCTATTCACTTCATTTGTTCCCTCCCCGATTAAGAATACTGTCATTCTAATCTTTACAGTTTGTGAAGTCAATAAAAGTGCTCAGATGTTGTTAATTAATCAATCTGCGTTTTTTTATGTAAATTCGGCCCTCCTTGTCCCCTATGAACATCTTTCATTTTTATGATAAATCCATACTAACAACAGGAATTTAAGGAAAATGCATAGGTATTAGAGGTTCCCTATTTAAAAAATAATTCATAGATTATTAAAGAGTAAAAACAAAGTGAAACTAACAATCAGTGGGACTTTTTCATTCTCTACTGATTGTTAGTTGAGACCCGCAGAGCTTGCTGGGTCACGCAGATGTTGTTTTTCGTCTGTGTTCTGATATCTGGGATTTTGTGAGCTGTGCCCCTCCCGCGTCGACCTTAAAGCAGCGATCCCGTTGAATCAGGATAAAATTACTCAATTCTTAATAAGGAGAAATGGTAAATGAACAGTTTTTCGGACAAAAATGGTATGCAGCAAAATCGAAAACTAAGCAAAAAAGACTTAGAAAAGTATACGCTTATTGGAGATGGGAAAGATGGAGAAATCTACCAGATAACTGATAATAAGTGTGTAAAACTATTTTTTAAAGAAGAAACTCAAAAAAAGGAGTTAGAGGCCCTGCAAGCTGGACAATCATCTCCTGTTATACCAAAACTTTATGGATTTGGAGATAACTATATTGTCATGGAGTATATAACTGGAATTTCACTTGCACGTCACTTAAAACGAGAAAAACAGCTAACTGAGGAATTAACAAACAAAATCTTGTTGATGCTAGATGAACTTAAGAAATTGGGTTTTACTAGATGGGACGCAGAGGTCAGACACATTTTAATCAATCAAGAAGGCAATCTAAAAGTAATAGATCACAAACGAGCTTTTACTTCTAACAGCCCCATCCCAACAAAACTATTAAAAGGATTAAGCAAATTAGGAGTATCAAGTGTATTTTTAGAGCATGTTAATAAGCTGCGGCCAGCTTTATATAAAGAATGGATCAAACATAAATAAAAAGGCAAACATTACGCATTAAAATAACTATTATGAGAAAAGTTACTAATCATTTATAAGAATGGAGATATCCCTTTATTAAATGCTAGATTGATTGCTTTTTCTTCAAGATGGACTTTATAGGATCATTTCATAAATTCAAGATTCTTCCCTATCTCGCCTATGTATTCATCTATAAAGTTAACCTCACAAAATAGTTTCAGCATTCATTCATGAGCATACAGTTTAATTAAAAATATATATTTTGAAATCGTTCTACTAAGTACTTGGCTATATAACCGCTTTTCATATGCAGAATAGTTAGAATGAGAAAAGCCAAACATCGTAACATCTCCGCTAATGACGGTTTCTTTTCCCTATAGTAGTTGCATATATTAAGTGTAATACAGGATATCAGGAGTGAAAATAATGGAAGATTGTATTTTAGTAATTGGAGCCCATCCTGATGATGAATTATTAGGATCGGCAGGAACGTTAAAAAGATTCATAGACAAAGGTTATAAAGTCGTTTCGGTTGTTACAGCTCTAGGAAGAAAAGAGGAAGCTCATCACATTCAACACCTGGGACGATTAGCAAACAAAGAAATAGGAATTGAGGATGTCATCTTCCTCGGGCATGCTAACCTGGAGTTGGAAATGATTCCTCGCCACAAACTAACAAAAGAAATAGAAGAATTAATACGAAAATATCAGCCTAGCAAAATATTCACTCATCATTACGGCGATATGAATATTGATCATCAAGTTACTTTTCAAGCAGTTCTAACTGCAGCCCGTCCCCTACCAAACCGGAAGCCAATCGAATTGCTTACATTTGAAACTGTATCTTCTAGCGAATGGAACACGTATACAAACGATAAAGTATTCAAGCCAAACTATTTTGTAGATATTACAAAGACTATTGATACTAAGATTGAAGCTCTAAAACATTATGACGTTGAAATGAGGGAGTTTCCTCACCCTCGTTCATATGAAGGAGTTAAATATTTAGGAAGAGTGCGGGGAATGACAGTTGGCGTTCCCTATGCTGAAGCTTTCGAAATTATAAGGAGGGTATGGACTTGAATCAAGAACTTATTTTCCCATATCCATATTTAATTGATGCAATGGATAAACATTATAGAATTGAGTTTCCACCTTCGAATACTGAAGGTAAAAATATAAAAGAATTTTATAAAAAGTATCAGCACTCACACGGAATGAGTCTATTCAGAAAAAAGAGGTTATCTATATTAATCACCACATTTTGGGACTATCCTCATACAGGCGGATTATCCAACTATATTACAGAACTTAGTGATGGATTAAGAAAACAAGGTCATTATGTAGATGTTATTTCTCCTAAGCAATTTCCTGCAAAAAAAGTAGCCGCATTTCGAAAAACGATCGTTCCAGAGTTAAAAGAATTTTTTACTAAACGTTATGGGGTTGTCAATTCAAAAATCTTACAGAACAGCCGACTTCTATATATATATGAAGAAATGCTTAAAACTGTTGATCTAGAAAAGTACGATATCTTTCATGCCCAAGATTTATTTACAGCTAATATTTTAGGAAGGTTCAATCAAAAATATGGAAAACCTTTATTTTTTACACCGCACGGAATGTTCACATTTAACAGACTAAAATTTAATATCTTCGATAAAGGCTCTGTAGAAGAAGCCTACTACACACAAATGGAAAAACAAGCAATTAAATTTGCAAGCCACCTTATTATTTTAAACAATTCATTTCGCAGACCTTTAATGACACTAGGTACAAAACAAGAGCATATGACTACTGTCATCACAGGCATTAACTACCAAGAAGAATACACGAAGACCCCATCAGACCAAAGTAAACTCACGATTACATGCATTGCTAGACTAGGCCCGCGAAAAGGTCAAAAGTATTTATTAGATGCTCTAGCACAAATTAGAGAATATACAAACAATGTCGAGGTACTAATAGTCGGTGATGGCGAGATGAGAGATTCTTTAGAAAATCAAGCAGCATCCTTAAACCTCTCGATGGTTAAATTTTTAGGAACACGAGATGATGTCCCTTATATTTTGAGCAAAACTGATATTTTTGTACTTCCAACAATTAACGATAGCCTACCTATTTCCATCATTGAAGCTATGCACAGTGGAGCTGCGATTATCACAACAGATTGCGGTGGTATTCCAGAAATTGTGAGACATAATCAGACAGGAATTATTATTAAGCCTCAAGATACCGAAACACTTGCACGTGCATTAAAGTTTTTTATAGTCAACAAAGGTGCACGAGACTGGATGGCCGCTAATGCAAAAACTTTTGCTAACAAACATTTAACTAGAGATAGAATGGTGCTAAATATAGAAGACTTGTACACTAAAGCTTTGAACAGCTTTAAAAGCGGAGTGGTTCTATGAAGCATGATCACGCTGCTGTTGTACTTGACCTTAGCGCAAATGGTGTCGGCATCATAAGAAGTCTAGCTCGAAAAGGAATAAAGGTTTATGCTTTTGACACTGAGAAGCCATATAAAATTGGAAAGTCACGCCTTGCTACATGTGGAATATGTCCTAGCCCCTTAACGGAAGAAAAGGAATTGCTTTCTTTTTTAATAAACTTAGCTAAAAAGTTGGACTTTAAGCCTGTACTATATGCTGGAGCTGATGATTATGTAGTTTTCATTTCCAAAAATCGCACAGAACTCTCTCAGTATTTTTTATTCCTCTTTCCCGAGCACTCCACTATTGAACAAGTACTTGATAAAAACAAAGCATATGAATTAGCACTTAAGCATAATATTCCATGTCCCAAAACGTATATTGTAGAAGAGGAAAGCCATCTTGAAGAAGCGATTGCAAACCTTGATTTCCCTTGTATTTTAAAACCTGTTCTTGGTCATGAATTCAGAAAAAAGGTTAATAAAAAAGCAATTTTAATCCAAGACCCCGAGCAGTTAAGAACTGAGTATGCCATTTATAAAGAAGTTGGAAAACTCATCGTTCAAGAAGTGATTCCTGGAGACAATCAATGCTTTTATAAAGTTGCCACCTTTTATGATGACAATATGGACTTACTTGCGTTATTTTCCCTTCAAAAAAACCATCAATTTCCTGCAGAGTTTGGAACTGGTGCTCATATTGTAAGTAAACGAATTCCTGATCTTATTGATCTATGCTTGCCCTTTTTTAAAGAAATTAACCTTCAAGGCATTGGCATGGCCGAATTTAAAAAAGACCCTCGAGATGGAATTTACAAATTCATTGAAATAAATCCCCGCTTTTGGTTAACACACAGCTTAACAGGCCCTGCAGGTATCGATTTTGTATACATGTACTATTTATATTTAACCAAGCAAGACCCTTCCCCTCGACTTCAACAAATTGATGGTATTAAATGGATTTATCTTGTACGGTACTATTTAACTTTTCTTCAGAAGAAAAAACGAGGTGAAATGACATTTAACGATTTTTGCAGAGGCCTTCAAGGTAAAAAAGAATTTGCTTTATTCGCCTGGGATGACCCCATGCCTTTCATTAGAAGCACTTGGTCTCACTTAATGAATGCTTGGAAACGAAAACGAAAGGAATGAAAAGCTATGTATGAACCTCAAGTACTATACAAACAATTTCAAAAATTAAAGGTTGACGAAAAACTTTCTTATTCAATCGGTGAAACTGTTACCGTCGATCCTAATAAGATTGAATGTTTAAAATCTACAAAAAGAAGTAGTATCTACAAGCTATTGCTACGAAGAAGAAATAGCTACTATCCAATTATTTTTAAAATCTACAATTCAACAAACTATAAAAATGAAGTAGAGATTAATATATATAAAAAAGCATACCCCATATTAAAAGAATTTCTGCCACAAATTTATCTCATAGAAACTACAGGTAGTGAAACATGGCTATTTATGGAGTTTGTAAACCAAATAAGAGGCCAGTTAACTTTCACACCTAGACATTTTCAATATATTATCCCTACCATTGCTAAACTTCATGCACACACATATGAAGGCAATTTTAAAAAGCATAATAACATTTGGGAGTCTTGGTTTCCTATTTATAACTCTGATAGAATGAGGAAAGACCGCTCTAAATATGTTAGGAAGACAATTGATTTCTTAGATGATGCTGCTAAGGATACACGCATAAAAGACATTATAAAGCCTTATCATAAATCATTAACAAAATTATATAGCAACGGTCCCGATTTCTTCCCAGAACTAACCGAAAATGGATCTTCGATTACTCATGGCGATCTCCATATGCAAAATATATGCAGTAAAGATGTTACACGAAATGCTCCATGGAACATTCAATTTATTGATTGGGAATCTGCAAAATACTCACCAACATGGTTTGATATGATTGTTTTAGTTGAAATATTGCTAGCTTTCAGAAAAGATTGGCAGAAACAAGGAGAAGAAATTCGTGCTCATTGTGTCAAAGTTTACACATATGAAATGAAAAAGCACGGCATTACATTTAAAACACACCCAATGCAGCTCTATAAAATGGCTTATTTGCAAAGAACGTTAGAAAAAGGGTTGCATACTCAGCTGCGCAGAATATTCGATAATCGCGGCGGTGAATTGCTGCCTTATCATTTAGAAAAAATTTCAACTTGGGGAAAAGAGTTAGGCATATACGAATAGATAACATTTCATTTACTAATTAGTTAGGAGGTGGAAAATTATTCATTATGAATACAATAGAAGCTAGTAAAGATGACAGTCAATGCCCTTTCCACCCCAGCCTACTTCGAGTGATGGATCAATATTATGGAGTAGATTATAAAACCGATAGCTTAATAGAACCACTTCAAGCCTTCGGTATAAAGAAGAATATTTCAGATAAAACCGATAAATTAAAAATACTATATGTAACATTCCTCCGTTATCCAAATACTGGAGGTTTATCTACCTATATTACTTCGATAAAGAATGGTTTTGAAAAGCACGGTCATGATGTTGACGTAATCTCTCCTGTTCAAATGCCAGCACTTTATTTAGAAGAAGATATTCCAAAGGCTGCTGAGCATGCCCGAAACTTTATGTTACAAAGATATGGAATCACAAACGAAAAAATTATTAAAAATACAAGTTTTTTAAATGTGTTTAAATCCTTCTTAAGCAAAAAGAATTTAGAACAATATGACATTTTTCATGCACAAGATTTATTCGCTGTCTTTTTATTAGGACAAATAAACCAACAATACCAAAAACCTCTTTTTTTTACCCCGCATGGACATTTTACAAAAAGCCGATTAAAGTTCCACAAAATCGAAAAAGGTTCCATTGAAGAAATATATTTTAGTCAGATTGAGCAACAAGGAATTAAAGCTGCAGATCGAATTATTACCATTAGCAATTCTTTTCATTCACCTTTAATAGAATTTGGGGCAAAGAAAGAACAGCTAATAACCGTGCATACAGGTATTGATTTTCAGCCAATTGGAAAACCAATACAGACCGGCCGCGATAAAATAATCATTACGTGCGTTTCACGCCTCTCTCCTAGGAAAGGACACGAAATTTTCATAAAAGCGCTTTCGCAAATTAAGGAATATTTATCGAATGTTGAAGTATGGATTATCGGTGATGGAATTATGAAAGAAAAGCTTAAGAAGCAAGTGCAAACACTAAACCTTGAAAATGTCATATTTTTGGGTAAGCGAACAGATATTGCAGCACTTCTTTCTTCTTCTACCATCTATGTTTTGTCAACTCTTAATGATAACTTTCCCATTTCAATCATTGAAGCAATGTTTTTTGACCAAGCGATTATTACCTCAAATTGCGGCGGAATACCCGAGATGATTGAGCATAAAAAAACAGGTATTATTTGTGAACCAGGTAATGTACAAGAGGTTGCGGAAGCTCTTAAATTACTTATTGTCAATAAAAAATTCCGTGAAACCTTAGCAAAAGAAGCAAAGCAATATGCATGTAAACATCTCACTCAAGAAGTAATGGTTTCTACAATAGAAAGGATTTATCACTCTTTTGCAGGAAATAAAAGTTAGTTTAATCTCTCTACAAGACACGTTTATAAATACTAAATAATAGAACAGATACCGAAAAAAATAAAGATGAAGGAGAGTTTTTATGAATAAGGATAAATATACTTGTGATATAAGGTGAGAGTACTTGTTACCGGTGGAGCTGGTTTTATCGGATCACACGTTGTAGAGCTGTTAATAAACCAAGGTTATACTCCAATCGTCCTTGATGATTTATCCAATGGAGACATTAACCACATTCCAAACGGGGTAAAATTCTACAACGTTCAATTGCTTTCAGAAAAGATAGAACAAATCTTTAAAACAGAAAAGCCAGATGCAGTTATACATCTGGCTGCTCAAATCAATGTAGCAAAATCGATTAAAGACCCTGTAGAAGATGCCGCTACAAATATTTTAGGAACAATTAACCTTTTGAACTGCTGTAAATTGTTTACGACCAAAAAATTTATCTTCTCTTCTTCTAGCGCGGTTTATGGAGAATCAGATAAACCTATCAGTGAAGACGCCCCTACTAACCCTATCTCTTTCTACGGTACTTCGAAATTAGTTTCAGAAATATATATAAAGCTGTTTAATCACCTTTATGGCATCCCGTATACAATTTTACGATATGCCAACGTATTTGGCCCAAGGCAAAAATCAGATGGTGAAGGCGGGGTTGTTAGTATTTTTATCAACCAGCTTTTAAATGCACAAACTCCATGTATTTATGGTGATGGTAAACAAACACGGGACTTTGTATTTGTAGAAGATGTTGCGCAAGCAAATGTATCAGCCATTAAACATGGTAAAAATGAGACATTCAATATCGGATATAACAAACAAACCAGCATTAATGACCTTTACAAAATCATTTCAGAGAAAATCAATTCAACTATTTCTCCTGTATATAAAAATCCATTAAACGGCAACATTTTGTACAGTCAATTAGATAATCATAAAGCGATTGAAAAATTAAAATGGCAGCCCGTTTCAGATGTTGAATCCGGCTTAGAAAAGACAATTTTGTATTTTAAACAGCAGCAAATAAAAAAGAAAGATTAAGCAGTACTGCCTTAATCCAGCAGACCTAGTATAAAAGCTCAGCACTGATTGCTGAGCTTTTATCTTTTATTAAGGTCAATAAGTTTTGGTGCATTAAAAAAGATAAATTAATGCTAGTTGAACGGTGTTTGTCTAATTGAATCTTACAACTTTTACACTCCATTCATAACAATCGTATTGACCAGCTTCTATTTGAGAACCAGGGTTCATTTCAGCCTCCTGTTGCTAGTCGTTTTGCTTCAAAATATAACACTTGAATAAATTTTTTCGTGTTAATACGTGCAGATGCCATATGTGCGGCAGATCCTTTCTGTAATTCAATCATCTTTTTACGGACAATCGTAAAATCAAAAAATTTTGAAGCATAGCTTTCGAACTTTGGATTAGAGAAATCAGTTAAACCAATGGACGCTAAATGCGTTAATGACTGATAAACGGCTCTTCGAACTCGCTGTTCGGTCGCTTTTACTTCTCGATTTATAGCAATTTGTGAAGCTAATGCTCCTAACCTTTTATATGCAAGCTGGATAAAGATTTCTTTTAGTGATGGAAAATGTGATTCAAATGTATGGTTGAGTTCTTGTTCGTACAAATAATTAATGATTTCTACTAAATCTTTGCTTCCACCTTCTCCTACAATTCCTAATTCAGATAAGAGAAACTCACTTGAAGCCAAAATATGATGTCCCTTTGAGTGATTAATTGCTTCTTCTTTCGGTTCATTTGTTTGCCATACGCCGTTTAACGACTTTTGAATATCTGAAATTGATTTTTCTAGCCGAATGCGTTCTATTACTTTGCGAGTAATGGTTAACACTTCAACCCGGTTTATTGGTTTCGTTATGTAATACTCTACTCCGAGAGAGTAAGCTTCAGCAATCAGTTCTTTTGATTCTACTTGTGAGAGCATAATAATTTTACCTGAATATGAGTTTTTCAAGCGGCGCACAGTTTCAATTCCATCGCGTATTGGCATTAGTAAATCAATAAATAAAATATCCGCTTGATTTAACATCAGCATATTTTCATCGATAAAAGAACCGTCTTCTAGTTCTTTCACAACTTCCCCTAAATTTTCATCTTCAATAATATGTCTTAAAAGTGAACGGATGACTTCATCGTCATCAATTAGACAAAAACGCAAAGTGCTTATTCTCCTTCCTGAGCCACATTACTGATAGGCAATCGGACTTTAAAAACTGTAAGCCGTTGAGGAGAATGATTTTCAACAGCAATTTCCCCCTGTAGCTCTTTCACCACTTGCCTTACATAAAAAAGACCTATTCCTGTAGATGGCGTTCCATTCTCATTATATTTTAAAGTAAATCCAGGTTTAAAAATTAATTCTTTAAATTTTTCATCGATGCCTATTCCTGTGTCTTGAACTTCGAATTCTAGCATATTTTGAAAACGATTGACACAGACTGTAATCGTTCCTTTATGTTCAATTGCTTCTACAGCATTCGCTACTAGGTTATTAAGCATAGATAACATAAGATACACGTGGTAGTTTGGATGCTGGCCTTTTATTTCATATAAAAATTGTATCTCTTTCTTCACTAACTTTGCATATTTTTTATTGATTCGAATCACAAGTTGAATGAGCTCATCAATACTCATATAATCTGAAAAGCGCTCATCAGAAATCAGTTTTGAAAGACCAGCGAAAATTCGTTGATTATCTTTTTTTATTTCATGAATTTCTCCTGCAAGCCGCAATGCTTTTTGACTGAACTCTTGCAAGCTGAAGCCTTGCTGTTCTTTTAGTTGATTTAATCCTCTATATAAGTCATACGATTCTTTTGTAATGTTCTCAGCATCTTTTAAGGTTTTCTGTAGATGAACAGTCTCTTCATATAAATTAGATAGGATCATCAATAAATGCTGATTTTTTTGGTTAACTTGCACTTCTCTTAACTGCCCTTCATACAATTTGATCATTACAAATAAAGAAACTCCAAAAAAACTGCGAAAAAAGGCAATGATTACAATTTCATTGGATGAAGAAATGAACAACGAACTTCCCAGTATAATATACTGAACCAATAATTCTGCCGCACTAGAAATAATTTCAATCATTACGCAAAATACCCCAATTAACCATGGACGATGGTGAAATTTATTTACTTTGCTTATTTGAAAAAGAATTGCATAAGTAAAGTAGTAACACGAACTAGGTAATCGGTTTTTAAATGACTCTATAAATAGGTAATCACCATCTACTGCCAGATCTAGCGTCATACGCAGACATAAAACCAATACGGCTACAAAAACACCTGGAACAATCGGAGGGATTTTGCGAAGCAGCAATAAAAAGAATAAAAAGATTGGAGTACCAAAACTAACCCGAAACATATTATCAAACGGATAGAATTTCAACTCTCCCGCTAGCGGCACTAAAATAAGCATCAGCGTAATAATAAACATATCTTTTCTTAACCATTCATTAATTTTCATAAATCCCACTTTCTGTTTTTTGAACATTAGTATACATTTTAAAGTTAAAAAATAAAAGGCCACCACATTTCTCGATAGATACAGCAAGGCTTTGTAAGCATCTATACGAATAAAAAGATGTTTACTATTAGTAAACACCTTTTGTACTCATTTTTCTATTAAACTTTAAACTCTGTCAAATGAAGCTTTACGCCCTATGACCAGCACAGCTCTTGCACTGACTTACCACTCTTAATACACACGGGTCTCATTTCATACCTCATATGTGAATTAACAGCTGGAAAAATTGCGGTTTGCTTGCTGTTTTGATTTCACGATTATCTTCGTTCATTTCTCTTAAACTGCCGTTGATTGTTTAACAGAGTGAATATAATCCTCCGCTTGCTTTTTATTAAATTCGCCTTCCCACTTAGACATTACAATTGTTGCTAGACCATTACCGACAACATTAACTGTAGTACGAACCATGTCTAAAATACGATCAACACCTGCTATGAATGCCACACCTTCTAAAGGTAACCCCATTGCTCCAAGTGTAGTCAATATCACGACAAAAGAAGCCCCAGGAACGCCAGCCATTCCTTTAGATGTCAACATCAGTACAAGCAACAATGTAACTTGTTCCATTATTGATAGCTGAATACCATACATTTGCGCGACAAAGAGTGCTGCAATTGCTTGATATATGGTCGAACCGTCCAAATTGAATGTATAACCTGTCGGGATTACAAACGAAGTAATTGACTTTGGACATCCCATCTTCTCCATCTTGTCCATTAACCTAGGCAATACAGCTTCAGAACTTGCTGTTGTAAATGCTAATATTAACTCATCTTTTAACACTTTGATAAATGTAAAAATGTTAGTGTCACACATCTTTGCAATTATGCCAAGAACGACTATGACAAAGAAAATCATTGTAAGATACACAACTAGCACAAGTTTCCCTAAAGGAATGAGCGTTTCTATACCAAATTTAGCGACTGTTACACCGATAAGTGCGAACACACCAAATGGAGCAAATTTCATAACTAAATTCGTTACCCAAAACATTGCTTCTAATACCCCTTCAAAAAAAGCAAGCACTGGTTTTCCTTTTTCACCAATGGCCGCTACACCTAAACCGAACAAAACAGAGAAAAAGATAATAGGTAATAAATCCGCTTCCGCCATTGATTGAAATACATTTTGCGGAACAATATGAGAAATTGTTTCTCCAAACCCATTGTTTTCAGCTGTTTTTGTCGTTTCTTCATACTTTGAAATATCACTCTTTTCAAGGCTGTTCTGGTCTAAACCTGATCCAGGATGAAATAAATTTGCAGATAATAACCCTACAACAAGAGCAATTGTTGTCACAATTTCAAAATAGAGGATGGTCTTACCTCCAAGCTTTCCTAACTTTTTAATATCTCCAACCCCTGCAATTGATACGATTAATGCAGCCATAACAATTGGTACGACAATCATTTTTATTAAATGAATAAACACATCGCCAATAGGTGTTATAATTGCTATTGCTTTATCGCTTCCATGAAACATTGCGCCAACAGCAACCCCTAGTATAAGCGCGATTAAAATTTGCATAGCTAAACTTAATTTTTTCACCAAAAATCCCCCTCTATGTATGCCCTTACATTTTTCATTTACTTTGCAGATTTCACTCTATTAATCTACTACTACAACTACAAAATCAGACAAAAAACTACACAAACAAACAAAAACAATTTATTAAACTCTTTAATTGAAGAAAATGCCGCCCTGCATTTCCCTTTAATTTACAAATACTTATCTGGCTTTCCGATGTTTTTTAACATAGCTTTCTCCCAATTCGGCGGGCAGCCCCCCCTCTTCAATGGCGCTAAGTGGACCCTGCTGATTGAAGTTTCACTTTATAGGTGTTCATGCACAACAGCAATCTTCATATGACAGCTTTTTATTTGATTATGTAGATACAAGTGTTATATCTTAAAGTTATAATAATCAATTGTATTATGTAGGGATAAATATGAAGGAGCTGAACCGTTTGATTAAGTATAGAGAATTACATCATGTCAGTATCACCGTAACAAATCTAAAAAAAGCAAAAGATTTCTATAGTGAAACTCTCTGCTTACCAGAGATAGAACGCCCTGATTTTGATTTTGAAGGAGCATGGTATCAGATCGGAAAGCAACAGCTTCATTTAATTGTGCTTCGGCACTCACAGACTCTTCGCACTAATAAGAGCTTAAACAGCAGAGAAGGTCATTTTGCACTTAGAGTTACTGATTATCATGAAACTTTAAATTGGTTAAAAGAAAAGAATGTAGAAATTCTCGAAAAACCAACTAGTAAGAGCGGCTTTGCTCAAATATTCTGTGCAGATCCTGACGGCAATTTAATTGAATTACATGTAGATCAACGCGAGCTACTAAATGGATAAACATGAAACGTAGCAATTTCCTCCTAATGATTTTTTCAGATAAAAAGGAGTTGAAACAAATCAACTCCTTTTTATCTAGCTATTATTTTTCTCGTCATACTTTAGAGAATAAATGGTCAGCTTAACAACCTCGTTATGATAACATCGTCAACACAGTCTCTAATAAAACATTTACGCCTTTTTCACATTCTTCCCACGATGTAAGTTCTTCTTCACAATGACTTTTTCCATTCACACTAGGTACAAATACCATCGCTGTTGGAACATAGCTTGCGACAAATTGAGCATCATGGCCTGCACCGCTTACCATGCGCTTATAAGAATAGCCAAGTGATCTAGTTGATTTTTCTAACGCATCACAAATTTTTTCATCAAACCAAACTGTATCACGGCCCCATAGCTTCGTCACTTTCACATCACAACCTTCTGTCGAAACAGATTGCGGTAAATTCTTTATGATAGCTTCTACAGAATCAATTGTTGATTGATTTTTATGCCTTGCTTCTAATGAGAATACTACTTTGTTAGGAATTACAGTATGAATATTTGGCAATACATTCATACGTCCCATTGTAAAAACTAAGTTCTTGTCTAATACACGAAGTTTGTTACGTGCTTGTGCAATTATGTTATTTGCCGCAAACAATGCATCTTTTCTCATCTCCATTGGAGTTGTTCCTGCATGATCTGACTCGCCTGTTATTTCAATTTCATAACAAACCATTCCAAGCACACACTCAACAACGCCAATAGAAAGAGATTCACTTTCTAGAACAGGCCCTTGTTCAATATGTAATTCCAAAAATGCAGTTGCTTCTGTTAAGCGATTTTCTATGTGGCCTTCATATCCACTTGCTTTGAGTGCTTCTCCAAATGTAACGCCATCTTCGTCTTTCTTCTTGAGCATTGCAGATTTTTCAAACTTTCCTGATAAAACTCCAGAAGCCATCATAGAGGGTTCAAACCTTGCCCCTTCTTCATTTGTAAAATTGACAATTGTGATAGGGATTTGCGGTTTGATGTTATTTTCAACAAAAGTTCTCACTAGTTCAAGGCCTGCTACAACCCCGAGCACCCCATCAAAACGTCCACCTTTTTTTACAGTGTCCATATGTGAACCAATAACAATCGGTGGCTTTTCTTCAATTCCTGCAAGTGTTGCGTAAATGCAGCCCATATCATCTATTTTAATTGACATACCTAATTCTTCACAGCATGAACAGAAATAATCACGAACAAGACGATCTTCATTTGATAATGCTAATCTTGTAACACCATTATTTTTTGTGCGGCCATAATTTGCAAATCGCTCAAGTTCATTTTTAAATCTTTCTCCATTAACGGCTAGCTGTTGTCGCTGCATATTAACACTCCTTTTAACTATTAAATTTTCAACCGTGCTCTTCTTTATTACTGCGTTTTTAGTTAATGAGATTTATTATGTCATATCAAAATTTTTAATACTATTCGCTTGTAAGCTTATCTCGCATATTTTTTATAAGGAAATGTAATCATAATGAAGTGAAAAAGACATTGTATCTACTAGTTGAATTCACTAAAAGATCATATTATTTGTAAGGTCATTGTGGCGATTATGATAAAAAGGTTTCACTTAGAGGCTAAATAAGGTGCAGCTTCCTTATCCTTGATGAGACGTAGTAGATGATACGCTTGGTGAAACGAGACGGATACTCTTCTTTCGATAGACCATTTTAAGCCTGCTTACGCATAACAACCGTCTTTTGTTCACGACGATGATTTTCATACTTAACTAATTTGACACTCCTGCGGCTAAAGGAAGTGCCTCCGCACCGTAGTACTTGAAACATCGATAAAAAATCAGCTAAGGCTGCAAGCATAACCCCTCCTTTCCTTTTATCATAAATAAATGTTTCGCTATATTTTTGAAATTACCTTCTATATTTACGCTAGTATTTCTCTTTTAAGAATTACTGATTTGCTATTTACTTGTTATCAATTCCTCTTCTAAAAATAAAATAAGTACAATAATACCTTTATAAAATAAAAAACACCTGCGACTCAGTCGCAGATGTTTTCCAATTTGATAATCTTTTTTAATAAATCGATATTCTTTTTGTATAGACAATACAAAAAGCAAGGCTATTTCGCCTTGCTTTTTACCTTATTTCCAGAAATGCGGTTATTTCATATCTTGTTTTTTTCTTCGGTTTAAAAGGGTAACAAGCGTTACAAAAAAACCAATCGTAACAGCTACTACTGCAAAAACAATAGCTGTAAAAAGGTACACAGTAATATCAGGCATTTCAACTTCTCCTTCTTAAAGCACCTTATCATTTTTGTTGAATTTTTTATTGACAAAACAATCTAAAAATTAAAGGGTAATTAGGCTTTCTTAAAGAAATATATAATTATATTTCACTCAGCCAACCTTTAACATATACATAAGTTTATCACAGCCTCTTCATTTTATAAATACAACAGATTTTCAACTTTTTATGTTTACAGCAAATCACCCTCTGTCGCTTTAAGTGTTTATTGATTTCTCGTTTTATTTTTAAAAATTTGGGAAAAAATAATATATAGTAAAAAATACTCTTTATTTTACGAAAAGAGTATTGTAATATAATTGTAACAATACTGTAATAAAGTAAGCAATATTGTTACATATATAATGTTTTACTTAGGAGGGAGAAAGATCATGAAAAAAGTAAGCTTTATCTTAATGTCTATCATCCTTTTCTTTACACTTAGTACAGGTACTGCTGCTGCTTCAGCAAGTTTATCAAATGCCCAAGCTGTTAAAATTGCAGCCAATGCCAGTGATCATTTTTGGAATGCTTTACATGGTTATAAACAAACACCGTGCGTACAAAAGACATTTAAATATAAAGGTTTGGATTATTCCTATTTATGTAAAGAATTTGACACCAAAACAAAACTATCAAAATATTTAAGTGAAGTATATACAAATAGTGCAATAAATACTGGATTAACTAAGTATAAATTCATCACTTACAATGGAAAGTTAGCTCGTCCTATTGGAGATGGAGGCAGCATGCTAGAATGGAACAAATCAAAAGTTAAATTAACGTACCAGCGTTCTAACGTTCGCTCTTATGAATTTACAGTACCTGATGTCGAAGGTGGAACAGTTAAACGAAAAGTAACATTTTATAAATCAGGCAGCCAATGGAAAATTAATCAATTTGATGCTGTTCAGTAACAAAAAAAGCAAGGTCATCTAGACCTTGCTTTTTTGTTACTTTTCTTTTGAATATCTAAGTATCCGCTATAAGCAAGACTTTTTAAACAGTCTTCACTCTCTCCATCTGTCTTACTAGTAAGGGTTTCACAAATCATCTATCACGTTAAGATTTCTTCTGCAATTAACTCATGCGATTTCAAGCAATCTATCAAAGAGTATGGAATTATTATAATCATTCTTGTTTACTTTACTGGTTTTGAACGTTTAAAAATAACATAAAGAACAACCAATACAAATGCAAACACTGCAAACGGAATAGTATATCTCCCAGCAATTTCTTCAATATTTGCCCACTGTTCCCCTAATTTTGCACCGAGATAAATAAACAAAATAGACCAAGGAATCATCGCAAAAATCGTTAAAGCCGTAAACTTGCTAAAAGACATTTTTGCAATGCCCGCCGGTATCGAAATAGCATGTCTAACAACAGGAACGAACCTAGCTGTAAAAACAATTCCCGTTCCATACTCCTCAAACCATTTCTCTGCTATATCTAAATGCTTATCATGAATCAATAGATACTTACCGTATTTTTTTAGAAATGGCCTTCCTCCGTAGGATCCAATCCAATATAAAAACCATTGTGCAATCGTTCCTCCTATAATCCCTGCTATGACTGCCCCTGGAAATGTAATGAGCCCTTTTGTAATCATATACCCTCCATACGCAAGCACAATTTCACTTGGAATGACTTCAACCATTAACCCTAGCGTAATGCCTATGTAACCTAAACTTGTTAGAAAATCTAAAACATTTGCAATAAGAGCACTCAACCGTTATCACCCCACGTTCTCGATTATATTTATTTCTTTTTACTTGAAAAGAAAATATAAAGTTAGTAAGCATTCATCACAAGATTTTTCATCCTTCCCATTATCCTTTCGGCGTGTTTCACTCTTGTTCTAGTAATAAAGCTTATTTGATCTTAAAAAGCTTGTATAAATAAGGTTGTATTACTTTAAGATTATGAGTGTTTTCAAAAAATAATACGGTTGATTTTTATTTAATACAGGGAGCTTCCTAAGCCGGGATTATAGGCAGGGGCTTTTACACTTTTTATTAAAGTAATACTAGAAAGTAGAAAAAACCCTCTAGAAAACATCCGTTTTAAATGGTTTACACGATCCATATTGAAGATTTTTCTATTATTGTAGATAAACACGACATTATCACTTTTTAAATAATGAACTAGTAGTTAGAAAAAACAAAGAGCCTTAGAGAGCATTCTCTAAGGCTTTACAATGTAGCTGTTAAGCTTGAACAGGTTCTTGCTGTTCCGGTACTTCATGATTAACAAGCGCATAGTTTTCCCAAGTACGGCTTTTCCAGCGGAAAAACATAATCACTGCACGTGTCCATTCATCGGCTGCAATCGCCAGCCAAATCCCTGCAAGCCCCATATCTAAGTGAAAAACAAAGAAATAGCCTAACGGTAAGCTCATTAGCACCATTGAAAACAAACCAATCAGAAGCGGATATTTTGCATCGCCTGCAGCGCGCAATGAGTTAATAAATACAATGTTCATTGTACGTCCAGTTTCTAAAATGACACTTAATACAAGAACTGTTGCACCGAGGGTAATAACTTTTGGATTATCTGTGAATAAATTCATTAATTGTGTACGGAACGAAATGACAAGAATGACCATAAGTAACGTAACACAGAGTGCCCATTTCACACTTTTCCACACACGACTATACGCTTCATCTTTTTCATTAGCGCCAACTAAACGCCCGACAATGATTGACGTTCCAATTCCAATTGCAATGGCAAACAGATAGATAAACATCGAAATATTCGTTGCATATTGCCTTGCTGCTAATGATTCTGCCCCTAAGTACGTCGCATAATATAAAAAGACAATTTGACAGCCCTGATACATTACTTGTTCAAATGCAGATGGAAGACCGATTTTTAAAATTTTAGCCACGTATTCTTTTGATAACGATATATAATATTGGAATTTCACTTTATATTCCATGATTTGATATAACAACCAGAAAAAGACGATTAATGCGAGAAAACGACTCACAACTGTCGAAATAGCCGCTCCTTGCACACCTAGCTCTGGAAAACCAAACTTACCGAAAATCAATACATAGTTTCCAACAATGTGAAAGACGTTCATTCCGAATGATACAAACATCGCTTGTTTTGTAAAACCATGAACACGAATGATTGCAGCTAATGAGTTAATAATCGCTTGAAGAAAAATCGCTCCTCCAACAATCGCTAAATAATTTTGAGCATATACTAATACTTCACCTTGGAGATTCATTGCAGCCATCATGCTTCTTGCAAACAACAGAAAGCCCGCGCTAATTACAAGTCCTACCACTAAATTGAGGGTTACAGCTAATGCAGAGATTTTCGCTGCTTCTACATAACGTTTTGAACCGATATACTGTGCAACGACAATGGCAGCACCATTTCCGATAACTTCTAATACTAAGATTGCAATATGAAGGTACTGATTGGCTGCTCCGACTCCAGAAACTGCGTCATCAGAAAGTGCACTTAGCATAAATGTATCAGCAATTCCCATTAACATAAAAAGAAAAACTTCTAAAAAGATAGGCCACGTTAAGAAAAACAAATTCAGCTTTTCTCCTTGGTCTTTTTTGGATTCAATTGCCGTCATCCGATCACCTTCTTTACCGATATCCTTTTTCAACCAAAAGGTATCTTAACACAATTCATCATTACATGCACTATTCTTTTCACCTATTTTTTTCGTAAAACGAAATATTTTTAAAGATTTTATGAAAATAGATCTTTTTAGGTATATCCTTTCAGAATAGACCTTCTCTAGACAGTATAGCCAACGCTTATTTAGAACTATTTAAAACGTATTGAATGGCTTCTGTCGCTAATCGATGATCTTCTTCCTGTGCAAGACCTGATACAGTAATAGCTCCAACTGCACCTACTCCTGCTATTGTAATCGGAAATGATCCGCCATGAATAGCAAACTCAAACGGGCTTACGGCGTAAAATTGAAAATAGTCTCTATTTTTTAATTCGCAATATAACTTCATATAGTAGGAGCTGTGATAATGGCGAAGGACGACATTCGATTTTCGCTTAATCCATTCATCTTGATCAGGGGTAACACCATCCATTGCATAGTGAAAGATCGTTTGACCATTCTTCACAATATTTACTGTTACTGCTTTGTTCTGTTTCTTAACTGTTGAAACAATGTATTCTCCCAGTTTAAAAGCATCTTCGTTGGAAAATTGATTGAAGATTAATGTTTGCTCTTGGCGCTTTACTTCCTCTAACTCATTTTGTCCTGTCATTTGTGACACCTTCCATTCCCCTTTTATAAATAAATGACTTTCTTTTCTTTGCTGCTCTTGAATGCCGCTTCAATCACTCGAATAACGTTCAACCCTTCTTCAGCAGTAACCGGCAGTTCTTTACCATGTAAAAGGCTGTCCGCTATTTTTTTATAGTATGTTAGATACGAACCATTCACTGTTTCAACTGTTCTTTTTGTGCCTTCACTTGTCACCAATTCGCCATAAAAGCATGCATCATCAGCACCCCATGAATCATCTACTGGCTTTTGTCCGGCTTTAAGCATTTCCTCTTGGCTATCTAAGCCGTATTTAATGAAACTTCCTTTGCTTCCGTGAACTTGAAAGCGCGGTCCGCTGCTCGGAACAATAGTTGCGGAATGTAAAATGACTCTCCGTTTTTCGTAACCTAATACAAGATGGAAATAGTCGTCTGTTTGAGCATTTTCCCTTTGGCCAAACACGTCTGCTGATACAAAGTCTGGCATTCCAAATAAATGTAACGCTTGATCGATCAAGTGAGAACCTAAATCATATAATGTACCTGAACCAGAGACGTTGTTTTCTCTCCAGCGATCTCTCACTGACGGTCTGAATCTATCAAAGTGGGATTCATATGTATTAATTTCACCAAGGTCTCCTGTTTCAATCAGCTGCTTAATCGTCAGAAAATCGTTATCCCATCTGCGATTATGATAAACGCTTAATTGGACCTGTTTTTCTTTTGCAAGCTGTATTAGTTCTTCAGCTTCTTTCGTTGTTACAACCATCGGCTTTTCTAACACGACATGTTTACCTGCTAGCAAGCTTTTCTTAGCCATGTCAAAGTGCAGGCCGCTAGGTGTAGTAATAATAACTAAATCGATGTCCTTATCGGCAAGCAGCTCGTCCAATTCTTTTACAACAGCTACGTCGCCTAAATCACTTTTCACTTTTTCCGGATTAGAACTTACTACTTTTAAAAGTGTAAATTCATCCAACACACTTAATAAAGGTGCATGAAAAACAACACCTGAAAATCCGTAACCAACCAATCCAACATTAATTTTCTTCATTATCTATCTCTCCTTTATCAGCTTCAATTACGATTAATTGAATATTAGCAGCTTCTATTTGTTCTGTTATTTGTTTACCTGGCTGCTTGTCTGTAATGATGATATCAATATCATGAATGTCACACACTTTGTGCAGAAACTCTCGCTCAAACTTCAAACGATCAGCCAGTAAAATTACTTGCCTTGCACAGCTAATCATTTTTCGTTTTAAAAATGTTTCTTCTTCATCTGGACACGTAATTCCGTCATCACCAATCCCACAAGTACCTAAAAATAACTGATCCACTTTGTATTCATCTAAAGTAGCAAGTGTTCTAGGCCCTACTACATTTCGATTTTTACCATTAAACTTTCCAGGTAATAAATAGATATTACTATATGTATATTGTTCTAAAAGATTAACCATATCAATTGAGTTTGTAATGACGTTTACTTGCTGATTTGTCATGAACTTAGCCATAAGTGAGACTGTAGAAGACGTGTCCATTAATACATCATAGTTATGCCGAACAAGTCCGGCTGCTGCTTTGGCAATCTTCTCTTTCGCTTCAGTCGGTATACGCTCTTTGTAATTTTGCACACTTCCATTTGCTGATGAAAGCGTTGCTCCGCCTTTGACTCTAATAATCTCTCCACGCTCTTCTAATTTAACAAGATCTCGTCTGGCGGTATCCTTCGAAACGGTAAACATCTTGCATATTTCTTCAAGTGTAATGTTTTTATGAGAAGACAAATAAGCCTTTATCTCTCTCATTCTTTGTTCTTGATACATAATGTAAGCTCCTTCTCATATTCTCTACTCATTATTATATTCCAATCACTTCTGAAAAACCACAAAAAAATTAAGTTTTTTAATTATTATAATTAAAAAACTTAAAAATTATTTCGTATCTTCTTTTTGTGTAAACTTAAAATAAAGTTTGATTAAAATTGACGTGTAAACCCGCATTTTAATTGTAGTTCTATTTAACCTTATCAATAGAGTAAACCCTATTGATAAAACCTACAGTTATTGATTTTTAAAGATTTAAAACTTATCGAATGCACCTATTAAAATTATATAAATGGGATATCTTTAAAGCATGGCCCTTACGTTTCTGTGACCTTATTTAGATTTATATGTGACTGTAACTTCTTGATAATTATTTGGTTCTTTCCATTCTAATTGATATGCCCCATTTGAAAATGGTTTATAGCCATCATCGGTTCTTATATTTGTTAAATGCATCAATAAATCCATTATCCCCTCGAGGCTCTCGTCCCCAAACTAAATCTCCCTCAATAACTATGTCTTTAGCTTTGTATTGTTTAAGATCATCAAAGACAGTTTTTAATGCTGAAAGATTCCCCTGGATATCATAAATAGCAGAAAAACTCATTATTTTTCCTTCTCCTTCATTTCTTTTTATCATAAAGATTTGCTTAAGTATTAATGTTGCACTTCTTTTCTTAGAATTCCTCGTTTAAGATGTATACGATACACAAAATGAGTTGACATAATCACTCTTATAGAAACTAAAAAACAACAATAAGCCCTATATCAGAGCTTATTGTTGTTTTTTATTAAAAGAAAGCAGTGCAAATTTATTTACTTAACTGAGAAAACAGACTTTTATTTAATAGATTAAATTTTTCATAAAAAAGGTTAATCATTTTTGAAATTATAATTGGGGTAGTACTAGAGAAGCCAACATGACCTATAAGCTATACAGAAACTTATATGAGTCAATAATTTATGGTCCATCTTCATTCTAACTAAAATATACGTTAAACCCTTATTTGCAAATATAAATAAAGACCATACTGTGGAAATAGAAGCATACCCCATTTGTCGTATCGCTTATTACAAAGAATTATTTAGATTTTTTACGAGATACTGTTAGCGTCGCAACAATTGCGATAGCAACCCCCAGTGCCCCTATCCATGTAATAGAATTAAGGGATACTTTTTCAACAAAGATACCACCAATTCCTGCACCTGCTGCCATCGATAATTGCATCATGGACTGATTAAGTCCAAGCAGCACACCGGATGATTTTGGTTCTAAAGTAGCTAAGTGATATTGTTGCGCTGGCGCTGAAGACCATGCAGAAAAAGACCACAGTACTAGAACGATTAACACTCCAATATATGAATTAGTAACTAATGACAACAAAATTAGCATAATAACATGCAACGCCATGCTACCAGTTAGCGTAAATGGTACCCCCCATTTATCTGTACTATATCCACCAAACTTGGAACCAATTAAACTCGCTATCCCAAACATTAGTAAAACTCCACTTATTAAATTATTATTTATACCTGAAACATTAATAAGATAAGGTGATATATAGGTATAAGCAATAGAATAACCGCCTAGCCAGAAAAAGGTGATGGATAAACCAATTGCTACTTTTCTTTTCTTTAAAAGAGCAAGCTGTTGAATTAATGGAACTGGTTTATCACCTTTAGTAGGTGGAATGACAGCAGCAATTATGATCATGGCTATTAACCCGAGTAAAGCAATTCCAGCGAAAACAGTTTTCCAGCCGTATGCATCGGTAACAATTCGTCCAAGAGGAACGCCAATAATTAGAGATGCTGTAAAACCCATTATTACAGTTGCGATTGCACTCCCTTGTTTTCCTTCAGGTGCTATTTTCGCTGCAATAGTCAATGCTGTAACAACAACCATTCCTGCTCCTAACGCCATAATGATTCTTGATAAAACGAACAATGCATAGCCTGGAAGGACGAATGCAAGGATATTACCTACCGTAAACAGAGCCAGTGAAACAATCATTAGCTTGCGTCTGTCCATGCTCGATGTCAATGCCATAAGAATAGGTGTAAAGATTGCATACACAAGCGAGAAAATTGTTATTAGCTGACCTGCAGCAGCTATCGTAATCCCAAGTGTATCTGCAATATTATCCAAAATACCAGAAATTATATACTCTGAGGTTCCTACTAAAAAGCTAATAATAGCTAAAATATAAATTTTCCAAGTGTTAGACAAAATATTTCACTCCTTGATAATTTCATTTGTATTAACATATCTTAATTTGTCGATATGTTTTGGTGAAAAGAAACTGAATTCTTAAAAAGAATTCAGTGGTATTCTTATACTTCTTTTTTTAAAGAGTCGACAATTTTACTAATGGCATCCTCATCTCTTTTATAATAAGTATACTTTCCTATTCGCTCTGTCTTAATTAGCCCAGCTCGTAAAAGTATGGCGAGGTATTGGGAAGCAGTTGATTGCGTCATTTTTAATTTGTCTTTAATTTGACTAACACATACCCCTGTACTTCTCATATCAATCCCTTCATGGGGTACAAAATGACGTTCAGGCTCCTTCAGCCATTGTAAAATTTGCAACCTTGATTCATTTGATAAGGCTTTAAAGATTTCAATAGGTTCCATGTAAATTACTATATCGCGAAATAACGATATGTCAATACGTTTTTAATTAAATTTCTACATATCATTTTAATCACGAAGACCTTTCTTTTTTTATTCATGCATATATATCATTAGATTCCCTTATGAACTTAGTAATTCTCTTACTCAGCGCAATGTATGCATATCATAACTCACAAAGAGGATTTTTTCACTCTGTACAAATAGACTTTAAATAAATTAGTGGATCACTAAAGACATAACAATACAAATAATGGCTCTGTTTGGTAACTGTTCATAATCCATTGAAATAACTCCTCCAAAAAATTCAAATTACTCTGGATTATTGCTATTCTATCTAAAAAAGAAGATCGTTTATCTCTGCATTGATATTATCCCCTAAAGAGACAAACCTTTACAACTTATACAGAAGAACTAAAAAGGCAAAACAGGCACGTCAGGTGATTGATCAATAGATAGATTTTTACAATCACGGACGTTTTTAAGAAAAATTTAACGTTTTTTCGCCGATTGAATATCGGGAAAAGGCCGCAGCGTAATTTACTCTTTCTTCATTGTCTACTTGACAAGGTTATGTGCACATTTTTCCAACTTTTGTTTCCCTTTTAATTAAAAAGCAACCTACACAATATTATGTAAGTTCCTTTTTGATTCTTAGACCTGTACTGCGATAACAAAATATATAAATATGCTAAAATGAGCAATAATTAGTAGTCTGGACTCCCTTAGAGAGTCAATAAAAATACACGCCTCTCTTTAGAGTGATTCCTGATAATCATCTCTTTTTGCAAGTTTTCTCTTGGACAATGCAAACGAAATGAGGGCGACACCTAAACCCAGTATTGTAGTACCACTCGCAACCCATGGATTATATAGTACTGTAGAAGTAAAACTAGCGATAGTTCCCCCTGCTCCCGCTCCTAATGCCAGTCCTAAGTGGACAAATGATAAATTCAAACCAAGAACCATATTGCTTGAATTTGGAGCTTGTTGAATAAAATACGTTTGTAGTGCTGGATTTCCCACAAAAAAGGAAAAGAACCAAACCGTTATCAACGCCAATCCAACTGCCACTGGTGCGGTGAACACGGGCATTAAGGCAAGAGAAACTGTTGCCCCTACTAAAGTAAAAGAAATTGTTCGAGCGCTTCCCCATTTATCAGCACTTAAACCACCCAGACGCGAACCAATCATTCCGACAATACCTAAGGCAAGGATTATCATGCCAATACTGGAAGCTTTTAAATGAAGGATAGTTTGTAAATAAGGAGACAGATATGTCAACATCATGGAATTGCTCGTATACATTAATAGAGAAATTAACAAACCACTTACAATCACCGGATTTCCAAGTACAGTGAATTGTTTTGTAAAAGGTACTGGCGCATCCCCTTCAATTTGTGGCATAAGACGGATTAACCCTAACATAATCAACAAGCAAGAAATCGCTAAAATAACAAAGATCATTTGCCAACTCCACCAATCAGCAATGACTATCCCTATTGGCACACCCAGTGCCATAGAACTACCAAATCCAAGAGCTATGATACCAATCGCACTGCCCATTTTTTCAACAGAAACCAATTTTACAGCCGAACTAAGGGATACTACTGTGTATAGACCTGCACTTAACCCTAAAATCAGTCGAGAAATTATCAGGATTGAATAACTGATACTGAAAAAAGAAGATAGACATCCTATAATAAACACGACGAGTGAAAACACCAATAATTTTTTTCGTCCTATATGTGAAGTAAATGCGACTAAGATTGGAGTTCCAATTGCAAAAGCAAGGGAATAAGCAGTTACTAATTGTCCGGCAAGAGCGATAGAAATTTGTAAATCGTCGGCAATCAAATTAAGAATGCCAGCCACTACTAATTCAGTTGTTCCTACAATAAAACCACCGAATGCCAATAAATATATACTTATTCGATTTGTTTTTTCATTTATTTTATTATTCATTTCATTATTTCCTTTCTAACGATAACATTTCTTTGTTCATAGAATCGTTTCGAATTCAGTTATATAGCTAGTAAATATCTACTGCGAACTTTATTAGCATTTATGGACTGCCGGCTGTACTTCTTCATCTCTCGAAATATTCCCCTGTCAAATCAGCATTTACAATCATAGCTGTCTTGCTACCATCAGCTGCCGCAAAAATTAATTGTGACGGCATGAAGTACGAGGCATCCCCAGCAGCATATAAACCTGATATGGTACTTCGTCCAAAGTCATCAGTCTTAATTCCACCCATTTCCGTCATTTCACAACCCAATTGTTCTCCGAACGGTACATTTTGAATGAATTTAGGTGTAATAAAACCACCTGCTCTTTGAATTTTAGTACCATCGGTAAAACGTATCTGCTCAAGCAATCCATTTTTACCGTTGAAAGCTGCAATGGTTTGATTCATGACCTTAATCCCCTTCGAGTGAAGCAATTCTTTTTGCTCATCCGATAATATATCATGACCGTTTGTACATATAACTAAATCCTTACTCCAATTGAAAAGTAGTTTAGCTGTATGGAAAATATTTGGGGATTCTGAAACAACTACAAGAGGTTTGTCTCTAAGTTCCCAACCATCACAGTAGGGACAATTAAACAAACTCTTTCCGTATAAAGGATAAAAACCTTTAATATCAGGAAAGATCTCCCTTACACCAGTGGCTAAAATCAGTTTTCGTGCTTTAATTTGAACACCTGATCTAGTGAACAATTCAAATCCAAATTCTGTTTTGCTAACGGAGTTAACCTCAGTTTCTAAATGTTTAACTGATGGATAACATAGGACTTCTTTATAAGCAATGCGGCGAAACTCAGCTGGTGTTACGCCATCTCTTGTAATAAACCCATGAGACGCATGCGTAACAGCATTTCTAGGTTGATTATTGTCTATCAAAGCTACGCTTCGTCTTGCTCTACCAAGTACAAGAGCCGCGTTTAAACCGGCTGGACCTCCGCCAATAATTGCACATTCATATATCATTTATTTTCATCTCCTGTTTAGAAAACTCTATTCTAACTTAATTTTTGTATAAAAATATTTAGTGTTTAAAATTAAATAATCATGTAATCTTACACTGATTTCACACCTCCTTTTCTTTTTTATATTCTTCCATCTCAACATCTTTCTCGAAAAAGATATTAAAGACATTTTATATCTACTATTATAGAAAATAAAATTGTTGATTTAGCTCAAACTTCTATTTTTCGAGCTAAATCAACAATTTTCGTACTTTTAAGATGCTCCTCCATCTTACTTTCTGCTTCCGTCATTACTTGTTGAATCAAACATTCAGGGCCGTGGTCAAAATGACATTCAAATAAGGAGGTGTTACCCTCAATGGCATGTAAGATATCCAAAAAAGTAATCTCATCTTTTTTCTTGGATAGTCGATAACCTCCATTGGCACCAGAAACCGAAACAATCAGCCCGCCTTTCACAAGCTTAGTTAGAATTTTTGAGAGATAGGTAGGTGAAACACCTTGATCCTCTGCTAATTGTTGAACGCCTACTGGCTTAGTTGGAGAAGCCACAACGAGCATAAGCATGGTATGCAAAGCATAATTGGTTGCTTTAGAAAATTTCATCATTATACTCCTTTCATAGACTTATGATGTCTATAATATCTATTTAATAATGTATATGTCAAGTCTGAATTCTTGATAAAACATAAATAGTCTAAAAATAAAACTTCTAAAATTATGTTTTTGTTTTTAGGAGGCCAATGCTTAATAACTCTTCGTTTAAAATGATAAATCTAATCCAGAAGTTTCGTTCTTTATTAAACGTATAAGGTTTGAAAATATAAAATGTGATATCATTATTTATATTTTACATACTTCTAGTTACCAAAACCCCTCCTATAGGAAGTAGGCTAAACGAACCCCTTGGCACACAAGTCAGTTTAACTTATCCTTTTTTCGTTTCTGCAGTTTTTTATACAGCCTACACATCTAAACACCATTTATACAACTAAATGGTTTATGAGGATTTTCCACATTCTTTTATGTTCAGTAACCCATTCTCTTATCTATGTTCAGTTAATAGGCCGAGAACAAGTTTTGTTACATTTTAGAACAGCTTAGCGTATGTTTTCCGCGAAATGTTGGTCGTACCCCTATTTTAACTGATTATTTTTGTTACTCCATTTTGCTGCGATTAGAAATTCAAAAAGAGTTTACCGCTGATGTCACTGTACAAGATTCTGACATTAACGACGTGAAACTGCTATTTAGCTATACACCCAATGAAAACGATCAAGAAAAGACATTTAATCGACCATTTGAATACTTGTTTTGATACTGAAAAGAACTACCTTTGGAATTTTCCAGGTAGCTCTTTTTTATATCTATGTCTTCAGTTAAACTTGTCTTGAAAACTCATCAACTAATTTATTAAACACCGATAACGCATTGTGAATTGGCTCTGGTCTCGATAAGTCGACTCCTGTTCTTTTTAATAGTTCAAGCGGATAATCAGAACTTCCGCTTTTTAAGAACTCTAAATACGAATGCCGTGTTTCTTGCTCTCCTTTTATTAAGCGATCTGCAAGATCGATAGCAGAAGCAAAGCCTGTTGCATATTTGTAAACATAGAATGGTCGATAAAAATGCGGAATTCTCGTCCATCCATATTTAACTTCATCATCAAAAACAATACCAGGACCGTTATATTCCCTAAAGAGCGTTTCATACACTTGGCTAAATGCTTCAGCGTTTAGTGGTTGTTCGTTCTGAGCTTTCTCATGAATAATTTTCTCAAATTCTGCAAACATCACCTGTGTAAAGAAGGTACCTTTAAATTGATCGATAAAATGATTAAGTAAATATTTTTTTGTTTGATTATCATTTGTCTGCTTTAATAAATACCGAATTAATAAGACTTCATTAACCGTAGATGCTACTTCTGCCACAAAGATGGAGTAGCCCGCTTTAATACGGGGCTGATATTGGCTCGAATAATAACTGTGCATAGCATGCCCCATCTCATGAGTTAGAGTAAATAAACTTGATATATTATCTTGATGATTTAATAATACAAATGGATGAACTCCATAAAGCCCTAAGTTGTAAGCTCCCGAACGCTTACCAGGTGTTTCTCGTACATCAATATATCTTTTCGTTTTGAAACTTCTTAATGTTTGAACATAGTCTTCTCCAAGAGGCTGCAAGCTTTGCAGCATCGTTTCATATGCTTCTTCGTATGAAATCACTTGTTTTGCTTCTTTTACAAGCGGAATGCTTAAGTCATATGCACGCAATTCATCTACACCGAGCTGTTGCTTTCGAATTCGCATGTACTTGTGAAGAGGTTGAATATTTTCTTTTGCTGATTGAATTAAATTTTCATATACATCTTTAGGAACATTATCTGAAAATAAAGCGCGCTCTAATGCAGAAGGATAATTCCGAATCTCTGATGTAAGCTTATTGTTTTTAATTGCAGCAGATAATGTTGAAGCAATGGTATTTTGTAGTTGAACATACGGCTTATAGTAGGCTTTATACGCTTCTTTTCGTTTGCTTCGATCTTCATCTTCAATTAATTTTGCGTACATTCCTCTTGTAAGCGGAACTTTTTTATGATCATCATTTGTTACTTTTCCAAACTTAATATCAGCGTTATTAATCATCCCAAATGTTTGTTTAGGAGAAGAGAGTGCTTCACCCATTTTAGAAAGAATCTCTTCTTTCTCTTTGCTTAATACATGCTTTTTATATCGATAAGACTCTAATAAAGATTCTTCGAAATAAGAAAGTTCTTTTATCTCGCTTATATATTGTTTTAACGTTTCTTCATCAAGAGTTAATAAAAACGGCATAAAAAATGAAGTTGCCTCGCTTATTTTTTGTCCTAATTGACCGGCTTTGTCTAGAAGTGCTTGCGAAGAAGAAACGCGCGTGTCTGTATCCATTTGCAAAGAAGCAAACACATATAGTTTGCTATAAAGATAGCTTGCTTGTTCTCTTAACTGTAAATAGTCACATAATGATTGAGCGCCCTCAATTGCTCCATCGAACGCTCTTAGTTTTTCTATTAACTCTATGACTGTCTGATAATCATTTTCCCATGCATTCATATCTTGATAAATATCGGCTAAATTCCATTTTTCAGCAGACGGCACTTCTTTTCTCGAAGAATAAGTTACCACTTACAAAACCCCTTTCTTTTTGGCATTCCTTATCGTTCTCTCTCACCAAGAAATAAGATTATTGGTAAATCCTTAAATCGATATGTCAAGAACAACTGGACAATGATCGCTTCCCATTATATGTGAGTGAATGTGCACATCATTTATAAACCCTTTAATTCGTTCAGATGCAATAAAATAATCAATCCGCCAGCCAATGTTTCGTTCTCTTACTTTATTCATGTATGACCACCACGTATACATCTCTTCTTTTTGAGGATATAAGTATCGAAATGTATCAACAAATCCCGCTTGAAGCAGTGTAGTCATCTTACTTCTTTCTTCTTCTGTGAAGCCTGAGTTTCCTTTATTTGATTTTGGATTTCGTAAGTCTATCTCATGATGAGCAACATTTAAGTCTCCGCATAAAATAACTGGTTTTTTCTGATCTAATTCTTTCAAATAAGCAAGCATCCGGTCTTCCCAGTCAAGTCTGTACGGAAGTCTAGTTAAATCTCTTTTTGAATTAGGTGTATAAACATTAACCAAATAAAACTGTTCAAATTCTAGTGTAATAATTCTTCCTTCTAGCTCTTCTGCTTCTATTCCTACCCCATATGTAATAGAAAGTGGTTTTCTTTTTGTAAAGACAGCTGTCCCAGAATACCCCTTTTTAACAGCATAGTTCCAATATTGAAAATATCCTTCTAAATCTAAATCAATTTGCCCCTCTTGCAACTTCGTCTCCTGAATGCAAAATATATCTGCATTCATTTCATGAAAATAATCTAAAAATCCTTTGCGTACACATGCTCTAATTCCATTTACATTCCAAGAAATTAATTTCATAAATCTACTGTATGCTCCTTACTAACTTATGTATGATCTATTTAGTTTAGTAAAGTTTATAGATGAAATCAATCTATAAACCTCAAATGAATGGAAAAATAAAGAAAGTCTATCGTGCAGTAGGTGGGGTCATTACGTAATGGTGGAACACATAGCCGGGCAGTATCTCTAGTAATGCTAATTATAGTAGCGAAATTCACCTTTACTTCTTATATGAAGATAGAAAAAGCTGTGTAACGAAAATAAAACAAGAAAGGTAACGAACTTTGTTCGTTACCTTTTCTATATTTCTATTCAATTATTGAGCTTGTTGAAGTACAGGCTGCTCTAGTCGTTCAGCATTTGTTCCAACTGCTGTTTTTTGAATGCGGCCTTCTGATTTATACTCAAATGGGTTATCAAGTGTTTTAACAAAATCCACTGTCGCTTGTAGATCTTCCGGACCTACTTCTAAGTCTGTAGAAAGCTCAGCAATTCCATATTTTGTGTTTCCATACATATAGTTGTTCACTACTACGGTATATTCTTTTGTCTTATCAATTTTACTGCCGTCTGGTAATGTGATATCAACTACTTTTCTTGTAGCTTCATCCCACGTATACTTAAAACCTGAAATGTGAAAGTCAAGCCCGCTAGTTGAAATTTGATTGTTTAATACCGTTTCTAAGTCTGCTCCACTTAACTTTACTTTATTCAGTACATTGCCAAATGGCTGAATCGCGAATAAATCTCCAAACGTTACTTCACCTGCATCAAGTTGTGCGCGAACGCCTCCGCCATTCATTAAAGCAAAATCTGAATTCATTGCAGCTTTCATGCCATCAGCAATTAAATTTCCTAACGCAATATCTCCGATTTCTCCGCTAGATGGATATCCTTTCGCTAATGTTGTTGCTGAATTCCCGACAACTTCTGCTTTTATTGGCCCTGCTTTTTCTTCATACTTGTTAATAATTGCTGAAACTTCCGGATCTGGCGTGTAATCTTTTTGATAAACTGTTACGATTTCAGCTTCTTTCTTGACAATATCGCCTGTTATAGGATCAAGTTCAAGATCAACGTCTGAAAAAGCAGATCCATAAGAATAAGCTTGAACAATTAACTTATTGTCAACTACTTGATCAACATATACATGATTATGAGCTGCGAAGATTACATCGACTTCATCATCAATTTTTTCAGCAATGTCAGCAGCATCAAATAAGTCCGCTCGCCCATTTTGGACAGATGGATTATGCGCTAATACAACAATTGCTTCGACGTCCTGTTTCTTTAACTCTGCTGTATACTTGTTAATAGCTGCTGCTTCGTCTGTAATTTGAAGCGTTTCATTTCCTTTTCGCACAATCATACTTGGTGTTTCTTGTGTCACAACACCGATAAACCCAATTTTCTGATCTTCTACTTCTTTTACTGTATAAGGCTCAGTAATTAAATTTCCTGTTGATGTATCAAATGCATTTGCAGCTAAAATTGGGAAATTCATGCCATCATAACCTTTTGTTCCTTTAAGATGATCTCCGCCCTTTATCATACGTTGCAGTTCAGCGATTCCTTCATCAAACTCATGATTTCCAAGTGCACCGACATCAAAGCCCATCGCTTCCATAACTTCAACAGTCGGCTCATCTTGGAAAAGTGCTGAAATAAGCGGGCTTCCTCCAATCATATCACCAGAATGTACAAGGAAAGTGTTTGGATTTTCTGCTTCACGCTGTTTAATAGCTGCCGCTGTGTATTCCATGCTTCCTGCTAACACATCTTTTCTATCTAACTTTAACTTTGTATCAGTATCAAGTTGGCCATGCAAGTCATTCATGCCTAATAATTGAACTTCTACATTATCTTTCGGTCCACCATTTAAGTTCAATTTAAAAATGCCAAAGCCTCTGTCATCCGTTTGATTGGTATACGTTATATTACTTCCTTCTTTAATATACGATTCCGCTTTAGGAGAAGAGGTAAATGTTATGTTTGCTGTACCATTAATCGGCGCGATTGACCAGTTGTTATCTGCAGTAGGTGTAATTTCTTTTTCTTGTGTAATGTAATCCATTAAAATTTGACGGTTTTCATCAGGTGAATCAACAACCAGTTCACTATCTTTAATACCTGGGAAGTTACCTCCGCCACTTGCACGATAGTTATTTGTCACGACGATGAATTCTTGATTAGGATCAATAGGTTTTCCATCATATGTTAAATTAATTACACGGCTAGAGTCCGCATTTACTAGTTTACCAGTTGAATTATATTTTGCCGGTTTCGTTACATCAATTTGATATTGAACGCCATCAAGAACATCAAAGTTATACACCGGGAAAGCCGGGTTTAATAACGGTTGTTCTTCTTGTTTATTTGGTGTAATTTGATTGAATTTACCAGCTGACATTTCAATCCACTCTTTGACAACAGAACCTTTTACTTTAACAGCTTTTAACGTATTATCGTAAAGATATAAATCTCCCGCACTGCGGATAGTTAAATCGCCTTTTTTAATTTCAGTAAACTCATCTACGCCGTTTCTTCCCGCTTTAAATGGAGCTCCCACCGATAAAATTGGTAATTCTTTGTATTCTGGTTTGTTTTCTGCCACATATTTTTCCACGTACCACTTCTGAGCATTCGTTACAACTTGAATCGACGGGTCATCTTGTACAAGTGCAAAGTAACTATGAATATCATCTGTTGTTGTACCAATTGGTGTGTTTACATAGTTAATAGTAGCATCATGATCTTTTTGAATAGATTTTATAATTGATTTATCAGGAGCCGCTGTACTTTCTGTTACAGTTTTTCCTGTTGCCGGATCTTTCACAGCTTTCCACGTTTCACGCGTAGACGATTGAGAATTTACAACTGACCATTTTCCTTTTTTCTTTTGAAGTGATAAATCAATTAACCCCAGTGAGCCACCGCCGTAACCCGCTTGTACAGTTGGCACTCCGTTGATCGTTCCTTTTGCATTATCGACACCTGGAAGCGGCTTTTTATCCGGGCCGAGGAATAGCCCGTCAAGTGCTGCTTCAGTTTTAGCCGGGAATACTTTATGCGTATGAGAGAATGTAATAGCATCAATCCCCTTCACTTCGCTTAAAGAATAAATAACATCTTCTGTATTTTCTTTGTTAGCGTTAAAACCAGAGTGAGCTAAGGCTACAACAATATCAGCACCTTTCTTTCTCATCTCAGGAACAAATTTATTCGCTGTTTCGACTATATCTTTCGTAATCACTTTTCCGTCAAGTTTAGCCTTGTCCCATTCATTGATTTGTGGCGGAACAAAACCGATAAAACCTACTTTAATCACATGTTTCTTGCCGTTTTCATCGATTACCTTTTTCTTGATAATTTTGTATGGCGTAAATTTATTTTTATCATTCTTAGAGTTCTCGTCTTTATCATCAATATAAACATTTGCATTGATATAAGGAAAATTTGCATCATTATATGCTTCTTCTAAATACTCTAATCCATAATTAAACTCATGATTTCCAAGAGCTGCGATATCATACCCCATTTGATTCATCGCTTTAAAAACCGGATGAACCTCTCCCTCTTTTAACGGCTTAACCGTTGCTTTATATGTACCTAACGGCGTTCCTTGAATCAAATCTCCATTATCAACAAGCACGCTGTTTTTCACTTCTTTGCGGGCCTGTTTAATAAGAGAGGCTGTTTTGGCTAGACCTACTTTTTCATATGGAGCATCTTTATAATAATCGTAGTTTAATAGATTTGTATGAATGTCTGTTGTTTCCATCAGACGTAAGTTAACGAGAGGATGTTTTTGATTGCGCTTATGCTTTTTACTTTCAACTGCGGCGTGCTGATTAGCATGTTTTTCAGAAGCAGATGCTTGTGCTGTTACTAAAGGCATTGACATAAGAGTTAATGCAAGTGAAGTCGATAAAATCTTTTTTGCCTTACTCTGTTTACGCTGTTTCATTTATCATTCACCTTTCAAGTAAAATAGTAGCCCTGTCCCTATAACAGCTCGGGCTATTCAAAAATAGTATAGCAGAAAAGATTTAGTAAAGTTGTGATTTTTTTCTAAATGATACATAGCTTTTTATAAGACTGGTTTTCCATTTCAATTTTTTTACAAAAAATCATTTCTAACGAACTATTAAAATAGATGATTTTTAATTGAGACCCTCTCTAAAAATTGCTTGCTTATTAATATCCAAATAAATCTCTCATTAACTTTAAAAAAAAGATAAGATTTTTACAAAAATTTTCACATCTATATTAGATAGACTTATTGTGATAAAAATACATTAAACATTTGGTTTGTTACGACACAAATCTATTTGTAACTCGATTAAAAAACCAAAAATTTATTATACAAATATAAAAAAATACACATTCTAGATCATCATATTTTCTTGAACTGTGAGCTGTATAATAAAAAAAAGATTCTAATAAGGATTAATTTTATAGGGAAAATTTCTCATTTTTCAACATTTGGGGAGCAGGCAATTAAATCATTTAATTTGAAGTAAACATAAAGCATATTTTTGAGAACAGCAGCAGAATTACTTCTGTTTTTTCTACGTCTTCATCCAATTAACTTTGTTCATTTAAAATAAAAAGTCCTGTATGGACATGCAGGATGTTTTGATGTTCAGTCCGGCTATTTAATTGAATAAGGCTTTCAGAAAAATGGAAGAAGAATCATTAAAAATAAGTAAACTTTTATAAAGGAATGCCCCAATTAAATACAATAAGAGCATGCTTTGATCAAAGTATGCTCTTTCTATTTGTTCATCAATGTCAATCGCTTTCTTTTAATCAAACTTTATGGATTTAAATAAGTTTATTGTTACTATACACATTTAATAATTTACTCACGATTCCCTTTACCTAAAAATTCTATTTATTGGCATTGTTGCAATCGCTTACTTTTTCTGTTAATGTTAGATAGACTTATTTTTGTTCGTCAAAGATTGATAAGTATAGAGCTTTCTTTCTTAAAGATTTGAACAAGGATATCAGCATAATTTATGCACTTTGCATGAGGAGGAAGTAAGTAATGGAACAAGGTAAAGTAAAATGGTTTAATGCAGAAAAAGGATTTGGATTTATCGAGCGTGAAGATGGAGACGATGTATTCGTACATTTCTCAGCTATTCAAGGCGAAGGATTCAAATCTTTAGACGAAGGTCAAGCTGTAACTTTTGAATTAGAACAAGGCCAGCGCGGACCTCAAGCTGCTAACGTTCAAAAAGCATAATCTTGCCCCTTATTACACACATGAAAAAACGGACTCTCAACTGAGAATCCGTTTTTCGTATTACTTGTTAAAAAAGTGAAACGTCAAGCAGTGGTATTTAATACTCTCGAACATCCATTTTTTAATTCAAGTTAAATCTCTTTTTGAAATCCAAATCTAATTCAAATAGATTGTTTTCGTCTGTTAAAAATTTATAATCAACATACGTTCTTTCTTTTTTTGACATTTCATCGACAAATGGAGAATACGTACGGAAAAACAGTTTGTTTTTCTTTTCATCAAATTCTACAAGTCGCAGCCAGCCATTTCCACCTCGATAATTTGATTGATAATTGACTAGCATTTGAATGACATCGTTCCCTGCTGCGTTTTGTTTGACTTGGTGTGCTAGCCCAAAATAATGTCCATTAACCGTCATAAACACCTGATTGTGATCCTTTACAAGTTCATCCCAAATTAGTCGGCCGTTAGACGATTCAACAGCAACAGTTTTATTATTTTCAACTGCAGGATAAATGATATCATGAGAAACAATAATAGTCGGTTTATCTTTATGCTGATTTAAAACATCTTTTGACCATTGTAAGTCGGTTTCAAGATTGTCCATATCGACGATTAAGAATAAGTATTCATAGCTTCCTGCCTTAACAATTGCATAAGAGCCATATCCCGAATCAGACGATCCCTTATAGTATTCTTTATCAGCAAAACGCTGTGGCCCATAATAAGTTAAGAATGGATTACCATTTGCGTAGTCATGATTCCCTGCCGCGATCATATAAGGAATTTCTTTTTTATCTAAATAAGAAATGGATTTAAGAGAATTCTGCCATTGCACTTCTGAATTATTATCAACAATGTCTCCAACAAATGTATTCATGACAATATTGTTTTTCTTCGTTTGCTTAGAAATCCATTTCATTTGGCTATCAAAAATCTCTGGGTTTTGGCTTGAGTATTTTTGTGTATCTGGGACAAAAAGAAAATTATAATTTTTTTTGCTTGTTAGAAGTCGCATTCTATCATTTGTTCCTTCAAATGGTTGATCGTCTTGAGCATTTGGATCAAGCCATTCTTTTTTAGTTAAAGCCTCATTAGCAATACGTATTTCCTGGATGTTACCTGCAAATAGTGCATCTAATTTATTTCCCCACTCAGACGCCCCGATGTTCCAGCCTTTTCCTTCTAAAGTTGCAATACCTATGACCTCTTCTGACTTTCCGTAATCACTAACGCCATTCACTGTTAAAGTTGTCGTTTCGCCGTCATTAACAACCGCTAAATGATACCATTCACCAGGATTTAAAGAACGAGACCAGTTGCTTACATTATAGTTTAAATTATTTGGATGGCTTGTCCATTGAATTTCTTGATCACTAGATACAGATAATGTAGTAAGGATTTCTTTCTCGCCGTTCATTTTATTAAGATCAGCAGCCTGTCCTTGTCTCGTTAAAATTCCCATCCAACTGTGTAAACTACTATTAAAATTACTTGGTAATTTAAAAATTGCTTCGACGGTAAAGCCATCTTTAAATTCTTCTGAATTGATTGGTGCATCATTAGTTGTTTTTAAATATCTTCCTGCAGGAGCATTTTTATAATTTGCAAATTGCAAGGTATCCACGTTTTCTTTGTCATGATAATCTTCTTCTGACCATTTAATCATATTTTCCAATTCTGGTGTAGATGGATCTCCAACTGTTACTAGCTCTAAATCATTCCCATTTTTACTTGCATCTTCAATAACTAAATTCCCATCTTCAATTGCACCGCTTTTCACATATTGCTTCGAAAATTTCCAATCTGCTACAATACTATCAGGTTCTTTTTTACCGCCACGCTTAGAAGCCTCAGCAGAATCAGCAAAGCTTGGAACGATCATACATACGAGTGATAAACCAATTACTGCATTTTTTATTCTCATATAGCATTCTCTCCTTTTGATGTGATATCAAAAGAATATCAGTTGTTTATTTATTATCTGTAGAAAGTAAGTAAACTTTATATAATTAATTATTAATTTATCTTCCTTCCCCTGCTTTGCTCCTCCATTTTTTTCAGCTCATGTCCATCTTCTTCAAGCACTCCACTATGAAACTGCACTTATACCTTTGAAGCGGTTAAGAACTTACAAAAGTAACTATCTCTTTTTAGTAATATTATAGGACCACAAAACAAGTAGTATCACATAGAAAACCAACATATTCCTTTACAAAAATTACTATATTCATAAAACAACTTTGACGTCCTTACTCATCCCAGCTGCTATACATTATAGGACCCTTGGAAGATTAAAGAAACATGAGAACATACAGCAATTATGCTATAAAAGATTTCAGCTAAGAGTCGTTATATTAAAGTTCGACGATTTTTATTCTTCATGTCTTGATTAAACATAAAAAAATCCCTATTCATATACGAATAGGGAAAGGAGATACAAGTAAAGTTAATGGTAGCCTAAGTATAGCACAGTATGAATAGAATCTATACATCTTTTTAGCACAATTGTAAGGTTTATTTTTATAATTATGAATTTACCTTACTGTTTCGTTAAAGTAACAGCAGAAAGAAAAAATAAGTGTAAACAAGTGTTTTATTTCTAAATCTGCTAAGACATTTTTAACTGATCTATCTCTTGTTTAACTAATGCAACAAAAGCGTCATTTTCTTCTATTTCAAATATATGAATCGACTTTTGTAAATAACGCATACCTTCTTCATATTGACCAGTATGGTATAAAGATTCTCCTACCTGAAAATGAAGTTCTCCGAGCAGATAAAGCGTTTCATGCTGAATACAAAGAGCTAAACCGAGTTTTCCATATTTCACTGATTTTTCAAATCGTTTCATCTGGCATAAAGCTTTGGAAAGTCCATATAAAATCCGGATCTTCACAAGCGGATCTTTCAATTTAGGTAGCAATGTAATATGTTGCAAAGCCTCCATATATGTACTAAATGCTTTTTTTAACTGCCCTTCTTCATCATAGATAATGGCAATGCTATTGAGGATTGCGATTTCTTTCTCAGAATAAAAGTGTTCACTTATTCGAGTGAACGAAATTGCTTTTTCCAATTTTTCTAAAGCTTGATCAAAAGAATTGTTAATATAATAATCGCATATTGCTTCATGCCATAAGAAAAATTGAGCATGAAATGGATCTTGAAACATGGGGTTTTCTTTTTCCTTATTTACGATATGCAGAACTGTTTCATAATCACGTTTACGAATATAGTGACGAATTGTCGCTTTAATCTCATTAGAATAATCATTTGATGTTACCTCTCCTACTTCAAAGAAATAGTTCATGGAAACACCTAAGCGTTTTGATAGTTTGTAGAGGATGTGACTGGTTATAAACTCCTCTCCGCTTTCATATTTCTCTAGTTCTTCCGCTGAACAAATCCCATCAGCTAGCTGCTGTTTAGAAAGCCTTGCAATCTTACGCAGTTCCCGAATGAGCTGTCCTAACTGTTTTTTGTCGTTCAAAAAATCACCTTGCTTAATGTAAAAATATGTTTGTCATTTCAGTTACTTTTATAACTATACTGCAAATGGAATAATTTGAAAAGAAGAAACTAGCTGTTTTCACCCTCTCCATATATCCAGCACCGAGTGATTCTGACAAGATGTTCCGGTTTATTGGTGTTTCAGATAGGGTATAACAGTTAAAAACAAAGGAAACTTTAATAATATGGAGGATAGCTAATGATTATTGTTTATGTTAGTATAGCGGTCGGAATCGTTTCATTGCTCTTTTTGGCATATAAATCTTATTCATTCAAAAAGTCAATTCAACCTACGATTCAGTCTTTTTCTGCTACCGGTCAAAGATTGCAGCAAGAAACCGAACAGATTAAACAAAACTCTGAAAAGCTTTCAGCTACTCAACAGCAAATTAAATTAGATGTACTGTACAAGAAAGAAACGTTTCAATACACTGCACAAACTTTCAAAAAACTAATTGGTACATTTATGAGATAACAAGAAAAAGAAACCTTACACAGGTTTCTTTTTTGTCTATATTTGCTATTTACATCACTTTTGTTTGATCTTTTGTATGAATCGATGGTGTTTTCTCACGATGATAGACAGCATTAATTTCACCGCCTATGATAAGAATTAATCCAGTTAAGAACAGCCATAACATTAACACAATTACTCCGCCGAGGCTGCCATAAGTAGCTGAATAATTACCAAAATTGCTTACATAGAAAGAAAAGCCTAATGAAGTAAGTTGCCATAGCATCGTTGCGGCAACCGCTCCTGGCCAAACATGTGCAAATGGAAAAGTTTTATTAGGCGCTAATCGATATAAAACTGAAAGGATTCCAATCATAATTGCAACAGCAATAACCCAACGTAAAATTCCTAAAAGAGTATTCGCACTAGCAGGTAAATAAAGCCACTGATTCAATATATCTAAAATAACTCCTCCAAATACAAGCAATATAAGGGCTGCTACAAGCGTTATAACTAAACTGACTGTTAAGACTATCGATATAACTTTTACTTTTATAAATGAACGCGTTTCCTTTACATTAAACGCCTGATTCATAGCTCGCATGAATGCATTCATTCCATTTGATGCTGACCAGATAGTACCTAAAATCCCCAGCGTTAAAATCCCACGATTGGGACTGTTCACAAATTGAACTACGTTCTCTTCAAAGATTGTTGCAGCTTCGCCAGGCATTACACTTTCAAGTAAGCTCACTGCTTCATCTGGTTCAATAGATAAATACGGAATGATAGATAAAAGTAAAATAAGCATTGGAAAAATTGATAGCATATAATAATATGCTTGTTCTGCTGCTAATCCAGTTGCGTTGTCTTCTTTAATTTCTTGACCAACTTTTTTTCCAAATACGATCATTCGATTCATGTTAAACCTCAACTTTCTGTCTAAATTTATTACCCTTTTCCCTTTTCAGCCAAAATATAAGCTTAACGAAACGCTAAGCTCTTTGCAACGGCATTGTACAGCAGCGAAATGATCCGCCGGATTTTATTATTTCTGAAATATCAATTTCAATCACTTCAAAATTTCGCTCTCTTAATTTCTCATTTACATATTTATTAACTGGAAGGCTTATCACTTTTCGATTGCCTATTGATAATACATTTGGCCCCATCGTAAACTGCTCTTCTTTTGTTACTTCAATTAAATTATAGCGTTCCTTTAGAATTTCAAGTTCTTGATTGTGAAATGCTGATGAGAATACAAGGGCTTCAGTTGGAGATAAGACATTGAATACACAGCCTAAATGCAAATAATCTTGTTTAATCGGCAAAGGAATGACTTCGTGAGCAGGTAACAGCTCATTTACTAGCGAAATAGCTTCCTTTGTCGTACGATTGCTTACTCCAATATAAACTGTATGCCGATCAATCATGACATCTCTGCCTTCAATTGAGTAGTCAATCATTTGATTATAGTCAATTCCCTCTTTTTCCAGCCAATTCATTAATAATTTTTCTTCTCCATCGCGAATGGTACTGCTCATTTTAGAAACAATGACCGATTCACCAAGCGTATATCCTATATCCCGTGTAAATACTTGTTCAGGAAAGTTACTTTCAGGCTCTAAATAAATGACTTCAACATTTTCTTTTTTTTAACATTCAACAAATGCGTGATGCTGCTTAACAGTTACACTTTCATCAATATTGTCATGGGCATAATGCTTTTGCGTTTCATTAATCACTTCTTTTATTTCCATATATGTAGGTGAACACACAATCACTTTTTGCAATACATCATATTCAGTATGGCAAACAGCGGTTTTATCCTGTTTCGTTTTCATTAAAATCCCCCAAAAAAATTCCTTCTATCTTATAATGTTCCCTGATATACATAAAAAATAAACTGTTTTCTATGCTGCTTTATTATTCTTAAAAAAGGAGAGGTCAAAATAATCCCTGAAGATTGAATTTCGCAATGAAAGATGGATTATTATTGCTGAAATTTAAGACTCTTACAAAGAAAGAGTTAAATTACTTCTATTTCACTTGCTTCATGGTATAAAATAGGCTAGTAGCTATATAGAAGCGGAGGTTAATATGAAAAAGCTAGCACACCTGTTATATGAATACAGAAAGTTGTTCTTCGTATTTTGGATCGTCATTATTGTGGGATTCGGATATTTTGCCATGAAGCTGCCTTCTGTTCTCGGCGGAAATGGCTTTGAAATGGATGGAGAATTTAAACAGACACAGCAGCTGCTTGTAGATGAGTTTGATGTAAGTGAATCACAAGTAATTGCTGTGTTTGAAAAAGACAACAACATTTCAAACGAACAATTTTTAAAAGCCATCAATCAGTATTTAGCTGATATGAAAAACGCAGACAATGTATCAAAAGTAGATATTCCCTCTTTAGAAAATAAAATGATCGATGAAAATGTGGCATACGCTTTAATCCACTTTGATAAACCAGCGACAAATCTAGACGCTCAAATTGATGATTTGCGGAAAATTTCATTACATGCAGATGGAATAACGGTAAAGCTTACGGGTGAACCGGTCATTGTGAAAGATATGAATAAAGCAAGTCAAGAAGATTTAGCAAAAGCTGAAGCGATTGGCATCCCTGTTGCTTTAGTAGTATTATTGCTTGCTTTTGGCGGTGTCGTAGCAGCTGGCATTCCACTTATCATTGGAATTGTAACAGTCATGACTACAATGGGAGTCGTGTATTTCTTCCACCACTTTACCAACCTATCAATCTTTATTTTAAATGTCATTCCAATGATTGGATTAGCATTAAGTATTGATTTCGCCCTCCTGTTTATTAATCGTTTTAAAGAAGAGCTCAAGTCGAAATCAGTTGAAGAGGCAGTAAAAATCACGATTCAAACTGCCGGTAGATCTGTTATATTTTCTGGATTATGTGTTTTTATTGGGCTTGCAGGAATGTTATTTATTCAAGTAGACATTTTCCAAAATGTAGCTCTTGGAGGAATGGCAGTCGTGTTCATAGCAGTCTTATCGGCTATTACATTGTTGCCGTCTATCCTAGGAATGCTTGGTACGAGAGTGAATAGCTTACGTATATTCCGTACAAAGGAGCACAATGAACAAACTCGCTGGCGTTCATTTGCACAATTTGTTATGAAAAGACCTGTAATGATGTCCATTATCTCACTTGTTATTTTATTAACAGCGCTTGTACCGCTTAAAGATATTCAACTTGAGATTCCTTCTTCTGAAGCGCTGCCAGAGAGTTATGCATCGCGTCAAGCATTTGAATTATATAAGGAAACATTTGCGAATGAGAAAAGTACAGATATTTTCTTTGTAGTAAAAAGTAATGGGGACATGTTAAAAGAACAACCTCTTGAAGACGCCTTTTCTTTCATAAAAAAAGTTGAAGCTGATCCACTTGTAGAAAACGTAGATTCCCTTTCTGCGGCATTGAAAATGGACTCAGCAAAAGAAATGTTAACAATGTTGGCTAACGAGCAAATGAATGCACAAATTAAGCCTGCGGTAGACTCTTTTGTAAATGGAGAATACATGCTTGTAAAAGCTACTCTTAATACGAAGCAAAGTTCAGATGAAGCGAAGGACTTCGTTCGAAAATGGGCAGAAGAAGAACCTGCTAACTTAACAGTAAATATTGGAGGGTATCCAAAATTTGAACAAGAAATCTTTGATGAAATTTATGAGAAAGCACCGTACGGCTTAGCTCTTGTTCTTATTTCAACATACTTGATTCTAATGATTGCATTTAGGTCAGTTTTGATTCCATTAAAAGCAATTATTATGAACATCTTAAGCCTTACAGCAACATTCGGGTTATTAGTTTGGCTATTTCAAAGCGGATATTTAGGGTTGACTGAATCTAATATCGCACTCGTTCTCCCTGTGTTTGTCTTCGGATTAGTATTCGGGCTAAGTATGGATTATGAAGTGTTTTTGATCTCTCGAATCCATGAGGTTTACGAGCAAACCGGAGATAATAACATGGCCACTGTCGAAGGTTTAGCTTCGACAAGTAAAATTATTACTAGTGCTGCATTAATTATGATTGTCATCACAGGTGCATTTGCTTTCACTGGTGTGACTCCAGTAAAACAAATGGGTGTTGGTATTGCATTAGCAATCTTTATCGACGCAACGATTGTCAGGATGCTTCTGGTCCCTTCATTAATGAAGCTTCTCGGCAATGCAAACTGGTGGTTTTTTGGAAAAAAACAGAAAAACATAACAAAACAGAAAGTTAGTTATACTAGCTATTACAAACAAAAATAACCCCGCTTATTAGCAGGGTTATTTTTGCATAGCGAATAAATCTTCTAATCGTTCATTCATAAAGTGATATGAATCTTCTATACCCAAATTGTAGAATTCAGGTGCTAATTCATCTATAAAAAAATCTAATAGTAATGTTGCAGCTAACTCACCAATCTCTTCTTCTCTTTCTTCAAGAAAGTATGCTTGAATAGAAGAAATCATTTCCTTTTTCTTATCAGCATGCAGCTTAAACTTTGAGTTCATCGGCTTAACCTCGCATACGCAATGATCCCCTCTTCATCATCTAGCTGTAAATCTAATCCTGCTGAAAAAGGATCAATATTCATTTGTATATCCAGCCAGAAACGAAGAGCTTCAATAATATTTAACGTAATGTGAACTTGTTTCCGGTTATTTACGTAAGATTCTGCTGAAAAACCATAGTCGTCATCATACATTAATTCAACTTCTACTTCTTGCGGCTGCACTTGTTTCTTTTCGGCAACATACAGACACATTGCATTAATAATGTCCTGTTCAGAAATTTTTAGTGTCTCCAAGAGTTCACTTCCTGTTCTTTTCGCTTATTGCGCTTAACGCTTTGAAATAATTTAACGACAAGTAAGATTAGTGCAACAATAACCAGTGTGTTAATAAAAAAACCAATGACTGCACCTAATGCACCTAAATTGCCTAGTAAACTTCCAAACATTAAGCCCGCTAAACCACCAAATAAAAGGCCCTTCATTAACCCGCCGCGCTTTGACTTCGTAGCAGTACTGCTTGATGCAGACTTTTTCGTTGCATTCTGCTTGTTTACTGATGAGTTGCTGTTAGTGTTTGAATTATTATTGTTTTTAAAAAGGCTAGGCTGGTTACTGTTTCCGCTATCAAATGAGCGTTTACCTGACTTATAACCTTTGGCACTTGCCACATTTGCTCCATCTTGCACCAATGCTCCACCTACTGGTGAAAACATAATTGTTAATGTAACAAAGGCTGCTAATACTTTTTTAAACATAACTGTTCCTCCTAGATAAATTAATACGTAAAAACTTCGATTAGTTTTACATATACGTTACTACGTTCTATCTTAACAAAAGGTTTCATTTTTTTATATAAAAGGAATGTTAAATATATAAAATATTCACAGTAATAAACTCAGTCCCTTTGTTCATATGTATCAACAGGACAAGATGCCATTGAAAGGAGCAATATAATGAATTTATATACTAATTCGGGAATTCCAACAACTTGCTTATCAGATGCACTAAATGGGTTCAACCATCTTCACTCATCCATTAAACCTCTTAAGCCAGACTATACTGTTTTTGGTCCAGCATTTACGGTTCAAATTCCCATAGGCAATAATTATTCTGTTCTAGAAGGTATTCGTCGTGCTAAAGCAGGAGATATTCTCGTAATTGATGCACAAGGCGATACTACACGGGCAATTGCAGGTGACTTCGTTATGAGTATGGCTCAAATGGTTGGTTTAAAAGGCGTCGTTGTAGATGGGGTAATTCGAGATGAAGCTGAAGTAAAACAATTAGGATTTCCTGTGTTTTGCAAAGGTTCTACTGTGGCAGCAAGCAGCAAATCAGATCGCGGTGCACTTAATATCCCGATTTCATGTGGCGGAGTTGTTGTACACCCCGGTGACTTCATTGTAGGTGATCTTGATGGTGTAGTCGTTATTCCTAAAGAAAAAGCAGACTCTGTTTTTTCAAAAGCGATGGAAAAAATGAAGAAAGATCAACTGAGAGAACAACAGGTTCTTAAAAGCATTGAGACCGTTTATGCATATTTAGATGATGTCCTTGCTAAAGAGAAATAATAGCCAGTTGCGTTAATAAAACAAAAAATCACCCCTTATCAAACAGGAGGTGATTTTTATCTTATTATATTTAGCATCGCAAAATTTCGGGTTTAATTAGCGAAAAGAACGCACTTTCATATGCTCATCTACTATCTTTCAATCAATTACTCTTGGATTATGAATAACTTGCAATTCTTTTGTTGCTTGTTTCATTTCACTTTTACAAAGCGGGCACGTTGGCTGATCGCCACTTTTAAAATTATCTCGAACCCAACATTTACATGTATCAGAAGTACATTCCCATACTTTTGTTTCTTCAATGACAGCAGGCTCAACATTTTTTCGATTATACACAGACATCGTCTCCTTTTAGGTATAAATAGGATTTTTCATCTCTTAAATTGGATAGTAAAGTGAAGAAGTGGTGAGAAAATCAAGGAAGCTTATCAAATAAATCCATAGAACAATCTTTGAGGGTCATTTGAAGTCTTTATAAACAATAATTCAAAGATGAAGCACTGTAATATAGGATTTATGGCATATACTCTATAATTGGAAAATAAGGTATTCTATTAGGTATTAATCAGTTTACCTCATTAAAATGCAATAAGTATTCGTACATAAAAAGTAACAATACTTAAACATAATATAAATTTTAAAGCACACAAAAATTAGTTATTTTTTTATTGTATCATACTTTCTAAAAATATACAATCATACTATAAATCATGCAAAATGACAACTATATTTGTAGATGAAATTAGCTTTTTAAAGCCGTATAATTCTCAAAAAAGATCCTCGCTTTTGAACTGCCCCCCAAATTTTAGACACAGTCTAAAATTTGGAGGTGCTTTTCTTTTTGGCTAAATTTACAAGTGAAGACAAAATCAGAGCGGTCAAACGCTATTTAAAAGGTAATGAAGGGTACAAAATCATTGCACAGGATATCGGTGTATATAAAAGTAAACTTCAATTTTGGGTAAAAAAATATCAGTACCATGGAGAAAACGCTTTTGTAAAGTCCTATACAAATTATTCAGTCCAATATAAACTAGACGTACTAAACTATATGAATCAAAATGGGACGTCTATCTTTGAAACAGCTGCGCTATTTAATATGCCTTCCGATACGACACTTTGGAAATGGCAACACTTACTTCAAATACAAGGATTAGATGCCCTACAATCAAAGAAAAAGAGGCATCCATCTATGAAACGTGAAGATAAAAAGAAACGAGGAAAACAAGTACCAGTTGAGGGATCAATTGAAGCATTACAGGCTGAAAATGAACGTTTGCACATGGAGCATGAGTATTTAAAAAAGTTGAATGCCTTCGTTCAAAACAAGGAAAAGTTACGAAACAAGACAAAGCACAAGTAGTTTATGAATTAAGGCTTCAATTTCCGGTGAAAGCACTTCTTCAACTCGCAGGCATTCCGCATAGTACCTATTATTATTTGGTAAAAAAGTTCGATCGTCCTGACCGGGATGCAGAGCTGAATGGCTTGATTTAAACCATTTTTGAGGAACATCAAGGTCGTTATGGATACCGTCGTATTCGTGATGAGCTAGCGAACCGAGGACACCAGGTTAATCACAAAAAAGTTCAACGAATCATGAAGATGTTAGGGCTCAAATGCCTGGTTCGAATGAAGAAATATCGTTCGTATAAAGGAACAGTAAGCAAACTTGCACCGAATATTTTAGAGCGCAACTTTAAGGCTGAAAAGCCCAATGAGAAATGGGTTACAGATATTACGGAATTTAAATTGTTTGGAGAAAAATTGTATGTATCACCTATCTTAGATTTATTTAATGGTGAAATTATTACGTATACAATTGGTTCAAGACCCGTTTATTCACTGGTTTCAACAATGCTTGATCAGGCATGTAAGAGGTTAACAGATACAGACAAGCTCTTACTTCATTCCGATCAAGGCTGGCACTATCAAATGAAACCGTATAGACATTTCCTTGAAGAACGTGGCATTACGCAAAGTATGTCTCGTAAAGGTAACTGTTACGACAACGCAGTTATTGAGAATTTTTTCGGAATTATGAAGTCTGAGTTTCTTTACCTAAAAACATTTGAGAACATTGAACACTTTAAGCAAGAATTAGAAAAATATATACATTACTACCATCACAAGCGAATTAAGGCAAACTTAAAAGGCATGAGTCCCATACAATACCGAACTCATGCCCTAGAAACTGCCTAATGAAATTAACGTGTCTAACTTATTGGGGTTACTTCACATGATGCTAGGCTCTTTTCGATTGAAAAGATGAACTATCGAACTTGACCATTTCCGCTCATCATATATTTAATGGTTGTAAGCGCAGGTAATCCCATTGGACCGCGAGCATGTAATTTTTGAGTTGAGATCCCGATTTCTGCTCCAAATCCTAGTGCCCCGCCGTCTGTAAAACGGGTAGATGCATTATGATACAATGCAGCTGCATCGACTAAAGACATAAAACGTGCTGCAGCTTGCCCGTTCTCTGTAATAATCGCTTCTGAATGTTTTGTTCCATACGTTTCAATGTGCTCAATGGCTTCATCTACATCATTTACCACTTTCATCGCAATAGCTAAGCGTAAATATTCTTCAGCCCAATCTGACTCATTTGCTTCTTTTGCATCAGGAATTTCTTTTACCGTCTTTTCATCACCATAAACTTCAATTTTATACTCTTTAAATGCTTGTACAAGTTCGTTTTTATGCTTTTGTAACCACGCATCATGAACAAGTACTGTTTCTGCAGCATTACATACAGCAGGCCGGTCTGTTTTTGCATTGATTAAGATGCGAATAGTCTTTTCTACATCTGCATGTTCATCAATATAAATATGACAATTCCCTACACCCGTCTCTAATACGGGGACAGTTGCATTATTTACAACTGCTTGAATTAATGAGGCACCTCCGCGTGGAATAAGTACATCAATATGTTCTTTCATCGTAAATAGCTGTTGGGTCGTTTCACGATTGGTGCTTGAAATAAATTGTACAGCTTCTTTAGGAATAGATGTCTCCTTCAATGCTAGATGGATAATGTCAACAATTGCTTTATTTGAAGAAATCGCAGATGAACCACCTTTTAGAACAATTGCATTGCCGGATTTTAATGCAAGACCAGTTGCATCTACTGTAACATTAGGACGGGCTTCATAGACCATGCCAATTACACCAAGAGGTACTCTTATTTGTTTTACATCTAATTCATTTTCTAATTTCCAGCTTGACAATACATCACCAATGGGATCTTTTAATTCCGTGACTTCTCGCAATCCATTTGCAAAATCTTTTATCCGCTCAGTTGACAATGATAAGCGATCGATTAAAGCATCATTAAACCCTTTTTTTCTTCCATTTTCTAAATCAATCTTATTGGCTTGTAAAATATAATCTGTGTGGTTTTCAAGTGTAGAGGCAATTGTAAGAAGGGCTTCATTCTTCTGTTCGGTTGTTAATAAACTTAATTTTTTTGCAGCTTTTTTAGCTAGAATTGCTTGTTCTTCAACTGAATATTCTTGCTTTACTTGTACCAAAAAATCACTCCTCGATAAGATTTATATTGTTTGTTTCTTAAAATCGTTAAGAAACGGTTTAATAACAGCTCTGCTTGCTAACAGAATAGTATTCTTTTTGACTAACTAGAAAACGAATTGAATTTTAAGAGGCTTTGAACCTTTGTTTTGCCCGTTATTATACTAGCAATCAGAGAATAATAGCGATGTGAAGAAAAGGATGGTCCTTTTCTTCACTGTATATCATTTATTATAATCCAACAGGAACAGGTATTTCTATGTGACATACTAAACCTTCACTGTCAACAACTGGTTGATTTACAGGTTCATTTTGTGCAAGTTCTTCAGAGGAATAGTTCGATATACCTAACGCTAATTCTTTTTCATCTGTATCTAAAATTCTAACAACAGCTTTTTCATCAAAGTGTCCTTTTATAAACTTAATCTGCTCTCGAAGTAAGGGCAGTTTTTGTTCAACAATTGCTCGTTTAGCTTCATCATCTATGACAATTTCTCCTTCAGGACCTGAGTTAAACGCAATCCATTGCTCTTTTTGACTGAGATTTACAGCGTCATCATCGGATTCAAAATACGTCCCAATTGCCTGGCCTGAAACAGCATCTGTTAAAATATTGGCAACGCCCGCTTTTCCTAAAAATGATGGAATGCCGGATGCCATAGCAATTTTAAAAGCGTCAATCTTAGAGCGCATCCCTCCTGTTCCTACTGAGCTTCCTGAATCACCGGCCGCCCCTTCAATTTCCGGTGTAATCTCAGAGACAAACGGTAAAAGCTCTGCTTTTGGATCTTTGCGAGGGTCAGCATTGTAAAGACCGTCAATGTCAGACAAAATAATAAGTAAATCAGAGTCTACCAACCCTGCTACTTTTGCAGATAGCGTATCATTATCGCCAAACTTCAAGCGATTAATTGTCACGGTGTCATTTTCATTGACGATTGGGACGATTCCACGCTCAAGTAACACATTGATTGTATTACGAGCATTGTTGTAACGATTCTCATCTGAAAAATCGTCTCTTGTAATTAAGATTTGCGATGCTACGTACCCGTGGGATAAAAACAGCTCTGAGTACGCCTCCATTAAAAGGCCTTGACCAATAGAAGCAGCTGCTTGTTTTTCAGGTAGAGAACTTGGACGTTCTAAACAACCTAATTTTCGATAACCAGCAGCTACTGCCCCTGAAGACACAAGCAGCACTTCATGACCTTGATCTTTTAATTCAACAACTTGGTCAACAAGACCTTCTAATTTCCGTCTGCTGATTTCACCATGAGAACTGGTTAACGAACTGCTTCCAATCTTTATTACAACCCGCTTTTTACTATCGGGATTCATCAAATCACTCCTAATTTATTGCTGATTTCAATGATTATTTTATTTACTATATGAGGATTATCATGAAGAACTTAAAGTAGGAAACCTGATAGCTAGCTCGACACTTTTTGTAGCTGAGTGCTCAATTCTTTCGAACGTTTTGATGCACCCTTTATTGCTGCCATCATTGCTTCTCCGCCGCCGTACTTGGCTAGAGCATCTAAACCTGCTGCAGTTGTGCCATTTGGGGATGTTACATTTTTTCTTAATTGAGTTGGTGTTTCTTCTCGTTCCATCATCATTCTTGCCGCACCATAAATGGTTTGTGCACCAATTTGACGAGCTACCTCTGGGTCTAACCCTTCTTCTTTTGCTGCTTTTTCAATATGCTCCATCAAAAAGTAGAAATAAGCAGGTCCGCTTCCAGCAATTCCTGTGAAAATATCCATTTGTTTTTCATCGATAAGGTAAACTTCACCAATGGCGGATAATAAGTCTTTTGTTAATAATACTGTATCCATTGCGGTATTTTGTCCTGGAGATATAGCCGTAGCAGATTGTTGAATCATACTTGAAGTGTTTGGCATAACGCGGATAACTTGCTGATCGTCATGCAACAGGCTTTCCATATACGATGTTGAGATACCAGCTAGCACTGATAAAACAATTTGATGTTTTTGAATGTCAGGTTTAAGTGAGGAAAGTGCTTGTTCAGCATCTTTTGGTTTCATAGCTAAAATGAAAACGTCAATTTCTTTTGTGTTTAATTCATGGCGTCTTACACTTGTAATACCATACTTGGCTTCAAGTTCATTTAATCGTTTTTCATTACTACGATTCGTTACAATAATATTTTTTGCTGGTAACTTATTTGCATTGATCATTCCAGAGATCATTGCCTCTGCCATTGATCCAGCACCTAAAAAAGCAATTTTTCGTGTTTTTATCATCAAATCTCCCCTATCAATCGTTCGTATTTTCGTTCGTGTTTTATTAACGGTAATTATCGTAACATGCTCAAAACTGCTGTCAACCTAAGGACAAGCTTACAATAAAGGGATGAGAGTATAACACAATAGGCGTGTAACCGGTTACAAAAATAATTTTAAATAAATATTTTTTCTGAAAAATCGACTTTTTTCTCTCTTCATGTATTGATGCCGCTCATTAAAGACTGTAAGTCTCCATCTCAAGACGCTGAGCATGAAAAAATCCCCAGTCATTGAAACATCTCTTCATACTCAATGACTTGGGGATTTTTGATTCATTCTAGTTATTATTTCCAAAAAAATTTGACCAATGGATTGGCAGGTTCGTTTCTTTCAATGCTTTATTATGAAACGCGTTTACCTAAATTCAAACATAAGATATTACATCGACAAATTTCACCATGTTTATTTTTACAATCATTCGCAATTTACAAAAGTAATTCATGAGCATGGTAACCAACAAATCTACGAGATGCCAGGCAGCTATGACCTCAATTATAATGAGGAAACGCAACAACGCTTAAGCGTGGCTATACTTTCTAGAACATTAGAAACTCCATTTATAACTTATCTTCTTCACTTATTTGCATAAATTAAAAACCGGCTAGAACATCATGACATATCGCTTTGGCTAAGTGCTCATTCACTACAAAAAACCTGTTTAATTTACATATTTCTTCTATTTCATACACGGCATCCGGTAATGTAGCTGAACTTCTTTTTCTACGTAGGAGCTACTGTCTATCCCAAGCTTATTACATCATATTTTTTGTCACGATAAAATCGGTATTTTTCTAGATTAAAAGCATCTCACGCGGGAAAACATTTTTTTCACATGATGGACAATATGCATATACACCATCCCGAAATGCAACTTCAAGTTCTTTCTGACAATTCCGGCATTGTGCATGGATATATCTTAAATATTCTTCAAATAATGCACGAGTAACTCCCCCAGTGTTTCCACAATGATGACAAATCAATCTCACTTTTCCATTCTTTGTTTTTTCGGCTTGCCTTGTACTTTGACAATCTGGACAGCGATCCCATGTTAGTAAATATTTCTCAAAAGAATAATGGTATGTGTCCATTTGAATCCATAATTGCTGCTGTTCCGTTACCACTTCTTCTTCAAACTCGATATAATTCATCATCTGAGAAGTGATATTTGCTGACTCAATACGTGCAGTAACCAAAGCAGGGCTTTTTCCTGCATCAGGCATATTTAGCCACAGTATTTTATCATCAATTATTAAAATCGATAATGGAAAAGAAGATGCAATAATCGTGGCTCCTTTAACCTTAATCTTCGCTGGTTCTTTTGCCAAAATTGTCACATCGCCACGAAACTCACGAATATATGTCCATACTTCTTGATCTATTCTAGAATACGACGGAATTGAAATAACTAAACGCTTGCTATTTTTTTGCAAATCAATCTTTAATTGTGTATAGTCTGATGACTTATACCATACAAACTTTGAATGTTGAATCATCTCTTTTAAATATTGAATTGGTTCATACACGCGGTTCTCCGCTTTAAAATACTGTAGTAGTTTATTTAGAGATCGAGAAGCACTAATTGTTTTTGACAAATATGCTTCGTCTCCCACCATGATGAATTTCCCTCTTGCTCGAGTGACTGCTACATTAACTAGGCGATCAGATGTTTCATTCGTAAGCAATACGCCTGGTCGAGTTTGGGGAGGACTGTCTACTACATCAAAAATAATCATATCCCGTTCAGAACCTTGAAACTTATGAACGGTAGCCGTTAATATGTTGCCTTCAGGAATAACATCCTTTAGCAGAGCCTTTACTAAATTAGCTTGCGCTTTGTAAGGCGTTACGTAGCCTAAAGAAGTTAACCCGCTCCTAAACGCTCGAATTAGTAAACTGCTCGCTAACAAAGCCGAAATAAGATTGTAGCGAGAACCTGTCGTTTTATCCTTTAAAGCAAACGCCCCTAACTTCGATGTATTAATAAAAAGAGCAGCTTCGTTAATAAAAGGTTTTAAAGCTGACAGCTCTCTTCTCGACTCTACCGAAGGATGATCATACACACGGCCTCCATATATATATTCGTTCGTAAAACTTGAAATATCGGGATGCATTCTTCTTTGTTTCTTCAAGATAAACAAATGAGGATGCACTTGTCCTTTCTCAACAAGTGTAGAAATACCAACTTGCTCAAACAGATCTCTGTTTAACCATTCCTTTACATATGGACGAGCGGACTGCGAGACGGGAGGCAACTGCTTAAAGTCACCGCATACAATTACTCGCTTCCCTAATGAAGCGGCAAAAGCCACTTGCGGTGTATATGCCATGCTAATCTCATCTATAATAACTGCATCGTAGTCTTTTTTATATATTGTACGATCAGTAGACATTTTTGCTAAAGTTGTACCTATTATATACGCTTTATTCATTACTTCTTGTTCAATTTCGAATAATTCACTTCGTAATTTATTTAGTTTCTTTTTTACTGAGGCTAGCTGATGTGAGCGGGATGGATAGCGGCTTAAGTAAGCATGTTGCTCTTCCAATTCTTTAGCTGACTTGAGAAGACTTGGGTTATGATGTTCAATGATATCAAAAGTCGATAGATCTTTCGGTAATTGACCACCTCTGTTAGAACCATAACGGATTACATCACCTATATTCCACTTTTGTTTTTCCATTATGCATTTGGCTGCTTCTGCCATTAATACATCTACTGCTGCATTACTATGTGACAGAACAAGCACTCGCTTTCTTTTCCTGTAAAAACTATTTATAATTCGTGCTAAAGTATAGGTTTTTCCTGTTCCGGGAGGCCCCCAAATATAAGTCGTTTGATTATAATGAGCACGTAAAAGAATTTCATGCAAATCGTTTTTCTTAGTGTATTGAATGTGATTTACTTTTGCTTCACCACTCATCAAACGCATGACTCTTATTTTTTTTTGCTGATAATCTTTTAATTCATCTAATCGATCGATTAACGCTTGCAACAATTCCCAAGGTTCATTATATAAGTCAATAGATTCAACTTCTGAACCTAAAAAAAGAGATGTTTTTATATAAAGATCTTCTCCTTCAGAAGAAAGAATTTCACCATCTATATTTGTCTCTTGAAAAACAAGTCTTACTAGCGAACCTTCTATTAAATAAAGATCGGATGTCATTTGAAAACGATAGATAAATGAATCTTGATCACGCCCCATGTACTCACCATTTATTAACAGCTGTCTTTGGCCGCCTTCTGTTTTTAAATGTTCTATTTCAATCGAAAGTGCCCTTATCCACTCTTTTAAATACACAGAAACTGAACGTGATTTCATAAGTCTTGAACTGCTACTGAAAATAAAGACAAACGGGTATTCTTAAAGAAATCGTTATTAGCTTGCCATTTCCTAGACAAGCGCGTAGTTTTTAAACTCTTAGAAGAATTTTGTCGCTATTTTTCCCCAGGTAGCAGTTTCACCCCCATTTCTTTTTTCTATATTTATATTTTTATAACAAAGAACGTCATTTACAGCCTGATTGGTTCACGTGTTTTAAGTCTCCCTTGACAACCTTTCTATTCTAACATGCCCAAAGCATTTATGCATTGAAGCGATTTTCTTAATAGTTTGTTAGGCAGTTTCCTTCTATTTCAAACCAAACCTTAAAACCTGATGATCTCTTTTTTACAAAAGTTTTAACAGCCATTATCGACAAAAAGCGTGCATCTCTGATTAAATAATTGCCTTTAAACTAAGAATAAAACACTGCAAACTTAGACAAAAACCTTTACTTTTTTGATAAAAATCAAGTAGAAATACCCCATTGTTACAGTTTTGTAACACATTTTCTATCTTATTGAAACATTTCTGTTACAATAGGCTGTTAGAATTAGAGACAACTATTGGGAATAAAGGAGAAAATTTAGATGAAAAAACATATTTTGTCAATCGGTGCAACAGCTCTTGTATCTATCGGTGCTGCAGGTGCTGCAGATGCTGCTTCAGCAGATACACATAAAGTCGAATCAGGTGAAACACTGTACAGCATTTCCAAAAAGCACAGCGTAACTGTTGAGCAACTAAAACAGTGGAATAATCTTTCGTCCAACACGATTTATACTAATCAAACATTAACTTTGACTTCAAAACATGAATCATCTAGTAAGACTCCATCTACCCCGGCGACGAACGGAAATACATATACAGTTCAATCTGGTGATACGCTCTATCGTATAGCTAAAAACAACGGTGTAACGGTTGCACAAATTAAAAGTTGGAATAACCTTTCATCCAATGTGATTTATGTCAACCAAACACTAAATGTCAACGGTCAAGCTGTTCCAACTAAACCAACTGATGAGCAGCAAACATCTGTTCCAACTAACCGGACAACTTATAAAGTTCAACCTGGTGATACATTATGGAGTGTTGCTCAGCGCCATGGCATTTCTGTCGAGCAAGTTAAACAATGGAACAATCTATCATCTAACACTATTTATATTAACCAGACTCTTAACATTGCTAAAGGAAATTCTGTACCAGCGTCTACAACGCCTACTCCTTCGGAATCTGTAACAGAACAAAAACCTTCATCATCAAAAGAGCTGACTGTAGTCGCAACTGCATATACAGCTTTTTGTGCAGGCTGCAGCGGGATTACGAAAACAGGGATTGATTTGCGCACTAACCCAAACCAAAAGGTAATTGCAGTTGATCCGCGTGTCATTCCGCTAGGATCACGTGTTTACGTTGAAGGATATGGCGAGGCAATCGCTGGAGATATTGGCAGTGCAATTAAAGGAAATCGCATAGATGTGTTTATTCCATCTCAAAGCGGAGCAATCCAATGGGGACGCAGAACGATTAAAGTCCAAGTATTGAATTAATAAAAACGGCATCAGAATATTCTGATGCCGTTTTATTCATTTCTTACCCCCTACTTATAGAAAATAACTGATGAACAATTTGATTATTAGATGCAAGAATAAAATCTGTATGAATTTCCTCTTCTTTTAGTATGTACGTAATGTCTGTATAAGAGCGATTTGAAATTTCAATAAGGTCATCAAATTGATTGTACATATAGATAACAAAATATTTATTTAAAAACGCAAGAAATTCGTCAAGGTCTTGACCTGATTTTTTTATATATTCACTATCAAACTCGATGAATCCAAGCAGTTTTTTACATTGCATTAAACAGTGATTCATTCCTTTTAATACAAATGATTCATAGCCTTCTACATCAATTTTAAACAAAAGTGTATCGTCAGAAAGGTCGCGCGTGTGAACAAGAGAATCAATTGTAATGGTTGAAACAGATATAGGTTCAACCATATTATGAGTTGGAGCATACGTGCCTGATGATGTACCAGACCAATGTTTATCAATATAAAAAAGCTGATTTTCTTTTTCAACATCTCCTACAAATGCTTGTACAATTCTTATTTGTTGGGCATTGCTATGATCAACCTGTGATCTTTTAATATAAGGATGTAAATAAGGGTTTGCTTCAATTCCAATAATACAAGTGTCATTTGGATAACGAGTCGAAAAAATACATTCGCCATAATTTACGCCAATGTCTATAACTAATGAAGGACAAAAATCAGCAACCGCTTTTTTCCAAAATGTATGAAGCCTCTTTTGAGTTACACCATCTTTAATAAGAAGAGCTCTTCCCCTATTTTCAGATGGGTTAATATATAGCTTATGCGAGGATGCCAAGTTAATAACGTGAGGCAGTTTACGCTCATTTAGTGTTTTAAACTTCATTAACAGCCCCACATTAATTATGAACTTCCATACCTTAGGATTTGTTTCCCACATTTTCATAAAAGCCCGTTTTTGTAGCATTGCTTTTGACAATGTTAATTTCCCCCTTAAAAAGCATAGAACTCACATCAATTTTGAAATGGCTTGCAAAAGTTTAAATGCGTAAATATTAATCATTTACGTCTACATGTAATACCTTCACTTCCTCTCACACTGTTTCTGTTTACTATAATAGACGAAAAACAACGCCGATAAGTTGAGGTTTTATGAATAAATTGTAAAATCTTCTTTTACAAAGTTGATATTTCAAAAATAAAATCTTATTTTTTGTATAAACTGATAAATATTGGAATATTTTATTTCAAATAAATTACCTTAAATTCCCTCTTTGATTAGTAGTTTATTTTTCAGCCAAAAGGGAAACTAAATTGTAAGATATTTCTTCTCACTAAATAGAGAGAAATTTTTTTCTAATAAGGAAAGTGATTGAAACTCCATTTTATCTTTACTCTAAATTAGAATAGCGAGGTTATAGTCATGAATATAGGTACTTTATACTTTCCTACGAGTGTGCTTTTAGTGTTATTGCTTTTACTAGTTGGACTTTTTGTTTATTTTATTCGAAGACGCCGAAGAAAAAGACGTTAATAATTCGGTGAATAACATGTTTTTCATATACTTATGTATGGAATCAAATTAACTTCTTCCTATAAATCAACATTCGCTCATAAAAAAGAAGCCTCATTGGCTTCTTTTTATTACTTGCTATAAAATTGATGATCATGTTTAATTTTAGGTAACTCACGTATTTCTTGCACCATTTGATTGCCACACATAGGACAGCTGTAGTCTGGTGTAACAAAATCTTCTCTCATCCATCCGTTACATGAATCTGACTGACACGAATAAACCGTTGTGTCTATCATTTGATTTACAGGTTCTTCTATACCTCTTTTCGCAAAATACATGAGCACAGCTCCTTTTTTCTTAGTATATGTAAAAGTTCCATTTTTTATTTATACGCAAAATGATTTTTCATTTTTTGCTGTAATTCTTCTTTATTTTGTTGAAAATGTACATAACGATGGCCATTTGCACCAGAAGGATGAGGAAACCCAATTAAACATTGATTGCTGGTTATCATTCCTTCTCTAATCCACAAATGCATTGTGTTCTCGACTGCTTTTCCTAACGGAATAATAAGCGGTCTATCTAAAGGTTGTATATCTGATTTCCATGTTTCATATGAGTATTTTTGTAAAAATGGCTACTTCCATAAAGGCGGTGAATGACCATTATAGTTTTTCTCATGAAGCATGACTGGATACTTTACTAATGAAACACTATGTATCTGCTTGTCAACACTCTCGAATAATTCGCTGGCTGTATTTGCAGAAAGATACAAAGGTAGCTGTAATTCATCAAGCATTGAAATTAAGTTTTTTCGCATCGATCCAGCAAAGCGGCTTTTTTGTTTCACATGTTTTAAAATATCGATATCTTTAAATTCCTCTTTCAGATACTTTTTTGCGTTTCGTATTGCATATTCCATCTGAGACCACCCTGGTGTAATACCAACGATTACAACTGCAGCAGCTGAATTTACATACTCATTATGAGGCGAATAATATAGTTTTATATCCTCGTAATAATCTACCAAGAGTTCGTCTGTCAACAAATCATCTTTTTCATATTGTTCTTTGTCTGGAAGCTGTTTAATTACTTCTTTAAAATAAGACCATTTCATCTTTTTCCCTCCTTTTTGAAACTTTGAAGTTAATTGTGTATAATTAAATTAATAACGATTCATTAGAGGTGCCGATTATGGAACAACAATATCAAAACCTAAAACTTGAAAATCAATTATGCTTTTCTATTTATGCTACATCTCGTGAAATTACAAAAGTCTACAAACCACTATTAGATACATTAGGTGTCACATATCCTCAGTATTTAGCGCTATTAGTATTATGGGAACATGAAACACTAAGTGTAAAAAGAATGGGTGAACTTTTGTATTTAGATTCAGGAACATTAACACCGATGTTAAAAAGAATGCAAGAGCAAGGTCTTGTAATTCGCCAACGGTCAGCAGAGGATGAACGGGTTGTCTTTATTAGCTTAACCGAAAAAGGAAAAAAATTACAGGGTAAAGCATGTCATATCCCAGAGGAAGTATTTAGCATGACACCAAATTCCCCTGAGCAGCTAAAACAGCTAAAAGTAATGTTGCAAGGCTTGTTAGAAACGATGCACGCTTATAACAAGAAATAGACTACATGCAAAAAAAGAGTGCTGTATTACTAGCACTCTTTTGCTTATATTGAATTAAAAGCTCGAGATCCACTTTACTCCACTGTTGTATTTAATGTAACGGCAATGTTCCCTCTTGTTGCTTTTGAATATGGACAAAATTCATGTGCCGCCTTCACTAGCTTCTCTGCATCTTCTTGAGAAACTCCTTTAATGTGAGCATTTAATGTAACGGCTAATTTAAATCCATTATCTTCTGCATCTTTTAATAAACTTACTTCTGCTGTAATTGATGAATCAATCTCATGTTTTTGTTTGCGGGCAATTAAATTTAACGCTCCATCAAAGCAAGAGGCATATCCTGCTGCAAATAATTGCTCAGGGTTTGTTCCTTCTTTTTTATTATTTGGCGATGGCATAACAAGATTTAAATCAATTAATCCATCATCTGATTTTACCCTACCTTCACGCCCGCCTACTGCTGTAGCTTTTGATGTAAATAATACTGACATACAATCACCTCATAATCTGATTTTTAAAAGTTGAATTGCATAAAGTAGTTTGCTCTGCTGCTTTCTTGTTTCCCTTTCTATAATGGATGTAAACATGTAGATGTATACTAGCTATTTCGAATTTATTAAAAAAGTGCTTTGAATCTTATTTTTTATTGTCTATGTATCTTCTCACTTATGGTTAAACATAGTAAAGAAATACAATGTCGAAATAAGATACTCCATCTTTTATCATGAAGATATATTACATATTTCGGAGATTATGAATACAAAAAAATAAACGTGGATGAAACTCTTTTCTATTGAAACAAGAGCTTCAGTACACGTTTATCCCTATCACTTCGTGACCAATTTCTATTTCTTTTCTTTGAGTTTGTTTTTGCCTCTTTTGCTAGCAACTTGGCCTTCTTGGTTTGCATTTTGTCCACCTTTTTTAGCGATTTGTCCACCTTGGTTTGCGTTTTGCCCGCCTTTTTCTGTAATTTGTCCACCTTGGCTGGCAATATTATTATTTTTGTAAATATAAATATTAAAAATAACGCATTCTTTTGAGTCTTTCTCTGTGTCGCATTTTTTATTAGTTTTTTTATCTTTCTTGCAAGGAAATGAATCGTCTATATAATACATGTTATCTTCATCACTGTAATGTAAATAATATTTCTTTATTTTAATCACTCCTTTCTTTCATTTTCAATATATGTTATTCAATAACTTAAAAAGTGCTTGTACAATATGGAAATTTTTTTATAACAACCCATTTTTGACCGTTTAACAGTTTTCTAATTTATAAAAAGAAGTGAGTTTTCTCCTCACTTCTACTGCTTCTCTTTGCTATTAACTCCCTGTTGTATAATTGATTCTCCATATTTTTTCTTTAAATGCTCTAAAGTTTTAAAAAGCGGTTCTTTTGCAGCTTCTTGTTCATATGTAAATAAATCTAATTGCTTCATCACTTTTGTACTAGGCGTCACTTGTAAGGCGGTAATTCCAAGAAGCCTAATAGGATCACCATTCCAATGTTTTTGAAATAAATTTGTTGCATGATGAAACAAATCTTTTTTCTCATTTACTGCATTAGAAATTGTTTTACTTCTGGTAATGGTCTTAAAATTACTATAACGAATGGTTAGCTGAATGGTCGTCGTAACTACTTTTTTTTGCTTCATTCTTTCACTTACTGAAACTGCTAATTTTTCTAAAATCAAAGCTGCGTCACGCTCATCTGTCGCATTAGTTGATAATGTCGTAGAGTTACCGATTGACTTAAACTCTGAAGTTCGGTTAGGATTAACAGCACGATCATCAACTCCATTTGCTCTTTCTTTCATTATTATACCTTTTACACCTAGTATATTTTTTAATAGAACATCTCCAGCTTTAGCTAGCTCTCCAATTGTTTTAATATTGACATCATAAAGCTTCTCTGCTATTTTTTGGCCAATTCCATGCATATCTACAACAGGCTTTGGCCATAAGCATGTTTCAATATCACGTTTTCTTAATACTGTAATTCCTAAAGGCTTTTTCATATCACTAGCTGTTTTTGCTAGAAATTTATTAGGCGCAATGCCAATTGAAACAGGAATCTTAAGTTCTGCTAAAATAGTTTGCTGAATTTTATTAGCAATCTCTAACGGAGATCCTTGTTCAAAACAATTTGTAATATCAAGGTACCCTTCATCAATCGAAGCTGGCTCTAATAGCGGAGAAATGGTTAATAGATAATTAAACATATTTGTTGAAACTTCGCGATATAATGGAAAATCTGGTTTTAGGACATGTAGTTCTGGGCATTTCTTCTTCGCTTCCCACAAGGGCATTGGTGCATACACCCCTTGCTTTCGAGCTGTGTAATTACATGTCACAACGATACCTCTTCTTTCTTTCGGGTTGCCTGCAATAGCAACCGGCCGATTCGCTAAAGACGGATTACGAGCTGTCTCAGCTGATGCATAAAAAGCATTTGCATCAATATGAAGAATTACTTTTCCGTTTTTGGGATACATTGCTTTCATACTATCACCTTACATCATTTTAGTTGATTATTCACCAATAAGAATATACGTTCTTATTATATCGAACAAAACGCTACTTTAACATATTTTAGAAGCTTTTTCTTAAAGTCCTGATGTAAAATACTTGTTCTTACTATGAGCAAACTAGTTAGCAGTTTCGTATACTACATGGAAAGGAGGAACGACGTTGATTGAGTATTTATTAACTCAAATTGAGGAACTTGGCTATGGCTATTTCTTTTTTATGATGTTGATAGGCGCAAATTTAACTCCTATCCCAGATCCTGTCTATATTATGTTAGCCGGCAGCCAATCTAATTCACCAGCTTTTCAATATATGCCAGCTTTTTTATTAACCTATAGCGGAATGATGGCTAGCTTATATATCAAATTTTTGTTTGGTAAGCTCTTTTCTAAACAAGCTACACATTTTTTAAAAAGACAAAAATGGCGAAAAAATGTAATTAAAATAGAAGAAACGATTCATGCATATGGTTCCTATGCGATTATCGCAAGCTTTTTTCTGCCAGGCATGCGTCATATAATGCCTATTTTTCTAGGCACGACCGGTATGCGACATCGTCAATATGTATTTGTTTCATTTTCTTTTGGCTTTATTTGGACGCTTGCTTTATTTGTTGCTGGTGCTATGCTAAACGGCTCTTCTTCTTATGTTCATGTCATTAATGTTACAATTGCTTTTATTTTTATTGGCCTTATGTTTTCTCTCTATCAAAAACGAAAGCTGCATAGAAAACAACAATAGCGTGTTAAAAGAGTACATACTCTTCTAGTACGCTATTGACATCGTAGTACTTAAAGATTGTAAGAGTTTTCCGCTTTCTAGTAACATTATTTATTTAGATTAATTTCGTTATTTATCAGTTCAATCATCTGCTGTACATTGATGATACCTATATTTCCATCTTTGCGTTTTCTTACAGATAACGAATCACTATCCCTCTCTTTATCACCAATAACAACCATATAAGGAGTTTTTTTCATTTCAGCTTCTCTAATTTTGAGTCCTATCTTTTCAATTCTGTCATCAACTTCTACACGATATCCAGCTGATTCTAACTGATATTTAACTTGATATGCATATTCAATATGAGCATCAGCAATTGGTAATACTTTCACTTGAACCGGAGCTAACCAAAGTGGAAATTCTCCACCAAAATGCTCTATTAAGATGGCCATAAATCTCTCAACAGAACCATAAATTGCTCTATGAATCATTACCGGATGGTGAGGTTTGTTATCTTCTCCAATGTAAGTACAATTAAATTTTTCAGGCATTTGAAAATCTAGTTGCACTGTTCCACATTGCCAGCTTCGTCCAAGCGAGTCTAAAATATGGAAATCAATTTTTGGCCCATAAAAAGCACCGTCTCCATGATTAACTTGATAATTCAACTTTTTTTCTTTTAAGACAGATTCTAATGCTGCTTCTGCCTGATCCCATATTTCTACAGATCCCATAAATTCTTCTGGTCGTGTCAATAATTCTACCTTATAACTAAACCCAAATTGAGTATAAAAATCATCAATAAAAGATAAAACTTGACTAATTTCTGATTCAATTTGATGCATCTGAACAAATAAATGTGCATCATCCTGAGTAAAAGAACGAACTCTTAAAAGGCCGTTTAACGAGCCTGAAAGCTCATGGCGATGTACTAATCCAAGCTCTGCAAATCGGATTGGAAGCTCTCGATAACTTCTTCGTTTACTGTTAAAAATCAAAATAGCTCCAGGACAATTCATTGGTTTGATTGCATAATTTTGTTCATCTACATTAGAAAAATACATATTTTCATGATAGTGCTGCCAGTGTCCTGACTGTTCCCAAAGCTCTTTCTTCATCATAATTGGTGTTTTAATCTCTTGATATCCTGCTTTTGAATGTTTTTCTTTCCAATAACTCTCTAATTCATTTCGAACAGCCATTCCGTTTGGTAAGAAAAATGGCATACCTGGAGCCTCCTCCATTGAAATAAATAACTCTAATTCTTGACCTAATTTTCGATGGTTTCTTTTTTCAATTTCAGGCTGATTTAACATTTTTACTCCTCCTCTAAATAATAATGATTCAAACATAAAAAAACGCACTCATCCCTACAAAGGGACGAATGCGGTCGTGGTACCACCCTAATTTCGCAAGGCATAGAAATATGCATTACGCTCAAAAAGATAACGGATTTCCCGATCATGGTTACTCTGCTTCACATTTCCCCATAATAGCTCCAAGGTGGTAAACCATTTCCTTTCCTTAAGGGCTTTCAGCCAATGGCCCTATTCTCTGATAAGAAACCGAAAAATGATTCATGTCCTTTTCATTGCATAACGATTTAATTTTAAAAGCAAAAAGCCGCATTCATCCCTATAAAAGGGACGAATGCGGCCGTGGTACCACCCTAATTTCATAAAACACAAAAATGTGTATTACGCTCAAAAAGATAACGGATTTCCCGATCATGGTTACTCTGCTTCACATTTCCCCATGATAGCTCCAAGGTGGTAAACCATTTCCTTTCCTTAAGGGCTTTCAGCCAATGGCCCTATTCTCTGATAAGAAACCGAAAAATGATTCATGTCCTTTTCATCGCTCAAAAAATATCATTATTTATTAAAAATGATTATACTGTATAATTATTACAAAAGTCAAGAAAATATTTCAAATATTTGTAAATAAAAGATATAATCACTTACATATATTGTTTTATAAATATTTTACGCGCTCTGTATAAAGAAGATTTTAATGTTGTCATCTTCATATCTAACTGTTGAGCAATTTCTTCGTATTTAAACCCTAATCCGTATTTTAAAATGAGTAAATGCCTATATTGTGGTTGAAGTTTGTTCAGTATCATCCGGCACTCATTTGTTTCTTCATTTTGAAGTAGGATTTCAACTGGTGAAGACAATTGAAATTCAGGTTCTTTATAAGTTGCTATATATCGATCTTTTACTATTTTTTTCCTTCCTAAATCACAGCGTTTATTCAGTGCAACGCGAAACATCCATGCTTTTATTTTCAAAGGATCGACTATATGCTTATTTTCTAAATATTTCACTGCCACCTCTTGAGTAATATCCTCAGCATCTTGTTTATTAACTCCATTTTTTAGCAAATAGGCCAACACTTGATTTAAATAACATTGAAATTCCTCGTCGCACATATTTTTTCTCCCCTATTACTTTAATCTTTCTTTCACAAACTCAGGAATATTCTCCTCTGTGAAAATTTTAACTTCCGGTGAACTGCTATCTTTATAATAGAATCCGACCAAATAAGGTCCATTGTGATTCCAAGCAGCTTTTTCTAGCGCCTCTTCAATTTTGGCCTCTTCTTTAAATTGTATTACCTTGTCAGTTTTAGAAAGGCGTGAAAAGTGCTCATCCGCATAAAAATCTGGAGCATGTTGCTCTGGATTTTTAATTACGACTACTTTTGAAATTTCTTTTGGTAAAATCCGAGTTTCTTCATACAAATCATGTTTTTTTAGCCAAGCAGCTACTTCGTCATATGACTTTTCCCAACTTGCCCATGTAAGACGTTTCCCTTCATTATCTAAAAACTCAATGGATGCCCATGAATCCCGCTTACGGGACATATCCTCAAAAGTATCATTTTTCATCGATAGTTTGATGACATTTACAAACTCTTCAATGAGTTTAGGATCTGTAATTCTAGCTTCTTTTGCATTCTGGCCTTCTGCATGGATTACCACTTCTGTTACTTGACTAAAATCCTTTTTTCTTAAAAACGGGTGGAAGTTTTCTTTAAATTCATTTGTTTCTACAATCGTTTTATACAGCGGTCGATAAGAATTAAATTCCAATTCATACTCGCGTACAACTTGTTTCCCATTTGCCAATTTATAGGCAAAGACAGCTGTACGAACTTTATCAGAATTTCGTTCTGATGGCTTCACGCGAACTTGATCTTTTGCAAGCTGCTCATGTAGCTTTCTAATCGCTACTATTGACTCTTTGCTTTCGTAGTAATACGGCGGCTGGTACTCTCCTTCATACTCTTCATTCTCATAATTTTGAGGATCCTCTGTTAATGGATATATAGCTTCATCAAAGTAAACACCTTTAATTTCACTTTCTTCCGGCACATTTGCCTGATAACCAAACATATCTAGATTAATGAAGGCAGCGATAATTGTTGCAATACCTGCAAATACAAGATAGCCTTTCCATTTATGCAGCACACGCCATGTTTTGTTTAAAACAATTTGCGCAGTAATATAGCCAATAATTGAACCTAATATATATCCGAAAATCATCCATGAAAAGGATTGCTGAATTTCACCAAAGTAAACGCCTCCTAATAGCATGGCACACAAGGTTACACCATACACAAAGATCGGTTTTAACCAGCGAAATGCAATGCTTTGCGTTGCAGATTCAATATCTCGCTTACGGTAAGAAATGAACCCAACTGCGTAAAAAATAACAATTAAAGCAAGATAAAACCAGATATTAACGCTTAACTGCATTTTTATCAATAATCTTGTTGCGTTTATATACGGAAAAATATTCTCAAGATTTTGGTTTATATAAAAGTTATACGCAAATCCATGCCAATAAAAATTGATATTTGTAAGAACTAATACAGCAAGGCCTCCTGGTAATAAAAATAAAATATATAAAAAGATTCCTTGTAAAACAGACATTCCTGTAAACATTCCGACCGCTACTGTTCCAAAGAACACAAATAAATTAAACATGATCGTGTAACTGGCCCATAATATTACGTCCTTTAAGGTGTAAAGGTCAGCTGTGTTTAACATTCCTTTTATTAACCCAACAATAATAGCTGTAATTAACACAGGAACAATAAGCAGAATTGAACCAATGAATATATTTTGATGGAACAATGTTTCTCTTCGAACAGGTAAACTATGAATATAGTCTGCGGAAGCTTTGGTTTGAATATAGCGAAATAAGAAAATACCAAGTAATACAGGGACTGTAAATATAAAGACAATTTGTATACCGTCAAAAAGCTCAAAAAGTGTTTTTGGTTTTGTTAGATAGATATTAACCTCGCCTGTATACTTCATAATAAGCTGAAGAGGTACGGCAAATAGTAATAGAAGGAAGTAAATTAAACCAATCCAACCCGCATTGCGAAAGGATTGCACCCACATCCCTCGATTAAACGATGATGTTTTCGATTTCATAGCCAACATCCCCCATTTCATAAATGAAAATTTCTTCTAACGTCAACGGTAAAATATCAAAGATAAGCGGTTTATATGAACGAATTCTCGACACTAGTTTATCTTGTTTGCCACGGACAATACAAAGCTGTACACTGCCTCTTTGCTCTTCATATAGAATCTCTAAATCTTCATAAAAGGCAAGTGGAACATCTCTGTCAAATGCTACTTGAATTTTATGAACATCGGATTTTAAATCATCAAGCTCTTTCTCAATTAATAACTGGCCTTGATGAAGGATTCCGACGTGATCGCACAAATCTTCCACTTCTCGGAGGTTATGAGATGAAATCAAGATGGTCATTTGACGTTCAGCGACATCTTGCACAAGTAGATTTTTAATTTTTCGGCGCATCACTGGATCTAGTCCATCTAGCGGCTCATCTAAAATCAAAACATCAGGCATCGCAGATAAAGCAAGCCAAAATGCTACCTGCCGCTGCATGCCTTTTGACATACGATGAACTTTTTTATGTAATTCAATTGGAAATGCTTCGTGAAGCTTTTGAAATCGTTCTTCGTCCCAAGTTGGATACACACTGCGATAAAAGTTAGCAAGCTGTTTAATGGTAGATTGCGGAAAAAAATAAAGTGCATCCGGGAGAAAAATGATTCGCTTTTTTAGTTCTGTATTTTCAAAAACAGGCTGTTCATCAATTAAAACTTGCCCTTGATCTTGCTTATAGATGCCAGCAATCGTTTTTAATAACGTAGTTTTCCCCGCTCCGTTTGATCCAAGCAGTCCATAGATCGAACCTTTTTTCACATGTAGTGTTACTTGCTTTAAAGCTTCCATATCTTCACCTTCGAACTCTTTACAAAGTCCAGTTATTTCAATCACGAGTATTCCCTCCTTTTACCGTTTGTTCAGCTTGTGAAATAAGTGACAGAATTTCATTTTTATCCATCCCTAAATACATCGCTTCAGCAATAATCTTCACTAATTCTTCTTTCATCTTTTTCACCTTCTCGTTATTTAATGTGTTCGATTGCGGCGTTACAAAGCTTCCCTTTCCTGGCACTGAATATATATAGTTTTGGCGTTCTAACTCACGGTAAGCTTTTTGAATTGTATTTGGATTGATTGTTAATTCTTTAGCCAGTAAACGCACCGATGGCAACTGTTGATCTGCTTTAAAGATTTCATGAATAATGAGCTCTTTCAATTTATCTACCAATTGCTCATAAATCGGCTTTCGATTACGAATGTCCAATTCAAACATAGTCTGCCTCCCTTCTATTGTTAAAATCGTATGATATGTATTAAGTGTATTAACTGTATTATTATCCGTATTACAGTTTTATTATAGCTGCATTTTTTGAAAAAACAAGTACTTTTTTTACGTTTGTTACAAAGAAAACAAAAAAACAGCATATTATCATGCTGTTTTATAAAAAGATAGATCCGAATTTATTTACACTTTTCTCTTAGTTTTCAATAATATAAATCTAGCAATAAAAGATTACTGACGCTTTAAAATAGAATTGAAGTCATTAAATTACGCTCGTTCTTGCATTTGCCGTACTATTGATGTAATGATCGTTCTTGGCGCAAATCGAACGGCTCCCGCTAAAATTTTATTTTTCAGACCAGGTATAATGACTGTTTTTCCACTTTTAAATCCTTTGTAACCAATTTCAGCAACTGTTTTAACATCCATTACACCGCTTTTGAACAATTTAGATTCCTTCAGGTTAGCTCGATCTGAGAATCCTGTTTCTGTTGGTCCGGGGCATAGTGCGGATACTGTAATATTTGTATCTTTTAATTCATTTTCTAAGGCTTCTGTAAAAGATAAAACATATGCTTTCGTTGCATAGTATACAGCCATTAGCGGTCCTGGCTGGAAAGCAGCAGTTGAAGCAACATTTAAAATGCCGCCTTTGTTTTGCTTAATCATATCGGGTAAAAATAATTTTGTCATGTATGTGAGCGATTTAACATTTAAATCAATCATATTTAGCTCATCTTCTAAGTCTGTTTCTAAAAATTCTCCGAATAAACCAAAACCTGCATTGTTTATCAGAATGTCCACTCTCATGTTATTTTGCTTGATAAGCTTATACACTTCCTGAATTTCACTTTCTTTTGAAAGATCTTTTTGAATAACAAAAACGCTTCCTCCATATTGCTTCTCCAAATCGTTTTTGATCTCAGTTAATTTCGTTAAGCTGCGTGCAACCATCACAATATTATAGCCATCTTTTGCATAATGATAAGCCAGCTCTTTTCCAATTCCAGAAGAAGCGCCAGTAATTAGCACCGTTTCTTTTTCCATCATACATTCCCTCACTTTTTAGTCAGTAAAAACTAAATGTTTAAACACTTAAACATTTAAACTTTTATCTAAAATTTAATACATTAAACAGTTTAAGTCAACTAAAAAGCAACTCTTTGCTGTAGGTCATTCACTATCCATTAAGTCCAAATCAAAACAACTAGCAAATAGCCTACAATTGACAGAACAACTGAACCGATAATTCCGGCAAGAAATGGCTTTCTTCCAAGATCTATAAACGTCTTCCACTTAACAGTTAAACCTAATCCAGCCATAGCCATTCCAATTAATACATAGGCAGTTGAAACAATCAGCTCTACAATTGAATTTGAAATGACACCAAGTGTATTTACACCACTCATCAATAGGAATCCGAAAATAAACCACGGCACTGGAACAGAAGACTTATTCTTGTCTTGACCTTTTTTCGTCTTTTTTATCATCATTCCTAACACGAAAGCCACTGGTACTAATAACGCCACTCTTGTTAATTTCGAAATAATGGCTGCATCAACAGAAGCTGTTCCCCCTCGTTCAGAAGCTGCTATAACGTGAGCGACCTCATGAAGTGTTCCTCCTGTAAATATTCCATACGCTGCAGAGGACAGACCTAGAATAGGATAGATCAGCGTATATAGCAGTGTGAAAATTGTTCCTAAAATTGCGATTGTCGCTGCTCCTACCGCTACTTCTTCATCTTTCGCGTTAATTTGTGGTGCAATAGCAACAATAGCTGCAGCGCCGCATATTGCTGTGCCACAAGCAGTGAGAATTCCAAGCTTTTGCTCTACACCTAATTTTATAGCTAACCAATACACGATTAGTAGCGTAATAACAACGTTAATAACAGAAATGAGAAAAGCATTAATTCCTGCTTGAAAAATATCACTCAAATTCAAACGCATTCCAAGCAAAATAATGCCGATTCGAAGCAATTTTTTACTAGAGAATGCAATTCCAAATTCCCATTCTTTTTTTACCCCAACTGTTCCTCTCCATATCATCCCGACTAAGATAGCGATTACCAGATGACCCATGATTGATAGAAAAGGTATTTGAGAAATGTATTTCGCTGCTAATGCAATCATGAATGTTAACAATAATCCTTTCATAAAAGGAATATTCATATAATTATTTTTAGTATCTACTATGTTTGTACTCATTTGTTGCACTTCCTTACATTCTTTATACCTTTACTTTATTCAACGTCTATTCATTAGTAAAATATTGTTTTATAATAGTTAATATTAATATTTTTAATAATAAGGAGAGGAGAACTATGTATTATGATGCGTTAAAGACCTTCGTGACAGTAGTGGAAGAAAAAAGCTTTACAAAAGCAGCAGAGAAATTACTCATATCTCAGCCAAGTGTCAGTGTACACATAAAAAATTTAGAGAAAGAATTTCAAACATCCTTATTTTTACGTTCGCCTAAACTTCTAAAAATTACCCCGAGCGGTGAAATTTTATATGATCGTGCGAAACAAATGATTCAAATTTACGAGCATACAAAGCGAGATATTTACGAACATCATCATTTAGTAAAAGGCTCATTAACAATAGGAGCAAGCTTCACAATCGGAGAATATGTCTTGCCTTCCCTTCTTGCTGAACTTCGCAAGCAGTATCCTGACATCAATGTAAATGTCACAATCGGAAATACAAAAGAGATTGCTCAATTAGTCCGCCACTTTAAATTAGACGTAGGTTTAATCGAAGGCCAAACCGATGACCATGAATTGCATATAGAACCTTTTATGGATGATGAACTAGTAATTGTATCTCCTGTTGCGCATCCACTTGCCAATAAAAAACAGATTCAAATTGATGATTTACAAAACGAAATGTGGGTGGCTCGCGAAAAGGGATCTGGTACACGGGAATATTTAGACCTTGTTATTCAGTCTAATGGCTTAAAAATGAAGAGCATGCTCACAATCAGCAGTAATCAAGGAGTTAAAGAAGCTGTTATGCAAAATTTAGGCTTATCCGTACTTTCAATTTCATCAATTAAGCAAGATGTTGAGCAAAATAATTTAGCGATTTTACAAGTTGATACAGACCCTTTTAAAAGAAGATTTTCATATATTTATCCCTTAAGCAGCGGACATAAAAAAGTTGTAGAATTATTTCTTCAGTTGCTAACAAAACGTTAAGTACTTCCTCTTTTACTTAAAAATTAATAGACATATCTAAATTTAATAATCGAAAAATTCTGTTCATTTTATGATAACAAACAAAGACCTATTTTTTAGAATAGGTCTTTAAGGTTACGTTAAAACATACGTTGCAAGTGTCCTTTGCACATCATATATATTTTTATCTTTACGAAATTCTTTTGAAATTGGGGTAGCTGAACCGGAAATCCAAATGTTTAGTTCAGCATCTAAATCAAATGTGCCTGCTGTTTCCACGCCAAAGTGCGTAATATTTTGATAAGGAATGGAATGATAATCTGTTTTCTTCCCTGTTACCCCTTGTTTGTCAATTAAAATAAGCCGTTTATTCGTAAATACAAGTAAATCACGAATAACTTTATATGCCTTTTCAACCTGTTCATTCGGTACTAATACTTGTTCTAAATCTTTTTCTATTGCCTGCAAATCAACTTCTGATGCATTTCCCATTAAACCATTTAATAGACTCATTAAACACACTCCTTTTTGGAACAATACCCTGTTTCCAATGGTGTGAAACCACTTTATTAATGAATCAGTTTACTTTCATGCGCCTTTTCAGTCAGCCGTTTACTTATGTTACTTAGCGGCTTTCGAAGAAACAGGCCAAATAATAATGTTCCGATTAAAATGACCAGTAAAACCAGGAAATCTCTTCTTACAATATCAACAAGCATGCCACCAACTGCTTCACGCATCATGCTGATTGCATAAGTAAATGGTAAAAAAGGATTGATAGCTTGAAAAAAAGGCGGTGTTACTTGAATGGGAAATGTTCCTCCCGCGGCTGATAATTGTAATACGAGTAAAACTATTGCAATTGCTTTGCCTGCATTGCCAAATACAGACACAAAGGTATAAACCATTGTCATAAAAACCGTGCTAATGAATAAGCCGAATAAAACAAACATCATTTTGTCTACTACGTAAGCTTTTAAAATAAAGATATCACCTAATGTCACAATGAATGCTTGAAATAAAGCAATCGAAACAAATGTAAATAATCTTCCTAGATAGATATCCCTGCTTTTGTAAGCTCCTTCTACCTCCACTCGTAAAAGTGAAACTAGCAACAGTGCTCCTACCCAAAGAGAGAGTGTGGTAAAAAATGGAGACATAGCTGACCCGTAATTAGGGATCGGATATAGCCTTTTTTCTTTTAACAAGACAGGTTCGGCAAAAAAGTCACTTTCTTTTTCTACATCATTTTTTAACAAGTCGATAATCGCTTGAATGTCTTGTGTTTGCTGAAATTCACGTATTTTATTAGCAATATCGCGAACTTTTTGTTCAATTGCAGGAAAATTTTGTTGAAGATTTTTCAACTCTGCTTGACCAAGTCGAACGCCATGAGCAGCACTTTGCAAGACACTAGAAATATCCGGCAAACTTTTGTTTGCTTCTGTTAAAAGCTCATATGCTTTCTTAGTTTTGCTCTTTGCATTTTCAGCTGCTTGATCAATTGCAGGAATAATTTCATGATTATAACGCGACAGAACACCATTTAATTGACTTGCCCCTTCATTTGACGTTTGATGAAAGCGCTCAATCATTTCAGATGGTAGTTGCTCCCCTTTGTTAATGGCGGCTTCTAAATTTTTCGCAATACTTAGTTGTTGCGAAAAACTATTTTCAATTAATTCCAATTTTGAAATGATCCTTGCAAGCGGTTCGTTTGGCGCTAGATCATTCAGTTGATTTAGCACTCTAATCACTGCATTCATATCATTTATTTGCTGAGTAAGTAGGTTAATGGTTTGCTGTAAATTTACTTTTGTTTGTTCAGAGTTAGTCTGCTCACCTGCCAACTCTTCTTTTACTTTTTGAAGTTGATTGGCACGGGACTGAAGCGCTATTAACGTACTTTTTATATTTGGTGAAATAGTTTCAAAAGCTTGATCTGTTTTTGTTAAAAAGTCATTCAACTGCTTTGTCACCGCAGCACCATCAGCTGTTAATTGTTCAATCACAGGAATTGCCCACTTCGCTTGATTAACTAATTCTTCTGCTTTATTTGTAGCTCTTACTGCTTCATTCACTACTTTTTTAATTTCTGGCATCCTTTTTTCCAGCTCAAAAATCCGGCTTTCAATTTGCTTAATAGCTGGCAAATCTTGTTCTAATTTAATGCCAATTTCATTAAATAATGCAAAGATTGCTCCATTTGCTGTTTCGATAAAATTTTTACTAATTTCTTCTGTTAAACTACTTGCCCCTTTCGAAGTAATTTTTGGAACAATTGCATTAATCTTTTCATTGACGGTATATGTAAGCACTGGTTTTTCTAATCGCTCTTCCAAAACTGTGCCAATCTTTTCAGAAAAGTCTTGTGGAATGACGATGCTGGCATAATAATCTCCGCGCTGCACTCCTTTTATCGCTTCTTTTTTGTTCACAAACGTCCAGCCAAGCGATTTGTTTTTCTTTAGAGAAGCAATGACATCCTTCCCTACATTTACGTGTTCATCTTGAATAATAGCTCCCTTATCTTCATTTGTAACGGCAATTTTAATTCCTCTTGTATTTCCGTACGGATCCCAAGAAGCTTTTATATTAAACCATGCATAAAGCGAAGGTAAAATCATAAGTGCAACGACAATGATAAGCATCGCCCAGTTTGTTACAATGTTTTTAATATCTGTTTTATAAATATCTACACTATTTTTCATAAGCCTCACCTAAATTTAGTCTTAAAAATTAGCTTATCCATATTCGTGCTATCATATTTCTGTTAGGATAGATTTTATAAAGCAAAACTTCAGTACAATAACAATTTAAGAACATTTGATAAGTAGTTAACGAAAGGATGAATGCAATGACTGAAAGACTTTATTATACATCTCCGTATACATCTTCATGGACAACAACAATTAAAGACATCATCAAATGCGACCACCATTATCTTATTACATTACGTGAAACAGCTTTTTATCCTGAAGGTGGCGGTCAGCCTTCCGACTCCGGCAAAATAAACGGCATTCAGATTGAAGATGTTTTTGAAGAAAATGGTGAAATTTATCATAAACTGTCAACGATTCCTGAGAGTTCAACCGTTAACTGTGAACTTGATTGGAATCGCCGTTTTGATCATATGCAACAACATACAGGCCAGCATCTTTTATCAGCTGTTTTAATTGATACATATGATATTCATACCGTGAGCTTTCACTTAGGAAATGATGCTGTCTCTATTGATTTAAAGATTTCATCGATAAGTGAAGAGCAATTAACAGCAGTAGAACATGCAGTAAATACTGCCATTTATGCAAACAAAGAAATTAAAACTTATCATATTCAAAAAGAAGAAATACATACTGTGCCACTTCGCAGAATTCCAGAAGTAGAAGGTCATGAAGTACGCATTGTAGAAATTGACACAATTGATTTCTCAGCTTGTTGCGGCACTCACGTTACCCGGACTGGTGAACTAGGCATGATAAAGTTGATAAAAACAGAAAAACAGCGTGGAAACACGAGGTTATTTTTCAAAAGCGGAATGCGCGCACTAGCAGATTATCAACAAAGTCATAACATTCTATCCGCAGTGAGCAATAAGTTCAGTACTAATCGCGATCTCGTCCTTGAGCGCCTTGAAAAAGTAGAGCATGAGCAAAAGTTGCTTCTGAAACAACTTGAACAGCTGCAAGCAGAAAATGCCCACTACCTTTGTGCCGAATTACAATCAAAAAAAGAAGGCAGCTTACTTGTACATGAATTTAAGGACCGTACGCTAAAAGACGTGCAGCCTCTTATAAAACAATTGCTTCAAACAGATGAGACAGTCCTTATTTTATCTTCTGCCTTAGAACAAAAAGTTCTTTTTGCCCACAATAGCACAAGCAATATTCATTGCGGCGAACTATTTAAAATACTGCTTCCTTCTTTTAATGGAAAAGGCGGAGGTGGACCAAAGCAGGCACAAGCAAGCTTTTCATCTAACCAAGAATTGCAAAGCTTCGTCATTTCCTTAAAAGAAAAATTAAGTTCATAACCGCTTTCTTTTCATATTGCTACTAAAAAACCACCGCCTACACAAAGCGGTGGTTTTTAAATATAATAAAACTAACTTTTTTTAAAAGAAATAACTAATGAATAATCCAATCGACAGCAACAATCCAAACAATGTATTTGTTTGAGCTGTTGATTTCATAGCAATAATCATATTCATTGGAGGTGTTCCTGCAATGAATCCTTTAACCGCTTGGATAGGTTTCGCTATACTTAAGAAAATAAGCAATACCCAAGGTCCTAAAACGCCTGCGGTTACAAGGCCGACAATCCATATATAAGAAATGATAAAAAGTGCGCCTAAAAAGTAAATTGCTTTTTTTGAACCTAATAAAATGGCTAATGTTTTACGGCCGCCCTTTTTATCCTCTTCAATGTCACGAATGTTATTAGATAAGTTAATAGCACCTACTAAAAAAGCGATTGGTATTGATACAAGAATGCTTTCTGCGGTCACTGTATTTGTTTGAATAAAAAATGAAATTAACACAAACATAGCGCCCATACATAATCCAGAAAAAAGTTCTCCAAAAGGTGTATATGCAATTGGTAATGGACCGCCTGTATACAAATAGCCGATTGCCATTCCGATAAGACCAACCAGCGCCAGCCACCACGTACTACTCATACATATATAAACACCTAATAAAAGAGCAATAGCATATGAACCTAATGCTAGTTGTAAAACGGTCTTAGGTTTCATTCCATCTCGTACAATAGCTCCTCCGATTCCAACTGATTCCTCTGTATCCAATCCTCTTTTAAAATCATAGTATTCATTAAAAAGGTTCGTTGCGATTTGAATCCATAGACATGCAAAAAGCATTGCTAAAAAAAGCAATACATTAACTTGTCCAGCATACATGGCTAATACTGTTCCGATTAGAACCGGCACAAAAGATGCTGTTAATGTATGAGGACGAGTTAGCTGCCATAATACTTTCCCTAACGATCTTTTTCCTTGTGTTTGATTAGTTTGATTCATGATCCTCTTCCTCTCCAATCGTGAAAATAAAGTAACTTAACAAAGCCACCTATTTTCTAGCTGCAATTAATTGAGAACTTTTAGAAGGTCATCATACACATTGGTGTAAACGTTCATTATATAAATCATAATAAGAGCCGAATTATTATCAATCGAATCGTTCTTTTCATGTGCGTATATCTTCCTTCGAATTGCTCATTTATTATACCAAAAACTCCTCGAATCTTACACTGCATAATTCGTAAAAAAATTATCTTGCTATTTTAAATAATAGACGAAATGAACGAATATAAAACTTCTATTCAATATTTTTCATCTCACCTTTTACTTTTATTATTTAGAACATGGTTTACTTTTTTCATCATTTAACCCTTCCACGCTTTAGCTTTTAATGAAAAAAGGATATTAACCAACACACAGCCTGTTGTGTAGAGGTTAATATCCTTGAACCGACAGATGGCCCGGTAAATTTCAATCTATGATATCTAAATTTCACTGAATTCGCTTCTATGCTTTCAACTAATTATTTTAGGATTATAAATAAACTCTTCTTACAATGTAGGTGTGATCATATTAGCAGGGTTAACAAATTTTTCAAATTGTTCTTCTGTTAAAAATCCTGTTTTCAATGCAGCCTGTTTTAAAGTGAGTCCTTCTTTATGAGCTAATTTTGCAATTTGAGCTGCCTTTTCATAGCCAATATGTGGATTTAAAGCTGTTACTAACATAAGTGAATTTTGTAAGTGGTATTCGATTTTTTCATAATTTGGTTCAATGCCTACAGCGCATTTATCATTAAATGATCTTATGGAGTCTGCTAACAACCTTACTGATTGAAGAAAGTTATAAATAATAACGGGTTTAAATACATTTAATTCAAAATTCCCTTGACTTGCAGCGATCCCAATCGTTACATCATTTCCCATTACTTGTGCTGCAACCATTGTTAAGGCTTCACTTTGGGTCGGATTCACTTTCCCTGGCATAATTGAACTTCCAGGCTCATTTGCCGGGATAAAAATTTCTCCAATACCGCTGCGCGGACCACTTGCCAGCCAACGAACATCATTTGCAATTTTCATTAAATCTGCTGCAAGCGCTTTTAAAGCACCGTGAGTATAAACTACTTGATCATGGCTTGTTAAGGCATGAAATTTATTAGGTGCTGACACAAATTCTTTAGCAAGAAATTTACTAACTTCCTGAGCTACTAGGTTACCAAACTCATGGTGGGCGTTAAGGCCTGTTCCAACAGCGGTTCCGCCAATCGCAAGCTCTTTCATATATTGCACACTTTCCTTAATCATCTTTTCAGCTTTTTCTAACATATGACGCCAGCCGCTAATTTCTTGCCCTAATGTTAAAGGAGTAGCATCTTGTAAATGAGTGCGCCCGATTTTTATTACATCTTTAAAGTCATGTTCTTTTTTTCTAAATGTCTCTTTTAATTCTGTAAGGGCAGGCAATAATTGATTTTCAACAGCGCCTACACCAGCGATATGGAGTGCGGTAGGAAAAGTATCATTTGAACTTTGAGACATATTAACATCATCATTTGGATGCAGCTGTTCATTACTTCCCTTGCTTTTTAACAATTGATTGCCCCGGTTTGCAATGACTTCATTCATATTCATATTTGATTGAGTGCCGCTGCCTGTTTGCCACACAACAAGAGGAAAATGCTCATCCCACTTCCCTTCTAGAATCTCACTGGCTGCTTGAACAATTGATTCTGTTTTTTCTGCTGATAGCTTACCAAGCTTTTCATTACTGAGTGCCGCACTTTTTTTCAAAACCGCAAACGCTCTAATAAGTTCAATAGGCATTGTTTCGGTGCTAATTGCAAAATTTTCTTTGCTTCGTTGTGTTTGTGCCCCCCATAACTTTTCAGCTGGGACTTTTATTTCTCCAAGAGAATCTCGTTCAACTCTATATTCCATTATCATCTCTCCTTCATTTACAGCCTTTACGCTTTACTTATAATTTATATGGTTGATTTTTCATAAAAACTACTATCGCTTATTTCGAAACGTCTTAGTTAAATATTTGCTGAGAAAAAACTTGGTATTCAATTTTGGCCTCCAAGCCAATGATTTTACCTTCTGTTTATCTATTGATTTATTTTACCCTTCCTTTCTCCTGTTTAACCGAACCATCAAAGACTAACTCTCTTCATCCCTCGTTGTTTTTTTCGATCATTTAAGTGCTTGATACCCTAATTAAATGGCTTTAGTTAGCGGTTGTTCTTGTCGCAGTTTTAAAATAGCAGTCAAAGTTTGATAAGTTCTGATTGCTCAGTCCTCGAACTTAGCACATCTCATTAACCCAAACATAAATACAAAGACACTCCATTAATTTCATGGAGTGTCTTTGTATTGTTTAATACTTTTTTAACCATCAGCTGATTTCTATATAATGAACGCTTCTCCTTAAACTTGCAATTGCATAAGCATAAACAAGTTATTTTTAAATATTTTCAGCAGTAATTATTTAATGAATTGTAAAAATCAAGAGGTTATCTACAGTTCTTTTATATAGGCGATTACGTAACTTGGGAGGATATTCTCATACTTACAATTGTCACAGTAAAAGCTGCTATGTTGATTTGTAGCAACGTATCGTTTGAGAGTAAAGAGTGTTAATCTCTTTGGAGCGCCGCATTTAGTACAAAAAGCAAGATGTTTAATTCGTTTGTAGTCAATTGTCATCACTCCTCCTCCTTTCAAGTAAAGTGATTAATTAAACACCATCTCATTTTTGTAAACGCTTTCTTGTTTATATTTAATTTATTATAGCATTCATGACCGTCTTTTGCTATTTGATCATTAAAATTATACTTAATACAATTAATCATTCTTTCCTTCAGTTCTTTTATAGCTATATTACTGCAAAATAAAAAGAGTATCAGGATTAACTACCTAATACTCTAGATTAATAAATAATGTATAATTTTATTATAACAGTTCTTTTTGAATCACTTTTCCCCACTCGCAAAGAATCGATCATAAATCTGATAAAGTGCTGATAATCCAACTAACCAATAAATTGTAGTCACCAGCCATTCCCATGAATCAAACCATGTTTCTACAACATTGACTCCTAACGCTACAGCTAACCAATTTAATCCACCAATAATCACAAGAAGACTCGTTAGAACGGATAGGAATCTCATACTATCACCTCCTCACTTACTACTTCGCAAGGAAGTATTTCTTGTTATATTCTATACTTGCACAGGATGTTTATATGCTTACTTTTTATGACATTGACTTATTATTTTTTAACAAAAATCCATTTCGAATCCCTCTAGCTTTATGTTTGTTCTCTGCACGTTGAACATCGCAAGCACTTGCAGCATCCATTTGCTGTTAATACTTTTTTCTTGTAGGCAGCCGCAATTCCTTTCTTAGCACATCTAGCTCATAATTAACGATATTTGAAATATCATGATAAAATTTATTCGTCTTTTCCGAATCTTTTCCAAACCTTATTGCCCATCTCAATTCCATATACTTTTCATATAATTCTCCATTGGCGTAAATTACATTATCACTTATTATCCTTAAAATTTTTTCTTTTTCCTCATCCGTTAAGTCTTCATATTCGTGTGCTCCATAAGCGTAGTTGTAATCATCTAAAGTTTGATATAGCGGTTCATATAAATTAATTAACCGTTTTTCTGTTGCTGCTATTTTCAACTGCTTTTCAAAAGCTTCTTCTTGTTTTTCTAAGGTCAACCGTATTCCTTCAAAGGAAGATTTAATTGTGACCATAACACCATATAAGGTAATAATTCCGCTTAAAATCGAACCTATAAAAGCCAATAAATCAGCTTGTCCCATTCTGATACCTGCTTTTACCCACAATGCAACTAAAATAACCCCTAAACAGCTAAACAGAATGAACATGTTCACTTTTTGAATGATAGATTCTTTATCTTTCATTTGATAGTTCCTTTCTGTAAAACCAAATGAGTTACAGTTGGCAATCAATCAGATTACTATCTACATACATACTATGATGATAACAACAAACAAATTACCTGCTTTTAATTTTAAATGGCATAAATAGCCTTGCTAAATAACCCCTAATAATAGACTGTTTCATTTGCCTTTTAAAAAAGCGCAAGTTAATCAATTCCTTGTTAATAAAAAATAAGAACCTTTTTGAGGTTCTTATTTAAACGTAATTTGTCATTATACAAAATGAATAAGTGTTATTTATCTCCATTCATTTTCCCTCTTGTTTTTCTTAAAAAGACTGAATGCTCTTCTAATAAGATTAATTAACAATGCGATTGCTAACATGTTAATTAATAACCCAAGGATTCCTCCAAAAGCTCCAAAGTGTCCAAGCATGCCTCCAAATAACAAACCAGCTATGCCTCCATAAAACAACCCTCTCACGAATCCGCCTCTATTTGTTCTAGCAGCTAAGCCTCGATCAGCATCATTGTTTCTTCTATTGTTAAAATTTGACCGCGGCTCATTTTGTCTGGGTTGGATATTATTGTTTCGATTAAAGGACCGTTTTCCGGAGCGGTATGATTTTGCACTAACAATCGATTTTTCACTCTGAAACAGCGGTTCCCCTACTGGGCTAAAAGCTAATGATAACATTACTACAAATGCTACTATCATTTTCATCATAATGACTAACTCCTTAAACAGTATCTTTATTTGCAGAAATGAGTGTAGATATATTTGCTTCATTACGTACAGCAAGCAGCAAGTTTTCTACTTCTCACTAAGCAGGTATATTATTTCCTTTAATTCAAATTGCCATCAGTCTTTTTATTTTTAAAGTCATGTTTTAGCATTTGGAGAAGAAGTAGTATTTGATGGATTCCTTGCTTTGATTTTAGTGTTACTAAGTCTAGATCAATAAAAAAGCGCCCAATTTAAGATGCGCGCTTTTTTAAACAATAGTAAGATGTTCTCTAAAAAATTCTTAATTACATTTTCTTTTCATGCGAGCTAGCTGGGATTATTTTCATCTAACGATAGTGTCGTTACGACTGTATAATCTCCTTTAGAGATTTCCTCTGAGCTCGCATCTTTTTGCAACTCATCTTCCGTATTGATGCCTTCTGCAATGGTTGGTTCAGTTGCTGATTGTTTCTGTTTTTTCATATCACGTACTCCTTTGCACTTTTTTCTCAAAATCTATACATTTTCCTTTTAGGTAAATAAATGAGTAAACAACGCTTAAGACCTTACACAACACTGTACTTTTAAACCTTCTACACCATCATTACTAATTAGCATCCGCTTATTTAATGCTCCATTTTTTAATAATCTGGCGTAAGAACACCCCCGTTTGTTTTTGTTAGCTCAATGTGATGCTCTTATTAAAGCGATTCCTAGTGAGGTCACAGCCAATAGCATGGTAATCTCCAGGCTCATTCATAAACTGCACACAAAGGCGCCTCCTTTCTTTTATTACTCGTTCTATTTTTTGAAAGTCTGTATTTTTAATTCGCTCTATTTCAAAATGTAACAGTTATAATAAAGTGAAGCTTCCCTCAAAACTATGCTCCGCCTCTCATCTATTTATGCAAACCACTTAGACCTTTCTGCTCCTTAAAATCAAGATAAACCAAATTGTATGATAGTAGCCCCTTTTTACACTGATTGCATGAGAAACCATTCATCGCTGATCAACCTTAATCTTTAATAAAATCAAGATATTCCGGAATAATATTTATAAACGCTACCTAAAAGCTTAAAGGAAGGAACTTTATGAAAAACAGTGTATTACTTTTACTTTTCTTTCTCATTTGGGTGCTTCCATCACATGCATGTAGTCAGCTGCAAGTGCCTATTTTGATTTATCATTCAATTGACGAATATAAAGGCTATGGCTCTAAAGAGTTATACGTAACTCCTGAAAATTTTGAAAAACAAATGATGTATTTGAAAAAACATGGGTATACATTGCTCACTTTTGATCAGTGGCAAAATATTACCAAAGTAAATAAACCTATTTTTATTACCATTGATGATGGATATAAAAATAATCTAAATGTCTATTCAATCTTTCAAAAGCTAAAGGATCAGCAATTTAAACCAGTAGCTACCTTGTTTGTCATCTCTGAGTTTATTAACCGTCCATCACGTTTATCAAATTTAGAGTTAAAAAACCTGGCTGAATCAGGTTTCTTTTCGATTCAGTCACATACCGCTACACATCCTGACTTAAGAAATGTAAAAAATTATAAGTACGAACTAAAAGAATCGAAAGAAACAATTGAACGAATTACAGGTAAACCAGTTATCGCTCTTGCATATCCTTATGGAAATTTCAATGACAATGTAATAGAAGAAACGAAGAAATATTACCAGTTTGGACTTACAACAATACCTGGTCCGTTTATTGAAAAAGGACTAAAAAACGAATCCTATCTTCTGCCGAGAATTTATATAAAATATTCGACAACACTTGAGGAATTTGCAAAGGCTGTACAACCAATACCAATGTAGCATTTTCCATCTCATTATTTGTTATTTAGAACATGATTTAACCTGAACTATTATAATTGAAACTTACCTTATATAAATTTTCAGCAAACAGAAAAAATCCCCATTGAAATGCATGCTTTATCCATTTCAATGAGGATTTTTCAATAAGTGATCACACAGCTTTTCAATTTTCATTCGGATTAACAAGCACGACCCAATACTCCAGCTGGTTGAAATTTACCATTATTGCTCTAATACGGTTGCCATTTAAGCTTTTTCGCTTCCTTAAATCTTTTTTCAACATTTGGCCAATAAACGACATTCCACCAGTTATCTACATATTTGTCTCTTTCATTTTTATATTGTAAATAATAAGCATGCTCCCACACATCAAGAACTAACAGCGGAATAGTGTCCCACTGGGTTAACAATTGATGGCGCTCGGCTTGCAGGATTTCCAGTCTGTGCGATCTCGGTGCCCAAACTAAAATTGCCCAGCCTACCCCTTCTACTTTTTTTGCCGCTTCTGAAAAGTGCTTTTTAAACTTTTCATAGCTGCCAAAATCTTTTTGAATTTGTCTGCTTAATTCTCCTTTAGGCTTTCCTCCGCCGTTTGGATTCATAATTTCCCAAAAAATCGTATGAAGATAATGACCAGATCCGTGAAAAGCAGCTTCCCGTTCCCAATGTTTTAGCAGTTCAAAATTATGAGTCTCTCGTGCTTCTTGCATTTTGTTCTCAGCTTTATTCAATCCGTCTACGTAACTTTGATGATGTTTTGTATGATGCAACTTCATAATTTCTGAATTGATATAAGGTTCTAGAGCATTATAACTGTATGGAAGCGGCGGCAGTGTATGCTTTCCAATGGGTACCTGCTGGCGCAAATTCTCTTCAGCTCTTTCTTCAGGCTGAATTTCCTCGTTAATATACCTTACAGCGTCATCAATCTTTGCTAGCAGAGATTCACTCATTTCCTGTTTGTCTAGCTGTTCTTTGATATCTTCTTTTGTACGATCAATCGCAGCGAAAACATCCTCATCAATGGTCGTTTCAGAATCTAGAATCAAAATATTTACCTCTTCAAGCCACTTCTGTACCTCTGTTAAATATTCCTTTGCTTCATGTTGGTAGTCCATATTTCTCCTCCTTACAAGTCATCTTCACCATATTATTCGCAAGCGATGTAAGCGTGACAGAAAATATCATCTACTTGTAAAAAAACAGAAATTTCTATTGCATTTATGTTACAAAATTTATTGGGGCAACTAAAACTACTTATTATCCTAATCTCCAGTTACAATTCCCCTGACAACCAGCTTAAGTCCTTACTTATTGATTACGAATTAGAAATTGCTCGAATTCCTGTTTGTCAAGGGGCTTGCTAAACAAATAGCCTTGCATATAATAACAATCATTGTTCAATAAGAATTCTTTCTGGTGCTCTTGTTCAACACCTTCTGCTATTACTTGTAGCCTTAAGCTTCGCGCAAGGTTGATAATTGCTTCAGCAATTTCAGTATTACTATAATCTTCTCTAATATCCTGAATAAATGAACGGTCAATTTTAAGGCAATTAACCGGGAAGGTTTTTAAATAACTTAATGACGAATAGCCTTTTCCAAAATCATCAATAGAAATTGAAATTCCGTATTCCTCTAAATCTTTTAAAGCTCTTATTGTTTCTTCTGAATTAAAAAATAATGTACTTTCAGTAATTTCTATTTCAAAATAATCCGGATTGAATTCACAGACATCTAGAATTTCTTTCACTCGTTTAACTAAATAAACAGGATCTTGAAACTGCTTAGCTGAGAAGTTAACTGCAAGATTTAACGGATTTTTCCGGTGTTCATTCCACTTGCTTACCTGTGAACAAGCCTGCTTCATGGCTAATTCCCATAAAGGGTGAATCAGTCCTGTGTCTTCTGCCACTGAAATAAATACCTCAGGTGATACAAATCCCATTTCCTCGTCAGTCCACCTCAATAATGCTTCTACTCCTATAACTACATTTGCTTTTGCATTTATTTTCGGCTGATAATAAACTTCAATTTTTTCTTCTTTAATTGCCGTTCTTAAACGTGTCTCGATTCTTATTTTCTCTTTGTTTTCTTTATTCATTGCCTCATTGTATAAAGCACATTTATTACCGCCTTGTTTCTTCGCATCATACATAGCTAAATCTGCATATACCATAAGGTCATCAAGATTTTCACTATGTGTTGGATATAAACTCACACCACAGCTTGCACCTACATAAATTTCATTTCCATCGATAAAATATGGCTGTTTAACAACCGTCACAATTCTCTCAGCTGTATCCTTAATTTCCCCTATGCTAAGCTCGCTCAGTAAAATGACAAACTCATCTCCTCCCTGCCTTGCTAGAACGCTATTGTCGGTAGACAAGCAGTTCTTGATTCTCTCAGAAATCAGTTTTATTAATTGATCGCCTTTTGCATGTCCTAATGAATCGTTAACAGCTTTAAATCGATCTATATCAATAAATAAGACTGCAACAGTACCTCCTATTTGCTTTGCGCATTCAACCATCTGAGTCAGTTGTTCTTGAAAGTATCTTCGATTAGGCAGCCCAGTAAGCGGATCATGATACGCTTGATACTCAATCACTTCCTGACTTTGCTTCAAATCCGTTACGTAAGCTTGTAAATAGCTTGATAAAGCATTTACATTTCGTGTAAGATATCCTAATTCGTCTTTTCGTTTTACAACTAATTTCTTTCCAAAATTACCTTGAGCAATCTCACTTACTTGTTCTACTATATAGCCAATCGGTTTGGTAATTGAACGTGATAGTATAACACTTATGATCAAAACGATAAATATAAACGGAAGCGATAAGAGAACATGCATCAATAATTCATGGTTAAGCTCTTCCTGAATTAAACCGTAATTATATGTTAATCCAATTACATACGGCTCCTCCGTATCTGTATTAATTGGCACAAATGTTTTCATAACATCTTTTTCATTTAGTTTGTCTATATAGTCCTGAGTTTTCCCAGTACTTACAGCTTTTTGAATGAATTTCGCATCTACTTGCTGATTTTTATATTTATACGTCCCATACCAAATCGGCTGGTCAGAAATACGGATATACTTGTTTCCATTTAATTCAACACTTTCGTTCTTTTTACCAAAGTTTTTTGGGTTAAAAACCGTTAGTTCTAAAACGCCATCAAGCTTGTTTATAAACCGGTTCATGACCTCACTCGGTCCAAATAATCTTTCATATTCTAATAACTGGTTATCGCGAAAATATGGATTGATAATGAAGTTAGTCGAACCATCATAATAATATCCCCATTTATCTGTATGGTTAGGATTACTAGAAGCAATCTCAATCGGGCCTGTCCAATAATCCGGCAAAGTTAAGCCTTCTTTCACGGTAACAGGTGATAGAGAAAGAAGTTGTTGGAATGATTTATACCAGTAGCCCCATTCTTTTGTCGACATATTAATCTCATGCGAATCAGAGGATTTTACTCCTATGATGTCGTCTTTAGCAGGAGCCAATAATGTTATATGAGAAACCATGAGTTCCTTTGCTAATTTTTCCAGCTGTTCATTTGTTACATCCTCATGCTTTGAAGGCAATGAATTTTTAATTGCAATCGAAGCAGTCCTCAGCTCTCTCCCAAGAATATTTTCTACATATAAAGACCCTTTTTTTGCATTTTCCACCTGGTAAGATACTTCTTGAGTAATCAGGGCTGCTTCTTTTTCATTATATTCAATTAACTTATGCTTAGATCGTATGTAATGTAACGTATTATTAGCTATAAGAATGCATAATACCAACAAGGTAAAAATTAATGAAAGTTTGTTTTTTATCGACACTGTTAGATACCTCCTGGCATTATTAAATAGATTAATTTTATAGACATGCCTTCTGTCAATTTCCGTTCATTTAAAATAGAAAGTATTTTTACAACGAATGAAGATGAATATATTTCTGTAACAACATTAGTAAGAGTCAATCACTAATCAGTAAAAGTGTAGTTCCCAGTAAAGTGACAGGACGAAAACTCAATTTTATATCGCCTTTCATTATAACTGCAATTACAAGTTAACGCGTAGGTATTTTGCACTATAAACAAGATTAAAATTGAAACATTTCAGTTAAAGGAAGAAAAGAGAACGAATTACATTTGTGTATGTTTTCAAATTCAAGTGGTTAAAGTAACAAAGAAGCTCTATTGTCAAGGAGGATAAATCAATGGATAATACAAACGAATTTGTAGAGAAGCTGCACGATAAGCAAGAAAAGGCAGAACAAAATAAAAAGCGTCAGGGTAAAGGACATCCAGAAAAAAAATTACCTAATAAGCAGCATTGATAAATGCTAACTCAAAACTTTGAACAATAAAAGTCCCCATCTAATGACGATGGGGCTCTTTGAGCATCTACTCTTGTTTCAATCATAATTCATCCGCTTGAAGTGAAACTCTAATTAGTGAGCACTAAGCTTCATTTACTACTCATTATTAGTTTAATTCTAAAAGAGAAGGTTGTTCTAACTTCGCTTTTTTCGCCAATGCAATCAATGTAATGAATTCATAAACAATATTAGCAGCTGCTGCAGCTGTAATTTGTCCATGATCATATGCAGGTAATACTTCTACAAGGTCAAAACCTACAAAATCTAGATTTGTAAGACCGCGTACAAAAGCAAGAGCGTCATCAATGCTTGCACCCGCTACCTCTGGTGTTCCTGTTCCAGGCGCGTATACCGGATCTAAGAAATCAATATCAAATGATAAAAACACAGGTCCTTCTCCTATGCGTGCATGAATAATTTCAAGCATACGCTCAACACCTGCTTTTTTATATTCATTGGTTGTATATACTTCTAGTCCCAGGTTTCTTGCATCATCTAGATCTTCAATTCCATACAGCCCTCCGCGCATTCCAATTTGAATCGATCTTGATACATCAATAAGTCCTTCTTCAATTGCACGGCGAAACACCGTTCCGTGATTATATTTTTTATCGAAATAGCTATCCCATGTATCAGAATGAGCATCAAATTGCAAAAGTGCAACAGGACCATGTTTTTTTGCAATCGCCCTTAACTCTCCGAGTGTCATAGAATGATCTCCGCCAAGTGAAATGGGAATAATGCCTTTTTCAACAACTGGAGTCAAGCCAGCTTCTATTTTCTCATAAGTTTCCATAATGTAGCCTGGTACTACTGGGATATCTCCATAATCAACTCCTGATATGTAGTCAAAAATATTAATCTTTTGCTCTGGGTTATACGGACGCAATAAAATTGAAAAATCTCGGATTGCTTCTGGGCCGAATCGCGCACCTGTACGGAATGATTGGCCAGCATCAAACGGAATGCCTGTAATAATAAAATCCATATCGCAGTCAGCTTGTTCTACAAAAGGTAGACGCATAAATGTGCGCGGTCCGCAAAAACGCGGAGATTCAAATGAATTTTTCGGTTGATATTTTGTCATAATAAAAGCCTCCTATGTACTTTCAGTGAATTTTGATGCTTACTCTTTTATAATGCAAATTCTATGCCAATTGCTTTTAAAGGCATCATGAACGTTTATGACAATCATTTAATTCATTTCTGAATTAAATTTCAAAAAACCAATTCAATATTGAATTGGTTGATTCATTATGAATTAATTTAAAAAGGAAAGTTTCAATCAGTAGAGGTCTTACTTCCCATTAAATTAGGACAAAATTTTATAAGTTCTATTCACTGAATCTTATATTTTTTTAATCTTCTTACAATGGTAGATTGACTTAACCCAAGCAGCTCTGCCATTTCATAAGTTGTTTGACATTGCCTGTAAGCACGTAGCAGCATACTTTTCTCTACCTCTGCCAGAGCATCTTGCAGTGTTATCCCCCTTGCATTTAAGTTTTGCAGTGATGACCATTCCTCCGTTAGTGCCTTTTCTTTTGTCGCTAAGAAGGGAAAGTCATATTTATAAATTGTATTTTCTTCTGTGGTTAAAACTAAACGCTCAATCATATTTTCCAGCTCCCGCACATTTCCAGGCCAATTATAAGTTAATAGCATATCAACCGATTCTTTATGAAAAAATTTACTTGTCCCATATTTGTCATTGTATTTCTGCAGAATGTGATAAGCTAATTCTAAAATGTCTTCTTGCCTATCTCTTAAAGGCGGGATTTTAATTGGAATAACGTTTAAACGGTAAAACAAATCTGCACGAAAAGAACCGTCTTTCACCTTTTCTTCTAAATTTTGATTAGTTGCAACGATTAATCGAAAGTCAATTTTTTTACTGTGTTCACTTCCAATTCTAGTGATTGTTTTTTCTTGCAATACTTTTAATAATTTCACTTGCATTTCAAGAGGCAATTCAGCTACCTCATCTAAAAATAACGTGCCTTTGTTGGCTAACTCGAACTTTCCTGTTTTTCCTTTTGCACTAGCTCCTGTAAAAGCGCCAGCTTCGTATCCGAACATTTCCGATTCAAACAGACTGCTTGGTATCGCCCCACAATTTATTTCGACAAACGGTTCATTTTTTCTGTTACTTTGTCTATGTATCGCACAGGCAAAGGCTGTTTTTCCTACGCCAGATTCTCCTAACATCACAACCGTTGCATCACTGCTTGAGATCCTGTTAATTAACTTCCATACTTTTTTCATTGAATGACTTCGCATCACAATATCTCCCGCTTGCTGCTCGCGTAACTCTTCTATTTCTAACTCATATTTTTTCATTTTAGCTTGCAATTGTTCATAGTCTTCTTGTAATCTTCTAAGCTCTGTTAAGTCATGAGAAAAGCTAATAACACGTACAATTTCATTATTACTAAAAACAGGAATTCCAGTGGCCATTACCACCTTTCCTGTTTCTGTTTTCTGCATTAATTGAACTTGTTTTCGGCTTTTTAATACTGCAACCGTAACAGATGGCAAAAATATACCTTCCTCTTGCAATGCGTAAACAGACTTTCCAATTAACTCAGACACAGCATACCCATATATATCCTTGCAGTTTTGACTAACTCGTAATACGATGCCATGCTGGTCGGTAACTACAATATTATCGTGTGAAGCATGCAGTATCGCTTCTAGCTCCTGCTCTAAAATATTCATCATTTCTCCCCATTCCTCATCTATCTAATTCCTTCATACAGCTATGTAAAAAGCTCATTAGTTTTTAATGAGCTTTTCTTATCCAATAATTCTTTTATTCTTCAGTAAGTTTCTTAATCGTTACACTTTTTGAGAACCCTCAAGAAACAAAACGATTTTAATCATGAAATACGTAATGTCACTTGGCAACTGTTCTTTAATTGGTTTTAGCTTCTCATTCCCGACTAGCTTTACAGCTTCGATGATTTTTTCTTGCTGCTCATCAGTCATAAATGCAGACCAATCTATTTCCATCCCTTCTTCTGCACAGCGGAAAAGATGGTTTTCAATTGTCTGGATGCTTAACTCTCTTTCTGTTGCTACTTCTTGAATTGTTAGGCCTTCCTTCATTAATTGATAGGATACAGCGTGAGACCCTTCTTTTGATGTGCTTTTTGACTTAGCTTTTTTCGCTGATTCGATTTCAATTACTTGGCGCTTTCGATTTGGATTTTTCATACAGAACTCATCAATTGCTTGAATAAATTGCTCACCATATCTCTCTTGCTTTTGCTGGCCTACTCCTTTTACTGTTGCAAATTGCTCTATTGTGACTGGTAGCTTGGCACACATATCACGAAGTGTGTCATCCGAGAAAATAACGAACGGTGGAACATTTTCGAACTCAGCTATTTCTTTTCTTACAATCCGTAAATGATTAAATAATTCATCATCTTGAACAAGCTGTTTTGTTGCAATTTGTTCTTTTCTCATAACGTGTTCTTCTCCTAAAAGAACCGCTTTTCCTTTTGCTGCTACAGATAAAGTCGGAAACGACCCTTGGCCAACTAAAATATATTGTTCTGAAATAAGGAACTCAATAAAATCACTAACTTCTTTTACAGACTGGTTACTCATTACTCCATAAGTAGATAATTGATCAAAATGAAAATCCATTACTTTTTTATTCTTTGAACCTGTCAATACTTGAGCAATCATCATCTTTCCAAATCGTTCCCCCATCCGAATCATACAAGACAGTACCTTTTGTGTCTCTACAGTAACATCGACTTCAGCTCGGTCATCTGTACAATTACTGCAACGTCCACATGGAGGAGCGTCTATTTCACCAAAGTAATGCAAAACAAAAGCTTGTAAACACCCTTCTGTATGACAATAATTGACCATACTCTGCAGTTTTTCTAAGTCTTGTACTTGCTTAGCTGCATTAAACGTTGTTTGCTCTATTAAATACCGCTGCACGCGAATATCTTGCGGTGAATATAAAACCATACACTCACTAGGCAGCCCGTCACGCCCCGCACGGCCTGCTTCTTGATAATAGCTTTCCATATTTTTAGGAAGTTGATAATGAATAACATAGCGAATATTTGATTTATCAATGCCCATCCCAAATGCTGACGTCGCCACCATAACCGTTACATCATCTTGTAAAAACCGGTTCTGTTCACGATCACGGCTTTGCGCACTCATGCCTGCATGATACTTCGAGACTCGCAGACCTAACTTTTCTAAACGCGCATGCAATTGATCTACTTCTTGGCGAGTTGCTGCATAAATAATTCCTGCTTCTCGCTCATTCTTTTGAACATAACTATCAATATACGCTAAGCGATCTTGCCCCTTAATAACTGAAAATGATAGATTTTTTCGTTCAAAGCCAGTCATTACCGTGTGTGCCTCGTTAATGTTTAACGCTTGACATATATCTTCACGAACTTGAGGAGTAGCTGTGGCTGTTAATCCAACTACAATCGGGTTTGTTGAAAGCTGCTGTATTAGCTGACTAATTCGCAAGTAACTCGGCCTAAAATCATGTCCCCATTGTGAAATACAGTGTGCTTCGTCAACTGCAACTAGCGGAATTGGCAGCGACTGCAGCTGCTCAAGAAAAAAAGGTGATTCCAAACGTTCAGGGGCTACGTATAAAAGCTTGTATGCACCTAAAGATACTTCTTCTAGACGTTCCTGAACTTCTGTTTGTGTTAAAGCACTGTTAATATATGTTGCGGGAATCCCTACTGCATTTAGTGCATCTACTTGATCTTTCATCAAAGAAATAAGTGGTGAAATAACAAGCGTAGTTCCTTCTAAAAGCAAGGCTGGAATTTGATAACAGAGTGATTTCCCCCCGCCGGTAGGCATAATACATGCTGTATTATCTCCATCTAAAATGTGACGAATCGTTTCTTCTTGTCCTCTGCGAAATGATTCATAGCCAAAATATGATTGTAAATGCATTAAAGCTTGCTCAAATAACAAATTGAAATCCTCCTTAAATGCGTGAAATAATTGTTGGAGAGTAAAACGGGGCTGGATTGTAACTAAAAGACTGACTTCATTTTATCAAAAATACACAAAAATTTATAGAGTATGCAACCATTCAACCACCAGTTAGTCTGTTCTATTAAGATGATGTACTTTTATCAGCCGGTAGCAAGGATTAGTACTACGAGCACTGAGCAAAATCTTCATCTATATCCTTTCAGCTCTATTATCAAACTTAGAAGTAGGTTGTATGTTTAGAATGAACGAACCGCTGGTTATAAAGAACACTCGGATGCCATTGATAATTATCGTACCCCTCCTCTTTATTGAAAGGGATTATTCATCGTGATCGCTGGTTATACTAATAGGTAAATGAAATACAAAGGAAGGTTTTTTATGATTAACGTTATAGAATCATTACTTACGTATTAAAAAACAAATTATGACGACGAATTATCGCCCTTACACATTGGTGAAGCAATGGGTTGTTGGCTTTATTTTACTGCACTTGCTGAAGAAATTCCTGCTCTAGAAACTTCACTTCATACAACGAAAAATAATGGTCTCTTAAAACTGATAAATGAGTCAAAGGATTTAGCAGAATCCCAGCTTATTACTCTCAAAAGGTTTATGACTAAAGAAGGCATTCCTTTCTCAGACATTCCAGCACCCAAACCAGAATCAGACCCTAACAGCATCCCTGCCGGAGTAAAAGCAACAGATTCGGAAATTGCTAATTTAATTTCAGCTAAAGTCGCGGCAAATATTGTTATGTGCAGCACAAATATAAGCCAATCTATTCGAAATGACGTTGGGACGATGTGGCTAAAAATGCATACAGAAAAAGTTCTTTTTGGAATTAAAGTAAAAAAATTGCTCGAAGATAACGGCTGGCTGAAACACCCCCCTGCTTATTTTCCTCCTGGAACACCAAGTAAATAATTTTATGAGATTTGCCCCTGTTATTTTTCAGCTAACACCCTGCCTCTCCTTTTTAATTAAGCCTATTCAATTTTTTTCATAAAGAAATGTTTTAGATTTGTAAATAACGTCTATATACAAACCAAGAGAACAAGTCAACAACTTGTTACTCTTAAGTTTAAATCATGATAAAGAAAAGCATTTTAGATTAAATGAGGAGGGTTTTGAAAATGGTAAATGTAAAAGTAGTTGAAAATGGTGTTCAAGCGAAAGCAACAATTGAGCAATTTTTACGAGAAGGCTTTACAAAAGACGAGGTTTACTTATTAGCCCATCATCAAGATCGCTCTGAACATTTAACAGAATTAACTGATACGAATAATATTGGTGTATCTGAACAAGGTGTGTTTGATTCAATGGCAAATGTTTTCCGCTCTCGCGGAGATGAGCTTCGCTCTAAAATGGAATCTCTTGGTTTGTCCACACCGGAAGCAGAGCAGTATGAAGAAGAATTAGATCGTGGCCGTGTAGTTATAGTCGCAAGTAAAATCGCCTAAAAAGAAGCTCCTTCGGGAGCTTCTTTTTATGAGAAAATAATTAACCCTAGTAAAATTTCTATGTTTACAAATAATTGTTCAAGTTATCTGATAATTCCTTTTCATTTATTCCATAATACGTGTATAACTTTAAAAGTGAGATAAAACAACTCATAATTTTTCTATGTGACCATATATCTATGTTTACGATTTTATAACAATCTTTTTATGATAAATCCTTTTGGATGAAAAATCATATTCATAAACAGCTCCTTCAGCCAACTCTAGACAGCTCAACTTTCCATTTGGCACAACCTGCGCTCCCAAATCGATTGCGATTCGCGCTCCATCAAACGTTACTTGTTTAACTGGGGTATGTCCATGAACAATAATCTTCCCGCACGTTTCACCCAATAACACTTCCGCAGGGATACGATAAAATTCTTTTTTGGGGAGCCATAAGTTATCTCGATTTCCTTTCGCCGTTTCAAATGGAAGCCTAAAGCCTGCATGAGCAAAAATACAACGTTCATCTTCATAAATTAACGGTAAATTTCGGATCCACGCTACAGCTTCAGCTACACCGTACTTGCCAAAAGCGTTGTTAATGGTTGCGGCTGATCTTGCCCCTTCAAATTGTGACCACATTGGGTGTTTGCCATCGATATACCAAAGCATCATCTCTTCATGGTTTCCGATTGTGACATGAACTGTCTCATAATGTTCATGCAAGTACTTTATTTCTCTAAGGACTTCTCCACTTAAAGGTCCCCTATTAATCATATCACCGGCAACGACAAGCTCATCTTCGTTCGGATTAAATTTTACATACTCAAACAGCTTCATCATCTCATTATAACTTCCATGAATATCACTCATGACGAATTTTCTCATATTTTAAACCTCTTCACCTTTAATCACATTGGATTATATCATAGTTATTCAGACAATTAACAACCTACACTATAACCACTCCATTATTATTAAATGTACAGTTACGTATATAGAGTCAGCCACTTACAAAAGTTCATACACATAAAAAAGAGCAAGTCCATATGTTAGACTTGCTCTCTTTTCATTTATCTTTTATGAAAAATCTTTCTTTGTACCTTTTTCTTTCGCTTCCCAACACTCAGCATTTTTTAATCCTTTGATAGATTCAGCATGGAATACAGGATTTTTACCTGCTTTGCGCTGTTCTCTGTAATCGTTCAATACTGCAAAGGCAATTTTACCTAGTAAAACGATTACAACGATATTTAATAATGCCATTAATCCCATTGTAAAGTCTGCCATCTCCCATACAAGGCCAAAACTAGCAACAGATCCGAAGTATACCATTCCAACAACTGCTGCACGATAGATGAACATAAAAGCTTTATTTGTTTTAATAAATTCGATATTCGTTTCACCGTAATAGTAGTTCCCCACAATCGAACTAAAAGCAAACAAGAAGATTGTAATAGCTAAGAAACCATTTGCCCAAGAACCAATATGCACCGATAAAGCTAATTGAGTTAGTTCAATGCCTTCTTTACCTGATGTATATTCTCCTGATAACAGAACGATGAATGCTGTAGCACTACAAACAATTAATGTGTCAAAAAATACGCCAAATGATTGAATTAAACCTTGTTTCGCCGGGTGACTTACATTTGCTGTTGCAGCTGCGTTTGGCGCACTACCCATACCTGCTTCATTGGAGAATAATCCACGTTTAATTCCCATCATCATCGCAGCACCGATTCCGCCGCCAACTGCTTGTTCTAAACCAAATGCACTTTTAACAATCAAAGCGAAAACAGCTGGTAATTCTGAAATATTCATAACTACTACAGCCACAGCCATTACTAGATAAATCGCTGCCATGACCGGAACAATTGTTCCAGAAACTTTTGCTACACTTTTAACCCCACCGAAGATAATGATTGCTGTTGCTATTGCAAGAATAATACCAATTACTTTTGTGTTAATCCCAAATGCATTTTGCGTAGCTAATGCAATTGTATTTGATTGAACAGAGTTGAATACTAAACCAAAACAGAATGTAATTAAAATTGCAAAAATTACACCTAACCATCTTGCATTTAGTGCCTTTTCCATGTAATAAGCAGGACCGCCTCTATATCTGGATCCATCTTTTATTTTATATACTTGCGCTAATGTACTTTCAATAAATGCTGTTGCAGAACCTAAAAGAGCAATAAGCCACATCCAAAATACAGCACCAGGACCACCTAATGCAATAGCTGTTGCAACACCTGCTACGTTACCTGTTCCTACACGAGAAGCAGTACTGATAAAGAAAGCTTGTAAGCCGGATACTGAGTCTTTGCTATCAGTTGATTCATCTTTTTCGCCTAATAAGCGAAACATTTCTCCAAAGTTTCTAAATTGAACAAACTTTGTTCGAATAGTGAAGTAAATACCTGCTGCGATTAATAATCCAATAAGAATATACGACCACATCCAAGTATTCCCTGTCGAAATAATACTTTTTAAAATCTCCATTTTTGTTCTCCTTTTCCCATAAATTATTACTATACTTATATATTTAACCACAAAACGATTAATAATGTAAGAATTTCTTACATGGAATTTTATAGATGATGAAATTTTATGACAAAAAAGAAGGAAAATAAAAAGACTTCCCTTAAAAAACCTAATTTCAAAAAATCCTGTAAACAGAAATAAAAAAACATCACTTGTTCATGCCTACCATGTTGTACCTAAAATAAGCAGTATTATACCACCATATTAATCCATTATCTTGATATATTTACTTTTTGGAGATTTTAACGCTCTGTTTTCTGTTATGTATGAATATTTCTGCTAATTAACGAGGTTAACCATTACTCGATACTTTCTAACAGCCTCTTTAGAATTCATACTTTTTTTCAGCTACGATCTATTTCTTAACGATTTTACATCTTAGACTGCCTTTTATATTTAGTCTAGGAAATAAAAAAAGGTCACTGCTAATGCAGTACCTTTAAAGCGCTATTTATTTAAAATTGACCTTGATGGTACTGCCGCTCTTCTATATTCTTGAATCGAAAAATAGGTTAGAGTTTCTAGTTTAACAGCTACTTTCACCCTTCTTTTGCTACTTAACACTTCTTTGAATTCGTACCAACCTTCATGACTTGAAATTTCTTGCTTTAAAGCCTCTTCACTCTCTGATTGAATAATAACAATTTTCGAACTCCCCCCAATAAAGTGAAATTCAACTCGGTACTCCTTCATACCTTTCACCTCCTTGCCCATTAATACGACAAGATGTGGCAAAATCCCTTCTTTTGTAACATTTTTCAGTTCTAATCACTTCATTCTCTAAAACCCGCAGTACTTTATTTGCTTAGACTGCTCTCGAAAAGCTGCTACCATAAACAGCAACTGCATTCTATGAATCCGATTGACAAAGAAACATGTGTATACATTCATTAATCCTGCTTCAATTCCTAAGAAAAGAGTACCTCTAAAAAGAGGTACTCCATAAAAGATTAATGGTGATGATACAATTCTGTCAGCTAAACAGTGTAACGCTGACCAGTCATAGTATGTGCACGGTCATTAAATTTATTCTTGCTAATTTTAACAGCTACATCACTAGAGTTATTAATTGTTTAGTTACTCAGTAACGTTTTCACTAATTAATGAACTTATGCTACAAGCCAATTGCTTGTAAACCTGCTTGATTTAGGAAATTCCATGGTTTATTAAAATGTGGTTGGAAAAAGAAGTCCATAAAACCAAGTTCCTCAATCGTCATTTCATTTTGAATACACACAGATAATGTATTAATCGCTTGTGTTACATCTACTTTTGATATAACTTGAGCACCAACAATTCTTCCTGTTTCTTCTTCATATACTACTTTTAAAGTAAGGTTTTCATACGTTGGCATAAACTCTGGACGGTTATTATCTGATATTGTGACACTTTTCACATTCATATTGAAAAATGAAGCAGATGTTTCTGTTACACCTGTTGACGCTAAGTTATAATCATAAATGTGTAAACCTGATGTTCCTTGAGTTCCCATATATTTAAGTGTTGGCTTAATAAGGTTTCGGGCTACTAATGTACCCATACGTACAGCATTTGTTGCTAGCGGAATATAAGCATGCTGTTTTGCTGGATTGTAGTAAATTGCACAGCTGTCTCCAGCAGCAAACACATCTTTTTTACTTGTTTGCATATATTCATCGACAATAATAGCACCATTTGGAAGCATATCGACTTGTCCTTTTAACAAACCTGTGTTTGGTTTAAACCCTACACATAAGATGACTAGATCTGCTTCATATTCTCCCTCTGTTGTTACCACTTTTTGAACAGATCCATTCTCACCTTCAAATTTTGTGACAGTTTGATTTAACGCTAATTTAATGCCTTGATTTTTAAATTCAGCTTCAAGAATATCTGTAAATTCTGGATCCAAATATTTATTTAAAATACGATCTGCACTATCAATAAAGGTTACTTCTTTTCCGTAAACTTCGAATGCTTCTACAAGTTCTGCCCCGATATACCCTGCCCCAATAACGGCAATTTTAGTAGCATGCTTTGCTTTTTCAATAATGCTATTAGCATGCTTAAAGTTTTTTGAAAGTACAACGTTTTCTAAATCGATCCCTTCAAGATTTGGAACAATAGGCCAAGAACCTGTTGTCATCACTAATTTATCAAATGTATCTTCAAATTGTTCATTTGTCTCTAAATTTCTTACACGAAGTGTTTTTTGGTCTGTATTAATAGAAATTACTTCATGTTTCATCTTCATTGCAACACCCATGTCGATTAATTCTTGAGGTGAAGAATAAAATAATCCATTCGCATCTTTTACGACACCTCCAACATATAAAGCAATTCCACAAGATAAAAATGAGATGTTATCGTTTCGTTCATAAACAGTAATTTCTGCATTTGGATAAAGAGTTACCATATTTTTAACGGCTGCTGTGCCGGCATGTGTACATCCTACAACTGCGATTTTCATAGATGAAGATCCCCCTAGGAATTAAAAATTATATATGTGAATAAATTCACATATCATTTACAAATCCTATTATACAAACATAGTATGAGGTTGGCAAGTAATTTGTGATTTTTTTCACAAATAAACATTTAGTCCTCTCTTTTAAAAGAGAACGTCACAGTAAGTATGAAATTGGCAATCATTTTTTGTTATCTTTCTTTCCTTCAAATCCATAGTCTAGCACAAAGAGAAAGATAGCCAGCACAACTTCTGTACCTGTTGCAATTGTAATGCTGTCCATTAATGAATCAGCCGTATGAACCGCAATCCATGAAAACCAACTATCAATTAACGCTGTGAAAAAGAAATGAACCGCTTTCGTTAAGTTTAATATGTTTACGCATAGAATAAGAGCTTTTGATAAAATCTCTGTAACAATTCCTAAACCAAACACTACTAAAACAAATAAGAGCAGTGATTGAACGGAGGTATACGTTACACCCAATACCTGAAATAATCCAATCATTCCGAAAAAGTAAATGCTTATTACAACTGCTAATGATCCTAAAATTAAACATCCAACAAGCAGCCATACTAGTAGATTACCTTTACTACCGATGTTGTTTGCTTTTTTTATCATCGTTGCATTCTCCGTATCATAAATGTATTCATCCGAAAAAAATTATACCATTAATCAACAAAAAAAAGCGTTAGAAAATTCATTTTCTAACGCTTTTTACTTATTTCTTTTTGTCTTGCAATGCTTGTTTTAGTGCATCTCCAAAGCTCGAGCCAAAACCACTGTCATCGCTGTATTTGTTTAAAAGCTTTCTTTCTTCTTTTTTTGTCATTTTTTTCTTTTTATCTTCTGCTTTTTCAACAACTTGACATGTTCTGCATTGGAAATATGTTCCTGCTTTTCCGTTGTGAATTTCCATCTTTTTATGACACTGTGGACAACGTCGATTTGATAGCTTTGGATCTTTTTCGCGTCTATATTTACATTCTAAGCTTGAACAAACAAGCACTCTTCCTTGTTTCGTCTTTTTCTCTTTCAGGAACGCCCCGCATTCAGGACATTTTGAACCGGTTAAATTATGAGGCTTATATGTTTTCTCGCTTTTTTTCACATCTTGAACTAACTTTATTGTTTGTTTGCGAATGTTTTCTAAGAAAACTTTTGGATTTCCTTTTCCACGTGCAATGGCTTCTAAATCTCGTTCCCACTTTGCCGTTAGTTCTGGTGACTTCAACTCATCCGCTACTAGATCAATTAATTGCTTTCCTTTTTTGGTAGGATGAAGACGGTTATTTTGGCGGTCAATCGATTCATTTTGTAAGAGCTTTTCAATAATATCAGCACGCGTTGCTGGTGTACCTAGGTTATGCTTCTCCATCTGCCCAAGTAAATCAGCTTCTGAATAGCGCTGCGGCGGTTCTGTAAAGGCACTTTTTAACGTCACATCTTGAATACGCAGTTTGCTGCCTTCTTTTAAATCTGGTAACGATAAAGCGTCTTCTTTTTCATCTGTAAACAGTTTTTTAAAGCCTAAGCTTAGAACTCTTTTTCCGCTTGCAATGAGTTTTTCACCGTTTACTTCCAGCTCAGCCTTTACAACTTCATATTCATGTATTGGATAAAATAAAGAAATAAACCGTTTGGCAATTAAATCATATAATTTACGTTCATCTGCAGATAAATCTTGTAAAAAGACCGGCTGATCTGTGACAATGATCGCATGGTGATCGCTCACTTTTTCATTATTCACTACTCGCTTCGGAAGCTGTATTTGTTTACTAAGCAAAGGTCTGACTTCTGCTTTATATGCTGATGCAATACTTTCTAATCGCTCTTTCATCGTCGCCACCATATCTGTTGTTAAGTAGCGAGAGTCTGTGCGCGGATATGTCACTAATTTATGGTGCTCATATAATTTTTGAAGCACATTTAATGTTTTCTTTGCTGAGAATCCAAATCGTTTATTGGCATCTCGCTGAAGTTCATTTAAATCATATGGCAAAGGTTGGGCTTCTTTATGAACCTTGTTTTTGACACTTTTCACAACAGCTTCACCATGTAGCTTGCTGCGGATGGCTTCAGCTTTCTTTCGGTCAAACACTCGCTTTTCGTTTTCATGCTGCCACATTGCTTCAAATGAAGCAAATTTTGCTGTAAGCGTCCAAAATTCACTTGGCTTAAATGTATTTATAACTTGTTCACGATCAATAATCATTGCAAGTGTTGGTGTTTGAACACGGCCTGCAGATAATGGCTCTTCATATTTTGTTGTAAGAGCACGCGTTATATTTAGACCAATTAGCCAATCCGCTTCGGAACGACAAACAGCTGAATCATAAAGCCGATTAAACTGTGCCCCCGGCTTTAAACTTTTAAATCCATCACGAATCGCTTTATCTGTTTGTGATGAAATCCACAACCGTTTAAAAGGCTTATTCCATCTTACTTTTTCCATAATCCATCGTGCCACAAGCTCCCCTTCACGCCCTGCATCAGTAGCAATAATCAGTTCTTGTATATCTTTTCTTTTAGCCAGATCCGATACCGTTCGAAATTGCGGACTTGTTTTACGAATTATTTTTAATTTCATACGCTCTGGCATAATAGGTAGATCCTCTATACGCCATGTTTTATATTGATTATCATAATCTTCAGGTGTTTGCAATTCCACTAAATGTCCTAATGCCCATGTTACGACATGTTTTGGGCCTTCAATATAGCCTTTTTTGGTTTGTGTACAGCCAAGCACACGCGCCAAGTCTTTTGCTACACTTGGCTTTTCTGCTAATACAAGTGATTTCATTTTATGTATAACCTCCAATTCACTTGTCTTATTATACATGATAACGACTCTTTTTGTACTAACACAAACTTAGTTTACATAATATTATTATCGGTTATTAAAAAAATACTATTCCTTAATCTTAAAATATAATACCGCTTACCCTTTATCTAAAAAGCCCTCCTCTCCTTGCTAATCCTTAAAATGATGATCCATTTTGCGAGGAGGACTCATCCGCTTTTTATTTATGCTTTTTGTAAAATAGCCTCGAGACAATGAGGCCAATTGCTCCTAATGCAATAAATAATATTGCGCGAATCGCTACTGGAATAAATGGCAAATCATATAACACAAGCTTCACAAGAGTTAAAAATAACAAACTAATACCGATGTATGTGGCCGTTTTAAAGCTTTTGATAGAACCAATGACTAACGCAATCAGCGCCAAGACAATCCAAGCAAATGTTAACGCTAATGTTTGAGTATTTGCTGAGTATGATGCTGTCAGAACATTCGTAACTTGCGTGATAAAAATAAGCATTAAAACAGTGAATAAAATACTTCCTCCTGTTAGATAAAATCTATGAAATTCTTCCTCTTCCTTTTTAATGCTAATATAAACCACCGCTATAAATGTTAACAGCACCCCGAGCCAATCGAATGTTTCAATTGAAAAGAACGTGTTAATCGGCGTTAACACAACTATTAATGCGCTAATCGTATATAATGCATAAGCAATAATTTTATGAATCATATTGCGATAAGTAAGGGCAACATAATAAGCTGCTGTACCTTGAACTAAAAATAAAACAATTCCATCTGATTTATCCATAAATTGATTTAATATAAAAGTAACTGTTACAAGTGTATACGTAATAAAAAACTCAAACTTTTCTTTATGGCCTCTTAATAAGTAAATACCTAGCATATAAGAAGCTGCAAGTATGATTAAAAGAATCGTAACAGCAGGTTCTGTCATTGTAATCAACAACCAGCCATACGTGACAAACAAGCTTGTTAACGCTGTAAATGCAAATGTTGAAATAGACGTTTCAGATAAAAACAATACTGCTATTAGACAAATATGTTGAATGAAAATAGCTGTACCTAACAGGTAACCTAACTCTCCTAAATTAGCAAAAGAATAAAAGATAAGAAGAGCCACATTTAACAAACAGGCAGATAAAGCATATAAAATGTTATACTTCTGCTTAACTGCAACTACTATAAATGCTAGATACAACAACGTTTCATATCCTACAAATAAAAATGCATTCGGCGCCTTACTCTCAAGTAAAAACGGAATCAGTACGCCGCCTATAACGCTGATAATGCTTAAAGCTTGTGATTTATAATAAATTGCTGCTGCAATCGCTAAACTAATCCAAAGTACGTTTAACACAAATGCAAACACTGGATTAACCATTCCGTACAAATGATGCATGGCAAAAGTAGTTAGCATAAAGAGTGGAATAGAGCCTCCTACTAATACTTGCCCTAACACAAATCGACTCTGTTTTACTTGAAAATGTCCAATTATTGCAAAGGCGACTGACACAACATAACCTAACGTTACCTTTAATGGCTCGTTCATTAGGCCATAGTCTGAAGCCGCCTTAAATCCCCATAGTACACCGATAATAAACACAAAAATAAAAATACGTGGCAGCCACGTTTGAAACAACACTTTTTCCCAGTCAACTCGTTCAGCTTTTTTAGTAACTGAACTTTCCTGTCTCTCTTTAAGTAATGGCTGATTTACCTTCTCTCTTTTACTGGTTGCTAGCGAAACTTGTGGAGTAGCTAACATTGATGGATTTTTAACTATTTCACTCAGTAGGGCGACTTCCCGTTCAAGATTCTGGACTTTTTTCTCAAGTTCACTAATGCGTTCATTTTCCAATTGACCCACCCTCCAAATTATATAAATAATGTAATTATTATACTATTCTTAAAATAAAATGGATAGAGCGATTCATATCATGGAATTTTGGAAGAACATTTAAAAGTGACAAGTTTTTATAGGGATAAATCGAAAAGGGAAAACGTCCCTTTTGATTTACTGCCTTTTATTACGTAAAATATTCAATTTTTGCATTCGGGAAGAATTGGTCAATGTAATATTCTAATGTTTCTCTTAGTTCTTGTTCTTCATCTTTAGTGTAAACATATTTTCCAATCCCGTAACGTCCCCATTTATAACGACGTTCTTCTTCATTCATTTCAAGTTTTGTTTTGGGATAGTTTTTTTCAATCACTCGTTTAGCAGGTTTTGTGAATCGATGCTGAATCATTTCAAATGTAATATCATCTCTAGCTTCTTCTGGAATTGCTGCATCAAGCTTTTCAAATAATTTACGGTATCCATCTTGCCATCCTTCATGAATGTAAATTGGGGCAATAATAAATCCCAATGGATAGCCTGCTTTTGCTACTTTATTGGCTGCTTCAATTCGGTAGTTTAAAGGTGAGGTACCAGGCTCAAAATGTTTAATAACATAATCTGCATTAATGCTAAAGCGGAATCGAGTTCTTCCATTGTGTTTTGCGTCTAGCAAATGGTCCACATGATGAAACTTTGTCACAAATCGAAGTTGACCTAGTTCACTCTGCCCAAAGTATTCAATCGCATGTTTTAGCGTATGCGTAAGGTGATCAATGCCTACTATGTCAGAGGTACAAGCTGCTTCAAATCGAGTCATTTGCGGTGCACGTTCCTGCATGTACCGCTCTGCTCTTTCTAAAATTTCTTCTACATTTACATAAGTTCTAATATAAGGCTTGCTTCCCATCGTTGTTTGCAAATAACAATAATGGCAATGTCCCATACAACCTGTTGCAAAAGGAATCGCATATTCCGCCGAAGGCTTTGAAGTATCAAAATCTAATGTCTTTCGTATCCCTACCACTAATGTAGATTTTGCATTACGATATTTTTGTAAATGATTCCCACCTGGAATATTGCGAACTTGATTATGTGAAGTCGTTTCACGAATTTCAATTCCCATTTTTTCAAATTTATCTTTTAATTTTACGCCTAGCGGATATTCTAAAGCGCGTGGTTCTATATAAACTAATTGCGGCACAAAAGGTTTAATCATTTTTACACATCCTTTTTCTTTTCACACCTTAATATTTTTATTATCTGAAAAGAAAAAGTCTGTATGCTTGGTAAATATAATCTGCAATATAAAAATGATAAAGAATAAAATAATTCTATAGAAGGTTTATTTAGGGGTTTAACGAAGGTTTAACAGATGACTTTTTTTAAAAATTCAACAAGAAAAGCTATGTTATTATTACCAACCTTTCTCTTGATTTTTGTACATTTTCCCCATCAGGAAATATTACTTATATCTCATTTTATGTTGAAGGCAATCAGCCTATTGGTTATTGCTCTTCACTAAATATACTGATAGTATTGCTCGCAAACAAGATTCGCTGTGCATTTATATTTACATCTATTTTTATATAGTTTTCAAACTGTTCATAAATTGAGTGGCTTTATATAGCACTTCCTACAACCTTCATTTTATAGTAGGCTTATTCCTGATCTATTTTTTACTCAAATAATCCCTCCTGCGTCACAGGCTGTTTTTCCAACTGTCTACGCAAAAGGGATCATCATTTAAATTTTGAGAACTAAACCTTTTTATAAGAAGGTTTAATATCTATATTTCATTTACCTTTGAAGTTCAGGATATTGCCAAATTCCAGAAGTTCTAAACAAGTCACGGTAAATTACAAGTATTTCATCGTTAGATACTTTATGTGCTTCCTGTATCGATGGATAATCTAAATAAACAACATTTGTGAAATTTCTATCGCTCTTTTGGTTATTCATTTTATCATAAAAATCACTTGCTTCTTTAAATACCGTTAATGCTCTTCTCATGTGGCTGGCGCTTGTAACAAGCGTCACATCTTGTAATCCCTCTTTCTCAAGCATTGCAGTTGAGAAAAGAGCATTTTCAACTGTATCTGTTGCCTTATTTTCAAGAATAATTCTATCCTCTTCAATCCCTTGTGAAATCAGCCAGTCACTCATTGCATCAGCTTCTGTAATTCCTTGTTTAGGCACTCCACCGGTTACAATAATCTTTGAATCCGGATATTTTTTTGCTATATCAAGCCCTGTTTTTAAACGTTCAATAAGAGGTTGTCTCATAGAACCATCCTCAGCAAGAGCATATCCAAGTATCACAATTGCATGATCTTTTTGTGGTAAATTAGCTGGAGCTGAAGTATTTAATTTGCTATTTATAATATTTTCTGTCGTTTCTATCTTTTGAAGATATTCATTTGCTTTTTTAGCATCTATTTTTCTTAATTTTGAAATCGATCTTTTATAAGAAGATTTATCTTCGCTTACTTTTGAGTACACTCCGTAAAGCAGATTTGCATTAAAATTATTTGGATCTAAATTTAATATCTGCTTATAAGTCTGTAAAGCTTCAGGAATTTTTTTCTGAATAATTTGTGTTGATGCAAGTGAAAATTTCAGATCAAGGTTATAAGGATCTAATAAAGTTGCTTCTTTAAATGCATTTTCAACAACATCATATTTTCCTTTAAGTGTAATTCCTTTAAATATATCTTTTTCTGCTTGTTGAATATCTCCACCATGCCAGTAATAATGCATAGCAATTTCTTTAAAATGATTAATCCTATCAGATGTAGGCTCATCATTTTTGAGCGAATTCACACTAACATTTTCTGATGTTGTAGCAGTGGTTGGTACAGAAGTTGTCGCATATGCCGTTGCAAATGTTGCTGTAGAGATAGTAACAGCTAGAGCTAAACCTAGTTTCTTCTTCAAGCTTTTCATTGATATGTGTCCTCCTTATTCCTGTACAAGCTAACATTTTGTGATTACCAAAGTTCGTAACATTGCAATAATCAACTTTAAGATACCACGCTTCTGTTTACTTATTATGAACATAGAGTAAATGTCTTGTAAATGAGCACCGTTTATAGAGCAGTTATAAGCTCTTCCTTTACATCAAAATGTTCAAGCTTATTTTATACTCTTAAACATCTGGATTCTTGAAAAGAAAACGGCAAAAAAGATAATAAACCTGAATATTTCTTAAAAAGTCGTACACATTAATTATTAATGAAAGGAGGTAAACAATGAAGAAATTGTCCTTTATCATATGTGCTTTAGTTTTAACTGTAATGACTTTAAATACCCCTGTTCATGCTATTGATAACAACATGGATAGAGCTACTTACAATACCGATACCAACATGGATCGAGTCAATTACAACGATGATGTAAATACTCGAAATGTAACTACAGCAACTGACACTAATGAAGAAAACGACACTCCTTGGGAATGGCTTGGTCTATTAGGGTTATTCGGTCTTTTAGGTCTTAGAAGACGAAACAGAGACGAAAAAGTTCGTTAATACAGTGTTACATCTATATTTTCTAACTAACTGTTTACCCCTTAAGATTTTAGATCTCAAGGGGTAAACATGCCTCTAAATAAGTATTTTCAGCTTTATACCTTCATACTCATCTCTTCTAAATGCTGCGATTGCACGATTATTCAAAAACTATGCAGCTAAATTTCTTTGCATTTACAGTTCGTATGCAGCCTGCTGCTTTGTTATCTTACTAATTGCTTCCCCTCTTACTAATACAGCAATATGTGACAAAACAGCCTTTTTCAAAAATAAAGAGCACCCTTTGAAAGGATGCTCTTAAAAGAAACTCGATTGGATGTATCAACGTATGAAGTAATGGCACTTGCGATGAACTGACGTTGACACTTTTAATGTGTACCATTCATTGTTATTCTATACTAACTTTTTCGTTATTGTTACATGTACTTTGTATAAAGCTAGTAACCTCATCAATCGTATTGTTCATAATCAAAAATTTTATTATACATTTGCTCTGCTTCTTCATAACTTGAATAAACAGCATCATCTTCAGAAAGCAAATGGTAAGATTCATGTAAAAAAAGTGCTACATCATTTTTATTTTCAGGATGCTGTACAATTTCGCCTTGGGTAATATTAGCTACATTGGCTGTATGAGGATTGCGATAAATGACAAATACTTGATCGCCAACCTGGTATTCCTTTTTCATCATAGTCACCTTCTTAATCAATGATTTATTTCTATGATGTCCGCCTTTTGATATTTTATCAATGCCAATATTACCATGCTTGAACCCTTATTTTTCATCAATATGATCATTATACGGTTTTACGTTCAATTAGCTGAAACGGCAATTCAATTTTCTGGTGTTCTGGATGAAGAAAGAGATAAAAAAGCTTTTCACCCATTTCAATCAGCGGTAATTGAATCGTTGTAATTTGCAAGTAAGAAGTAAGCGGGTGATTATCAAATCCGATTATTGCGATATCACTTGGTACAGAAATGCCTTCTTGGGCACACCTAGTCATTACTCCGACTGCTACTTGATCATTTGTAACTAATAGTGCTGTCGGCCGCTTTTTCATGTTAAGCAATTGCTTTACGATCCAATCGCCGTCAGTAACATAAAGGCAGCCTTCAAAAACCCATTCTGGTCTGAACGGTTCACCAACTTTTTTTAAATAATTGTGATAGGCGGCTGCTCGTTGTTGGCTATTTGTCCCGGCATGCCTTCCTATACAATACCCAATATGGCGGTGTCCTTCCTTATTTAAATACGTCAGGGCTTGTTCAAAAGCTCCAAAATGATCAATATAAACCGATGGAATGGATCGTTCCTTTGTGTTTTCACATATGATAATCGGACCATACATTTGATAATGTTCAATTACATTCCAATCACTTGCTCTTGAACATATAATTACACCATCTACTTGTTTTGTTTTTAACATGTTTAGCGCATCGACTTCTTTTTGAACTTCATAATTAGTTTGGCAAATAACCAGTTGATATTGAGCTTTTAATGCTTCTGAGGCAATTCCTTCTAACAGCATACTGAAATAAGGATGATTAACAAAAGGTAAGACAATAGCTACCATTTGCGTTTTCCCTTTTGATAAATGAACCGCATTCATATTTTGCTCATAGTTTAATTCGTCAATAATCTCCTCAACTCTTTTTCTTTTTTGATCACTTACATACGGATGGTTATTAAGTACACGAGATACAGTAGACACTGATACTCCTGCTTTTTTTGCGATATCTCGAATATTTGTCATTTTTTTCACCTTTTTCTCTTGCGCTGAAACGCGTTTCATAATTTATAGTCTCATTATTAACTGCTAAGGAGGCTAAAGTTATGATAGGATTATTAATTTTTCTTGGCTTATGCATCACTGAATTATTAGGCGCTACTGTTGCACTTAAACAGAACCCCGCTCTTTGGAAAGAAATTGAACAGCAAGAGCCTTTTGATTATTTTGAGCAAAAAAAGCGATAGGACCCACCCTACCGCTGCTTTCATCATGTATGTACAACTTCTTCAATCATTGATTCACCTGTGGTTTTCTCGTAATCGAGCCACTGCCATTTTTCGTGGAGACGAATGCGGCCATCTGCTAACAGTTCAGGCGTGGAAAAACACTGTCCTCTGCGTAATTCATTATTTGTATTTGCATGCTGGTAGCGAAAAGTTAAGCAGCTGTTTTCATCGATTGTTCCGACAAGTGCACCATACACAATATCTCCGCCGCTATACGTCGCATGAACAATATTTTGCTGCTGTTGATAGTGAAAGACTGTTTCATTCGACACTTCTCCATTATCAGTATTTGATATGGACTTAAAAATTCGATTGCCATAATCAATCAAAGCCAGCACTCCTTTTTGTAATATTCTAACATATAAACTAAAAAAGAGCTGCTTCAAAGAAAAACATTTCTTTCAAGCAGCTCTCTTAACAATGACCGTCACATAAATTCATTCATACAGAAAATTAGAGCGCCTGTTGATTTTACATAAACAAGCTCACAGATCCTTTCTTAACTTGTGCACTAATATTCTTGGTTAAGCAGCTTGCTTTTCCGCTTCTGTTTTAGTTGATAGCTTTGGGAAATTAAAAAGAATAGCTAAAATTCCAAATACTGCTGTTAAAATTGGATAGAACGCAAATGGCATAAGCTCTACGGATGATACTTTTGCAAACTCTGCTGCAATTAACATCTGAGCGCCGTATGGCACAATCCCCTGTACACTGCAAGAAAATAAATCAAGTAAACTTGCTGACTTTCGCTTATCAATCCCGTATTCATCTGCAATCTCTTTTGCCAGCGGCCCAACTGTAATGATCGAAATCGTATTATTGGCTGTTGATAAATTTGTTGCACTCACTAATCCCGCAATACTGAACTCTGCACCTTTGCGTGATTTAATATTACGAGTTAACACATTTAATAAGAAGTGAATACCTCCATTGTGTTTAATTAATTGGACAACTCCACCGATTAACAAGCTCAGAATAATTAATTCTGACATTCCGCTAATGCCTGTTGTAATAGCTTTAGCAAAGCTTTCTAATGTGTAGCTGCCATCAAATAAACCAATAATGCCGGCTAATAAAATTCCACCTGTTAATGTAGCTAATACATTCATCCCTGTTAAGGCTGCAATTAACACACCGATATAAGGTAAAATTTTAATCCAACTAAACTCTTGAACGCTAACATCAGATGTATTTCCAAGTGTCATAAAGAGCAGAATCGCCATTGTTAAAATTGCAGCTGGCAATACAATTAAAAAGTTTACTTTAAATTTATCATTCATTTTTGTTTGTTGCGTACGAACTGCAGCAATTGTAGTATCTGAAATAATAGATAGATTATCTCCAAACATCGCTCCGCCAATAACAGCTGCTACTGCTAAGGCTGCAGAAATATCTGTTTCACTGCTAATTCCAACTGCAATAGGAGCTAAAGCTGCAATTGTGCCTGTTGACGTACCCATTGACAGAGAAATAAAAGCTCCAATCACAAATAATCCAACGACTAATAAGTTTTGCGGCAATACTGACAATGCCAGGTTTACTGTTGATTCAACAGCACCCATTCCTTTTGCTGCTTCTGAAAAAGCGCCTGCTAAAATAAAAATTAACACCATGATAATTAAATCTGGATGACCTGCCCCTTTGGCAAATCGTTCAACTTTTGTATTCAGTGAATCTTTACGGTTCATTGAAAGTGCCACAATAGATGCAATAATAATTGCTACTAATACGGGTAATTTATAGAAGTCACCTGTAATGATTCCCGAACCGACGAATAGAACTAAAAAGACCCCTAAAGGCAATAGCGCCCACCCGTTCCCTTTTTTATTTTCCATTAACTACACCTCTCCACACGTAATAAAAAAGACCTCTTCATAAAAAAGAAGAGGTCTCTTATATTTTTTTATAAGACTACGCTCTTCTCATCTTTCAAACGTTTAATACGTTTGCTGGATTTGGCACCGCACTTAAAAAAGTCAGTTGCCGAGACATCATTGGGCCAGTCCCTCCGTCTCTCTTGATAAGAAGTTTATACTAATATTCAAAAACAATCTTTCATTACTTTAATATCTTTTAAAATGAATGTCAAACGTTATTTTAGAAAAAACAATAGAAAGAAAATTCTAAAATCAATTTGCTACATCACGTTTTAAGAAGAAAAACCAAGCTACGCTTACAAAGAACACAAAATGAGCCATAATCATAAAAAGTGAAAAACCTAATGTCATCCCCTCAAATAACGGTTGATTACCATCTGTATATTGAAGAAGGTTTGTGTTAGCGAACAACAAAATTTTGCCCCACTGCACTTGGAATTCCGCTAATATTTGTGCAAGCATTTTCGCTCCAATCCCTACAACAATAGACAATCCAACCGCTAATGCACTATTTCTAAATACAGATGAAAGCATCAGTGCAAATGTCATCATCATAAATATTTCAATATAAAAAATTCCATAAGTAAAAGCAATATTCTGAAGTTCATCACTTGTGCTATTAATAGTAGAAACTCCAAAGAAAAGGACTCCCCAGATAAATGAAAAGAAGAAAAAAGCGCCGATATAATACAAGCTGATCATAATAGATGTTACATACTTAGATAGTAAAATCGTTGAGCGCTTTGCTGGACGGATAAGAAGCAATTTAATAGTGCCAGCTTCAAATTCCTTTGCAACCATTGACCCTGCAACTACAATAGCAAAAAATTGAATAATGATTAAGAAATTGGAACTGAATGATAAAAAGCCAACTGCATTTTCTTGTACCCCTGCATTATTAACAATATTTCTCATTACAAGCGCCATTAAGAGCGTAAGAACAGCAATTGTAATAAATACAACTTTTGTACTTTTTTTATAAAACCACTTCATATGTTCGTTTTGAATCAAATTAAACATGTAAGTCTCCCCCCGTCACAGACATAAATGAATCTTCTAGTGTTGTGTAGACTGGGGTAATGCGATACACAGATAAATTGTTATCGACAAACAGACGATTTATTGTCGGAATTTGTCCACGGCTAATGACTACATGAAGAAGATCTTTTTGAATCAAACTTTCATATTGTTTATCTTGTAAGATTTGAAACGCTTTATTAACATCATCTACATCAAATTCAACATACATTCCTTGTTCTTCGCGATTCGGAGATAAATCTTGAATTGACCGCAGTTCCCCGTCTTGAATAATCGCTACACGATCACATAAATCTTCCACTTCTTTTAGCAAATGACTAGCGATTAGAATTGAGATATTTTCTTCTTCACAAAGCTTTTTTAAATATGTACGAAACTCTATCATTCCTGCCGGATCTAGACCATTTGTCGGTTCATCTAGTAACAGCAATGCTGGCTTATGTAAAATGGCCTGTGCAACTCCTAATCTTTGGCGCATGCCTAATGAGTATGTATTAACCGGCCGATGAATACTGTCTTCTAGTTTAGTTAGTTGAACGACCTCACCAATTCTAGTTTCTGACACGCCATGCATATTGGCAAAATGTTTTAAGTTTTGATAGCCTGTTAAGTATCCGTAAAACTCAGGGTTTTCAATAATTGCACCAATCGACTTCATCGCTTCTTTAAAGTTCTCATCCGCCCGATGTCCATTAATCGTAATTGTCCCATTTGAAACTTTCACTAAGCCAACAACAGTTCGAATTAATGTTGTTTTACCAGAACCGTTTGGACCCAATAAACCAAAAATCTCTCCTTTTTTAACAGAGACACTAATATCTTTTAAAATCATTCGTTTCCCAATCTTCTTGCTCACATGATCTACTTGCAATACTGTATCTACTTGCATTATGGACATTCCTTTCTTTTTTACACTACGTTTTCTATTGTTTCGTTTTTTAAATCGTTTGTCTACCAAAAAATGAAATTTATATAGTAAATTCATGAATAGAACACAGCTCTTTTGTAAAGTCTCTAAAGCAAAGTATTCGTATCCAGTTCATACATTTGCTAAACTTAACTTATCGTTATTTTTCAAGGGGGGATATACATATGGAGCTAATTGTTTATTTAGCTGGACAAATTCACGATAATTGGAGAGAGGATATAAAGCAACAAGCTGCTGATTTAAAACTTCCTCTTACATTTGTTGGACCAATGACTGACCATAGCCGCTCAGATCATATTGGAGAAGTCATTTTAGGAAAACAAGAAAATTCAATTTTAAAAGATGAAGCAGCATCTGCGATTAATAATTTACGTACAGAAATTCTATTAAAGAAAGCAGATGTCGTCATCGCTCTATTTGGTGAAAAATATAAGCAGTGGAATAGTGCAATGGATGCTGCAACTGCTGTTTCACTAAAAAAGCCGCTTATTCTTGTTCGCCCTAAACAATTACATCATCCATTAAAAGAATTGGCAAATAAAGCACAAGTTGTCGTTGAGACGCCAGAACAAGCATTGCAAGCTCTAGCTTATATATTTGAATCATAAAAAATGAACGACTGCTTTATAAGCGGTCGTTCATTTTTATGTTTATAGGCCACTAAAGGCCCTCTACATCTGTGATCCCTCATTCTAAATAAATAGAGACCTTTTTAGTGCTGTAGTTTTTCAACAGTTCATTCTTGTGATAATAAAAGCTTTACCTATGCTATTTCTCATTATACGTAAAACCAATTGCAATCAATGCTTGACGTAACGTTGAAAATGTTTGAACTTGTCCAAAACCAAGACCTAAACTAACAGCGGTTTGTGCAATTTCCGGTGTAATCCCACTAATCTTTGCATTAACCCCTATTAATTTCAATGCTTCAAGTATTTGAAAAATACGACTAGCAACATATGTATCAAGAATCGGTACACCTGATAAATCAAGTACAAAATGAGAAATCTGACGTTTTACACTCTCTTCTAACGCTTGTTCCATTAATAATCTTGCACGATATGTATCAATCGTGCCAATGACAGGTAAAACTGCTACACCATTTGCGATAGGTACCACAGGTACAGACAGTTCTAATAAAGCTTCTTGGGAATTTTTAAGCTGTTCTGCGTTATATTCTACAAACGGTACACTGAAATAATAAACAACTTCATCAACAGTTTGATCGAATACAGATAGCACTTCATAAAATTGTTCTAATGTTAGCTGTGCTCTCATTGCTTCTTCTTTAATAATCTGCCCGATAAGTTTACGGTAGTGAGGCACTTCATTTAACATCGCATCCAGAGTTGCGCCTAATGCAGCACATCTTGTTCCTGTTTCCATCCCCCATTTTTCTAATTGCTGAACCCGAATACTATCTTCTAATGCAATTGATTCAGCAAAAAACGTGACAAGCTCAACTCTAATCGGTAAGAGTTCATTTGTTAGGGGCTTCAGTTGGCCTGGGTATAACTCATTTTGTTCCTGTGTAATTGAATGCGCAATTTCATGCTTTTCGTCTAAAATTCTTTCACGTATTTTCAGCAAATGTGTATTCATCATTTGTTAATCCCCGCAATTTTTAGATTATGTATCTACTTAATATAATAATGGTTAGCTCTTATGTACGTAAAGAGTTCAACACGCTTTTTCAATAAATATTTCCATATCATATATAAACTTGAATCTGATCTACTCAAAGGTTTGTTAATGAAAAGAAAAGTTGACGTTGAGCCGGTCATTCATGTACACTTTATGTCTGATTTACTACGATCAATATCGCTCTTATCTAAAAAGAATGATATAATTTTATAGATAATGAATTTGGAGGACTGCTAATACATGATTACAGTTAGTAATGTTAGTTTACGATTTGGCGACCGAAAGTTATTTGAAGATGTAAATATTAAGTTTACACCTGGTAACTGTTATGGATTAATCGGCGCAAACGGTGCTGGAAAATCAACATTCTTAAAAATTTTATCTGGTGAAATTGAATCTCAAACTGGTGACGTACATATGGGACCTGGCGAACGCCTTGCAGTCTTAAAACAGAACCACTTCGAATATGAAGAACATGAAGTATTAAAGACCGTTATTATGGGTCATGCTCGCCTTTATGAAGTTATGCAAGAAAAAGATGCTATTTACATGAAAGCTGATTTTACAGACGAAGACGGTATGAAAGCTGCTGAGCTTGAAGGTGAATTTGCTGAATTAAATGGATGGGAAGCTGAATCTGAAGCAGCTATTCTTTTAAAAGGTTTAGGCATTCCTGAAGAGCTTCATGAGAAAAAAATGGCTGACTTAACAGGTAGTGAGAAAGTAAAAGTGCTATTAGCACAAGCTTTATTTGGTAAGCCTGACGTATTATTACTAGATGAGCCTACAAACAACTTAGACATTCAAGCGATTCAATGGTTAGAAGAATTTTTAATTAACTTCGAAAACACCGTCATTGTTGTATCGCATGACCGTCACTTCTTAAACAAAGTATGTACACATATTGCTGATTTAGATTTTAGTAAAATTCAAATCTACGTTGGGAACTATGACTTCTGGTATGAATCAAGTCAATTAGCACAAAAAATGGCTTCAGATGCTAATCGTAAAAAAGAAGAGAAAATTAAAGAGCTTCAAGCCTTTATTGCACGCTTCAGCGCAAATGCATCTAAATCAAAGCAGGCAACATCACGTAAGAAATTACTTGATAAAATCACATTAGATGACATCCGACCATCTTCTCGTCGTTATCCGTATGTGAACTTTACTCCAGAACGTGAAATCGGTAATGACGTTTTACGTGTAGAAGGGTTAACAAAAACAATTGATGGCGTCAAAGTGCTTGATAATGTTAACTTTATTATGAATAAAGATGACAAAATTGCTCTTGTTGGCCGTAACGAGCTTGCTAATTCCGCATTAATGAAAATTTTAATGGGTGAAATGGAAGCAGATAGCGGTACGTTCAAATGGGGCGTTACGACTTCACAATCATTTTTCCCAAAAGACAACTCAGAGTACTTTGAGAATGGTGACCTAAATCTTGTTGACTGGTTACGTCAATACTCACCAAATGATCAAAGTGAAAGCTTTTTACGCGGCTTCTTAGGAAGAATGCTATTCTCTGGTGAAGAAGTATTAAAAAAAGCAAACGTGTTATCCGGAGGCGAAAAAGTTCGCTGTATGCTTTCTAAAATGATGCTAAGTGGTACCAATGTTTTATTATTAGACGATCCAACGAACCACCTTGATTTAGAATCAATTACAGCGTTAAACAACGGATTAATTAGCTACAAAGGTTCTATGATTTTTACATCTCATGACCACCAATTCGTTGAAACAATCGCAAACCGCGTAATTGAAATTACGCCAAATGGTGTCATTGATAAGCAATCAACTTATGATGAATATTTAGCTGATGCTGATCTTCAAAAGCAAATTAAAAGCATGTACGCTTAATAAAAAGTGGAGCTTACCTCTCGCAGTGTAAGCTCCGCTTTTTTATTAAAATTCATGTATGAACTTGAACAGCTTTATTAATCCGAGATGGATAAGCTAGAAGAATAAGACTAATAAACAAACAAATAATTCCCATGATCCCAAGCGCAGTTAATTTTTCACCGATAAAAGTTATACCTAGTAATGTTGCTGTTGCAGGTTCTGCTAATGCTAATGTGACCGCCGTCGAAGTATTTGTCTTTTTAAGGCCTTTCGAAAATAGTACATAAGACAGACCTGTCGTTATAACGCCTAAATGAATAGAAACTAAGAGGCCGTTTAGGCTAAATAACCATTTCATATTATGCATAAACAAAAACGGCGAAAGAATAATAGCTGCACCAGTAAACACAACGGCTACAGCTACTTCTGGGCGAATCATACTGATTATCCGTTTATTAACTAATGTATAGCACGCAAAGGAAAAACCTGCTCCTAGAGCCATAAAAATGCCTGCGATGCTTAAAATCCCCTCATTTTCGTTACCAAACATAAGAAAACAGCCTATAATAGCTAAACCAGTAGCAATCCACCACTTTGTACGAGGAATATGGCGGTATACCGCAAATTCTAACATTCCTGCAATAATCGGTGCACTTCCAATCGCAATCACCGTTCCAACTGCTACTCCCGTCATTTTCACTGCTGAAAAAAACAGTGGCTGATACGCAGCCATTGATAAAGAAGCTATTAAAATACTAGCGATTGGCCATGTTTCTTTACCAACTATTTTTTGCTTTTGGATAAAAACAACCGCAAGTAATGCTCCCCCTCCAATAGCCAAACGAATTGTTCCAACTGCAACGGGATGAGCATTTTCAGTGATAACAGATTGAGCAGTCCCTGTCGTTCCCCATAAAACCGCAGCTATTAATATATAGAAACCTGGTATATTCTTTATCATATGAACTCCTCCTTACACCTTAAGTATACAGATATAAAAGAAGGATTTTTTGCCGGTTTTACTGTTTCACTTGTTTACTTTTAAGATTGTTTCGAAATGAAGTTGGCGATTGGTTCTCTTTTTGCCTAAACCATTTGGTGAATGATGATAATGTTTGATAGCCTACTTCATGAGCAATCATTGTGATCGGCCATGATGTGTGCTCTAATAGCTGCTTTGCCTCCTTTAATCGTACATGATGAATATAATCTTGCGGAGAATACCCCATTTGCTTTTTGAACCATGCCGAAAAATAAGCAGGATGATAGTTTTCCATTGCTGCTAGCTGCTCTAGCTTAATATCTCTATAAAAATAAGAATGAATATACTGAACAGATTTATGTAAGGCTCGTGTTGATAAAGAATGATTAATATACTTCACAAGATGATGCAGCGAATCTGCTTGATCATGCTGATTAAAATGTTCTAACAGCAAATATCGAATTGAGCTCCAATACTCACTTGTTTCTATATAAATACTTTGCTTAAATTCTTGTTGAACTGTAAAATATGTGGCCGGAACATCTAAAACTAAAAATTCATTTCTTTCCAATGCATGGTAAGTATGCAAACAGGAGGGAGGTATATAAAAGCAACCTTGGTTCAACTTTAATTCTCTTTCATTCGCTTTGATATAAATTGATCCAGATAATGGAAACATCAGCTGACTATACTTATGATCATGTGTATCAAGCGCTTTGCTATATGACCTTTTTTCACAAATGATTTCCTCTCGTAATTCCATATTCCTTCCCCCTTCTCTTTCATAGACTACCATGTTTTATGATGGATAAATGATTTTCAATGAAAAATAAGCACCTCTATCAGACACTGAGTTTTTACAGCAAAGACATTCCTCTGTTTTAAGGAATTGTAAAAGACGACAAGCTATTTATTGTCGTCTTCTTTTCTTTTGCAAAAGCATATCCATTTCTATAACTCTGCATGCATTTCTCTGACGCGCTTGTCACTTGGCAACAACCATGTTAATACACCTAAAATTGGTAAGCTGCTGCAAAATAACATAATAAATTGTAAGCTGTATAAATCGGCTAACTTCCCAAATACAACTGCCCCTAAAGCTCCCATTCCAAAAGCTAGCCCTACAATTAAACCAGAAACAAGGCCAATTTTTCCTGGTAGCAGCTCTTGTGCGTATACGACTGTGACACTAAAGCTTGATTGAATAATAAAACCAATTATTAAAAGCAACGGTGCTGCTAACGCCATGTCTACATGTGGTAGCAACAGTGTAAAAGGCACCGACCCTAGCATCGATAACAACAAAATATTTCGTTTACCGAAACGATCGGCTAAAGGTCCTCCAAAAAATGTACCGAATACTCCTGAGATCATAAATAAAAATACATACAGCTGTGCACTTTTAATAGATAAATCAAATTTTTCAATTACATAAAACTGAAAATAATTTAAAATGCCCGCCCCGTACCATGATCGAGCAAAGACGAGAAAAATGATTAGCACAATCGCAAAAATGATTTGCTTGTTTATCTTCAAGTCTTTTACTTGCTGCTTCTTTTCTAGCCTTTCACGAACTACTAGTTCTTGCTTATACCATTTGGATACACTATATAATACGATTACACCGACTCCTGCGATAATTGTAAACCATATGGTGCCAAATTGACCTAATCCTATAAAGATAAAAGCAGTAAAAAGCGGTGCCATTGATTGACCCGTGTTTCCGCCAACTTGATAAATCGATTGAGCGAGACCTCGCTTGCCTCCTGCAGCCATATATGCGACTCTGGATCCTTCTGGATGAAAAATAGCTGATCCAAACCCGATAAATAAAACAGATATTAATACAAAATAAAAATTAGACGCAAACGCTAATCCTACCATTCCTATCATGCTTAAACACATCGCAATGGGTAATAAAAACGGCGATGGTCGCTTATCTGCAAAAACACCAAAAACCGGCTGCATAATTGAAGATGTCATATTTAACGCAAATGCAATCCAGCCAATTTGAGTGTAATTAAGATTCATTGATTGTTCAAGAATCGGAAAAAGCGCTGGAACAACTGACTGCATGCAATCATTCAAGAAATGCCCTAAACTAATCGCAAATAAAATGCGATATACCGTTTCCTGTTGTACTTGCTGTACTTTCACAGCTGCTTCCATATGTAACCCTTCTTTCTTCTTTATCTACAACTTAATCTATATTCTTCACAAGAATAAAATTTCCTTCAAAAAAACGAAAGTGATATTTATATAGAGTAATTATTTTGATAAAATGGAAAAGTAAGCGTTTTAAAAAATAGCTACATAAGGGGGTTTAAGAATGGTTGAAAATAAAGTGGTATTAATTACTGGTGCTGCACAAGGAATTGGGTATCAAATTGGTGAAAAATTCGCTGAACACGGGGCTAAAGTAATATTAACGGACTTAAATGAACAAGGGGTTAAAGAAGCAGCTGAAAACCTTTCATCAAGAGGACATGATGCAATCGGTGTCAAAGCAGATGTAACGAATGAAAATGATATTAAAGAAATGATTAATGCAGCTGTTACTCACTATGGACGGCTTGATGTATTAATAAATAATGCAGGAATGCAGTTTGTGTCACCTATCGAAGAATTTCCAACTGAAAAATTTGAACTTTTAACTAAAATCATGTTAGTAGCACCTTTTGTTGCGACTAAACATGCCTTCCCCATTATGAAAAAACAAAAATTTGGACGCATTATTAATATGGCTTCAATAAATGGATTAATCGGCTTTGCAGGTAAAGCTGCTTACAATAGTGCTAAACATGGAGTAATTGGTTTAACAAAAGTTGCTGCCTTAGAGGGTGCCGAACACGGGGTAACCGTTAATGCGATTTGTCCTGGTTATGTTGATACACCGCTTGTTCGTAATCAACTTCAAGACTTAGCCCGCACGCGTAATGTCGCGCTAGAAAAAGTGCTAGAAGAAGTAATTTATCCGCTTGTGCCTCAAAAACGCTTGTTAGATGTGTCTGAAATTGCTGATTATGCAATGTTTTTAGCGAGTGACCTCTCAAAAGGCGTGACAGGTCAAGCTATAGTCATTGATGGCGGCTATACCGCTCAATAAAAATAGATTCCTATTAAAAAATAGGAACCTATTTTTCAGATTGGCGAGATTCCTCTTAGGTTTTCGTCAATCTGAACATATTTTTAAAAGGTGATTATTTCCACCATTTATCAAACATCGTCGCCGGTAATTGGCGCTTATGTTCTGTCATACGATACCGCTTTTCAATTTTTTCAGCGACTTCATTTGCTACTTGCTTGCCTTCTAAATAATCATCAAGCTCCTCATAAGTGATCCCTAGCTCTGTTTCGTCTGCTTGACCTGGTTTTTTATCTAGTAAATCCGCTGTAGGAATCTTTTCATACAGTCGCTTATCAGCACCTAACTCTTTTAATAACGCCTTCCCTTGCCGTTTTGTCAAACCAGTAAGCGGAAGAAGATCAGCCCCTCCATCACCATACTTTGTAAAGAAACCTGTAACTGCTTCGGCAGCATGATCTGTACCGATTACTAACAAGCCATTTTCACCGCCAATAGCATACTGAGTAATCATTCTAACGCGTGCTTTTACATTTCCTTTATGAAAATCTGCCAACTCGCTTTGAGCAGTCTCCTTAAAGGTCTGTGTGAACGCCTCTACAGTATGTTGAATATTGAATACGATCGTCTCGTCAGGCTGAATGAAGGATACAGATGCTTGAGCGTCATCTTCATCTTTTTGCACACCATATGGTAAACGTACAGCGATAAACTTGGCCTCCACACCTTCCTCGCGAAGCTCCTCTACCGCTAATTGCGCCAACCTTCCAGCTAAACTTGAATCTTGGCCTCCGCTAATGCCTAATACAAAGCCTTTTGCCTGAGCGTTTTTTAGATAGTTTTTTAGGAACTCTACTCGTTTATGAATTTCATCAGCTGGTGTAATCGTTGGCGACACATTTAACTCTTTCATAATTTGCTGCTGAATTGTCATCGTTTTCTCCTTTCAGCTTATCTCATTTACTTATTTACATATAAGCCATGTTTTTTTATATACGTGTAGCAAGAGTCAGGCAATAAATAGCGTGGCTCGCCACCTCTTGAGAATTCTTCACGAATGTATGTTGAGCTTATTTCCATCGCAAGCCCTTTGTCGAGCAATTGAAAGCGCCCATCATCATAATTACGTAAAAGAGGCGACCTGCTGATTGTTTGAAGCATATCAATACCATTGCGAGCCATGATGATGAACTGGTTTTCACTCAAAAGTTCGTTTGACATTTTCCATTTTCCCTGTGCAATATCTACTAACAAATCGGCTCCCATAATGAAATAAAGTTGAGCTTTCGGCAATAATTTTTTGAAATATTCCATTGTGTAGTATGTGTAATGATAGCCTGGCAATACATTTAGCTCATACGTATCAAGTAAAAATTTAGGATTGTCTTCAATCGCTTTTGAAATCATGGCAACTCGATGTTCATCGGATGTTTGCAGACGCTTATCCGTTCGTTTATTAGAAGATGGAAGAAAGATAATGTAGTCGAGTTTTTTACGGTGAGCAACTGTTGAAGCTGTCCACAGGTGAACATTTGTAATCGGATCAAACGAAGATCCATAAATTCCAATTTTAACTCCCTCTGTTACTAATCGATCTAAATTTTTTTTTGCATTTAGACTTTTGAAATAACTAATCTTCTTTTCTTCCATCATCTTTTCTCCCCTTTTACCTTCTATCTTAATTGCTCTGACACTTTCTTACGAACAGCCTCGATTTGTTTGGCTTTGTTCTCCCAGCACTTTTCACTTAAATCAACTGGATACTCTTCAGGATTTCTCGTTCTCTTATATTCATCCCATAATAATGCTAGGTTTTCAGTTGTATATTTTTGAATTTCCTGAAGGTTAGGCGTTTTATATACAAGCTGACCGTCTTTATAAATATCTTGATGAAGTTCTCTTGCTTCAAAATTTGTTACAAATTTACTAATGAATGTGTGTACAGGATGAAACATTTTAAGTCTCTCTTCACTTTCAGGATTTTCATCTTCTAATGTAATATAATCCCCTTCTGACTTTCCGTTTAATTTATTAATGATGCGGTATACTCGTTTTAATCCCGGCGTACTTACTTTTTCAGGGTTAGCACTTATTTTAATCGTATCAACCATCTTACCGTTTTCATCCTCGATTGAAACAAGTTTATAAACAGCGCCAAGTGCTGGCTGGTCATATGCAGTGATAAGCTTTGTCCCAACTCCCCACATATCAATTTGTGCGCCTTGTGATTTTAAATGCATAATCGTATCTTCATCTAAATCATTCGATGCGACAATTTTTGTATCAACAAAACCGGCTTCATCTAATAAATGACGGGCTTTTTTTGATAAATAGGTTAAATCTCCGCTGTCTAGACGGATCGCTCTAAAGTTAATTTGATTTCCTAACTCTTTTGCTACCTTAATGGCAGTCGGCACACCAGATTTTAATGTATCGTATGTGTCTACTAAAAACACGCAATCTCTGTGGCGTCTTGCATATTTATGAAAAGCAACATATTCATCTTTATACGCTTGAACCATTGAATGGGCATGTGTACCAGCAACTGGAATGCCAAATTTTTTACCAGCTCTCACATTTGATGTCGCTTCGAATCCTCCAATATAAGCAGCTCTTGTTCCCCAAATAGCCGCATCCATTTCTTGAGCTCGCCTTGTGCCAAACTCCATTGCGACTTGATCACCAACAACATGTTTGATACGCGCTGCTTTCGTTGCAATTAATGTTTGATAGTTCATAATGTTTAAAATGGCGGTTTCAACAAGCTGAGCTTCAATTAGAGGAGCTTCAATGCGTAAGATCGGCTCATTATGAAACACAAGTTCTCCTTCTACCATAGAACGTATTGTACCCGTAAATCGAAGATCACTTAAATAAGCTAAATAATCTTCTTTAAATCCAACTTCCTCTCTTAAATAGGCAATATCTGATTCTGAGAAGCGAAAGTTTTCAATGTACTCGATAATACGTTCAAGGCCTGCAAAGACCGCATATCCATTTCCAAAAGGTAGTTTACGAAAGAATACTTCAAATACTGATTTTTTTTGATGAATTCCATCTTCCCAGTATGTTTCGCCCATATTAATTTGATACAAATCTGTATGAAGCATCAGACTGTCATCTGTATATGTGTTCATGTTTTATCCTCCAATATCATACCTGCTTTTTACTAGCTAACTATGAAATTTAATTTTATCTTAATTAAACAATGCGTGCATTAAGACAGTTTTTAAAATGTGTTAACTCCCATTCATGCCCAATTTGATTAAAGCTTGCAACAGCTTTTTCATGAATAACAATTTCAAATCCTTTATTGTAAGCATCTACTGCCGTATGCAACACGCAAATGTCTGTACATACACCGACCAGATGCACTTCAGTCACTCCCCGTTCGCGAAGCTTTATTTCTAAATTCGTACCCGCAAATGCACTATACCTTGTTTTATCGAGCCATTGTACATGTTGAAGCTTTGCATATTTTTCATACAACTTATTTAATCCTCCATATAACTGTCGGCCTGCTGTTTCTGCAATGTTATGAGGTGGATATAACTTTGTTTCCGGATGATATTGATCCCCTTCTTCATGAAGGTCGATTGCAAATACAACGTATTGTTTTTCATCAATAAACTGATTTGTTAAACGTATGATTTCTTGTTCAATTTTCTGACCAGGCTCTCCGCATGTTAACGCCCCATTATTTGCAACAAAATCGTTTGTATAGTCAATATTTATTAATGCTTTTGTCATTAAAGTTCCTCCTAATCGCCTTTTTTAAAATTAACATTTAACCAATTGTTTAGTGTATACATTAAAAAACAAAGTACATTAATTAATATCTAGCCGTATAAATTGGCTTCATCACGTCCATATCAACAAAACGATATAGTTTGGTTGGCTTTTTAGATGTTCGTGTCGTTGTTTGTCCTTCTACTTCTTCAATAAACGGCAACATACGAATCTTTCTGGCAAATGCTTGATCACTTTTAATTGCTGAATCATCGGTAATCGTTAGTAACACCGCCTGCAACTCTGAATACGTAAACGTTTTTGGCAAAAATTTTTGAGCAAGGGTTGTTTGCAGCAAATCTTTTGTAATTTCCGTAATTGCATCTCTAATAATTTGTTCATGATCAAATGCAAGCGGCAGTGAAAAAACATCGTCTAACTGAAATAATTCTACTTTGGCTGCATCATCATTCGCTTGACGCTTTGCTAACATTTCCTCTGGAACAATTGCATAGTGAGCATTTGAAATAACCCAACCTCTAGCATCTCTTCCTGGTTTATCATACACACCATAATGCTTAATATGAATTCCAGCTACACCTGTTTCTTCTTCTAATTCACGTTGTGCTGCTTCAAAAGCTGATTCATTAGGTTGAACAAACCCTCCTGGCAATGCCCATTTTCCTGCTTCAATATTTTCTTCTCCTTCAGCATTCAGCATAGCACGCTGAATCAACATAACTTTTAACACCATTTTTGGCGGTTTATATGCTTCTTTTTTCTCTGTAACAATGGTAAACACAGCAATGTCAGCGGTATAACCATAAGGTTTTGGATACTCTTTTTGAGGTTTATTCGTTTGTTTTTCTTTATTTAGCATTCATCATATCTCCCGCTTTTTACATTTAACAATTTGATTAATGTTAATTATATTCATTTTTCCAAAAATGTCAACCAAAATTACCAAATTTACTCATATTAGTCATACGTTGCACCGTTCACAGAAAATGTATACAAAAAAGCTACTGCGAAGGATGATCAATTTTGTTAGTAGCAGCTTTTTAAACTATTTCACAGTAATAACATTGATATTGTATTTATTATTACCTTGGGGCTAATCCAATCATAAGATCTTTTTCGCGAATCCATTCAATTACATATTCAACAGTTGGGCAGTACAGAAACAAATGGCGTTCACCTATATGATGAATAGTCGCTACTATTTTTTGAAGATTTATACTAATTGCAGCAATCTCTTTATCATTCCAAAATAAAATTACATTTTGATCTCTAATATTCATCATATTTAACCAGCTAGCTACTTGCTGAAACGTTTCACACTTTTCTTTTACAAGAACCTTTTTCCAATCAATTTTATTGAGGTTTGTAAATGGAAACTTATAAGCTAACTTTTCAAAATAAATATTTGCTTGTTGAACAGTTAAGATATCTGCTTGATTGCCTAGCTCTTCTATATACTGTTTAATCGTTTTCATATGCACCCTCCATTAATTTTCTACCATGTAAATAACGGCTATTTTGAAAAAATATATTTATTTAACCTTAACATAAATTCCAATTATTTACTTTGGTGATTTAGAATGATATTTTAGGAAATCATCAATATCGATTTATGCTTCTGGGCCTACTATACTAGCGTTAACCAATCCTCTCTACTATTCTCCCAGAATGAAAGAATGACTTGGCAGCAAAAGAGTAAATTTTGCATATGAAACTTAGTTATTTATGGATTTTCCATTATTTCTAGAACATTTAAATGGCTTGTACATAAACTATTTATGTGACATTCCAAATGTCATATCCTATTTTCCCTAAATGATATCCGTCAAAGTTACACGATAAAATTTATCATACTAAAAGCGCTCTTGCTTTTAGCTTTTTTTTGAATGGATGAATCTATCATCATATAACTTGCAGCAGATCGAATAAACGATCTCATTTATTATTCCTACATCATCTGTTTTTAAAAATTTAATTTACAAATAATGCCCATAATCAATTATGGGCATCTTTGCTTAAAAAACATTGAAATTATTGTATCCAAACACTTCATAAAAGGACGAATGTTCTGATTGAATGACCAATTGTTTAAATTTAAAAAGAGTTGCTAAATGAATTGTTATGGTTAATTTTCAGTACCTCTCTCTATTTCTGCTTTATATTAACTTTATGTATTAGTTTCACTCGATCTATTACAGCCTTAGAAAGTATAGCCATTAAAACTAAACTGATAAATGACCAATTGGCGTTCCATGCTTTTTCTAAATAGATGTCCACCATTTTCATAAACGGAAGCGCAATATAAGATACAAAAACTGAAAACACCCCCACAGCTATTAAGAATGATTTCCATTTCTCGCTTCGCTGATAGATAATGCTTAACCCCAACGGAATGATAAACAGATTAGCTGGCAGCATTGTCGGAATAATAGGCTCGAGCTGCATTCGGTAATCATACCAGTTCATAGCTGTTGCTATATCATCTAAGTTTTTATTAATTACATATATTAACCCAAAATAGGCGACAGATTCGAGGAGTTTCTCTTTTTTAACTAAAGTAAAAAATAAGAATACCATTACAAGACATACACAGAGGAGCATCCACCATTGCCAAGTGAACAATGTGTGTTTTAGCCATATTTCCCATCTCAGATTTGTTAGTTGGCTTGAAAGTGCATCAATTTTCTTCCCTAGCTGTTCCATTATTTTTACCTCCAATTTAACTTGAGCTGCATGCTCTTAACCATGTGTATACCGCTTGTTTCTAGTTTTAGCTATATGGAGTAAATTTAACCATCTATTTATTTCATTGAATTCCGCCAGTCCGTTCAAGAAAAGTTAACCATTCCATTTTGCTGACACATGAAAAAGTATTTGCTAAGTTACAAATAAACTATTATCTTCTAATCTTTTATTGCCAATAAAATTAATAAATACATTATCAAAAATTTGGAACAATACTGAATGCGATTAATACTTTCTATGGTAAAACGAGTTTTGAATGTGCCAATTGCAGAATTAGTACTCAGGCTTGCTGTTGCATTTATTACACTGTTAGCCTTAACAAGACTTATGGGCAGAAAAGAAATATCTCAAATGACTTTTTTAATTTTGTATCTGGCATTTCAATCGGTACGATAGGTGCTTCACTTGCTATTGATTCGTCACTAAGTATTCGCAATGGATTAATAGCCTTAATAATTTGGAGTGCTTTTACAATTTATCCAACTTGGATGTTCTCATTTCTGCATGTGTCTACCAAACTCACCCTTTACTTGAATAGGGATCTTTTCACTCAGTTAAGCTTAATTCGTATAGCTGCAGACTATCACTTTATTTACAATGTAAATATAATAAGTTAAATTTATACAAAAAGGGGTGAGGAAATTGCATAAGAAAATAATACTTGCAGGCGGTTCAGGGTTTTTAGGGCAGTCACTGGCTGCTTTTTTAATAGATAAAGGCTATGAGGTTGTTGTTCTCTCAAGACAATCTCCTGCATTTAAAGATGGTGTACAATATGTACAATGGGATGGGGTTCATCTAGAAGACTGGATGAGTGAAGTTGACGGCAGTTACGCCATCATTAATTTCACTGGCAAAAGTGTAAATTGTATTTACACCAAGAAAAACCGAGCTGAAATTGTTCATTCAAGGCTTAATTCAGTAAAAGTGTTGCGAACCGCTATTAATAAGGCTGTCAATCCTCCACAAGCCTTTATACAAGCAGGCTCTCTTGCCATTTTTGGTGATACGACAAATGTATGCGCTGAAAACGCACCACACGGTACAGGTTTTTCTGTTAATGTTTGTGAACAATGGGAAAATGAATTCTTTAAAGAAACCTTCCCTTCTACTCGTCAAGTAATGCTTCGAATTGGATTTGCTTTAGGAAAAGATGGCGGGGCCTTAGAACCATTAAAAAAATTGGCAGCATTTAATTTAGGCGGAACTGTTGGATCTGGCAGACAGTACATCAGCTGGTTACATATTGATGATTTAAATGAAATGTTTTTAAAATCCATTGAGGATCAACAAGCAAGCGGAGTTTATAACGCAACAGGACCAAGCCCCGTTACAAATAAAGAATTTATGATGATATTGCGTAAAGTAATGAATAAAAAATGGGCGCCTCCTGCTCCTGCACCGTTTGTATGGTTAGGTGCGTATGCAGTAATGAAAACAGAGCCAAGTCTTGCTTTAACAGGACGCAATTGTATGCCAAAGCGATTAATTGATGAACAATTCACTTTTAAATATACTGACTTGGAACATGCATTTAGAGCGCTTATTTAAGACAACATCTCAATCGGCAAGGAGGCAAATCTCCTCGCTGATTGAGATGTAACGATGATTTTAGTTATGTATTTACTTACGTGTATAATATGTATCAGCTAAAAATCCGACAAGCAAACCGCTTAAAATACCATATGGCAACACACCTAGCGTATTTCCAACAGCCGTTCCTATCATTGCTCCCGCTATCACTCCGAAACAGACTCCTAACCCGATATGAGTGCCAAACTTTATTTGTTTCGCTTTGTTCATCTTTTCACTTCCTTTACGATAACGAAAATCAATTTTTGAAAATAGTATTTTTTACATTTGTTTTCCCATTATACCACAAAAAACCAACTCCATTTCACAATAAGTTGGCTTTTATAATCAAATTTTAATTGTTTGATTACCCATACTTTCAAACAATTCTTTTTTCGATACCGGAATTTTAACAGTTGAATGAAACATACCCGTATTTACAAGTTGTTGAAACGTTTCAAGCACCCATGGTTTAGTAAGATGCGCCCGCTCTATCACCTCTTCTTGCTGAAAAGCGGTAATAGGGTCTCCTTGGTACAAAACTTCGCCATTACTGATTATGACGACTTCATCTGCCCATTCATATGCAAGGTTTACATCGTGAGTCGATAAAATAATTGTTTTTTCTTGTCGGTGAATTTGATTTAGCACATTTATAATTTGTTGGGCAAAATAAGCATCTAAGCCTGCTGTCGGTTCATCAAGAATCAGCACCTCTGGATTCATTGCTAGCACGCCAGCTATCGCCACACGTTTTTTTTGTCCCAAGCTTAAAAAATGAGTAGGCTTATGCTTTAACATTACTGTTTCTGTCTGTTTCATAGCCCATTCTACGCGCTCTATGATTTCCTTTTTAGATAGTCCTAAGTTGTGGGGACCAAAAGAAATGTCCTGCATAACAGTTGCTGCTAAAAGTTGTGAATCCGGGTCTTGAAAAACAATACCAATTTGTTTACGAAGCTCGCGAATCGATGGGCGATCATAAGTGATCGTTTTTCCTTTAAATAAGAGTTGACCGCTTGTAGGTTGTAAGATGCCGTTTAAATGTAAAAACAATGTGGATTTTCCAGCTCCATTGTTTCCTAATAAAGCAATCTTTTTTCCTTTCTTAATTTGTAACGATATTTTATTTAACGCCACCGTTTGATCTGTATACCGATGCGTTAACTCCTTGATGTCAAAAAGTACATCTTCCATTATACATGCCCTCCAGTTACGAAATAAACAACGGTTAGGCTTATAAATAAGCTAGCGATTATTATCCAATTACGAATTGAATAAGGATACTCGGGTTCAATGAACACCAGATTCTCTTCGTATCCTCGTGAATTCATTGCCATTGATAATTGACTTGTTTTTTGAAACACTTTAAAAAATAACATTGAAATAAGCATGCCAAGCGATCTTATACTCTGTCGAATCGTTGTATAGCCTAATCTTGAAGATTGTGCTTGATAAATCATTGTCGCTGATTCAAAAAAGACAAAAATAAAGCGATACGTTAAGGCTACAATTTCAATAAATAATGATGGTACTTTTAACTTTCGCAGAACATCTAATATCGCTGACAGTGGTGTTGTTAAGATTAAGAAATATAAACAACTGATACTTCCGCTAACCACAAATAAAAGGGTAACAGCTTGTTTCATACTGTCTTGACCAATATATATTTGAATATTCCCTATTGCCGTTTGCCATACTGATGGTACAGTAATCGTTTCATATGTAAAAGAAAATAAGATCGTAATGATTCCTGATAGCAAGAAAAATGATGGTGCAAATAATAATTTTAGATAATAACGAAACGGTATTTTCGCAATGAAAATAGTAAAAGCACTCATTACAATAAACGTAATGAGTGACACAAGTACATCTTGGACGATAAGTGAAAATAATAAAAATCCGATTGCAAACGTTATCTTCTCAATTGGATGTACGTGCTGCAATTTATTAAAGTAGGCGTATTTGTCAATCAGAAGCATGATCTTTCTCCTGTTTTTGGTGCTTGCCCTTTACTAGACCGATAAAATATCCAATAAAACCAGCTCCGATTGCGGCTTGCAGAGCAAATAATAAGCTTTCAATTTCTCCGCTTGGCGGTTCCCACACAGATGAAAACCAAGGTTCATACTCAGGGTTAATTTCTGTAATTGCTTCTTCTGCCTCACCATCGGCACCAGCAAATTCAGCATCGCTTTGGACAAATAATGGAATGATTGCTAAGAGAACGACGATAAAAAGCAAGAGTAAATTCTTTTTCATTTTAACGCCCCTCCTTTGATAATACTTGCAATAGCTTTAATTCTTTTACGTTATATTTTGTTAATACATTCATAACAATAACTGTTAATAAACCTTCACTAATTGCTAAAGGAATTTGTGTAAACGCAAAAATACCTGAAAATTTTGTAAATGAAGACATCATTCCACCAACTTCTGTTGGAAAAGCCAACGCTAATTGAAACGATGTAACAACATATGTGCCTAAATCACCTAGCATCGCTGCTAAAAATACCGATATTGAAAACGAAAACCCAAGTTTTTTTGATCCTTTATAGACAAGATAAGCTATAATTGGACCCACAACAGCCATAGAAAACGCATTTGCTCCAAGTGTTGTCAAACCGCCATGTGCAAGTAACAGTGACTGGAATAATAACACAATAAATCCTACAACACTCATCGCTGCTGGGCCAAATAATACTGTCCCAAGTCCTACTCCAGTTGGGTGTGAACAGCTCCCCGTCACCGAAGGAATTTTCAGCGCAGATAATACAAAAGCAAACGCACCTGATAAACCAAGCATCATTTTTAATTCAGGATTTTCTTTGACCTTTTTTTTGATTGAGCGAAAGCCAATAATTAATGATGGCAATGTTAAGCCCCACCAAAAGATTGCCCATTCAATCGGTAAGAAACCTTCCATAATATGCATAGCAAATGCTTGTTCTGGAATAAAGATTAATAGAGCAGCAAAATAAAGAATGATAAAAACAGCTTTTTTCACAAAAAATCCTCCTTTACATTTACCCACACGAACGAGCCTAACATACAAAAAGCACTTCTTTTACGTGTAAAGAAGTGCGTATCAGCAGAAAAACAAACAAATCTATAAAACTAGAATCTTATTGTTTTCTTGCATCAACACTTCCCATCCGCGTGGGTAAAAATGTGTTGTTCTTTATGGCAGGTCTCCTGACTTCGCGTCAACATGTAATGATTGCCTTCCCGTCTTAATAGACAGTGGCGCAATAATCATTACACTCTTCGTTACAGTGGCGGGACCGCGTCGGACTTGCACCGACTTCCCTTTTAAGCTAAACGGCAATTTACCATTTAACACCGTAAAGTCCAATATGTAGTTTTATATTCTCAAACGTATTTTAACATAAATCTAGCAGGTGTATAGGTTTAATTTTTTAATTTTCAAAATCTATCCGCAATATCCTTGAGATGCCTTTATTTCTACTTTACACCTTACTAACACTTTGGCGCTTTAAGGAGAAGTTGTTACTTACAGTTGCAAGTAGGAGAAAAATCACCTTCTATGTTTTATAATGACCTCTATTCTGATTATATATTTCAATGCTTTGTTCCCTTGCCAGCATCGTTAATAGATCCTCTAAAAAGTTAAAAATCCTCTTTTCAGAGGAGTCTCAATCATATAGTATTAAAATTTCACATCACTAATTCTCCATGAATCAATGAGAGATGCTCGTTCAACCGTAAAAGTCATGCTTGTTTTTTCTGAACGCTGATCTTTCCAATAGATTGTTACTTTGAGGGAAATTTTCGTTTTAATAATTAATGATTTCTTTATTTCTTTTGTATTTATGCTAGCGATGTCATAGTGTATCGTAGAGATATCTTTGATATTTTTTAAAATCACCTGTTTTTTTTCAGCATTCTCCATATTTAGAGCATGCTTTATTAAATCATCATCGTGCTGTTTCACTCCTACTAGAAATAAATGTACTAATTGACTTGGATTCGCTTTTTTAACGTATTCTTCCAGCTTCCCTCCCGCTTTTAACACCATCATTTGGTGATCGGGGTCTACATTGTTTGTACGATGAGTTGTGCTTTTAGCAAAATGAATGCAGAAATGGCCCGGAAATCCATTATTTAATGCTCCTCCTCCATGTGGCATTCCATTCATTGAAGCAGCAAGTAATTTTCCTTTTACCGGAACTAAAATTGCCCGTCGATTCCAGCTCCATTTATTATTATAAAGATGTTTCATAATGGCCGTATCTTTACGTGTTAAAGGCTGCACATCAGCATGTTTATTGCCAGCTCGGCGCTGAACATAAAAATACAGACCTGTCTCAACATCAATCACTTTAAATTTTTTTCCTTTGGGCAGGAGCTCCGTTACTTCTTTCCATGGAAGAACTTGTCCATTCTCGACTACTGGGAAATAAGTAACCGGTGCTGCCTTCACTCTGAAAGAAAAAGCTGTAATCAAACCAAATAAAATAAAACATATTATTAAATGCTTATTCATTATGTTACCTCACTAACTCTGTATGATATCCCTCATTAATATGTGGAAATAATCATTTTTTATGAATCGCTTTAACATCAATCTTAATTCCTTCCGCCTCTGTAATTTTAGTTACATTAAATCATGAACTCCTACTTATACTAACAGCGGGAGGTATGCCACATTATGATGTTTACATGGATTATTGCACTTATGTTACTAGCTCAGCCAGTTAATGTTCCTAATGACTTATCAATAACAGAGAAAGAGCAACCAGTTATAACGATTAACCGTACTGATTTTATGATTGATTTACCGGGTGTACCTATACTTGATGTTGGCAAATACAAGAGTTTTCTTAAAAGATTGGACAAGCAAGTTTATGAGGAGCCTGTTAATGCAAAAATTGATAGCAGAGGAAGAATCATCCCTGAACAAGTAGGCTATAAACTAAACCACCGATTGTTTACCGATAAATTCTCCGCCTATTTTTTTAGCAACGGATCAGCTAAAATCGATGTTCCAAAGATCCTTGTTTATCCAAAAGTAGACAGTGAATTACTGTCTGATATTCGCGTGAAGCAAATCGGTCGATATGATACTTATTTTAATGCCAGCAATAAAAATCGTTCACATAATATCTCTCTTGCTACTGAAGCTATTAACAATTACGTCGTTTTCCCAGGGAAAACATTTTCATTTAACAAGGTCGTTGGTCAAAGAACAAAGGAGAAAGGATATTTGCCTGCTAAAATTATTGTCAGAGGCGAATTTTCAGAAGGAGTCGGCGGAGGAATCTGCCAAGTTTCATCTACTTTATTTAATGCTGTAGACAGAGCAGGTGTGCAAATTACTCAACGCTACTCTCACAGTAAACGTGTCAATTATGTACCGCCCGGACGCGATGCTACCGTTAGCTGGTATGGACCAGATTTCAATTTTAAAAATCATTATAATCAACCGATTCTCATTCGTGCTAACGCACAAGGAAGCAGAGTAACTGTTATGGTTTACTCGTCGGATCAAATTAATTACGAGCCACGAAAAATTCCAAGCGCATTGAAACAGCCTCTACAAGAAGTAAGTTCAGATTAACTCAAGTAGCCGTACAACTTAAAAAGAGTAGAACTTTTCATGACGTAAAAGTCCTACTCTTTAAATAGTCGATTTAAGAATTCAGCATTTCAACTGCTTCCTTAATATTATAATCATAAATATCAATCTCTGTTGGCTGATCAAGTGCTAGCTTTGCCAATTCAGAACCCAAATAGGGTCCAACTGTTAAACCTGAAGCACCGAGACCATTCGCAAGCAATAAGCCTTTATAACCAGGCAATGGCCCAATGACAGGAAGAAATCCCGGTGTAAATGGCCGAAACCCAACTCTCGTTTCAAGGACCGTACTAACCGCTAACCCTGGAGCAACTGATAATGCTTTATCAAAAATTTCATGTAACCCTCCTGCCGTTACACGGTAATCAAGTCCGGTATCATTCTCATGTGTAGCCCCTACCACAACTCTTCCCTCTTCAAAAGCGAGAATGTATTGATCATTTGGAGGCATAACAACAGGCCAATTGTTTGTGTCTGTGTCTGGTAAATGAAGATGTACAATTTGCGCTTTTTGATATGTAACTAAAAAGTTAACCTTTAAAGGTTGCAACAGTTCATTTGCCCACGCTCCTGCCGTTACAATTACTTTCTCAGCTTGAAACAACTTGTTATTGACGTCGACACCTATTACTTCGCTGTTATTGTATACTAATGACGCATCTCCTTCAACAAATGTAGCTCCATGCTTTTTAGCAGCATTGATAAGAGAACGGCAAAGAGCTCTTCCATTTACACGAGCTGCACCACTTATATGAACAGAACTATATTGGTCTGCTAAAACAGGAAATAAAGCTTTGGTTTCACTAGAGGATAACCGAGTAATCTCACCAATTTCCGGAGCGTCTTCACGGCGTTTATGCGCCCGCTCTTCCATTTTATCTAACTTTTTCTCATCTGTATGAAGACTAATCGCTCCTACTCGTTTATAACCTGTATCCGTTTCACCATCTTCTTCTAATTGATTAATTAGTGATTCATAGTACCTTGCTCCCCCTTTGGCAAGCTGATACCAAGCTTGATTGCGCCGCTGTGAGAGCCAAGGACACACAATCCCTGCTGCTGCATCCGTAGCTTGCCCTAAACCTTTGCGATCCACGATTATAACATTTGCTCCTGCTTTGGCAAGGTGATAAGCGGTAGAAGCTCCGAGAATCCCTGCCCCTACTACAATATATGAGTGCATGAATAACATCCTTTTCTTACTTTATAATTTAGTATTAACTAGCATAGCAAATAATCGATTCAGGGGCAAAATTTTAAAAGCGTTGCAACTAGTCATAAAAACTAGATTCTATAATCGATTTTTTCCCTAAGTGAACCAAAAGATAAACCAAGCAGTCACACTTATCCTTTAACGAGCAAATAAATATGATTTTCTTACTCAGATTTATTGTTTTTTCTTCCTTGTATTTGAAATTCTCTAATATTAACTTTCACATTAATATCGATGGTAGCTTCAGAAAATCGTGGTTCCCAATCTTTTTTTACTTTTTTCCATACTTTCGGTTCATGGATTCGTAAGCTTTCTCCAAACCCCGCGACATCTACTTTTAATTCTTTTTGAGTCTTGGTTAATCCTACTTCTATTAATCGCGTTAATTCTTTTTCAATTTGCTTTTCTGCATTTTGAATAAATTCCTCGTCAAAAGCATTACTGTTTGGAATCCAGTCTTCAGCTAACCGACCGTCAGCGTTGATACTTACTGTATATAGAATATCTTCTCCTTTTACCTTAGGCTTAATGGAGCTTTTTAAGCTTTGAATTTCATATGAAATAATTTGATCTTTTTCTTCATTAACACTTGTTATGGCACCCTCTGTAGCTTCACCTGTAATACAATTAATCCCAAATGTTTCATCTTCATTTAACTCTCCAATCATTTTCTTTGTCTTCCCTCCGATAACTGCTGCGCCTATAATCTGAACTCCACTTTTCAACACTTGTACTTTTTGAACCATAAAGCTTGAATTCGCCGACATATTTGCTGAAAAATCACCTAAGGATATTTTAGGTGCCATTTTTGCCGTTTTTATTTTCATATTTTCCGTTATATAAAATAGCTTTAAAGCAGGGATTGGATCCTTTACCCCTTTTATACTTAATATTTCACTTGCTTTCTTCTCTGAAATCAACACATGAACTGTTCGTCTCATTTCATGATCACGAAAGAAAAAGTTCATTAATTGAGACAAATTAATGGCTTTGGCTATTTCTTTGCTAATAACCAATACTTTTAAATGAGAATAATTAGGAATGCGACTTGATGCAGTGGAAGCTTCACGAGCTCCTTCAAATAAAGAGGCTTCATCAATTGTTAAACTACGGAAAGGTTCTTCTTGAGTGCCGCCTCCCCCTTGCTCACCAGCCAACACTTTCGGTACAACGAATTGAAGTGTAAACTTAGGAGTTAGATGATTTTGCATTGAATCTTCTTGATTATCAATTCCCACGCCAACAACTAAACCTGTATCTTCAATATCAGCAAGATCCCAGCACCCTGCTATAAAAAGGAGTGAAATGCAGCAGCATGCCATAAATCCTTTTTTAACTCTTCGCATCTCTCTTCCTCCTTATGAAGACAACAATTAAAAAAAGAACAGGGATAATTCCTGCAATTAAAATTGCCATATTGCCAAGATAATCCCCCCATTTAAACACCCCATTTATATCTTTTGGGTAAATAGCACATAGGTAAATAACAGGTAAAAGACTATACACAAAAGATTTGTATTTTTTTTTAAATACTTGACTTAATCCCAAACTGGCCAAATAAAAATTCATAATAAAAGATGTGAACGTTGTAATCATCCAAAGAATGATAAAAAAGCTTTCAAACCTCTCTAAAATGAGATATTTCATTTCAATTGATTTGACAAGCTCTATTGTCGGCCATGTCAACAGCCTTACTTCCTCAACTGTCATCACACCAATAACAGCGAGCAAGATTAAAATATATAAAATTACTGGGATAAGTACTCCGATTATTGCAGATTTCATAGCTTTTTCTGGTTGTTTCATATACGCCATTAAAACGAGGTAAATTTCAATCCCTGAAAGAGACAATGCTGTTGGCTTAATCCCTTTGATGACTGGCTTAAACCCTTCACCTAAAACGGGGCGAAGATTATTGAAATCAATATTTATCAAACTAAGTCCAAGCATGAATAGAACGAACAGCAAAACAACAGGAAAGTAAGCTTGTAATAGCTTAACAATTGGATAAATCCCGCTAATTATGCTATACACACCCACACTTGTAAATACAATAATAATCACTTCTAACGGAGTTTTATCTAATAGATAAACACGAATCACTTCAGCCATTGTTCGTGCCTGATATCCTACAATTAACGTAAAATATGTAATCATAAAAATATTACAAATAAACCCCAACCATTTTCCAACTAGTATGGGACTAAATTGATAAATCGTCATGCCTTCAAATTGTTGACATAGCTTCGTTATAAAAAAAGTAGCAACAATACATATTCCGCCACCAAGAATCATGCTAATCCAAATATCAGGTGTTTGGACTTCCTCTGCACTTACTCGTGGTATCGTCACAATTCCAACACCAATAATTGTCATTGCTAAAGCAACTGCCATTTGGATAGATGTAAGTTGTTCATTCGAACGATTCATTACAACCCTCCTTTAATTCTCTAAAGTTTTTTATACCTTTCACTCTCTTTTCTTCTCATCCAAGTAATCATCCATAAAAGAAAAAACATGGATTCCGCAACAAAAAGCGCTACACATCTGGCATAGTCGTTATAAAAAGTCATGCGCTGCTCTATACATCGGCAATTTGTATGCAAATGAAAAAAATTAAACCGTTTAAGCATTAGATTAACTTCTGCTGTCTTTAAATAAACGCATACATTCATAAAAACCTAAGATTAAGATACTTAACTATATACAGAAGTTTGAACAGCTTCTGTCCTAAATATTGAAAGCTCGATAAGGTCGATTCCAACATTTTTCATGAGAATTTCATTTGAAACGATAAATATTTAGTAAAGACTTAGAATCATACGAAGTGCCTTTTCGCTAGCAAAAACCATTATTTAATGCGAGTAGAATCCTTTGTTTTTAACATTTCAGGCCTTTGTTTTAAAACCTTATACGGTAATCGAAGCAACGCATCCTTCCAATCTTTAAATTCATATGGAACAAATGGCGAAGTATATTCGACGCCAAAACTTTTGAGCTTTACAAGGTGAATCGTAATCATCATCGCAAACATAATAATTCCAAATAACCCTAATACAGCTGCAGAAAGCATCATCCCAAAACGTAACATACGAATCGCTATCCCTACCCCGTATTGTGGCAAAGAGAAGGAAGAAATCGCTGTTACTGCAACAACAATGACCATCATTGGACTTACTAAGCCTGCTGTAACAGCCGCTTCACCAATAACTAGTCCACCAACAATTCCAACTGTTTGCCCAATTGGTTTTGGAAGTCTGACTCCTGCTTCTCGTAATATTTCAATTGTGACTTCCATCAGCAATGCTTCCACGATGGAGGGAAAAGGAACCCCTTCACGACTTGCTGCAATTGAGATAACCAAGTCTGTCGGAATCAACCCTGGATGATATGAAACAAGAGCGACATATAAAGAAGGAGCAAATAATGAGATAACAGCTGCTCCAAACCGCATAAGACGAATGAGAGTGCCTACAAACCACCGTTCATAATAATCTTCGGGCCCCTGCAGGATGGCTGTGATTGTGATCGGCAGCAGCAATGCAAAAGGAGTTCCATCAATTAAAATGGCTAAACGTCCTTCTAATAATCCACTTGTTATTTTATCTGGTCTTTCTGTTGTTAATAATTGTGGGAACGGTGATAGAAAATCATCTTCAATTAACTGCTCAATAATCCCAGATTCAGGAACTTGGTCAATATCAATTTTTTCTAGCCGCTTTTTAACTTCTTGGATGATTGCGTCATTTATAATATCTTTCATATATGTAACAATAACAGTTGTCTGACTTCTGCGTCCGATTGTATACTTGTCTAATACCAGATTAGGATCCTTGATTCGTCTTCGAATTAAAGACATGTTCACAAGAATATTTTCTACAAATCCTTCTCTTGATCCCCTAACAGTAGGATCTGTAATAGGTTCTTCAATTTGCCTTGAAGGCCATTTTTTTGTTCCGAGCAGAATGGCAGTATCCGTACCATCTATTAATAATGCAGTTTCACCATTAAAAATCTTCATCACACAGTCTTCTATATTCTTAGCTTCTTCTACATCTGTTAATGTCACTACATGATTTTTAATCTTTTCTTTGATTTTAGAATTAGTGGCCTGACCTTCTTCAACAGAGCTTTCTCGTTTTCGAAGGTCTAACATAATTGACTTTAATATTTGTTCATAAATTTGCTCTTTGTCGACAAGCCCTTTAATGAATACGACTGCAGCATTGACGTTATATACATCAATGTAAAATTTGCGAATGGTGACATCTGGATTATTTCCTAAGATGCTTTGTAATTGTTCGAGGTTAGCAGACAAATTAGAGGAAAAGAATGTATCTATTCCATGTATTTTTTCTTGTTGTTGAGCATTTTTTTTGTCTTTATTCTTTTTTTGTAACCACGTCCATGGATGCATCACCCTCACCTACTTATATAAAATTTTTTTGAGTCAAGAGAGTTTTAACCTACCTCTAGTTGTAGAATTTTATTAAAAGGGAGGTGATATACTTCTTAACTAGATTTAGATGATTGTCGGAGCCATTTTGACATTTTGGAAATCGTATAGGGAATGATAAAAGCAAAAAAAGCACCTACAAAATGGTCACATTCCGGAAGATAGTAAATGATATTTTTCATAAACCCCTCACCTTTTTTTCTATTTTCACCCAATGTTTTGTTTTTCATTCAGTGCTATAAAAACGAAAATTTCAGCTTATGCAAGTAACCAATAAGACAGCAGCCCTGAATGAATTATTAATGTTAGACATGTTCGTTCTAAGAATAAAAATGAACAAACGATTATATTTCTTTTGGTACTTTTGTTATGAAGTTACTGCAAATAAAAAAGCACCCGATTATTCGGGCGCTTTCTGTGTACATCATAAAGATTACTCCATTTTAAACTGATCGACTGTTTCTTGTAAATCAATGGCTAATTTACTTAATTCATTAATAGATTGCGTGATCTCTTGAATCGTCTCTAACTGCATTTCAGACGAGGTAGCGACTTGATCCGTACTTGCAGCTGCTTCGCTTGCTATAGTAGCTACTTCTCCTACCGCTGCTGTCACTTCTTCTACACTTGCTGAAATTTCTTGAGAGGTAGCAGACGCTTCCTGAGCTTGCTCTGTTACTTGCTGAATGGATTGTAGAATTTTCTTGAAAGCCTCTCCTGCTGTAGAGACAACTTCAAATCCACTTTTAACTTCTGTTTCTCCCTTTTCCATAGAAACAACTGCTTTGGCTGTATCCTCTTGAATTGTATTAATCAATTGAGAAATCTGATTAGCGGATGCTTTTGTTTCCTCTGCTAACTTCCGTACTTCTTCGGCTACTACCGCAAAACCTTTTCCATGCTCTCCGGCACGTGCTGCTTCTATTGCTGCATTTAAAGCAAGAAGGTTGGTCTGTTCAGAGATTTGCGTAATTACTTCTATAATTTTTCCAATTTCCCGAGAATGTTCACCGAGAAGTCTTACAATCGAAACGCCTTCATTCACAGAATCGTTAATAGAATTCATTTGCGCAACTACTTGTTCAAGCGCATGATTCCCCTTTTGAACATTATTAGATGCTGTAATAGAAGAATCGGAAGCGATACTTGCCCCTATCGCAATTTGCTGAATCCCTCCTGAAATCTCTTCCATTGCTCTTGCAGATTCTTCTGTACCAGTCATTTGTGTTTTTGAACCAGCTGCCACTTCTTTAATAGCCATCGTTATTTTTCTAGTCGTTTGAGCTGTTTGTTCAGAACCTCCCGATAGCTGTTCGATTGAAGCCGCCAAATGTTGAGATGAATCGTTTATTTTAACCAGAAGCTCACGAAGAAAATCAATCATTTTATTAAAGCTTGTTCCCATTTGGCCAATTTCATCATTTGTAGACACTTCAATTCGTTCCGTTAAGTCGCCTTCACTGACTTTTTTTGTGACTGTTATTATATTTCGGATAGGTCGAATAATCGATTGAATACCAAGAAAAACAACGAAACTACCAATTACAAGCGTGATAGCAATAACCAATGATGTGATGTGGAATATTGACTTAGAAGCTTCCTGTGCTTCAGAATTATTCATAGAGCCTGCAATTTTCCATCCCGTTGTCGGATTAGTTACATAAAACATTTGTTTCGAGATTCCTTCGAACTCGTAGGCAAGTTGCCCTTTAGTAGATTCATACATCATGTCAACCTCTGGAAAGTCTAAGAATTCGCCTGGTTTAAGCGTTGGATGGAAAGCAATTTTCTTTTCTGTATCCATTACAAACGGATAACCTTTTTCACCGATTTTAACTTTTGAAATGATATTTTTTAAACTGTCAACTTTAAGGTCAAAGCCTAACACGCCATTGCCATCCTTAAGAGAAACTGTCACCGTTAGAACGTATTCTCCAGAAGATGCATCAACATACGGTGAAGTAATGACAGCCTGGCCTTTATGTTCCATTGCCTGTTGATACCACGGCCTCTTTCTCGGGTCAAAATCAGCAGGCAGTTCAACAGCCGGTTCGGCAATAAACTTTCCATCCTCCGTACCTACATACACCGTCTGCAATCCTTCAGAAGCATTTAAAAAATCTTTTAAGTGTGTATGAAGCTCCTTATACGCAAGATCAGTGAATAGATCCTCATTTAACCTAGCTGCTAAGAAACTCGCCTCTTCCAATTTAGGTATAAAGGTTGCGTCTAATAAATGACTAAGCAGCTGAACATTTTGGTTCGCACTAGAAACAATCTCATTCTCTATGTTGCTTTTAGCACTTTGATAAGCCAAAATTCCAATAATCATACTTGGTACAATTAAAATTAATGCAGACCATATAATTAATTTGCTTTTAAGGGATTTACCCTCTGATGTGTTAGTTCTTTTCGCAAATGGATTCCTAAACAAGCTTATTTTTCGCATTTTATTCCTCCTCGGCATAGTATATACATTATCAGTAACCCTTTTTGACTATGTGATATTTATAAAGACATAGGGAAGTAACTTATTTATCGACATATTTCAACAAATATTTAAGTAAAAAACGATTCTTGTATAAAAAAATTAAAATACATGCACCAAAAAAAGACTTAGCATATTTATCTAAGTCTTTTTTTATCCACATCTTGCTTATGAAAAGAATTGATCACGTGCTTTTTCAATCCAACTGTCCATATCCGCTTCACTTTTTTCGACAAGACGATTCACAAGGATGTCATGCCAAATGTAATTTTCAAGTAAATTAATGTGAACAGGATTATCTGTATAATAAGCGACTTCAAGTTGTCCATAGATCATTTCTTTCCCATCAATTGACAAAATGAACCATTTTTGTTCTCCAATGTTTGCTGTATAACTTGTATGCCGATGCCGATCAAATGCTTGGATTGGAGAATCAACTTCGAAAACAATTCCTTTTAGATCACATCTATCTTGAACGGTTATAAGTGTTTCTTCCAATCGCTCGTACATATCATTCCACAGTGATACAACAACTTTCTTTTTCGCTTTAACGATAAGCGACTGACAAAACGCTACAATAGCGTCTGCTCCTTTCATCGTCATCACACGACTTTCCGTCATAGGCTCCATATGTTCATACCGTCTCAACGTTTCGCTGACATCTTCATATGTACGTTGCCATTTTGTGCGAAGAGAATGTAAAAAAGCATCTACAGGCAAAGGTGTATACTGTGTCGCTTCGTTAATTTCCTCTTTTAACACAATTCCTTTTTCTTCAAGGGTTGTTAAAATATCATACACGCGCGCGCGAGGCACACCTGAATATTTACTAATTTGATATGCTGTTGACGCTCCTTTTTTTACAAGCGTGACATACACTTTTGATTCATATTGATTAAACCCAAGTGACTGCAGCTGTTCAATAATTGCTTCCATTAAGACCTCCACTACCTCATCAACATTATATTTTATCATATCATTATTTTTTACATCTGACATTAAAGTTAATATTTACAAAGTACAGAATATTAGTTACTATTTAAGTAGTGACTATATATATTTTAAAAGCAAGGAAGGTGCTCCATGGAAGAGTTAAGTTTAAATATCATTTTACTTTTATTATTTTTTGGTTTTTTAGCTGCTTTTATTGATTCAGTAGTGGGAGGAGGCGGCTTAATATCGACTCCTGCTTTACTATTTTTAGGATTGCCTCCGGCTGCAGCAATTGCCACAAATAAATTAGCTGGTACAATGGGCGTTTTGACAAGCACTATTAGCTTTGTACGATCAGGAAAAGTTGACTTTCGAATCGTCGGAAAATGGTTTCCTTTTGTATTCATTGGATCTTTTTTCGGTTCAATTACAGTTCATTACTTATCCTCAGAGTTTTTAAAGCCTCTTATCCTTGTACTGTTAGTGTTAGTTGCTGTTTACACTATTTTAAATCGAAATTGGGGAAAGACATCTACCTATAAACCTTTATCATTGAAAAAGATTATTATTTTTACTGCACTTATTTTTATTATCGGCTTTTACGATGGCTTCCTTGGCGCTGGAACAGGATCATTTATTTTATTTGCTTTTTTATTTGTAGGCTTTGACTTTTTACAGTCTGCAGGAAGCGCGAAGTTTTTAAATTTCGGCAGTAACCTCGCTGCTTTACTCGTTTTTTTATATTTTGATTCTGTTGTTTTCTCATATGGACTTATTATGGGATTTGCAATGATTATCGGTGCTTATGTCGGATCTAATGTAGCTCTTACAAAAGGTGTTACCTACGTTCGTACATTATTTATCTTAGTCACATTAAGTTTAATTGGGAAAAATGTGTTTGATTATATAGTAAGCTCTTAAATTCCCCGCCTCAAGACACTAGGAATCTAGAAAAACTTCTCTAAAAATGTCTAAAAAGTAAAACTTCAATCAACGAGGAGGCCCCCATTGATTGAAGTTTTACTTTATCTCATTATCTTCTTTTTATAGATATAATCAAATTATTATCATTATAAGAACACTGTTAATGATACAATAGTATTAACAGCACAAATATCCTCCACTCGCATCCACACTTCATAGACTACTCCATAATTTTATGTAACTTCCATTAAGTATCATAAAAAATTGATAGAGGTGACTGTAATGGTTTTTAAAATTAAACGAAGTCCCATTCTTGTTGCTATTTCTTTGCTTCTTATTGTGTTACCTTTGTTTTTATATTTAAAAGAAGAAGCTAGAAATATCGATTTAATTGTTCCTGTTTTGTTATCACTTTTTATTCTCTATACACTGATACATGCACATTTTATCATTAAGGATGACCATTTAATAATCGTGTTCGGTATTCTTAATAAAAAGATACCGATTCAACATATCCAGCGCATTCACTACACGAAAAACCCTATATCTGCTCCTGCCTGGACGTTAAAAAGATTGCAAATTGATACATATGACCGAAGTATTCTTATCTCATTACCAAAAGACGAAAGCGGATTTTTTAATGCTTTAACAGCAATTAACAAAAATATAAATCTTCCAAACTAGTGTTTAAAAAAGCCACCGATATTGGTGGCTTTTTAAGTAGCTATCTTCTTTTAACAATCATTATGATGTCTCTACTTCCTCACTGCTGCACCCGACAAACACAAGGCTTATGCACAAGCATGCCGCTCCCCATATACGTTTCATCTTTTTCTCCTTTCAACTTTTTCTCCCACTCTTTACAGGCCGTCATCCTACCGCCTCAAAAGTATGTAAAAACAAAGAAGTGAAATCTGTCCGTAAAGGTCTAGTTATCAGAATACAGGCTAGGTTTTTGTGTGATCCACATCCTGCAAGCCTCTGCTACCTATATCCGGCGATAAAGCCTTCCACTGACGGAAGTTTCTCACGTTATATGTAACGCCAATATTTTACCATACAAAAAATGCTAAAACCTAAAATTTACAAAATAGCTATATTGAACCGCAGCCCTCACATTACCGCACTCTTCTAAAGAATGTTTGCTCTTACAAAAGAAGGATGTTTTGCATAATTTGGCGAAAATCATATTATTATACGATTACATGGAGGAAATAAATCATGAGAAAAGTCAACGTCTATCAATATGACGCATTTAGCACACAGCCGAATAAAGGAAATCCAGCTGGAGTTGTATTACATGGAGATGAACTAACACCTGAGCAAATGCAGCAAATAGCATACAAAGCACAATTTAACGAAACAGCCTTCGTTATGTCTTCCGACTTAGCTGATTTGCGTATCCGCTATTTTACACCTGGACAAGAATCAGATTTATGCGGACATGCAACGATTGCTTCTCTTTACGCTTTACATACGAAAAATTTATTATCAAAACAGCAGTTTACCGTGGAGACAAAAGCAGGAATTTTACCAATGGAAATTCAGACAGTTGATCACGAACCTGTCATTACAATGCGTCAAGCTGCACCTCAATTTAAACCATTTGCAGGGTCACGTGAGGAGTTAGCACATGCGCTTGGGATTTTAAGTGAAGATATTGATGAAAATTTGCCAATCGTTTATGGAAGCACCGGCAATTGGACTTTAATTGTTCCTTTGAAATCATTAAATGCTTCAACAAGAATGAAACCAATACAAGATCGTTTTCCTGCACTGTTATCAGAGATGCCAGAAGCATCCATTCACCCTTTTTGCTTAGACACCGTGCATCCTGAAGCACATATGCATGGACGCCATTTTTCATCTCCTTTTTCAGGAACTGTAGAAGATGCAGTAACTGGCACAGCTTCAGGTGTTATAGGCGCGTACTATGCAACGTATATTGACCAACAAAAGAGTGATTCTTTGCATTTAATAGTCGAACAAGGGCAAGAGTTAAAAAAAGATGGTATCGTTCACGTTTTTATCGAAAAAGAAGATGAGTCTTACAGCGTTACAATTGCCGGTCAAGCTGTATATGCAGATCAGCAAGTAATTAATGTATAGTCAGCTTAACGTTTCATTTCATATTGCTTACAAAAAATAGTGCTCGTCAATTGACAGCACTATTTTTTATGACCTTTAAAGTTAACTAACTTTCATTTTTACGAATCTTACTTATCATGAACAGAAATCAACTGTTATGAAATAATCGCTTGTACACTCATGATTGTTACTGTTAAGATCAGTACAATATTACCGACGATCAGCCACGGCTTAGCGCTCCCTCTTTTTCCTTTAATAGCCGTAAACAAGCCTGCGATTGGTAATAATGCCATCACAATAACCCAAATTTTGCGAACAATGCTAGATTCTACATAAAAACCGAATTGCATCATAGTAAATAAAACAACCGTTGCAATAAAGAAAAAGCCCGGCACAACTAAATGAATACCCCTAGGCCTTGTTGAATAGTACACAAAATCACTTTCTTTCTATGTATAATTTCAGCTAAAGATAACGTTATCATTTACAAAGAGTTTTGACAACTTGCCGTTGAATTTTGTCAACAAATTTTAATATAATTCTCCAGCCTCGAACTTGGACAAAATGAAACTCTTCATCGACTTTATACATCCCTTTAACTGCGTTCAGCCTCTTTTTTGTCTCTTCTATTGAAATGGAAATGATTCTTCTGTCTGAACGGTTCCTTTTATTTTTGTTATATTTACCGCTTCTCCTTTTAACCAACCTCCAAACGACAGAGTAAACGGCTTCGCTTCACCGCCAATTCCTACAATGACTTTTAATGTTTCAGGTTCATAGACCACTGTATGCAATGTACCAGCTGAGTTTCTGTAATCTTCCTTAAAGATGCCATAGTCATCTTTATTGAATAAATAAAAAGCTTCTATTGACGAAAGCGGCTGATCAATATGCTCACGAATAGTATCTAGCCGTTCCTTTGATTCAACGAGATGATGGCGATTTTCTGCTATTAATTCATTAAAATGATTGGTGCATGCCATTGAAACACCTCTTTGTACTCTGATACCGCGACCTGATGCCTCCACAACTGCTGCATGCCCTTTCCGATCGTAAATCGAATAATTAAATGCATGCCGATGAGGTGCATGCTCTAAAATCGAAATGGCTTCTTCTGTCGTTTGACATGTTTCCAAAATAAATCTTGCAAGCGTACAACAAATAAAGCCATCTGTTTGATGTCTGCGATTGACGAAATGATAGCCAACGACAAGCCCTTTTTCATTCATTCCATCCATTCGACCGATCATTCTCGTTCCAAAGCCTACACTTGCATACCCACCTTTTGGTTGAAACAGAAGAAATCTGCCTTCATACGTTTTGGGATGGTAATCATAATTTCGCACATAAACACCATGTTGCATCAGTGCTGAACACCCTGTCTTTTTCCAGTCTTGCTGATAACCGCTATATTCATGTATAACATCTTCTAATGGCCAACCTAGCCCTTCTGAAAGCCCTATTAATTCATTCCATAAACCTGGTGCAAACAAATCATAATATGTTTTTACTTCTTTTAGATTAACTCGGTAATGACGAATAGACTGCTTCCTTCTTCTTTGATGATTTTCTGCTAATTTAGTTTCTTTATGCAGTTTTCCTTGCAGCATGCCTAATTCATAATATGTACCTCTACCTTGAATTACTTGCACGTGTACTTCTTTCATTTCTATCACTCCATTTTTCCATTATCACCATTGTGCAAGACAACGATAGCATTTTGCAACTTCTAACTTTCATACAACACTTGTAACTTGAATACAGTTATAACATTAAGTATCGCATAGGAATGTTTTTCTAAGAGATTGAGGATTAACTAAGAGGTGATTCGTATGCTAAAAGACCAAGTTGCAAATGAAATAAAAAAACGGGTTGAAAAAATGCGCCATCGTCAGCACAAAGATGGATCTTTTCGCTATTGTTTTGAAGGGAGTATTATGACAGATGCTTTCTTAATTATGTTATTACGCACTTTAGACCTCGAGAAAGAATCACTAATTAAATCACTAACTGACCGAATCGTTGCAAAACAGACAAAACATGGATTATGGACTCTTCATAAGGATGAACAAGAAAATATTTCGGCTACTGTTCAAGCCTATACTGCCCTTTTGTATTCCGGTTATTATAAAAAAGAAGATCGGCTGTTGCGGAAGGCTGAACGGTTTATTTTCGAGGCTGGAGGAATTTCAAAAGCTCATTTTATGACAAAATGGATGCTTGCTGTCAATGGCCTATATGAATGGCCGAAGCTTTTTTATTTACCTCTGTCACTTTTACTTATTCCTCCCTATGCACCTATGAATTTTTATGATTTAAGTGCTTATGCGCGCATTCATTTTGTGCCAATGATGGTAGCCGGTAATAAAAAGTTCTCTATTACCTCACTTAATACGCCATCACTAGCTCATTTATTAACAAGACAAGAGCACGATGAATGGGATTTGCAGTCAGCACCTGAACGTTCATCATTTTTATATGAGCACATGCAAAAGCTAGCATCATTACCATCGTACATACATCGTCTTGGCTATCAACAAGCTGAACGGTATATGTTAGAAAGAATTGAAAAAGATGGAACGTTATACAGCTACGCTAGCGCTACATTTTTCATGATTTATGCTCTATTAGCACTTGGCTACGATCGTAAATCGCCCGTTATCACAAAAGCAATTGACGGTATTTGTTCACTTGTTACGACTTGCAGCGGAGATACACATCTTGAAAATTCCACATCAACTGTATGGGATACAGCTCTTTTAACCTATGCCCTCCAGGAAGCCGGGATTTCGCCTAAAGACGAGATGATTAAGCGTGCCACATCTTATTTAAAATCTCGACAGCATACTCGTATTGGGGATTGGCACGTTCATAACCCTAATGTTCCTGCTGGCGGCTGGGGATTTTCAAACATCAATACGATTAATCCTGATTTAGATGACACTTCTGCCGCTATTCGTGCCATCACCAGACGTGCGATGACTTCTCCTTCTTACTTGCAATCTTGGCAAAGAGGTGTTAATTGGCTGTTGTCAATGCAAAACCAAAATGGCGGGTTTGCTGCATTTGAAAAAAATACAGACAGCACTCTTTTTACTTATTTACCTCTTGAAAATGCAAAAGATGCTGCTACTGATCCAGCAACCGCTGATTTAACCGGAAGAGTACTAGAGTGTCTTGGTAAGTTTGCCGGGATGAATCAATCGCATCCTTCTATTAAAGCAGCTGTTAAATGGTTATTTGATCATCAATTAGAAGACGGAAGCTGGTACGGCCGATGGGGAGTTTGTTACATTTATGGAACATGGGCAGCAGTGACAGGTTTGCGGGCAGTCGGTGTACCGAAATCTGATAAACGCTTACTAAAAGCCATTAATTGGTTAAAGAGTATTCAACGAGCAGATGGAGGCTGGGGAGAATCATGTTATAGTGCATCTCGAAAAAGATATGTTCCCTTATACTTTAGCACGCCTTCTCAAACAGCTTGGGCAGTTGATGCATTGCTAACAGTACGCCCTAAAGAAGATACATCGATTGAACAAGGAATTTCATTTTTACTAAATACTTCAGCTTATACTTCTGAACAAACAGCTTATCCTACAGGAATAGGCCTTCCAGGGCAATTTTATATTTACTATCATAGCTATAATGATATCTTTCCATTGCTTGCTCTTGCACATTATCGTACTTTAACAATGTAAAAAAGCAAGGATTTCGCCTTTTGCTTGCTTATAAAAATTAATAATTTTTCATTGTAAATATTTGCTCTTGAATAGTTCAAAGATGTTTGAATATACTGTTATGACTATATTTACAAGGAGCGTATTATGACCAATCAGAAATCAACATCATTTGTTTTCGTGACCATCACTCGCTCAGATATCCAATCTTTTCTATTCATAGATGTTATTTTAAGTATGTCTATCTATTTTTTATGCAAATGGGTATTTCACAATGAGCTGCTTGCGATTAGCAGCAGTATAACTGCACCTATTCTTATTAAAAAATTACGTTAAACAAGTTGATCATTTAATTAAGATTTTCATATGAAGAAACCTCTACACAAATGTGTTTTATTAATAAGAAACGGAAAGGCCATCTGAGATTTTCATTGCTTTCGGTAAATAAATATTGCTTTTGTTACCTGTTCGATTGTTTTAAATTCTTTCCCTTCAGCTATTTCTACATATGTCATTCTATATATCACAATGAGTTATTTGTTTAAAAAATAACTTGACAGCTCTTCATATAGAAAGATAACTAGTGTTATAGTCATTTCCTTTATTATTTATAAATATAAGAACAAAGAAAGATTGACGGAGGATTTTTATGGCCATTCATACAGTGTCATCTGATGATACGTTGTGGAAATTATCAAATGTTTACGGTGTCCCTATTTCAACATTAATGCTTGTCAACGGCTTAACTTCAAACAATCTTGTACCAGGACTTAATCTGTACATACCAGATCAAGGTCCTCCTGAACGGTTTTATCAAGTAAAAGCCGGAGATACACTATGGCAAATTTCGCAACAATTTCGCACATCCATTTCAGCGATTATTTCTGCAAATCCGTTATCTAACTTAAGCATATTAACAATTGGACAGCGGCTTCGCATTCCAACATGGCAAAGATATAGCATGCAGTCTCTGATTTTTATCGATGCATTTGATCCTTCTCCTTTTCTTGATATTTTACAAGAAATTGCTAATAACATTACTTACCTTGCCGTTTTCACCTATTCTTTTAATCGACAAGGCGCTTTAATCGAAGCAGACGATTCAGCTATTTTACAAGCCTGTAAACAAAACAATCTCAAACCTTTGATGGTTGTTAGCAATTATGAAAATGGAACATTCAGTGCGGAGCTCGCTAGTGAAGTATTAAACACTTCCGTTCGGCGACGCACACTTATTAACAATATAATCACTGCTGTCAATAGCAAAGGCTATACTGGTATAAGTATCGATTTCGAATTTGTTCCTCCAGCAAGACGAAATGACTTCACTGCATTTTTACGTGAACTGAAAACCGCACTCGGTACGCGCATTCTTCAAATTAACGCACATGCTAAAACAACCGATGCCCCAGCTAATCGGTTGACTGGCTTCCTCGATTATAGAGCAATCGGGCAAGTCGCAGACATTGTAGCAGTCATGACAATCGATTACGGCTACGCAGCAGGACCACCATTGCCAATTGCACCTGTTAGTTGGATTGAGCAAGTGCTAACATACGCTACTAGCCAAATTAACCGCCGAAAACTGATGATGGCCATGAGTTTGTACGGATATGATTGGACGATCCCGCAACAGCCAGGCAAGGTTGCAGAAATGATTTCTGCCACTACCGCACAAAATCGTGCACTTTCAAACCAGATACCCATTCAATTTGATTGGGTGAATCAAGCACCATGGTATCGTTATACAAGAGAGAATAAGCAGCATATCGTATGGTTCGAAGATATTCGAAGTGTCGTGGCAAAATATGAACAGATGGAAATATACAATTTATTAGGAACAACTTATTGGCAATTGCGATTTCGGTTTCCTCAAAATTGGGCTTACGTTGAAAAAAACATTCAAGTCCTGAAATGAAGTAAACTAACAATCAATGGGTGATCACTCACTGATTGTTAGTTGCTGTAATTGACTAAAACTGTACTTACAAAACGAGCATGTATTGATTTACTTAGCATCTTTTGTAAAGCTTGCTTTTGCTACTATCCAAAATAGGAATTATTTCCATTTGAACATACCTGATGTTTTACATCAATGGATAGACTGAATAAACATCCATTTCTTTATCCCATTTTCTGATTCTACTTTCAATTGACATTCCTAACTTCTTAGCTATTTTGCTAGAAGCGATGTTTTCTGGATCAATGAGCGAGACGATTTTTGAAAGTTTCAATGTTTCAAATCCATAGTTTTTACAAGCTAAGGATGCTTCCGTTCCGTAACCTTTTCCCCAAGCGTCTCGAACAAATAAATAGCCTAATTCTGCTTCGATACGCTGATTTAGCTTCTGTAATACAAAACCACACTGACCTAAAAACTCACTAGTTTCTCTATGTTCCACAATCCATAAACCAATCCCATAAGCATGATAATGATTAGTCATCCAGTTAATCCACTGCTTTGTCTCTTCTTCCCCTTTTGTCGAGGGGTAAAATTTCATTGATTCTGAATCAGAAAAAATCTTTAATAGGTTAGCTGTATCTTGTTCATTCATTTTCCTGAACCTTAACCGGTTAGTTTCCATAATAAAACTCCCCATCTCACCGCCTCCTTTTATACTTTCATATCTATTTACTAAATACTCCCGTTTAACCTTCATATGGCTTTTGTTCTATCTTCTATTATATCCGTTACTGATTTGTTAAACCGTATAAAATAGCTGATACATTTACTAAAGTTATATATTTAATTGGCAATCTGGATCACACGTTTTTCCATAACGTAACACATCGTAAATGGCACGGCCGTCACTTGATGAATCCTCTGTATATTTAATTGGCAGCAACGAAAAAACAATATAGTAAACAGAAAAATAAACAAATTGATACCAAAAAATATTTGTGTGTAACACATTCATCATGATTAAACCATTAATAGCAAAAATCGATAATAGATTAAAAATTGACCCTCCGGCATAAACAAGAGCATGCGTAAATCGATTATCCCATCTTAATTTTTCATATTTACAGAATGAATCTAGAAAATAAATTGATTTGATTTTTAGTTTCCCTAACGCAAAGATTGTCTTCCCTCTTCCAATTGTAAAATCGACTTTTCCACCAAAAAGCAAAGCAAAAACCGAATGGCCTAATTGATGAACTAATGTTACAAGCGGCAGTACAAGCAAAAACGACCATAGAAATTTCGGAAGATCATTCATACCAAACATCTTTACGCCTCCCCGCTTTTTGTACCTTTGTCATTACTGTTCCTCAATTTTTTATTCTAAAACTTGCTTTTAGAATAAAATAAACCTTCAATAAGCAGATGGTTCTCTACTCAGCCACCTTGAAAAAAGCTTATTGCCAGTTGAAACAGAATCAATTTTCAAATCCTATAAATCCTACTCTCTAATGAACAAAGGAGCTAATGGTTAATTAGCTCCTTATCGCTATACTTTTAAATATGCTTTAAACAATTTTAATAATATCTAGGTCTTTGCTTTCCACTCCTTCATCAAACGTAAGTCTCGTTTGAAAACGATACGATAGTTGTTCATCTGAAATCACAAGCGTGTTTGGTAGCTTAAAAGTGAAAGCAACTTTATCGTATTGTTCTGCTTGAATAAGTCTTGAGGTTAAAATGTTTGTCGAATCGATTATTTTTTCTTTACCTGTATGATGGTTTATCATAATCATATCGCATTCAATTCTCTTAATTTCTTGATTAATAATTCCTCCTTTAATTAAAAAATACCCTTTAATACATTCCCCTGATTTATACGTTTTTTTCGGTAAAATTAAGTCAATTTGGGCTAAGCCCACTCCTAGCATAGCCATGCATTTTCTTAATATCATTCAAACAGCCAGCTCCTTTAGTGTGATTTTCTCCAACAAAAAAACCTTTGTCCGCAATCGGCAAAGGCTTTAAAACAAATAAAAAGACCTTTACCAATCGGTAAAGGTCTGGCTAACAACATCATGTTGCCAACAAAGCCGAGAGCTTATAACTCTGAAATGACGACTCTGTTGTAAAAGCTACTCCCCTCTAGGAGAACGATTCTATTAGATGATTTCATTTTAAAATACCCTATGTAAAGTTGTCAATTTTATTTCCACTATTTTTGTAAATTAATAATTTTGTCTATAACACTAATACCAAACCAACCGCTCGGTTAGATGAGCCTTGAACAGGCTCACTCTCATTCCTTGTTTCTTTATGCATAACTTTAAATTACATCTTCAGCAGTTTTTGGTCAATAAGAACAGACATAACTGTTTGAAGGGGCCACTTGCAGATAGTTTGTTCTCCTCTTCCCTTTTGAATTTGCACATAAAAAAGGCTGAAGCGTGAGCTCCAACCTTTTTAAATACTTTTATGAAGCAGTTTTTTAAGCAAGGGAAATAGTACATCTGGAAGTTCTTCGATATTTGGAACAAGAATGCTGTATTTTCCATACATATTTTGAATCGTTTTCCTTTGCCCCTCATCAATTTCACCATTTGATAAAAAAACATTAATGACTTCAATGCCATGCTTACGCGCCTCTAATACAGCCTCATGAGTATCAACAATTCCGTTCTGTTCGTAACCCATTGCAGCTGGTTCACCGTCTGAAAACACAAGTAGAAATTTTTGCTGTTCCGTTCTCTGTAATAGCCTGCGCGTCATGTGACGAATAGCAAAGCCATCACGATTATCTTCTTCTGGTTCAAGCTGCATAATCTCTGGACCACTTTTTCGGTTTAGTGAAGAGTGAAAATCCATGACGGTTTTTAAGTAGTTCGGTTGACTTGTTTCAGTCGCTTCATTTGTATCTTCCCAAAATCCAACAATTTGATGAGGCACCATGACTGATTTTAATGTTTCATGAAACAATGTAATGCCAAGTTTTGTTTCATCCATCTTGTCATACATCGATGCTGAGCAATCAACTAGCAGTGAAAAGACTGCATCTATTTGAGATGATTCCTGGTCTTTTTTATAAAATAAACGCGGATTGTCATCCGTCCATAACTTTAGCAGCCGCTTATTTAAACGCCCAAAATGAAGTTCACTTCTCGGTAACGTTTTTTTATGTTCCAGCGTTTTTTCGATCATTTGTTTTAATTTCTTTTGAAAAGAAGAAATGATGCGTTTATTTTTTTCATAGTTTCGAATATCATCATCAGTTGGTATTTTCGGATCGATCAATACACTGTAAGCATATTTATTTTCTTTCCCATACTCGTAATCTGCTGCACCATCTTTTTCCGGATGTGTTTGTTCCATTGCTTCAATTTGAGAATAATCGCTGCGTGATGTTTGCTGTGAAGCTCCTTGCACCATGCCAAGCGCCTGATCGCCATCATCACCTTCACGAACCCCCTCACCTAACATATCCGTTTTCGAACCTTGCTCCATATCAAACTGCAGAAAACTTTGAGTAGCTTTACTCGTTTCACGATGCCACATTTCCATCTTTTCTTCATGAATATCTTCATCGCCATCTTTTTCATGATCAAGAATATCATCATTACTTAGCTTCGATTTACGTTTTAAGTCATCAAATGTTAACCCATCTTCTAGCTGATCATAATCCAATTCAGCTAAAAAGAAATAAGTATTTAACATATCTTCCTCTAAAATTTCATCAAACAAATCAACAAGCTCTAAACAAATACGCGATACATCTTTTGTTGTTTTTGCATCGTATAAGCTTGTTAATTGACTTCGGATAAAAGGCATCGCTAGGTCAATGGACTTATTTATAAATGGCATTTCTTCAAACGGGTTTTCTGCTGTCAGCAACAAATGTATCCCATTAAAAAGCGCATCTGTGTGAACACTTTTGGTTAAATTAGCACTGAGCTGAGTTGCAAAGTATTTTCGATATACTTTACGTCTTACAGCAAAAGCTTTCTTCGTTCCAGGCCGTTCACGTGTGCATAACTCTTCTAAACGAAGATCTTCAAATAGCATGAACAGCTGTTTCGCTAAACTTGGAACTGACGTGCGTGTTGCTTTTTTTAGATATGAACTAACCTCTTTGAAATCACAATGTTTGTAGCTGCCTATACTCCGTAAAAACACATCACTTTTCAATCCGTTTACTTTATCGTTATCTGGTCGATTATCCCAAAAATGGCTAAGGTAAATAATTCGGTGAACGGGATCATAATATGAAGATACGCGATATTCCACTTCAATTTCATCATCTTTCGTTAGAGTTTTCGTCAAATCTGAAAGCTCCATATATAAAAAAGAGTCAACATTTTTATCGTTAAATTTAATAAATCTCATAGCGCCACTCCTTATTCAAATAACGTTTCTGCAATATTTTGGATGGCTGCTTTTTCCCTTTCATCTTCTAACTTTTCGATAATTCCGCGCTTGATTGCACGAAGCGGCGGCATATATAATGCTAAGTCGCATGTATCAATTAACGCGCGAATAGACGCCGCTTCTTCCGACACGCGGCCATTGCGCACTTGCGTAATTAAATCTGCTGATAAAGCCACAAATTTTTCAAGCAATTTCTCGTCTCTTAACTGCGACTGTGCTGTTAAAACTTGTTTTAAACTTGTGCCTTGAATATACGGAACTTCAATCACAACAAAACGGTTTTTTAATGCTTCATTTAACGGAACCGTACCTACGTATCCTTCATTAATAGCAGCCACAACACCAAATGTTTGCTCGCCGCGCACTACTTCACCAGTAAAAGGATTTGTAATCATTTTGCGGTAGTCTAAAACACCATTTAGAATCGGCAATGTTTCTGGTTTTGCCATGTTAATTTCATCAATATATAATAAATGGCCTTTTTTCATTGCTTGAATTACAGGGCCTGCCACAAACTCAATCCCTGTCTTGCCATCTTGCTCGGAAATCGTTTTAAAGCCCAGCAGCGCTTCTGCATCCAAATCAACTGAGCAGTTAACGCTGTGCATTGGTTGTGAAAATAAATAGGATAATGTTTCAGCTAACTTTGTTTTTCCTGAACCGGTTGGTCCTTTTAGCAATACATTTTTCCCGAGTGATAATGCAATAATAGCATCTTCTAAAATATCTGCTTCTTCGGCTGTATAACCGCCTTTTCCGACTAACAATTGATCTGACTCGAATAAATTTCTTTGTTTGCGCTCTTCAATAAGAGTGCGGACTTCGTTTGGTAATGATAACTTTGTTAATTCAATTGACATAACAAAAACCCTTTCTCTCTGTTTGCTTTCTTCATTTTACAAGAAAGCTTACTTGTTCTCAAAGATTTTATTTTCCATTTCAATTTGACAGGAGCAATTGGCTTTCTCTTCATAAACTCTCGTTGAATAAATCTAAAGTTTTTCACATAAAAAAAGCAGGTGAATCACCTACTTTTTAACAATTTTATAATTTTTATGGTTAATAACCGTTTTCATTGATTCACCAGTTTCTTCATCTTTTCCAAAATCAACAATCACTGAATTATCACGAACAACCATAACGATTCCTTTGTATCCCTTGAAATCACCTTTTTTCGGCTGAATCGTATCTCCTACCTTTGCTGCTTTTACTTTTGGTGCTTGTTCTTCTGTTCCTTGCGTATTCTCGACGTCCATGATGACCCCACCTTTTCATTTTCTCTCGCTTTTACATATGGCTATAGCAAACGTTCCACTTCATTTACTCATGCGGTAGCATTTAATTTATTTTCCCATCAATACTGGCAATTAAACTAATTTATTGCCCGCTTCAGTTTATAAAGTTTCCTTACACTGCTTCATTTATTATGTATATCACTTATACTGAATGATAGAGTATCCCTTCTAAGTATTATCATACCATTTTATGACTAATTCGAACACTAGTTATCCTTCAGTTTTAAAAAAAAATGACATTTTTCATTGAATTATGTCGAAATTCATAGTTTTTTCTTTTTTTTATGTTAAGCTAACACACGTATTTTATACTCATGCCTTTGCAATTAATGCTTATCTTGTCTGTTCACTGCTTGGTAAAGCCACATTATTAATGATTAAATACTTATGCTGCTTACATATTTTTACGAAGGCAAGAAACTTTTTATCTTATTTCCCGTTAGTTAAGTGAAAGGGGGAGAAAATGAGACAGCAACATAGTTTTGAACAAATATACGAACAGCATATGCATGATTTATTTCGCTATCTCCTCTCTCTTACCCACCGGAAGGAATCAGCTGAAGATTTAATGCAAGAAACATTTTACCGGGTTCTTCTTCACTTAGAAACATACAAAGGTGAAGAAGTAAAACCTTGGCTATTTAAAATTGCTTATCATGCATTTATTGATTGGTATCGAAAAGAAAAGAAACGACCAACCGTTGATCTAGAAGATTGGCACTTTCCACCTCAACCTAGTGCAGAAGATCAAGTATTTGTACAAAATGAGATAGACAGTTGGCTCAAGCAAGTTTCGACGTTACCCCCGTCAAAACGCAACATTCTACTTCTGCGTGATTACCATGGGTTTACATATGAAGAGATTGCTGAAATGACAGGCTTTACTTTAGCGAAAGTAAAAATGGATCTTTATCGCGGCCGCCAACAATTGAAGAAAAGAAAGGATGAGGACGTATGAGCTGTCAAGACATGAAACATCAATGGGAAAAAAATAAAAATGGTACGTTGACAGAAGAAGAAATAGAAGCTCTTGAAGAGCATACGGAAAGCTGCGAAAAATGTATGAGTCATTTACAGCAGTTGCTTGAAGAAGAAGAAACAAATTTATCAAAAAGTCAATCTCCGCCTAAACATGAGGTGTTAGATAATAAAAAAGTAAAACGTTCAATTATGATGGCAAAGTGGAAACAGCGCTTCAGTAATGTAGTGACTGTTCTTTGCACCATTATTTTATTATGGGTTTGTGGAAGCTTCTTATCCATGGCCTATTACTTTCCATTTGATAAAGCTGCATACATTAACACTGTAAATAAAGCTGCAATTGAATCTGCTTTACCAAATGTGCACGTACGGGGATCTTCTACAGAAACAAAACCATATTTTAGACTTCAATCTGAATATGATTTGTATAAAGATATCGGTCAAGAACAGCAAGCTGTTGGCAGCTTTACGTTTTACAACCTGTTTAATCGGACAACTAATATCGAAAAAGATTTTGTAAATGGGCAATATGATATGAAATTGTCATTTGCTTATCCAAAACAAATTCAGTCTCAACAAAATCCGTCGATTTATACCGAATGGTCAAATGACACATGGAAAGCACTAGAAAAGTTGCCAGAAGGCACAGTCAGTGAAATTGCCATCTCATTTGATGATACGTATACATTAAATGAAGTGCACACAAAATTAGATTCTCTTTTAACAAAAGATATGCGCCCATCTTGGTATGCCCTCGATACCGGGTATGAACAAAGAACAGCTAATGATGATCAGCCTTTATTAGACTTAACGTCTACATTTGGATTCCCTTATTTCTTAGAGTTATCTTTCTATGAAAAAGACGGGCAGCAATTAAACGAAACGGATCGAGTAGTTAAAATGATGAAGTTATTGGCTGAAAATGAAAGAACAGTTCAGCAAGTTCGTTGGATGGAAAAGAGCAAGCTCAAATTAAAAGAACGCTATGAATTTGTAAAAAAGAATGGTGTTGAGGTCTATGGAGTCGTCATTACTGGTCCCACGAAAGAATTGTTAACGTTGAAAGACGACCCTTCTATTACTTATGCTTCACTTGGAGAAGTAAAATTGTGGAACTGGTTTATGCGACCTTCTTCCGGAACATTGAATTAAAGCATGGATATTTTTCCATGCTTTTTCGTTTTTGTTTTTCTTTTGTCAATTTGCCGGCATTATGATGAGTAATCCTTATGTCGTAAGCAAAGCATCCCCTCCATATCTTTTTTTTAGTCTCTGTATTACGTTTCTTTCCAGTCCGACAAACAAGAAAAAAATCAGGCTTAGGCACCTGATTCTTTCATTTCCTCTTTCTTCATTGCTTTTTTAATTAAATCCACTATTTCTTGATTGCTATATTCGATTGCTTCCATTAGCGGCGTCATACCTGAGCTGTCCATTTTATGTACATCTACATCTGTTTTCAGTAAAGCTCGAACTGTGTCTGCATCCATGCTATCAATTGCATAAGTTAATACACTTATATCATCTGCATCGGTTGCATTTACTTTCGCACCATTTTGAATTAAAAGTTCAACGATTTCACTCTCACCATTTTCAGCTGCACTCATTAACGGTGTTTTTTCAACTGAGTCAAGTTCATCTACTGCGACTCCTTCACTAAGCAATAGTGAAGCTACCTCAACTTCACCGGCTTTCGCTGCCCAGTGCAGTGGTGTGTAACCATGATCGTCTTGAACTGTAAGATCTTCTCCTTTAGCAATTAACGCTCTTAACTTCGAAGTATCGCCATTGACTACAGCTTCAGTTAAAGGCGATAAAGAATACTCATCGTCTTCTTCATCATAATACATCTCATCTTCTAGTAACATGTCATTCCAAAACACTGCTTCACTTTGATAAAAGTTAAAGCCACTAACTAGTAGTGCCCCTACAAACATAATCATTGACACCGGCACTAAAATAACCAGCATTTTTGGCAAGCCAATGGATATCTTCACATTTTCAGGTTCATTCATAAATTCACCGATGGCTGCAATACGTTTTGGCAAAGGAGGATGAGTAGATAATAGTTCATTCATTACTACAAAAACGCTGCGTTCTTGCTTCGCCTGTAATAAATATGCCTCTCGATTCACTTGAGTATATAACTTTTTCCCAACCGCTAAAACAGTTAAACTTCTTTTCGCAGCCTCAGCATTAGACACATAATAAGCTGCGTAACGATCACACGTATACTCACACGCCCGTAAATACATTTCTCCTAAACCTGGAATCCACATTGCCAGTAAGATGAGAAAAGATTTTAAAATATGATTTCGCTTAATATGAGCCAATTCATGTGCAATGACAAAAGCTAACTCATCCACCGCTTCTTCCTCTACCAGCTCAAAAATCTCTGAATATAACACAACCATATTACGTCCAAAGAACCTTGTAGCAAATGCATTCAGAACTCCATTCGACTCCATTACATATACATCAGGTACTTTTTTCAGCTTCATTTCACTGCTTAACTGCTGTACTTGAAAATGAGTTTCAGGGAATTGTTGTTCACTAAGTTTTACAGCATTTATCCGAATATTCCCTATCATTAGAGCATGTGCAATTAGGGATACGAGTGTAAAAATAACGGTTATAGCAAGTCCAATGAGTGAGAATGCTAAAGCAACATACGCTAAAATACTCACAATTAAAACAATAGTAAAATAACTTTTTTCTCCTTTATATATAAGCTGCGCTTCTTGATTCATTTTTTGTATCCTTTCTATTTAATAACAACCTACGTTAAAACGAATAAGAAAATTATAGATGAACTAGAATTTTTTTGTATACCACTTTTTAGAATTAAAATGGTTGCATTTTGAATTTGATTCTATTATAATCAATTCTTGTACACAACATTGCTTGTATAGAAGTAATGCTTAAAACTACTCATGTTCCTTCCATTTTGGAAGGTCAACATACATACCTGCGCTGTGCGTATACTCATGTTGTCTTAAACCTTTGAGTGTTGTAAGGGAGTTCAACATTTAGTTGCAGATGGCAAGCCCTTTTTAGGGACGCTAAACCCGACTATGCGAACACCCACCTAGTAGATCTGGGTATTTAAGACACTTAGGGTTACGGCAGAGCGGGCATTTTTATTATCCAAAGAAAATAATCAGTTATTTTCTCGGGACTTTAGTTTACATAATAATTTTATAGTAAAGAAAATATCTCCAATGTTTATTTTTCAGTTATCGAGGAACATAACTACTAACAAATAAAACAAAGGAGATGGATTACATGAATGAACAAAAAGTAATGAATAAGTTATCAAAAATATTAAAGGACAACCGTGTAGGCACTCTAGCAACAGTCGTAGGCAATCAGCCTCATTCTCGTTATATGACTTTCTTTAGCGAAGATGACGGAGTTGCCATTTATACTCCTACTAATATTCATACACATAAAGCAGATGAGATTGAAGCGAATCCTAATGTGCACATCTTGTTAGGATATAGCGGTGAAGGCTATGGAGATGAATACGTTGAGGTCTCTGGCACTGCCATCATCCGAGATGATCAACAATTAAAAGAGCGATTATGGAATGAACACATGAGCAAATGGTTTGATGGACCAAACGATCCTAACTATGTTGTACTTGAAATTACACCAAGTGATCTTCGTTTTATGAATGATGGAGAAAGCACGCCTACTTTCAGTGAATGATAGAAATCTTCCATAAGCTTGTCTATCGAAAAGGAGCGTCTCTAAACGCTCCTTCTTTTTGGCATTATGCCTTTGTTACTTTTTCTAAAAGCTTTTCAGTACTTTCTTTAGGCGAATCTGCTAGGCTGATTGCAGTAATCACCGAAACACCATCTGCCCCTGCTTGAATAACAGTATGAGCGTTATCCGGTGTAATGCCGCCTATGCCAACAATCGGGAAATCAATTCCTTTTTTTCGAACAACTTCAATTAATTTTGTTCCTTGAACTTCTTTTGCATCTTTTTTCGTCGTAGTAGGAAACACTGGCCCCATCCCTACATAATCAGCACCATCTTGAATAGCTTGTTCAAGTTCCTCTGTCGTATGAACTGACACACCGACCATTTTATTTCCAATCTTTTCTCTAACAATATGCGCCTTTTCATCATCTTGACCAATATGTACACCGTCAGCTTCTAGAAGAATCGCTAATTCTAAATCATCATTTACAATAAAAGGAATTCCATGCTGTTTGCATATTTCCTGCAACTCTTTTGCCAAGTTGTATTTAGCTTGTCCTGTTAACGCTCCTTCACCTTTTTCACGAAATTGAAAAATTGTAATGCCGCCTTCAATTGCTTCTTTTAAAACTTCTCTAGGGTCTTTTCGACAGTTATTGCTTCCCATAATAAAATATGCTTTTAATAGTTGTTTCATATCTGTTCTAGAAATACTTCTCATTTCATTTTCTCCTTTAAGGACAGCTTTTATCTTTTACCAATCTTTGCATATGTTTGAATATCTTGATCTTTAATATGATATAACTGATTTAATAACTCAATTTGAAAACTTCCCGGTCCTTCTTCTGCTGTTTTAGCCGCTGCTAGCCCTGCTGCTACTCCATATGAACATAAGGCTGCAACAGCTGCTTCAACGTAATTAGAATGGACAGCAGCAAAGGCACCTATAATAGAGCTCAGTAAGCAACCTGTTCCTGTTACTTTCGTTAATAATAAATGGCCATTATCAACCACATATGTAGTCATTCCATCTGTTATCACATCTTGTTTTCCAGTAATAACAACGACTGTGTTCAATTTGACCGCTGCTTCTTTTGCAAGTTCAACGACATCTCCTGCCGCTTCTCCTGCGTCAACACCTTTAATATTCCAGATCTTACCAATTACGTTTGCAATTTCTGCTGCATTACCTCTAATGATAGAGAGTTGTATTTTCTCGACTAACTGACGAGCAACTGCAGTTCGCATCGGAGTTGCACCTGCTCCGACCGGATCAAACACAACTGGAACTTGAGAGTCATTCGCTGCCCTTCCAGCCAGATACATTGATTCCACTTCGTCGCTTGTTAATGTTCCAATGTTTAACACGAGTGCACTAGAAATTTTGGCCATATCCGCTACTTCTTCTTTTGCATAAGCCATCACAGGTGATGCTCCTAAAGCTAATAAACCGTTGGCTGTAAAATTGGTTACAACGACATTTGTAATATTATGAATCAATGGATTTTGTTCACGCAATTTGTCTAAAAGAACAGCAACTTCTGCTTTATTCAACTTCTTCACTCTCCCTAAAAGTATTCTGAAAAATGCCAAAAAGCACTTTGCATGGGCGCAAAGTGCTTCTACTTATGTAATCACAATCCCTGCGCTGGCATTATCCAACAGGTTCAAATGGTCTACGATGGGTTTCTTATCGTACTCTCAGCCTACATCCGCAAGCTCCCAATTTATATACTATTATACATTGAAAGTCTACTATAACAAGAACAATGATTGCAACAGAATAAGCGTTGATTTTCATAAAATTATTTTAAATATAAGCGATTCTGAACGGCTATTGATACTAAGTAAAAATATTCAAGCAAGAGACTGTGTCAAGCTGCTAAGTCATATGATGGAAATGGAGGTGGATTTTATTGAAAAAACGAATTGCTTTATTGATCCCTCTTCTTTTTCTGCTTTCTGCATGCTTTAATGATCCCATCCAAGACGATCTAATCGACTATTCAAATAATGACTTATCAAAAGCAAGCGAGCTTGAAGCACGGGCAATTGAAGCATATGACAGTGTTTCAGGTGACAATTATACAGATGATGCAGCAATGTATACTGCTATGGTTAATGAGGTTATACCCCAATACCGTAAATTTATTGATGAACTAGAAGAGATTAAAGTTGAAACAGACGAACTGCGCGATATCCATGAAGGCTATATTAAAGCTGCTAATACCCAATATAACGCATTCGTAAAAATTGTAAGTGCCCTCGACAAACGAGACCGAACACTCATTGTAGAAGCAAATGAAATGTTAGATGAAGCCCGAAAAGGAATTCGCCAGTATTTAACCGATATTGAAAGACTCGCTAAAGAACATGATGTTGAATTTAAAAATGAAGAAAATCAACTTTAACTACTCAGAGATTACTTTTTATAAACCAATGCTCTTATCTGCTCGTAAAATTAGGTTAAGACAACCTTCTGGCATCAGGCTTTTTTCAACACTGCTGCTTTTCTTCCTCAGACCCTCGAGGTAGAGATACTGTTGTTCGTTAAAAGCTGGCATAAATAAAACAGGTTCAATCGCAGGATGAGCCTGTTTTTATTTCGTTATACGAAAATATTGACAAACGAAAGCAGAAAATCTATATTTATATATCTGCTATGTATCAATCTAGACATTTAAAATGCTTTACTGGCCGTTTACAAGTCGCTAGTACCCTCTATTTTATGAAAGAATTTAATAAAATTTATATATGGCAATCAAAATTTTGTTTAAATCTATTAATTGGTTAAGGAGAAAACTATGAGTACAGCAATAACAACGATAAACAAAAACTCTGAGTCATCATTGCCAAAACAACCGTTTCGTGAATCGTTAATCATTCCTTTTTGGAGTTTAACTGTGATGCTCGTTGTCATGAACACGACAATGTTTAACGTTGCACTTCCAAATGTATCAAAGGAATTCGCATTGACATCGACTACTTCCGCTTGGATTATTACCAGCTATTCAATTATTTTTGCAATTGCTACTATTACATATAGCCGCTTATCTGACTTTATTCCAATTCGTCAGTTACTTACAATTGGATTAACACTTTTAGGCATTGCATCAATCATCGGTTTTATCGCAGATACTTTTATAATGCTGCTGTTTGCCCGTACCTTACAAGCATCCGGGGCTGCAGCAGTTCCCGGGTTAGCCATGATTCTCATCACACGCTATATTCCGGTTTCAAGGCGAGGAAAAGCAATGTCAATGATTTCTTCAGCCGCCTCTCTTGGATTTGGACTCGGTCCTGTAATTGGTGGCGCAGTAACTCAATATCTAGGATGGAATTTTTTATTTATCGTTACAGGATTCGTATTGGCTTTCATTCCTTTATTTCATAAAGTGTTACCTATAGAAGATAAAAAGAAAATCTATTTTGACATATTAGGCGGAATGTTAACAGCAGCAGGAGTGACTGGTTTTTTATTATTCTTAACTTCTTATTCTTTTGTGCTACTAATGGTAGGGATAGGTGCACTCGCACTGTTAAGTGTACGTATTCGAAAGCATAATAATCCGTTTATTGAACCAAAATTATTTCAAAATCAAGGCTATCTTTTATTGAATACAATTGGCTTCTCAGCCTACATGATCCATTTTGCTACTTTATTTATTATGCCGCTGCTATTAGTTCAAATTTTTGAAAAAAGTTCTGCTGAAGTTGGACTGCTAATTTTCCCTGGTGCCATCTTGTCTGCAATTGCATCACGATTTATTGGTAAAATCATTGATCAATTTGGCAATACTAGTTTAATACGTTTTGGACAGATATTGTTGCTTATCGCCGCTTTCTTATTTGCATTCTTTAGTACATTATCGCCAGTGGCTATTTTACTGACCTATATGTTTATGAGTGTTGGCTTTACCTCCCTTACTTCTAGCGTTTCAAATGAAATTTCTCGTATTTTATCTAAGAATGAAGTTGGCACAGGAATGGGGTTTGCGCAGCTTGTACAATTTATCGGAGGCGCATGCGGTGTTGCAGTGACTGGAGTTGCAATTGTATGGCAAAAAAAGCTTCCGCTTACATCTATGTTTCAAAACATCTTTATCGGTATGATTGTATTAATTGGTCTATCATTCATCCTATTTACTCTGTATAAAAAGATAACAAAGCCGACTCAATAAGCTCATTTAAAATAAGCGGTCACAGTTCAGCCTTGTGCGCTTTTATTTCGATAAACGAAAGGAATGATTCCAGATGTCAAATGACTTTATAATCCCCTTCTCCTTTCAGCCTTTACCACAGTCATTCTATACGCAGCCTACTCTTGAACTGGCAAAATCATTGCTTGGCTGCTTACTTGTAAATGAAACAGAAAGCGGGACAGCATCCGGTTTTATTGTAGAGACAGAGGCTTATATGGGACCTGAAGATCAAGCAGCTCATAGTTTTAATAATCGCAGGACAAAAAGAACAGAGATTATGTTCGGCCCTGCCGGTCATGTGTATACATATGTCATGCATACTCATTGCCTTGTTAATGTAGTAAGCAGCACTATTGAAAAGCCGGAAGCCATTCTTATTCGGGCAGTTGAACCGTTTAGTGGCAAGGAGCTAATGAAAGAACGCCGGAAAGTTGATCATATAAAGAACTGGACAAATGGTCCAGGCAAATTAACCAAAGCACTTGGAATTACAATGAGCTCGTACGGTCATTTACTCACAGAGCGTCCGCTTTTTATTACAGAAGGATTCACACCGGCAAACATTTCATCCGGGCCAAGAATCGGCATAGACAATTCAGGTGAAGCAAAAGATTACCCATGGCGCTTTTGGGTAACCGGTAATCCCTTCGTTTCTAAATCCCGTTAATCTTAGAGTAAAAAAAGAACACTTCCTTTCAGAAGTGTTTCTTTTTTTATGCCCACCACATTTGAGACGGTTGTTCTTCAATTAAAATCGTTTTCAAATTGGTAACTGCACGTTTAAAGCCTTCATTAATCGACATAATCGGGTCTTCATGTTCAATGCTTACTACATAATCATAACCATATGTGCGTAAAGCACTCATCATATCTGACCACTCTTTTAAGCTATGTCCACAGCCTACTGAACGGAATGTCCATGCACGAGAACGCACTTCTCCGTACGGCTGCATATCTGTTAAACCATACATATTAATGTTTTCTTGATCTAAATACGTATCTTTTGCATGAAAATGATGAATTGCATTTTCTTTTGCTAGAATTTTAATAGTAGCAACCGGATCAATCCCTTGCCACCATAAATGACTAGGATCTAAGTTTGCACCAATTGCGTCGCAAGTCTCTTCACGAAGTTTTAATAATGTATACGGTGTATGAACTAAAAATCCGCCATGTAGTTCCAGGCCAATCTTAACATTATGCTCTTGTGCATATGCGCCAACTTCTTTCCAATAAGGAATTAGCTTTTGCTCCCATTGCCATGTTAAAACGTCACCATACTCATTCGGCCACGGTGTAACAGGCCAGTTTGGATATTTTGCTCCTTCATGATCCCCTGCTGTTCCTGAAAAACAGTTCACGACTGGTACATCTAGTAAAGACGCAAGCTTAATTGTTTTTAATAATGTATCATGTGATTCTTTTGCAAATCCTTCTTCTGGCGAAATTGGATTCCCATGGCAACTAAATGCACTAATCGTTAAACCGCGATCTGTCACTTTTTTCTTATATACTTCACGTGCTTCAGCACTTTCTAGTAATTCATCTAGCGGGCAATGGCTATTACCAGGATAACAGCCGGTTCCAATTTCTACTGCCTGCAATCCTGCTTCTTTTACTGTATCTAGCATCTCTTCGAATGTTTTATCTGCAAATAAAACGGTAAATACCCCAAGTTTCACGTTCGCTTCCCCCTCTAGCTTCTTGTTGAAGCTTGACTGCTTCGGTAAATTTCATCAATAATAGCCGACACTTGCAATGCTTCTTCTGGCTTAACAATAAGCTCAGCTTTTTTGCTACATGCTTCAATAAAGTTTTTTGCTTGAAGCTTGCTGAAATCTTCTTCTCCATCAATCCATGCTGCCTCTGTATTTAATAAGACACCATTTTTTGATGTATAAAGTTCAAATGGAAATACGCTAATGCCTCCATGTGTACCAGAAATACTTACATGTTCTTGGTCATCTTTTACATTGGCTGCCCATGATGTTTCAAGCAACAGTGAAGCGCCATTCTGAAAGGTAATATAGGCCGTTACATGATCATCAACTTCAAATGTTTCATGATTAAATGTGCCCCATTGGTTGATTTGATTAGGTGTTCTGCTCAACTCATTATATGTTGAACCAACGACTTGAACATGCTTCGGATTTCCCATTAACCAAATAGCTAAGTCCAATAAGTGACAGCCGTAATCAATCAGACTTCCGCCACCTTGAAGGTCTTTATTTGTAAATACCCCCCAGCCTGGCACTTTACGACGGCGCAATGCTTTAACACGCGCAACAAGCGGTCGGCCTACTTCTTCCATCATTCTTTTTGCTGCTTGTGCTTCTTTCATAAAACGATAATGATACGCAATGGCTAACACTTTATCTGCCTCATTAGCCGCTTTAATCATTTGTTCACATTGTTCTTTTGAAAGTGCCATTGGTTTTTCGCAAAGAACATGTACTCCTGCTTTTAGTGCTTCAATTGCATATTGAGCATGAAATTTGTTCGGTGTACAAATACATACAGCATCTACCTCGGCAAACATGTCTTTATAGTTAGCAAATACATGAGGGATATTATGTTCATTTGCTACTTCTGCTGCACGCTCAATATTAATGTCGCTTACAGCGGCAATTACGCAGTCATCTTGCAATTGCTTGAATGCTGGAATATGACGGCCTACTGCAATGCCGCCTACTCCAATAATTCCAACTTTCACATTAGTCACCTCATTACACGCGTGTAATTTGCTTCGTTTCGTTTGATTCCAGAGCAGCTAAAATAACAGCGAGTGATTTTAAACCTTCTTCCCCTGAAACAGGTGTCTCTGTATTGTTCACGATGGCATTTATAAACTCTTCAACAACATGTGAGTTGCTTTGGCCACCTTCAGCATTTGATTGAATTTTACCAAGTTCGTAGTTCACAACCTCACCAGTTGCGTATTGAACAACAAGCGAGTAATCAGGATGCTCTTCTAAGCGTAAAATCGCTTTTTCACCATAAATAATCGTTGAGTTATCTTCTTTACTTACATAAGCCCAGCTCGCTGCTAGCGTTCCGACAGTGCCGCTTTCTGTTTTCAACACACAAACTGCGTTATCATCTACATTTCCAAAATCTTTTGCAGTTGTTTCAACAAATGCTCCTACTTCAACAATTTCTTCGCCAAGGATATAACGGAGTAAATCTGTTTTATGAACACCTAAATCCCCCATTGCCCCAATAAACGCTTCGTCCTTTTTAAAGAACCAGCTTTCTTTCCCATCAACGCTCCAACCTTCTGGACCACCATGGCCGAAAGCGGTGCGGAAGCTGTACACTTTTCCAATTTCACCGCTTTCAATTAATTGTCGCGCTTTTTGATGTGATGCAACAAATCGTTGATTGTGAGCAATCATTAGTTTCTTACCGCTTGATACTGCCGCTTCAATCATTGCTTTTGCTGATTCTTTTGAAGTTGCCATCGGTTTTTCACATAACACATGAACTCCACTGTTTAAAGCTGCTACAGAGATTGGTGCATGCAAATAGTTTGGTGTACATACGCTAACTGCATCAATTGTTTTGCTTGCTAATAATTCTTCATAACTTGTATATGCTTTTACACCGTATTGCTCAGCAACTTCTTTTGCACGCGCTTCGTTAATATCACAAACTGCTACTAACTCAACATCTTTGTTCATTTTATACTCTGGTAAATGACGGTGCTGAGCAATGCTTCCACAACCAATTACCCCTACTCTTACTTTTGCCATTTTACTTCTCCCCTTTGTTAATTTTTAACTGTAATTTTTTCAAGCGGTTTCGCATTTCCATATACAGGGCGGTTTCGATCAACAGGCTTAGCCCATTTTACCCCATTTAAAATCACGCGTTGGATATCTTTGTTATGATAAGTTGGATACGTTTCATGCCCTGGGCGGAAGTAAAAAACTTTACCGTTTCCACGTTTATACGTACAACCACTACGGAAAATTTCGCCGCCTTCAAACCAACTTGTGAATATTAGTTCATCTGGAGCTGGAATATCGAAATGCTCCCCATACATTTCCTCACGTTCAAGCTCAATATATTCAGAAATGCCTTCAGCAATCGGGTGGCTTGGATCGATAACCCATAGACGCTCTTTTTCATCTGCTTCACGCCATTTCAAATCACAACTAGTTCCCATTAATGTCTTAAAAATTTTCGAGAAATGACCAGAATGTAAGACGATTAACCCCATTCCATCTAGCACTCGTTGCTGTACTTTTTTCACAATCGCATCGTCTACTTCATCATGGGCTAAGTGTCCCCACCAAATAAGTACATCTGTATCTGCAAGCACCTCATCTGTTAAGCCGTGTTCTGGCTCATCTAATGTTGCTGTCGTTGTATCAAACCCGCCTTCTTGTAAAAACGCCGCAATCGCACCGTGAATCCCTTCTGGGTAAATTTCTCTTACCACTGGGTTCTTTTGTTCATGGCGATTTTCATTCCAAACAGTTACCTTTGTCATTTTCTCATATCCCCTTTATAATTTCGATGAAGTGAACCGGTTCACCAACCATAGATTCACTTTTTTTCAGCTGTTGAATTACGTACAATTAACTCAACAGATAGATTAATATGCTGCAAAGTTGTTGCATGGCTTTCAATTGCTTGAATGATTGCCGTTGCTGCTACTACTCCTTTGTTAAAAACATCTTGACGAACTGTCGTTAAACTTGGTGATGAATAACTGCTAAACGTTAAATCGTCAAATCCGACAATTGAATAATCATCAGGAATTCGTTTTCCGCCTTCTTGTAGCGCTTTCATAATTCCAAGCGCTAACGTGTCTGATGAAGCAAACAATGCTGTCATGCGAGTTGGATGTCTTAACAATTCTTTTCCTAACTTATATCCATTTTCAAATGAACTGTCCTGTGCTTCAAAAATGTGTTCTTTGCATGTTTGCATGCCTGCTTCACGTAGCGCTCTTTCATAACCGCTAAAACGTTTCTTATCAATTGGACTATCCGTTAAATGATGTGCAACAAAACCGATTGCATGATGACCTAAGTCAAGTAAATGTTTGGTAGCTATGTAACCACCATTCTCGTCATTGACTGTAATATGATGAAAATCACGCTCGTACTTTTCATAAGTGTCTACTAAAACAACAGGAGTCGATAACGCTTTCATCTCTTTATACAGACGATTCGGGAACACACCTAAAAAAAGCAGCCCATCTACATTTCTTTTTTGAATCCATTTCATACATTCAGTCGGATTATTTGCTCCTGAGATCAACAAGTCATATCCATGCTTTCGCATCACATATTCGATCCCGCTAATCATTTCACTATAGTAGTGATTGTCTTTAAAAATAGTTGCCAGTGAATCATTGATTAAGGGAAACATCACGGCAATAATGTTAGATTTCTTTTTTGAAAGGCTAACAGCTGTTAAATTAGGTTCATAGTTCAGTTCTTTAACCGCTTTCAAAATTCGTTGCTTTGTTTCATCTGAAACTTTGTTAACCCCATTTAAAACGTAAGAAACAGCTGCCGGAGATACTCCCGCATATTTAGCAACATCGCGAATCGTTACTTTTTCTCCCATATATCTCCTCCAGTTAAACGGTTAACTTACTACACGTTCATTATATGCGACCTATTGTTTAGGAGTCAATTACCTTTTTAAAAATTTTTTGAAAATAAATTGCATATCTTTCTAAATTTATGCTATTTCAGTAAAGCCGGATAAGGTATATCTATGTTAGATTTTTCATGTTATAATTTTCCTGTTATTTTTTATTCTAGATGAGAGTGAGGCTATAAGATGGAAAATTTAAAGTACCCGATTGGTGAGTTTAAAGCTCCCGCTCATTATGACCATGCATTAAGAGCAGATTTAATTCATGTCCTAAAAGAAGCGCCATACAACTTGCAAAAAGCCATAAAAGGACTAAATTCCGATCAATTAAATACACCTTACCGTGAAAATGGCTGGACTGTATCCCAAGTTGTTCATCATTTATCAGACAGCCATATGAATAGTTATATCCGCTTTAAATTAGCTTTAACTGAGAATAATCCAATTATCAAGCCTTATGATGAGAAGCAATGGGCTGTATTACCGGACACTGTAAACACTCATCCTTCTGTTTCATTATCCTTATTGGAATCTTTGCATAATCGATGGACTAACTTGCTCAGTTCTCTTAATGAAGAAGAGTTTTCACGAAGTTTTGTTCACCCTGAAACAAATAGAACGATGAATTTAAATAAGGCATTGGCACTGTATGCTTGGCATTCTGAACATCACATTGCTCATATCACTTCCTTGCGCGATCGCATGGGCTGGAATTAAATTCATAATATGATGTCTCATGAACCTTTAGTTTACGTTTTTTTGTTAAATAATTTACCTTCACTTCTCTAGCTAACTAGTATCTTAAGCTGAAGATCTTATTGTTCGTTAAAAATGGGAGAAAGATAATATCTTCCTAGATTGCCATGATTTCATCAATGACAGTACCTTTTAATAGCTGTTACCCTTTGAAGGTGCATGCTAAAAACGAACACATTGGAGGTACATGTTTATGTTGAAAAAACTAGCTATAATTGGCGCACTTACTATTCCTATATTTAGTTTAGGCCATACTGCAAGCGCCGCTGAAACAACACATCGTGTAGAAAATAGAGAATCTCTTTATAAAATTGGTGTTAAATACGGCGTATCTATTAATCAATTAAAAGAAATAAATCATAAAGCAACAGATAAACTTGCAATTAACGAAACATTAAAAATCCCTCATTCAATTAGGAGCAGCGATAAAGATTTATTGGCGCGTATTGTCCATGCTGAAGCTAAAGGTGAACGATATTCAGGAAAAGTGGCAGTAGCAACGGTTATTTTGAATCGTGTAGACGATTCTTCTTTCCCTGATTCAATTCGTGAAGTAATCTATCAACCAGGTCAATTTACGCCAGTAAGTAACGGAGAAATTAACAAGCCTGCTGATGCCGAAGCAAAAAAAGCAGTAAACGAAGCACTGGCTTTGAAGGGCCAAGGAAACGGCTCCTTATTTTTCTTTAATCCTGATAAAACAGATGACCAATGGTTACGTCAAAAACAAGTAACCACAACAATTGGCGGTCACGTATTTGCTAAATAAGTTAAAATAAAAAAGCACTCAATGAGTGCTTTTTTAATATCCTCTAACTAAGTTAAGCAAGACTACGAGAATAATAATCGGTAAAACATATTTTACAAGGAAAAACCATGCTGAAAACCATTTTTCTGCTTTCGTACTCCCTGTAATAAACTCTTCATAGACTGCTTGCTTTTTCATTTTATAGGTTAAGAAAATAGCAATGGCTAAACTTCCTATTGGCAGCATTAAATTACTAACAAAGAAATCCGCTACCTCAAAAATATTTCGTCCGTATAGTGATACATCGCTTAATACCCCGAATGACAATGCTGACGGGATTCCGACAAGAAAGACAACAATGCCAGACATTGAGGCATAGCGCGCACGTTTTGTCTGATCTTCTTTTGTTAAAGCAGCCACAATGATTTCTAGCAATGAAAAGGCTGAAGTCAGTGTTGCAAATAAGAACAGCAATAAAAACAAGGACATAAACAAGGTTCCAAACCGCATTTGTTCAAATACTTGCGGTAAGACAACAAATAGGAGCCCTGGACCTTCAGTCGGTTCTAATCCAAACGAAAAAACAGCTGGAAAAATGGCTAAACCCGCTAATAACGACACAAATAAATTTAATACAGCAATCGTACTAGCAGATTTCGTCAGACTTACTTCTTTTCCAAGATAAGAACTATAGGTCACCATGCATGATAAACCAACACATAGTGAAAAGAACGACTGTCCTAGGGCATATAAAACAGACGAGCCTGTAATATCAGAGAAATTTGGCTTTAAAAAGAAAGCAATTCCCTCTGCTGCACCGTCTAAAGTTAATGATCGGACTACAATAATTAAGAAACAAACAAAGAGTAGTGGCATCATATATTTATTAGCCCGCTCTATCCCTTTTTGAACACCTTTAGAAATGACAAATACGTTAATGAGTAAAAATAATGCTTGTGCACCTAGTACAACAACTGGCTGGCTGATAACAGCATTAAATAGTGCACCGTATTCTTTCCCGCCTAACATCCCCGAAATACTCATAATCGTATATAAAATAACCCAGCCGCCAACTACACTATAAAACGAAAGAAGTATAAGACAGCTTACAACACCAAGCCGCCCAATCCATACCCAGGCTGAGTTAGGTGCAAGTGCCTTATAAGCACTAATTGCTTCTTTTCCTGTATGACGTCCAATTACGAATTCAGCTAACAATAATGGTAAACCAATAAAGAGTGTAAATAAAATAAATAATAAAAAGAATGCTCCTCCACCGCTTGTACCAGTCACATATGGAAATTTCCATATTGCGCCCAATCCAATTGCAGCTCCTGCGGATGCTAAAATAAATCCGAGGCGTGAAGACCATTGATTTGCTTTACTCATATAACATTTCTCTCTCCTCTTCTAAACTCATCTGAATAGTACTGTATCATATATCCTTGAGAAAATCATTCCTTATTGCATTTTTTCTACAGAAAACGACATTTCTTCCTTATAAGAAGCTTTTTAGTTTGCAAGTGTTTCAACGTTTAACTTTTTGTCTTTTCCAAAGCTATTGAACTTCTAATACTATTTTTAGGTTTATTCACATATATATTAGAAATCACTTCACCTTATGGAGGATAGGCATATGTCATTTATTTTATCTTTCATACCTATTGTCGTGCCATTTGGAATATTAATTTGTTTAATTGGATTTACAGCTACCTTACTTGAAGAAAAGGATAATAAGAAAAAACTCTAGCAATAAGCGAAAATTTTGAGTATTCACTCCCAAAGATTAACGGCTATCTATCAAATTATTATTTTATATCCTTTGTTTTTTTAGAAAAGTATGGTAAGTTTAACTAGAATTTAAGAAGAGATCCACTAGGGGTGCCTTTGGGCTGAGACAAGATTTCTTGATCCCTTTGAACCTGATCTGGGTTATACCAGCGTAGGGAAGTGGTAATGTTCAGTTGGCGTTTTTTCTAACTGTCATCTACCACTCCGTATATACGGAGTGGTTTTTAGTTCCTACCGCCCTCTCTAATAGCTTATTTGAATCCCTGGCAGGTTCATTATGACATTTCTTAGCCCTTAGTGGTTTCTTCAATACAGGAGGAATGAATCATGTCATTTTCTGCAGAGTTACGAAAAGAAGCATCTTATATTTACGAAGCAATTTTTAATCACCCTTTTATAAAAGGAATCAGTGAAGGAAATGTTCCTCGTGAAGCTTTAATTCATTACGTCACTCAAGACTATGAATATTTAACGGCGTTTGTGCGTATTTACGGTGCTGCATTAACAAAATGTCGCACTCGAGAAGAGATGGAAATATTCAATAACGGCATCTCATTGGTGTTACATAGTGAAATTCATCCGCACAATAATTTTTGTCAAGTAGCTGGCGTTCGCTATGAAGATTTGCATAATGAACCGCTCGCTCCAACAGCCACGCATTACATCAATCATATGACAAGCGTAGCCCATACAGGTTCACTGGCAGAAATTATTGCTGTATTACTGCCTTGTCCGTGGACATACGTTGAAATTGGGGAAAAAATAATGAAAGAAAAAAAACCATCAGCTGATCACCCATTTTACGAATGGATTATGTTTTATAACAACGATGAAATGAAACAAACAACTACGTGGTTTTGTCAAAAGCTTGATGAATTAACTGAGCAATCCACTGACATTGAAAAACAACGTATAAAAGACCACTTTATGAAAAGCTGCGAATTAGAGTATTTATTTTGGGAAATGGCTTATACACAAGAGAAATGGCCATTGTCTCAAGCAGTTGAAGTCAAATAAATGATAACCAGATTCTAATTTCGATAAATTTTTTCATAACAAAGATGACCCGAAACTTATGCTGTGGTCATCTTTGTTTTACGGCCATTACTTACTTCGTTAATTTTTCGATTACGTTCAAATTTTGATTTTCAGATGGATATCGCAATGGCTATGCTTCTCGATGATATTTTGAACAATCAGTTCACCCATTACATAATATGGTTCGTGATTCATTTTATCACTTCAATTTGTTATAAACATTCACCTTCAACAGCGGCGATTAAGTTCTTTAATAAAGAAATCGCATCATCTAAAGCTAGTGAATAGTACCGCTGAGTTCCTTTTTGCTCTATTTTTACAAGCTGCTGATTACGTAATATTTTTAAATGGTGTGATACAGCTGGCCTTGATAATGTTGATTCGCTCGCAATTTCATTTACTGTTAAAGGTTCTTTTTCTGCCAACAACAAAATAATATCTTGTCTTGCTGAATCACTTAGAGCCTGAAATACTGGCGTACTAGCCCGAAATAATTCAATTGCTTTTTCACTCATCTTTCCTTCTCCTTTTACATCCTATTTTTACTCTTACATGTACAATAAATTTATAACCATTGATTTTATTACAAAGTAAAACATTAGTCAGTGGGAGTTTTCTTTATTCCCTGCTGCTTGTTCGTTGAAACTCATCGAATGTGAAGTTGCAGCATCATGCAGCATCATGCAGCTTCCCTAGTGTGATCATTATCTTTTAAAAATTGATATGCTGCCGCTTTTCCAAGCTCCTCGCTACTCTAGTAATCAGCATCTATGCTTGTTTCATCTCACATAGCAGCCTTTCAGTTTGAATGTTTAAAAACTTAAACCTTTAAACGTATATTATAGAATTTATCATTTTCAGTCAATGATTTCGCATGCGGTTTTTACAAAATTCTTGATTTGTTTACAACAAGGGCTAATGTCGTCTAGTTTTGACAACCTTTGTCACCTGGCAGGAAAAAATAGTTAGATATGGTGAATACAACATACAACAAATAGTCCACTACATAGCTTTCATATATATTGATGAAGGAGGAAGATAGAAAATGGGTGAGGTATATACAATAAAGAAGGTATGCAACCGTTTAGATGTTGACCGTAGAACATTAAAACAATGGGAGGCTTCTTTAAAAGGATACTTGCATATTGATCGTGATGATATTGATGGAGCAAGAATATACACAGAAGAACAAATTGATTTACTAAGTGACATTAAACAATTGTTTAATGAAAAATGTACATTAGATGAAGTAAAAGAATATATACAGCTTTTAAACGATGAACAAGAAGCATATGAAGCAGTAGCTGCTTCTTGTGAAATCACCCAAGAAGAGATAGCGCTCTCATCAGAAGAACATATAGACGAACAGCCTCTATTGCAACAACAATCAGCCGATCAATCTCGCCTAGCTACTGAAGACGAAAAACAACTTGTACAACAAGCAGAATCTGATGAACATAATTCCTTAGCTCTAAATACCAAAGAAATGCTTCAAGGTGAATTAGTTGAAGCTGTTCGGCGCTATGAAGATGTGTTTGAAGTATTAAGCTCCTTTAAAGAAGATTTATTAAAAGAAATGCGCGAAGGAATGCGCAATGAAGTGCGTGAAGAAATTGTCGGTGAAGTAAAGAAGGAATTAGAAAAAAGCACGACTCAAACTATGGAAATGGTAGAAACAGTTGGAACATTTATTTCAGAATCATCTGAACGAAGCGCAAAAGAAGTAGAAAACATGTCTAAAAAAATCATTCGTTCAAATGACAAGGCTTTTGAAGAAATATCGGCAATTATAGACGAACAATCACAAATTACTGATGAAAAATCAAAGGAAATGCGATTATTTATGCAGGATATCGTCTCTAATGCTGATGAATCTTCAAAAGAAATGCAATATTTATTAGATCGTTTTTCGAGTAACTCTACAGTTGCGATGAATCAAGTGAAATTTATGGTTGAGAAGTTATCTAACTCTTCTAATAACACAACAGAAGAGCTTCGAGATCTTATTGATTCTATGAATGAAGAACGCGTTTACTACTTGAAAGAAATGGAAAAAGACCGAAAGATACATCGGAATAATATAGCAGAACGTGAGGAAATGTTCAATGATTTTGTCCAAACATTTAGACAAACTGCGGCAGCAGATATGAAAAGAAAAAGAAAATGGTGGAAATTGTTCTTATCTTAATTATATGTGTTAAAAAGGTCCCTGCCAAGTCGGGACCTTTTTTATATTCATTTCAACTAATACTATTAGCTAGGTCGTGTTTTTTCAGTATTTGTTTTGTTTTTATGAGCAGCAAACTCTTTGGCAAACTCTGTATCTGTAATTGCTTTTGCACTTTGTAAACCGGCTTTTGATTTATGATTACGTTTTGTCATAGCTAATTCCTCCAATAAAAAATTTCTTTCCGTCTTTAATATGAAGCAAAAATACAGAAAATATAATGTTAATACATAGAAAACTTGTTACGTTTTTGAATTAGGAAGTGGGCTCGTTAAGATTGTCGTTAGTTCTTTAATAAATTCATCATAATCAATTGCCCAGCCAATGTACTGTTCAGCATTTTTGTCCTTTTCTTCTGCTGTCGGCCGGAAATCAGCAATGCTTTCTCCTCTTGCTTTACCTGAGATCTGTACATTGACAGCACGTTGAACATATTGAACAACCTTATCATTCACTAACCCCATCAGCGGAAGTATATCATGGATAGGTGTTCCTTCAATACCTGGCAGAAGTTTTTGATAGGCTTTGTAATAATACTCATAAATGGGCAAAAACAAAGGTTTGAAAGGATTCTTGCTTTTCGCAGCAATTGCTTGTGCAGTTTGAGGCTTAACAATTGCTCTATGTGTAACATTAAGCGGAAACAAATAAACGTTTTCTGCTTTTGTCATAAACACACTTGCTGCAATAGGATCGCCATAAAAATTAGCTTCTGCAACTGCCGTTACATTTCCAGGCATCAAAAATACCCCGCCCATTACATAAAATCGAGAAATATATTCATTCATTTCTGTTGGATTTAAAATGAATAAAATAGCAAGTTCCGTTAATCGGCCGGTTGCAACTACAACAATGTTACCTTTATATTGTTCAATTAATTCCACTGCTTTACTTAAACGGTATACCTTTGCCTTTAATGATTTTGGTGCTTGAATAGGTCCTAATGTATTACCATGTATCTCAGGATAAAAAGTAGAAATCTCTCCTGTCACTGGACCCGTTGCTCCTCCTATAATTGGAATATCTTCGCGACCAGCCAATTTTAATATATAAGCAGTATTTAAAATAGCATCTTCTTTGGACACATTTCCGTATCCACTTACTATTCCAACAACATTTATTTTTGGGTGAAGTAATGCATACATTAAAGCAACTGCATCATCTATTCCTGGATCCATAAACAACAAGACATTAAATTTCCCCTGCAACCATGACCCCTCCTCTTTACATCTAGTTCATTCTATGACTTTACGTTCTAGAAAATGAAGTGAGGACATTAAAGTATTTCCTTCGCTTAATAGATATTTATACTCGCCTTTTCTCAAAACCGCTGCTAAGTGCTGCTCGACTGAAAATAAAATACAGCCATGAGCTATACTCACGGCTGTATGATTTACTTTGCAACCACACCGCATGCAATACGATCCCCTGAATTACCTGCGGGATTTGTTTTGTAATCATCTGCTTGTTCATGAATAATTACAGCAGAGCCATCAACATCTAATAACGAATTTGGTTTCCCTTGCTGCAAGGTTACAAGGGAAGCGAATGTTTCGACACTTGCTTTTCCATTAGCATCTACCTCAATATTAGGTAGATCTCCAGCATGAGGACCTTTAGGATTTTTAAATCCGTGTTCTCTCGAAAATGGATTATAATGTTCACCCGCTGTTTTAAAATCAGGCTGTTCACATTTTCCTATTTCATGGATATGGAAGCCATGACGGCCAGGTGCTAATCCTTCTGCTTGTAGTTTAATACGAACCCCATTCTTTTCTTCAGTTAATGCAGCAATTCCTACTTTCTCACCTTTTGTATTCTTTAATTCTACACTTAGTGAATCTACAGCTACTTCACTTACTTCTGTTGCCTCATGATCTTGATTATAAGAATGATCCATCTTGTTATGCTCATTCGTCATCCCACATGCTGCTAGCATAATAAGAATGAAACTGACACAACTGTTCATCACAAGCTTTAACATTCATTGCCCTCCTTTTATTTACTATCAACATCCTTTCACATTTCGTTCATTTTTAGACCCTTCTTTACAATTGATTTTTAAAAGAGAGATGCAGATCACTCATTAACTGTCTTCTTAAATATCATATGCATTGCTCTTGAAACAAACTAAAAAACAAGAGCAGCTGATGAAGATTACGCTGTTCTTGCTTTATTTTGTTCGATTCACTGATTTTGAGTGAAATTGTACTCTTTTTCCATTCCATCTGCAAATCGTATATCTAATTCAAATGATTCAAAATCATCTTTTAACCCAAATATATCTAACACTTCTTTCTTCACTTCTTCTTCAGATGTATTTTGATCAAATGTCAGCTTTTCAAATTTAGGCGATAATTCAGCTAGTGCCTCGTCTCCTCTTAAAGTACGGTCATTGACTTCATCCTCTATCTTTGCTTCCATTTCGTTTCTCTCAATTTCATAATCAACATCATAATCGTTATTTATTCCTTTGTACTCCACATCTAAGTCAAATTCTGAGAAGTTAAACGTCCTGTTATTGTCGTTTTTGTTATTCGTTGCTTGTTCTTCTGCCTCTTCTTCTGGCGGCGGAGACTCCATTTCTTCATTATTACAAGCAGCAAGCGCAAGCATCGCTGCAAAAGAAAGGGCTGTGATTGAAAGATTTTTTTTCATTTGATAATCCCTCCTAAATAGTTTATTACTTTTTATATCCCCATCTCATTCTTTCTTATACATATTAAGGAAATCTCCTCTTTAAAAATCGGGCGACTACATAACCTAAAAATAATGTATTTTATCCGTTATGAAAAATGGACAGTCATGTAATCCTTGAATATCAAAGAATTACAGCGACTGTCCATTTTAGCAAAATGACATAGCAGGAAGTTCTTTTCCTTTTACATCATTTTTTCATTATTTAATACTTGAGTAAGAAATGCTGTACATGTTATTGAAATACGTGTTATACAATGCTTGTACCGCGCGCTCAAGAGAAGAAGCTTTTACGCCAAACATCATACTAACTTCAGATGACCCTTGATTAATCATTTCTAAGTTAATCTGTGATCGCGCAAATGCTTCTGTTGCTTTTGCTGCAATCCCAACCGCACTAGTCATTCCTTCTCCAACGACCATAACGAGTGCAAGGTCACGTTCAATTGAAATTTCATCTACTTGAAGTTCAGTTTTAATGCGCTCGAATACACGTTTTTCTACCTCTGGTGTTAATTGATGTTCTCGCATAATAACGGATATATTATCAATACCAGAAGGCGTATGCTCATATGAAATACCTTCATCTTCTAAAATTTGAAGCAATCGACGGCCAAAGCCGATTTCACGGTTCAATAAGTATTTATCAACATGAATATTACAAAAACCTTTATCGCCTGCTATTCCTACAACTGGTGTATCACCAATCGGCCGTTCTGATACGATGAAGGTTCCTTTCGCTTCAGGATTATTTGTGTTTTTCACACAAACCGGAATCCCTGACTTAAATACGGGCTCTAATGCTTCATCATGAAAAACAGAGAAACCTGCATATGATAGCTCACGCATTTCACGATAAGTTACCTCTTTCATCTCATGCGGGTTCTCTACTAGACGCGGATCCACGCTATAGATAGCGTCTACATCTGTAAAGTTCTCATACAAATCTGCTTTCACGCCAGCTGCTATTATCGAGCCTGTTATATCTGACCCTCCACGTGAAAATGTAACCATATTTCCATCCTCTGAGTAGCCAAAGAAACCTGGAATGATTAAAATGCCTGAACGTTCTCTCAATTGAGGTAGCTTTTCATAAGACAATGGCAGTACTCTTGCTTTTCCTGGCTCATCTGAAACAAAAATACCTGCATCCTTTGGATTAACATAATGTGCTTCAAATCCTAAATGCGTTAAATAAGCTGCCATTAATCGAGCATTATTATCTTCTCCACTCGCTTTTAAACAATCTAATAGTCTGAATGGATTGTCTTTATGTAAATCTATGAGGGATTGCACATTCTGAATAATATCTGCAATAATTTCTTCTGGCATACCTAAATCTGTAACAATCTCACGATAACGATCAATAACGCGTCCGAACTCTTCGACATAGTCTTCCCCTAGCTGGACTTTTGAAGAAAGTGCAATGAGCAAGTCCGTCATTTTTGTGTCCTCAGCATAGCGTTTACCCGGTGCTGACACAACAACCATTTTTCTCTCTTTATCAGACGTTACAATATGGACAACTTGTTTAAATTTATCTGCGCTTGCTACTGAACTCCCACCAAATTTCGAAACCTTCATGTTTGAGACACTTCCTTACTCTGTTTTTAATATTCAATTATTGTACCACAATTTCTCATTTATAAAAGTATTGTGTCTAATTTTTCTAAAAATTTAATGAATATTAAGAATATTGTACTCCTATAAAAAACAAATGTCTACACAGAAAAAACAAATGTCTACACAGAAAAAACAAAAACCTGTTTTACATTGCTATAAAACAGGTTTAAATAATGTTTACTCTGATTTTATTCAATAAAATTTGTTTGCATTGGACTATGCTTTTTGTTTCTTAAATACCCCAACAAGAACTGCTGTCACCATTGCGCCAATTAAAATGGCTAATGCATATAAGATTGGGTTTCCTTGTACCACTCCGATAACAAACAGTCCTCCGTGTGGTGCTGGCAACCCAATGCCAAGCATCATTGTCAATGCGCCAGCCACTGCTGAACCGAGCACTGCAGCTGGAATAACCCGCCCTGGGTCAGCCGCTGCGAACGGAATTGCGCCCTCTGTAATAAAGGAAGCACCTAATACATAGCATGTCTTGCCTGCTTCACGCTCTTGTTGTGTAAATTTATTTTTAAATAGCGTTGTTGCAAGCGCTAAACCTAACGGAGGAACCATACCGCTCGCCATAATCGCTGCATGAGGTGCAAAGTTTCCCGCATCGATCATCGCTATCCCGAAAGTAAAAGCGGCTTTATTAATCGGTCCGCCCATATCAATTGACATCATGCCCCCTAAAATAATTCCCAACAATACTAAGTTTCCAGTACCAAATCCGCTTAACCACGCTGTTAACCAATCGTTTACTGCTTTAATTGGATCAATAATGACATACATCATAATCATCCCTGTAATAAAAATACCAAACAGCGGATAAAGAAGGACTGGCTTAATCCCATCTAATGCCTGCGGAAGACCATTAAACAGCTTTTTCAAGCCAACGACTACATAACCTGCTAAGAAACCTGCAATTAATCCCCCTAAAAAACCTGCGCCACCTGTTGCTGCCATAAAACCTGCTACCATTCCTGGAGCTAAACCCGGCCGATCTGCAATGCTCATTGCAATGAAACCTGCCAAGACAGGAATCATTAATCCAAATGCATTTCCGCCGCCGATTGTATGTAACGCGGCTGCAAATTCATTATAGGTTGGATGATCTGGGATTGATGCATGAATACCAAACATGAATGAAATCGCAATTAAAATGCCGCCGCCGACAACAAATGGAAGCATGGCCGATACACCACTCATTAAATGCTTGTAAAATCCGCTGCGTTCTGAACCTTTACTTCCTTCACTTTCTGATTTACTTCCCCCGCTGCTATATACAGGAGCATCACCTGCTAATGCCCGGTTAATTAATTCTTCTGGTTTACGAATTCCATCAGCCACCGGTGTTTGAATCACTTTTTTACCGAAAAATCGTTCCATTTCAACTTGTTTATCAGCTGCAACAATAATAGCGGTAGCGTTTTCAATTTCTTCCTCTGTTAACATGTTTTTCACACCGCTTGATCCATTTGTTTCCACTTTAAGTGTGACATTCATCTCTTTCGCTTTTGCTTTTAGACTGTCAGCTGCCATATACGTATGTGCAATCCCTGTCGGACAAGATGTTACTGCTAATATGAGCTGGTCTGTTTTTATTACGACTTCTTCTTCGGACTGTTCGTTCTCTGTTTCTTTTGCATCAATCACCTGAATAAGTTCATCAATAGAGGAAACATTCAATAACGTATTACGGAATGACTCATCCATTAATAATGTTGATAACCGAGATAATGTTTCTAAATGAGCATTATTTGCCCCTTCACTTGCTGCAATCATAAAAAACAAATGAGCTGGCTGACCGTCCAATGATTCATAATCAATTCCTTCAATAGAACGGCCAAAAGCAATCGCTGGTGTTTTGACCGAACTTGTTTTTGCATGCGGAATGGCAATCCCTTCTCCAATTCCAGTTGTACTTTGTGATTCACGGTTTAAAATGGCTTCTTTATACGCTTTGCGGTCATTTAAGCGACCTGCTTCATCTAATTTTCCGACAAGTTCATCAATGACATCCGCCTTTGATGAACTTTGCAGATTAAGAATGATCGTGTCTTTTTTTAATAGCTCAGTAATTCTCATTCTCGTATCCCCCTACTCTATCTTTATAATTACCACTTGCTCTAAAAGTTCCTCTACTTCTTTTAATGTGCATAATTCAAGTGAAAATGCCGTAGCGCTTCCTGATGCCACCCCTGTTCGAAATGCTTCCAATAGATCTCCTTGTTTCACATATGAAGCTAAAAAACCTGCTACTAGAGAATCTCCTGCACCGACTGAATTTTTCACCACACCTTTAGGAACCGTAGCTTGGTATACTCCTGTTTCATTAATAAACAGCGCTCCGTCACCTGCCATTGATACAATCACATTTTCTGCACCTTGCTCTACTAATCTTCTACCGTATGTCACAGAATCTTCTATACTATTTACTTCTACATCAAATAGTTCGCCTAGTTCATGATGGTTTGGCTTAATAAAAAACGGCTTATGCTTCACGACATCTAACAAGGTTTTTCCACTTACATCCACCACTGCTTTTACATTGCGAGAAGCGGCTTTTTTAATCAGTACTTCATAAATATCGTGAGGAAGAGTTTTCGGTATACTTCCAGCTAGGACAAATACATCTCCTTCTTGCATTTGTTCAACCTGTGAAAATAGTGCTTGAACTGCTTCTGCTGAAATCTCTGGCCCTTGTCCGTTAATTTCAGTTTCAACTTCAGTTTTCATTTTTATGTTAATACGCGTATCGCCTTTTACTCTCGTAAAAGCAACATCAATGTATTCCTCTTTCAAATAGTCTTCAATGTATGTTCCGGTAAAGCCAGCAATAAAACCGAGGGCCTTATTTTCAACATTTAATCGTTTTAAAACCCGTGAGACATTTATCCCTTTTCCACCGGGAAATTTGGCTTCGCTTGTCGTACGGTTAAGCTCACCTTCTTCAAAATTAACAACATGTACAATGTAGTCTACTGATGGGTTTAACGTACATGTGTAAATCATTATTTCACAACCTTTATATCTGTTTTATTTGCATATTGTATTAGAACGTCTTGCGGTAATTCATTTGTAATTATTTTTGCTTCATGTAAATCAGCAACTTTGGCAAAACCCGCTTCAAAAAATTTCGTTGAATCTGCGACAATATACGCTTCTCTTGATAATTTAATAGCGGTTTGTTTAATTAGCGCCTCTTCAGGATCTGGTGTCGTATAGCCGTATTGATGATGAATCCCATTTGCTCCCATGAAGCATTTATCAAAGCGGTATTGCTCCATACTTAACAAGGCACCATTGCCTATGAGAGCTCCTGTCTTATGCTTAACAGAACCTCCTATTAAATATAAAGTAACTCCTTGCTCAAGCATTAAATTTAAATGCATTAAACCATTTGTAACGACGACAACATCCTTGCGTTTTAAAAATGGAATCATTTCATAAGTAGTTGTTCCTGCATCTAAAAAGATACAGTCACCGTCATTGATAAGCGAAGCAGCATACTCTGCAATTCGTCGCTTATCTTCCACATTCTTGACTGATTTCTCCAACACACTTAATTCAATTCGCTTATTGCGAATTAACGATGCTCCGCCATGAACGCGCTTTAACATTTGCTCTTCTTCTAATTGGCTTAGATCACGTCTAATGGTTGATTCAGACGCACCTGTTACTTCTATAAACTCTTGCACTTTCACAACTTCTTTTTCTTTTAAAAGTTTTAGCATTAACTGATGTCTTTCAGGTGTTAACATATCATGTCCCCTTAAAAACGTTTTCATTTTTTTCTTGTCTCTACTTTATCATTTAAAATAACCAAAATCAATCAAAACAATTCACAAACAACCATTTCATTATAGAAATTCATAAGTATCGTTGATTAACAATCTATATTCTGTTCATAAAAATATAAAAAACCTTTAATTCTATCAAAACATGATTGTTTTTGACTGTTTTATATCACCAGTTATTTATCCTTTTTCTTCTTTATTTGAATAACATTAGCTTGTCCGTTACAAATTTACATGAATGAGTGATTAAAACCTGATGAATTGTATTCAATCGCTCTAAAAAATAAAAAAGTTGTCCAATTCTCCAGACAACTTTTCACAACTCGTTATTTAAATAAAGACAGCAGCATATATAAAATGGAAGCCAGCGCTGATGAAATTGCTAAACTAGATATAAAGCGAACGAGTCGTTTTTTTATAAATTGTGTTAACTCAATTTCCTTTACTTGACTTTTTTCATTTTCCATAATGCTCCCCTTCTTTTACCATCACTATACTCATCATCTGAAACAGCAGCCAAACGTTTATACTGTTGATGCATGTTACTGTATTCTTCTATTTATTGTATGCAGTTCAATAAAAAAAGATACAATACTCACTTACTTAGTAAAAGAAACTCTGAGAATAATAGACAACTATTCAAAAAAAACTACTCTTGATTAGGAGTAATTTTCACCTTGGCACAAATCTGCTTCTATAACCAAATCAGCTCGGATAGAATATGTATAATAAGGCCCTGTTACAAATAATGTATTTGATTGAAGAGCAACTTCATCAATAGTCACACGCTCATACCGTTGCACATGACCCGCTTCGTACACTTGCAATGTCACGGGTTGACACGCTGTATGTGCACTCATAACTACTTGTTCAATTTGCTTTCGTTTTTCTATGTGTAACGCTGGAGTGTTAGCTATTGGATGAGAACTATACATCTTTTTCATTTTTTCCAAATGTTTCGGCATAAGAAACTTCACATATTCTTTCAATTCATTCTGATACAACTCAATCTCTCCCCTTTGACTCTCACTTCCATTTTAGCGAACAAGCGTTCTTTTTGTAAAGAAATTTATTCAAATAAATGATAATTTTACACCTACTTTTATGATAAGACACCCTCCAGTTAGTAGGTTTTCATTTATTTTAATTTTTACAAGCATAATCTAAATACATTGTAAACTTTACAAAACGATTTTAATCATCGTTTAAAGTTCATTAACTATGAAAAAAAGCAAACAACTTATTCTTTCACATTGAAGTAAAACTGTCAAAGTATTTAAATGAATTGATATCTATTCCTTCATAAATTTAATAAAAGATACCTTGTACATCGTCATTTATCAATAAGAATTTCTGGTATGTTTTAAATTTACTTTACTAAAAGAAAGTTCTTTCTATATATTTAGTTTTTCTCTGAACACGTCCAAGTAAGTAATACACCGCAATGAGTCAGTCCACCACCAAAACCGTATAAAATGAGCATATCTCCTTTTTGTACTTTTCCGTCTTTAATTCCGGCATCTAAGGATAATGGAATAGATGCCGATGATGTATTTCCTCTGTATTCTACGCTCGTTAACGTTTGATCAATTGGAATTCCTGTTTTCGTACAAATAGATTCGATCATTCTTAAATTTGCACTATGCGGAACAAACCACTGAACATCAGAATGTTGAAACGCGGCGTTCTCAAGTAAAGTTTTAACACCCTTTGGTACAGTACGAACAGCGAATTTGTAGACTTCACGCCCATTTTGCACCAGTTTTCCCCCTAAAGCAATCTCACTATCAAAAATAGCCGTTGATAAATTAGAACGATAAAGATGTCCACCTCCTGCTCCATCTGTACCGAAGTGCGTTGCAATGAAACTCGGATTTTGCTCATCATACTCTAACAGCATCGCTCCTGCACCGTCACCAAATAGCACACACGTTGTACGATCGGTGTAATCTGTAATTTTTGACATGACTTCTGAACCAATGACCAATATTTTCTTGTGAACACCTGATGTAATCAAGCCATTTGCCACATGTAATCCATACGTAAACCCAGCGCAAGCTGCACTTAAATCAAATGCAGCTACATGAGAAATATTAAAATAAGCCTGAATTTGGCAAGCCACACTCGGAAGAGAGTAATCAGCGGTCGTTGTTGCTACGATAATCCCATCTACGTCACTAATTTCTACGTTGTAGCGCTTTATTAAATCTTCAACTGCTTTAATCGCTAACGTGGATGCATATTCATTTTCGCTTGCGATGCGGCGTTCTTTCATACCGGTTCGTTGCACAATCCATTCATTACTTGTATCAACTAACTTCTCTAAATCTTCATTTGTCAAACGGCTATCGGGCACATACGTACCAATTCCTGTGATTTTTGCTGCAGACCTAATCATCTATTCACCTCTACAAAATAATTTATATGTCATTATAACATGAACTTATATAACCTGATACTAACTTTTGATGTACCATCGCAAATTTTACTTATAAAAAAGAAAGAGGAATGCAGTTTATGCACTCCTCACACACTATTTTAAAAACTTTTGCAAACTGCTACATATCATCATTTCATTTTTAAGACATCGTTGATGATGAAAATATTAGATATTGATTAGTACTAAACGACTTATTTTAAATTGGATTGATACGCTTTTTCTAAGTCTGTTAGCGTTAATTCAAATAAATGATGATTTCCTTTTTTATAAACGCCTTTTTTAATCAATTCATTAATTAAATATTGTTTTCTTTTCCGGACAGCATTTCTTAATTGATTCTCCACCTTTTCACTTCTCTCTACTTGTAATTTAAGCAGTCATAAAAAAGCGACTGCTAATCAGTTTGAAGATATTCCATTGCTCGTCTTTTAATTATGCAGAATGAACCATGTATTTTTAAATTACTTATGACTTACAGCCTTACTTTTAGCAAGAAAGCGATTTTTCTCTGTTCAATCAACTTGTGTAATCTGACTATCGTGCAGAGTAATAAGTACCGATTCGTAATTAATTTCACTTAATAGCTTAATAATATAATCTAATTTTTCTTGTGTAATTTCTGCCATTTTATCATACTCCCATTCATTTAGATTTCAGGTTTATTTACGTAGTAGTAAAACAACAGAAAAACAGCATCTATAAATACTTGTAAAATGAGCGGAAGATAATCGCATAAAATTCCTCCTCATCAGCTTATGGTTTAATATTTGGAATGGAAACTCGAAAGAAATAAAAAAGCTTATACTTTTATAAGTATGAGCCTTCGGTTGACCGATCAGCGTCTATTGACATCTCGAATTTTCCAAATATATTATATCATCTATACTATTCATACTTAACCTACAAGTCAAGTATGAATTAGAATTTGTTTTTTCAAAAGATATTCTACCTTATTTCAGATGAAATATTCAGAATAGATAGTATAATATCTATATCTTACATATAAGGAGTGAATATAAATGAAACAAACTGCTCAAATTACGTATAAAGTGAATGAACCAATCACAGCAGAGGATATGGTCCGCGTTTTTTCATCTTCTGGAATTAATAGACCTGTCGGTGATTTAGCTCGCATTAAGCGTATGATTGAACACGCTAACTTAACGATTACTGCCTGGGATGACAAGAAGCTAGTTGGAATTGCACGCTGTGTAACAGATTTTAGTTATTGTTGCTATGTCTCAGATTTAGCCGTTTGCGGTGATTATCAAAAAAATGGAATCGGAAAAGCTTTACTTGAAAAAGTAAAAGAACAAGCTAGTGATCAAGCGGCAATTATTTTACTTTCAGCTCCTAATGCTCTAACTTATTATCCTCATGTAGGGTTTGAAAAAGTAGATGTTGCCTTTCGAATTCCTCGAAAAAATTAACTACAAACCATTAAAAAGAAAATCATTCTACAAGTAATTCTCTTTTTGGTTTCATTTGTAGTCACAAACAAATACATTATTTTCAGTTAAACAGGTGATTATTTATCTCTTTCATGTCACTTCTTTGTGATCTCTGACTTTAATCTAGCAAGCTGATAGGAACTCATTATAAACATAAAAGAGCCATTCTTGTAAAAATAACATGATATCTTCTCAATAAATAGGATACGAATAGTATCCTGTTCTTTACATAAGATTCTAACCATATTTCCCCAGCAATAAAGAAGCAAACTCTCTTTTGCTTCAATGAACAAACAACGTAGAATGAATACCCTTACTGCTTAAGACTTCACTTTATTTACAAGTAAAGAGGAGTTTATTCTCTCTTTCTAGAGAATGATTCCTTGTTAAAGAAACTTCTTTCATTTCCCCTGCTTTCTTTGACCCTTACACTCTACCTCAACCTGCATTTAGTAAAAAGAGAAAAAACTTCTATGACTTTTTTGTTTTGTACCTAAGCTCCTTATTTCTGTAATTAAAACAATGATGAATGAATATAGTTAAAAGAAATTCTTTTTAAAAAGAGGTGTGTCAATTGACTAATCAACAGAAAATGACGTTTACTCACTTAAAATCATATCGGCCCTTTCATAGCCTCTACGATCCATGCAAACCAATAGGATTAAAGTATTATTCTACTCCTCCTAATCTCTATATAGGATTTCAGCCGCCCAATTTCCCACAATTCCCACCGCATGAGGCATTAAAAAAGGGAACATTGTGGCCTCCATTTTGGGATCCTTATGAAAATCCTTATGAAGCGAAAGAGAGGGACGACTTGTGAAGCAGCTACCTCAAGAGTATTACGAAGACTTAAAGGAAATTCAGGCTATTGATTTTGTTCTTGTAGAGCTCACTCTGTACTTAGATACGCATCCAAATGATTATGAAGCAATGAAGCAATTTAATGAATGTGCACAGCGCAGCCAACAGCTCAAACGGGATTTTGAAGTGAAATTCGGTCCTCTTCAACAATATGGAAACAGCTATACAGATGCAAATTGGAGCTGGGGAACTGCCCCTTGGCCATGGCAGGTATGAATTAGTAAAGGAGGAGAAATCATGTGGGTTTATGAGAAAAAATTGCAATACCCTGTAAAAGTTAGTACCTGTAACCCTACACTCGCTAAATACCTTATGGAACAATATGGCGGAGCTGATGGAGAATTAGCAGCTGCATTGCGCTATTTAAATCAGCGGTATACCATTCCAGATAAAGTAATCGGATTGTTAACTGATATTGGTACAGAAGAATTTGCTCACTTAGAAATGATTGCCACAATGATTTATAAATTAACAAAAGATGCTACGCCTGAACAGTTAAAAGCGGCTGGTTTAGCAGAGCATTATGTTAGTCATGATAGTGCGCTGTTTTATAATAATGCTGCTGGTGTTCCTTTTACAGCCAGCTATATTCAAGCAAAAGGCGATCCAATTGCCGACCTTTATGAAGACATAGCTGCAGAAGAAAAAGCAAGAGCTACATATCAATGGATTATTGATATGTCAGATGATCCTGATTTAAATGATGGTTTAAAATTTTTGAGAGAACGGGAAATTATCCATTCTCAGCGTTTCCGTGAAGCAGTTGAAATATTAAAAGATGAAAGAGATCGTAAAAAAGTATTTTAAGTTTATTTCCGTACAAAATAAAACAGATTTAATCGTGATAAGTTTCATTATAGTGCAATCTCACGGGGACAAGTATCATTTAAATTTACTCTCATCAAGAAATAAAAAGCAGTCGAATTTCGTTTCACAAGGAAATTTGACTGCTTTTTATTTGATAAATATCAAAATACCTTTCAATGACTGCTTTTTCTTTTAACAGCCTCTAGTATCGTACATACATAAAAGACGAACTCACACCAGTATATGTTGCCATCACCTTCGTCTCAAACTTTTAACTGTCCCCTTTTTATTCCGTTCTATATACGCAGCAAATTAACTTTAAGCAATAGTTATGCTTCACGCTGTTTAACTATAACTTACTTAGCTGCATATCATTAAAAAGATCTTGTGTAGCATTACTTGTCGATAAGCATAATTCGAATACCAATAACCGCAAACAATGCTGCTTTTACTGTATGAATAAATTTCGCCAGATTAGACCGCTTCATCATTCCGCTACCAATCGTTCCAGCACCGATAGCTATTAAACTAAATAATAGAACTGCTTGTAGCATAAAAAGGAAACCAAGTACAATCATTTGAATTGAGGGATTTTCAGCATTCGGAGACACAAACTGCGGCAAAAATGCTAAGAAAAACAGCGACACTTTCGGATTAAGTACATTCATTAGAATCCCTTTACGATACAGCTTCCATGTTTTTAAGCGAGGTGCTTCTACTTTTTCAAGAGGTTCATTTCTTTCTTTTACTGCTTGCCATGCCAAATACAATAAATATGCTGCTCCTGCAAACTTTAACAGTTGAAATAGAATACTAGATTGATGTAATAATGCAGCCACTCCAAAAGCTGCGGCTAACGTATGTACAGTAATTCCAGAACACAATCCAAAAGCTGTTACAATTCCTGCTTTCTTGCCATGGATAATACTTTGAGAAATGACAAATAAATTATCAGGTCCAGGTGCTAGTGTTAATATGATTGATGCACCTAAAAAGGAAAAAATAGCAGCCCATTCCATTGTTATTACACCCCTTTCTTTTTACACATTGTTTTTCTGCTTCAGCCTTCACTAAACAAAGAATCCTTCGTTTAGTGAAGGTTTACTTTGTTTTCAAACAAACTCTTTGTATAGTATGCTAGTACATATCGAAAAAAAAGGGAAGGTTTTTGATGAACGATATTTATACATTTCGATTTTTTATTAAAGATTCTTATTTGATAGAAGGAGAAGATAAAAAAGAGGCGGTTGTTTTAACAAAAATTAAACAAGAAAAGGCAGGCCTCATTTTTGAAGGAGATTTACGTGTACATATTACTTCTGTCGGTGTGTTTCCTGTTGCAAAAGATATTGCTGAAGCAGTAAGCAGCCGGTCTTTACGCCAACAGCTAACAGCCGAACTAAAGCGATATGTTCGGCCGCATCGTAACTTCCTATAACATAACCGCCTTTTAATTGATTGTTTAGATCAACTAGCCAAACATTTTCCCAAGCGGTCCCTGATCATCAATAATATCTTGGATGTCATAAATCGAGATTGGAAAGTAAGGAATACCATATGCATAGGGTGCTAAGTCATATAATTGATAAAAAAGGACAAGCGATTTATCCGCTATATAGTAATCTTGGTCTGGCTTTATCCCTGTATATTCCCCTAAAACCATAATATCTCGTCTTTTAATCTGTTCACCAACTATTTTAGATAATACACTTACATAGTCACTATCTTTTTTAAACAAATCTTTTAATTGATATGTTTTTCCGGTTTTAAGGTTAAAGGTAAGCGGAACAACGACTGTCAGCCCGTGTGCACCTCCTGAAAATGCATAGTTAATAAGTGTTAAACTGAGCACATCTCGTTGATTTGTTTTCAGCTCAAAATATCCCGTTTCTTCTGTATCTGGGTTTTCACCATAGCCTTGCTGCTGAATGAGCTCGTTGGTTCGTTTCCAAAGCTTTGTGTTGATTTTATATTGAACAGTTTGATTAGCTAATCCATGAACTACTGGAAAATAAACATCTAAACGCGGTTTACTAATACGCTGTGAATAAACTAACGCTGGTAATGTAATCAATTTACTCTCTCCTTTACATGCAAACTTATATATATCCTATTCGTTATATCTATCTTATATTTACGTTAAGATAAAGAAGTTTTTGCTTGTAAAGTAAAGCTAGCAAACCCCTGAACTAAAAACGCCACGCTCTCCTCCGATAAAAGAAAGCATGGCATTTTTACTATTTTAAGTTATTAATTGCTTTAGCAGCATCGACTGTATTTTTGAGTAACATAGTAATCGTCATTGGACCGACTCCACCTGGCACAGGCGTAATGTAGCCAGCTACCTCTGTTGCTGGTTCGTAGTCAATATCGCCTACTAGTTTTCCGTTTTCCATTGTGTTTCCTACGTCAATAACAATAGCACCTGGTTTAATATCCTCTGCTTTTACAAGACGCGGACGACCGACTGCTGACACAAGAATATCGGCTTGTTTAATAATTTCTGATAAATTTTGTGTTCTTGAGTGAGCAACCGTCACTGTTGCATTTTCTTGAAGTAATAGCATCGCAACCGGTTTTCCGACAATATTGCTTCGACCAATAACCACGGCATGCTTACCTGAAATTTCTTCGCCTGATCGTTTAATTAACTCAATGATACCATGAGGTGTACAAGGCAGATAACACTCATCACCAATAACCATATTCCCAACACTTACCGGATGAAAACCATCTACATCTTTTTTAGGAGAAATAACATTTAATACTGCTTTTTCATCAATGTGTTTTGGCAGAGGAAGTTGCACGAGAATTCCATGAACTGCTTCACTTTCATTTAATTGCTGAATTTCTTTTAATAGTTCTTCTTGCGTAATCGTCACATCACGTTTAATAACTTCAGACGCTACACCAATCTCTTCACATGCTTTTGCTTTTGCTTTTACATAAGAATGAGAAGCTGGATTATCCCCTACTAAAATAACTGTTAAGCCCGGAATGATTCCTTTTGTTTTTAATTGCGCGACTTCTTCTTTTAATGCTGCGCGTAATTCAGCTGCGACTTCTTTACCTTTAATAATTGTTGCTGTCATGATGGTATCTCCCTCCAAATAAACATATACGAATTATAGTTATTAATCTAACATAAAAGTTCGTATTTTTTCAATGTTTTTATATTTTTTTATTAATCACCATTCAAAAATATAGATAAATAACGTATATTGCAATTTTCTTCTTTCCATACGTCTCAGTTCCGTGCAAACAGTTAATCATTATCAGCTAACTTACACTCTTTACATGTTAATGATTAATGATGACTCGATTCTTTCAACCTAAAAAAATAGCGTGTATGAACAAACTTCACACACGCGTTCATATTATATTTTTATGTCTTCATCATCATCTTCCATTAATCGACTGTAAATATGGCTAACGATGACTTTAACGACTGTATATGTTGGTAATGCTAGCAATAGTCCAATGAATCCCGCCACACTACCTGCGATAAGCAATAACAAAATAACCGTAACAGGATGTACATCTAACTTCTTTCCCATTACTTGCGGAGAAATAAGGTTACTCTCAATTTGCTGAATAATGAGGACACCTAGAATAACATACAGTGTCATATAAGGATCTTGAATTAAGGCCATAATAACACCAGGAATCGTTCCAATAAATGGACCAATGAACGGAATTAAATTGGTAAACAGCGCAATTAATGATAAGACAAGTGCATTATCTAAGCCGATGAGCAAATACCAAATGTAAACACAAATTCCAACGAACATACTTACAATAATTTGTCCTTGAATAAATGCACTCAAACCAGCGTTCATTTTACTTAAAATAGCTTGTACATCATAACGATATTTTTTAGGTGTTAATTTAACAATACGTTTTGGCAAATTTTCACCGTCTTTTAGCATATAAAACAAAACAAATGGAACCGTTACAAGCACAACAATTGTGCTTGTTAAAAAGTCAAACACTTTCAACGTGCTTGTTCCAATCGTAGTTGCCATCTCTCCTAAGTTTCCTAGCATATCTGTTAAACGCTGCTCTAAATCTACTTTTGTTGCTTCTTCTGCAAAACGTGCTGTAAGAGGGGAATGTTGCAGATCGTTAATGAGACTCATTACATCTTTAGCCAGCCCCGGCAGATAATTAGCAAGAGAAATTAATTGCTCTTGAATAATCGGATATAAAAATACAATGCCGCTTGTTAAAATCCCGATAAAAGAGGAGAAAACGATTAAAATGGCAAGTGTTTTTGGGATTTTTCCTCTCATCAAAAAACGTACAATAGGACTAAGCAAATAATAAAGAACTCCGGCTATTAAAATAGGAGCTAAAACTGTTGTAATCATTAATCCAATTGGCTGTAGAATATATTGAACTTTTGACAACATAAATAAGATTGATAACACTAACAAAATTGCCAAACCACTTTTAAAAAATCTAGGTAACTTCATAGTCTCTGCTCCCTAACTTTCTATTATTTATTATGTAAATTCAGTTATTACTCATGCAAATTTTTCAGACAAAATTCCAGCTTTCACACAACTAATTCCATCCGCTCTTTGTTATTTCTCTTCCTATACTGATTTACGTTCATAACTTAATACGGATAAGGGTAAAATTAGTTTCACTTTCTTTAAAAATTAAATCAAAAATTTTACATCAACACAATAAACTGGAAATGCTACAGACAAAAAAGCCGAATTGAATCGACTTTTTACATAATTGCAGTCAGAAAGGCTGTAGCTACTCCAAAATAGATCAGCAATGATAAAATATCATTAATGGTTGTAATCAGCGGACCTGAAGCGACTGCCGGATCTATTTTTAATTTATATAACAGCAAAGGAATCACAGTTCCTGAAATCGTCCCAATAATTAATGTACAAAATAAAGAAATCCCGACAACAAATCCTAACTGTAAATTACCTTGCCAGAAATACGCAATTCCCGAGATTAATACCCCGCACGTAATTCCAATTATAGCCCCTACACCCAGTTCTCTCATTATTAAATTCGCTACCACCTTTTTATCAATATCACGAGAGATGAGTCCCCGCACTACAACGGCTAATGACTGAGTTCCTGTATTACCAGTCATTCCAGAGATCATTGGCATAAAAAATGCAAGTGCTACAACTTTGTTTAATGTGGCTTGAAACGAACTGATAATACTACCTGACAAAACTCCAATAAATAAAAGCAAAATCAACCAAGGCAAACGTCGATAAGCAGCGATTGGTGCTCTTGTATCAAAATCAATATCTTTACCAGATGCCGATAGTTTTTCAATATCCTCATTTGCTTCTTTAATCACGATGTCTATCACGTCATCTACTGTAATAATCCCAACAAGTACATCGTTATCTTCAACAACTGGTACTGCTAGAAAATCATATCGCTCAATGACCTGTGCAACCTCTTCTTGGTCAACATTGACATGGACGGAAATAACTCGACTAAACATAATTTCTTTTACTTGTTCATGAGGATCTGCCAAAATCAAATCTCGGTACGACAGTACACCAACTAATCTTTTTTCTTCATCAATCACATATAAATAGTTAATCGTTTCTGCTAGCTCAGCAAATGTTTTTAGTTTATCTACTACATCCTTTACTGTATAGTACACAGGAATCCAAACATAACGATTTGTCATTAACCGCCCTGCTGTTTCTTCAGGATAATTCATAATGTTTTGAACAATAATCGCTTCTTCGTCATTTAAAGCCGCTAAAAACTCTTCTTTTTCATCTTCCGATAACTCAGAAATTAAATTGGCTAAATCATCGTTATCCATTAAATCCATAACTTTAGCGATGCGCTCTTTACTTACCTTCTTAATAATTACCACTTGGGTATCTTTATTCACTTCTTGAAGCAGATTAGCAAGCTGCTGAAGAGTAAGGTTACTTAGAAATCGCGTCTGATGTTTCTCTGGTAAATTTTCGTATAGTATTCCTATATCATATGGCTGTAGCTCATTTATCAGTTCTTGAAAATCTTTCTTTTTTGCTTCTTTTAAATAACGAATAATGTTAATTAAAATTTGATCTTCTGTCATGTTTCGAACCATGCCTCTGACCTCCGTTACAAAAACATTGATCTTTCTATTGAGCTAACTCTATTAATCAATAAATGAGGTAAAATTTTTACAAAAAAAAAGATTCGTTCTTATATAAGATTCATCCATTGCAAACTAAGTGATTGATATAACAAAAAGCCTCACCAAAAGTTGGCGAGGCTTTACCACAATGAAAAAACATCTGTCTAAGATGAAAAAGTTGTTTATATACATAAACAACACGTTCATTGAGCTTTAGCACTGTGTGGCATAGGAAGATTCCAGCTACGTTAAAAACCACCTTAATTCGATGGTTCCTGTTGACCCATTGGCGTCTCTGGACGTTTCTGGGCAGCAGCATATCTCCAACACAGGAGCCTCACCTAACGAGTGTTATTTGTTTTAATAATCACTTGATAAGAATAACAAGGAATACAGCTATTGTAAATAGGCAATTAATTTCCCGATTCACACTTATGAACTCGTAATGGTTCCACCATTTACATGAATTACTTGCCCTGTTACATAACATGAATCCTCAGATGCGAGATACACATATGCCGGAGCCAGTTCAAACGGCTGTCCTGCTCTTTTCATTGGAACATTCGTTCCAAATACTGATACTTCTTCTGGTGTATATGTTGAAGTTGTTAAAGGTGTCCACACGGGGCCAGGAGCCACTCCGTTTACTCGAATTCCTTGTTCTACTAAAGAAGCAGATAGCGATCGAATGAACGCGACTCTTGCACCTTGTGTGGAAGAATAATCTAAAAGCTGCTTTTTTCCTTCATATGCTGTCACAGATGTAGTTATAATAATTGAACTTCCCTTTTTTAAATAAGGAAGCGCGGCTTTTGTCAAATAAAAATAAGCATAGATATTCGTCTTAAATGTACGGTCTAATTGCTCTGCTGAAATATTTAAGAGACTATCACAGCTATACTGTACAGCGTGATTATTGACTAAAATATCTAACCGCCCAAAGTGAGCGATTGTTTGTTCAACAATATAAGTAGATAATCGCTCATCAGTCAGATCTCCCGGTATTAATAAGCACCGCCTGCCAATTTGTTCAATTCGCTGTTTCGTCTCATTAGCATCTCGATGCTCATTGTAATATGGAATAACCAAATGAGCTCCTTCCTTTGCAAATGCATAGGCTACTGCTCTTCCAATCCCGCTGTCTCCACCTGTAATAATTGCGACTTTTCCTTTCAGTTTACCAGACCCTTTATAAGAAGGATTCTCAGAGATAGGTCTTGGATTCATTAAATATTCTAGTCCGGGATGTACATCCTGATGCTGCGGCGGAAAAGCAACAGGTACTGTTTCACATTTTTGTTTAAAGCCATAATAAGGGTACTTCGGGTACATAATGCGCCCTCCTCATCTTTTATAGGCACATTGTATTCAACAGGCGCATAAATGTGAAAAGCTCCCAAAATAATGGTAGCTTTTTATACTTACTTTTGGTTATATTCCATATATACCACTTGAGTCACTAAAAAGTCTTCCATTCTGTGCTTTCCATCTGCCCCTCCTAAACCAGATTGACGCATTCCTGCATGATAGCCTTGAATTGCCTCAAAATTCTCTCTGTTAACAAACGTTTCTCCAACTTTCACTTCATTTGCTACTCGTATCGCCTCATGAAAGTTATCTGTATATACGGATGAAGACAGTCCATATTTTGAATCATCTGCTAACTCTAGAGCTTCATTAAATTTACTATATATATGTGTCTTCCACTACTTGACATAGTTAAACATGCTTTTCAACAAGAAAACACGGTTGACCTATAGATCAACCGTGTTTTCTTGCTTTATGATTTTTGTTGTTAAAGGCTTTACTTCCAAACCTGTCTTTAAATCAATCACATTTGTCTTTATTTTAGGCAAACCAATGCGATGACTTTTCGGAGGAGCCTCTCCTCTTTCAACCCAATCGATTAAAAGTTCAAATGCTTGATAAACATAAGGAAGAATTGGTTGTAGTTTCTGATTCGGATCAATCTGTTCATGCCACACTAAACCATCAATATGATTACCATTTTCAACTACATAATGCCGATGAAGATGACTATTTCCCTCTTTTTCTATTAGCTTTTCATACGGATATGCATGAACATCTGGGAAAATGAGTGTATCTAAAGAGCCTGTAATGCTAATAAGAGGAATCGAAATACGGCCTGTGTTCTCTATTTCACGCACACTTTCTTTTACTGCTTGAGGGCGATTTTCATATCTATATTCTTTAAAAATGGCATCAAATGAACGATTTCTTACACCTTGTTCTGTTAACATTAAGTAATTAGGCCAGCTAATGCGATTAGGAGCCATAGGATCAAAGGCATCTCGATAAATATTTAGAGACAGTGACCAATAATACTGATCATGATAAGGCCATAAAAACTCCGATCCTATCGGAACCCCCGCTTGATATAATCGATTAACCGCCTGTTCCCGCTCATCTCCATTACCATAGATAGCCTCTGTTGCATTATTTACAACAGAAGTTAATGAAGTGATTAAATTCGGCTCTTCTGCACGCCACATTACCCCTTCCCATTCCACTGCTCCATTAAACAAAGACGGTTCCTCTCCAATTCCGTCATTTTCTAAAGCATAGCGAACAACATAACCACCGTTTGAAATTCCTAATGCATATGTCCTAATATCGTAATATTCTGTTATATTTTCATCTAATTGACCTTTATAATGTTCAAATAAATACTTCTGTGCAAATTTTGTAGCTTCTCTGAATTGAACATGCCATTTTTTAATTGAATCATTTTTGCTGCTAAGTGCATTTTTTACTTTAGCAAACAGATCTTCATCACTTTCCTGCCCTTGTGTGCCTTTATCAGATGCTACAAAAGCAAACCTTCTTGCTAATACGTAATCGCTAAAAAGTAAATCAGTAGACATTTCATCCCGAGTCGCTGGCACCCCTGCTACAACAAGCTTCCCATTCCAATTACCTGGAATTCGAAGAACAAATTTGCCATCACCAATTATTCCTTCAACTTGCACACCTTTAATTTCCTGAGGTTGATACATATGGTACCATCCATTTTTCTCCTCTTTCGTTCCCCAGTAAATTGGTGCTAAACCAATATTCCCAAATGCAGTTGCTGCTTGAAATTGAAGCGGATTCTTAGTTGTTAGCCAGTTACCATATTTCCCATTAAAAGTAGTTACTTTCAAACTCTTAACCTCCGATCATATCCACGTCTAGCAGCTGATTATCCCGCTAGTTATAAAAATTAGTTTAGTTAAATTTTACCATTTATAATTCCATACATACAAGGTTTTTGAATTTTTTTACATTTTATAGACATTTATCACAAAATGGTTGAATTCCACGTATATTATTGTACGTTCTTTACAAAGGAGAAGTGATTTATCTTATGACTACATTTGATCCTTCAAAGTTATCAGTAACATTCATTGCTCCTTCATCATCAAACCAACCACTATCAGGTCGCAAATATACGTTTACCCATTCTGATACAACAAGTTGCTTATTTTTAAGCGTGAGCAATAATGACGATGATATCACTGTAAACCCTGCAGCACGTGACAAAGTGTTTGCGTACTGGCATATAAATAATAAAGAATCTGTTATTCTCGGAAAAGCTTATATATGCAATGGTGAGTGTAATCGTGAAACCTCCCGGACTCGCTTCAAAATCTTACAACGAGAAATACCTAAAGCGTTAGAAGCAATGTTTTATGGAGATCATCAATTTTTATCTAATTATTCCAATTTACTTGCTACTACCCCTATTTATATTTATTTTCATTCCGTTTATTCCAAATTTCGTGGCTGGCATTACTATAAAACTCCTAATTTTTATCTCACTCTTAACAAGCAGTAAGCTCCTCATCTCAAAACTTTAAGAGAGAAAAGTGGAGGTAAACTGATTATGAAGCTCCGATTAGCTTAACTAAACTCCTAAGCCAACCAAGTTGCATTAAAATTAATCCTGCATACGCTAATGTGAAAATAAATGAGGAAGGTGATACCTGCATGTACTACAACCAGTGGGACTACCCCTACTTTGTTCCGAATTACCAGACGAGTCAATATTATTATCCAGTTGCCCCAACAACGAATGATTCTTATTTAGAACCTTATCGTTATAATGAAAGTATATTTTCATATGTGCAATATGATGAAGAGTTTGAAAGACCGACTCGGGATGTTGATCGTGTGATGAAAATTTTAAGGCGGCAATACCCAAACATTTATCGTGAAGCACAACGAGATGGAATGGATGGAAAATTAACGGAATATTTGTTCCGATCAATGGTTCGATTTGTTGATGGTCATTATGACAATTTTACAGGTTCGATTAACGAGCGGGTCGAAAGAGCTGCACATCAACTGAAAAGACGCAACCCTTGGATTTTTGAAGTTATGAGCCTTTATAATGTATCACCTGTTTCCCGAGTTCGTATTACAAATACAGTATTAACAGTCGCATTCGAAAGCCTAAGAAGAACCCCTTAATCCCCACGTCCGCAGTAAATAAACGAAAAGGCCGTCAGAATCTGACGGCCTTTTCGTTTATTTGCGATTAAATTCCTCCCATTCCCACTTCACTTACATTTATGCAATCCCACTTGTTTGATTAAGGTAGTACTGTAGCTCCCATTAGATAGCTATCTACTTGCTTAGCTACTTCCCGGCCTTCGTGAATCGCCCATACAATTAGACTTTGACCGCGACGTGCATCTCCAGCAGCAAAAACACCTTCAATGTTTGTCTTATATTCTCCATATGCTGCGTCGACTTTACGATTTTTTGTATTGATACCAAACTGTTTGAGTAACGGTTGCTCAGGACCTTCAAAACCAATGGCAATGAACACTAATTGAGCTGGCCACACTTTTTCTGTACCTGGAATTTCATTAAAGATATATTGATCATTCTCTCCTTTTACTTTTTCCATTTGTATAGTGTGAAGCTCTTTTAAATTTCCTTCTTCATCCGCTACAATTTTTTTAGTTTGGATAGAATATTCACGTGGATCATTTCCAAATTTCGCTTCTGCTTCTTCATATGCATATTCAAGATTAAACACATGCGGATACTCAGGCCACATATTATCTGCTGTACGTTCAGCAGGCAATTGTGGATGCTTACCAAATTGAACGACACTGCGGCATTTTTGACGAAGTGCTGTTGCTACACAGTCAGCACCTGTATCTCCTCCGCCAATGACAATCACATCTTTTCCTTTTGCATCAATAAACTGTCCATCTTTAAAATTAGAATCTAATAAACTTTTTGTAGTAGTAGTCAAGTAATCCATTGCAAAGTGAATACCTTTTGCTTCACGGCCTTCTAATACTAAATCACGTTGTTTTTGTGCACCTGTGCAAAGAATAATAGCATCGTATTGTTCTTTGAGCTGTTCGTGTGTAATATCTTTTCCAACTTCTGTATTCGTAACAAAATCAATTCCCTCTTGTGTTAGTAAACGAATACGCCTTGCCACTACTTCTTTATCTAATTTCATATTAGGAATACCGTATGTCAATAGACCTCCAGCACGGTCTGCCCGTTCATATACAGTAACAGAATGACCCGCTTGGTTAAGCTGATCCGCACTAGCTAAACCAGCAGGACCAGAACCAATGATGGCGATTTTCTTTCCAGTACGCTTTTCAGGAATACGAGGTGTAATCCATCCATTTTCAAACCCTTTATCAATAATTGTCCGTTCAATATTTTTAATAGAAACTGCCGGATCTGAAATAGCTAGTGTACAAGACCCCTCACAGGGCGCCGGACAAACGCGCCCTGTAAATTCAGGGAAATTATTAGTTTTCATTAAGCGATCTAATGCTTCTTTCCATTGACCTCTGTAGACTAAATCATTCCACTCTGGAATCAAATTATAAATTGGACACCCTGACGTGAAAGCATTAATCTCCATTCCCATATGGCAAAACGGAGTACCGCAATCCATACATCGTGCTCCTTGGCGACTTAACGCCTCATCAGATAAAGGAGCAGCATATTCATCCCAATCGCTTAAACGCTCGAGTGGATTCCGTTCTTTTCCCTTTTCGCGTTTAATTTCCATAAATCCTGTTGGTTTTCCCATTTTACTCTCCCCTCTCTTACTGAGCTACCGCTTCTTGTTGTTTTGCTAATGCTTTCTTTTCTTGTTTAGCATTCTCTTCAAATGCGCTCATAATTGCTGCGTCTTCAGATAAACCAGCTTCTTTTTGTTCTTCAATACGATCTATCATACGCTTGTAATCATTCGGAATCACTTTTACAAATTTCGAAATGTACTGTGACCAATTTTCAAGTACATATGCTGCTTTATGACTGTCTGTATAGCTAAGATGACGCTTAATCATTGCTTTGACTTCTTCCGCCTCTTCACCTTGTAACTCTTCAAAACCGATCATCTCTGTATTGCATAGTGACTTGAATTCTTCTTTATCGTCAGCAAGTATATAAGCAATTCCACCTGACATACCTGCACCAAAGTTTTTACCAACATTCCCTAAAATAACCACGCGTCCGCCAGTCATATATTCACAGCCGTGATCGCCAATACCTTCTACAACAACATTTGCACCACTGTTACGAACAGCAAATCGTTCACCAGCAAGGCCGCTAACATATGCTGCACCGCTTGTTGCTCCGATGAATGCAACGTTTCCAATAATAACATTATCGCCTGATACAGCTGTTGTTTGTTTTGGTGCTGAAACAATTATTTTGCCTCCTGACAACCCTTTACCAATATAGTCATTTGCGTCACCAGTTAAATAAAGTGACATGCCTCTTGGAATAAAAGCTCCAAAACTTTGACCTGCTGATCCTGTAAAGCGAAGCGTAATTGTATCTTCCGGCAATCCTTTTTCACCATATCGTTTCGTTACTTCACTACCAACAATTGTACCTACTACACGGTTTGTGTTGTAAATTGGCAATGACAATTCTACTTGATACTTGTGGTCAATTGCTTGCTGCACCGCTGGCAGGATTTTTTGCATATCTAATGATTGATCGATTTTATGATTTTGCGGTGTTTTAAATGTACGAATGCCTTCTGGTTGATATAACAATGTGGATAAATCTAAATGCTGTGCTTTCCAGTGTGATTTTGCCCGCTCACTGATGTTTAATACATCTGTACGACCAACCATTTCTTCAACTGTTTTAAAGCCTAATTCAGCCATAATCTCGCGAACCTCTTGTGCAACAAAACGCATATAATTAACAATGTGACCTGGCTCGCCTAAAAACTTTTTGCGAAGCTCAGGATTTTGTGTTGCTACTCCAACAGGACAAGTATCTAAATGACAAGCACGCATCATAATACACCCTAAAACAATCAATGGAGCCGTTGCAAATCCATATTCTTCTGCGCCAAGTAAAGCTGCCATAACAACATCTTTCCCGGTCATCAATTTACCATCAGTTTCTAAAATAACTTTTTCACGTAAGCCGTTTAACATTAATGTCTGATGTGCTTCTGCTAAACCAAGCTCCCAAGGTAAACCGGTGTGCTTAATACTTGTTTTCGGTGAGGCGCCCGTACCGCCATCATAGCCGCTAATAACAATGACATCCGCTACACCCTTAGCGACGCCCGCTGCAATCGTGCCTACTCCTGCTTTAGAAACAAGCTTGACGCTTATACGTGCAGCACGGTTTGCATTCTTTAAATCATGAATCAGTTGAGCTAAGTCTTCAATTGAATAAATATCATGATGCGGCGGAGGTGAAATTAATCCTACACCAGGAGTTGAACCACGTACATTCGCTACCCATGGATACACTTTATTTCCAGGAAGCTGACCACCTTCACCAGGTTTTGCTCCTTGTGCCATTTTAATCTGTAGTTCATCCGCATTTACAAGGTAGTGGCTTTTCACTCCGAATCGACCTGATGCAATTTGCTTAATTGCGCTTCGGCGATTATCACCATTTTCATCTATCGTATAGCGGTTTGGATGTTCCCCGCCTTCTCCGCTATTGCTTCTAGCGCCTAAACGATTCATTGCAATCGCTAATGTTTCATGCGCTTCTTCGCTTAAAGAACCAAACGACATTGCACCAGATTTAAAACGTTTCACGATTGAATCAACTGATTCAACTTCATCAATTGGAAGAGGTGAACGGTCTTGCTTAAATGAAAATAAGTTACGCAAGAAGCCGATTCGCTCTTCATTCGCTGCTTCAGAGAATTGTTTAAACAAGCTGTAATCACCTTTACGACAAGCCCATTGCAATGTATGAATGGTTTTGGGATTAAAGGCATGATGCTCTCCTGTCTGTCTCCATTGGAAATCACTACCTGAGTCTAGCGATTGTTCATATGCCGCTGCATACGCTGATTCATGACGCAACATTGCTTCTTTTGCAATTAACTCTAGATCGATTCCACCTAACTGAGATGCTGTTCCAGTAAAGTACTCTTCAATAACATTTGAACTTATACCTACCGCTTCGAAGATTTGTGCCCCGCGATAACTTTGTACAGTAGAAATTCCCATTTTAGACATTACTTTTACAACGCCTTCAGTCACTGCTTTTACATATTTAGATACCGCTTCCTCATAAGATGCCACTAAATTTCCAGCTTCAATTTCGCTTTTATACGTAGCAAACGCAAGGTATGGATTAATCGCATCTACACCATAGCCAATTAAGGCTGCAAAATGATGCACTTCACGCGCTTCGCCTGTCTCGACTACAATACTTGCTTGTGTGCGATTACCTTTACGAATTAAATATTGATGAAGGCCACTTGCTACTAGCAATGATGGAATGGCTACTTTATTTTCATTTACTTCACGATCACTTAAAATCAGAATCGTTGCACCGTTGTCAATTGCTCTGTCCGCTTCAACAAATAAACTTTCCAGTGCCCCTTTTAAATCCGCTTCAAATACAGTAGAAAGAACAGTGCTCTTAAACTCTGGAGCGATACCAGCTTTTAATTGAGCTAATTGTTTGTTCGTTAAAATTGGTGTATCTAATTGAATGCGGCGACTATTTTCTTCACTTGTATGCAGCAAGTTTCCTTCTGCACCAAGCAGTGTCATTGTGGATGTTACAAGCTGCTCACGAATCGCATCAATAGGCGGATTCGTTACTTGTGCAAACAGTTGCTTAAAATAATTAAAAAGTGATTGTGGACGATCAGATAGCACAGCTAAAGGTGTATCATTCCCCATTGAACCTAATGGATCTTTTCCTTCTGTTACTACTGGCAGCAAGTATTTATGAATATCTTCATACGTATAGCCAAATGCTTTCTGACGAGTAATTAAATCTTCGAATGATTCTGATAACTCACTTTCCACTTCTGGCAATGTAACAAGCTGCTCGTTTAACCATTGTTGATAAGGCTCTGCTTGTGCCATTTCAGCTTTAATTTCTTCATCTGAAATAATGCGGCCTTCTTCTAAATCAATCAATAACATTTTACCTGGACTCAAACGGTCTTTATAAAGTACATTGTCTTCTTCAACATTAATAACTCCTACTTCTGAAGACAAAATAATATAATCATCTTTTGTAACATAATAACGTGCTGGACGAAGGCCGTTACGATCTAAAATTGCTCCGATTTGCTTTCCGTCTGTAAAAGAAATAGCTGTCGGTCCGTCCCAAGGCTCCATTAAACAGCTATGATACTCATAAAAAGCTCTTTTTTCTGGAGACATATGAGGATTTTCACTCCAAGGCTCTGGAATCATCATCATCGCTGCATGAGCTGGTTTGCGTCCTGCTAGGACAAAGAACTCTAATGCATTATCAAGAATAGAAGAGTCACTTCCATCTTCATCTAAGATTGGGAGCACTTTATGCAAGTCCTCACCAAAAGCTTCTGAAACAAACTGTTGTTCACGAGCCTTCATCCAGTTTTGATTACCACGTAATGTATTAATCTCACCATTATGAATAAGATAACGGTTTGGATGCGCACGTTCCCAGCTAGGAAATGTGTTCGTACTAAAGCGAGAATGCACTAAGGCAAAAGCAGATGTAAAGTCTTCATCTTGTAAGTCAATGTAAAAAGCATCAACTTGCTCAGGTGTTAACAGCCCTTTATATACAATTGTACTGCTTGACAGGCTTGCGAAATAAAAGCGGTTTTCTCTTTGTTTTGCCCAGTTTTCAGCTTGTTTCCGAATCACATACAGCTTACGCTCAAACTCTAATTTATCTTGAATAGCTTCATTTGCACCAATAAATACTTGCCGCACATACGGACAGCTCTCTTTTGCGACTTTTCCGATTTTTCCGACATTTACAGGCACAGTTCGCCATCCTAAAAGTTTTTGCCCCTCTTCTTCTATTAAATGATTAATATAAGCTTCTATTTCTCCGCGCTCGTCTTCATTATTTGAAAAAAAGATCATCCCAACACCGTAACGACCTTTTTCAGGTAAATTTAATTCAACGCATGTTTTTTTGAAAAACTCGTCTGGAATCTGCACCATTAATCCAGCTCCATCTCCTGTAAGCGGATCGCTTCCCTGTCCCCCACGATGGTCAAGCTGGCAAAGCATGTTTAGTCCCTTTTTAACGATATCATGTGACGCCACGCCTTTTAAGTGAGCGTATAGTCCGATTCCACATGCATCGTGCTCAAATTCAGGGCGGTAGAGACCTTGAGCTTTTGGCATTTGATTGTATGTCATCTTTTTCTCCCCCGTTCATTTTCTTTATCTTTTATAAGATCACTTATTTATATTGTAAGTTTTCAAATTAATATAAACAATATATAATTTAGATAAAACCAATCTCATTTTGAGATTAATGAATGGAGAATGCCTGTGGAACTTAGACAATTACGCTATTTTATGGAAGTAGCTAAGCGGGAACATGTATCGGAAGCAGCCGATTATTTGCATGTTGCTCAATCAGCAATCAGTAGACAAATTGCAAATTTAGAAGCGGAACTTGGAGTTAGCTTATTTCAACGAGAAGGACGAAATGTAAAATTAACTTCAATCGGTAAGCTATTTCTAGAACATACAGAAACAGCGATGAAAGCTATCGATTATGCAAAGGAACAAATCGATGAGTACTTAGATCCTGAAAGGGGAACGATTAAAATTGGATTCCCAACAAGCTTAGCCAGCCATTTGCTCCCTACGATTATCTCAGCATTTAAAGAGCAGCATCCAAATGTTGCTTTTCATTTAAGGCAAGGTTCATATAAATTTTTAATCGAATCTGTCAAAAAGCGTGATATTAATATTGCCTTGCTAGGACCTGTCCCTGTTGATGACCATGATATCGAAGGCCATATTTTATTTACTGAAAACATCTTGGCACTCGTCCCTTCAAACCACCCACTGGCTGAACGAAACAACTTGCGGCTGCGTGATTTGCGAAAAGAAAATTTTGTATTGTTTCCAAAAGGGTTTGTCCTTCATAAAATTGTCGTGGATGCTTGTAAACAAGCGGGCTTTATACCCAATATCTCTTCAGAAGGAGAAGATTTAGATGCCATTAAAGGTCTTGTATCAGCTGGAATGGGAATCACACTTTTACCTGAAAGTACGTTTTCTGAAACAACACCTCGTTTTACGACGAAAATACCAGTCCATACTCCCGAAGTTAAACGAACTGTTGGTATGATTATCCCTCGTAATCGAAATTTAGCTCCTTCAGATAAAATATTCTACGAATTTGTCAAATCCTTTTTCGCTATGCTTGAGCAGTATAAATGAGAGGAAATCTCTCATTTATACTGTTTTAACTATTGTTTTAAAACATATTTCCTAATTCATTTACCGTTAAGATCACAAATAATAAAATACAGATAATTAATACGACATTATTTAATAGTGGATTGCGGTATTGTTTTTCAATTCGACTAGAATTTAATAACCAAAGTAATGATAAAGCAAGAAACGGCATAAACAACGCTCCTAAAGCGCCGTACATCATAATTAAGCCAACTGGTTTTCCGATGAATAATAAAATCATAGATGGAAACGTTAACCAGATTAGGTACGCACGATATGCTCCGCTTTTTTCTACTGCCGCATTCGGGTTTTTCGGCTGTTTTTTCATGATTCTCACAAAATCAGCAAACAAGTATGGCACACCATTCCACACCCCTAATAAAGAAGTAAATGATGCTGCCCAAAAACCAATTAAAAATAACCATCTCATCGGTTCATTAAAGCGTTCGCCAAGTAAACTAGATAACTGAATAAGCCCTTGTTCCCCGCTGATTTTGATTCCTGTTCCAAACAAGAATTCAGCTCCTACAACAAGAAGAGATAACGTAAAGATAGCGGTTACAATACAGGCGACTGCAGAATCTAAACGCATAATAGAAATCCAAGAATGGTTTGTCCATCCTTTCTCTCTTATCCAGTAGCCATAGGAAGCCATTGTAATCGATCCACCTACACCTCCAATTAAAGCAAGCGCATTCATTAATGACCCTTCTGGTACTCGAGGAATCATCCCCCCCTGCGACTGCTGTTAAGTTAGGCGCTAATAAAATAGCTGTACCTACAACTGTGACAAACATAACCCCAACAAGGACCGTCATTAACTTTTCAAAAAAAGAATAACGCCCCGTCCAAACTAAGATAAACCCAACAACAGCATGAATCATCGCCCACGCCCATATTGGTAATTGAGGAAACATTGCATTCATTGCTAACGCACAAGATGAAGAGACTGCCGCCCCAAACACAAATCCCCAAATAACTGAATAGGCCCCGAAATAACCAGTAGCCCATTTGCCCATTGAGTTCCATCCTTCTAAAATTGTCTGTCCTGTAGACAGCTGCCATCTGCCGACCCCTTCATTTAAGTAGTACTTTAAAATCGCTCCAAGGACAATTGCCCACGCAAAGGTCATCCCCAGTGTAGCGCCTGCTACGAGAGCAGCGACTAAATCACCTGCTCCTACCCCTGTCGCAGCAGTGATTAATCCAGGTCCTACTTTGGTTAGCTTACTCCTTAATGCCGTTGGTGCTTGTGTTTCCTTATTCGTATGTAATTCTACTGTCATACAACTCTCCCCCCTTAGTTGTCATACGTTATTAGTATAACTTTTTTCTAAACTTTTAGAAAGTTAAGAGATTAAATCCACTTAAAACGACTTACTGGCTACACTCTCTTCTACCGTTGACGAGTATAGTGTTCTTTCCTATACTGAAGTGACTGACTACTAAAGAAACAAGGTGAACTCGATGGATTTTAAAATTAATTTTTTATCGTTTTATGTCATTCAAGTAGAAGGCAAAGAAGATAGCGCTCATAAACAATATAAGCATTTTCAAACACTAGATACAGATGAATATGAAGAAAGCGCCATTAAAGAATTTTTAGATGGAGAATTTAAAAAAATTGTTAAACGAAAGGTAGAACGGCATCCAAAAGCTGAACAAGTCCCGACAAAACTTGGCTACTTTATTGTTGAGCCTGGCCATGCTCTCGATTCAAATCCTAACTATAATTTATTCCACCGTACTCGTTTTGCTGAAACGAAAGAAGAGTTCGAAGAAAATAGCAAGCAATTTATCCACGCTTATCTAGATACAGCTGCTGTTCGAGGCGGAGCTTTTTTAGTTGTATCTGCTGTACCCCGAAAATATTTCGATCATGCATTTGTCTTTATTTTAAAATGTGATTTTGAACCGAAAGTCGCTTCTATTTCAGACGAATCTACATTGATTCGTCATGTTGAAATGGCGATCACAACTAAAAATATGAAATCAATTCAATATCCCTACATGCCTGAAGAAGGAATGGTCGAAGAAAGCGAGCTTGTCATTCACCAAGCATCGCACGCACGCTACTTCGAAGACTTCTTAAAGTTCATTGACTACAACGAGCCGATGCCTGAAATCATGAAAACGCAAGTGATGGACATGGTGCGTGAACACGTCAGCGAAACGTTTGAAGCAGAGAGCGTCGAACTCGAACAGTTTGAGTCGGATATGGAGCTGTGGGCAATGAGTGAAAAGCGTGAGCTGCAAGAGCGATTAGATACGCATCAAGTGATGGAAGCTGCTGCGCATATTGTTGAACATACGCCAGAAGCGGAACTTAAAATGAAGCTTGGGGAAACAGAGATCAAGGGACTGCTTGCGGATTTCGGGGAAAATATTCACTTAGCGAAAGTGAACGGGCGCTATGTTGCATTAGTTGAAGCGGAATCCATTTTGTTTGAAAAAGGCGCGTCTCCGATTGAGTTTCATAAGCCTGATGATTTGCATGGGATTATTGAGAAGATTAGTAGTAAGCGGTGGGAAGAGTAAAAATAAAGCTCTTTTCAAAAGTTTTGTGACCATTGTTATAATCTAAAAATAGTATTATCAAAGGATTTCTAGATAATTTAGTGACCACAAATCTGACCGCCCTTTTAAGCAATTGTATGACATAAATTACTTTTAAAAAGTGTCTTAAAGATTCGTAATGTAAGGTTTCCTTTCAACTTATCCTTCAACTTCTAACAATGAAAAGGCAGTAAGCTGATTTGCTTACTGCCTTTTTGTGGTTAACTCTACTATTTTACTACACAAATGGACTTTCTAAAAAAGTACCTACTTTATCATGTCCATATTTAAAAAATTCAATAGCTAACGAAGGCCTTAAAAATTGATTAAACATTCTTTCAAAAATACCACCTGATAACATTTGCTTAACATTTTTATACTCAATTTCGATTGCTTGTCCTTTATGTTCAAACACTTTTGAATGGACTTGAGTAGTATTAAACCTAGCTGTTTGTTTTTTGGATAAAATAGCAACTTTTTCCTCATTATCTTCAAACATCTTCAACCATTTATCTATATCTAGAGACATGTAAATCACTTTTTTCCATTAATTAACTTTACTTTGTCATTTATACTAAATGGGTGTAAAAATAACGGATAAGATAATGGTGAGCTAACAGAACTTCTCAATGATATATTCTTGAATACTTTCAATATGATCTGATTCTGCTAAAAAGCTTAAAAGAGATTTACCTAGATATACTCTAAAATAGTCCTTTTCGTCTTCGGGACTCTCAAAAATCCATTCTTCATTCTCATTACGGAAGGTATTAATTGCTTTGATAAACTCATCTTTCCTCCTACAATTAGGACCTATCTCTAAGAATACCGTAATATCTGGATATTCTTCCTCTGTAAACCAGAATCCGCAACGAATGAATTTCCAATCACTTTGATCACTAATCGAAACATATCTATTGAAAGTTCTTAGCTGATTCGCTCTATTTGACCATTGCATGGGCTTTCCAAAAAGTTGTACAAATATTTCTTTTACCTTACCATTTAGTGTTTCATCTAACATAGATTGTAATTTATAAAGATTCTGTAATGCATATATATCAGTTGGTGTAAATTTTCTGCTTTTATTCAATTCATTAACCTCCATGTATTTAAGCACTTCATTCAGATATAAATCTCCTTTAAAAGTCATTAACCAATTGTAAAATTGGAACCACTGGATTAAAAGTATAAGTTTTAACTAAATTGTACATTTCTTCAAATGTTGACTGCATAGATTCACCTACAGATAGAATATTTTACTTTAAGAATTTCAATCGAATTGTTCCATAGTTTTCCTCGAATCTATCTCTTTGTTTCAACCCTCAACTCCATGCCTACCATTACTAAAGTACATCTTTTTCTTCCATTATTAATCATATATTCAGGTAAATAACACCATAATCAAACAAAGTTTGATTATCACCTAAAAAATATTTACATTTTCACTTAGATTGCAGTAGCAATACTGCTACTCCTATTCTTCTAACTTTCTATACTGGGTCAAAACAGCCCTATGTAACCACTCTTTATATGTATCAGTGCATGTAAGTATATGTCTATTAAGAGTCTTTTCTTAACGTCACACGTATTAATTTATTAACATGATTTTGTCGATACATCACTTCTCATAATGTGTAATAGAAACCCCCTTGATAAAAATCTTCTTTTATTTATGAAAATATTTAACGCAGATCATCTAGTTTTCACTTTCACTTGCAATACCTGACCGTTTCTGTTATATTTAAGAAGAATTATTTTTGTTCGGTAAGGATTGACAAGTTAACAACTTTCGTCTGAAGATTTGAGCAAGAATAGTAACACAATGTGTGCATAGCACGCGAGGAGGCAACAACAATGGAACAAGGTAAAGTAAAATGGTTTAACGCAGAAAAAGGTTTTGGATTTATTGAACGTGAAAATGGAGACGATGTATTCGTACATTTCTCAGCAATCCAAAGCGAAGGCTTCAAATCTTTAGACGAGGGTCAAGCTGTAACTTTTGAAGTAGAACAAGGTCAACGTGGACCTCAAGCTACTAACGTTCAAAAAGCATAATTAATACAAATATATATAAACAGACTCTACAAGTAGAGTCTGTTTTTTATTTCCTTAAAAATTTTAAAACAATAATAAAAACCCTACTCACGAATGAATAGGGAATATCGAAACAAAAATAGTAACTGGTAAAGAAAATGGTAAACTCAGTATAGCATAGTATCCTTGTAATACCTAATTTTTTATTATTTAGTGTATTTCTAAACATAATTCAATAAAAACATCCTTTACTGCACATAACCCTGTCAAGTAGACAATAAAAAAGAGTAACTTATGCTACGGCCTTTTCTCGATATTCAATCGGGGAAAGGCCGTTAAATTTTTCTTGAAAACGCTCGTGATTATAAAAGTCCATATACTCATTAATCGCCTGATATGCGTGTTCTGCCGTTTTAGGGTGCACTAAATACAGCTTCTCGGTTTTTAAATGAGAAAAGAAACTCTCGATACAAGCATTATCATGACCATTTCCTCTTCGAGAATGACTCCCCTGTATCTTTAGTTCTTCTAGACGCTGTTCGTAAGACTTCGTAGTGTATTGGAAACCTTGGTCAGAATGTAGAAGCGCCTTTTTTTCAATGACTTTCTCCTTTAGCTGCTCCAGTGTTCGAATGACCAACTCTAGATCATTTCGTTCTGAAAATTCCCATGCGACGATTTCGTTATTATATAAATCCATGATGACAGAAAGATAGGCAAAGGTCTCTCCTATCCGCACATATGTAATATCTGTCACGAGCTTTTCGAAGGGATTTTCTGCGTAGAATTCTCGATTCAAGACATTCGCAAAGACGACAGACCCTCTTCGCCCATAGAAAGGCCGTTTCTTACGAATGACAGACTTAAGTACACGCTTATGATTCACCTCAATGCCTTCTCTGGATAGTGCCTGGGTCATTCGCTTATAACCAAAGTATGGATGGACTTTATAAATAGCCAATATATGTTCTTTCAACAGAACTTTCTCTTCTACACGTGCCGATACGGTGGAGCGATTCTTCCGCCACTTATAATAGCCCGCTTTTGATACTTCCCCAATTTTCAGTAACCAAGCCAATGGATGTTTCGTTCTCAGTGTGTCAATCAGATGAAACCGTTCTTTCTTTAGGACTACTCCTTCCCGTGTAGATTGGGATTGCGCTTTTTTAGATAATCTACCTGAGCTTTCAAATAAGCATTTTCCTCTTCTATACTTGAAAAATGTTTACGATTCCATACTCCTCGTCGATCCTCAAAGGATTCCTTATTTTGCACTTTTCTTATCCATTCTACGATTTGGGCGTCACTCTTGATGCCGAATCGTTCACGAAGTTGACGGTACGACCAGCCTTCCTCTAGTCTTAAACGAGCCACTTCCCGTTTTAGTTCTTCTGTATAAGTCGTAAAGGTTTGTCCCTTTTTTGCCATAGAAAAATTCCCTCCCAGATAAACAGTTAAGAACATCATATCAAATGTTCTCTTTTTTTACTGTCTACCTGTAGGGGATAATATCACCCGTTATTAAAAACATTATTCTTTTTATTTCAGTCAAAAATTTAAAAAGCAGTCAAGAAATACAGAATCTTGACTGCTTTTTAAAAGATTTATTATTTAATAGAGTATAACTCTGCTTTTCTATTTTCTACACTTGGTAACTTTTTACGTACTCTTTGCAATCGATTTAAATCAAAATCGGCAAATATTAATTCTTCTTCCTCACCTGCACTAGACAGTATAACTCCCATTGGATCCACAATCAAACTGCGGCCAGAAAAGATGTTACCTACTTGATTTGCCCCACAAACGAACATTGTGTTTTCAATAGCTCTAGCTCTTATAAGCGTTTCCCAATGATCTTCTTTCATCGGCCCCACAACCCAGCCAGAAGGCATGAATAAAATATCTGCTCCTTGAAGTGCAAACTGTCTAGCTATTTCTGGGAATCTCACTTCATAGCAAACCATCAGCCCAATTTTTCCAAACTCTGTTTCTGTTACTTGATAATTATTTTCTCCAGGTGCAACACTATCTGATTCTTTGTAAGAGAATGCATCATATAAGTGCGTCTTGCGATACGCTGACTTCACTTCACCCATTCGGCTAATAAAAACGGTTGTATTATAGGCTCTTTTCTCGTCATCTTGTTTAGTTTCAAAAATACCACAAACAACATTGATATTGTTCTCACGTGCGATACTAGCTAAATTACTAACAAATGGTCCATCTAGTGATTCAGCTACCTCCACAGGCAGTACACCTGAACCTGGTACAGCTGCAGCCATATATAACTCTGGCAATAAAACAAAGTCAGCCCCCTGGTTTTTAGCTTGAGAAATATATTCCTTTGCTTTCTGCAAATTTGAATCTTTGTCAAGAGTAGATGTTAGTTGAGCGATTGCTACCCTCATTTCGTCACATCCTCCTTAATTTTTGAGTTTATTAAATCATAGGCTCCACTTATAGAAGATAACGAAGTTCCAACATCAATTTTTTTCTTCCATTCAATTTCTGCATCTTGTTTTTGTATTGCGGTTTCCCCATATTCAGTTGCATTTTTTGCATTTATAACAAAAACTCCATCATCATCTGCAACAATTAAATCTCCTGGATGGACACTGACTCCGCAGACACTAATGGGTGTATTGATTTCACCTTCAATACCAAGAAGTCTGGTTGTAATAGGACTCACACCAAGAGAAAATACCGGTAACTCTAGTTCTAAGATCTCAGGTACATCATTTATGCACCCATTAATTACAACGCCAGCTACTTTCTTTGCTTTCGCTGCATAAGAAACCATTCCACCCCAACACGAGCGTTCAGTATCACCTGACATATCTACCACTATTACATCTCCTGGTTCAAGAAAATCTATGGCTCGATGAACGGCTGTTGAATCCATATGTGGAATCCGAACAGTAATCGCATTCCCAACAAAACGTATGGGGCGAGAAATCGGTACTAACCCTTTAAGAAAACCAAAATCGGTCATGTGCCCAATGGTAGATGGGCACACTTTTTGGTAAAGATCAACTAGCTCTGGAGTGAGACCTTGCACTCTTGGTTTAATAGTAAACATTCTTTTTCCTCCATTCGAAATTTACTTGTTAGCCTTTTAAATCTAGAATTACTCTTTCAATTTCTGAATCTCCTCATATACGCCTTTTCCCCAAGCCTCTTCGGCATACTTTTTCCAAACGTCTTTTGTTGCTTCTTTAAAAGCTTCACGATCTGGTTTTACAAATTTCATCCCTTCTTCTTTTAATTTATCTTTATATTTTTGATCATTTTCTTTATAAAGTTTTTCAATTTTAAGTGAAACGTCTTTCCAGTTCTCTTGTAAAATTTCTTGCTGCTCAGTTGATAATGAATCATACTTCTTTTTATTCATAACTAAAAAACGTACTGGGATACTGTGATAGGTCTCAATTACCGTATCTTGAACTTCATAAAAACTTCCGTTTACCGCAATTTCATATGGGTTTTCTTGACCATCTACTACTCCGGTTTGTAGCCCTGAAAACAGTTCTCCAAATACCATAGGAGTAGCTGTAGCCCCTAACGCTTTCCAAGTATCAACAATTAATGGGATCTCAGGAACTCTGATTTTCAAACCCTTTAAATCTTCAGGCTTTTTGACCTCTTTCCCTTTAGTAGTTAAAACCCTTGGAGCAAAGTAAACGTACCCTATTAATTTCAAACCTGTTTGTTCTTCAATTTTTGCTTTGACTTTCTCTCCAATTTCTCCATTCAAAACTTTATTCATATGATCACTATCTTCAAACAAAAACGGTAGATAGAATGCATCCGTAGCCTTGCTCTGAACATTCCCAACCATGGCCATATCAATACTTCCAAGTTTAACGCCTTCAACAATTTCTAAATCATTTCCTAACTGACCGGCTGGAAAATGTTTAAGTTTAATCTTTCCTCCTGTATCTTCTTCAAGAAGATCCCCTAATTCATTCATTCCGACAGTATAGGGACTAGTAGTAGCAACAGTATCGGCTGATTTTAAACTAATGACTTGTTCTGCACTTCCTGATGTGTTTTGAGTTTTTCCACATCCTGTTACACTTAATAAGGATATGGCAAGAATGGTAGATAGTAATTTTTTTCTCATCAGAATACCTCCTAATTAATAGGTGTAGCTAACTCATTAAATTGGGTAAAAATAGCGAGAGTTGAGGGACAAACGTAATGAACACTAATACAATCAACAAGACGATCATGAATGGAAAAGAAGTCTTAATGACTCTGGACATTGGAACTTTTGCGATAGAAGCAGTAATAAACAGATGTAAACCTACAGGAGGAGTAATCAATCCAATCATAAGATTAACTACAAAGATGACTGAAAGATGAATAGGATCGATTCCCATCTCCCCTAGTAATGGGAATAAGATAGGTACGATTAATAAGATGATAGGTACTGCCTCTAAAACCATGCCTAATATGAGTAAAATGATATTTACGGCAATTAAGAATACGATCTTGTTATCACTAAAATTAGATAAGATGTTACGAATCATCTCGTCAATTCCAAGAAATGTAGCCAGCCAGCCAAAGAGAATTCCACCGGCTATCGTAAGCATAATTGACCCTGTTGAAATGGCTGCGTGAAGTAACACTTGAAAAAGAGATCTGACTGTAATGGTTTTATAAACAAACATCGTAACGATTAAGGCATATAAAACAGCTATTGCAGCCGATTCTGTGGGGCTGGCTACACCTGAAATTATCGTCCAAAGGACCAACACAGGCATACCCAGTGAGAGTAAAGCTCCTTTTAATGCGCTCCACCTGGTTTTTAATGAAGCTTTTTCGTGTCTTGGCATGTTGTTCCTTCTTGCATAAAGATAGATATAAATCATTAACGCTATGCCCATTAATAGACCGGGAATGACCCCAGCTAAAAATAGTTTCCCGACTGAGATACCTGCAATAGATCCTATAATAATCATGGGGATACTAGGAGGAAAGACAGGTCCAATTGTGGATGCGCTCGCGATAACAGAAGCACTTTTTTCCGGGCTGTATCCATCTTTTTTCATTGCCGGAATCATGACAGACCCAGTTGCTGCACAATCAGCTACCGCCGAACCAGATACGCCAGCCATAGTAATATTCAGGACAACACCGCTTTGAGCAACCCCACCTCGGAAATGACCGATCATCGCCTGTGAAAACTTTACCAATCGATCGGTAATTTGGCCGTAGTTCATGATTTCACCTGCAAGGATAAAAAGAGGTATCGCTGTAAAACTAAATACGTTAACACCGCCAAACAAGTATTGAGGAACTACTTCAAAAGGGATTGAGATGTCTCCGGTAAAATGAGTGAGCCCGATAACGAATACAGAACTGACCATTAAAACGAAAGCAATGTCCATTCCGAGCATGATTAGAAGAAACAAAGCCAAAAATAATACAGTAAGCAATCGTATCCCTCCTATCCTCTTGGTAAAAGGTTTTTAAATTCTTTAAGTAATTTGATTAAAATTAGTGAAAATCCAACAGGAAGAACAATCATGATTAGCCCTTTATTCCATTGCAGAGCTGTTGATGGCGTCTGCCAAACTTCTATTGTAAAAAGCACACTAAAATAAATCAGACATATTACAATGGCGGTGCTTAAGAAAAACATCACGATGTCATTTAACTTTTTTATTTTGGGAGAAAACTTATCAATAATCATGGTAATACGAAGATTTTCTCCTTTATAAAAGGCCAAAGATGCCCCTAAAAAAGTAATATATACTAACACGAATCTTGACAGTTCTTCTGTCCATATTAAGGATTCGTTCATCATTCGAGAAAATATTTGCAAGCTGATAACCACAATCAAGCCTGCTATCAGTAAGACATTAATGAACTCTAAGGTCTTTTCAATTTTTTTGATCATACTCCCAGCTCCCTGTCAAAAATTCGACAATACGATCAACTGAGCGACTAACCAATGCCTCCCCTTTCGATTTATCACCCTTCGTTGCATCTCCTATCGTTCCTGACTTCGTGTAAAAATCATATTCTCTGTATTGAATAATCTCTGGAAAAGAATGATCAAATGCAGGTGGATCATTTACCCACTTATCCAAATCTACTAATTCAGGATAAAGATGGAGCATTACGGAAGTACCCGCCTCACTAGCATGTCCATGTGCAGACTCTCCGGTTTCCACAATTCCTTTGTCACAAGATTTTATGAATCTCCAGTAATCAATCTGTGCACAACGAAACTCTTTATCACGTTGAAGTTCATATGCTAATTCATTAATGACCGGAACATTGCCCAAGTGAGTATTAATAAACAAATAATCCTTAAAACCCCATTTTTTAAGACTGTCAATTGTATCTTTTAAATAGCTCTTAAAACTTTCGGGTTTGATTGTTATTGTGCCTGGAAAGATATCTAACTGAGAAGAATCCCCTACCTCTAGTGTCGGTCCTATAATAGCTTGAACTTTCTGAGCTACTAGTTCTGCAATTTTTACGGATACAAGGGTATCAGTTCCCAATGGTAGGTGCGGACCGTAAACTTCAAATGCTCCTGACGGGATAATAACAAGATCAGTTTTTTTTTTCTTCCTAAAAAGCCTTTCCAACTCATTTCTTTTAGATAATTCGTCTTCTGATAGGACATCATTACATACCTCCATACATTTTAATTTTCCCCTCATTGAGGTGGTTTTCAAGTTCCTTGACTGCTAATTCAATCTGCTTGCTTTTCAAATAGTCCATGATCTGAATATGTTCTTGTATAAACATTAGAAGTTTTTGTGGATTGTTTCTTATCCTGTGACTCAATCGATGTAATCTCTCGCTTACGTTCTCTATTCCTTGAATGAAAAGCTCGTTCCCTACTACCTTTAAGAGGTACAGATGAAATTCAATATCATACTTGATAAACGAAAAAGTATCATTCTCTTCAACAGCGAATTTTTGCTTCTCAATAAGGTCAGCTAAATTAGAAAAATCATCATTATTTAACAAATGAACGGCTTGCTTTAGGGATGCTGTTTCAATTGCGATTCGATAGTCAAAAATGTCATTGGTTTCTTTTATTGATAGATTCGGAATCATTATTCCTTGGTTAGGTAAGATTTTGATGAACCCTTCATGTTGGAGCTTTTGTAGTCCCTCTCTAATAGGTGTTCTACTCATATTTAATTCTTCAACCAATAGGTTTTCGGATGTGTTTTCACTTCCTCCCCTTAAAATTTTTTCTTTAATTTTTTCGTAAGCAATGTCTTTTAATAATTTCTTCTTTTCAATCATAGAAGGTTCTCCTTTTGTAAAAACTGATGTTTTTAACTTATTCTATTTTGTATACGACTTGTATACAACTTGTATATGACTTGCATACAACCTGTATACAAGCGAGCCAAAAAAATTAAATATTCCTTTCTTATTTAATTTTGACTACCCATAAAAGACTAAAAATTACTAATTATTCAGAAAATAAAGTTTATTTAATTATATATATATATATCATATTACAAATAAAGAAACAACCATTTATTTTCGAAAAATTCTAAAATCTTTTTAAAAGCCACTTTTTTCTACAAAAGAAGCAATTGCTTATGAGGACGCCATCTACCTGTTTTTATCATAACTATTTACTTCAAAAGTTCTGTAAAGGATGACTTGATTAGGAAAATTCGAGAATGCAGTATGAAGAAGAGTATTTAAGCATAGATGATTATATAGTAAAAAGAGAAGGATTTCCCCTTCTCTTTTTTAATTTAACCTTGTTTTCACTCTTTTTAACACTTGAGGCATGTGGTTTATAATGCTGCTGCCACTATTTTAGTTCATTTCTATAAATTATTAGAGTTCTTTGGCAAAAACCTTTAATAATTCCTTCTGCATCATTTCTATACGAATATGAAATTAATCATTGACTATTTTATTAATTATTGATACTATCTGTTTATTATTTTCATAAAAACATCATGATGAAAAATTAATTTATGAAACAGTAATCTTATAGCAAGCAATGATCGTTGTGGATAACACTACAACAGGAGCAGCTTCTGGAGAGACCGCTTTTGCGGCGCCGAAGGATTCACAATCTCAGGCAAAAGGACAGAAGAGTAACTTATACATAGTTTATATGTTATTCTACTACCTATTTGAGATTGGAAAAATTCCAATCTCTTTTTTTATTTTCTACTATTTTTATGAGGTGATTTTCATGCAGCAAAGACGTGCAGTAGTAAGTGTCGTTGGACAAGACCAAGTAGGGATTATCGCTAAAGTAACAACCATTTTATCAGAGAACAATATCAATATCCTTGATATTAGTCAGACAATCTCACAAGAATTCTTTACCATGATGATGATTGTTGATGCATCAAACAGTAACCTGCATGCATTACAACAATCCTTTGACGAAGTAAGCGAACAACTTCATTTGAAAATTAACATTCAGCTTGAAGAAACATTTCAAGCTATGCATCGCGTGTAAAGGAGTGAACAATATGAGTATTGCATTAAATGAAATGATGGAAACAATTCGAATGGTCCAAATGGAAAACCTCGATATCCGAACGGTTACCATGGGAATCAGTTTGCGAGATTGTGCAGATTCAGATTTCGAGAAAATGAACCAACGTGTGTATAATAAAATTGTTTCATATGCAGAACGTTTAAGAGAAACTGCTGAAGAAGTTGAAAAAGAATATGGCATTCCTATTATTAATAAACGTATTTCCATTACACCTATTGCTGAAATTTTAGGCAATGCAACGAAAGAACAAGCGATTGAACTAGCAAAGACGCTTGATAAAGCAGCTGTAAGGCTTGGTGTAGATTTTATCGGTGGTTACTCTGCACTTGTTCATAAAGGTATTTCGAAAGGAGACCAAACACTGCTTGATGCTCTGCCGGAAGCACTCAGTGTGACAGAACGTGTTTGTTCTTCCGTCTCTGTCGCTACGACAAGAACAGGGATTAATATGGATGCGGTCAAAAAGTTGGGAATGATCATTAAAGAAGCAGCCGAGCGTACGAAAACTCAAAATGGAATTGCCTGCGCAAAGCTTGTTGTTTTTTGCAATTCTGTAGAAGATAACCCATTTATGGCAGGTGCTTTTCATGGATCAGGTGAAGGCGAAGTTGTTTTAAATGTTGGGGTTAGCGGACCTGGAGTTGTATTAAATGCGTTAAAACGTCATCCAGATGCTGATTTAGGAGAAGTATCTGAAGTGATTAAGAAAACAACTTTTAAAATTACACGTGCGGGTGAATTAATTGGCCGTGTTGTCGCTGAACGATTAAATGTTCCGTTTGGTATTATGGATTTATCTCTGGCACCAACAAATGCCATTAATGATAGTGTCGCAGAGATTCTTGAAGAAATTGGTTTAGAGCGAGTAGGAACACATGGGACAATTGCAGCCCTTGCACTTATGAATGACGCGGTTAAAAAAGGCGGAGCGATGGCGAGCTCTTATGTTGGAGGCCTAAGCGGAGCATTTATTCCTGTAAGTGAAGACAACGGAATGATTAAAGGGATTATGGATAATTCTCTTACGCTTTCAAAGCTTGAAGCTATGACATGTGTATGCTCAGTCGGACTTGACATGATTGCTCTTACAGGTGATGTTCCTGCTTCTACTTTATCGGCGATGATTGCAGATGAAGCAGCTATTGGGATGATTAATAAGAAAACAACTGCTGTGCGTGTCATTCCTGTTCCGGGCAAACAAGAAGGTGATATCGTTGAATTTGGCGGTTTACTGGGCCGTGCTCCAGTAATGGGTGTAAATCCGTATAGTTCTGACAAACTCATCAACCGTGGCGGTAGGATTCCAGCTCCACTTCAAGCACTTATTAACTAGTTTACAAGCAGGTAGCACTTTTCCTACCTGCTTGTATTATTCTGTAAGTGCCTTTGTGTATTTAACCCACCGTGATAATCTAATTTGTTTCGCTTTTGTGTTTATCTAAACACGCTTTACAAATACAAGATTTATTTAACGCTTCCACAGGTACCCTCTTAAAAATACTTTCAGGAAATACCTCTGCCATACACCAGCATTCTTCTACGTTCTTTTCATCTGAAGAGCCGCATTGATTCTTGTTCATACAAATAGGACAAGCTTTTTGATTCATTTTTTTCACTGCTTTCTTTAAAGTTTTACACATTTAAAAAATTGCTGAACAATTACTTTTTATTTACCCTGCGTCAGCTTATGTTGTAGGAATGTTTAGCTCAGTACGTACCTCAGCAAACACTTTGCTAATATAGTCAATGTCCCGATCTGTATAGTCAGAAGTTAAGCATAAACGAATTCTGCTCGTTCCAATTGGTACCGTTGGCGGCCGAATAGCTTTAGCAAAGATTCCTCTTTCATTTAGTTTTTCTGCTAGCTGCAACGTGTGATCATTATCTCCTATAATAACAGGAATGATTGGTGTGAAACCATCCGTAACATTAAAGTTTTCTTCCTTTAATTTTTCTCGCAACAATCTGCTCATTTTCGCTAAGTGCTTTCTTTTTTCATTTGCTTGTTTCAAAATAGCAAATGATTCGATAGCTGCAGCAACAACCATCGGAGAAAGAGCAGTTTGAAAAATAAACGGCCTCGCATAATTTCGGAGATAATCAATTAGTTGAGCAGATCCTGCAACATAGCCTCCCTCCGTTCCAACAGCCTTGCTGAGAGTCCCTATCTTCACATCAACATCGATCTTAAAATGTTCAGTCGTACCTCGTCCATATTCCCCTAACACACCTGTTCCGTGCGCATCATCTACAATAACATAGGCTTCATATGATGCGGCTAAATCATTAATTTCGTTTAATAACGCAACATCTCCATCCATGCTGAATACCCCATCGGTTACAATAAAGCAGCGATTATACACACTTTGAGCTTCACTCAATCGTTTTTCCAGCTCAATCATATCGCTATGTTTATACACTTTTACATCTGCCTTGCTTAAACGGCAGCCATCTATAAGACTAGCATGATTCCATTCATCGCTTAAGATTACGTCTCCTTTTTGCGGCAAGGCGGACAGCACACCGACATTTGCAAGATATCCGCTTGAAAATAAAAGTGCAGCTTCAGTTTGATGGAATTTTGCGATGATGTTTTCTAGCTCAATGTGTAAATCTGATGTTCCGGTCGTTAATCTTGATCCAGAACTTCCCACTCCATATGTTTTAGCTGCCTGTACCGCTGCGTTGATTAGACGTTCATCATGTATTAATCCAAGATAATTGTTTGAAGAAAGGTTCAATTTTTCAGTTGAACTAATCATGCCATATTTAGAACGATAAGCATTTAATACTGTAGGATTACGGTAAAGCCCCTGTGCTTTCAATTTATGCAACTGCACATCAAACCACTCATTATTCATTTTTATCCTCCCCCTCCTTGAATGTAAACTATTATACAAATTTAGTTTACATTTAAGAAGGGATACTTTTCTATACAAATCACTAATAAATTCAGAAAAAATTTAACTAGCCAGGATTTCCATTCATCTATCTATCAATTATGAAGGCTACCCAAACATCGCTTCAGGACGCAGTGTTAGTTCAGCCCTTTATAGCAGGATTAGGAAAAATGCATTATCTAAGAACATTTAGATAACCATTTCTTCTATTTAGATAATGGTAGATTTATACATATTTTCTGTTAAACTATAACTAATACTTAGGAGAGGAGATTATTATGGCAATAAATATCAATCAGCAAACTTTATCTAACTGGATGCAAACCTATCCATTGCTCCAAAAGATTATGCAAACGGAAGAAGTATTTTGGAAAAATCTATCTCTTTGTCAAGCCGAAACGGTTCTTCCTTTCCTTTCTATTTCCACGAAAGAGATTGAAGAAGCGGCAAACAGATTAACTCGCTTTGCTTCTTTTATCAAAACCGTTTTTCCAGAAACGAAATCAACCAATGGAATCATTGAATCAGAACTAAAGCCAATTCCAGCTATGCATCAATACATTAATCAAACAACAACTAATGCAATTTTAGGAAAGCTGCTGCTAAAATGTGATCACGATTTGCCAATCGCAGGCTCAATTAAAGCTCGAGGCGGTATTTATGAAGTATTAAAATTTGCTGAACAACTGGCTATTGAACATAACCTGCTCACTCTAGAAGATGATTATGCAGCACTGGCTGAACAGCGTTTTAAAGATTTATTCTCCCGCTATTCCATTGCGGTTGGCTCAACAGGTAATCTTGGATTAAGCATTGGAATAATAAGTGCAAAACTTGGCTTTAATGTCACTGTACATATGTCAGCTGATGCAAAACAATGGAAAAAAGATTTACTTCGTTCAAAAGGAGTAAGAGTTGTTGAATACGAATCAGATTATGGAAAAGCAGTTGAAGAAGGTCGGAAGCAAGCCGCTGAAAACCCGATGTGTCACTTTATTGATGATGAGCACTCCACCGATTTATTTTTAGGGTATGCAGTAGCAGCAGAACGTCTAAAAGCTCAACTTGATCAAATGCAGATTACAGTAGATGAAAAGAATCCTCTATTTGTTTATTTACCTTGCGGCGTTGGAGGTGGGCCTGGTGGTATTACATTCGGCTTAAAAGCAATTTACGGCGACCATGTTCATTGTTTTTTTGTTGAACCGACTCATTCGCCTTGTATGCTTGCAGGGTTAATGACTGGATTACATGATCAGTTGTCTGTTCATGATATAGGCCTCGATAATCGAACAGAAGCAGATGGATTAGCAGTAGGACGCCCTTCAAGCTTGGTTAGTAACATAATGGATTCTCTTCTAAATGGCATTGTAACCGTCGAAGACAGACAACTCTTTTTCTTTGTCAAACATTTAATTGATCGTGAACACCTGTTTTTAGAACCTTCTGCAGCAGCTGGGTTTGCCGGTCCTACTAAACTATTTAATAGTCAGGAAGGAAAAGAATACTTAGCGGATTATAACTTACAATCAAAAATGAAAAATTCAACGCATATCATTTGGGCAACCGGCGGCCGTATGGTACCAAAAGAAGAAATGGCAGTGTATTATCAGAAAGGTGTTAATTTAAACAGCCAATAAGATGAAGAAAACATCTACATCCTTTTTTTCATAAGAATATGGCAAGAAAGCGGACGCATGCTGATAATCTTTTTGCTAAGCCCTGCTGGTACAGGACTAGGGTACTGGTTTCAAAGTATTTTATAAAGATGGATAGTACATTCATATAAAACATAAAAGTAGCGCAATTTAAGCGCTACTTTTTATCATGAATTACATTTAACTGTTGCTTCATTAAAGATTGGTTCCCATACAATTTGCGGAAAGTAACCCGCACTATAAGATGCAGCAGGCCCCATCGTCGAAAATTCGATTTTACGATAGCCTTTTTTCCAAAACATTCTTCCTGCTTGAATGTTGATTCTCTGAATTTTTTTCCGCTGCACAATCGTCGTTTTGCGCATAATGAACTGCGACCTGATGCTAACAAATGAATTATTCATAAAAACACCGCCTTGGCGATATCCAAACCATGTCAGCAATCCACCAATAAGAGATAATGCCAAAACAATCCATATAAACTGGACTTTCCAAAAACTGATTCCAATTGCCGCAACAGCTGTTACTGCAACCTCCAATGCAAGCTTATACCATACATACGATTTAACAACGTTTGGTGTACATTCTACATATTCATAATTAGGCAAATATTGTTCAAAAATAGCCTGTAATTCTTCTGTTCTTAAAAAAGGATGAAGATAGATTGTTTGCTGCGCATCCGATGTAACAACTTTTAACGAAATCGCACACCACCCAAATAATCTGCGCAGTATTCCTTCTTCTATCGTAACAGCTTGAATTTTGTGAAACGGGACATTTAACGATCTTTTATTGAGGATACCATACTGAATTTGAAGCTGCTTTTCATAACGCTCAACTGTGAAATCACCAAATCGTAAAATATATAACAAAATAGAAAGTAAATATGCAATAACAATAATGATCATTGCCAATAGGATAACAGCAAGAATGGATTGTTGAATTACTTGTTCATACGCGCTTTGAATCCATCTATTCACGAAGTTATCAACGTATTCATAAAGAACACCTAAGCTTGCAAAAATATAACCAAAATTAGCAGACAGTGCTGCTGCCAATGCTAAGCGTCCAATTGGGACTTTTAAAACTTGAATCTCTTCTTTAGCTTCAATTACTTGTTTTGAATTTAGTTGAAGTGTTTGCTTTAATTTATAAGCGTCATGCAACAAAATACCCGGCAAATCAACTTCTGCATCTGTGCCACTGCTTGCTGTTTCAATACGTAATCTGGCTAGCTTTAATAATCGAAATAAAAGAGGCTGATCGATTTGAATAGACTGAATACGAGTTCGCTGAATAAATCGATTTTCTTTTTTAAAGATTCCTTTTTTAATTTGAATTTCGCTTTCGGTTACTTCATATCGAAACATTCGCCATTTAACAAAAGAAAAACATGCGATACCAGCGCCGATAATCAGTAGAACCCACCAATATGTAAATAAAATTTCTCGTTGAACAAAAGCGAGAAAAGCAATGGGCAGAATGTTATTTTTTATGTACTGAACAAAATCAATTACTATATAAAGAGGATGCAGACGTTTACTCATCTTGATCATCCACCTCAGCCATTTTAGCAATCTGTTCTCGAAGCTTTGCAGCATCTTCAGCTTTTAATGCCGGAAATTCTACACTTCCTGCTGCTGTAATTACACTGATGGAAGCTAAATTATATTTTCGTAATATAGGTCCTGTCGATGTCTCCACGTGCTGAACCTTCACAATTGGTATTTTGGTGTGATGCCATATAAACAAGCCGCGCTGTACTTCAAGGTGCGTCTCTGTTAGTTCATATGAATAAACTTTCATATAAATATTTGGTGCCACCACTACATATACTATGAAACTAATAACAAGCAGTCCTAAAGATCCCCACATAATCCAAGACCACCAATCAAAGAAATAAACTAGTAAAAAATAGCCAATTGTTCCAAGTAGCCATAGCACATGGCCAAATAAAGCCTGTAATCTCATTGCCTTTTTCGCTTCTTCTGGCAATTTACCTGTTAAATGTTCGATCTCCATACATACATCCTTTCTACTATTACTTCCTTTTATTCTACGACATATATCAGTAAAAAGTTTCAATCTGTATCTATTTTTTACTATTTTTTATTAGAGACTTCTTCATTCTTGCTGATATTAATTAGTAGAAAAAGAGTCCTACTTCCCATTAAGCGCATGATAAAAAGGCAGCTATGGAAGAGCTGCCTTTTGCTTAAAGGTATACGCTTTTTTGTTTTTCACTTTGAACAGCTACTCGCTCAACAGCTTCAGCTACAGCTTCATGCACATTTAGATTTAATGGATGAGGAACTAAATCTCCTGGCTTTGTTGAATTTGCGATTGCTTCAGCAGCGGCAACTAACATCTTATGCGTAATATCACGCACTCCTGCATTTAAGACGCCGCGGAAAATACCAGGAAATCCAAGTACATTATTTACAGAACGGCCATCAGTTGCATAAATCGCTCCTGCTTTTAATGCTTCTTCTGGTTCAATTTCCGGTCTTGGATTAGATAGGGCTAAAATAATTTGACCTTTCTTTACCCATTCTTTTTTAATTAATCCAGGTACACCTGTTGTAGCAATTACAATATCACTTCGTTCCATTAATTCTTCAAGGCTATCTACGGTTTCTCCTCCATAAGATGCTAAACGAGCTTTCGCCTCTTCTGATTTGTCAGCACCAATCACACTTTCTACGCCATAAGCCATTAGCATGCGGCAAATAGCAATACCAGCTGCACCTAGGCCAATTTGACCTACACGCGCTTCTTTTAAATTCACCCCTGCACTTCGACAAGCAGAAATCGCTGCAGCTAATGTTACAACAGCAGTTCCATGCTGATCATCATGCATTACAGGAATATCGAGCTCTTTCTTTAAGCGCTCTTCTACTTCAAAACAATGTGGAGAACCAATGTCTTCAAGTAAAATTCCGCCGAATCCTGGAGAAATATTTTTTACTGTGCGAATGATTTCTTCTGGATCATTTACATTTAGTAAAATTGGAATTGCGTTAATGTTCGCCAGCTGATCAAACAGCGCTGCTTTTCCTTCCATTACAGGCATGCCAGCTACAGGGCCAATATTACCTAGCCCAAGAATAGCGGTTCCGTCTGTTACAACGGCTACAGTATTGCTAATGCTTGTATAAATTTTTGCTTTTTCAGGTTGTTCTTTAATAGCTAAGCAAACATTTGCTACACCCGGTGTGTATACTCGTCTTAAATCAGCAAGCGATTCAATCTTCATTTTACTTTTCATTTGTATCTTTCCGCCTTCATGAGCATGAAGAACCTCATCTGATACTGTATGTAGGGTAATTCCCTCTAAACTTCGAACTGCTTCAAGTAACTCTTCAAGTTGTTCTTCACTTTCAACTTGAACAGTAATGCTACGTCTCGTGTAGTTATGCCCCACTTTAACCGTTTCTACTTCTCCAATATCACCACCGACTTGTCCAATTGCCGTAGCTACTCGACCTAAATTTCCAGGTACACTTGGAGTTTGCACCAATAATGTACGAATAATATTGTTCATAAATTCTGACCCCCGCGTTATTAATTTTAATCATGAAATAAGTGCTTATTCTGTCAGCGGCTTTTCTCATAACTAAGTAATGATTAAAAATCTGTCTAGTTGTCTAACGATTACTGCCTGTCAAATAAAGAGTTGCCCGCAATACCTGGATTTGTCATTTCATAAGGATTCAGAATTAAATCTAGTTCTTCTTCTGTCAATACATCATATTGCAAGCAAAGCTCACGAACTGATTTTCCTGTTAAAATTGCTTCACGCGCAATACGTGATACTACTTCGTATCCAAGGTGTGGATTTACAGCTGTAATAACGCCAACGCTTTGCTCAACATAATCTTTTAAGCGCTGCTCATTTGCTTCAATACCTTCTAGGCAATATTCAGTGAAAACATGAAATGCATTCTTCATAATACTAATTGATTGTAATAGATTAAATACAAGCACTGGTTCCATTACATTCAATTCAAGCTGTCCCGCTTCTGAAGCTAAGCAAATTGTGTTATCATTTCCAATTACTTGGAAAGCAACTTGATTAATTAACTCCGGCATAACTGGATTTACCTTCCCTGGCATAATAGATGATCCTGGCTGACGTGCTGGCAACGTAATTTCTCCTAATCCAGCGCGAGGGCCTGAAGCCATTAGGCGTAAATCATTTGCAATCTTAGACATATTCATCATACAAACCTTAAGTGAAGCCGATACTTCTGTATAAGCATCTGTATTTTGTGTAGCATCCACTAAATGCTCTGCTCCTACAAGCGGCAGGTTACTAATTTCAGCTAAATACTTCACTACATTTTCGATATAGCGCGGATCTGCATTTAAACCGGTTCCAACGGCCGTTGCTCCCATGTTCACTTCGTACAAGTGCTGGCGGGATTGGCCAATACGTTTAATATCTCTCTCTAACACTCGACTATAAGCTGCAAACTCTTGACCGAGACGAATTGGCACTGCATCTTGAAGATGTGTCCGGCCCATTTTGATTATATGATCAAATTGTTTTGCTTTTTGCTTAAAAACAGCAACCATTTCTGTCATTGTTTCTAACAATTGATCTAATAACCGCAAGGTAGATAAATGAATAGCAGTTGGAAACACATCATTAGTTGATTGAGACATGTTTACATGACTGTTTGGACTAAGCTTTACATAGTCCCCTTTTTCGTGCCCCATTAATTCTAGTGCTCGATTTGCAATGATTTCATTCATATTCATATTCATTGATGTCCCCGCTCCACCTTGAATAGGATCCACAATGAAATATTCATGCCACTTACCTTCAATCACTTCATCTGCCGCTTTAACGATAGCGCTTCCAACACCTTCGTACAATCGCTTCGTATCCATGTTCGCTAGAGCTGCTGCTTTTTTAATCATAGCTAGCGCACGAATCATTTCCTCATTTACCTTATAGCCTGTAATAGGGAAATTTTCTACAGCTCGCATCGTTTGGATACCATAATAAACATTTTCTGGAAGTTTCTTTTCACCTAAAAAATCTTTTTCAACTCGATAACTTACTTCATTAACAGCCATCCTGCAACCTACTTTCTATCTGCTTATGTCTATGGTGCTTAACTATTAGCTTTTACTATCCTAAAGTAATTTAATCAAATAAGATTATGTACCAATGCGCTGTATGACACCATTTGTTAAACACTTAATATACGCTTTGATTATAATGAAGATTGGCATAATAATCAAGGAAACATCTGCACTTTTTCCTATCTTTTCAAGTCTTAAATAAGAGAAAGCAAACTGCTTACTTTTAAATTAAACATGAAAATAAAATTCTTCACCATTTTGTTGAAAAGCAGGATTTTCCTATTTTGTAATAGAAAAAGTATGTAAAAGAAGGAGTGATTCTAATGAAATCAATATGTGTGTTCGCTGGTTCTAGTTCAGGTGTCCACGCTGAATACAAACAAGCAGCTATAGATTTAGGAAAATATATGGCAACTCATGGCTATCGTCTTATTTATGGCGGTTCACGCATGGGGCTTATGGGAGAACTTGCGAATGAAATGCTGAAGCAAGGCGGACAAGTAATTGGGGTTATGCCAAAAGGGTTATTTAGTGGTGAAATTGTTCATACTGCACTAACAGAGCTTATCGAAGTTGATAGCATGCATGAACGAAAAGCAACGATGCATGAATTAGCTGATGGGTACATTGCACTTCCTGGCGGCTTTGGCACTCTTGAAGAATTATTTGAAGCTCTTTGCTGGGCACAAATTGGCATACATAAAAAACCTGTTGGACTGCTAAATGCTAAAAATTATTATAATTCGTTAATGCACATGGTCCAACATGCAGTTTCAGAAGGCTTCTCTACAGACTCAGCTATGAATTTAATGAATATTTCAAACGATTCTGAGCAATTAATTACCTCCATGAACACCTATAAGCCCCCTTCAATACAACAAACGAAATGGACTCATCAAGACTAAAGCAAAACTGTAAGTATTTTTACCCTCACACTCATTAAACTTATATTTATTTTTAATTACTGTAACCATGAGAAGAGCATTTGTTTCAAATGCTCTTTTACATTTCTCTATTGTATTTTTTCTAAGCAACAAAAAGAGATAAAGAGGTAATAACGAAACGACTTCATGACTCTACTTTTCTCTAACTAGGCTGATGCAAACAAGAAATGTAGAAATTGAAAAAACTCACTTACATCAATCAATAATTACGAATATGGTGGACACAATAAAAATAGTTACACAGGCATTGCAATGTCTGTGCTCCGATATTCGCTCCTGTACGGACAGGAGTTCCCACAACAGGATAAGATTCATTTTTATGAGATATCTTAGTAATGAAAGAGGCGATTTAATGTGTGGAATGCCCTTTTTTGGGGTGCTATATCAGGGTCAGCCGTTTTTATAGGTGCTCTCGTTGCCATATTTTCGCCAATTAAAAACAGCTGGATTGCTTATATTATGGCCTTTGGAACAGGCGTTTTAATTGGCGCAGCTACATATGAACTGCTGCAAGGATCTGTAGAAGAAGGCGGTATTAGTGCAACGGCTTGCGGATTCTTAACAGGAGCCGCTGTATTCACGACTTTAGACTTATTTTTAGCAAAACAAGGTGGACATCAACGAAAGCGGTCAACTCAACAACATAGCAGCAATTCAGGATTAGCGATTTTTTTTGGCACAATACTCGATGCGATTCCAGAATCGAGTATGATTGGGGCGAGCTTAATTGAAAAACATCATGTCAGTCCCCTTCTAGTGATATCAATCTTTATCAGCAACATCCCAGAAGGCATTTCAGGTACAACAGGCTTACTAAAAAGTTCATTTTCAAAACGAAAAGTATTATGTTTATGGTTATCTGTTGTATTCATTTCAGCCATTAGCTCTCTCTGCGGATTTTCGTTTTTACAGCACGCTTCTCCAAATATGATGGCGTTTATCGCTTCATTTGCAGGTGGAGGAATCATTGCAATGGTCGCTTCAACAATGCTGCCTGAAGCATACCAAGAAGGCGGTCCTGTCATTGGATTTATTGCTTCGTTAGGCTTGCTTACTTCAGTAATACTTGATTATTTTTCTTCATAGGTCTTTTTTATTAATTATAACTTTTGTATAATGAGTAACAAATAAAAAATACAGTATAAATTACCTGCAAACCAGAAACGAATGCTACTAAATATTTCACAGAAATGGAGTTTACTATGAAAAGGTTACTTATCCCCATGCTTTCTTTTTCATTTTTATTTGGATGCCAACAAAGTGAAGAGCCCAAAATAGTTTCCGCTGAAACGAATGTCAAACATTTGGTTTCTTATAAAGACTCTTATGTGGGCGATAACAGTACCATTGCCAATATCATTGCTCATTTACCAGGAAACGCTTATTTTCATCAATTTTCTCTTCAAACAAAGAAAAAACCGTATTACATTTCCATTGATTATAAAGCTGATAAAAATTTGAACCAATTTGAACACGAGTGGTCTGAAACACGAACAAAGAAGACTTTATTAAATAACGCAACTGCTCTGTTAATTTTAGTTCAAGACGCAAATGCCGTTCATTTCAATGTTCATACAATTGTTCCACAAAGTATAACGATTACCAGAAACGAGTTAGAAGATTTTTATGGAAGACCTTTAAGTACATATGCTGCTAGTGAAAATGAGTGGAGAAAAAAAGTGATTCAACAAATTATTAATAACCCTAATAAAGTAGACGAATTTTATCAGCTTCATCCAATAACTGAATTAGAATAGGAAAATTTAACAAGAAAGTCTCAAAAGAGAAGTAGCTAGCTACTTCTCTTTTGAGACTTTCTCTTTATCCTCTTTTTTACCGTAATTTACGGCACTGCCTGACAAATGATCCATTGCCATAAAATGAACCACCCCGCAATTGTCACAACAGCCCCTGATATGACCTAGAAATTCTTTATATGTAAAAATTTCAGTTAAATTAATTGATTTGCGACACTATAGCTATTTTATTACTATGTATTAGATTATTGAGAAGTGACTGCTTCTCCGTATTTGGTTACGCCAAAATAGTTATTAGAACCTTCGTTCCCATTCATTACTACATCAAGGTCATGAAACAAACGATGCAATTCTTTTAGCTTTTTCTTACTCTCTTCTGCCGTTAACTCTTCTGCAAGCTGTTTAATATGTGCAAAATCTTTTTCTAATATTGGATCTGTCATATTTTCATTTGTCATCGCATCAAGAATATTTTCTGCTTCCAAATGAACGTCTTTCCATTTTGGGTGATCAATAGCACCCCATCCTGTTAAATCATTCAGCACTTGATGATGAAATGCGATGAATTCTTTCTCAGGGCCTGCTGTATCGGCTATCTTTTGAGCCATTTCTTCATCAATTACAATTGTACTAACCTTTTGTTGGGATTTTGTGAACAGTGGAAAGCTTTCGCCTGTTGTGATGCTCCAGATAATAAATGCGGATCCTGCTAACAAAATGCTAAAAACTAGATACACTGTTATCATTACTAGTTTCTTTTTAGATGAAGTTTCATTATAGTCTCTTATAATCACCACATCCATTTCCATATTTATCTATATAAACTGATTGTAACACATATTTTTACTTTTTTAAAAAAATTTTCTCCTTTGCTCTATGAATCAAACTTACGATTAATTTTAGTTGATTTCAAAGTTAACTACTCACTAAAAGAGAAAAGACAAATTGAATTGTTGGCTGTTTTATAGTACGATATGGGCATATCTGCACTATAGAAAGGAATTTTATAAATGTCCTATAAAATGATTGTACTAGACTTAGATGATACACTGTTACGTGATGATCATACAATTTCTCCCCGAACAAAAAAAGCACTAATGGATGCTCAAGAAGCTGGTGTAAAGGTTGTGTTAGCATCGGGCCGTCCAACATATGGAATGACCCGTATTGCACAAGAACTCCGCTTAGAAGATTACGGTAGCTTTATTCTTTCATTTAACGGCGCTAAGATCATTAATTGCAAAACAAAAGAAGAGTTGTTCAGCAGTACATTGCCTCCAGAAACAGTTCATCGTTTAGATCAAATTAGCCGCCATGAAGAGGTATTAATTCACACTTATGTTGGCGATAAAATTGTCACGGAAGTAAACAATGAATTTACAGATATTGAAAGTGAATTGACTGGTCTGCCAATTGAAATTGTTCCTAACTTTGTAAAAGCAGTTACAGAACCTGTTGTTAAAGTGTTAATGCTTGCTCATGAAGAAAAATTAGTCCATGTTGAAAAGAAACTTCAACAACAACTTGCTGGTGAATTAAGTGTTATGCGCTCTAAACCTTACTTTTTAGAGTTTACTGAAGTAGGTGTAACAAAGGGAACAAGTTTAAATTTCCTTATTCAGCAGTTAGGCATTACACGTGATGAAGTAATTGCAATGGGTGATAGTTACAATGATTTAGCAATGATTGAATTTGCCGGTCTAGGTGTTGCAATGGGAAACGCTCCTGATGATATTAAGGAAAAAGCAAATTATATAACTGACACAAATATGAATGACGGTGTCGCAAAAGTAGTTGAAGAGTTTGTATTAAACCGCCTATCTTTAACTTAATTATCAGACAAGCAGTCAGCCTCACTGGTCCTGACTGCTTTTTTATATTTCACAACTGCGATTTACCTTACACAGAATTTCCACCTATAAAGTAGCAGGCTGCTGTAGTCTTGCTAGTGATAATAAGCCCTGCTTAATTGTATATTACTGTTTTTTTAATCCTTCCTGTATTCAGGCTCCCTTTCTTCCTTCCATATTAACTCATTACTAGAAAGCTAGTTGGATTGTATCAGTCCGACTTTTATCTTTATTAACAAAACTAGCAGCTTCTTTTCTTAGTTAGATTGCATATTTTTAAAAAAATTGGAAATGATGGTAATCATAAAATTTTATGAATATCTTTGTCGTTTTTCTATACATATAAAATGAATCTATCTTTTTGGAGGAATGGAAGATGCTAAAACCAGATGTTGCAATCATTTTAGGATTATTAGTTGAAGAAGCTTATACAAGACTAGATGAACAGGTCATTAAACAAATAGCGATTACTGAATTAGAGAACGGCTATTATGTTTTTCAAGAAGCTAAAAACATCTATGAATTTTATTTTTTATCATTAAATGAGCAAACAAAGCGAGCTATACAAGAAGAGGTCTTTTCGCTGCATTTAACTTTAAATCAAATAAAAAATTCCTACGCAAGTGGATTAACTCCAAAAATTTTGCACATTCATCAAATTATTGCTGAAACAGAAAAGTCAACGAACATTATGAATCAGCTATTTGGTTTTCCGCTTTATGAAGGCGATGAAGATCAAACATATACTTCTTTTATGAATATTTTTGCAAATAAACAGTAAAAACCGTCCATATGGACGGTTTTTACTATTTAATTAACACCTTTCATTAACTGTTTAATTTTAGGTGACATTGCTAATAAAATAACACCAAGCACAACAGAAATACCGCCTAATAAGCCGAAGTATGCAATTTCTGAAATGCCGTCATAAAAGCGGACAATTTGAGCGTTAATCGCTTGTGCAGCCGCACTTGCTAAGAACCATAAGCTCATTGTTTGTGCAGAGAATGCTTTTGGCGCTAATTTTGTTGTTGTTGATAATCCAACAGGTGATAAGCAAAGCTCACCAATAACTACTAAGAAGAAGCTTAATACAAGCCACATCGGACTGACTAGCTCTTCTGAACCACTGATTAATGATGGAATTACCATTATTAGAAATGAAAATCCTGCAAATAAAAGACCTAATGAGAACTTTTGCGGTGTTGACGGCTGACGATCACCCATTTTCACCCAAAGCGCTGCAAAGACAGGTGCTAAGATAATAATAAACAATGGATTTAACGACTGGAACCAACCAACTGGAATGGTAAAGTTACCATAGGTTAATTGAGTGCGATCAGCCGCATATGTTGCTAAAATGGTTGAACCTTGCTCTTGAATCGCCCAGAACATGACACAAGCAATAAATAATGGAATATAAGCAATTAAGCGAGAACGTTCAACATCTGTTGTTTTTGGACTGCGGTACATTACAACGAAATAGATAATTGGAATAATAACCGCTAAAAAGCTGATGAATGCAATAACGTTAGTAAGTGTTAAGAACCCGCTTACTCCACCGACAATAAGAAAAACAATTAATACAGCTGCAATAAGTCCAATAATTCCAAATGTCTTTTTGCGCTCTTCTGGTTTTAATGGGTTCGGAACTTGAGTACCCGCTAAACCAAGATTTTTCTTTTTCGTTGTTGAAAAGACAATTAATCCTATTAGCATACCTACAGCAGCTGCACCGAAACCTAAGTGGAAGTTATATCTTTCACCGAGTGTCGATACAATAAGTGGTGCAATAAATGCTCCTAAGTTAATTCCCATATAGAAGATACTAAATGCTGCATCACGACGGTTGTCAGTTTCGCTATATAAATCTCCAACTACACTTGAAACGTTAGGTTTTAATAAACCTGTTCCCAGAATAATGAATAGCATTGAAATTAATAAACCATTAAAGCCTGCTGGAAGAGCAAGAAGAATGTGCCCTAACATAATGAGCACACCGCCCCAGAACACAGTTCTTGACGTTCCAAGTATTCTATCAGCAATCCATCCTCCAATGATTCCTGACATGTAAACTAGCGCTCCATAAATTGAAACAATCGATGCTGCTGTTCCCTTATCAATTCCAAGTCCACCTTGTGAAACTTCAGTGAACATATAAACGATGAGAAGTGCACGCATACCATAGTAAGAGAAGCGTTCCCAGAATTCTGTAAAGAATAAAGTAAATAATCCTTTAGGATGTCCAAAGAATCCTGTTTGAGGAACACTTTGCACAATTTTTTCTTTATCAAGTGACATAACCTTAATCCTCTCTTTCAACCTTCATCATTTAACTTGACTAAAATATCAAAAAATTATGATGATATAAAAAAATAGAAACAACAAAATTTTATTCTTATAAAATGATTCTGTCAATGCAAAAAAATGTAAATGATCCTATAAAAGCTAGTTATCGATTATAAAGATACATTGACAATCAGCTTTAATTAAAGGTTTTTCAAGGGCTTTCCACACAAAAAAATTTTTTATAAAAAATAGATTTTATTGGCAAAAGGTTAGTTGTCTAAACATCTTATAATGCAACAATTTCTAATTTTTGTAAGACTATATACTCATTACTTCCCTCACTTCGTCTTTTTTCACCATGCAGAAATAAGTTATGTTTTTTCAATATAGCAATACATCTATTCTCTTTGAAAAATATTTAATTAAATGCTATTCTTCTTTTCATACAAAAATAATGTTTCTATATTAGAATCTCAAAAATTACTGCAATTATGACAAAAAGTGAAAGCATAAATCGCTTTCACTTTTTAATTAGCTCTTAACTTTAGTTCCATTAATAAACGTGCCCTTCTTTTCTTTTACTGTACCTGTTGATTCTGTATAAACCATTTCTCCTTTACAAACTGTATATTTAATTTTACAGTGAAATTTATATCCTTCATAAATACTATATGGATGCCGAAAAGCCATCTTTTCTCGTTGAACAATATCGATTTCATTTAAACGAATAATAACCAAGTCCGCATCGGCTCCTAATAAAATACTCCCCTTTTCTGGATATAAACCAAATCGTTTTGCTGGAGCAGTCGACATCAGTTGTACAAGTTTTGAAAGAGAAATTCCTCTTTTTTGATACCCTTCACTAACAATGGCTTGCAGCGAATACTGGCCGCCTGATATCCCTCCCCATACAGAAAACAAATTATCTTTATCATGTATCTTCATTTCTAGCGGACAAGGAGAATGATCAGAAGAGATCATATCTATTTGATTTTTCTCAATACATTCCCATAAATGTTCACGTTCTTTTGCCGGCCGAAGAGGCGGTGCACATTTTGCTGTTACACCCATTGTTTCAAAATCTTCTTCGGTAAAAATCAAGTAATGCGGACATGTCTCTAACGTAACATCTAAACCTTTCTTCTTAGCTTTATGAATTAGCTCTACGGCCTTCTTACTGCTTATATGCACAAAATGAAGTGGACATTTTGATTTTTCTCCGTAATACAACGCTCGTTTAACTGCTTCTACTTCTACTTCAATTGGCCTTGTTTCTAAATAATCTCGTATAGATGTTTGTTGATGTTTCTTTTTTTCGTTTTCTAAAATTTTAATCATGTCATCTCTTTCTGCATGAAGAGCCAACACTTTGTTTAATCTTGCAATTTCTTTCATTCCTTCATATAAAGTTTGATCATCTGAAAAATCAAACTCAGAACCAGCTTCTGACATAAATGCTTTAAAGCCAATTGCCCCAAGATTAGCCATCTTAGCTAACTCTTTTTTATTACCTGGCACTAATCCTCCCCAGAGTCCGTAGTGGACAAGCGATTTTGCCTCTGCTAAATCTTTCTTTTTTAAGAATGCTTCTGCCGTTGTTGTAGGTGGAACACCATTTAAAGGCATATCAAAATATGTTGTACAACCACCTGCTGCCATAGCGTTTGAACCAAAATCAAATCCTTCCCAATGCTCTCGATTTGGTTCATCAAAATGAACATGCACATCAATCATTCCAGGTAAAACGTGCATACCCTCTGCATCCATTATTTCCTTCGATTGCTCAGGCGCGATTTCTTCACTAAGAGCAACAATAACCCCCTCTTTAATTCCTATATCCATTGAACGGACTTCATCCTCTAATACCACTTGCCCATTTTTAATAACTAGATCATATCGTCTCATACCAAACCCCACCCCTATATATTCAAAAATGAGCGTTACGCTTACTGTTAATACATTAAAAACTTTGTGTCCACCACTTATCACCCTTGTGAATTGCTTGAAGAGAGAGACTCCTTTTTGGAAAAATATTACATTTTATAACAACATTAGTTATTTTTATGTTATAAAATATACTCCATTTATTATTATTTTTCATTAGTTACCATCACTATTTTTTTATTTTTCCATTGTACATAGTAACCAAATAAAAAAGCTAATTAAAGTGCTCACACCTTAATTAGCTCTCTATGTCATTCTAAACATTGCTGCTTTACTCGTCATAGCGGCAATTTAACTGTAAAAGTACTCCCTTTTTCTTGCTCACTGTTTACTGTAATTAAACCTTTATGTGTGTCTACAATCCATTTCGCAATGGCTAATCCTAATCCATGTCCTCCCATTTGTCTTGAACGCGATTTATCAGCTCGGTAAAACCGATCAAAAATTCGCTTTTGTTCATCTATATGAATTCCTACACCTGTATCAATTACTTTCATTTGAAATTCTGAGTTGTTTTTTTCCAATATGACTTCTACTTTTCCATTTGGAGGAGTGTATTTAATAGCATTATCTAATAAAATATAGATCAGTTGAGTTAATCGTTCTTCATTGCCAGTAATCATTAATTTATCAGATGCCTTCAACTGCAGCTCTAATGACTTTGAATGCGCCAAGGTCTCAACTGACTGCAGTACTTTTTTGGCAACTTGCGTGATATCAAAAGCTGTACTGATTTGCTCTACTTGATTTGAGTCTGACCTTGCTAATGTTAATAAATCGCTGACTAACCTTGTCATTCTTTTAACTTCTTCTTTCATATTTGTTAAAAGCTTTTTAGAAAATGGATCTTCGTTAACTTCATCTTGCATTTCAAGAGCATCAATAGATGAAAGCATGACACTAAGGGGTGTGCGCAATTCATGAGAGGCATCAGCAACAAATTCTTTTTGCTTTAAAAAAGCTGTTTCAATTGGAATCATTGCTCTTTTGGACATTAAGCGGCTTATATAAATAGCGACGCCGACAAATATAATTGTTAAACATAACATAATAACCAGTAGCCATTTTAACAATTGATATAGAAAAGATACGTCTTTTCCTATATACAGCATCCCTAAAAATTGACCTTTATAAAAAATGGGCTGCCCTGTCATAAGCAGATCAATATCAATATTTAGATCAGCATTTTGAATCCCTTGCTTACGGTATGTTTCCAAATTCGGAAGAACAGTTTTTATACGTTCTTTACGTACTTCGTTTTCAATAGGAATCCAGCCCTCAATTAAATTTAATAGCTCCGGTCTCAAACGTTCACTAGCCTCACTCCCCATCACTAACTCGCCTTCTGGATTAATAACGTAATAAAAGAAAGCATCTTCTCTTGCCACTACAATATCATTATAAGGGGCCGGGGAAGCTGAGTTTCCGTATTTAATCAGCAAATCCTTTACGACTCTTGTTTCTTGCTTTAACAGCATATTCAAATATTGTTGTTGGCTGGTTGATATAACGGCATAAACTAACCCGTAAACAATAAAGACAAATAATAATAAAAAGAGCATTAATAATGCGCTATATCGAAATGTTAAACGATTCTGAGTTTGACTAAACATATCTTTTTGAACACGTTTTCGAGTTTTTTTAAAAAAGTTATGAGTCAATTTTATAACCTACTCCACGTATACTTTGTATCATGTCTTGCTTATTAAATTGGTCTAATTTCTTACGAAGCAGCTTTACTGTAGCATCAATTGTTTTGACAGAGACATCAGATTCATACCCCCATACCCGATCTAAAATAATATCTCGCGACAGTACTTGCCCTTTGTTTTTTACTAAAAAATCAAGCAACTGAAATTCTCTTGGACTCAATTGAATATGATCATCACCGCACTGTACAGTTTGACTCGACCTCTTTAAGATGATGTTTTCGATTTGGACCTCTTCTTCTATAATAGGTGCATAATTGCGTCGAGATAACGCACGTAAACGAGCTAATAACTCATCGATTTCAACTGGTTTAATCACATAATCATCCGCACCTGCATCCAATCCATGTATTCGATCTTGAATGGCATCCTTAGCTGTTAAGATCAAAATCGCTCCACTATATCCTTCTTTACGAAGCCGTTTACATACCTCAATTCCATCGCCGTTAGGCATCATCCAATCTAAAATCACAATATCATAATGAGCATCAGAAGCATAAAGGTATGCATCATGGCCTTCTGTAACCCACTCAACATTATACCCTGCTTTCTTCTTCAGCATATAGCTAATTAATTCTCCAAGTTGTAAATCGTCTTCTGCTAATAAAATATTCATGAGTTACAATCCCCTTTCACTTACTAAAACAACGTAAATAATCAGCAGGTTTTATACCTGCTGATTATAACATGCCTAAAATAGAAACTGGTTTTAACAGTGGATTTTAAATATGAATTACTTTTTCGTCTGCTGTTTCAGCGGATTGAATAACACGACGGCATATTTCAGCTCGAACACCGCTTTTTTTTAACTGCTCCACGATTTTTTCTAGCTTGCTGTAAGTCGTTGTTTTCTTCATATTCATCCCCTCATCTTATTGAAATTTAACTATTCATCTATTATGAGAAAGTTTTAATATCATATTCATCTTTCTTTTTTTCTAACCAAGTTGGGTATTCTGTCTGAAATTTATTATCTAGTAATGTTTTCTTAATTGCAGCTTTACTTTTCTCATAGTTAGCGTCAGCTGCTTCTTTTTTATCGGTCACTTTAATAATATGGTAACCATATTCCGTTTTTACAGGATCACTAATTTTATTAACCTCAAGATTAAATGCTGACTTACTGAACTCTGCAACCATATCTTCTTCGCTAAAATAACCGAGATCTCCTTCTGTCTCTTTAGAAGCTGTGTCAGTAGAATACTTTTCTATCAAGTCACCGAAATCTCCTCCAGCATCAAGCTTATCTTTTACTTCTTTTGCTGTTTTTTCATCATCTACTAAAATATGGCTAGCTTTTACTTGTTCTGGTGTTGCAAAAGACGCTTTGTTTTCATCAAAGTACGTCTTCATCTCTTTTTCTGTTACTTCAATCGTATCTTCAACTAGTTTTCTTGCTTTTATGTTCGTTTCAAGGTCTTTTTTAACCTCTTTTAATTTTACTCCACTGCTTTTTAATGCTTCATCAAAAGCTTCTTCTCCTCCATAAGAGGCTTTTAAAGACGCTAATTCTTCATTAATTTCTTTATCGGTCACTTTTATGTTTTCTTTTGCAGCTTCTTTTGTAATTACTTTTTGTTCAATGAGCGAGTCTAACACATCAGCTCCACCTTGTGCCATCAGTACTTCATATAATTCATCTTTGCTAATTTCATCTCCATTAACACTTGCTGCTACGTTAGAATTTTTTACTTGAACAGTTCCCACTGCAATTGCGACTCCAATAACAGCAACCGCAATAAACGAAAGGATTTTTTTATCTTTTAACTTCCCCACTATTGTCTTTCTCCTTTATTTACCAATGATTTTTTTGTTTTATCTTTTATTTAGTCCAATAAACGGTACTTAAAAGTGCATAACCTTGTACACTTTCAAGCAACTCTGTAATCGCAGATGCTTGTTATGTATAGTATGTACATGTAAAATATCTTGAATTCCCGCTCCATATATAAATGAACAGGAGCGTTTTGAGTTTAAGGAAACTTCTAAAAATGCTTGCACTATAAACGAAAACAGATTGTTCCTTCTTCAATACGACTGATACCTAGAGCAGCCTAAGGTTTCGGATCCAACTGACCACTCTTCCGAAATTTTAGCCATAACCTAACGCCTTATAAATACAGATACCACCCACACAACAATGGCTACTATTAGAGGATCATCTTTGTAAATAAAAACAGCATAGCATTCAGGAAAAAAATGAGCTTCGTAAAAACCATCATAACCATGCTGTATGTAATACAGCGATTGTTTGTAACTATAGACCATTTCGAATAACAGGCACTTCATCAAGGGATGGTTTCCGCTAACCAGCAGTTAAAGCTCACTGAGGATTACACAGACGTTGATTTCTTTACCTATATTAACAGGCATTAGTAAATGACCTCCAACGGGCATCATTAAGATGAATATAAGATGATCGAAGGAGACAGCTTATTTTCTTACCTCATTCTCTCTATCTCTTGTTACATCATTTGTTTAAATTAATCTTTTTTAAATGAACAGTTTTTCTTTTTACACTGTAACTATATAAAATAAAAATGAAAAAACAGTGAAAACACACTTTTAGACCAAATCCGCTAAATATTGACAAATGCCTTAAAAAAGACTATCCTTTAATCAGCACCCTATCCATCGCCAATTCGCTTGTTGCGGGACACTTAACCAGTTCGGAATGGATAGGGTGTTTTTTATTTTTTCCTATTTCAAAACGGCCAGCGCAGCGTCCATCTGCTGTTCAATATTTACTACTCTTCTATCTCTGCTACATATTGTTATATCTTTCACATGATGCTCTAAGTTATGTTGTCATTATTTCCATCTATAAACTAGTAATGAGGTGACCACTATGAATGCACTCGCAACATTTGCTGGAGGATGCTTTTGGTGTATGATTTCTCCGTTCGAACAAATGAAGGGGATACTTGCAATTCAGTCCGGGTATACAGGTGGGGATACAAACAATCCAACATACGAACAAGTAAAAAATATGAAGACTGATCATATGGAAGCCGTTCAGATTAGCTATGATCCTTCTATACTCTCATATGAAACATTACTTCAATTATTTTGGCAGCAAATAGATCCAACGGATGATGAAGGACAATTTTCAGACCGCGGCTCCGCTTATAGAGCAGCAATTTTTTATCATACGAATGAACAAAAAGAACTTGCTGTGAAATCAAAGCAGAAACTCGCTTCAAGCGGCAAATTTCTTCAACCTATTGTCACGCCTATTTTGCCTGCTACAATGTTTTATCCAGCAGAAGAATATCATCAAAATTATCATTTTAAAAACCCTTTTCATTACAAGTTGTACCGAGAAGGTTCGGGCCGGGAATCGTTTTTAAAAAAGCATTGGCCTGCTGATCGCTCTCATTTAAAAAACAAGCTAACGCCTCTTGAGTACTTTGTTACCCAAGAACAAGGAACCGAACCAGCATACAAAAATGAATATTGGAACAATACTGAAGAAGGAATTTATGTAGACACCGTCTCAGGAGAACCGCTTTTTAAATCGCAAGATCAATTAGCCTCTAAAGATGGTTGGCCTTCGTTTAATAAACCGATTTTATCAGGAAATATTATTGAAGCTAAAAAAAGAAATGATAAAATCCAAATAAGCAGCAGAACTAGCGGAAACCATTTAGGTTATTTAATTAGCGAGCACGGTGTAACATGGTATCGCATTAATTCAACTTCTCTAAGGTTTATTCCAAAAACGAAGCTTTCGATTGAAGGCTATAGCGATTTTCTTATTTTATTTCGGTAACTAGAAGGAGAACAATAAAATTTGAACGCTAACGCCAAGTCTTATACTTTATTAAACGGATAAAAATAAGCATCTAATCGTTCAGAATAGTGAATAAGCATCTCTTCTTCATTTTGAGGCCGGTTGTAAGGAACTGTTAGCGTATCTTCTTCAATATAGCAGCTTCCATCTTTTAAACTCCATTGCTTATGATATAACCGACCTTGAAAAACATTTTCCTTATACACAGTAAATAAGTTATAGCGTTCAGTTAACCAATAGCTTAAAGTTCCTTCTGCCGCTTTGTATTCCTGAGATATTGGTTCATAGTTCATTTTAATCGTTTCCTGCTGAAATCCTTTATGTATACGAATCGATTCAAAGCTGGTGTGATTTTGTTGCTTTTTTATATGTATATTAGCACGCAAATACGGAAGGTGAAAAAATCGACGTGCAATGCATACACCTGTTGGGCTGTTTGCATCTAAGCTAAAAAAATAAACGCCTGCTTTCCCTTTATACTTTACGTACGTTCTTATATTTAACTCATATAAACTCGATAGAAAAGGCATTTTCGGCACACCTTTAAAGTGAATTCCTGTCATAGTAAACGGCACAAGCGAGATCCACGCCTCTCCCTTGAAGGTATCGATTTGCAAGGGCTTCGGAATAAGGGTTTGAATATCCTGCACTGCTACCGGCCAATGCACAAACAATAAATCGCTCCATGTTTGTTTCATAAACCATCCTTTATCCATGACATTCACCTTTCTTTTTCAATCATTGTTTATTTTCACGAAATAATCGACTCAATAACCGTTACAGCCTGTTTGAAAGTCTCTTTATCATTTTCTTGATAAGCTCTACATTCTTCATGTATACACTAACCGTTTTTTTAAAAGTTATTCCTTTTTGCAACTGACCAACAATTGATTTACACGGAGAGCTGCTTCATGTATGTTATGCGTAATACAAAATAAGATCAAGTTCAATGTCTAGTAAACTGTGCATTATAATTGCTGCTGTTGTAAAATATGGACACACACGCTTTCTCACCTAAAATTATTAATAGATGCACCTCTTGATTATATAGAAAAAGCCAAGCTATTTTTTACAAATCATTAACATAAATCTTACATTTTTACCCACTTCCATTTAGTACAATCTTCCTGATGACATTATTTAATGAGGTGAAAGACGTTGCAAAACAAACGAAAAGTGTTAATTTTAACAGCATCATATGGAAACGGTCATGTACAAGTAGCAAAAGTGTTAAAACAATCTTTTCTAAAATCAGGTGCAGCTGTTAAAGTCTCAAGCCTTTATACAGAATCTTATCCTAAAATGGCTCCAATTTCGGAATCAATTTACTTAAAAAGCTATACCTCAATTGGTCAACCAATCTATTCGTTTTGCTATCATGGAATTGAAAGAATTTATGATAAAAAGGTGGCAAAATGGTTTGTACGATTAGGTATGAAGCGACTACAAGCTCTTATCAAAGAAGAACAACCAGATTTAATTGTTCAAACTTTTCCTGTACTGGCTACATCTGTTCTTAGACGTCAAAATCATCTTAACATTCCAATTGTTAATGTCGTGACTGACTATACATTGCATAAAATTTGGTACCAGCCTGAAATCGATAAATACTATATCTCCTCTGATAATGTAGCCTCATCATTAAAAAAGCTCAATGTACCGGCTTCTTCAATGTTATTATCGGGCATTCCTATTCGTAATCATTTTGAAACTGCTAGTAATACAGAGGATTTATATAACAAATATCAGTTGCAAGCAGATAAACCTGTCATTTTAGTTATGGCTGGAGCTTTTGGTGTTTTAAGAAATTTACGTAGCTTATGTAACTCATTATTAAATTCATTCAATATTCAATTAGTTGTCATATGCGGGAAAAATAATCGAAGCAAATTAGAACTGCAAGAAATGGAAAAGAAGTTTAATAATCGGCTAAAGCTATTTGGATATGTAGAACAAATTCACGAGCTTTTTCAATTATCTTCTTTTATGATTACCAAATCAGGAGGTGTAACGCTTAGTGAAGCGGCGGCTTCTGGCCTGCCTGTTATCTTATATCAGCCAGTTCCTGGACAAGAAAAAGCAAATGCAAAGTTTTTTGACGAACAAGGAGCGGGCGTAGTGGCCCATACAAATTTGGATGCAAAACTGATTACTCGCCATTTACTATCTCATCCATATTCATTACAACAGATGAGAATGAACATGCATCGGTTGCACCGATTAGATGCGGCTACTGCAATTGTCAATGACTGTTTAAAATTAATTGATGATCAGCATGAATACCTTAAGCATTCTGTTCGAAGAAATGAGGCATTAATTCATTAATCTTGTTGCTTTTTAATTTAGATGGACTTGGTTAGATAAGAAAAACAGTCGTAATCCGACTGTTTTTCTTATCTAACCTAACTATATAATTATGGTTGTTTAAACTTTCTTGGCATAATTAAAATTTCTACGCGTCGATTTTTGGCTCTTCCTTCTTTTGTATTATTTGAAGCTGCCGGCTTGAACTCGCCGAACCCTTTTGCACTAAACATGCTTGGGTTTAATTTTTCATTTTGTAAAATGATTTTCATAAAATTAATAGCCCTCATAACGCTAAGCTCCCAATTCGATCCAAATCCAGCATTTCGAATCGGCACATTATCCGTATGGCCGCTAATAATAATATTTCTTGGGGGATCTATCACAAGAAGTTTTGAGATTTCGTTTGCAATTTTTAAATCTTCTTCTCTTACATTTGCACTGCCGGATGGAAATAGCACATTGTCTCGAATCGAAATGAGTAGCCCTTCATTTGTCAGTGATGTTTGCAACTGATTTACTAAGTTATTTTCTTGTATATATGTATTAACCTTTTGTTGAATCTCTTGAAGTTCTTCTTGGTCTGCCTGCTCTACAGCTTTCTTTTTTTGTTCTTCTGTCAGGTCTTTTTCTTCTTTCTTTTCAATCGCCACTATACTATTGTCTTGTGTAGCACCTTCGCCTGTTGGAGGAGCCTGAAATTCCATAATGCCTGCTCCACCTTCAAAGGCTTCATTAAAAGCTCTTGAAAGTGCTTTAAACTTCTGTGCATCAATTGAACTCATTCCAAATAAGACAATAAATAACGCTAATAACAGTGTAAGTAAGTCTGAATATGGAATTAGCCAACTTTCATCAATATGATCTTCTTCATGCTTATTTTTACGACGTCTTTTACTCATTTACAGCCACGTCACTTTCTTGAAGTAACTTTTTACGCTCAGCAGTTGGTAAATATGAAGCTAATTTTTGCTCTATTACCTTCGGTGCTTCTCCTTCAAGCAAAGATAATACACCTTCAATCATCATATATTTTATTTTCACTTCTTGCTTAGATTTTCTTTTTAATTTATTGGCAAATGGATGCCAAAAAACGTATCCTGTGAAAATCCCTAATAGAGTCGCTACAAAAGCTGCACTAATTGCGTGTCCTAGAGATTCTGTATTTTCCATATTTCCTAAGGCTGCAATTAATCCAATTACAGCTCCTAACACTCCTAAAGTTGGGGCATAGGTGCCGGCTTGTGCAAATATCCCCGCTCCAGCTTGATGTCTTTCTTCCATCGCTTCAATTTCTTCTGATAATACATCACGAATGTAATCTGCACTCTGTCCGTCAATTGCTAAATTTAGACCATTTTTTAAAAATGGATCTTCAACATCTACAGTTTGAGCTTCTAAAGCTAATAATCCTTCTTTACGTACAATTTGCGCCCACTCTGAAAACATAAATACAAGATTTGCGGGTGTAGGAAGTTTTTGTTCTTTAAACAATATACCAAATAATTTCGGAACTCTTTTAATTTCACTTGCAGGAAAGGCAATAACAACCGCGGCAATCGTTCCAACAATAATAATTAGAATGGCTGCCGGATTTAATAGAACAGTAGGGCTTACCCCTTTAAAAATCATTCCTATTACAAGTGCAATCAGTGCCAAAATTAATCCAATAAAAGATGTTTTGTCCATACATCAGTCTCCTATCTCTGTCCGTTCATTACATTTAATCTTACAAAGCCTTGTCTTTTTTTATTTCGACAAAAGGAGAGGAATTTTAAAGGATTTTTTATATATTTACAAAATTAACCCCTTTTCTTTTTTATCCACTCTTAATGAGCAGTAAGTTTAAGACTCTAAAGAAACTAATAAGACATAAAAGTACAACCAGGTTAATTAATAGTGAGAAGAAGATGAAAGACCCTTCATGGCTTGAAGCTTGAAGCTTCAAGCCAAACAGCTGATTTAAAAAGTATATGCATAGTTCAGAAAAGTGCTTCTTTACTTATTTATTGTCTTTATTTGTCGGTTCCATTGACAATTGTAAATTTTATATTAATATTATGTAAAGCCATTGTAAATTAATTAAATGAGGTGGTGTTAAAATGAATATGGCAGATTACTGCGGATCTATGGATTATTCAATTTTACAGTTTAGTATAGAATTAACTACGGATGTACGTTCCAAGATTATCTCTCGTACATTATTTTATGAAGAACAAGTTGTTCGCTACATCAAAAAGCAAATTTTATCTTTTTTTAATAACTTTTCAATAAAGCCCGCTTTGCAATGTACTTATCAAGCAGAAATGCTACAAACCGTTCTATTTAAATTACAACCAACGATAAAGGAGCAGCAATTATTCCAATGTATTTAATAAACAAATAAAGCGCACTCTAACTTATAGAAGGTTAGAGTGCGCTCATCGATTAACTAAATTTACGTTTTACCTTTCGATATAGCCGGTATGAGTGCCTGATTATATTTAACAGAAAATATGGAATTCGAATATTATACTTTCCAATAACAGGAACGTAGATTTTGTAATAAGCTTTGACCAAATCAGTCCACTTTTTATCTACACCTTTTTTATAGAAATCCGAAACATCTACTACATAGCCATGGCTTCCTTTCATCATTACATTTTTTCCATGAACATCAAAAGGATTCAAACCTTGCTTTCTCGCATAGTCTAATGCGGCGTTTATGTCTTTAATGACGGACTCCGGGATATAAATACCGTGATGTACTGCATCGTACAATGTAACACCCGTTAATTTTTTTAAAATCAGATACTTGTTTCCTTTGTAAAATAATTGGGAATATGCTGGATGCAAACCAAGTCGTTCGTATACTTTGGCTTCTTTATTAACACCATCAACTGCTCTTCCATACACTTTTACAACAAAGTCTTCATAAGAAGTATGCATGAGTACAGCTGCATAATTCCCTTTTCCGATAAGCTTCCAGTTCTCAGGAATATCTTTTACCGCCACTGGATCATATTCACTTTCACTTCTTACTGTTAACTGGGGTAATAACACCTTTTCTACTAATTCAACTAATTCTTTTACGTTTTTATCCATAATTCCCTCTTACTACATCATTTGCTTGGATTTATTCAATTCGTATAAGCCCTTATATCCTAAAGCTTTCATACTGCTTTTACTGATGAATTAATCATAGGATGCAACTAACTTGGTGTCAATACGCTAACATATAGCTGTCTACAGAAATACTTACTTTCTATACTATCAAAATAGGTAACTCACATAAAAATTTCCGCATCACAATATAATCAAAAGCTTTACAACTTATTTCGCAGAAACTGAAAGTATAATTGATAAATCGCTGATAATCCAATTAACCAATATGCTAACGCAATCGCCTCTGGCGTTTTGCCAAAAACTGCGGTCACAAAGTTAAAATCAAATGCTACAAAAAGCCAATTCAAACCACCCATGATTAAAAAAATCATGGTAATGAGCTGTATAAACTTCATTACATCTTCTCCTCTATTATGCCACTAAAAACGGTTATCTTCTTATATCATAGTATGCCAAATGAATGTGATCGTACCTTTTTTCTCTTAAAACAAAAATTTCATACACTTAACGAATACTTACAATGATATTTAATTCATCCTTCATGCGTAATAATACATGAGGATCGGGTTCAATAATATTGTTGCGAGCTGCTTTAATGTTAAAAGATGAAATGATTGGCACTAGGATGAAAGCAACCATTTCAAGCACGTAACTCATACCGACTTCTACTCTCGGATTAATGCCAAAAGGCATATAGATATGATCAGGCACATCACTTAAGAAGTCGCTTTGAAATCGATCAGGCAAAAATTCATAAGGTTCTAAAAAATAATTTTCATTGCGATGCATCATGTATGGGCTAATTAGTACTGTGTCATTTTTTCGCAAATGATAGCCATCTAATTGAATATCTTGAGTTGCCTTCCGTCCAAATAACCAAATCGATGGATACAATCGCATACATTCAGTTATAACTTTATGCAGATAGCTTAATTTAGCTAAGTGAACATCTGTTAGAGAATGATTAGCCGCTTCATTATCTAATTCTTTTTGGAGTCTTTTGATGTCCTCTTCATTTTGACATAATAAATAAATAGACCAACTGCATGTATGTGTAATCGTTTCATACATCGTAAAAAACAATGAAATAAGCTGTTGTTTTATTAATCCTTCACCCTCTGAGCTTAGTAAATAATCCTCACTATGTTGAAGAAGCAAGTGGCATAAGTCTCCCACTTGTTCATCAGATTGTTTTCTTTGTGTAATCATTTCTTCTATTAATAAAAGCAAATGATTAATGGTTTCATTTTGAACGCGCTGTTGCTTTATAGGTAAAGGTAACGGCACTTTAATCATGGAGTGAAGAGAATCTCGCCCCCGTAAGGATACAAGTGTTTGTAAACATTTGATCAGACTGTGCTCGCTGTCTGTGTCTAAATTAAAAATTCCTTTTATTAAAGCTTCAAACACAATGTTTCGCATATCTTTTAATACTGTTCTTACTTCCCCATCTTTCCATTTTCTAATGTGATTTTGAACAACTTGCAATATTTCATTTTTAAATTGTAAGAGGTGTTTTTTTACAAAGGAGGGCTGAATAAGGTGCATATATAATGCTTCTTCTCTAAAAAATAAATTATTTGCTGAGAATGCTTTAACGACTTGAACAGATTTTACGCTTTGAAAACACGATGTTTTTGTGACGACTACATCTTTAATCATTTGAGGATTTAATGTTAAATAAAACCGCTTATGTGATAGGCGAAAAGCAGCTACTTCACCATATTCAGTAAGCCGTCGCAAAAATGATAATGGATTTTCTCGAAACTCCTGCAAATGACCAGTAATCTTATACGATGAAGGACCTTGTATAACCGGCAATTATCTCATCCTCTCTGTTTATATAAAGTGAAACGAACAAGTAACGATCGGCCTCCGCTTTCAATCCTCCATTAAAGCGAGGTGAAGTTTAATTTACAAAATAAAAGAGTAGTCCACTAAAGACTACTCTTGTTCACAAAGAGATATGCTACTGTTTTAAAAACTTACTCCTAATTAATCCATGTTAATCCAGACACTTTTTACTTCCGTATAATTTTCAAGTGCATAACTTCCCATCTCGCGCCCAATGCCAGATTGTTTATAACCACCAAATGGACTTGCTGCATCGAATGCATTATAACAATTCACCCACACTGTGCCGGCTTTAAGTCCATGAGCAATGTAATGAGCTTTTTTCAAATCTTGTGTCCACACGCCTGCTGCTAATCCATAAGTGCTATCATTTGCTTTTGCAATTAAGTCATCTAAATCATCAAAAGGCATCGCCGCAACAACTGGCCCAAAGATTTCTTCGCGAGCGATTGTCATTGAATGATTTACATCAGCAAAGATCGTTGGTTCGACGAAGTAACCTTTATCAAATGGAATATTTCCACCTGTTAAGACTTCTGCTCCTTCTTCAATTCCTTTATCAATATACGTTTTGACTCGTTTCTGCTGTTGTTCAGATACGAGAGGACCCATAGTGGTTTCTTCAAGCAATCCATTTCCTTGTTTAATTACTTTCGATTGTGCAACTAAATCTGCTACTACATTATCGTATAAGCCTTTTTGTACGTATAAGCGGCTTCCCGCACAACATACTTGACCTTGGTTAAACATAATTCCATTTAACGCACCCGGAACAGCTTTTGATAAGTCTGCATCCGGTAAAATAATATTTGGTGATTTCCCGCCAAGCTCGAGTGTTACACGCTTTAATGTTTCACTAGCTTGTCTCATAATTGATTTACCAACTTCTGTCGAACCTGTAAAGGCAACTTTATCAACAAGCGGATGATTTACTAGCGGTTCACCTGCTGTTTTCCCATAACCAGGTACAATATTTAATACCCCTTTCGGAAAACCTGCTTCTTCTGCTAGTTGTGCTAAGTATAATGCAGAAAGCGGAGTTTGTTCAGCTGGTTTTAAAACAATTGTACAACCGCTTGCTAAAGCCGCTCCTAATTTCCACGCAGCCATTAATAGCGGGAAGTTCCACGGGATAATTTGTCCAACAACCCCAATCGGCTCATGGCGTGTATAGTTAAAATAAGAACCTTGAACCGGGATAGTTTGTCCAACAATTTTTGTTGCCCAACCAGCAAAATATCGAAAATGTTCGATGGCTAAAGGGATATCTGCATTTGATGTCTCACGAATTGGTTTTCCATTGTCTAGCGTATCTAGTTGTGCAAGCTCTAGCTTATTTTCTTCCATTAAATCAGCTAACTTGTAAATTAGACGGCTTCTCTCAGCAGCAGCTAATTTTGTCCAAGGACCGTTATCAAACGCTTCTCTCGCAGCTCGTACAGCTCGATCAATGTCTTCAGAGTTCGCTTCAGCTATATCCGCTAACTTTTCACCTGTCGCTGGATTTACTGTTTGAAATGTTTTCCCAGAAACTGAATCGACCCATTGTCCATTGATATACAACTGTTTAACACCTTGTAAAAATTGCTCTACTTTTGGACTCATTTCAACCTTTTTCGCTCCAAGATTTTGCATCAAATACATACCTCCTTATTTTTTGAAAACGCTAACAATTATCATTTTATAATACAAGCTGAAAAGAAATCAATTATTAAGTCTTAAAATTAAGAATTTTTTAACAAAAATTAGATAATTTAATGATTTCCTCTTATTCCACAATAAAAAACGTCATTTACGCAGTTTCGTAAATGACGTTCTGTCTTAAGCCTCCGCTGTTTCAGGAGAAATCGTTTGATCATTGTATACATTTGTATCTAAGCTTTTAGTTACCTTACTAGTAAGGACACCTGCTGTCATACTGCCGCTTACATTAAGAGCTGTACGTCCCATATCAATCAATGGCTCTACTGAAATTAACAAACCAGCTAATGCAATCGGCAAATCTAATGCGGACAATACTAACAATGCCGCAAATGTTGCACCTCCACCAACACCTGCTACACCAAATGAACTAATAGCTACAATTGCAATTAATGTAAAAATAAAGGATGGTGATAATGGATCAATTCCTACTGTTGGTGCAATCATCACTGCTAACATTGCCGGATAAATACCTGCACATCCATTTTGGCCAATTGATAATCCAAATGATCCTGCAAAATTTGCAATTCCTTCTGGAACGCCAAGCTGTCTTGTTTGTGTGTTAACATTTAATGGCAACGCTCCTGCGCTTGTACGTGAAGTAAATGCAAATGTGAGAACAGGGAACGCTTTTTTAATATACGTAATTGGATTTACCCCGACAATCGTTAATAATAATAAATGAATAACAAACATTGCTGCTAACGCTACGTAAGAGGCAATAACAAATTTACCAAGCTTCACAATGGCATCAATATTACTTGTAGCAACCGTTTTTGTCATAATTGCAAGTACACCGTATGGCGTTAAACGTAAGATTAATGTAACGACACGCATGATAATCGCATAAAACATATCAACAATTTTTGAAAACAAGGCTGCTTCTTCTGGCTTTTTGCGCTTCACACCTAAATAAGCAAAACCAATGAAGGCAGCAAAAATCACAACCGCGATCGTTGATGTTGGACGCGCACCTGTTAGATCTAAGAATGGATTTGCTGGAAGTAATTCAACAATTTGTTGCGGAATTGTTTGAGCTTCCATGCCTGCAAGATTTTCTTCCAGCGCTGCACCACGCTCTGTCTCTGCATCACCTTGTTCAATTTGCACTGCTTCTAAGTTAAAACTTGTCGCTGTTGCGATTCCGATAGCTGCCGCAATTGCAGTTGTTCCTACTAAAATACCAATAATTAAACCACTGATTTTTCCAATATTATTTGTAAGTTTTAAGCGAGTGAATGCTGCCACTATTGAAATAAAGACAAGGGGCATTACAATCATCTGCAAAAACTTTACATATCCACTACCAACAATGCTGAACCAATCAGCTGTCGTAGTTGTTACTTCAGACGTTGGCCCATAAATGAATTGCAATGCAAATCCGAATAAAATCCCAAGTCCTAAAGCTGTGAATACACGTTTAGAAAATGATACATGCTTCTTTTGCATAAAAAATAAACCTGTTATTAATAGCAGCATAAGTGCTAGATTAATAACGACTAATAAAATATTCATTATAATTCCTCCTATACTGATTTCCCAAAAGACTAAGTCTATATTACTTATAATACAATAATTCCAATAAGTCAACTCGGTTTTACTTTTTTATTAAAGTTGTTTTTTTCAAAATAATAAATTGATTCGTATAAATTGTTGTAATCCATCTACAATACTTGAAAAAATTACTTCATGTGTTAGCTAATTGCATCGTAGATTCAAAATCCAAGCGTTTACTATAGCGTAAACTAAAGAAAACGAACAATTAGTGATGTTTTCTTTATGTGAACTGATTATTCGTTAAAATTCTCTGGATTATGAGCATGTGTTGCTTTAGGATATAGCAGCTTTCATCTGTGCTCTACTGTTAACACCTTTATGAGGCAGCAATTCCACATTTAGTCATGTTAAAGCCGGATGCATAAAAAGAAGCCGGAAGATTCAATTCCGACTTCTAAACTATGTATTATATTATGATGATAATCATTTTATTGTTAACTTTCATTGCAACGTATTAAAACGAAATTTACATTTCATACAATTCATTTAGCCATTTAACAAACAAATGTTTTGGCAGTTCTAATTCATGAAGCTCAACATGCTGCACATCTGCCAATGTTGTTCCCCTGGACATATAAAAATACCATTGCCAACCTACATCCTTTGCGATTGCATAAGATCTAGCTAAATCTTGTCTTTCATCAAACTGTTTCATGTCATTCATCCACTGTGTTTCATCTACATCATATTCATAATAATGGAGTGTGTATTTATCACACCAATAAGCTAAATCTTGATGCGAAAAATGATTTTCTTCATCACATACTTGCAACAAAAGCATTCTTAAATTTTCAGGTGTATACGGCAGTATAATCTTTTGATATGCATCTCTCATTCTTTTACCCTTCCCGATTTGTTCGTTTCTTTTATTACATCATGTACCAACAAGTTTAGCAATAAGAAATGGATAACGTTTTCGTTACTTTTTGTTTACAACTTTACTTAATTATACATAAATTTTATGATTACCTTCAATTTCAAAAGTTGGATTAGATATAGATAAAGCAAGTTGTTTACGCTAGGCTAGAAGCAAAACAGGAACTAGAAGATAAAAACTTCTTTGGAAAAGTTGAGATTATTCAGTGAAGATATATAAGCAATAATTTTTTATGACAAACACCACCAACAAAAAAATCGTTGGTGGTGCTTAATTAAACTTACGCTTCTTCAGAGCCTTTTTGCTGCAGCAAAGAGCTTGTCGCTGAAATTTCATTAAATAATTTTCGTTCTAGTTTCAGGCCTTCAGCTTGAGGCAACTTCAATCCCTCTACAATTGCCTTTTTAGCAGCGAATAGAGCATCTCCTGGATGTCTGGCTACATTCTGAGCCCATTCTATCGCAGATTCGCGAAATCCCTCCGTTGGTAAAACTGCATTAAGCCAACCGTGTTGAAGAGCTTCTTGGGCTTTAAAAACTCTGCCGGCAATAATAGCATCAGCAGCAACTCCAGGACCAACGAGACGAGGTAAGCGAATCGTTCCTCCACCACCTGGTATAATTCCTACAAGCACTTCCGGATTACCTACATGAGCACGTTCAGAGCCAATTCGGAGCGTACATGCAAGAGCTGTTTCGTTGCCGCCTCCCCACGCTTGTCCGTCAATGGCTGCGATTGTTGGCTGCGGAATTTCTTCTAGCAATCTTAGAGCACGATCCCATCCTTCAAGATCTGCCTCGGTTGATTCTCCCCTTCCGTTGCTTGCAAGGTCAGCAAGATCAGCATGTGCAATAAAATAGCCGTCCACTCCTCCAGTTAGCATGACTACTTTCACTTCATCTGTCTTTTTTGCTAGACTTTCTAGATGATCGCCTAGACGTCTGATGGATGTAAAATCCATCGTATTTTTCGGCGGACGTGTAAACGTTAAAACTGCTACTTTATCATGGTATTCTATTGACCAAGTATCCATAAAAAATCACATTCTTTCATAAATAATATTGTTAAATCATCTATCCTTAGGCAATTTGCCTAGTTTTATGTTAGTGTTGCTGCGTATTTATGATTGTTTCTCTAAACACACTATAGGCTTGATCTAATTCTTCTTTTGGAGCTCCCTGAAGTGCCTGTAGCGCTAAACCGTCCAAAAATGCAACAATGAACCTTGCCACCGCACGATTTGATATACCAAAGGCAAATTCCTCTTCAACAATGGAATTGATCCACATCTCCTGCAACTCTTTTGTTTTTTCTGCCATAGCTGGATTCCACATTGACATCGTTAGCAAATCAACATAAACCTTTTGAAGAGTCGGATTGGCTGTCTGCTGTTCACGAAGGTAATCAGCTGCTTTTTCGATTCTTGTTGAGGGGTCTTTTATATCTTTTAAATATTCCTTTATTCTTTTTTGTTCATCGTTAATAAATTGGAAAGTTGCCTCAAGCATAAGCCCTTCCTTGCTTGTAAAGTAGTAGTGGATCTGGCTTAAGGCAACGCCGGCTTTCTTTGAGATATCACGCAGAGTTGTAGATGAACTTCCTTTCTCTGCTATGCAGGCAAAAGTAGCCTCTAAAATTTTATTCCTTGTATTAGACATAGTAGTCGAGCACTCCTTATTCGTTTAAAGACTTTACCATTTTCATTTTATCCAACAATCTCTATTAAATAAAGGCAGTGCTTTATATAGAATAGAAAGGAATTATTTAAAAGCTGTAAATCCATCATCTACCATAATGGTTGTTCCATTTATTCCGCTTGCTTCTTCAGATGCAAGAAAAGCGACTACATTCGCAATTTGTTCAGGCTGCATGAGCTTTCCTCTCATTTGATGGCGTGCAAGACGTTCAGTTTTTCCCGCATCCTTGTAAGATTGAATGATTCTAGTATCCACAGATCCTGGTGCCACTCCTACAACGCGGATTCCATAAGGAGCCAGATCCAAAGCAGCTGATTGCGTCATCATTTTCACTGCGCCCTTTGCCGCATTATATCCGATAATATGGTAACTGGCCATAAATGCAAATACAGAAGCTGTGTTAATAATCGTACCTTCGATATTTAGCTCTTTCATCTTGCGTGCAGCAGCTAAAATACCATAATATACACCATATTGATTGATTTTGACTACTGTATCATAATCTTCCGGTGTGTGGTCGAACAAAGGTTCATGAAGGCCGATTCCTGCATTATTAAAAATAACATCCAGTCGTCCGTATGTTTCAACTGTATAATCCATAAGCTCTTCCATCTCTTTAAATTCTGCTACATTTACCTTTTTAAATGAGGCATGCCCGCCAGCTTCGTTAATAATATTAACCGTTTCCTTACCAGTATCTTCATTGAATTCAGCGACGACAACCTTCGAACCTTCTTGTGCAAATTTAATGGCAGTCGCACGTCCAATCCCGCTTCCAGCACCTGTAATAATCGAAACCTTATCTTTCAATCTCATATGTAATACCCCCTAGAAAATTAAAAATATATTCGGACGTACGTCCGACCTAATTAATATATCACTAGTGAGCAGAAATATCAATTAAAAACTAAAATACTCTCTCTTTCATATGACCAAAGTATATGCTATTAGAAAATTGGGTCCACCACATTTTTATCATCAATCAAACACACGAACTTTATAATGACATACGCTGTTTTTCTTGTGATATACACCTTATAAGTGTATATATAAGCAGATTATTCATGGTTTTCTTAGCATTATGATATACTATTATCGAAGAAGTAAGAAAATAAAGAACTTTTCTGTTAAAAAAAGATTTTGCGATCCATTCATTAAAAGTAAGTTCAATTCATCACATTCTCTTATTAACCTACTGAAATAACATTAATTTTAATATAAATAATTGAATTAAAAGAGGTGAACCATTCTTGGAATTTACGATTGACAACTCAATTTTTCTTTTATCGATTCTCCTAGTAGTTGGTGTACTTACCGCGAAATTTTCTTCTCGTTTAGGTGTACCTTCCCTCGTACTTTTCATCATTGTTGGTATGATATTAAGTCATTATATCTACTTTGACAACGCTCTCTTAACACAAGGATTTGGTATTATTGCACTCATTATTATTTTATTCGACGGTGGTATTCACACGAAATGGACTGATGTTAAAGCCGTTATCCGCCCGTCAGTTTCTCTTGCTACAGCTGGTGTTTTAGTGACAACCATTGTCACGGGCGTATTAGCAAAATATATTTTAGACGTTACATGGTTAGAAGGTTTACTTTTTGGCGCGATTGTTGGCTCTACAGACGCTGCTGCTGTTTTTTCTGTCCTTGGCTCTAAAAATATTCGTCAAAAATTAACTTCTACACTAGAGGTTGAATCAGGTTCAAATGATCCAATGGCCATCTTTTTAACTGTTTCAATCATTCAACTTATCCAAAATCCTGATTCTCCAATCTTCACTTTAATTCTAGATTTCTTCTGGCAAATGGGAATTGGACTGATTATGGGTTTATTACTAGGTAAGGCTTCTGTTTGGGCTATTAATCGAATTAATCTTGATTCCTCGGGCTTATATCCTGTTTTATCACTCGCTCTTGCAGCTCTTACATATGGAATTACTGCATTCATAGGCGCAAGCGGCTTACTAGCTGTGTATATTATGGCCGTTTCTTTAGGAAACGCAGATTTAACTTATCGTCATGCAATCGTCCGGTTTAACGAAGGATTTGCATGGATGATGCAAATTTTAATGTTTATTTTATTAGGGTTACTTGTATTCCCAAAAGAACTTATCGATATTACATGGCAAGGAATTTTACTTTCCTTCTTATTAATGCTCGTTGCAAGACCTTTAGGTGTATTTATTAGTATGATTTTCACGAAATACTCAATAAAAGAAAAGCTATTTATCTCATGGGCTGGCTTAAAAGGGGCTGTTCCTATTGTACTTGCCACTTACCCTATGATGGCTGAACTGGAAAACAGTTCACTTATTTTTAATGTTGTCTTCTTTGTTGTATTAACTTCTGCTTTACTTCAAGGAGCTACCATTTCACCACTGGCCAATTTGTTAAAGTTATCAGAAGGTGAAAAAGAAGTAGTTCCACATAGTTTAGAATTAGTTTCAATAGGTAAAACAAATAATGAAATGATTGAACTAAAACTGGTAAAAGATGCAGCTATATCTGGAAAATCACTTGAAGAAATTCCGCTGCCAGAAGATATTTTAATTACAGCAGTTATTAGAGAAGATAAGTTATTAACACCACGAGGAACTACACAAATCTTTTCTGGAGACACATTATACGTTCTCGTATCTAAGAAAAAACGCGATAAGGTAAAAGCATTCTTTCAAAAAAAAGCAGATAAAACAACTAGTACTCATGCTAAAGAAGACAAGCAAAATCCTGATTCTTCAAGTGCAGTTAAAAATACAGATCGTTCATAACAGATATGTAAAGAACAATCCTTAATGAGATTTAGAGGATTGTTCTTTTTGTTGCATTAAATAAAGAGACTCGTAATTCGGGTGATGTTTCAGCAGTTCAGAAATTGTTACAAATTTATATCCTTTTTCTTTTAGCTCAGGCAAAATCTCCCTTAGTGCCTCGATTGTCTGGGTTCGATTTCCGCCAGTATCATGGAACAGTACAATATCACCTGAACTTGCATTTTTAAGAACTTGGTTAACAATTCTTCCTACACCCGGGTTGCGCCAATCAAATGTATCTTGATGCCAAGACCAAAGCACAACCGTATACTGCTGATTTTTAGCAGCTTTAACTACTTTATCATCATAGTAGCCTGTCGGCGGTCTAAACAAGTATGGTTTAATCCCGGTAATTTCCTGAATAAGTTCATCCGCTTTTTCAATCTCTTCTTCCAACCTTTTTACGTTCTCACCTTGAACTTCAATATGGCTGTATGTATGATTAGCAAGTTCATGGCCTTCTCTTATTTCTCTTTTTGCTATGTTGGGAAATCGATTAACACGATCACCTACTACAAAAAAAGTTGCTTTGGCATGATATTGCTTTAATAGATCTAAAATAATAGGTGTATACGTTGGATCAGGTCCATCATCAAATGTTAATGCAATGATTTTCTCATCTGTTGTTGGAACTTCCCACACAATGTCGCCTTTTTTTTCATAATAAAAACGACTTTTCTTCGCCGCTTCTACGTGCAGATCCGTACTATGTATCCAAAGGAGACACCAAAGTAGTATGAAGATTTTTTTCATCTTTTCACCTCTATTTTCAAGATAATTTATTTCTCTTCCTCCTTTTCAATATTATCTGCCACAACCGCTTTTAAATCTTTCCAAAAAAGCTCCTCATTACACACGTATGAATGTTCTTGTTCTTTATTTGCATCTATGTTTTCTTTTTTCATTTATGAATGTCTCCTTACATATTTTGAATGGTTCTTTTAGCTTTTCCAAAAGTTTTAAAAAACAAGCATAAAGCAAAAACATTTTAAATGAATGTTTACATTTTATTGAGATGGGTAAGATGTAACGGATAGTAAATATATGTATCCTATTTAACAGAACATATCAGTGCTCGCAGCTCTCTACATAAATTTAAAGCAACCATCGCATTTATATACTGACAGAAAGCTGAAAGAAAAATTGTTTGACTTGAACTAAGCTTTTATATTTCAAAATAAAGGAGACGTATACAATGTATAGAAAGTATCTTGCATTAGCTTTACTGCTTACCTCATTCACAGTTCATTCTTCTCTCGTAACAGCAGACTTGCCTCTATCAAAATCATCACCTGGAAACGAACAAATGCCATCAACTTCTACAACTAGTAAACAAGGGTTTACCATTGATTTATTAAATGACTATGAATTATCAGAAGAAGAGACTGGAAAAGATATTATTTTCTCTACAAAAACTCCTTATACCTGGATGCGCATTGAAGTATTACCTGTACAGAAAAATGCAGATTCTATGCTTCTAAGCGAAACAAAACAACGATTTGAAGAACAATTCGGACAAGCAAAACTTATATCTACTCAACCTCCTAACTTAAAAACACCCGTTATCGCTGGGTACGAAACCCATACTAAAACAGAAAAAGTCACCACTTACCTCATGCGCCAAACAAATCAACATCTCATTTTAAAAGTAACAATGATCACAGCTATCGACTCTCAAGATCAAGCGCAATTGATATCTATGATTAACAGTATTCATATGAATGGATCAATAAGTCCGTCAATCAAAGACAATGGTACTAGCAAAGAAACGATTGAACAAAATCAAAAAATGAGACTTCCAGAACAAAAGTTTACTTATCAAAACGAAGGTGTAACAGAAGAAAAGATGGGCTTTCTTCAAACAAGCAAAAATCAAAACTATACGTTATATGTTTTAGAAGGATACGAATTTACTGAAGAAGAACCTCGAAAAGATGTCATTTACTATAAAGATAATGATCAGCTATGGATGCGGATTGAAATACTGCCTAAGGATACGAAGTGGCCCGAGTTAAAATCACAAACAAAAGAAATGCTAAAAGCAGGTTTTAATACAGTATCCGAAGCAGATAGCAGTACTCTTAGCAGCAAGCTAAATATTGATGCTTCATTTATAGCGAGTAACAATAAAATGAAAGGGCAATCCCTTTTAATTAAAGCAATTGAAAACCGGCCTGCTATGCGCTTAACGATTTTCACACCAAAAGAAACTGAAGGCTTGGATGCCTTTCTAGAAATGGCGAATACGATTGAAACTCTTTGAGAAGTCTTTAGCTGCAATTTGCGAACAAAAAAATGATGACTGCTAATTAAAGCAGTCATCACTTTTTTATTTTAAATCAAGCAACTTTGTTTTTAAATCTTGCTCCATTTGGTATAACTCTGATTCGGCTTCTGTTCGTTTTGTACGACCTTCTTCTTGGATTTTTAGTACTTCTTCTAACGTTGTGATTAAATCAGACTGTGTTTTTTTCAACGTCTCAATGTTTACAATACCTTCTTCATTCTCTCTAGCAACTTCAATTGTGTTCTGCTTTAACATCTCAGAGTTGCGAGTCAGTAAGTCATTGGTTGTTTTGGATACTTGTTTCTGCGCTTCCATTGCATTTTTTTGACGCAGTAATGTTGTAGCAATGACAACTTGGTTTTTCCAAAGTGGGATAGCTGTTAAAATAGAGCTTTGAATTTTCTCAACAAGCGTCTGATTCACTTCTTGAATTAATCGGATTTGCGGTGCACTTTGAATTGCAATTTGACGGCTTAGTTTCAAATCATGTACACGCTTCTCAAGGCGGTTAATAAATTGATTTAGGTCATTAACTTCTTGAGCCATTAAATAATCGTTCTTCAAGGACGCTTCTTGCTGCAGTGCTGGCAATGTTTCTTCCTGAAGTGAAACCAACCGATATTCAGCTGCTGCGATATAAACATTTAATGCATCGTAGAATTGTTTATTTTTATCATATAAACTATCAAGCATAGTGATATCTCGGTATAGCATCTGCTTTGAACGTTCAAGCTTATCTGCAATTTTATCAATTTCAACGTTAATGCTTTGATACTTTGTCAACAAACTTTGAATTGGTTTTGAAAGCCCTGAGAATAATCTTCCAATGACTCCTTTTTTCTTCGTTGTAAAATCATCCGGGTTAACTTGACGGATTTTTCCCATTAACTCTGCAATAACATCTCCAACTGGACCTGTGTCTTTTGTTTGAACATGTTGCAGCACTGATTGAGAAAACTGGGATAATTCAGACTGAGCTGCTACTCCATACTGTAAAATAGCTTGTTGATTTTTGTAATCAATTTGCTGCGCAATTTTTTGGGCTTTTTCTTGATATTTAGGAGTAAGGTTATCATAAGTACTTCTTTTCACCGGCGTTTGTGCTGTTGATTGCTGCACGACTGGCGAAGCAAACGGATCACTTAACAGTTCATCTAACGAGTGATTTTTTTCATATTCTTTCATCATAAGATCCCATCCTTTACCTTACTTAGTACGGTTTACAGGCACGTACTCCTGTTCTTGAAAATGTTGTTTTAATACTTTCATTTCAACATCAAGATTTAATAAGTCTTCAGAAAGAGCAGTCGTTAATAACTGATCATATTTATTAGACATATCATGAAGCAATCTCTCCGCCTCATGTAAACTTTCTTTTATTTCAATATCTTTTATAGGCTTTGACAACAGGAATATATACTTTTCAACAACCGTAACTGTCGCTTGCAAATAGTTTGTGAAAAAAGGTTGTAAATCTTTATATCGAGCTGGTTCTTTTTCCACCATTTCAATCATGCTTTTTCCTACTTTATAAAGTTTTGAAATCTTTGTCCACATATGAATAGAACGAACTTTAAAGCGATAGTTTCCAATCAGCTTTAACTGTTTGCGTGCCTCTTTAACCTGATGACGCACATAAGCAAGCTCTTCTCGATATGGATTGCGATAATGAGCGTGAGCGCTTTTTACAATGAAAAATAAACTTGCTGCTCCTGCTGCTCCCATACTCATCCCGAATGCTTCAAGCAAACTTGTATTAAAGCCAAAATAGCTGATTGGCAGCGTCAGTGTACCAATCATCCACACAATCATTACGCGTTTTAGTATCCGAACGACTTTCATCGTTTTCACTCCTTATGATTATCATTTGCATTGATAGTTTACTTTCCTTAAATACCGAACATTAGCTTGGACATATTATACCATTTTACAATTATTTCTGAAACGATTAGCATTATACATTATATACGGCTTACTCTTTAAAAAAGTTTCAAAAACAAAGGAGATTGTACAATATATCAATAAACCAACATGTATAGAAAATAAAAAACGCAAGCAACATAACCGTTGCTTGCGTTTTTTTTATTCTTCTCGCTTATTATAATCATAGTTTGAGCGATCAACTGGTTTAAATCCTTCTGGTGTATGGAAACGTAATAAATCTCCATACACAAGTTTATCAGACAACTCCAGTTTCTGTTTAACTAAATCGTCATACTTATCGTATTGCTTAGCCTCTTCTGCAGACAATTGTTCCCCTGTTTTATTGTCAAATATCTTTTGGTCAACTTTTGTAATCTCAGGTGTTACAAAATCGCCATTTCGGAATGGAACAATTTGCTGATGCTCTTTTGATAATAAATCCGTACCAAAGTCAATATAGTCTTTTGTATCAATACCTAGTAAATGCATAACTGTTGGACGAATATCTACTTGACCACCGTACGTATGATTTACTCCGCCTTCTAAACCTGGGGCATGAATAAATAATGGTATACGTTGTAATTGAGCTTGTTCAAATTCATTAATTGGTTTACCCATTACTTCAGACATCGCACGTTTGTGGTTTTCAGAAATCCCATAATGGTCACCGTACATAACAATCATTGTGTTATCGTATAAACCAGAAGCTTTTAAATCTTCAAAGAACTGCTTTAACGACTCATCTAAATAACGAGCTGTTTGGAAGTATTGATCAACTGATTTATCTCCTGTTGTATGAGGTTCAATTGTTTGGTCTTCCTCATCTAAAGGATAAGGGAAGTGATTTGTTAACGTAAGAAACTTTGCACTAAAAGGCTGCTTTAAATCTTTTAAATATGGCATTGATTCCTTAAAGAAAGGTTTATCTTCTAAACCATAGTTTAACGTATTTTCTTCTGACATATTGTAATATGCTGAATCAAAGAACTTATCAACACCAAATGATTTATACATTTCATCACGATTCCAGAACGTTTTTCCATTGCCGTGGAATACAGCATTTGTATAATCGTTTTGGCCTAAAATAGCTGAACCAGCTTGATATGTGTTATTTGCTTTTGTTGTAAACACAGAGCCTTGTGGCAATGGGAACAATGAGTTTTCTACCATGAATTCTGCATCTGATGTTTTACCTTGCCCGGTCTGATGGAACACATTATCAAAATACATTGTGTTTTGATCTTTTGTTAATGAGTTTAAAAATGGCGTTACTTCTTCACCGTGTAACTCATAACCCATCATAAATGTTTGTAATGATTCTAATGAAATATAGATTAGATTCATGTCTTTTGCTTTGCCAAAATACTTTTCATTTGGCTCAGCATAAGTTGCTTTTGCATAGTTTTGAATTTCGGTTACATCACTACTATCAGCTAAAGCTCTTTGTGCTGATGATTTAGAGCTTTGAATAATATCATAAACTGTGTAGTTATATGCACCTAAATATTTAACTAGATAGTTACGGTCAAACGTTCTTGTTAATAATTGTGGACGATCCATTTCTGCTAAGGCAATGTTTGCACTTAAAAACAGGATTCCAGATAAAAATACACTTGTTACAGTACGTCGACTGATTGTAATCGGTAACTCCATCTTTTTCCACATTACTAATGCTAATAAGATGAAAAAGTCCATAAAATATAAAATATCTGTTGGCTGAATTAAAGCCATTGCACTTCCACCTAATTGACCAAAGTTATTTGATTGAGTCAATACAGGAACAGTAATAAAATCATTAAAGAATCGATAATATACTACGTTTGCGTACAAAATGAATGACAATAAGAAGTTTATTCCCAGCAACGCTCGTACCTTTCCTCTGCCCTTAAATAGTAATGCAAAGGCGAAGAAGAAGATTGCTGATCCAACAGGATTTATAAATAATAAAAACTTTTGAATGAAATTTTCTAAACCTAAATTAAATTCGACTTGATAAACAGCATATGTTTTAATCCAAAATAAGAGCACTGCGATTAAAAATAGTGGCAGTTGCTTTACAAAAATATTTTTTCCGCTTGTTATGAGCTGTTTCATAATTCCCACCTCTATCTCTATTGAAATTTAAGCTCATTTTTATTTTTTAGAACTAAAAATGTAAAAAGAAATCTCCCTTACAAAAAATGTAAGAGAGCTAAACTGTTCTTTCACATTTTAACTCTTTAAAAAAAATTGTCAACAGTCTTGACGTATATTTTTTTTAAAACGTGAGAAAATAACTACTTTATATGGATGATTAACCTGTGTGTTATATAGCTTGTTCACATTGATCTCTTACTTTCCACCCTCAATCATAAAATTCTTAGTTTATTTTACGTTAATGCCTCTTTACATACACTATTAATTTATTTGTACGTACACGTAAGCTAATGGAATTAATCAAAATATTTAATCTATTTTTAATAGCTAGCATTAGTTTACTTATCTCTTATATAATAAGTGTTCCTTTGGTTTAAGCTAACAATACACAAAACAGACACCCTTTTTGCTAATATTACTATTTGCATTGAAGCTTATTGCTTACAGCAAAGAATTTCACTTTCGCCATTTTTTGTTTATAATAAAATTACTTCATACTAAGAAAAGTTTCAATAATCATACACTTCCTTGAAGTTACAATAATGAGTTCAGTTACTGCTCTTTTACTATAAATGTATAGGTTATTCTTAACAGCTGATTTATTCTATTGCTCTTATCTATATTAATAAAGTTGCTATCTACTTTATTAAAGGAACATCAATACTTTTACTAAATAGGAGGAAAAATGAGAGAAGTTATTAGCACAACTGTAGAGATTATTAATGTTATTCATGACATGTTAATTCAAATCTTTAATCGTTTAAATTTTTCACTAACGGATAAAGAGCTGCATTTTTGGATTATTGGCATCATTGGAATTTTTACTTTCATTAGTGTGTACACCTTTTTTAAATTGCTCTCTAAATGGAAATTTAGCATTACAACTATCTCGTTCATATATACACTGACAGTTATGGTTGTATTAGTTTTCGCAATTGAAATTCAACAAGGAATTACTAGTAGAGGGCATATGGAATTTGATGATGCTGTAGCAGGGTTATGGGGTTTCATTGTTTTCTTTGCAATTTACATTGCATTTGCTGGTTTCTTTCTACTAGCAAAGCATCTACTATTTTCTACAAAATCGACAAAAGCAGATCATCAGCCTTCTACTTCTACCCGAAGTGAACGTCATTTTAACTAAAAAAGGGACATGCTTGCTATAAAGCTGGCTGTCCCTTTTACTTCTCTAAATAATGATAACGCCTGCAGCTACCTCAAACAAGATCTAGCTAATACTTGCTTCTTTCGCTCACCTGCATCAATCATTTCCCCTTCTATTTGACTTTCCGACCAAACAGTATCTGCACAAAAATTACAGCTGAAAAACATATATACTGGAAACAAAAGCAAGCTGCTTTTTAAAAGAGACCAACTTTATAAAAAAACTGTGATCAGCTGGACTCTTAGTTCCTATTGAAATGGGATACATAAAAGAATTGTAATAAGCGATAGTGTGAACCTCTTAAAAGTTCATTCGTGACTGTCCACCATCTACATTAATACTTGCTCCAACAATCCAAGATGCTTTTTTGGATGCTAAAAATACAACTGCATTCGCTACTTCTTCTACTGTTCCGAAACGCCCTGCTGGGATTTGTTCTTTGACAAATCGATTAATCTGTTCTGGATTTTCTTCTAAACGCTTTTGCCAATTGCCAGTCTCATGCAAAATACTTCCCGGAGCAATGCTATTTACACGTACACCATATGGAATCATTTCATCAGCAAAAGACTTTGTAAAACTGATTAATGCTGCCTTGGCATTGTTATATGTAACTTTTCCTCCACTTTCTCGTCCAAAAATAGAGGTAATATTTACGATTGCTCCCTTTCCCTGTTCTTTCATGTATTGACCAGCTAATTGACTTAAATGTACAGCTGAGAAGTAGTTAAGCTCCATAGCTTGATGAAAAAGAGATAATTCAGTTTCAAGTGTTTTCCCGCCGTTACTTCCACCAGCATTATTAACTAGAATGTCAATCTGGCCAAATTGACTTATGAATTCATCGATTAACCTTACACGCTCGTGTTCGTTTGTCACATCGATTGAATAAGTATGTAACTGCGGCAGTTCATTTTTTATTGACTGCATTGTCTCCTTATTTCTTGCTGCTATCCCAACATTGGCACCTTCTTGAAGAAATAGAGAAGCAATCGCTTTGCCGATTCCTTTGGAACCGCCTGTTATTAAGATATTTTTACCCCTAAGTTCTAAATCCATTTTATCTACCTCCTTAAAATTCAATAGTAATATATGATTTACTCTTTAGCAAAAACAAGCTATTGCATGATATAATGCTTGTTGGTATGAACTGTGTTTAAGATAGGAGTACAGCAAATGAAACAAGTATTCTCAAGATCAGAAAAGTTTAAACAATTTTTATTTATTTTATTTCCAATCTTAATTACCCAATTTGGAATGTTTTCAATGAGTTTTTTCGATACAATGATGTCCGGTCGTGTAAGTGCTGATGATTTAGCAGGCGTCGCAATCGGCTCAAGTTTATGGATCCCGATTTTTACAGGATTAAGTGGTATCTTAATGTCCATCACGCCTATTGTGGCACAGTTAGTTGGGGCTGAAAAAAGGAAAGATGTTCCCTTCTCAATTATTCAAGGTTTATATGTATCCATTTTTATGGCTGTTTTCATTATTGGAATTGGATTCATTGTCGTTAATCCGATTTTGAACTCCATGGACTTAGAAGAGAATGTCCATCAAATTGCTAAGGATTATCTAGTTGCGCTTGCTTTTGGGGTTATTCCGCTGTTCATCTATACAGTTTTGCGCAACTTCATTGATGCCCTTGGTCAAACACGTACTTCAATGTTTATTACAATTTTAGCTTTGCCCATTAATGTCGTGCTTAATTATGTTTTGATTTTTGGTGCACTTGGTTTTCCTCAATTAGGTGGTGTTGGCGCCGGTTATGCAACTACTATTACCTATTGGTGTATTTTACTCGTATCGGTTTGGATCATCGTAAAAAAAGAGCCATTCCTATCTTTTCAGTTGTTTAAAAAGTATTATCGTATGTCGATTTCATCATGGAAAGAGATTCTTGGAATTGGATTACCAATTGGATTTTCTATTTTTTTTGAAACAAGTATCTTCTCAGCAGTTACTCTTTTTATGAGTACATATGACACTGTAACGATAGCGTCTCATCAAGCAGCCATTAACTTTGCTTCATTTTTATACATGATTCCGCTTAGCATTTCAATGGCATTGACGATTGTAGTCGGATTTGAAGCCGGGGCAAAGCGATTTAAAGATGCGCGTGATTATAGCCGAATTGGCATTTTTATTGCCGTGTGCATGGCTTTTGTTTGTGCCGGTTTATTATTTGCTTTTCGAGAGCAAGTAGCAGCTTTATACACCAATGATCCTGAAGTGCTCATGTTAACAAGCCACTTCTTAGTGTATGCTGTATTTTTTCAGCTATCCGATGCAATCCAAGCACCGATTCAAGGTGCATTGCGAGGATATAAAGACGTCAATATTACATTTTTTATGGCGCTCATTTCATATTGGGTCATTGGTTTACCTTTAGGTTTTATTCTTGCAAACTACACACCACTTGAAGCGTTTGGCTATTGGGTCGGCTTAATCAGCGGACTGGCAGTCGGAGCAAGTGGATTAGCTTATCGGCTTGTCATCATGCAAAAACGAAAAATTAATTCACAAGTGCAACCTAAAACTGCGTAATCTTTCTATTCTTACTATTTATGTTAAAAATAAAAAAATGTTAAACAAATAAAAGGAACGTCATAGTGACGTTCCTTTTATTTGTTTAATACAAGTTGAAGTTCACTTAAAAGACGTTCTGCACCTTTTTTGCTCAACACAACGTTTCCGTTTGCAAATGTTAAATTTTCGCGACTGATGTCACCTGTCACTAAGCAGGCACCATATGGACTGTACTTTTGTAAGATGATAATGTCATCGTTTACATATATTTCGACTGGATCACCTGTATTAATATTCAAAATGCGGCGCAACTCAATTGGAATTACGACACGACCCAATTCATCTACTTTTCTTACAATCCCTGTAGATTTCATAATTTCCATTCCTTTCATGTCAAGCAAAATAATAAAACTCTATAAACACCTCTAAATTATCAAGCGCCAAAATGCTCTTAATATGGTCTGATAACTGGCCTTACACACTTCAAATATGGTGTTTAACGATTAAAAAGATTTATATACAATTTGTATCATATCAATTCAATACATATTTATGAATAGTACATAATCTTTAAAATACAATATATCTACATATGTTAAAAGTGTGTATTTTATCCTTTTTATTCCTTTAAATCCATCTTTTACACTAGTAATTACCCATAAAATAACTTTTTTTAGAAGAAGGTGGTTTCCCCTAATCCTTTTCCTGTTATGTAGACATAAATTAAATCCGATAAAGTAAAACTTCAATCAGTGGAATTCCTTTTCCTTCGCCTTTGTTACCTTGAAGTGAGGAATCAATGCTTGGCGGAGCAGAATAAATTCAGATCAATCATAAAAAGCGTGGCATTCATAACGAATACCACGCTTAAACTGAACCGAAATTATCTCGAAGTGCTTTTTGGATCATTGCTTCACATCTTTCTAATTCTACCTTTAACTGTTTTTTATAAAGTTTTGCTTTTTCTTCTCCACCGTTAGCAAACTTATAATAGACAACTTCTTGTAATTTCATCCCTTCTTTCTTCTTCTTAACTTGTTTTAAAACACCGTCTTCAATTAAATCATGAAGTGCTTTGTATACCTCTGAATGATTCGGCTTAAAACCAAATGGTTGAAATTCTTCGCGTAAAACATCCAATAGCCGTAATCCATATAAACGTTCTTGTTCAGTCATCGTAATCATATATAATTTTAAAAATGCACGCTGTTTTAATAGAAAACCACTAGATGTACGTTTTTCTCTCATTTTAAGCATCCTCCTTTTGTCTGATCTGCATTTGTCTTTTTTGCCATTATCATTTACATAATAACTATACGTACCATTGTCTTAAAAAGAGGTATATAGTAATTATACTTTCTTTTATAATTAGAATCCTGCTTTTCACTCAGAAAACAATCTTTTTCCTTTCTTTGTATCCTTAGTTCAAAAAAAGAAGATGGTTCATATAATTAAAATGAATGATCTCTTTTATTTATATTGATAATGAGGTGGGTGTAACATGACAAAGAAATATGAAGATATTGACTGGGGATCTCTTCATGACAAAGTAGAAGATATGCTTGGGAGTCATTTTTGGAATGACCTACACCATATGCTACCGAAACGATTTCCAAATATCGATTTGTACGAAACAGATACAGAAGGAATTATTATAGTAGAAATTGCAGGTTTACAATCAGCGAAAGATGTACAAATTAAACTTGAACTAAACAAGTTAACGATTCAAGGCCAAATCCCTTATCTATATGAAATTCCACAGCAACAATTAAAAATGAGTGAGCGGCATACCGGAATGTTCACACGAACTATTAAATTGCCATTTCAATATGTAGAAAATGAAATAAAAGCAAAATACCGTAACGGTTTATTAGAAATAAAGCTGCTGAAACAAGAAAGTAATCAAGAAATCTCCATTGAGTTCGACGACATTGATTAAAACAACCCTTAGGAGTCTTATTGTCTATGAAACCGGAATAAAGGTTTGTTTAGTTTAAAACTCTCTTCCAACTCGTCATGCAGATTGCATAACGAGTTTTTTACGCGTTCTATTCACTGGTCACATATTTGTATACTAAAATACTTTTTAACTGTTTTTAAATTCTAAAAATTAAAACTAAATTAATAACTTTCACTCCACTCTAAAATATGTTATTTTTATAACGTTGCTGTTTTAAACATGCAATAAAATTATATTTTATACATTAGAAATACACAGAAATAACTTCCCATTTTATTATATATCTAGATAACATTACTGAATAAATATGTAACATTCGTACTAATCTGAGGTGAAAAAATGAAACAACCACGTAAGATAGCGAATCTTTCGCTGTCAAATCTATTAACTTTTTTGATTCCTTCTTTATTAGGGATTTCCTTATTTATCGTGCCCTTTTCTTATAAGGGCGAATTAACAATTCCGATTGCAATCTTAGCCAATGCGGTACAAGCATTATTAGAAGAACAACTTCCGCTTATTATGACCGTTATTGTTGTCATGACGGCTGTATTAACGTTAATGTTTAAGTTTTTTAAACCAGTATTTGTCCAAAATCATTCATTTTTAGCATCCCTTTTTCTTGTAAGCCCCGTTTGGACAATCGCTCGTGTGCTTGGAGCTATTTTTGTTATTATGGTTTATTTTAAGATTGGGCCTGAGGCTGTTTGGTCTAAAAATACTGGCGGAACTTTGCTTTATGATTTAATCCCAGTTTTATTTTCTGTATTTTTATTCGCTGGTTTACTTTTACCGCTTTTATTAAACTTTGGTTTATTAGAACTATGCGGTGCATTATTCACAAAATTTATGCGACCAATATTCACTCTTCCGGGCCGTTCCTCTATTGACTGCTTAGCATCCTGGCTAGGTGATGGGACAATCGGTGTATTGTTAACAAGTAAACAATATGAAGAAGGATATTATACAAAGCGTGAAGCGGCTGTAATTGGAACAACTTTCTCTGTTGTATCGATTACATTCACAATCGTCATTCTTTCATATTTAAAATTAGAAGCATATATCATTCCTTATTATTTGACAGTTTTATTAATAGGGTTTGTATCTGCCATTATTATGCCGCGTATTCCACCATTATCAAGAAAACCTGACACTTATTATGAAGGTTCTAAGGAAGAAGTAGCGGACGAAACAATCCCTGAAGACCATACGTCTTTTTCATGGGGGTTAAACAAAGCTCTTGATCGTGCTCAGAATAACACAGGTGTAAAAGCATTTTTTAAAGACGGTATTCAAAACATTTTAGATATGTGGATTGGTGTTGTTCCTGTTGTAATGGCAATCGGTACAATTGCATTAGTAATTGCTGAATATACACCTGTATTTGAATGGATTGGTTTACCGTTTGTTCCACTATTGTCATTATTACAAGTTCCAGAAGCTGCAGAAGCTGCTCAAACAATGGTTGTGGGATTTGCTGATATGTTTTTGCCTGCTGTTATTGGCAGCAGCATTGAAAGTGAAATTACTCGCTTTATCATTGCTTGTATATCAGTGACTCAGTTGATTTATATGTCTGAAGTCGGCGGCTTATTATTAGGCTCTAAAATTCCTGTTAAGTTTATAGATCTTGTTATTATTTTTATCTTGCGTACTCTCATCACACTTCCAATTGCAGTTATTGTCGCTAATATTTTATTTTAACCAAAAGCCATCGAAATCTCGATGGCTTTTTTATTAGAGGGAGCATTTAATGTTGAATTTTTCAGAAATTTCTATATAATGGTTTTTATATCTTTTTTAGGAGTGATCTACGAGATGAAAACATTAGAGAGAATTAGTTCCTTCGCAGGAAACACCTTTGCTCTATGGGTCATTATATTCGGCACCATTAGTTTCTTTATTCCAAGCGGTTTCACATGGATTAGCCCTCATATTTCTTTACTGCTTGGTGTTATTATGTTTGGTATGGGATTGACATTATCCATGGACGACTTTAAATCAGTAGCCAGGATGCCTAAAAGTGTATTAATTGGTGTCTGTGCACAATTTACTATCATGCCTTTTATTGCGTTCTGTTTAGCTAAAACTTTTCAGCTCCCTCCAGAATTAGCTGTTGGCGTTATTTTAGTTGGATGTTGCCCAGGAGGCACTTCCTCTAATGTCATGACCTTTTTAGCAAAAGGAAACACTGTACTATCTGTTGCTGTTACATCTATATCAACACTATTAGCTCCTTTTTTAACACCTGCACTTATTTTCTTATTCGCAAGCGAATGGTTGCCTATCTCAGCTGGTTCACTCGTTTTATCAATTTTAAAAATTATTTTGCTGCCAATTATACTTGGACTTATTGTTCAGACTTTTTTCCGTAAACAAGTAGAAAAAAGTGTTAAAGTTCTTCCGCTCATTTCGGTTATAGGAATTGTTGCTGTCGTAACTGCAGTGGTAGCATTAAACGCTGAAGCATTAGCTGTGACAGGGCCGCTCATTTTTTTAATTGTCTTTTTACATAATAGTTTTGGCTTTTTTCTCGGCTATTTATTTGCCAAATGGCTAAATTTAAGTAAAGCTGATCAAAAAGCAATTTCAATTGAAGTCGGCATGCAAAATTCAGGACTGGGTGCTGCATTAGCATTGGCCCATTTTTCTCCTCTTGCAGCTGTGCCAAGTGCGATGTTTAGTGTATGGCATAATATTTCAGGTTCTTTGCTTGCTACATGGTGGGGCAAAGAAAAAAAACAACCTCACCATTCAACAGCAGAAAAATAAAGGTAACCTTTAACTAACGGGAAGTTTTCTCCTTTGATTAAAGCGAGAGCCTTATTATCCCTAAAAGTTTGCTCAATTATGACGAAATCAGCCTCTCTAATCTCCATCGAGAATCATATTGCCTTGGATCTGAACGAGCTCATTTTTTCCTTTAACTCAGACAAGATCTTATTATATAATCGTATTATTCGAAATCACTTAGTTTATATTGCTTAAGCATGTCTGTATTTTTTAACCTAAAGGAGGTAAATGTATGACACAGCACCTCATTTTATTTGATGGCGTTTGCAATTTATGTAATAGTAGCGTTCAATTCATTATTAAGCATGACTCAAAAGCTCTATTTTCATTTGCATCCCTTCAATCAAAAGTTAGTGAAGAGAAATTGGCCCCCTTTGGTGTAAGACCTAACGATATCAATAGTGTGGTCTATATTCACGGCAAGAAAATTTATGTAAAATCAACCGCTGCCCTTAAAATTGCCAAGAATTTAGATGGACCTTGGAAGCTGTTATATTTTCTCATCATTCTTCCCAGACCCTTTCGTGACCTCGTATATGACTATATTGCTAAAAATCGCTATAAATGGTTTGGAAAACATGACGAATGTATGCTGCTAACACCTCAGTTGAAAAAAAGGTTTATCAGTGATGATGAATAATTTCTATATAAAAAAGAACGTCATATCCTGACGTTCTTCTCCAGATAAATGGTTCAATTACTTACTTTACTCCCATTGCCTTAGCATTTGTAGCTTCTACAGCTTTTTTCATCATGTCTACAAAGTTGTGTTCCGCCATAACTTTCAAACCTTCCGCAGTAGCTCCCCCAGGCGTTGTAACTTGCTCTCTTAATTCGCCAGGATTTTGCTTATCATTTAACATTTGAACCGAGCCGTACATCATTTGAATAACTAATTGCTTAGCTGTTTGTTCATCAATTCCATAAGCAGTCGTCGCTTCAATTAAAGCTTCAGCAAAATGGTACAAAAAAGCAGGAGCACTGCCTGTAATAGCCGTTAATTGGTGAACTTCTCTCTCTGTACATTCTTGAGATTTACCAATACCTTTTAAGATCATCTCTAGTACTTTTCTATGTTCTTCTGTTGTAGCTTTTCCTAGTGTAAACAATGACATAGATTCACCAATTGTCGCTGCAGTATTAGGCATAATCCAAGCTACAGGTGTATTATCAGGTAAACGCTGCTCTAAATAAGCAGGTCCAATACCAGCGGCAATTGTAACGATAAATTGGTCTGTTAAATAACTAGACAACTCGCTTAAAATTTCCTCATGCGCTTCCGGCGGCATAGCTAGTACTACGACATCAGAATTCGTTACTTCATCACGCCAATTATGTGTAGTGCGGACCTCATATTGATTCACAAGGTATTCTAACCGCTGTTTATTGCCATTGTTCGACATAATGACCTCATCAATTTTTGAACGACTTGTATGCAATAACCCGGCAGCCACAGCTTCAGCCATACGGCCAGCACCAATAAATAATATTCTTTGTTTCTTCATAATCATCTATCTATTTACTCCCACTTATATGTCCAAAATTCTTCTTGCATTAATAACTTCTCTAATAGAGGGTTAGTTGGTAGCTGATTTAAATCAAATCCCGCCATCATTCCTTCCGTTTGAGAACGATGAACTTTTAAGGCCTCAATTTTCTTTTCTTTTACAGCTGCTACATCAATGATAATATCTGGCTCTCCAATATTTTCAATCCGATTTTTCGAAAATGCGTGACACCAAACGACAGGACGTTCTTCTTTCGGCATTCTCTTAACAGCATGAATAGTAGCTGCACCTGTTGCATTATGATCTGGATGGACTGCATACCCTGGATAATGCGTTATGATGTGCGTAGGTTTTACCTCGTCAACAATCGATTGAATTTGATCAGCAAATTCGTCAATATCCAAAAATTCTAATGTCTTATCACGAAGACCTAACATTCTTAAATCTTGAATATCAAGTACTTTTGCTAGATCTTGTAGTTCTTCTTTACGAATAAGAGGTAACGTTTCGCGATTTGCAAAAAGAGGGCGTCCCATATTACGGCCCATCTCACCTAACGTAATACAAGCATATGTAACCGGTATTCCTTTTTGTCTTGCTAAGGTAATTATTCCAGCAGCCCCAAATGCTTCATCATCCGGATGAGGAAATACAATTAATAAACGTTCCAAGAAAAGCTCTCCTTTCTACTGTTTGATTAAGAAAACGGGTGATCACTTAACTGTAAAGCAACCGCAAGACGGCCATCAAAATCATGCCCCGCTAATAATAGCTTGTTTTTTTCATCCACTTCCCAATCCGTTAAACCTTCTGCATAAATCCAGCCTAAGTCAATTTGAAGCCCTACTCTATATGGGCCTTCTCCCGTAATTTTACCGTTGGTGATTTTGACTTTTCCATTTCGAATAAATGCCCCTACGGTCATCACTTTTTCATTTACGTGTGAAGCATATGCACCATTAGTAGTTTCGAGGTGAACATACACTTCTTTATTTAAGAATGCTTCTAATTTTTTTTGTACACTCTCTTTATGAATTGGTTGCAAAGTGTTTACTCCTTTCGCTCTTTCCTACAGTTTACTAAAAATCACGAACGAATCATAATATTTAGTTCCAGGTCTGCAATTCCTTCGCTCCATTTTTGAAAATCATATAAAAATCGAACGTCATCCCATCGCGTTTGATTAATTGCTTCAATATCCTTATCAATTACTACAAGCTCACGACTTAACATTCCAAGCTCTTGGCCATCGATCAGCTTTTTCTTATATCGCTTAAAAGTTGAATCTAACTGCTCAATTTGGGCATAAATTTCTTCAATTGAACCATATTGTTGTATAAGAGGAAGTGCGGCTTTCTCTCCTACCCCGGGTACACCAGGAATATTGTCTGATTTATCGCCAAGCAACGCTTTTACATCAATCCATTGTGATGGATCGATTCGATATTCTTTTTCAAAATCAGCTGCTGTATATACAATGTCTCCAATTTGTTTTTTAGCAATAATTTGAGATACATGCTCATTTAATAACTGGAGCAAATCACGATCATTACTATAAATATAAGCAGGTGATTTTTTTTCCATGCTCCACCTTGAAGAGAAAGCGCCAATGAGGTCATCTGCTTCATAAGAAGAAAGAGATAACTGAGCGACTCCGACTTGTTCAAAGAAAACCTTTAACGTTTCATACTGCTCGATTAGAGGCATTGGCAAATCAGCTCTTGTATCTTTGTAAAGAGCGTATGTATTTTTACGTTTAGTCTCATCACGCTTAACATCCCAAGCAACAACAATATGCGTTGGTTCATATTGTTGAATTAACGTGTACATCTTTTGAATCGTAACCCGAAGAGCGTTTGTAAATAACCCTTTGCTGTTGCGGCTAAGAGTAGCCTCGTCTCGGCCATATGACGTGGCAAAATAGCAGCGGCTTAATAAATTAAACCCATCAATTAATAACAGTGTATCATTCATCCGTTCACGTCCCTTTACTACTAATTATGTAATATGATGTATACTTATTTTTAGCAAACATACTATAGCACTGTATATGAAAACAGTCAATTCGATGCTTTTTTTCTAAATAAGTTATCCACTATAAAGAACGCCGCTTTCACTGATGATTCACTTCTTTAATGAGTTGCTTATTAATTTTGTAAATGAATTATAAAGATGTTAATTTGTTGTTATACTTCGCTTATTCCACTTTTCGACTTTTCGACAATGCTATACAATAAATACAAAGATCACTTACAATGAAGGTGAAAAATGATGATTAAAACGTTAAAAGCAACTGCTATTTTATTACTCACTACTTTACTATTCATTAGCGCCTACAATCAAACGATGTCTAGTACACTCGTTATTGTATGTAGCTCTCTCATTTTCTTTTTATTTGTACTAAGTGACTTCTTTCTCGAACAAAAATCTTGGAAATTAAAAGGTCTTCAGCTATACATGTCCCTTATGTTTTTTATTATTGCGATTTTTGAAATGCACCACGTGGTAAGTTCACTCTGTGTATTGTCAATTATTGCATTGCCAAGGGTCATTGATGAAATTGCTTAATTCTTTCTTAAAACAGGCTGAGACTGTATATACAGTCTCAGCCTGTTTTGCCATGATGATGAACAATCTTAAGATTTGCTAAGCCTTTCAGATAACCGCAACGCTTCTTTTACACCAAACTTCTGAACTAAACTAATTGCTTCTTTAATCTCTCTCTTTTTAATCATTTGGTGATTATTCATGTTTAATAAAATTTGAATGAGGACCAAGTCTTTAATCGTAAACACAATATTTTTTTTCATATCTCTTTGAAAAAAATATTGTTCACTTAACAATTTTTCACTTATCGCTATTATTTTATTTTCTGCTAACTGTAATTGTGTTGCTGCTTCCCGGCAAGACCAAAGTTTTTTCATTGTTTCACTTATATTTAAATTGTTTATTTTCGCATATGTAATGTTACTTCCAGCTGGTTTTTGCTTTACTTTTAGCTTTTTTTCGTTTACATGAGTGGCTGTAGCACCTGTTTTGCTTTTAGAAGCTGATTTCCCACATCCGCTGTGGATGGTCTGAACAGCGGTTTGGTTTTCCTGTTTAACGTCTTGTCTATTATATTTAGGAAAATACCCATTGACTAATAAGGTTTTTATGGTATCCAATGCTGCTTTTTGAGCATTTATTTCAATCCAACTCACAAATTCGAATTCATGATAAAACCTTTTTGTATTGGTTGTCCCTTTTCCTGTTACATGAGTTCGAATACGTTCTTGGAGAGATTTTGTTGTACTCCCGATATACAATAATTCATATTGCTTATTAAAAAAGAAGTATAATCCAGATTTAGCAGGTATTGCATCAAGATTTGATATTTCAGCGATCTGTTTAAGGACTTGCATTTGTTCAAAATCAACTTTTGTCATCTTAATGCCGACCCTTTTTGGGTAAACTCATATACTTTTAAATGTTGATACACAGCTTTTAATATCGGTACTTCTACATTATATTGATCTGCCAAACGCAACAAATATCCTTGTAAATGATCTGCTTCAATAAGTGATCCTTTCTCCATATCTCTTTGCATAGAAGATTTCATATCATATGTCATCTTTTCCATCGTATTCATATGATCATCGACAATACTTTCACTTAACGGTGCACCGTACGCTTTCATAATAGCTGCAACTTCATTAAAAAGATTTATAATAAATTGACGGCCACCTTCGCTTTGGCGAATTGGACCAACTGGCGCACGCATTAGCGTTGTCATTCCTGACATTGTCGCAATAAACAAATACTTATGCCACATCTCTCTTTCAATGTAATCACTTAAAATGAAAGATGCTTTCGTTCCATTAAGTGTTTCTGCTACTTGATGAATGCGATCACTTTTTTGTTGATTAAACTCTCCAAACACCACTCGGTGAGCAGGGCTAGTTTGAACCACATCTCCAGCAGCATTTAACGTTGTTTCAATAAAACATAGTCCTCCAATAACTTTTTCTTCGCCAAACGCTTCCTTTAACAAGGGAATATGCGCAATTCCATTTAGCAGTGGTAAAACAATTGTTTTTTCACCAACAAAAGGTTTCACATCTTCTATTGCTTGATGCAGATGATAAGCTTTTGTAGAGAATAGAATTAAGTCAAATGGTTCGGCATCATAATCATTTGTCGTCACTAATTTTGGTTCAAATGTGATATCACCATGTACGCTTTTGATGACTAAGCCATTTTTATCAAGCTGTTTTTTTCTCCCTTCTCGTACAAGAAATGTTACATCTTCTCCTTTTTCCACCAAACGGCCGCCAAAATATCCGCCCACGCCTCCAGCTCCTAGAACTAAAATACGCACAAAAAACTCCCCTTTCCATTCCATACAACCTTTTCTTATACTTTAATTGTAGCATATTGTCGTTAAAAAATTGAAAATATTCACTTTTATTCATTCTCTTTTACACACAATTTTTAAATATGGTACATTTATGTAAAGAGTTTAATAAAAATTGATATCATCCATAAACCACTGCTAAATGGCTATGATTTAAAAATGGATATAGGAGTTATAACATGAAGAAAACAGAAGTTTATATTTTATCTGGGTTTTTAGGAAGCGGAAAGACTACTTTATTAAAAAGATTATTAATGCAAGAAAAAGAAAACGACCGTAACATTGCAGTTGTAATGAATGAATTAGGAAAAATATCAATTGATTCAAATGAAATTGAAGAAGATACACCGTTAAAAGAGCTATTAAATGGATGTGTATGCTGTACTATCCAAGGTCAATTTGAAACACAACTTCACTCCTTGCTTCAAGAAAATAAACTTGATGCCATTTATATAGAGACAACAGGTGTTGCCCACCCCATTGAGGTACTAGACGCATGCATGTCACCGCTTTTTGCGAATGAAATTGTTGTAAAATGCATCGTTACAACAATTGATTCAAAAAGATGGCAAGATCGTCACACATTGAGTATACAATTGCAAAAGCTACTTCAAGAGCAAGTGCGCCATGCGGATGTAATTCTGCTTAATAAAACAGATCAGCTTTCCGAATCAGCGAAAGCATCGTTGCTCTTTGAGGTTCAATCGATTAATTCAACTGCCACTTGCTTATTAACAACGTTTTCTCAAGTTGACTTAGGTTTATTACAACAGGCTCAGTTATCTAAAAAACAACAGCATGAACAAGCTCATGTGAATGATCATTTACATTTAAAGACATTTGTATATGAATTTTCGAAAAAAATTAACCTTGAAAAATTTGAAGATTGGCTGCGTCAAATGCCTGATACAATTTATCGCATAAAAGGTTATTTACGCTTTACTCATTCAGACGACACATATTCTTTTCAATATTCATACGGCATGCCTTTATATATGAAAGAGCTGATGAAGTTACCAACAACTCTTGTTTTTATTGGTGAAAACTTAGATCATGAAGCTTTAAGAGCGCAACTGCAACAGCTAGAAACTGATTCTATGTAAAAAAGTTCGATAATTTTTATATTATCAATACCTAAAACGTAAAAAGCCATAAAAAATAACGGGTGATACATATTAGTCATCTATAATATGTACCACCCTTGTAATTCTTGTTCAACAATCGCGCCCTTTTGTTGAATATCGATATATTAGGATTAGGCTTCACGGTTACTCCTGAAAAGACCCCGTTTACCTAATGAGAAATCAAAGAATTTTAACTTTCGTCATCTACGTCAATTAAGTACAACCTTTCATTAAATCCACCACGCTTCAGGAATTTTTTCCTCCTGACTTCTTCAACGTCTTTGATGCTTTTGTCGTGAATCTTTGACAAGGAATGAATTATTTCCAATACATCGGAAAGTTCTTCAATTGTTTCTACATCATCATTTGTTTTTAGATACTCATTTACTTCTTCTAATAACTTTTTCCTTAGTTCTTTAACATACATTTGTTTATCAAGTTTTTGGAATTTACACTTTTCACCATTTTGTACTATTAACGTTCTGCGAATACCCGAAGTTAGCCGAAGGCCCATTTGGACGGAGCGAAGCGGAGCCGGGTATTCGCTGTTGTACGATGTTTTTTTGCATTCCTTATAGTACATTATTCGTTTGAAATTATAGATGGTGGTTTGATTATACGCTGTGCTTATCAATCAGGAGCTCATCAAGGGCCGCTTGGTTGAAGCCCTTGATGATCAGCCAGAGTGCCATTGCCATCTCCTGCACGGCCAATGGTATATACAACACATCCAAGTGAAGGTTTAATCCAAATAACTTTAATAAGTCGACAGCCACATAGATAACCGCTCCGATCAAGCCCCAGCCAGACAACCAACGAGGGATAAGTTTGGTGAGATAGAAGAGGGTGTATAACAACATTGCCCCGATGATAAAAACAATAGTCAAAACGGGGCTCATGATGTCATTGGCCTGAAGCAGGACATTGCCAATAACCTGTAAAGAAGCCGCCTCTGCCCCAACGGCAGTGGATTCTTTGCTGAACATGCCTAACAATAGCCAACTGACTACCATTAAGATATATGTGCTTCCCTCTAGTGGTCCTCGGAAAACAACCATCCCTAGTGCCAGGGCTTCATTTTTTTTTTTAAAGAGTGGGTACAGGAAAACAGGCATCGCCGTTAACGAAAGCCCCATCAAGAGCACGAAAAATGCGCCCAGGTTAAGCTGCGACGGATTAGCGGCAATCCTGGTTAGAAAATCCTCTCCAGCAAGCAGATTCCTGGTAACAACAATGCTTAAAATCCCCGATACCGTTCCGATGATATAGAGGACACCTACGATCACTGCAGTCATTCTGTAAGGTTTCACTTTTTGGTTCTCCTTTGTTTTTTTATGTTGTTTCAGCATATCGGCTGCGCTCGTTTTGGCGTACGAAACCTCGCCATATAAAAAGGTCACGTCATAATGACTAGTCTATAGAATAAAAGCAAATTTTTTTGTCTTTTTATGGAAAGTGGCAAGTAGTAGACTAGATACTTTCAGTAGGTTGCGGGCTAACATTATTGATTAAGTTGTTAAGTATTTCTGTATCTTCACATCTATATTCGCGTATCATTATTAAATGCCCCCTAGCCCCTTCAATTCTTATCTTTCACAATGCCCTTTAACTCAATTACAATTATTTCAAAACACACAGGTTTGAGCAATCTCCTTATTTCATTATATGGCCCGTTTGTTAAATAAGCAAGGACGGATAACGGCCGATCTATCCTTAAACTAAACTTTTTTATATACCTCTGCATAAGCGAATTTCAACTGTTTCCATAATTCTATATTATCTTCTTCTAGCTTTTTAATTTTTCTCTTCAGAGACGCGATAATCGCATCTTTATTGTTTTCATTCACCTCACGTTTAACCTGTTTTTTTGGTGGTCGCTTGGGCTTTCTGTTGTCGTAAGGAGTCAATACGTTCTCTGATTTTAGGATTGTTATAAAGCGTTGCTTTGCTAACTCCCGATTCACTTGCTACACTATTAAAGTTTATCTTTTCTTTTGCTTTTATAAGTCGTTTTATCGCTTCATCGACTTTTTGAAAGGTATTTGCTCTTCTTTCTTCATGAAGCTGTTTTAAATGCTATCCAAATAACAGGTTAAAAGTCTTGATGTAAGTGGTTTAGTTTTTCAAACAATTGCTCTAAAACCGACTGTGGAATATGGTTAAAATGGTCATAAGATTTCTTTTTTGATTTCGGTTTATCTTCTGGGAAAATCAGCTTTCTAACACTCTGTTTAGGAGCAATAGGGTATTCATATCGTTGGATATCTGATAAAAACTTACTTATAATTGTTAAAGACGTTGAAATATAACTTTCAGGATGAGCATCTCTTCTTTTAAGATGATAATTTGCATATTGATGAAGCCATTCAATAAACTGTTCAATATGATTTCGGCTTAATTCTCTTAAATTATTCCAAGATGGTTTAATAGATGAAATAAAATTTCAAAAAACTAGCAAGAAAATTTCCGCAATTCATTGTTGTACACCATGAAAAGTTATGTTTACTCAGTAATCTTTGCTTTAAACTCTTCATTTCATTTTTTAAATGGATATTCTGTATATTAGAAAAACCCATATAAAAATTGTGCTTTGACTTGCTATATTTAACGCCATTTTGTTCATTTAGAATTCGAACATCCCAACAATCTTTTTCCCATTCTTCACGTGTATCTGTTAATCGTAATAACGTATTGTACATAAGTCTTAGAAATGTTGCTGAGTGAGATTTATATGTCAAATCTCCATAGAGTTTATCTTTTCTTGTTGTTTGCGTCTTAAATCCGTTTTGTTCTAACCAAATGAGCCATTCACATTCCACTCTATTAATATCTAATTCAAGTAAAGAATACAAATTTAAATACTTTTCATTTAAAAATGCCGTTAACTTTCTTAAATAAGGTGCCTGTCCAATAAAGTTACTTTTTAAAGTCCACTCGTCAAGAAATAATTTATGATACCACAAATATTTTAGCTCTAATTTGATTGAAGGACTGTGAATTTTAAAATGTACATTTTTATTTTTACAGTTATATTTTTGATAATGCTCTTGAAAATTAGGGATAGCACCAATAAATTCAATATTCCAAGTGTCGTTTACTAAAAAATAAGGGTTATGAATTTCCTGTTCTATGAAAGAATCATCTTCGTTTATATTTTTTTCTATATAGGTTGCCAACTTTCTCTGCAATCGTTCATGATAACCTATTTGTCCTATATTACTATGATCAATCACCTTCATTGAACTAACTATCTTCTTATAATCATAGTACAGTTAATAAAACAAAGTTTGATAAAGCCCTGTATTAATATAGGGTTTTTATTTTGGCCCTTAAACTTTTAGCTGTATTGTTCAATTAAAGGGCCATTTTGTGGAATAAGGCTTTTTAATAAAATTGGATATTTATTATCTAGGCAAAGCTACCGAATTACTTCAAAGTAAAGGAATGTTACTGGAAGATTTATTAAAATATATATCTCCATTAGGAAAGGTACATATCAACTTCCTAATGAAGAGTATTACTTTGATCCAAAAGAAGTTACCAACTTAAAATCAAGAATAGTTCTATAGCCGATTACATCTTACATCCTTAACGTGGTGAAAATAGGCTATTTTTGTACCCAGATCCCCTTAACGTTGTAAATCCGCGTTCTGCTGGCGGTACCCCTTGAATAAAAGGTTGGAAAACAAACACTTTTTTACACATGAATTATATAAACTAGAAGTCAGATTAACAGATAGGATTTCCCTAACAAGTAACAAATTTAATTAATACAGTTTTTTCATATTTTTTATTGGAGGATTTATCAATGAAACTATTCCATTTTAGTGAAGATCCAAAGGTTACTTTCTTCGAACCACATGTTCCTAAAACTAATTCCAAGGAACAGCCATTTGTCTGGGCAATTGATGAAGAGTACGCACCATATTATTATTTTCCTCGTGATTGCCCACGCGTGGCTTTCTGGTCATCTTCAGAAACTACACGTGAAGACCTAAATCGATTCTTTGGCCATACTTCTGTCAATCCAATTATCGCAATAAAGAAAACTTGACTTAAACGAATTCGTGAGGCAGAACTATACGCCCACACGTTACCATCTGAAACTTTTGAGTGTCTAGATGCAAATGCTGGTTACTATGTTTCTCGAAAAGCAGTTAACCCTATTTCTGTTGAGCCCGTTGAAGATTTATTAGATAGACTTGTGGAGACAAACATAGAATTACGGAAAGGAGAAAATCATATTTTCTTAACAACTGACTAATTGAGTGCCCAAATACTAATCTTTACAACCCAATTGAAATATTTAATAATTTCGAAGGAATATCCAATCAAAATGGTGTTAAGAAATTATTAGATGAAATCAAGGAAAATAATGTATGCGATAGCACAACAATAATTTCATGGAAAGTAACTATCAACAATTTAGCAACGTTACCTAGTGATATTTAGTCCGACAACTAAATTTTTTTAATTCATAAATACTTTATGTTGGATAATTTTAAAATAAATAGTGATATTTAACAATTGAGCGCGATTGTGGAGCAACATAGATAGGAAATGATCAAACTTTGTTATAGAAGAATGAACCAACTGAAAATATTAAGAGCGTGTTTTGATCAATCTTTTTTTCAAAATACGCTCTTTTCTATGATCGTTTATCAAGGTTATTAGTATCAATTTGATCGAACTTTATTTTAAAACAACAATTATAAACATGTGTTTTGGATTTTTCGTAAAATTTCATATGCATGATTACCAGCTATCTGCGTTAACTCCTCAAACTTCTCATCACGTTTTATATCTAATTCAATAATTTCCTTCGCTAACTTAATCATTATTTGTTTGTTAACTTGCTCTACAGACATATTTAACGCCCTTTCCCTTTACTTTTTTAAAAGTGGTCAACCACACAGAGTGACCATACATGATTAACCACTTTGAATAGATTTGTACTTTATTTTATAGGACTCATTTCCCTTTTTCATTATTTGTGTCATTTTCCCTTACACATAAGTTAAAAAATATAACGCAAATATGTTAGAATATATAACATATTACAACTTTTTTGTATTTTTTTCCTTTATAATAAAGATAACATACTATTTCAGGGGTGAGGGGAATTGTCTACTAACGAAGCATCATACCGTGATAAAAAAGTAATGTCGATTGGAATTGTAAAAGAATTAACCGGTCTATCCGAAAGACAAATTCGTTACTACGAAAAACGCAGCTTACTTTTTCCGGAAAGGACAACGACAGGAATTCGAAAATATTCATTTTCAGATGTTGAACGGTTAATGGAAATAGCCGACCGTATTGAGGAAGGTGTGCAAACAAGTGAAATCCGTACCGAACTCGCTAAAAAAGATGAAGCACGCAAGATGAAAGAAGTTAAAAGTCAAATGTTAAGAGGGCAGCTTAATGCCCATTTCCAACGAAAACTATAACAGCAGCGAACTCTTACTGTCAGTAAAGAACAGGATAATCATACATACGATGATACAAATCATTTGTATCATCGTTTTTGGTGTTAAAGACGTGATTCTATTCTTCACTAACTTTTTTCATTCACGACATCCGAAAACAAGATATAATAATGGCAACTAACTTATTTTTTAAAAAGCAGGTGATCTATTGATTGACAGCATCGTGCACTATAAATGGCTGTTATTTATTACAAGCGAGCTGCTATGCTTCTTGGCTATCTCACTATTTTTCATTTGCCGGTACTGGTGGAACTTTCAAAGAATGATGTTTATCCCTCTTATATTGCTGTTATTAAGTGAAATTTGGCTATTGGCAATAGCAATTTTAGATTATAAAATAAATCAAACAATTAATTGGTTTCACATTGTTATTTTTTGCTTTCTTCTTTACGGTGTTACCATTGGTAAAAAAGATATAAAAGATTTAGATCGGCGCATTTATAGAAAAGTTCGCTCCTTAAAAGCAAAAAGAGATCAAAAGCGACTATCTTCTTAACAGTCACTTTGATCTCTTTCTCAATTTACCACTATATCATTTTCGACAAGCTTGTTTTTACATTCCAATAGAACGGCTTTTACGAAGCTTTGGTTGATGTGACACCATAAACTTTGTTTTTGACAGAGCAAAGATGATAGAACCTCCCCAAATAAACACAAAGGCAATCATATGCACAGTTGAAAAAGGCTCATGATACACAAAAACACCTAATAACAATGTCATCGTCGGTGCGATATACTGCAAAAAGCCAACCATAGATAGCGGAATTAGCGGTGCTCCTTTTGCAAAATACAAAAGCGGCATTGCTGTTGCAATTCCTCCTCCAATCAATAAAAGGCTGACGTTTAAGGAACTGAAAGAAAAACTTGAAGCTCCTTGTGAAAGTAACATGATAAAGTAAATCAGTGCAATTGGAGTAACCATCATTGTTTCGAGTGTTAAACCTACTTTTGCTTCAAGTTTAATCGTTTTCTTCACTAGCCCATACACTCCAAAACTAAAAGCCAACCCTAGCGATACCCAGGGAAACTCTCTGTAATGAAAAGTTAGAAACAAAACACCGACCGCAGCTAAGCCTACTGACACTCCTTGCCAAAAATTTAATTTCTCTTTTAACACAATAATCCCTAACAAAATACTAATTAATGGATTAATATAATAGCCTAAGCTCGTCTCTATAATTCTCTCATTATTAACAGCCCAAATATAAATAAACCAATTGATACTAATTAAAACAGACGCAGAAAACAAGATAAGCACTTGTTTCGGATTACGAAATAAGTGTTTTAATGTATAAGCAAAATTCGATAACTCTCTCGTAGCAAGTAACAAACCGACCATAAAAATAAACGACCATAGTACACGATGAGCTAAAATTTCATCCGACGGAACATCGTCAATCAATTTCCAATACAAAGGAAATACGCCCCACATGACATACGCACTGGCAGTATAAATAATTCCAGTTTGGTGATTTTGCTGTAAAGAATCTTTATTCATTTATCCGTACCTCTTTTCTCTTTCTCTCACATATCTCATTATAGGTGTATTTATCATTTTTTTACAGTTATTTATTTCATAAATCGAAATTTTTATTGTAATAATGATCCTGCTTGTTGCTTTACTTCCATCTTCTATATAAAGAACCGTTTAGCGAAATCGCTAAACGGTTCCATTTTTTTAATTATTTTTTAGGTTGACGAAACACTTTCGCGCTTCGAATATACTCAACGTCCTGCACTTGCTCTCTTCCATTAGCAATTCTTGCTGCAGCAAAGAAATAATCTGACAGACGATTTAAATATTTTAGCACCGCCTCATTCATTTTATGTTCTCTTTGTCCGGCAACAACTAAACGTTCAGCACGTCTTGTAATTGTACGACAAATATGAAGTGTTGCTGCTGCCGGAGTTCCTCCCGGTAAAATAAAACGCTCAATCGGTGAAGCTTCACTCATATAAGCATCAATTCGTTCTTCTAGCTTTATAATCATTTCGTTCCCTACTTTGTAGGGGTGATCATCGCGGGCAAACGCTAAGTCACTCCCGCAATCAAATAATTCATGCTGAATATTTATTAATTCCTCTTTAACATCTTTTAAAATTTTTTCATCTAATTGATAAATCGCTTGTCCAACAAAACTATTTAATTCATCAATTGTCCCATAAGCTTCTACGCGAATATCATCTTTGTTGACACGGCCGCCTATTAAACTCGTTTGCCCTTTATCACCTGTTTTTGTATAAATGTTCATTAAACTTCCTCCTTTAGTCGATTTACAATTCCATACCAGATATAATCGACAATCCTCGCTTCTTGCACAAGCATTTGATACACATAACCGCACGCATCACGCCAATTGCGATCTTCTTCACCCATCGGGACAATGCCTTTTCCGATTTCGGTTCCAATTAAAATCATGTTATCTAGACCATTAGCATCTTTCCACTGATTGAGTGTAGTCTCGAAAGTGTTGCAAACATCTGAAACGGTCATACCCCTACTCAATAATTCCTTTACATACAGTTCAATTCCTTCTATGACCGTACATTTTTTAAAAGGTGTTATAGAAGTAAAAGAGATTGGATGGTCATAAGCTGAATGCCATTGATCTATTTGATTTTCGTAATGCTTTTTCACCCATTTTCGCTTTCCATTAAACGCACCGCCGAATACGAAATGCATGCCCCTCGCTCCTTTGCCTGTTCATATGTAAATTTCATCGAAAATCCTTCTCCATATATAAAAGATGTATCCCAAAAAGAATTGCTTTGCGAAAAATACGAAGCTATCAATCGAAGCGGACCTCCATGAGTGACGACGCCTATATGTTTGCTCTTTTCTTTAATGGCATATTCAATCGTTGCATCCCATGCATGCCAGATGCGCTCTGAAAAATCTGAAAAACTTTCTCCATTTGGAGGTCTTTTTTCAAATGGATTTTCAATCCATTGTCGATATTCCTTTACAGCTTTTAATTCTTCATATGTTTTTTCTTCCCAATCTCCAAAATGCAGCTCTCGCCAGCTTGCCATTGGTATGTAAGAGCATGCGGGAAACAAAATAGCTGTCGTTTCAACTGCACGAAGCAAATCGCTTCCAATCACTATATCCGGCTGTTTATTATACGGTCGCAACCTCTTTTTCCCTTCAAAACTTAACGACGGATTACTCCATCCAATATATTTTTTATGTGTATTTTCTAATGTCAGCCCATGACGAACAAGTGTAACAACCAAGTCATAATCCATAAACCTGTCTCTCCTCCTTCAATTGTTGCACCAATTATATCACCTGTAATTCCACCAAATTGAGAACGATAGAACTTAACCCAAAAAACAACATAGAAGCAAAACAAAAGAAAGACTAGCTTATTCTCTACACCATTTGCTAAGACCGCAACTAATATTACACTCATCGCGATATATAGATACATCGCTTTTTTCGTCACGCCTTTTTGAAAATAAGAAGCTAAGCCAGTTTCTTTAGCCGGCTTCTCCATCATTAATAAAAAACCTGCTACAATTCTCGGCAAGGTAAATACGAGCAGCATGGTCCACATACTGATTTCATAAGATCCAAGCAATTCGTGAATACTTATAAACCTAAAAGCCAACAAACCTAAAAGAGACAGCACCGCAAATGCTCCAATATGTGGGTCGCTTAAGATTTGCAGTTTTTTTGCTCGTGATTGCTGTGAAAAATAGGCATCACTAACATCCATCCAGCCATCCATATGTAACCCGCCTGTAAATACAAGAGAAAAGATGACAACGAGCATACTCATTGCCAATATGCTCATTGCTGTCTGTTGAGTTAATTCGAGAAATACATACGTGCAAAAACCAATGAGCATACCAACCCACGGTAACATAAAAATAGCATGTGCTGTTCGTTTTTCAGTCCATTCAATTGTTTTAGCCGTTGGCAGAATCGTAAAAAACTGAAGTGCAATTCGTATAACTATGATTGATTCTTTAATCATATAAGAAAGCCTCCTTACCTTTTTTATAAAGAGGGATGCCTGCTTCTACACAAACAGCAATATCAGCTTTTTCGATAATAAACTGATGCAGTTTGCCAAGCATATACATATACGTATACGTAGGACCTTCAAGTGTCGAGGCTTCAAATAGTTCATTTGAAACAAGGACAATTGCTTTACATTTATTCTGTAACGTTTCAATTACCTCAATCATTTCATTGTATACTTCCCGTTGCTTGTCAATTGTCTGCCACCTCTGTTCGTTTGAAAACAATTCATTGGCTAACCAGTTTGTAACACAATCTAGTAATAAAACATCTGTTGGTCTGATGGAAGAAAAAATAGACTTTAGATGAATAGGAACTTCATAAGTCTCCCAAGGCACCAATGAAGCTCTACGTTGATTTTGATGCAACTGAATTCGTTGCTTCATTTCATGATCTGTCAAACGGCTGGTAGCAATGTATACAGCATGCTCTTTATAAAGGGTGCTTATAAACTCCTCAGCAACCCTTGACTTTCCACTTCTCACACCACCGCTAACAAAGATTAACATCTTTCATCAAGTCCTTTGCGAATAACAGCTAATAATACATCATTTTCCTGTTTTGTTTTGACAGCAAACCGAAGATACTTCCCTTTTAAAAACAGAAAATTTTCAGTATGGCGCGCTACAATTCCGTTCTCTGCTAAATACATTAACCATTCTCTCGATTCCCATTCCTTCGGCACACTACAAATATAGTAATTTGTTACGGAAGGAGATACACTGAATCCCCAGTCTGACAACTGTTGAAGCACGCGCTCTCGTTCTTTTTTTATATAACTTACAGTTTGCTTAACAAACGCTGTTTCATTTAAGCAAATTGTTCCAGCTCGCTGAGCAATTCCATTAACACTCCAAGGAGGCTGACTTATCTTTAATTGTTTAATGAGAGAAGAATTAGCCAATACATAACCTAAGCGAATGCCCGCGATATTAAACATCTTTGTCATAGACCGGACGACGATAAGATGACTATATGTACGAACAAATGAGTCAAACGAAAAGTGCGAATCAACAAAATCAATAAAAGCCTCATCAATGATAAGATACGTCTTTTCTTTTTTAGCAGCTTCAATCAATTCTATCCACTGTTCAGCTTGATATGTCACTCCGGTAGGATTATTTGGATGACAAATCCATAGGGCACTTACAGTTGGCAGCACGTCTTTTAGTCTCTTTATATCCCAATTCCATCCATTATCTGCATCTAGCGGAATATGAACGATTTTACATCCAAACGCATGGCTAGCTTGTTCATATTCAACAAAAGTCGGCTGTAGAATGGCAACTTTTTGAGAAGAAAAAAGCGATGCAACTAAAAAAAATGCTTCAGCTGCTCCATTGGTAGGCAACACTTCTTCACTTGTAACTTGATGATGATCTGCAATTTTTTCTGTTAAACTTGCCGCTTCAGGATCTGGGTATAAAAAAGCAAATTCCTTCATATCATTCCATTTTTCATGCAATGTTTTGGGTGCTCCTAAAGGGTTTGTATTCACACTAAAATCAATCATTTGTTTCGTGTTTTTTTTCCCAATCGCTTGTAGAAATGTGGCAGGATTAGCTCCATGAGTTGGTAATGACAACGATAACCCCTCCTATTATTAAATAAAACAGCCATGTGGCAAATACGGTTCTTTTCATAATTTCTACAGACTTAGAAATATGATAAACTTGTAAATCAACAAGCGGATCCCCCATTTTTGCACGGTTTGATACAATTCCTTTATATGTATTTAATCCGCCTAGTTGAACTCCTAATAAAGCAGCCACTGCACTTTCCCCGTATCCGCTATTTGGACTTGGATGCTTCGGTGCATCTCGTTTAACCACTGATATGATATGATTAAATGTATACTCACTTTTTGTCTGATTTGTTAAAATGATTATAATAGCTGTAAGACGACTCGGTAGATAATTTAACACATCGTCTGTTTTAGCACTAAAATAACCAAATTCGCTGTATTTTTCATTTTTGTATCCAACCATTGAATCACAAGTGTTAATTGCCCGATAAAATAAAGCAAACGGCGCTCCGCCGATAAAAGCAAAAAACAATGGAGCTGTAATGCCGTCACTTGTGTTTTCAGCCACAGTTTCCACTGTTGCACGTGCAATTTCTCTTTCTGTTAATTGATCAGTATCCCGGCCGACAATCATACTTACTTCATATCTTGCATTCTCCAAATCTCCTTTTTTCAAAGGGGCAGCCACTTTAAAAGCAGCTTCACTTAATGATTTAGTCGAAATCGTTGTTGCAATCATAATGCCTTCTGCTAACACAGCTAGTATGAAATTAATTTCATACAAATATAAGATAATAAACAACGGCGCAATCATTCCCCATAAAAGCATCGTTATAACTAATAGAAATCCTTTTGTTTTACGAAACGCCCCTTTGTTAAAAAATTCGTCCATCCAGTAAATCCATTTTCCGAACCATCTCACGGGATGAGGCCAATGCTCAGGATCACCGACAATTCCATCAATTATAAGTGCAATTGTAATGGCACTTATATGAGCGATTAGGAACATTTGAATATCCATTATATTCATTTCACCTCTGCTTTACTGTATCTCTTAAGCTTATTTTCACTAGCTTTCCAACCGCTTGACCAAGAGCTGTCATAGAGCCTGCATACTCGTAATCATTGCCCGTTTGACTAGCTGCAACGCAAATACTATCTGTAGAAGTTCCAGTAGCAATCGTTTTAGTTTGGGGATCTACTACTCCTAATTCATTCATCATTTTTGTTTTTGCTTCCGTCGCTGTGATAAAAACTTGTAAAAAAGCCGCTTCTGTTAAGTTGCCTTCAATAAAAAAGAACATATTAATTGTACCTGGTAGTGAATAAAATGGTTTTGCTTCATCTGAAATAATATCAACAGCATTTCCTACACCTGCTGTGATAATTGAAGAAATTGTAACACCGTATCCTTTATATGTATAAATAGCCCTTTCCCGCAGCCGAACGGCTGTCATAAGTCCAATAGCATCTCGGTATTTTACGTTTTGTTGTTTAAGGAAATTTTTGTATTCGTTAAGCGGCTCATCTGAGTCATAGTCTTTATGTACAAACCGATTATAAAACATATCAGCCATCGCTACACCTGCGCCAATCACGCCAGAACTATACGCCTTAAATAACTTACTTGTTTTCATGATTAACAATTCGTCTGTTTCATTTATCGTTAAATATGAAAAGGGACCAATCCCCTTTTCAATTTGAATTGGAATATGGTCCCTATGATTATTAATTGTACACCTCTGGGTATACTGCTTTTGCTAGCTCTTCTAATCCTTCAACAATTCGCGGTCCTGGACGATTTGTTTTGTTAGGATCAAGGTGCGCAATTTGTTTCTCTTTTACCGCTGTAATATCACTCCACGCTGGACGATTTACAATTTCATTTGTATCACCTTGATAAGTGGTAACGATTGTATCAGGGTTTAATTCAACAACTTTCTCCTCTGATAACTTCACCCATCCCTCTTCGTTTCCTGCAACGTTTTCGGCACCAATCATTGATAGCATTTCATCCATAAATGTGCCTTTTCCTGTTGTATAAATCTCTGGTGCTGGTGATACTTCAATCCATACTTTCTTGCGGTCTTCATTTTTAATTGTTTTTGCTTTTTCTTCAATAGCCGCTACTTTTTCTTTCATGTCGCTAACTGTTTTTTTAGCTTCTTCTGTTTTACCAGTTAACTTACCAATACTTTCAATACTTTCATATGCTGTATTAAAATCTGTTGCATCCTTTACAACAAATAAAGCAATACCAGCATTCTCTATTTGCTTAAATGCTTCATCTGATAAACCCATGCTTGATCCATGTGCTAATACTAAATCTGGATTTAAAGCAATAACTTTTTCAGCATTAACATTCATATCTCCAACTTGCTCTTTTTCTTCAACGCTTGCTGGATAGTCATCGTTGCTTGTTACACCTACTAATTCTTTTTCAAGGCCAAGTTCATATACGATTTCAGTATTACTTGGCATCAGCGATACAATTCTTTTCGGCTGCTTTTCAAGTGTTATTTCTTTATTTCTTGCATCTTTTAGTGTAACGGACTGTTCAGCTGTCTGCTCGGTTTGTTGTGGATCTTTTTCTTTTTGATCTGCTTCGTTATTTCCCCCACATGCAGCAAGGACAACAAGTAACAAAGCGATAATTGAATACGATAGCCATTTTTTCATGGTTGTATTCCCCCTTATATGTATTCGTATGAATAAGTCGTTCAGCAAACATAAAAAAACTTTACTTTCAACTGAAAGCAAAGCAGGTAACGTCAAATTATGTTAAAAAGAATATTTAATAGCTTTTCATCATATTTGTGTACGTCCATTACCCTGCTTCACCTCTCCTCGAAGGTTTCACAGTTGACAATAAGGCAGGTCTCCTGACTTACGCATAGTTAATTACTAAGCCTTCCCATTATAGAAACAGTGGCATACTTTAGTAATCTAGCGCTTACAGTGGCGGGACCGCGTCGGCTTTTCACCAAACTTCCCTTTTCACTCAATCTTTAAATTGAGACCTTATTGCTTCACGATTATTTACCTGTCCTAGTATAACCCACTATGTTAAAAATGAAAATAGCAAACCGCCTTAAAATTCCTACATTTTAGGTGAGATGTTCTTGCAAAGAAGTATACATCCCTTTCTTAACCATGCTATCATTGTTCATCATAAGCATATTTATGATAAATAGGGGCAAATGCTTGGAGTCGATGGTATATACATAAGACTCTTTTTTTACAAAAAAACCTACGAAAATTCGTAGGTTTAAACTGTCGCTAAAAACTCGCGAACCGCTTCAGGTGTTTTTGCATTCGCACTATGAAGATGTGCAATTTTCTCACCATTTTTATATACAAGCAATGATGGAATACCCATTACATTGTTTTCTGCTGCCAACTCTTCAAATTCATCTTTATCAATTTTGAACCATGCTTTGTCACTGTTTTCTTCTACAATTTCATCGATAAACATATCTAAACGTTTGCAATCAGGACACCAAGTCGTCGTAAAAATTCCAACGCTTACCTTTTCACTTTTAATTTGATCATGAAATTGCTTTTCGTCAGTAAATTGTTTCATTTTGTCTCCTCCAACAGTTAAGGTTTATAGTTTAGATGAACATCTAAAAAAGTACACCTTATTATATATGATTGCTCACTGCTTTGGCTCCCTATATGCTCAAATTTAGTAAATGTTAACTTTATTTTCGTTTATTTGATAGGCTGGATCACCTAAAACTTTGTTTAAATACTTATATGTTAAAGGAGCGTCATGCGCTAATTGTCTTCTCGTAAATTGACTCGCATAATACATAGCAAATGTTTCAGCAAAGTATTCTTCTGGATACAGCAAAAAATAAGTTTGGTTTGGAAATAATGCATCTTTTTCTGCCTTCCAAACATGTAAAAATCCTTTATGCATACGAATATTATTTAAAAGATGCCGATCGACTGTGTGACCTAACTCATGTAATTCTAAATTCACTGACCCATGATTATGGCCCTTTTCACTATGGCCAATTTTCACATAGACTGTTTTGGAACCACCCGCACCAGGTACGTCATTCCATAATACTCCTTTTTCACTGTAACCTCGTGGTCTTTTTCCTTTTAAATGCATAAAACTGGGTTCATCTGTCAACTCTCCGTTAAATAACTTTACATGAATCTTATTTTTAACCATTTGTTTTAATAAATGCGGATGAATAGCACTAATGCTATACAAAATATTCATCACTGCTTTTTTATCATAATTATTTTTAGGAACATATACAATTTCATTCACATATGATGAGATAAATAACCGATTGCTTACTTCAGTTGCAAGAGGCGTTTCTTTTAATAAAACTGAATCTCTTTCAAACGATGAATATGTCATCATGGGTGAACTACAAACTAATATAATAAGTAACAAACCTATTCGTTTTTTCATCGTTTTCTCCTCCAACTCCATGCTATCACACTACTTATCTAAAACAGCCATGCAATTTTTGGTATAACAAAACACTTCCACTAATAGCAATCGATCTCTTCCAAGCAAATCTTGGAACTAGAACAGACGCAAGACATACAAAAAAGCTAGATTCAAATTCATTTGAATCTAGCTTTTTACTATTATTATGCTCTTGAGCCTTTCCCCCTGAATAAGCGATTAACTCATCCATTTTGGAGGCATGTTTCGACTCCAATAAATTTTACCTAGGTCATAATGCTTTTGGAAGTTATCTTCTGCTTTGTGGTAATGAAAATTAAACCAGTACCCATCTTTAGGTGGATTCTCACGACGAACATGAAAACGAATTAAATCTTGGCCTGTCTCACGATCATACACATGGAAGATCTTTTCACCATATCCTGCTGCAGGGTGCTCACTAATTTCCAAATTCGTAATCGACTGTTCTCTTTCAGTTCCAATGTCTACTAGCACTTTTTCTATTTGCGGTAATATCACTTGGCGAAATTCATCTTCAATCACTGGACCAATTTTCACGCCAAACTTTTCTACTGACTGTTTTTCAGCTTCTCCCATTGCATACATCACAAATGAATCAACATCTTCATACTTAAATTGATCAGGAGGTAATTCTATCTCTTCGAAGGTAGCAGTTACAGGCGTTGTTTCTCTTACATATCCAGCTTTATCATGCTTGTCCGCTTTTGCGTTATCGAGGTATAAGTACTCTGGTGGAGTGACAAGCCCAAATGTAAATACTGTAATAAAAACAATGAGCATTTTTCGTAACCATCTAGGCATTTTTATCTGTCCTTTCATGTTTTTCTTTAAAGAAACCGGATTATTTTAAACATATTTCGTATTGTAACATATTTCAAACTTTTTTACCTTTTTTTGCACAATCTCCCCGATTTTTAGCCATCATCCCTTCCACCCTTAACGATCAGTAGTTTTTAATTAAGATCAAGAACTCAAAAAATTTTCACCACAGTTTCTCTTCCTCATTTAAAAATGTTTCAAACACTAAAAAGTTGCATTTGTAAAGAAAACTCGCATAATGATAGGTTACGTATTTGATTAGAAGGCTTGTATAAGCTTTATTGCATTCTAACAGATAGCAAGCTCTCGACTCATTGAAGTTTCACTTTCTTTCCTCTAATATATGTATACGATTGTTAGCGTATCTTATTATAATCACTGTAAAAGATGAAAAAGGTCAGCTTAAACATTTGTTTAAGCTGACCTTTTTACTTAGTCTCGCTTTCGCCGCTAACACATGTAAATGTAAACAAAAGCTCTTTTACTGCCTGAAATATTTTATGAACGTTTTTGTTTCATTCTACTTGAGCTTTTTTTGATACCTGTTTCTGAAGTTGTTGTGCCTTGACCTTGTATATTCGGCGCAGCAAGTTCTGACTTTGAATGATCTTTTTTAATCTCACTCATCACACTTCACCTCCATAGTGTAGTGTGTCCAATTTAAATCCATCTATAATATGTGCTTTATACACTGGTTTGAATAATACCATAATGAAATTTTGCTGTTTTCCGCTTGTAAACAGTAAAGCCATGTTGTTCAAAGCGCCGACTTTTCCAATGATCTTTTAATACAACTCTTCTTTTGGCTACTCGTTTTGCTTCATTAATAGTTTCCTCTGTTAACGCTGTATACAGAGCTAGATTTTTTATCCCTTTAATTCCGTCTGATTCCTCAATTTCTTCTTGAAACATAGGATCAAAGTAGACCACGTCAAAAGAATTATCTTCACAGCAACGTAAATATGCTTCAAATGTTTGATGGATAACAATAATCCTCTTCATTGCTTCATTCATTTCTTCTACTTCACTTTTCCAGCTTTTTAGTCCTTGTTTGACTAAATATGCAATAAAGCGATTTCCTTCTATTCCTGTAACTTTGCCCTCTTCTCCCACAGCTACACTTGCTAAAATACTGTCTGACGCTAAACCAAGGGTGCAATCTAGCATACTCATTCCTTTTCTTAATTGTGCAGCTTCAAGAAATGGATCGCTTTCGCCTCTTAGTAATCTTTTCACTCGAAACATTGATGAATTTGGATGAAAAAAGATAGAGTCGCTTTCGCCTTGTATATGTAACTCTACTCTCTCTTTGCCGACTACTATCACATCTGCTTCTGTTGTTGCTTTTATATGTTCAATCGAATGTTTTTGGCGCTTAACAAACGGCACATGTAAATCATACGCAACGGATTTAGCCTGCTCAATCATCTTTTCATCTGTTCGACCAGCAGTCGTAACAATCAATTTCATAACGCCTCCTACTTCATTCAAATGTAATTTAATGAATACTCAATCGTCAATTTTGTTATAACATGCAGCCGTTTAAAATCTTCTTCTTTTACTTCTTGCATGTTAAATTAAAATGAAAACACAGAGAAAAAAGGATGTCCCATAGACATCCTTTTTCTCTCTTTGAAAGTATATGTTCTTTTTTAAAAAAAGTCTAGTTAGAGTTGTGACAAAACAAGTACATTTTTACTTGTTTTTGCATACTTACAAAAGCACGCTTAAAAATTCAGATTAACAGTGCTTTTGAAAGCCATTTAAAATGTTTTCAAAAATAGCTTCTAAAGGCTGACCTTCAATATCATGACGAGGAATAAAGTGAACCACTTCTTCGCCTTTTAATAATGCCATTGACGGTGATGAAGGTTCAATATCGCCAAAGTATTCTCTCATTTTTGCCGTTGCTTCTTTATCTTGGCCAGCAAACACTGTCACGACTCGATCAGGTTTTTGCTCTGATTGCAAATACGCTTGTGTAGCAGCTGGACGTGCTAACCCTGCGGCACAGCCACAAACTGAGTTAACCACAACAAATGTCGTACCTTCTACGTTTTCCATAAACTCTACAACTTCTTCTTCAGTTGTTAATTCTTTGTAACCCGCACGAGTTAACTCATCACGCATAGGTTTAACCAGTTGACGCATGTATTCTTCATATGCCATTGACATATTAACATTCCTCCTAATAATTGTTCATCATCAAATCATACTATAAAAACAAGGAAAAATCTAGCTAGGGAACCATGTTCTCATGTGGCCATCTGCTCACCATAATATACGCCTTTCATTATAATCTGCTCTTTTTGTCAATAAAAGAAACCCACCTTTTCTAGCTAGCTTTATATAAGCTTGTATTTTTGTTGAATTTTGCTATTAATCTTCCATTATTTGTACTATAGTTATAGATAGCAACAGATTGGAAAGGATTTTTATAGTGAAACACAGATTCAAACCTAAAAAAACATTTTACGCACTTTTTACTATGACGTTAGGGATAACCGTACTTTTGGTTATTTTCAACAAAGTAAGCGGCAGCGAACCAGCCATTAGCCAACAAACATTAACTGCTAATCCTTTGCCGTTAAAAGCAATTACCCAAGTCGATCATTCTAAAAAGCTGATCAATACTCTCGATCATAGTATGTATTTATCCAAAACCGTCGACGAGCAAAACCGCTTATTAACACAGCCTATTTATTTAACCTTTGATGATGGACCTACTTCTGATACGCGACAGATTTTAGATACTTTACATAAATTTAATGTCAAAGCCACTTTTTTTATGTTAAAGCATCAAATTGAAACACATCCTGAGATTGCTCAAAAGGTAGTTCAAGAAGGCCATTCAGTTGGTTGTCACGGTGTATCACATGATATCCATCAAATGTATCGTTCAAATGGATCAGCTTTGCATGAAATGCAAGAATGTCTGCAAACATTAAAGGATGTAACAGGTGTGGACAGCTCGCTTATCCGCGTTCCTTTTGGAAGCGTGCCATATTTAAAAGAACCGCATCGAACCTCACATTCAGCAAGTGAATAGACGTGGACGAACGCCTGTCATTTTATTTCATGACAAGTCATTTACAGCCCAAGCACTTCCTGCTATTTTAACTTATATTACAGATAATGATTATCAACCAATTAAAATAGATGAGACGATGGAACCGATGCAGTTCTCTGCTCATGATTAGTTAAAAAGGATCATTCAATTGAATGATCCTTTTTTCATTACCCTTTGCGGCTTTCTGTCATCTGTTTCCAAACAGAACCTTTCGCTTCTTCGCCGCCTTCAATGCGCTCAATTGCCAATTTAATTTGAAGATCCACTTCAAACTCTGAATCGTTTTCTGCTTGTTTTAAAGCAGGCAATGCAGCTGCGTCCCCGACTTCATATAAAAACATAGCAGCGCGCCAACGTACAAGCTTACTTTTATCTTTTAGCGCTTCACACATTGCAGGAATTCCTTCTTCAAACCCTAAATCAGACATACAGTCTCCTGCTGTGCGGCGAACCGTTACTGATTTATCTTTCAATGCTTTATAGAGATAAGAAAGCACAGCCTTAGATTCAATCATCCCCAAGTACACTGTGGCTAAACGGCGAATAGACGCTTTCTCATCTTCTAACGCTTTATTCAGTACTTCTAAATCATCTTCTGATGGATCCATTTGTTCTAAATGTGCATATCGAATGGACCAGTCTTCATTCTCTAGCATATCAACCGTCACTTTGTATGTTTCGCGGGGCTTAATAGTTTGCCCGCCTTCTTGCTCTTGCTTCGCCATATTCACAAGTCGGTTTAAACGTTCCTCAGGATACGCCGCTGCTAACTCTTCAGCTACTTCCTCACCAATAGCTGCTAGATCACCATAACGAACGCCTTGTTCTTTCCATTTTCGTTCTAAAACAACATTTGCAGAATACGTTTGAACTTCAGCAAATGCTTTAGCAAAACGTTCTGGTAATCCGAAACGTTTTTCTTCATTCCCATCAGTTAGTTTTACTTGCATAGGTATATTTTTGAACATTTGGACAGACACATTTACTTCACCATAATGGTCATTTACTTGCTGGTTATTTTCTTCATCTTGAAGCTCCTCGCCAAAAGCTGCCCGTACTCGAGGAAGGATTTGTTTCCAGTCATATTTAGCATTTCGCTCTACTGCTAAAAAGTCTGCTACATGGTAGACACCCTTTATACCTTCAACTTTCATAATTTGTTGAATAATGCTCGGTGCTCCGTTCACGTTTTCTTTGTTATAGTTGTTGCTTTTTCCCCCTGGCAACACTTCATTTAAATTAATCTTCATCGTGTTCGGACTTGGTGTTGGCTCGATTGATTTAATTTTCATCATACCCTGCTCCTCACAATTGTTTCTGGATAAATTGTAACATGACAAAAAACTGAATGTCTAAAGACTTGTCCTTTAGTCATATCTATGCATTTTCAATTTCTTCTACTAACTCAGATAACTCCGCCCAGCGATCTAACAATACACTTAATTCTTCATTAGCTTTTTCTTGTTCCATTGATAAATTATGCGCTTTTGTATAATCGCTGCCAGCTTGTTCAATTTCAGCTGTCAACCTTTCAATTTCTTCTTCCTTGGCAGCGATATGGCCTTCAATTTCTTCCCATTCTTTTTGTTCTTTATAAGATAAGCGACGCTTTTTTTGCTTATCTTGTTGTTTCGGCTTCTCTTCTTTTACCTTTGTTTGCTGAACCATTTCCTGTTTTCTTTTCACCATTTCTTCTAGTTGATCTGTATATGCACCATAATAAGTAGAGATTACGCCTTCTCCTTCAAAGACGAGTAAATAATCTGCCACTTTGTCTAAGAAATAACGGTCATGGGATACAGTAATGACAACACCTGGGAACTCTTCTAAATAGTCTTCTAGCACTGTTAATGTTTGTGTATCTAAATCATTTGTTGGCTCGTCTAACAATAAAACATTAGGGGATGTCATTAGTAATTTTAACAAATAGAGCCTTCTACGCTCTCCGCCTGACAACTTACGGATTGGTGTACCGTGTGTATGGGAAGGAAATAAGAAGCGCTCTAGCATCTGAGAAGCTGAGATTACTTTACCATCTGTTGTATTTACAACTTCTGCTGACTCTTTAATATACTCAAGCATGCGCTGATTTACATCCATATCATCGCTCTCTTGAGTATAATACGCTACTTTGACAGTTTGACCTCGGTCAATTTCCCCATGATCCGGTTCAATGCGACCAGCAATCATATTTAATAAAGTTGACTTACCGCTTCCATTTTTACCAACAATGCCAATTCGATCGCCCTTTTTTACAATGTGCGTAAAGTTAGACAAAATGGTTTTGTTTTCAAATACTTTTAACACTTCTTTTAACTCAACTACTTTTTTACCTAAACGGCTTCCAGCAAGGCTTAAGTCGAGCGAGTCCTTTTCCGCTGTATCTAACTTCCCTTCTAATTCACTGAAGCGCTGAATCCTTGCTTTTTGTTTTGTTGTACGGGCTTTTGCTCCTCTTCGAATCCATGCTAACTCATTTCGATATAAATTACTTAGCTTTGCTTGTGTTGCTTTTTCTTGCTCTTCTCGAAGCGCTTTTCCTTCTAAAAACGCTGCATAGTTTCCTTTATAACTGTATAAATTACCACCATCTAGTTCAAAAATACGGTTAGTTACAGCATCTAAAAAATAACGATCGTGAGTAACCAGCAGGACAGCTCCTTGATATTTAGCTAAATATTCTTCAAGCCATTTGACTGTCTCATAATCTAAATGGTTAGTCGGTTCATCTAAAATGAGTAAGTCTGGCGTTTGGATAAGACTTTGAGCAATCGATACTCTCTTTTTCTGTCCGCCTGATAACTCGCCAATTTTGGCTCCCATATTTGTAATACCAAGCTTTGTTAAAATAGCTTGAGCACTTGAATTAGCTTCCCATGCATTCATCGCATCCATTTTTTGCTGTAAATCGTATAGTTTTTGCTGATGTTTTTCATTTGCTGGGTCCTGTTCTAATTCATACAAGCCTTGTTCATAATTTTTTAATAAATTTAGCAGCGGTGTATCTCCACTAAAGACTTGCTCTAATACAGTAAGGTCTGAATCAAAATCTGGATGCTGAGGCAAATAAGTGACTTTATAGTCTTTTGCATGTGTCACTTCACCACTATCGGCTAATTCAATTCCTGCAATAATTTTTAATAATGTTGATTTGCCTGTCCCATTTACGCCAATGAGGCCGATGCGCTCATTCTCGGTAATTGTAAATGTTAAATCATGAAACAATTCCTTTTCACCATATGTTTTTGTTAAGTGTTCAATTGTAATCATTTTCATAGCAATAATTCCACTCTCTCTTAAATTGGGCTAAAAAGTTTTCCATATATGTATGACGTTCACTTGCCATTTCTTTGGCGGTTGTCGTATTCATCAATTCTTTTAATTGTAAAAGCTTTTCATAAAAGTGGGCGATAGCCGTCGATTTTCCGTTTCGATATTCTTCTTCTGACATGTGATTTTTGACTGTCATATTTTCATCGTATAAAGCTGTGCCTTTAGAACCTGCATACATAAATGTTCGTGCAATCCCAATCGCTCCAATTGCGTCCAATCGGTCTGCATCTTGGACAATTTGTCCTTCTAGTGTTGTCATGCGCGGTCTGTTACCGCCTTTAAAAGACATAGTTCTTAAAATCTGAATAATGTGAGCGATGTCCTGTTTAGAAATGCACTTTCCTGCTAACCAGCACTCTACTTCTTTATATGCAGCTTCTACATCCTCTACCAGTTTATCATCGACAACATCATGCAACAGAGCTGCTAACTCAATGATATTTTCGTTTCCGCCTTCTTTTTCAGAAAGAAACAAAGCGTTTGCACGCACACGGCTTATATGTTGCCAATCATGCCCAGTTCTGTCGTGAGCAAGCTTTTTCTTTACCCACTCTTCTGCCTCATCTATAACTTGTTTCATTTATACACCTCTCACTTCAAGCCATCGTGAAATAATGGACTACTGAAAGTTCTAACTCTATCATATCCTTATTATTTTAGCACAAAGTAAGCAATACTGTGTTAAGACAGAAAAACAGCTGGCACAGCCACCTGTCTTAAGATGAATTTAATCTTCTATTTATAAGGGAAACTTCAATCAGTGGAGGTTTTCTTTATCCCCTCTTAGCACCCTTAAAATGGGATGTTTAATACCTGATAAATTAAATTGTACTTAATAATTCTTCGATGTCTTTTTGAATTTCTTTTGGTGATGTTTGCGGTGCATATCGTTTAACTACCTCACCTTGACGGTTTACAAGAAATTTCGTGAAGTTCCATTTGATTGCTTTTGAACCAAGCAGCCCAGGTGCTTTCTCCGTTAAATAGATAAAAAGAGGATGTGCATGCGCACCCTTTACATCTACTTTCTCAAACATAGGGAATGACACTCCATAATTTAATTCGCAAAATTGCTCAATGTCACTTGCATTTCCCGGCTCTTGAGCACCAAATTGATTACAAGGAAAACCAAGAATTGTCAAACCTTCGTCTTCTTTCTCTTCATATAAAGCTTGCAACTCTTTGTATTGCGGTGTAAATCCACACTTACTTGCTGTATTAACAATTAATAACACATTCCCTTTATAATGAGATAAAGGTACTTCTTCCCCTCTAACCGTTTTAGCTGAGTATTCATATACACTCATCGCAACACTTCCTCCTCTAACTTTAACATTCACAAAGAAGAATTCGTACAACTTTAACACTCTATTTTGATATTACAATGACTGTTGTTCAGAATAGATTTTTAACTGATCCATTGTTTGCAGCATATAATCAATCATTTCTACTAAATCTGCTACTTGATCTTCATATATAAAACGATTAAATATTACTTTAATTTCATTTTCATATTCATTTGTACCAACTTCATGAATAATTCGTTGTTGAATCACTCGTGTTTCTCCCCATATTTTTTGGCAAAGATGCTGTAGTTCCCTGCAATCTTCCTCAGTATATGGAGTTTCTTTTTTTATGTAAAACTGAATAAACACCGTACAACCAGGTTTTTCATTTCGAGACGGAGCCAACTCGGCATGAATATTATCTAAATCAGTAGACAGTGTTAATGATGCCGTACAGCAAATGTGCTGTTGAAAAAGAATCCGATATGTTCTAGTGAAACGGGCTAAATCTACCACATCTTCACGATTTAACACTGAAACCTGTCCAGATAAATCTAAATCATAAATCTCTCCTTCTACCACTACTTTTAAATTATCAAATACAATAGGATCAAACATGCTAATCCAACCTCCTTTTCGGCGTACATGTTTTTTACGAATCTTTTTATTTGCTTTTTCGTACTATTTCTAGACAACCAGCTATAATAGAAGCAATAAACTTCCCTCTCTTCATGTTGAAAAGACGATGTCCTTCACATCGCCTTTTTATCGTATCAAAAAATACCTACTGCATTTCCAGCTTCATCAATACCCATCTTTAAAGCAGCTGGTTGCTTTGGAAGTCCAGGCATTGTCATAATAGAGCCTGTTAAAGCGACAAGAAATCCAGCTCCAATAGATGGTCTAAATTCTCTAATCGTAATGCGGAAATTCGTCGGCCTACCAAGCTTGGTTTGATCATCGCTCAATGAGTATTGTGTTTTTGCCATACAAATTGGCAAGTTGTCCCACCCATTTCTTTCAAATTCCTCAATTTGTTTTAATGCTTTTGACGTGAAATCAACACCCTCAGCCCCATAAACAACCTTAGCAATGGCTGCAACTTTTTCTTGTACAGGAGCTGACACCTCATAAATTGGAGCAAACTGACTTTCCACTTTATCCATAACATCTAAGATTTGAGTAGCCAATTCAATCCCACCGTCGCCGCCTTTTTCCCATACTTCAGTAAGAGCAGCCGGTATTTGCTTATCCTCACACCAATTCATTAACGTCTGAACTTCATCTTCACTGTCTGTAATAAAACGATTAACAGCAACAACGTATGGTACACCAAACGACTGAATCGTTTCAATATGTTTTTCAAGGTTTTGAATACCTCGGTTCAATGCCTCGGTATTCTCCTCGCTTAACTGAGCTTTATCAACACCACCGTGCATCTTTAATGCTCTTATTGTAACCACGATAACCACTGTTTCAGGCTTGATATCAGCGATACGCGCTTTAATATTTAAAAACTTTTCTGCTCCTAAATCTGCTCCAAAACCAGCTTCTGTTACAACATAATCCCCTAACTTTGCCGCCATTTTAGTTGCGATCACACTGTTGCAACCGTGAGCAATATTAGCAAATGGACCGCCGTGTATAATCGCTGGTGTATGTTCAATTGTTTGAACCAAATTGGGCTTTACTGCATCCTTTAATAATAACGTCAATGCCCCTTCTGCTCCTAAATCTTCTACTGTTACAGGTTCATTCTCACTATTATATCCAACAACAATTCGTGCCAGCCGTCTCTTTAGATCTTGTAAATCTGTCGCTAAACAAAAAATAGCCATGATTTCGGATGCTACTGTAATATCGAAGCCATCTTCTCTAGGAACACCTTGGACCGGACCGCCGAGTCCAATTACCACTTGGCGAAGAGAACGATCATTTAAGTCAACGACTCGTTTCCACGTGATCTTGCGCGTATCAATACGCAACTCATTTCCCTGGTGGATATGATTATCAATTATGGCTGCTAGTGCATTATTAGCTGTCGTAATCGCATGAAGGTCACCTGTAAAATGAAGATTAATATCTTCCATAGGCAATACCTGCGCGTAGCCTCCGCCTGCAGCGCCTCCTTTAATTCCCATTACTGGTCCTAAGGAAGGTTCACGCATGGCGATAATTGCTTTCTTTCCTAACTTATGTAGTGCCTGAGCGAGCCCAACTGTAACGGTTGATTTTCCTTCTCCAGCCGGTGTCGGGTTAATTGCCGTTACTAAAATAACTTTGCCATCTTTTTCATTTTGTAATCGGTCCATAATATTTAAAGATAGTTTTGCTTTATAGTGACCATAAGGCTCAAGTTCGCTCTCTAAGATATTCAACGTTTGAGCAATATCTTTAATTGGTTTCATCGTTGCTTCTTGAGCGATTTGCAAATCACTTTTTACCTGCTTCTTAGTTGTCATGCTAAAACCCCTTTTCGTGATAAATGAAGTCTTAACCAGCGGAAAGTATCCAACTGATTATTTACTGGGAGAATCGGGTTATCTATTTGTCACTTACCCGTTAACGTATTATAAGTACTTTTATCGCTAATTATCTAACTTCATCAAAACAACTTGTGAATTTTTATGTTTTGGGGGATATATGAAGTTTGACCCTATTGTATCATTTTCTTTCTGCATTACGAATGTTAAAATATATTTTTTCGAAAATTCAATTGCTTAATATTCTGTATATTCATATAATAGTATATTGTACATAAATGTTTCTAGTAACCTTTGATAGATATATTTAAGTGCAGCAGCTTCTTCAAGTCCTGTCATCAGAGGGTGCCTTAATCATTCATTTGTATGATATATTGAAATCGAATAGGAGGAATTTTATTGCCTATTAATATTCCGCGTGATCTTCCAGCAAAAGAAATTTTAGAAAAAGAGAGAATTTTTATTATGGACGATGTTCGAGCGTTTAATCAAGATATTAGACCGCTTAACATCGCGATCTTAAACTTAATGCCTGAAAAAGAAAAAGCAGAAACTCAGTTATTACGCTTGCTAGGTAACTCACCATTACAAGTTCACATTACACTCTTATATCCAGCTACTCATCAAGCAAAAACAACAAGTAAAAATCATTTAGATCAGTTTTATAAAACATTCAAACAAATTAAGCACCGAAAATATGACGGGATGATCATAACAGGCGCTCCTGTCGAACATATCCCTTTTGAAGACGTCAATTATTGGTCTGAGCTAAAAGAGATCATGGATTGGTGTAAAACGAACGTTACTTCAACAATGCATATATGTTGGGGAGCCCAAGCAGGACTTTATCATCATTTCAGCATTGATAAGCGGCCGCTGGCGGAAAAATGCACAGGAGTTTTCACGCATGTCGCCTTGCAAGAACCTATTAAATTGTTAAGAGGTTTTGATGATATATTTTTCTCTCCACATTCTAGACACACTGATGTGGACTTAGAAGAAGTGAAAAGCCACCCTGAATTACAACTCCTGTCTTATTCGGAAGAAGCTGGCGTGTACTTAGTGATGTCAAGAGATGAAAAGTTTATCTTTGTGACGGGGCATCCAGAGTATGATGTTCAAACATTACAAGACGAATTTATTCGTGATACAAATAAAGGCCTAGAAGCAAAATTGCCAGAACATTATTTTCCTAACGATGATCCTGATAAAAAACCGCTTAAAACATGGCGCTCTCACGCCAACTTGCTATTTATGAACTGGTTAAATTATTATGTTTACCAGGAAACACCTTTTGAGTGGAAATGAAAGAATCAAGTATAAAACTTATCAGTTGCAGCCAACTAAGTAATTCATTTATGTAAATGATAAAAAATTTAAAATATAAAAAGGCTGTCTCTAAAAGGGGAATTACCCTTCTAGAGACAGCCTTTTTAAGCTTCTTTATAGTACCAGCCTTTTTCATCTAAAAATTGCTTAACTCTAACTAACTCTAAACCGCCTACAGTGATTTCTCCGCTTGGATTACCTGTCCCCTTTAAATTTAGTTCACCGTCTAATTGTAATGTTTTTAAAAAATCACGGAATTCTTGTTCCATCGCTGAGTTTAAACCACCTGTTATAAGAGTTACAAGAATTAGTTCAACGTCTTTCATTTGAACAAAGTCTTCACCATTTCCAACAGTCCAAGAGGCATACGTGTAACCATATACACGAAAAACTGTACCTGCCTTTATTGTCCGTTGCCGATTAGGAAGATTTGCATATCGGTAAAGTCCTGTGTCAACCTTTGCTCTTACTTCTACAGCATAGGCGTCTCCAAGTGATGTCACTTTCGGTAAAGTACTAGGATCAGGAGGTGTTTCTGCTGCCAGTGGTTGTTTGCTAGGAGTTGAGGGTGAAGATACTTTTTCGTTCAATTGTAAAAATTGTGCAATCCCCCGCACATATGCGTTAGCCATATCTTGTAAAAATGCATCGTTCTTTAATAAATTTGCATCCTTTACTGTATCGATGAATGCAATTTCTGCTAAAACAGCTGGCATATTTGTTTGACGTAAAACAGCATAATTGGCGGATTTACGCCCGCGGTTAGCATGGTTATACGCTGATAAAACAGGCTTAACTTGCTCATGAATACTATTTCGAAAATTAATTGTCTCTTGACGATTTGTAGCTCTATAAATATAGTCCTCATAACCACTGCCGCCGCCAGCATTCACATGAATCGACATAAACACATCTGCTCCCCATGAATTTGCTTTACTGGCCCGTTCAGATAATGATAAAAACACATCGGTTGTACGAGTTGTATTAACGGCAAAACCTGTGTAATAAGTGTTTAAAAGAGTAATCATATGCTGTTGAATTTTTAACGTAATATTCTTTTCCAATAATCCATTCCCTGGTGCACCCGAATCAGTTCCTCCATGGCCTGCATCAAGATAAATTTTTTTCATATTGCTTGTCTCCTCCTTATAAATAAATTATGTGTACTGGGAGTGAAATAACACTGGCATTCATCTATTTTCAGAGATCTTATTCTGTCTATATCATTCAGTCTGCAAGCTGCCAAGCATTCAACATAGATTCAACTGGAAATTTCCACAGAAAAATTACCTAGGTGATATTTTTTATAAAATTAAAACATCTTTAAAAGAGGTTTAGAATTTGTTAACTAAGAGTAAATAATACATATAGTCAGTTTCATATTTTGAAATAAAAGACATACAAATAAAACAAACTATGAAACTTAAGTCATAAGATAGATTGTCTTAAACCAGCATATACATCATTATCGCAGCCTTTTCATACAATTGTCTCACTAACAGCTTAAACAGACCTATAAATGACTGACAGCCATTTCAAAAATAGGGAGTTTTGACTATGATAACAAAAGAAGAAACACTGCTGTTTATGAAAGAACTTAACTGTTTACTGAATGATTATCGCAAATGTTTAGATTCATCAGTTAGAGATGATATCTATAAAGATATACTGTTAATTAGTCATGTTATTCAATCCAGCCGTGAAAAAGCCAAATGCTTATAAGCACTTAGAAAAGAACTCTTGTATAAGTGATTTCCAACTTATGTAAGAGTTCTTTTGTGTTAAACAGCTTTGTTTGTACATATTAATTATTTAGAACATATTTTATTTAGAATGCATTTCTTTTTATACACTTATTCAATAATGAAAGCGGCGCTCTTTTGTACGTCGTAATTTTCCGTTTACCTTCTTCCCTGCTGTTTTAGAGGCATATGCATCTTTTTTTCACTCCTTATATAAATTTACCTCTACCTTATATATAGAATAATCACCCTGTTTGGGATAAGCTTGTTTGCAAAATAAAAGCACCAAAACATGTTCTTATTATTTGAAAATACAAACAAGTAACCATATAAAAAAAGTTAGCTCAGTTCAGCTAACTTTTTTGGTGATACATCTTATTGTTACAAGGGCATATACTGCAGCATGCCCTTGTAATTCGCTTCGACTTATGTAAAAGAATCCATTTTTTTGAGCATAAATAGCCATAAAAATGTAAGAGATTGTTTCAATTCACTCGGTAACTGACTATATAAATCTTCTGACACATGCCGCTTATATACACCTTCGCCATCCACTATCTCCCATCCGTTTTCAACTGCTAATTGTTCGAACTCCCATGGCATCATTGTATTACAAATTATATTTTCACCATAAAGACGGCGATAGCTGTTCGTTCGCGGCTGTGCGGTAGGCCCAAGAATTCCTACACACCCATAGCCGCCCAACTTAACAACACGATGCAATTCATTTAACGCTAAAAGCGGATTTTCTGTCCATTCTAGGGCATTAATAACCATTACTCCATCGAGACTATTGGATTCAAATGGTAAACTCATAATATCAGCTTGCTGAAAAGCAGCATACTCTTTATGTAGTTCTGTTGCTTTTTGAATCATATCTGTTGATAAATCAATGCCGATCGCCTTATATCCAGCTTTCGCCAATAACATCGTGCCACAACCATCGCCGCACCCTACATCTAACACTGTACTTTCTTCTTTTACATACCGCTTCATAAAGGGAAGAATTGTTTTGCGACTTCCATTCGTCCACATGTCTTCGCTTTTGCTGTTCCAAAATGATACTTTTTCATTCCATTGCTCTTGCGCTTCTTCATGCCAATTAAATTTTTTCACCGTATATCCTCCTTTTTAACACACTTTAAGCTTCTAATTATTATTCGCTGACTGTCATATATGCCCCTGCTTTTTATGCATAAATATCTTTGTTTAAGCAACTATAAAGATGTATCGCTTTTATTAGCAATCCAAGTGTGCATGATTTAATTCTTAGAAAGAAAGGTGAAGATGATGCACAGTCAAGATCATTTTGTCGCAGTTCGTAAAAATGAGCAAGGCGATTTAGTTGAATTCAAAACCGCCACTGGACAAGTGCTAAGTTATTCAGAAGCACTGAACCGTGTAGAAGCTGGGGAAATTGAGCATGTAAGCACCTTTGTAGGAAAAGATGGCGGTACATACATTCGAAGCAATCCCGACCATGATAAAACAAACAACTTAGATTCACTACCATTATTTTAAAAGGAGCATCGATATGACTAAAAAATTCAACAACGGAAGCGAAAACCAAAGCAACCCAAAAAAGCAGCATCAGCTTGTAGAAATGAGCGAAGAAATTTCAAGCGGTGATAATTCAAAAGGAAACAAGCGCAATAAAGACCAGCGAAGTAAAACACAATAAAGCACAAACGGTCGCGCTTACATAAGCGCGACCGTTTTCATTTTAATGTTGGTTTGGTAATCCTAAAGAAGTTACTTCTCCAACTTGAGCAGTTGATCCAAATGTAGCAACCCCGGCCACTAATGTAAAGGTTAGTGCAATACCGACTAATACTTTTTTCATTTTTGTTCCTCCTCTTTGCTTTGTTATCATTAGTGTAGCATAGCATTACTTTTTATGATTTTCGTTATATAGCCATTTACAGCTATCAAACCTCTTTTTTTCTTCATATCTGAGTAAAATTTCTAAAAAATTATAATGATAGGAATATTTTATACAAGTAATTCTTGAATTTCACTTTTTACTAAATCCACAAATTTATCATTTCGCTGCAAATTAAAAATCATCACTGATTTTTCAAGATAATCTTTTCCTGCTTCTATTTTTCCTAGCTTAATCAAACTTTCTCCTGTTTGATAATGTAGTTCACCGAACAAGTACATTGATTCATTACTAATACACAAATCGATACCACGACTACTATATGTAATAGACTCTTCGTATTGATCCATATCCGCTAACGTTTTCGATAAACCATATAAAATACGAATCTTAATATTTTCCTGCCTTACTTGAGGTAATGAATTTAAATGCTTTAGCGCCTGTTTATATAACTCGGCTGATTCTTGAAATTGTTTTTCTTCATGATAAATAATGGCTATACTATTTAAAATCTCAATTTCTCTTTCTTTATAGAACGTTTTTGATTGCCTTGTATAATCAATTGCTTCATATAGCTTCTCTAGTGCCTGTTCTTTATTTTTATTAAGATGATACATACAAATGCCTTCATGCCATGCTAAAAATTGTTTGTTGACTGGATTTTGAAACAATGGGCTCTTTTTTTCTTTTCGAATAATATGATCAATCGACTCATAATCACGCTGACGAATATATTGACGAATTAATGATTTTACCGCATCGACATAATCAAGCCGCGGGGATTCAACAGTATCAAAAAAATAATTTACATCTACACCAAGCCGCTTTGAAATTTTATATAAAGTAATGCTAGACGGATATTCTTCGCCATTCTCAATTTTACTGATTTGAGCTTGGGTACAAATATCTTTAGATAATTCTTGCTGTGTAAGTCCCGCCATTTTGCGAAGTTCTCTCATTACACTGCCGATTCTGTACTCTCTCATCTCGTTCCTCACCCTTACTTCAGTTTTGCATTAACACTATGTTCTTCTCTATATATTCCACTAATTCCTTTATAAATATGGAAAAATATAATTAAAAATCAGCAATTTCAGGGAGAAAATACTGATTAGTATTCACTTATACTTTTTAACAAAGCTCTGTTAAAGGATCATGTTGTTTTTAAATTCAACCGATTTTCTGATACAATCATTTCTAAATCAATGATTCAAGGAGATTTCAGGATAGAAGAACACATTGAATAACTTGTTAAAGGATATCGACAAATTCTTCCTTGCTTTTGTTTTTTATTTGTAGATAGTCGGTGGAATGAACGTACAAAACAAAAGATCAAAATTTATATTTGAAATAACTGATACTTATAATCGTTTGCGTCTGTCAAAATTCAGTATCATAAGTTAATCGTTATTTTATTAGAGGAGTAGGAGATTTTAAATCATATAAAATACATTTGTCCCGTATGTAGCTATAAAGGATTTGATGAACCTGTTTTTATGACTAAATATTATCCATCTGAATATCAGGAAAATGGAAAAGGGAAGCGAGAATATTTAGAAAAGCAATTAAAAAATATTGATATACGCTTAAATGAGTAGTTTATTCTTTAGTAAAATAAAAGGGCGTAACTCTTCAATAGAGTTACGCTCTTCCTGCGAAATCTGCTTAATCACTTTAGTTAATAGTTTGGATAGCCAACAAATTTATAATCTTTGCCAAGCTGATTGAACTCAATATTTGAAAACTCAAGAGCATCTGACATTTTCTCGACTCCAATTCCTTCAACAAATGTGGGCGCTTGCCTTCCTCCTGCAATTTTAGGTGCTATATACAGAACTAGTTTGTCTATTAATTTTTGCTCAATGAAGGACGCAGTGACTTCACCGCCGCCTTCAATTAGTAACGATGAGATTGAGTGCTCACCTAACGTGAACAGGACATCTTCAAGATTTACACGGTCTGTGCCACTTGTTACAAACACCTTTATATTTTGCTGTTCTAATTGCTGTTTTTTAGTTTCTAAATATTGCTGGCTAGTAAAAATCCAAGTCGGCGCTAATGAATCTGCTATCACTTTCGACTCTAACGGAATTCGCAGCTGTGAATCCAAAATAACGCGAACTGGATGGCGTCCGCCTTCAATGCGCGTTGTCAGCTCAGGGTTATCTTTAATGACCGTATTAACTCCGACTAAAATAGCACCTGTTTCATGCCGCAATTGATGGACATCTTTTCTCGCCTCTTCTGATGTAATCCATTTACTGTGGGAAGTAGCTGTTGCAATCTTTCCGTCTAACGTAATAGCTGACTTAAGAATAACAAATGGTTTTTTTGTCACAATGTATTTATTAAATACTTCGTTCATTTGGCGTGATTCTTTTTCACAAACACCTACGAGTACCTCAATGCCGCTATCTTCTAAAATTTTAATTCCTCGACCGGCAACAAGCGGATTCGGATCCAATGTAGCAACGACGACCCTCTTTACCCCCGCTTTAACAAGAGCTTCTGCACAAGGACCCGTCCGCCCGTAATGCGAACAAGGCTCTAAAGTAACGTATACTGTACTCCCTTTTGCATACTCTCCCGCCATCTTTAAAGCATGAATTTCTGCATGAGGTTCCCCAGCTTTCAAATGTGTCCCGATGCCGACAATACGATTCTCATTGACAATTACAGCCCCTACAAGCGGATTTGGATCCGTTTGACCTTTTGTTGCCATTGCATTTTGAATTGCGACATTCATGTAAAACTCATGTCCAATCAAACTAAAACCTCCTCACTCAAGTGTCCTGAACGCATTACTTTCGTTTGTAAATATTTCTCATTAAATTCAGATGCATCTCCCCATAAAGGAACACGCCCCGATAGAAAGGCGCCATTGCTTTTTAATGCCTCTAATTTTCGCGGATTATTTGTAATGAGAACCACTGGCTTTGAGCGCAGGAATTTTAAAACGCTGATAGCCTCTTCATAATTGCGCGTATCATCAGCAAACCCTAGTTCCTCATTTGCCTCAACTGTGTCAAATCCATTTTCCTGCAGGACATACGCCATTGCTTTACTAAACAAACCAATTCCTCTTCCTTCATGATTAGCCAAGTAAAACAAAGCGCCGCTTCCACTTTCTACAATTAACTTCATCGATTGCTTTAGTTGAAAACCGCAATCACAACGCTTGCTTCCAAAAATATCACCTGTATGACAAATACTATGCATACGAATAAGGGCTTCAGGTGACTCTTTAAAATCTCCATAAACGAGAACACTTGATTGCTGCATAGTCGCTAGGTCTGCAGTTGTGATATATTGAATTAATTTTTCTGTGCTAAATGCTTCTTTTATATTATCCGAACGCAGCCAAGAATACCATTGAAAAATTTTTGTTTCTCCATCTAAGTTAACCGGCAGCCTCACAGGCCCTACCACATATATAAAATGATTTTCGGCTTTGATCACATTAATTTTATCCGTTAATACATCTAAAACTTTCTCATTAATCATTTATGTTCCTCCTAACATAAACTATACACCTTAGCATTTTAAACTAAACTCATAGATAAACCAATTTTGATGCTTTAGTCATTAAGTTACTTTTTGTAAGTTATTTTCATTATAAAAGTTAATATCAAGATTGTAAACAATTTGAAAATGCGTGCTCTTTCTCTAAAATTAAAAAACGTCTAGCTATAAAATTCATTTTTAGCTAGACGTTCTCTCACTGATTAAAGTTTTTTTATTTATGAACGGTGTGTTGCTCAGAAGATAGTACCGTTGCCTTGAACGTTCTTCCATGAAGAACATAGTAAATGACTAACGACAGTCCGCCAATCATTGCACATAATAAATACATGCCTCGATAACCTGTATCTGTAGAAATAATTCCCAATAAGAAGGAACCTAATCCTAAACCTGAATCAAATAGAACAAAAAAAGTAGCTGTAGCGACTCCTCTTCGGTGCGGCGGTGCAGCTTTAACTGCGATTGATTGGAAACTAGAAGTCAGAGTTCCAAATCCAAGACCAATTACCCCGCCCGCTATTAAAAAGCTAATGCTTGAAGATGTTTGACTTAGCAGAAAAATGCCTAATGAAAAAATGAAAATAGCTGGATAAACAACAAAGTTTTCACCATGCTTATCAAACCATTTCCCTGAAAAAGGACGCGACAGCAGTAAGCAAATGGCATAAACAACAAAGAAATAACTTGATGCTGCACCTATATTCATCTCTTTTGCATAAACAGATATAAAGGAAATAACACTCGCATAAGCAAAAGATAAAACAAATCCTGACACAGCAATTGGCAATGCACTGTATTCAAAGAAATCAGATAAAGATGCTTTCTTTTTGTGAGGTGCTTTGACAGCTGGCTCTGTCATTAAAGCGGGGACTTTTAAGATCAGCGTGCATAACAATGCAAGAATGGAAGAGATAATCGTCACTATAAATGAAGCAGAATGCCCCAATGAGGTTACAAGCGTTAACCCAAGAAACGGACCGATAACCATTGCCAAATTCATAAATGTTGCATAGTATCCCATCCCTTCTCCCCTGCGCTCATCAGGAATGACATTCGCCACAATTGCCCCTGTAGCCGTTGTGCTCATCCCAAACCCGATTCCATGTAAAATTCGCAATAGCAATAATGAAGAAAGTGAATTTACTTCTATATAAAGAAGCGATCCTAACAAAAAGATAATGGCCCCGATCACTAAAATTTTCTTTGGCCCAACAGAAGTCATCCATTTGCCTGAAAGCGGCCGAAATACAATAGCTGAAATTAAGAAGATGGTTACAATTAACCCCAAACTCTTTTTGCCAGCTTGTAATATATCTGTTGCGTAGAGAGGCAACGTGACAGTGAGCATATAAAAGATGACAAAAATAAAAAAGCTGGTCATTGAGACAGCCATAAAATCTTTCGTCCATAATCTAGGTTTTGACATAAAACCCCTCCTATAAATAAAGGTTTAATCTTATCTCGTTCATGTACTAGCCGAACTGTTTTATTACGAATACGAAAATAATTCCACGAAAATAATAAGTACACAAACTATATGAACTAAAACTATTATAGTAATCCTGTTAAACTGTGTCAATAAACAATAAGTAGACGTTCATGAAAAGGATCTTACTTTTTTTGTAAAGAGAATGTCCTTAGACCCATGAATTCATAAACGGTTACAGGTAAAATATACGTGAGTAAAGCTCCAGTTTTTCCAAGAGGAGGAATTAGATGAAAAATAAATTGTTAGCGCTTTCTTTATCTTCTTCATTGCTTTTTACAATGTGTTCGATCATTCATAATGACGCCAGTGTACAAGCAGCTCAAACACAAGCAACTATTCCTGGCGCTCACAGTGTGAAAGTCTCTTATTTTAATGGAGCAAACGACAATTGGTTAACGACAAAGAACCCTCTTCAATACCAGCAAGCGACACTGTATGGAAACCTTGGTCTTGCTCCGTATAATTGGGGCAGTAAAAGCGAAGAATCTGGCTGGCATCAAATGTATAAACCCGCTGAAATAACAGGTACTCAAATTAATGGAATATTTGAAGATGCACAATTTGTGATTCGCATTCCTGATAACTGGAATGGCAAACTTGTTGTATCTGGTATTCCAGCTACTAGAAATGAAACAGCAACCGATTTATTATTCAGTGATTTTGTCTTAGAAAAAGGGTTTGCCTTTGCTGCTATTGATAAGGGCACTCAAGGTGAAAGTGATCCAAATGATCCTCTGGCAAAAGTAAAAAATGCATTAATAAGTGAAGATGATAGCGTAGCAGAGTGGAATTTCCGTTTCAGGCAAATTACAAAGGCAGCTCAAGACTACCTTGTTAAAAACCGATCGACTCAACTGATTCATTCTGCTGACACGAACAATTCAGCAAGCCATTTAATAAAAAAAGATCACCGCGTGCCGACATATGCGATGGGTATCTCAAATGGCGGGTATGTAGTAAGATATGCACTTGAAAATGATAATCCTAAGAAGACGGGAGAACCAAGGCTTTTTGATGGAGGAGTTGATTGGGAAGGCGTTCTATGGACTGAACAAGCACCTAATTTAATTAGTTCCTTAACACCTGTTGTCAACTATGCGGAAGAAGCGATCTATGGAACAGGCAAAGAAAAAGAGAAAGCAATAAAAGCCCTGTATAAAGCAGGTGTACCTAAAGGTTCTGAACAACTTTGGCCTTATCATGATCAAGTATATTGGTTTGTTACATTAAATATATATCGTGACCATTTCGACCCTGCCGCTCCTAAAAGAATCGATTGGCAAAACTACTTAAACTTTACAGCATCCGGTCAAAGAGACCGATCATTTGATTATATCTTTGAAGACTATCATTACAATAAACGTAAAAAAATAGTAAAAAGAAACATTAGAAAAGTAGCCAATACAGGAAATATTGACGTTCCATTAATCAGTATCGCTGGATCATATGATGCTTTAATTTTCCCTGAGATCCATGCAAAAGGTTACGAAAAAATGGTCAAAAAAGCAGGAAAAAAAGATTTGCACCGTCTCTATATGATTGACAAAGGAAACCATGTAGACAGCCTAGTGTGGAGCTCCCAAACAGATCCACAAAAGCAACTACAGCCATTGCTTCCTTATGCTCATCAAGCATTCGGTTTGCTCATTGAGTGGGTGGAAGCAAAGAAACCAGCGCCAAAGAGCCACTCATTCTCTGTTCCTAAAAGCCCAGGGAAAGTAATCGACTTAAAATCAGGAAAAGAGCGAAATCCAAGATAAAGAGAAATTTGTGTTCCACTAAGAACAGAGCAATCTGTTCTTTTTTCATTGCAAGCGCTGCTAACTCTTTGACCGCTACTTCTCGACTTCACTTAAAATCTCAATTTTTTCAGCATTTCCCTTTGCCGGTACAGAGTATTTTACACTTTCATCTTTTTTCAGCCAAGCTTTTACCAATTGACCTTTTTTATAATTTGTTATATCATCAGGGACATTTACATAAATGGGTTGAATTGTATCATCCCCTAATACTTCATTTGTCGTATAATTTAACGCAACGTCTCTTGGTATCACATTGGCTACTAAAATTTCATTATCCTTTACGTCCATGATCCGCCCTTGAACAATATAACCTTTAGATGAGCCGTCTGTTTCGTTATCGGTCGAACAGCTGGCAGAGATAACGACTATGCATAAGAACAATATGTATTTTATTGCTGAATACTTCATTCTTTCTCCTTTCTGACTTTCTCTACTTTTTCATTATAACCCGATTTACTAGCTCTTTTCCAATCATATAAAAAAGGGCTTCTTTAACAGATAGCCCTTTTATGTATTAAAATACCTTTATTATTGTTTTGTATAATTTAAATCCCAAATAACTCCAAAGCAATCTTTTACTTTAGCAAACTTTGCTCCCCAAAATGTATCTTGCAGTTCCATTAATACAGTGCCTTTTTCTTTTAGTCGTGCATATAATGTTTTAATTTCCTCTAAATTTTCTAATTCAAGTGCTAAAGAAATATGATTTCCTACTTGAATATCCTGATCTAAAAATGCATCTGAGACCATGAAAAATAAATGATCTTTTTTAAACTGTGCATGCATAACAAGATTACCTGCTTCTGGAGGTGTTGGAAAATCTGCTTCACCAAAAGTTTGAATATTTAAAACTTCTCCTTCAAATACCTGCTCATAAAAATGTAATGCCTCTTTCGCGTTCCCATTAAATGTAAGGTATGGTGTAGCTTGGTGTTTCATTATAAACACTCCTTTATAAAAATAATTTGTGTATGAAAACCGAAAGATTTGTATTAAAAATATACGTTGCATTCGTTTTCCTACACTTTTCATTATAATAAATAAAAAAAGAAACAACAAGAACATTTGTTCTGTTTTTGATAAAAAATTGTTAAATTGATGTAAATATTCATTAACTTACCTTTCTTCAAATACAAAAAAATAACCACAGCCACTACTATACAGCGGCTGCGGTTATGTCAAATCTTAACGTCAATTTTAGCATTTTTCTTCAGTTCTTTTACTTGTTCAACAATTTTTTCATTTTTCTTTTGCTGCTCTAACTGCTGTTTAATTTGCGGTTTTACTTCTTCAAGCTTTGGAAGCTTTTGATCACTTGATTCTCCCTGCTTAGTATATTGATCATAGTACGATTGAATTTCTTGATCTGTTACTTTACCTGCTGGAATTTCCTTTTCTACATACTTAGTATATTGGATATTGTCTGCAACTTGCGCTTTTAATTGTTCCATATCTAAATTGGCTTGTTTCAATGCAGCGTTAAATTCTTTTTCAGTCTTATATTGCTTTTTCGCATCTGCGATTTGCTTGTCAATTTCATCATTTGAGGCTTTATATCCTTTTTCTTTTGCATCTTGAAGAAGCAAAGTTTGCCCTACTAAATTATCAATAGCTTGATTTTTCACTTGCTTTGCTGCTTCTTTAGAAGTTGGGTCTTGTCCCATTTGCTGAAGCTGCATTTGTGAAGACGTTAATGCCTGGTTATAGTCCAATCCTAAAATCTTCTCGTCATTCACAACTGCTACCGTTTTGTTATCATCCACTTTTTGTTTATCTAGCTTCTTTTGCATTTCTTCCATTTGTTTCTGCTGTTCTTTTGCTTGTTTCGTTTGATCTTGTTCATCTGTTTGTGCTGTTTTCGCTTTATCCTCATTTGCTGATTTTTCATTTGCACTATCTGATCCGCATGCTGCTAAAGCTACAGCCATTAACCCGATGATGAAAGGGTATCGAAGCTTTTTCATCATTATCTATCTCCTTTCGCGATCTAGAAGGATAATTTTCTTATACTTGAGAAAACCATCTAGTGGGCATTGTATCGAACATTCTGCTAAAAAGAAACCATTTATGATGATTTTACATATTTGTAACAGTATTGAAAGGTCCCGTAATGTTATACAACCTAAGCTTTTTCATAATAGAAACGAAAAAGCTAGATTTTTTAACTGCATTAAAAAATCTAGCTTTCTACGAGAAAAGCGTCATTCTTTCCCTTATAATTTTTAGTTATCGAACAAAAACTGTGTTTTCCCTTCTTTTAACTCTAGTCTGGCATCAAATGTTTTTTCACCTTTTTTAAATCCTTTAATTGTATCTGTTTTGCCTTCTTTTAATAGCTTCTTCACGCTCTTTTGCGAGATTGTTTTTCCCAAAATCTTTTTTGAAATCGTAAAGGAGCATTTTGTTTTTGTATAGTTTGAACAGCCATAGAATGAGCCCTTATCAGCGACTTTGCCATCGCATAGCTTACATGATCCAACAGATGTTGACGAAGCACCTTTTCTTTTCCGTTGAATCGACTCTGTGTCATATCCGCTAAAGTCCCATGAATTTGCTGTTTCAACCGCGTCTTCAATAATTTTCGTTGATAATTTTTTTGTTTGTTCCATAAACGCTGCTGCGGACACTTGCCCCTGTCCAATTTCCGCAAGCCGCTGTTCCCATTTTGCCGTCATCTCAGGTGAAGCTAAAATTTTATCACCTATTGCTTCAATTAAAATTTTTCCTTTATCTGTTGCAAATACTCGGTTCTTTTTAACATCAATGTACTTTTGGTCTTTCAACATCGTAATAATGCCAGCACGAGTAGCTTCTGTACCATATGTATAAATAAATGTGCATAATTTGATTGTACATAAATATAGCACAGAAAACCTCTTACCCCCAACAAATAAGGAAAAAGAAAAATCAGACAATACTCTTGTACATAAATATTATAGACTCTATACTAATAATTGGTGAAGCATTCTCTTTATCATATGAGGGGGAAAATCAACCTTGACAAAAGAACACTTAGCTCAAATATTAGACATTAATTTCAATATTACTAAACACATTAAATTTGTTCCCCACTCTATTTGGATTAACTTATCAGATTCTCAAACCAAAAACTCTATTAAGAAACAACATTCTATAGTGGCAGTAAAGAACAACAGAACTAGCCACCCTGTCATTCACCCCATATCAGAGTTTATCCTATCTCGTTGGAAGCATATGTCATACAACACAATGAGAACCCACTCACAAAACATATCAACGTGGATAGGCTACACTTAGTTGGACAGTTAATTTAAGGTCAAGTAGACTACAGTTAATATAATCGAGGAGAATCTACAATGACCAAAAGAGAGCGAAGAACATTTACCCAAGAATTCAAAGAACAAATGGTTCAGCTATATATGAATGGCAAACCGAGGAAAGATCTAATTCAAGAGTACAGTCTGACCCCATCGTCTTTAGATAAGTGGATAAGCCAATATAAAACCTCCGGTTCTTTCAAAGAATCTGATAATCGGACACCAGAAGAATCAGAACTCGNTTAGTTGGACAGTTAATTTAAGGTCAAGTAGACTACAGTTAATATAATCGAGGAGAATCTACAATGACCAAAAGAGAGCGAAGAACATTTACCCAAGAATTCAAAGAACAAATGGTTCAGCTATATATGAATGGCAAACCGAGGAAAGATCTAATTCAAGAGTACAGTCTGACCCCATCGTCTTTAGATAAGTGGATAAGCCAATATAAAACCTCCGGTTCTTTCAAAGAATCTGATAATCGGACACCAGAAGAATCAGAACTCGCCGAGCTCCGAAAGCAACTTAAACAGCTACAAATGGAGAACGACATTTTAAAGCAAGCTGCGCTGATACTAGGACGAAAGTAAATGTGATCAAAAACAATCAACACAAATACTCAATATCAGCAATGTGCAAAGTCCTACAATTACCAAGAAGCACTTATTATTATGAGGCAAAAGAAAGATCATCTGAAGATGTTCTCACTTCTAAAATTATTGAAATCTTCCGTTCCAGCCGTCAGAATTAGGGTACTCGAAAAATCAAGGTAGAGTTGAAGAAACAGGCTTTGAACGTATCTAGACGCCGTATCGGAAGGATTATGAACGAGCAGGGATTAGTATCCTCGTATACGGTAGCTCAATTCAAGCCACATAAAGATAAATGTAATGAATCGGCCATTCATAATGAGTTAAATCGAGAGTTTGATCAAGATGAAGAAAAAGCAGTCATCGTAAGTGATTTGACATACGTTAGAGTCAATAAAAAATGGAATTACGTATGTTTATTTGTTGATCTCTTTAATCGAGAAATTATCGGTTTCAGTGCTGGTCCAAACAAAGATGCACAATTAGTCTATCGAGCATTATCTTCCATTCACGGCAATTTGGAACGAATCAATCTCTTCCATACTGATCGAGGAAATGAGTTCAAAAACAAGTTAATTGATGAGACGTTAGAAACATTTAAAATCAAGCGATCTCTAAGTATGAAAGGCTGTCCTTACGATAATGCGGTAGCAGAGGCGACCTTCAAGGTCTTTAAGACAGAGTTTGTAAAAGGACGCCATTTTGATAATTTAGAAGTTTTGGAACTGGAATTAATGGATTATATCCATTGGTACAATCATATTAGAATTCATGGAACTCTTAGCTACACGAGTCCAATTCAATATAAACTTGAACACCTTAAAAAAGTTGTCTAGTTTAGCGTTGACAATCCA
>VTEF01000004.1 GCA_008180335.1 Priestia megaterium
GAAAGCATTTACGAAAGTACAAGTGAAGCGAATATTAGACCGAGAAAGTTTTTATCAAGTGATATATACATACGGACAAATACAAGCAAATGGCAAACATGAAGCAATAATTTAAAAATGCACTTAAAAAAGATGCTCATTTTCTTATAAGTTCTTATGAAACGATGAAAATGGATAGGCTTTCGTACCAATGCGCACCTGACGGTGAACGCTCGAACTAAGGTTGCCGGCATTTTCATTCAATAATTGACAACTGAATAGGAGGATGAGCCATGCATGAAAAGCAGAAACACATTTATGTGGGTGTAGACTTACATAAACAGCACCATGTGGCAGTGGTTATTAATTGTTGGCAGGAGAAGCTTGATGAAATAAAGTTTGAAAATAAACCGTCCGCTTTCTCAACATTTTTACTAGATATTGATAAACAGACAGAAGAAGGGTTGACACCTGTATTTGGTTTAGAAGATGTGGGCGGTTACGGTCGAGCACTGGCACAATATCTAACGGACCATGGACAAGTTGTAAAAGAGGTTAACCCAGCACTTTCATATGCTGAACGAAAAAGTCATGTGACCGTACAAAAAAGTGATAGCTGGGATGCGGAATGTGTGGCTAGAATATTGGTAAGACAACTTAGCCAATTGCCTGACGCTAAACCACATGATTTATTTTGGTCGATACAACAATTGGTCACTAGAAGAAATGCATTGGTGAAAGCTCAAGGTGCTTTAAAGAACCAATTACACATTCAATTGAGCCATCATTATCCAAACTATAAGAAATTTTTCTCCGAGATAGATGGAAAAACAGCGTTAGCATTTTGGGAGAAATACCCGTCTCCATCTNACAACTTAGCCAATTGCCTGACGCTAAACCACATGATTTATTTTGGTCGATACAACAATTGGTCACTAGAAGAAATGCATTGGTGAAAGCTCAAGGTGCTTTAAAGAACCAATTACACATTCAATTGAGCCATCATTATCCAAACTATAAGAAATTTTTCTCCGAGATAGATGGAAAAACAGCGTTAGCATTTTGGGAGAAATACCCGTCTCCATCTTGTTTAGACGGTGTAAATGTTAAGCTGTTGACAACTTTTTTATTAGAGGTAAGTAACAATACTTGTTCGGTGAAAAAAGCGAATGAAATATTAAAGCTAGTAAAAGAGGATGGGAATACAACAAAAGAACATCAAGAAACGCGAGACTTTCTAGTAAGAAGCATCGTTCGAGACATTTCGTTTAAAAAGAAGGAAATGAACTATGTGGAAGGCGAATTAAAACAGTTAATGAGCTTACTAGACTTTCAACTAGACTCCATGCCAGGAATTGACCTTGTGACAGCTTCTGCTTTAATTGCAGAGATAGGTGATGTAAGACGTTTTCCTAATGCCAACAAATTAGCACGATTTGCGGGCATAGCGCCTGTTTACTTTGGGTCTGGTGGGAAAGGTAAGGAACAAAAAAGCAAACAGGGAAATCGGGCGCTACACGCTTTATTTTACAACCTCGCAGTCCAACAAGTGCAAGTAGCAAAAGGAAGTAAACTGCCAAGAAACCCAGTGTTTCATGCTTATTACCAAAGAAAGCTTAAAGAAGGTAAAACAAAAGGACAAGCATTGGTTTGCATTATGAGAAGGCTTGTGAACATTGTTTATGGCATGATGAAACATAAAACAGCCTATGAATTACCGATAGTGCAGGAAAAAGAAGTAGTTTAATAGGGTGGTAAAATTGCTGACTTTTTTATTTTTAGCTTTTAAGATTACAACATAGGGTACGGGTGAAACTATTCAAGTTAAGAACATTAAAGATGAAGTAGATATTATTGCTGAAAGAGCTAAAGGTTTGGACTTAACTCTAAGAGAAACTCCATATAAAATCATGGGTAGTAAAAAAATGAAACAATTGAACGAAAAGGTGAAAAATAGAACTATCACAAAAGAAGAATGGAAACAATTGATGTGGAACAAGAGATTTAAACGCAGAAGAGATAACGGTGTAGATGACTTCTGGGAACAAGAAAGAGAACGCTTGTTAAATGGAGAAGCTACGAGGGTATGGACGGAGAAACAAGCAAAAGACATAATAAATGGTAAGGCGCCAAAATATGAAGGTAAAACTATGGTTGGTCACCATACTTATAGCGCATCTAAATATCCGCAAATTGCCAATAAAGGCGAAATTATATATCCTGTAACATTTAGAGAACATTTGTATCGATGGCATGGTGGTAGCTATAAGAAAAGCCTACCTGGTAAACCACTAAATGATTCAGTTGATAATGACTTTTAAGGAGGATATAAATATGTCGGTAATGCTTTTAGTGGTGGAACAAGATGAAAATCAAATGAAATATTTACCTGCAATAAGAAAAAATACAAATTTAGGATTTTCTGAGATAAAAAAAAGAATTGGAAATGGAAGTCCGATAATGGAATGTAATCTGTTTAAAGATGATGAGGACGATGCAAGACTTAAAAAATTAATAAATGAATTGATAAATGTTGGTGCGAAGATAAGACTGTTTGATGGTGAATTAGTTAAAAATAAAGAAGTATCTGTTGAATACTTGATGAATAGATTTGATAGATATAAAGAAATACAAAAACAAAATGAAATGTTAGATGATTTAATGTATGGTGAAGATTAATTTGTGGAGATGTTATGTAGAGTCGAGAAAATTCAGCTACAATATTTTGGCGAGATGAAACTTTAAACTTACGAAGTATTATTACAGGGAACACGCCAAAAACATACAAAATTAAACAGGCTCGTTGGTTTAAAGATAGGAATAGCAATGAATTACTTTATATAGCTATCTATAAAGCACTTGATTGTCTTTTAGGCAACAGGTGTTTTTTGTTTTTGGTAAGAAATTTAAACTTTGGACGACATGGATGATGCTTTACTGAAATTCATAACTCATGAAGGTTGTACCATCATGGAGTATCATGTTAATACATGGATTAGCTTACAGAAAACGAGAATTTGACGAGATGACATTTTACATGTTAGGGGTAGTGATAACATAGCATAGGTAATAAACTAACGAGAATGACAAAGCTCGTGGCGATAAACAATAGATTACAAAAAAGGTTACTAGTATATATTACAGGCAAACAAAAATTAGGTTGTGTTTTTACAAGAGACGGTCGTATAATACTCGCTATTCGTTAAAAAGCGTTACGAAAATTAAAATTTATGTAACGGGAGGGTGAAAAGTTGAACGTTGTTGGGTATATACGAGTCTCAACTCAAGGGCAAGCAAGAGATGGATATAGTTTGAAATATCAAGAAGAGGAAATTAAAGCATATTGTAAAGAACAAGGCTTGAGCTTGATACACATTTTTAGAGATGAAGGAATTAGTGGCGCAAAACTAAATGAAGAGGCATTAGAAATTGACAGGGTGGGCTTACAGGAAATGTTGGTTCACATTTCGTCTGTCCAAGTTGATTATGTGGTGGTGCTCAACACAAGCCGATTATGGCGGTCCGATATTGTGAAAGTACTGATACAACGAGAGTTGAAGAAATATGGCTGTGATATTAAAAGCATTGAACAACCATTTTACAGTATTCACAAAAAAGACCCAAACGATTTTTTGGTGAATGGCTTAATGGAATTATTAGACCAATATCAACGGCTTGAAATAGCGCTAAAACTAACAAAAGGAAGAAATAAAAAGGCAAAGGAAGGTGGATATGCAGGCGGAAGGGCGACATTTGGCTATCAGAAGCAGAAAGGTGATAAGGAACTAAAGATACATAACGGTCATGCAGAAGTAGTGAAACGGTTGTTTGAGCTTAGACAGATACATATGAAATGGTCACTGTCTAGGTTAGCAGAAGCATTAAATGAGGAAGGTTATCAAACAACGCAAGGGAAAGCATTTACGAAAGTACAAGTGAAACGTATTTTAGACCGAGAAAGTTTTTATCAAGGGATATATAAATACGGACAAATACAAGCAAATGGAAAACATGAAGCAATAATTTAAAAGGTTACTTAAAAAAGGGACTCATTTTCTTATAAGTTCTTCTGTAAGGTTGAAAATGGATAGGCTTTCGTACCAATGCGCACCGATAGGTGAACGCTCGAACTAAGGTTGCCGGCATTTTCATTCAATAATTGACAACTGAATAGGAGGATGAACCATGCATGAAAAACAGAAACACATTTATGTGGGTGTAGACTTGCATAAACATCAGCATGTGGCAGTGATAATTAATTGTTGGCAGGAGAAGTTAGCTGAATTAACAGTTGAAAATAAACCATCTGCTTTCTCCACGTTTTTACTAGATATTGATAAACTGATGGCAGAAGGATTGACGCCTGTATTTGGCTTAGAAGATGTTGGAGGCTATGGACGGTCGTTAGCACAGTTTTTAACCGACCATGGACAGGTTGTAAAAGAAGTAAACCCAGCACTTTCATACGCTGAACGAAAAAGCCACATGACCACACAAAAAAGTGACAGTTGGGATGCAGAATGTGTAGCTAGAATACTGGTGAACAAACTTGACCAATTGCCAGATGCTAAGCCACATGATTTATTTTGGTCCATACAACAATTGGTTACTAGAAGAAATGCATTGGTAAAAGCACAAGGTGCATTAAAGAACCAACTACACATTCAATTGAGCCACCATTATCCAAGCTATAAAAAGTTTTTCTCAGAAGTGGACGGGAAAACAGCATTGGCATTTTGGAAACGATACCCTTCACCTTCATGTTTAGATGGTGTAAGCAAAACACAATTGACTACTTTTTTATTAGAAGAAAGCAACAATACGTGTTCAGTGAAAAAAGCAAGTGAGATAATGAAACTTGTAAAAGAGGATGGGCAAACACAGAAAGAACACCAAGAAACACGGGATTTTCTAGTGAAAAGTATCGTCCGAGATATTTCCTTTAAAAAGAAGGAAATGAGCTATGTGGAAAGAGAATTAAAAGAGTTAATGAGCTTACTAGACTTTCAACTGGATTCCATGCCAGGCATAGACCTAGTAACAGCATCAGCATTAATAGCTGAGATAGGTGACGTAAGACGTTTTCCGAATGCCAACAAATTAGCACGCTTTGCGGGTATTGCGCCTGTTTACTTTGGCTCTGGTGGGAAAGGTAAGGAACAAAAAAGCAAACAGGGAAATCGGGCGCTACACGCTTTATTTTACAACTTGGCAGTGCAACAAGTGCAAGTGGCTAAAGGAAGTAAGTTACCAAGGAACCCAGTGTTTTATGCATATTACCAACGGAAGCTAAGAGAAGGCAAAACAAAGGGGCAAGCATTGGTTTGTATAATGAGAAGGCTTGTGAACATTATCTATGGAATGATGAAGCATAAAACAGCTTATGAATTGCCGATAGTGAAAGAAAAAGAAGTAGTTTAATAGGAGAAGAAAGAGATATTAGCAGACGGGTTTTTCAAAGGATTGATATCGATTATAAGAGAATCGATCCTGATACTGGCATGACAAATTTTCAATTAATGAAAAAAGGAAGAGCACCAATTTGGAAAGATGGAACGGTTATAGAGCTTCATCATTTAATCCAAAGAGAGCCAGGATCAATGGTAGAAATTCCTGCAAGTATGCATGATGAATATAATAAAATTTTGCATGGTTTGGTGGAGAATGGTGGGAGCTTTAGAAATGACCCTGTATTAAAAAAGCAATATGACAATTTTAGAAGTAAATATTGGAGATGGAGAGCTAAGCAAATAGATAAAAGTGAATTGTAAAAGGAGGAACCTTGATTGGATAAAGAGGAATTAATAAACTTTATTAATGAACATAAGGAATCAGATGACTTTACAGGTGGAGTAGATGAAAGTCAAATTAATTCTATCCAAAATGAGCTAGGGGTGGAATTACCAGAAAGTTATAAGTGGTTTTTAACTACCTATGGTTCTGGTGGGTTATTTGGAGTTGATATTTTAGGAGTGGCTAAGTCAAATAGAGCTCCTGTTGTTGTTAATACAAAGAGATATAGAGATTTAGGAATGGACAAGGATTTAGTAGTTATTGAAGATGCTGGAGAATATGCTTATTGTCTATATATCAGTGAAATGGAGAATAATGAGTGCCCGGTAATAGCGTGGAATAGACCAGGGGGACTTGATGACTACAATACAGCAAAGAATTTTTATGAGTTTTTATCACAAAGGTTGTTGGATGCAAAAGAAGCATGGGAAGAAGATTTTTAAGATAGATAAATAGAAAGAAATTATAAATGAGATTGCTGAATCAAAAACTCTTGATGGTTGTACCATCAAAAGTTTGTATAATGATATTTTATTTATAAAAGATTGCCATATAATTATGCGAGATGGCATTTTAATCTTATAGCTAACTATAAAGCACTTGATTGCCTATTAGGTAACAGGTGTTTTTCGTTTTTTAATGAGACATTTATGCTTTGGATAACATGAATGTTGCTTTACTGAAATTCATAGCTCATGAAGGTAGTACCATCATGGAGTATTGATTTTATATTTGGATTTTGTGAGAAGAACGATAAATAGACGAGATGACATTTTACATGGCAGGGATAGTTATGATATGGGCTGGCTAACAAACTTACGATAATGACAAAGCTCGTGGGGATAAAAGGTAGGTTACGTAAGAAGGTTACTAGTTTAGCAACAGGGCAGACAAAAATTGTGTTGTATTTTTACAAGAGACGGTCGTATAATACTCGCTATTCGTTTAAAAAGCGTTACATAAATTGTGGTTTTTGTAACGGGAAAATGCGAAACACGCTTCATACAGGCGTCGTCACTAACTGGTCAAAGAGCGTCTATCAAAGCGTAAGCAATCGCTCAGCGTCTTGGACACAGTCACTTAAGCAAACGTATCATAATATTCTAGATTCAAAGGTTCCAAGATTGCTTCCACAACATCAGTTAGTGCCACTAGGACCTGATCTCGGGCAAAGAACTGTACGAGAAACCCTGCAAAATGCAAAAAGTCAAACGACAAACCTCATTCAACAAATCACGGTTGCCTACAATAAAAAAGCCAAGCGCTGGCAAGCATCCAATGGCCGCTTTGTGCCGAATCCAAATGTGGAGAAGGTTGAAAAGCCGGTTCGGGTTGAGAGAAAAGTAGAGACTGTTGAAGAGAGAGTGGTTGAGTCTAAGGGTATAGATAATGCAAAAGATATAACCAAATTAACTGTTGATGATATACCAACTGCAAAGAGTGGGAATTTTAATAAATTCTTCAATTCCCTTACAAGTAGTGAACTAGACGAACTTTGGAAAGATAAAAAGATTAGAAAGAAAATTGAACGTCAGCTTAGAGAACCTGGAGGTTTACATGAGTGGCACTTAGTTTCAAGGGCTCCGCAATTTAAGTATTGAAATATTGGTGCTGAAGAGATTAAAGATTTAAGAACAGCTATATCTGATGTCAAATTTGTCAATCCAAACGGTGTTCATGGAGGACTAGGCTCAACTAAAGCACATAATGAATTGTTAGCAATAATAGATACTTCTAGCGACTACAATACATTTGTTAGACGACTTAATAATTGGGCTAATTATAGATTAGAGGGTGGAGTTTCGTCTTTACCACAAGGTCTAAGATTAAAGTAGGAGGATACTATAATGGAAAAACAAGGATGGGTTTCAATTTGGTTAGGGAATATTAACGATGAGGACTCAATAGGAGAGTATGTTGATTTAACGTATGATGAGGATGGCGAGTCTGTCCCTTCCCAATTCTTTATCGATTTTAATATTGATATGGATGAAACAGATGAGGATACTATAGAAAAAGCAGTCTATAAGAATAGTAGTAGTGATATATCAGCATTATTAGATGGGTGTTCGTATGAAGAAATTGTCATCCAAAAAATCCAGAAAAGTATAAACCTAAAGAAATCATATAATGCAGTAATTTTAATATATAACTTTGAATATAACAATGAAATTAGTTCAACTGGTGCTTTTGATTTTATTGCTACAACAAATTATGAGTAAGAGAACTCTTAAAGGTATGGAGAATTGGTTTAGCTGATGGTTAACTCAGAGATTACTTATCTGGTAGGGTTGCTTTATAATACAGATAAAAATATTTTAATCAGCCAGTTAAAAAAGGTAGATAATCCACTAATACTCCATTTTATCGCAGCAAATTATAATTGGAATAGTGGGTTTGAAGTACCAACAGTCATCTTAGAAAATGAGGCTTGTGATTTAGGAACAGGATTACTAATGTTTCATTACGCAGATGGATTGCGAATGTTAGAAAATCCCGAGGATGTTTCGAATTCAGCATTGGAAGAGTGGAAGGATTTTTTATTAAATCTTTATAATAAACTAATAAACTTAGATTTTAAGACACAGAATATATCATTTGAACCTGAATTAACAAAAATTCAGATATACAGGATTAGAAAAAACAACCCGAATATACCAGATTTGCTTATTAATAAATCACCAGGTGATTTAGTTGATATTCCTAAAATATAATATGATTGGGTTTATAACCTTGATTGGCAAAATGCCTTTCAAGGTTTTTTTGTGGGGCTACCTAGTGCCGAATGAACCACTTATTATATACAGAATAGAGTTAAACCTTGTAATCCCTATAGGATGTTTTAACAAATTCTTTAGTACGTACAATATCTTTAAAACGTATGCCCTATCTACTATTTATTTTATTAAGCAAATAACCATAATATCATCAGATACCACCATTTTTATTCTTCAAAGCCCTACCTTCTCTTTCTCCCTGACTTTGAAATTTTTTCGCAACTTTTACGTACATAGAACGATTACTAGAATGAGGCTACTCCACCTCGATTAACTCCTGAATGTCGATGTCTAACACTTTGCATACCGTTTCTAATGTCGATAAATAAACCCTGTCCACATTGTCTGAACAAAGATGGCTAATCGTATTAGGACGCAGCCCTGTCATACGTGCCAATTCACGTTGTGAAAGGTCTCGTTCTTTAAGGATTTCCTTGAGTTTGATTGATATTGGCATGATATTTTCCTTCCTCTTTTTCATGTTACTTTTACGATACACAATAAACTTGTATCGGTAAAGGGGTTGATTGTATCGCTAAAGCCGCATACAATGGATTTATATTAAATATATCGGCTAAGCGTTACGTTAATCCTAATTTGCGTAACGGAGGGGGAAATGTCATGAAAGTTATCGGATATATTCGAGTATCTACACAAGGTCAAGCAAGGGATGGATACAGCCTTGCTTACCAAGAAGATGAGATTAAAGCATACTGTGAAGAACACGGCTGGAACTTGATACATATTTTTAGAGATGAAGGAATTAGTGGCGCAAAATTGAATGAAGAAGCGTTAGAAATAGACAGGTTGGGCTTACAGGAGATGTTGGCTCACCTTTCGTCTGTCCAAATTGATTATGTGGTGGTACTGAATACAAGCCAATTATGGCGATCAGATATTGTAAAGGTGCTGATACAACGTGAGCTAAAGAAATATGGCTGTGATATTAAAAGCATTGAACAGCCATTTTACAGTATCCATAAGAAAGACCCTAACGATTTTTTGGTCAATGGATTAATGGAGCTATTAGACCAATATCAACGGCTTGAAATAGCACTGAAGCTAACAAAAGGAAGAAATAAAAAGGCAAAGGAGGGTGGAGATGAACTGCTGTTAAAAGGAGAGTTAAAGGAAACTTGGTCATCGTTTTTTGATTTCTTGAAAGCATATTTTAATTGTTAATCATGTTTCAATAAAAGAAAACTCATAGATACTTAAAACCTTGATTGGCTATATTGAAGTGAACCCATTAAATGAAAATGGAAATCATTAAAACCTTTTTCCATCATTGTTTTGAAAAAGCAGATGCAATAAGAGTAGAAAGAAGCATTCACCAACTCCTTATAAGATTGCCCCTTCTAAGAACGACAAGGATTAAAATAGCGAAGCCCCTCGCAAGCATTCATTTCACTTGCAGGGGCTTTTTTTATTTTTTCGTCAAATCTACTAAAATCGCATTTCCGTTTTTTCCGACGCGGACTTTGGCAAACCGGGCTTCGGATTCAACTTTTTGGCCCGTTCCTTCAGGGATAAAGAAGTTTTCAATGCCGTAGGCGATATTGCCCATATGATAGGTTCCTGTGATGATGACATCGCTTGTTTTCGGCTTGTACGGCCGGTTCCATTGATCATTGCGGTTATAGAAGTTCGCGTATTCATGTATGCCTTCGTTATTTTTACGCAAGACGATTTTTACCCGTTCTCTAAATGCTGCTTTTGGGATCTCGATATCTGAGATTTCATAATTTAAGATGACATAATCACCTTGAATCAGTGAACGAGGATCAAGCGGTTCTAGAGCCAGTTTGATTTCTGTTCCATTTTGCAGGACTGTCTCATTTCGAGCAACGATGCAGCCGATTATCACAAGCTGAAGGACAATGACCCCAGCAAGTAAGCGCCGGTTTTGGTCAAGAAATGACGGTGCAGCGGCTGTATTTGCTTTTGGGTCGAACGCTTTGCTGATGACAAGAAAAATCAGTCCGACGATAAGCAGCAGCAGCGACTTATCAAATAAATCCCACAAGTAATCATAGTATTTCATGCCTAAAAACAGAAACCAAAAGCCGATTGAAATTCCAAAGTCAGATGAATAGCCCCGTTTATAGGTCATAAAAACCATCAGTGTGGAAACAAGAAAGAAAAGCAGGCTGTAGCCAATGGTTAGCGCGCTTGAACTTGCTGTTTCAGTTAATGAGAGCAAAAAGCTAAACGACAAGACAAGTGCTAATTTTTTTAATATAGGATGCTTGATTTTCGCGTATACAATGCCATTTACAACAACCAAACCAAGCAGTACAGCTTCAATATGAATAAACTCGGCAAAACGAAACGGAAGGTTAGACAGCAGAAGCGTCTGAATTATTGTAAAGGCTAAGAGGCGAAAAGCTATCGATTTTGAGACAAATAACAGGACAAATAAGAAAGCAATAAACATAAAAAACAATATGTCTGTGACAAAGAAAGATGCCGCGCCACTCATGAATACCCCAATCAATAAGAGCGTATATTTCACAGTCGGGACATCGGATTTGATGATAAAGAATAAAAGGGTAAATCCAATTCCTAAGAAAAATAATCCATTTGTTGGATAATCGCCTGTTGCAAGAAAGATTAACCCGACGATAGATAAAGTCCCGATGATGGATGCTACAGCAGTAATTCCTACAATGGCGACTCGTTTAATAATCAGCAGTGATTTCCCTTCCTTGCCGCTCATGTTTTGATTAAGCCAGTTAATGAAAAGGACACTTGCAAAGACAAGTGCTACGACAAATAGAAATGATAAAACGAGTGCCCATTCTTCAAAGTTTTCCATGATAAACAACGCCAGCTGTCTGATGACAAACAGGGATGCAGCGATAATTGTTATGCTTAACAGCTTCTTATTCGAGTGGATTTTTGAAAAATAATAGAAAAGGAAGCAAAGCACAGCAAAGTAACAAACGGCAATCAAAGTTCGTAACAAAGACTGTTCAAACGGTACTGCAATTGATAGAAGTACAACATGAAACATTAGATACGAGCTGTATTTCAGAATGGCTGATGAAATGATATTTTTGGTTGTAAAGAAAAATAGCACGAAGTTAACTAAGCTCATGCCGACACTAAGCAGCAAAATTTCGTTTTGGCCGCGCTGCATCGCCAGCAAGCTTGGGTTAATAAACAGCCACATCGTAAGTTGAAGCAAGACAAAGGATAAAAAATAAAATCCTTGGTAGCTGGTGACGAAGCTAAAGAACACCATCGGCAGCAGCCAAATGAAAAATAATAAGTAGTGATCAGCATGCGAATTATAAATTTGACCGACTAACGCGATACTTAGTCCAAACGCAATTCCCCCGCATAAAAGAAGCCAATGACTTAAAAACGCCTGATGCGGTACGAGTTTTCGCATGATAAATGAGCTTGCATAAAACAGCAAGATAAATAGAATGCTTAGGGCAATTTTAGTAAATCGGTCGAAACCAGGCCAATTAGAAGCAAAAAAGTATAAAATACCTGACAAAATCAAGGCAAGGCCAAGCAAATAACCTAGTCTAATCATTTTTTCTCTCATCCGAATCCTCCTTTTCCAAATGATCTACTATCTATCTACTATCTTATTGCTAAAGGAAAGAAATTAAAACAGAAAACTTGGCTGTTATATATAATTAAAGGATAATCTTACATCGTAGAGTCAGCATATGTTTTTCAGTCGGCAATAAAAAAATCTCCTTATAGTAAGGAGATTTTTTTTCACTTATAACCTTAATCTTAAATAATAATAAAATAGAGAAAAGAGTTTTTAATTAAGTGGACTAAAAAGAATTACCGTAAGCAGCTTCTCCTGTCGGTAATGTTACCATAAAATTAAATAGAGTAAAGCGTATCTATTAATGAATGCAAGGGGGGGGCGATAACATCTTTAAAAAAATTATTTAGATACTTTTATCTATTAATTAATGGAATTTGAGAAAGTTGTTCATAACTCAATAGAGTCGTTTCAGCAAATCTTTAGAGGTTTTTAGTAGATACTAAATGGAAATCTTTGTTTATTGAGGGATTATAGGGCATGGGAAGATTGTTTAACTGAAATTAGCTTTTATAAAATATTTAATTTAACAAGTAAAGCAAGCAAGATTTGAAGAAGGATTTGGATGTTTACTGCAATATCTGTGTCCGTTGTAGTGACTGTCACATTTCGAGAGTTTCTAATTACTGTACGTTGTCGATTGATTTGTTTAATAGATGCTTTTTGGAATAATTCTTGTGCTACGTCATCTGCTTTTTCGCTATCTGCTAAAGAAATGCTTAAAATAACAACAATTGCAGCTTGTAAAGCTGCTTGGATAGATAAAGCTGCTTGAGTATCTGTTGTTGTTACTTGAATATCCGCTGAATCAACAACAGAAATAAATTCTTCAGATAGCTGATACGTCTCCTCTTTTTGTTTTGCTTTTTTGCAAAACAGTGGGCTCTTTGAAAGCAGGATGAGAAGTAGAAGGATCTAATGCGCACCACTTTTTATTCTGGTTTGGATACCACACTTCGCTCATAAAAACACTCCTTTTAGTCTAAAATATCATTAATTTGAGATTGCAATTGAGAAGTGATTCTCTTAATTTTTGCCTTTCTTTCAGGGGATAAATTTCTTAGTGTTCCATCCGTAATCCCATGTCTATTTAGTACATCCGAAACTAATGTATCTAGTATTTCATTTCTTTGATTTCCATTAAATGTAGACGAAATCAATTTCTTCAAGTCACTCATTTTCATTATTCACTCCATTCAAGTTATCATTTATTAATGTTATCGAACTAATATTATTGTATGAGATTTAATAGATAATGCATGGACAGATGGTAGTGGACAAACATACATTTTAAGAATAATAAAGTATTCTTTGCAGTTAGTATACACCTTTAATAAGGAGTCAAAATATAAAGTCCGCAGATGTTGTAGGTCTGAGGACTTTTTGTTGTTTTTTATTTGATTTTTAGGCAGTTCATATTCTAAAAAGAACAGAGCTATTTAAGAAACTTTTTAATTACAGGGCTGATAAGAGGGCTTACTTGATTAAATACTTGTTTTGCTTGTTGAGCCGTTTCGGCCATTTTTTCAAAATCTAAATGGCCTTCTGATGTCCGGAAATAAGCGATCAGATCTTGTGCGGTTCTTTGGTGAGCTGAATGTCGTCCTGAAGGAGGAGAAAAAAAGGGGTGATGAGGCCGCTGCGGTTTGCGAGTAAACATATAAAAACCTCCTTTTCTATTAATTTAGATAGCATTTCTTTACTCAGTATATGAAAAATTGAAGAAGTAAGGAAAGGTACATGTCTATATGAAACAGAATTATTTTGCTGATTAGAAGATGAAATGTGATGAACTTGCTATTACGGAAGCTTTCATTTAAAGAATGGATTCCTTTTTGCCAAAAAAACTAGTACTTAACTGATTGCAATTTAGCGAATTTGCATAAAAAAATACCTTAATTTACATAAAAGTTATAAAAATTATAATATTTTGAAAAAATAAGTAAAAAATACTAGATTTTTGTGATGTGTGTAGTATAAAATAAGAAAAAAATACCAGGATGGAGAGTGAATGTATGATTAGTAGGCAAGAATATCAAGTGAATAAATTCACGAAAGCGTTAATCCCGATTCATCATCCAGAGTATCAAACGAAGATTTTAGATGTCAGAGGCGAATTTTTTAGTGAAAAGACATGCAAGGAATTACTGACAGACGCATGCATTCGTCAGCTGACGACGTTTGAAGGAGCATTGGCAGCTGTTCGTAAAACGTTTCTTTATAAAAAATTAACGCCTCTTGTCGTCAATAAGCAATTAGAAATCATTGCCATTCCAACTGTCTCACCATCGAGTTATCACTGCATCTGGTTTTTCGCATCTCATGTTCATGCCTCGCAAACATTATTAGCTTCAAATCAATCTTCAGGGACCGTCTACTTTCATGACCATACAACTCTTCCTGTACCGCTATCATTCCATAGCTTAAAGAAAAAATTGGCACAAGCTGCGATGCTAAAAGACTATTGCCGAAATGAACCGAATTATGAAGGGGATGTGACACCTTCTATTCAATAGAGGCGAGCAGAATAGGCGAGCTGAAAAAGAGATTCGCCTATTACCCGTTCCTCTAATAAAGTGAATCTTGCTGTGAGTTCTTCCTGTTTTCTGAAGCCAATCGGCCCTTTATCCTCAGCTTCCTCAGAACTTTGAGCCGGAGTTTTACTGTGTGCTAAAAGTATTAGTCTATATCATGCTGAAGAAGTTCTTTGAGCTTTTTACGGGCAGTTTTCCCCCAGTTTTTAACGGCTCCTACCGAGACTCCGTATTTTGCTGCAAGTTCTTTATACGAATAGCCTTTTAATAAATACTCCTGTACATAAATTTTTTCACGTGATGTTAGTGATTCAATTTGTTCTGCAATGATCGATTGTTCAAGCAAAACAGGTAAGGATTGATCTTCATTGCTTGAGAGGACAAAATCTTCTGTTGGGGTTTCGCGCTCTTCCCGCTGTGCGGTTGCATTTAAATGAGAAAGAATGGTGCCGCGAACAGTTGTATAGGCATAAGCAGAAAATGATCCTTTTGAATCATCCAATTTTTGATAAGCGCGCCAAAGGCCTATTAAAGCAAGCTGATAGTATTCGTCAAAGTCTTTGTAGATATGGTGTTTATGAATCATTGAAACAATTAACGGGTGAAAAGCAGAGGCAATTTGTTCAAACGGTACTTTTTCCATTGTTATTCCTTTTGAGAACGCGCGCTTTCTTGTTATTCCGCCGGTATGTTTACTTTATCGTGTCAGCGGCTGGATGAAAAATCGACAAACGTGATGGAAGAACTAGGCGAAACATGACGTTTGTGCTAGAGAAACTTCATGTTTCGCTACGGATTGAGCGAAGTTTACCTGTATTTGTAGAGATTTTACATACGAAAGCCCCGTTATGTAAGAATCTAGTAATTTATAATAGAGATAAGTTACTAGAAAGGGGAGCTTGTATGAGCTGGAAAATAGGCGTCAACACAGGAGCAGCTATGTTTTGCGGTTTGGTCATGTATACAGGAATGCAGCATTGGCAGGAAAAAATAGATGTACAAGCTAGTGAACTTGTAAAACCTGTCCCGGCGGAGAAAAAAGAAAAGCAGTTTTCAGATGTATCCATCTATACAAAGAATTTACCGCCATTTATGGTAGGAGCGATTGAACATACATTTGTTCAAAATAAACCGATTTCACTCGTGCTCGTCACTGCAACGGAAGCAGACGGGTGGCCGAGTTTTGTGAAAACGTCATTAGAAGAAACCTATGGACAAGATGTGTTTGATGTAAAAGTTTATTCATACCACAACCAAACAACTAAGCAATTAATATCGTCTACTTTTCTTAAAGACATCCAAGCACTAAACCCAAGCATGATTTTACTAGAAGCACCAATGGCAGCCGATCAGAAGGAAATGCCAATCGATGAATCACTTGTTTACTTGAATGAACTAATCGTAAAAATAAAAGAATTGAACACAGGACTTATGATCCAGCCATCTCAGCCGTATGCATCGAAGCATGAGTCATACGAGGAAGCGGTTGAGGCTGTAAAAGGAACTGCTGAAAAAAATTGGGTTCACTACATAAATCATTCAAAAGTCTGGCGATATGACGTTCGTTCATACCTCACCAAAGAAGGAGATATGACAAAAGCGGGAAAGAAATTGTGGGGGATGTACTTGGCAGATTGGTTTGTGAGTGAGTAAAGCGAAATGGATAAGAAGAGAGGGAACAGCCTTTTTTATCTCAAATTAATCAAAACCTGCTATTAATAAATAAGAATATTCTATTTACGTTTTATTCTGACAAGATACGCTAGGATTAGAGTTTTATTTCTTAGGAAATTAGCATAACATTTCTCCAATTGGTAAAAAACAATCAGCAGGAGATGAAGAAATCCCTTGCTGATTGAAGTTTCACTTTATATAAATTTCATACATAAGAAAGGTAGATGTAGAGTTATTAACAGAAAATCCGATTGATTACAGCGGCAATGGGCGCAAGGTGACTTTAATCGAAGCTGGCATTTTCTGTTCTTTTTGAGCTTGTTTGAAATAGTCATACATTGCTTTGCCGCCAACAGCATTAGCTGAATGAATTGTAATACGATTAGCGTATAGTTTGTTTTTTACCATAAACTGGACGAGTTCTAGTCCGTTTCTTGTCTTGTTTAGCAAATCATAATCAAGTGACAAATGATCAATTTGAAAGCTTTTTAATAAAGTTATACATTCATCAATTGTTTCAGCTAAAATGTGACCTTCAGGGCATGTGCGATAATCATCAAGAAATACATTGATAGTCATAATCTCTCTCCCTTTTATAGGTTATCTCTAGTGTAACATATTTTACTGAATGTATCGCCAACTACCATTAGAAGCTAGAGATAAGTAGAACAGTAATGAACACATTATATGTGAAAGAATAACGATGATTAGATTGTTAAACAAAAAAATCTCCCTAAAAGATGGGAGATTGATATTACCCGCTCGCTTTTTTAATTCCAGGGATTTGTCCTTTATAAGCAAGTTCCCGGAAACAAATGCGGCAAAGCTTAAATTTTCGTAAAACTGAGTGAGGGCGGCCACAGCATTCACAGCGTGTGTACTCCCGTACTTTAAATTTCTGTTTGTTTTTTTGCTTTATTACTAATGCTTTTTTTGCCATCATATTGCCTCCCTTTTAGTAGTAAAGGATAGGATAAGTTAATCATTATAGCTCTAGGAATGAAAGAAGTAAACTGTTATTTTATGGTGTTTCATCTTTGGGTTTGGAGTGAATTTTCTTCATACCATTTCTTGATAATAAAAAATGGTTCAAGTTATTCACTAGGAGCAGAAAGCTTTTTCTTCGCTCAATTTAATTAAGTGATCGTATTTAGAACGATTCTAAGCCCAATTCACTTATGGACATTCACTTATTCGTCCTTTTAGCAATAGCCTATACATGTAAGGTAGGAGGTTATTGTTTAATGAAATTAATAAAAGACAATCAGATGAATGAATGCGATCTTTTAGAGTGGCAAAAAAATGCGATTGAAGCTTTTAAAAAAAGAATGAGTGATAAAATAAACCCTTTCCCTTGTATTCCAGCCACTCAGGCTAGCTTATTAGGTCACTTAAGATATGGTTTTGTTGGCGATCCCCGGAATGATGAAACATCTGTTATGCTAGCTCCCCTACTTAAAGAATTCTCATTAAACTATAAGGACTACGGAAAAAACACAAGTCTGATTGTGTTTTTTGATACGCCGCCATCGTTGATTTCAACTGGCAGTATCGAAAATTTTGAAAGGTTGTTTTGGGAGCAGCTTTGTCAGTTAAATAGGTTAGATGAGCGGGAATGGCCTTTAACTATACCTGAAAATCCAGAAAATCATCAATGGGAATTTTGTTTTCACGGTGAACGATATTTTATGTATTGCGCGACTCCTCTTCATAAATATCGAAACAGCAGATACTTTCCTTATATGATGCTCGCTATTACGCCAAGGAGGGTGCTTCAAGAATTTAATAAAAACGAGAAATATGCTAGAAAAATTAAACAGTTGATTCACAAAAGGTTGGAAGGGTATGATGAAGTGCCGATCCATCCTTCGCTAAATAGTTATGGGAATCAGGATAACTATGAATGGAAACAGTATTTTTTGCATGACGATGAAACAGAATTACCTAAATGTCCGTTTTTAAGGCAGATCATGTTAGAAAACAAAGAATGACTTCAATCATTTGAAGTCTACATAATGAAAAGAAAACGCAATATTTTTATATTCCTCTTTTAATCGTTGTTTTCTACTAAAGTATTACCATCATGTGCAAGCTAAAATGAAATTGTGCAGGATGATGGAAGAGGAGGAATCCGTCCTTTCGTAGTTAATTGCTTGCTGAAAAGTTAATGAATAAAATCGATACCTTTTAACAAGAATGATAGTAAATACTTTTAGTGAGGTGCAAGATGATGCAGGATGAAATAAGAGATTACGTAACGATTGAAGATGAGAAAGGCAACCGGAAGGATTTTGCTGTTGAAGCTTTGTTTGACATGGAAGATGAATCTTATGCGTTGCTAGCAGCTGAAAATGAAACAATTGTGATGAAGGTTGAAGAAGAAGAAGGAAATCAGTACTTAGTCGGTATTTCCGATCCTTTAAAAAGTCAATCGATTTTAGACGCTTATCAAATTGCCGTAGAACATGCTCCTAAAGAATGAAAAACAATGATTCATTACAGTGTTTTTAACAATCAATTTCGATAAGTAAATTAAATGTAACCATATAGATAAAGCATATGCCTGTTCATATGATCTACATAAAGGAAAGTACGCGTCTACTGGCATAATCGCGTACTTTTATTGTTAAATGTATTCAATTTTTCTTTTTCAGTGCTTATAAAAATAAGTAAAAAGATAGGGAGCTGCAGTGCAATAAGGAGAAACTTATTAATTGTGGAAGCTGGGCAAAAAATCAAAGAGGTGAACATTGTGAGCAGTAACAAACAGGAACAAATGGCGACAGATGATGCTGTAGTGCTAATGTTTTTATCTTTAGTAGAGGAAGACGGAATGGAAATAGGAGTAACACTGAATATTAATGGTTTAGTTGTTTCAGGAACGCTTATCGGGGCACGTGCTTATTATGACGGCATTATAGAATCATACAAAGAGCTGAACGATCGTACAATGTCAAAGATTCTGACTAAAAAATTCAGTGATTTGAAGGATGGTTATTTGAAACAAAAACAAGAACAGGAGGACAAAGATAATAAAGGAAATTCAGCAACTTTTATTCATCTAAAGGAAGCTAAATATTTAGGAGCAAACCATCAATCTATCAGTAACAAGAGTACATGGTGGAGAGGAAGAATTTCTTCTATAGATGGTTTTTCATTTGATGCACTTGGCTGAAATACCGAATGTTCGCTCAGTTTCTCCTGTAAAGAGAATGACTATTTACATAATACAAACAGCCGGCAAGGAGGTATTGCATGAGTAAAGCAAGCTGCAGTTCTGGCGGGGCTAATCAAGCAGCAAATGAATCGAACGAGGGAGAGTTAAAGTGGTGGCAGTTATCGTTAATTGGGGTTGGCTGTACCATTGGAACAGGTTATTTTCTTGGTTCAAGCATCGGTATTAGCATAACTGGGCCTTCTATTGTATTTTCGTTTATTTTAGCAGCACTTGGAACGTATCTTGTATTTAATGCATTAGCGAAAATGACTGCTGAAGATCCGCAAAAAGGCTCATTTTGTTATTATGCAGGCAAAGCGTATGGAAAATGGGCAGAGTTTAGCTGCGGATGGAATTATTGGTTTTCAAATATTCTTGTTATGGGCAGCCAGTTAACCGCGCTGTCAATTCTTTCTAGATTTTGGTTTCCGAACGTTGCTTTGTGGATTTTTGCATCAGGTTATGCAATCATTGCAATCATTGTTGTGTTAGCGGGCACAAAAGGCTTTGACAAAATGGAAGATATATTAGCGATTGTGAAGTTTGCTGCAATTGTTATGTTCATCATTCTTGCCGTTTCTGGACTGTTTGGGTGGATAGGAGGCGAGGCTAAACAGACTCATTTCCCTCATACAGCCGATGAGCTCTTTAGTGGAGGATTTAAAGGCTTTTGGTCTTCTCTCATCTATGCATTTTATGCTTATGGGGGCATTGAAGTGATCGGTCTGATGTCAATGCAGCTTCAAAAGAAAGAAGATGCGCCAAAGGCTGGAAAAATCATGTTGCTTGGTTTAACGGTGGTATATGTATTGTCGTTAGGACTTGCAGTCACAATGGCTTCACTTCATTCTTTTCATGAAAAAGAAAGTCCTTTCGTAACAGCTTTAGCAGACTATCATCTCGCCTTTTTTCCTCATGTTTTCAATGGAGCGATTATTATAGCAGGTTTTTCAACAATGACTGCTTCTTTATATGGAGTCACCAGCCTTCTTGTTACTTTAGCTGAAGAAGGAGATGCTCCTTCTAGCTTTGCAAAAAAAAGTAAAAAGCTTAAAAACATACCGATCGCATCTTTAGGGCTTGCCGCTGCCGGTTTATTAGCCTCCATTATCACCGCCTTGCTCCTTCCGGGGAAAATTTATGAATATATTACGACTGCAGCAGGAATTTTGTTGCTGTACAACTGGATTTTTATTATTACTTCTTCATTTCGAATTCTTAAGTACACATTATGGAATAAGATTTTTTCTTTTGTAGGTCTGTTTTTAATTCTAGCTGCTATCAGCGGAACCTTGTTAGAAAAAGAGGTTCGCCCGGGGTTTTTTGTAAGTATTCTATTTGTATTTGTCATCTTTTTGGTATGCTTAAGAATGAAGAAATTCTGGAAAAAGTCAAAAAGCCAAATTCGTTATTATTAATTGCCGAATTCCGTGCTTTGATCTACTTACCTTCAAATGGTGATGTGATGCCAGTAAATGCACTTACGATAGCAGTAAGTTCAAACGGGCATGGCTACGACTTAAGACTGAGGAAGCCTCCGTCGAATTTATCATGAACGCAACAATTGTTCTGTCGTATAGTAGTAGTGTGAAAGGAGATGGAACAATGATTAAAAGCATATATGAAACACATTTACAGGTAAGCAACCTTAAGGAGGCAATTGCTTTTTATCAACGATTAGGATTACAGCTGGTTCATCAAATTGATCAACGAAAATGTGCGTTTTTCTTTATTGGGAAAGACAAACAAATGCTGGGATTGTGGGAAGTAGCGAAAGGACAAGGTGTTCAGAAGCGGCACTTTGCGTTTGGAGTCGATGATATTGAAGCGGGCATGGCGTGGTTGAAGGAAAAGAGCATCGAGATTGAAGAGGAAAGCTTTGGGAAGAAGACGGTTGAGCCGCTTGTTCATACATGGATGCCTGCTTCTTGTATTTATTTTAACGACCCAGATGGAAATAGTTTAGAATTGATTCAATTACTAGACGATGAACCGGTTGTGTCTAATGAGGTGCTATATTTAAGTGAATGGCGAAAAAAATAAAAATCATTTAGGGGAAGACTTCAGTCGCAGGCTGAAGTCTTTTTTTGTATCAGCTAAATAAATTTGATATATAATTAAACGTAAATTATATTTGTTTATAAATAAGTAAACAAAATAGAAAGTTGTTTGTAATCATGATTTCGGAACGATTTTTGGAAGCGTCACTGAATGAAATGAAGCAAGGGTATGCAGTGCAGGAGCATGAGTGTATATGTTTGCTTTGCGGAGAAGTGTTTGAAAAAGGCATTATTTATCCTGAAGATGGAGTGTTATACGAAGCAGAGCGCTATGCGAAGCTTCATGTTGAAAAAGTGCATCAGTCGGTATTTCATTACTTAATGAAGATGGATAAAGATGTGACGGGGTTGTCCGAGCATCAAAAGAGCTTGTTAGAACTTTTTTATCAAGGGAAAAGCGATGCGGAGATTAAAGAAAAAATGGGGATCGGCAGCTCTTCAACAATTCGAAATCATCGTTTTACCTTAAAAAAGAAAGAAAAGCAAGCCAAAGTTTTTTTAACTTTAATGGAATTATTAAACGAACATGATAAGAAAGCCTCATCATCACGTACATTGAAACCGCAGCAGTCAGTGGAAGCGCGTTATGATATATCAGCAGAAGAACATGATCAAGTAATTGCAAAAAACTTTCCAAAAGGAATTGATGGACCGCTGTGCACCTTTAACTTGAAAGAAAAGCATCGTATTGTCGTGTTACAGGCAATTGCAAAGCGGTTTGAAGGAAACAAAGTCTATCATGAAAAAGAAGTGAATGACATTTTGCAGCTGATTTATGAAGATTATGTACTCGTGCGCCGTTTTTTAATTGAATATGGATTTTTCAAACGAAACGCAGATGGCAGTGCCTACTGGAAAGAGGAGGATATCAGATAAGCTTGATCTATTAGGTAGCTTGAAATGATTAAAAAGGATTTAGGTGATTCATTCATCTAAAATCATACATAGAGTATATGGGAGGTTTTTATATGAAGAGCAGGTGCCTTGCTTCTTTAACAGGTAATGGAGTTATCTTTATTTTACCTCTAGTTAGGTGGTCTTTATTTAGCCCTTTGTCTTATTCAATGCTCTTAATTAGGGAAGGATGGCACTTTTTTTCCTCACCTAAAAAGCGTAAGGTTAAGGTATTGACAGTGAGCAATTTTATTTGAAACTTGCTTACGGTTGTTTCAAATACAACTGTCACATTTATCGATGTAGGCAGATCGTCACTTTTTTGAAATGTATATAAAAAGCAATTAAAATGGGGATGTACGTAAAGAAAAAGCATAACGGATATTCATGGGAAGCAGCTTTAATATGATGAAAATGCATGTGCTGAAACAATGGATGCAATCTTTTGAAGAATGATAGAAAATAAGGATACAAGAGCAAAGGAGTGAAGGATGTTGACAAATTTGAAACAACAGCGAGAGAAGCGGATGATGTTTGATGAACAGCAATTAGCGCCGCTTGACGTGGATGAACAGGTGAAAAAACTGTTAGTTGAAGTAGGGTTGCCAAGAGAAGCCGCACCGTTTCTAGAGTTTGTTTCATCAAAAAATCAGTTGTCAACTTTATGCGAAACATTTCAACTATCGCCTCGTTATCGCCACTATTGGTTTTTAGGCACAACGGGTGCCGGCGATCCGATTTGCTTGTATAACGCAAACTCCTCGATTGTCCTTCTTGATACATCAAATGATGACAAGGAACGATTTATAAATTCGTCACTTCAACAATTTTTAGCTTGTATTGATGTGTTTGAAAACATGATCCAGCAAGCAGTGGCTCAAAATGGAGAGTATGCATACGTAGAAGGCAATATTTCTAAACCGCTTTTTGAAGACATAATAAAACAATTTAAGCGAATCGATTCATTAGCGCTGTCCCCGCAAACATTTTGGGAAATGGAATTGAAACAGCTTCTTAAAAAATGAAAGCCCACTACTGATAGTGGGCTTTTGTCATAGCTATAGCATTGGAATTCGGTCTTTGTAAGCCGCGATTAGCTTTTGGTTGTGTTCATCTGCGCCCTCTATATTTCCGCTTAGAAAAACAGGGGGAGTGCTGCCGGATTGGATAATTTGGCTAATCGCCTGAGAGACGATTTGATTTAATATCGTTGCACCGACAACGGTCGACCCAGAGCCAAACGCAATGTTTTGTTCGTGTAATAAAGCATCGCCTTTTGGTACGTGATTATTTAACACAAGGTCGACTACTTCATGTAAGTAGAAGCCGTCTTTATGACGGGAAGGGCGGCTTGTTGCATAGCTAGGTGATGTTAAGCCGATGACAAATGCTCCTTTTTCTTTAGCAAGCAAGGCAACATCTATTGGAACAGGATTAACGCCTGATGTTGAAATAACAATGCAAATGTCTCCTTTACGAATATCCTGATCTTGCATAAATGTATGAGCAAAATCATTTTGGCGTTCAAGCTGAGAAGAGCGTGCTGCGCCTTTGTGAAGCATTAACTCTTCAATTAAAATGGGACGAATCGCTGCTAAACCGCCTGAACGGTAAAACAATTCTTCGGTGAGTAAATGAGAGTGTCCACATCCAAAAAGGTGAATAAGGTGATGGGACTGAATGGCATCTGCAATGAGTGAAGAAGCTTCATTCATTACAGGCTGTTCCGTTTGTTCCACACGTGTCAGTATTGCTTTTACTTCATCTAGATATGAGCTCCGCATAAGTAACTCCTCGTTTCTTCTTTACATCTATTTTGAATTACATTCGAGCCATCGTAATCGTGAACTTATAACGGTCAGCACGATACAATGAGCGAACGACTTCGAGTGGAGTGCCGTTTTCTAAATACGTATTCCGTTGAATAAGTAAGATTGGTGAACGCTTTGGAATCTTTAAGTGAACAGTTTCTGCATCCGATGCAATTGATGATTCGAACGTCTGAGTTGCTTGCCCGATTTTTAATCCACTTTGATTTTCAATGTATTGATAAAGAGATTGATTAATGATTTCTTCGGTTAACCCTTTAATCAGGTTCGCGGACATATAGACAGTTTCAAGTGCCATTGGCACGTTATCAGCTAGACGAATCCGCTTAATTTCATATACAGGAGCATACGTGTCAATTTGAAGCTGAGTCGCAATTTTTTCAGAAGCCGGGATGATTTCAAAGCTTAATAATTTGCTGCTCGGTTCCATGCCGCGTGCTTTCATATCTTCTGTAAAGCTTGTCAAACCGACAAGCTGCTGCTCCAATTTTTTTTCGGCTACAAATGTTCCGCGTCCTTTTTGGCGATATAAATAACCATCATTAACTAAATTATTGATGGCTTGCCGAACAGTCATGCGGCTAATTTGAAATTGTTCCGCATATTCGCGCTCTGATGGAAGCGCGTCGTGGGGCTGTAACTCACCATTATCTATTTGTTTTTTTAACTGTTCTTCGATTTGAAAGTAAATCGGAAGAGGTGAGCTTTTATCAATCATCCATGTTCTCTCCTTTGCATTTGCTTTTTACGAATTAATCAATATGCCTGATAGCGCTTTTTGGTCTGCGATTATTGTAACACAAGGATGATTTTTTAAAATAGAAGCAGGGAAATCTTCTGAAATTTCTCCGTGCAGTAATTTTTGCATAGCTTCAGATTTTGATTCACCAGACACTAATAATAAAATTTCTTTGCTTTTCATAATCGAAGAAATTCCCATTGTAATTGCATGAGTAGGAACCTCATCAATTGAGTTAAAATAACGAGCGTTTGCTTGACGTGTCGATTCTTCGAGCTTCACGATATGTGTCGGGGAGTGAAAAGGGGTGCCGGGTTCATTAAAACCAATATGTCCATTTTGACCGATCCCAAGAACTTGAAGATCAATGCCTCCTAATGAGTCGATTAGCTGATCATAACGAATGCACTCTTGCTCGTTGTTTTGCGCTCTTCCATTTGGCAAGTGTGTGTGTTGTGCCGGAATGTCAATATGATTAAATAACGCATCTGCCATGTAATAATGATAGCTGTTCGGATTGTTTGCTTTCATGCCGATGTATTCATCTAAATTAAACGTTGTAACCTTTTGATAAGATGTACCATTTTGTGTATGATCATGAATTAATTCCTTATATAAACCTTTTGGTGTTCCCCCTGTTGCAAGGCCAAGGTTAATCGATGGGTTTGCTTTTACTTTTTTAATTAAAAGTTCAGCTGCTTTTTTACTCATTTCAGCATAATCTTTGACTTGAATGATATTCATTTCCCTTCCTCCTTTTGATAGGCAATTGTTCCTTTACAAACAGTCATTTCTATATCTAAATCTTTGTTTAAAATTACAAAGTCTGCATCTTTTCCAACTGCTAAACTTCCCTTTCGGTCAAATACATTTAGTTGCTTCGCCGGGTTGACAGCGGTCATTTTGATAATGTCTTCCATATCACATTTTGTGTAGCTAATCATATTTTTAATCGCATCGTTCATTTTTAAGATACTTCCTGCAAGTGTTCCATCAGCGAGTGTTGCCCGTGTATCATTCACTTGAACAGGTTGTCCGCCTAAATCATATGTGCCGTTTTTCAGCCATTTTGCACGGAGTGAGTCGGTAATTAAAATCATGCGGTCACTTGTAATTTGATCATACGCAAGTTTCACCATTTCCGGGCGGCAATGAATTCCGTCCACAATAAGCTCAGTAAACAGCTCTTCTCGCAAATAAGCAGCACCAAGTACACCAGGTTCACGATGGTGAAGACCGCGCATGCCGTTATATAAATGAGTAATATGATTAGCGCCTGCTTGGATTGCTTGGCTAACTTCTTCATAAGTAGCATCAGAGTGTCCAATCGATGCTACGACATTGGTTTCTTTTAAGTGAGCGGTTAGAGTTAATCCGTTTGGCTGTTCAGGTGCAAGTGTGACCAATTTAATATGTCCGTTTGCAGCCTGCTGCCATTTTTGATAAAGAGAGACATCTGGGTCAATAATATGGTCAGGTGGTTGAGCACCAGCACGCTTCGGTGAAATAAATGGCCCCTCTAAATGAATACCAATTACTTCTGCTTGAGCTGTTTTTGCCTGTCCATCAATAAATTGACCAGCAGCAGTTAATGCTCGCTCAACGGCTTCTGGTGATTGTGTCATTGTTGTTGCGAGAAAGCTCGTTGTTCCTTCTTTTGGAAGTGTGCGTGCCATTGTATTTAACGCATCACTCGTTGCATCCATTGCATCGGCATTAGCAGCACCGTGAATATGAATGTCAATGGCGCCTGGAATTAATGCAAAAGAAGGGGAGTATTCGATCAAAAGATCAGTTGAATCAGCTGTGTATTGATCGACAGGCCCAATCTCTGTGATTTTTCCATTTTCAACTTTCATATATCCGTTTTTATATGTCTGTTTCTCGCTGTAAACAGTTAAATTGTAAAGAACAAAGGTTGATTGTGTGTTCATACGTACGCTCCTTTAACTTGTTTATTTATATTTAGTGTAACGCTTTTAGGATTAGTTGTCTATACCAGGTGGATGTATATATTTTGTGACAAAAAGTATGTAAGGGCTTTTAATATTGATATAAAAGGATTTTTTAAAAATAAATTGGTATAGACAACTATATATTTTTCGTGATAGTATGTGGACATAAAGAACGCTTTCAAAAAAGGAGATGGAGAAATGCTAAATTTCTTACAACGAATTGGTAAATCATTAATGTTACCGATTGCTGTGTTGCCCGCAGCGGCATTATTGCTTCGCTTAGGACAACCAGATCTTTTGGATATTCCATTTATGGCACAAGCAGGAGATGCGATTTTTGCAAACCTTGCGTTATTGTTTGCGCTTGGAATTGCTGTTGGTTTATCAAAAGACGGCAGCGGGGCAGCTGCTCTTGCAGGGGTTGTTGGTTATTTTGTATTAACAAAAGGAACAGCCGCTATTAATGAAGAGATTAATATGGGTGTATTAGGAGGAATTGTAGCAGGGGTTGTGGCAGGGTTGCTGTACAACCGTTTTTCAGAAATCAAATTGCCGGAATGGCTTGGCTTCTTTGCCGGTAAACGATTTGTTCCGATTATTACATCGGTTGTTATTTTAGCTTTAGCAGGAGTTTTCGGTGTGATTTGGCCGCCGATTCAAGAACAAATCAATAACCTTGGAAACTGGATTACAGGTGCAGGAGCATTAGGTGCAGGAATCTTCGGCTTCTTAAACCGTTTATTAATACCAGTTGGACTTCATCACGTGTTGAACAGTTTAGTATGGTTTGTATTTGGAGAGTACAATGGTGTTACTGGCGATTTAAATCGTTTCTTTAAAGGAGATCCAACTGCAGGTGCCTTTATGACAGGATTCTTCCCAGTTATGATGTTTGGCTTACCGGCAGCAGCACTTGCAATGATTGCAGCTGCGAAGAAAGAAAAACGGAAAATCGTATCAGGTATGTTAATTGGTCTTGCGTTTACATCGTTTTTAACAGGGATTACAGAACCAATTGAGTTTTTATTCATGTTTGTAGCACCGCTTTTATATGTTGTTCATGCTATTTTAACAGGTGTCTCAATGGGACTTGCCGTAGCACTTGATATTCATCATGGATTTGGTTTCTCAGCAGGAGCGATTGATTATTTCTTAAACTTTGGAATTGCTCAAAAACCACTGTTGCTTGGAGCGATTGGCCTTGTGTATGCTCTCCTTTATTTCGGCATATTCTATGGCTTAATTAAAGCATTAAATTTAAAAACACCAGGCCGCGAAGATGATGAAGAAGTAGAAGAAGTAGTGATGTCAACAGGAGATAAATATGTTGATATGGGCGCTCATTTTATTGAAGATTTAGGCGGAAAAGAAAATATTACGACGATTGATAACTGTGCAACACGTCTTCGTTTAGAAGTAGCGGATGCGACAAAAGTAAGCGATGCTGCGTTAAAACGCCATGGTGCAAGAGGCGTGATGAAACTAAATAAAACAAGCGTACAAGTCATTGTCGGTACAGAAGTGGAGTTTGTTGCGACAGCTATGAAACAGCTAGTAAGAGGAGAGCGTGTAACACCTGCTGCTCCATCAGCAGAAAAAACAGCTGTAGCAAAAGAGGTCAAGAAAGATGAATTTGTATTACCGTTTGAAGGTGTTGTAAAGCCGATTGATCAAGTGTCAGATGAAGTGTTTTCAGCGAAAATGATGGGGGACGGTTTTGCGATTGATCCAATAAATGACACATTAATTTCACCAGTAGACGGCGAAGTTATCAGCATTTTCCCAACGAAACATGCGATTGGATTACGAGCTGATAATGGATTAGAGATTTTAATCCACGTAGGAATTGATACAGTGAAGTTAAATGGAGAAGGATTTACAGCATTTGTTGAAGAAGGACAGCGAGTAGAAAAAGGAACAAAGCTGTTACAAGTCGATTTAGATTATGTAAAAGAACACGCGCCGTCTATTGTAACACCTGTTATTTTTACAAACTTACCAGAAGGCACAGAACTAAAACTTCTAAAAACAGGTTATCAAAAACAAGGAACAGAAGATATTATCCAGTTATAAACGGCAGCCTTGCTGATTGATTCAGCGAGGTTGTTTTTTTATTTTCAGCATGAAAGAAAAGTTGTTATACTAATACAAGTGTGCAAACCGGATGAAAAAGGAGAATAACAATGGAGAAAAACGGATCAATTACGAAGCTGATTTTGGTGCAAGCAGAACAGATTGCAAGACAATTTACATATGATTTTTTATCAGAGCAGCAAGGAGACCAAACGCTTTGTCAAATTATTCAACGAGATGAAGACGGATCGATTCTAGCGACACCGCTTAGTTTTCATGTGAAAATCAGCGAAGAAAAAGGAACAGGTGAAATCATTTATTATCACGAAAACGGCGAATTTAAGCGTCAGCTTGTCAATATTTATGAAGAAAACAGTTTAATAAATGTATTAACGTTTATTCAAGAACGATTACGCATCAATCGGTAGATGAACTGGTTCGTTAAGGGGATTTCTTATGACCAGATTCTCTTAATAGAGGGACGATAGTCAATTTATAAATTAAATGGAGGCCTATTCGTAAAATGGAATAGGTCATTTTTAAGTGGAGTTAACCTTTAGTCATTGTACTTGTTCTTCAATGCTGTGCACGACTTAATAAGTAATATTATTTCATATTTAGACCAAGAAAAACGACAGTGTGAAAATTGGTTTGTTTTTAATTTTACAGACATTTTCCTTAAAAATGGCTCATATACATAACATCGTTTGGGAATTGGAAGAAAGGTAGGTGAATTCGCTTATTAAGAGTGACAATCATGAAAAAGCAGGTAGAACTATAGAATTTGTTAATGACCGCTTTTACACATTGAGTAATGAAAACCTAGAAAGTGTTTTTTACTCTTGATTCACAGTTTAATTCGTTAAAAATGGATTTATTTTCAAATTATTAGGTACAGGAATATAGGTATTTATAACTATTTTTTAGACAAAAATCATCGGTTGATTGAACTAAAAAATGTCTATTTTTGTCGAAGTGGTAGAAATGGTGGAAATATTTCCTTATTATGTACAAAGTGACTAATATAAACAGGAATATAGGAGGAATATATTGTATGAGTGATCAAGATCAAAATACAACGAGACGAGAGACGGCGGCTTCGTTAGAAACAGCGCCAGCTTCTAAAAAGATGCCAACTAAATGGATTATCGGATTGGCTGTTTTATTCGTACTAATCGGTGCAGCTGTGACGTTCGGCTATGTATTTAGCAAATCACCAAAGCAATTATACTTAATATCTGAGGCTAATACATACAAGCATGCAACAGAAGAAATCGGAATGAAATATGGAGAAAGCTTAGCATTTCAAGAAAAAGCATTAGAACAACCATTGAGTTCAGATGCAGCAATCAGCGGTGATTTCTCTATGAGCTCACTTTCAGCTGATCCTAGTTTTCAAATTATTCAAGATATGATTAGTAAAGCAGAAATTCAAGTGAAGAGCGAACAAGATCCTAAGGCGCAAGAAGGATACGGTTCATTAGCTCTTGATATCGGGGGAACAAAAGCACTTGATTTAGAAGGTTATCAAACGAAAGAGCAAATTGGTTTTAAAGCTCCGATTTTGGCAAATCAATTTTTCTATCTAAACCTTGATGAGTATGGTCAAGTGATGCGTAAGTTTGATCCTTCGTACTCAGGTCCGGAAAAGCTGGAATTTAACACGATTCAATTAGGCGATTTAGAGCTAACTGAAGAAGAAAAAGGAAAGATCGTGAAGAAGTACGGCAAGTTTTTCTATGACAAGCTTGATGATGACTATTTCACAAAAGAGAAAAACGTTGACTACAAGCATAACGATGAAACATTAAAGTTAACGCGCCTTACACTAGAAATGTCGCCGGAAGAAACAAAGACATTCCTTAATGACTTCGTTGCTGAAATGGCAAAAGATGACGAGTTGCAAACGATGATTGCAAAACGCGTGGTAATGATTGCAGAATCATCAGCTGCAACAGATCCAGAAATGGCTAAATTAACAGATGAAAAAGAAGTGAAAGCAAATATTAAAGAAGGTCTTGAAGATTTTGAGAAAGAATCAAAAGATGTAACATTCCCAAAAGGCTTTAAATCAACAATCTTCATTAATGATAAAGAAGTTGTAGTTGATCGAAACATAGAGCTTGCAATTAAAGGTGCAAAAGGTGAAGATGCAGGTAAAATAACAGTTGCAACAAAAGATGTGCCTTATGGTGATAACAAACGTGATCAACAATTGACAATTGGTTTAGCAGATGAAAAAGCAGCAGAAATTGATGTAAAAGTAGATGTGAAAAACAACATTACAACAGATGGTGATAAGAGTTCAGAGAAATTAGCTGTGAACTTTAAAGCAAAAGAAGCTGGCCAAGAAGACATGGACATTAAGTTTACGATGGATTCAGTCATCAATGGTAAAATCGATGCGAAACAAACAGCAGACCGTAAGTTTGACCTTAATTTAGGCAGCTTAGCTCCTGCGACAACAATCAGTGGCGAGATTAAGCAGGATCAAACTATCGATGCTTCAAAAGGAAAAGCAGATTACAAGTTTGATATTAATTTAAATCTTGGTCTTCCAACAGATACCGCAAAGGTTAACTTGAAAATCGATTCGAAGACTGAGCTAAAAGACAAAGCGGATATTCCAAAAGTTGATTCAGCAAACGGTAAAAATGTAAAAGATTTAACACCTACTGATCTTATGAACATTCAAAATCAATTCTATACAAACGTACAAGGATTGATGACGGATATTGGCATGTACTAAGATAAAGGTGCACAGCAGATGAAGATACTTTTTTTCTTATTCTCATTTACGTGTAAATCGTTACTGAAAAACTGGAAATCTCTCATACTGCTATTAATGGCCCCTGCTCTGTTTCTAATCGGAGCAGGGCTCATTATTACCCAGACAATGAAGGATGAAGAGAGAGTCAGTAAGTTTCCAGTTGCAATTGTTGACCAAGACAATACGCCGCAAACAAAATATGTCATTGGGCAGTTAACGGAAAGTGAACAGCTAAGTCAAGTTATTAAACCTATCTATACAGATGAACAGGATGCGAAAAAGCGGTTAGATAACAATGAAATTGCTGCTATGGTGGTCTTGCCAGAAGGTTTTAGCCGCAGCATTGCAAAAGGGACAAATACCCCTCTTGAAGTGATTGGAAACGAAAATAAACCGCTGCAATCTCAACTATTTCGCTATTTGATGGAAAGTGCAGCAGATTATACATCGGCAGCCCAAAGTGGGATTAATACGATTGATCACTTTTTGAATGAAGCGGGTGTGTCGGAAGAGGAAAGACGTTCGGAGTTTCGAAAAAATATTTTATCATTTGGCTTACACGTACTAGACAGAGGAAGTGTGTTTGAAGAGAGAATTGAAACGTCTTTATTTCAACAAGATATAAAGCACTATTATACTATTTCATTTTTTACCTTATTGTTAATGATTTGGAGTTACAGCGGTTTGCTGTTTGTAAAAGGCATCCATCCACAATCCGTGCTCGATAGGCTAACAACAAGAGGAGTATCGAGAATGCATGTGCATGCCGCTCAATTTTTCGCTGTTTTTGTTCTATTACTCCCGCTTGCTGCCTGCTTATACCTCGCAGGTATTATTGTCTTAAAAGTGCCGCTCGCATCATCATATACAGAACTGGCTTTGGCTATTGCAATAAGCTTATTTGCCTTTCTTTCTTTATTTACACTTTTACAGTCGATTGTACAAAATGAAAAAATCTATCAGCTTGTTGGCAGCGCTTTGATGATTGTCAGTGCTGTTATTAGCGGTCATCTTGTACCAACTGTTTATTTACCACATTGGCTTGAACCATTGCAGGTGTGGTCATTAAATTCATTATCACTTCAAATGATGTTCAGTGCTTTTGATGGATACGCTTCAAAAGAACTATCCTATTATCTCATTCAGCTAACAATCAGCGGTATTATAGGCTTTACAGCTTCCGTTCTTTTTACAAATCTGTTTCGTAAAAGGAGGGTGACTTAATGGGGTTAGTTGGTGAAAAAATAAAAGGCATACTGAAAAAGCCGTTGTTTGTTTTGCTGATTCTTTTTGTTCCGCTCGGCGGAGCATTCCTTTTCAGTACATTTTTTGAAAAAGTCGAAAGTGATGTCAAGATTCCAGTCGCCATTGCAGATGAGGATCGAAGCGAGTTTTCCAAGCATGTCATCAAGCGCCTAGGCGGAAATGAACGAGTTGAGATTATTGAAACGACAGCTGAAGAAGGGCAAAGGAAGCTGCTTAAAAATGAGATTGATAGTTTATTTATTATTCATGAAGGATTTATGGACAGCTTGTTAGAGGAAGAGTATGAAGAAACGATTGAACTTGTCAAATTGCCATCTTCAATTGCTTCTGGCGTTGTTCGGGAAATGGTTGCAAGTGAAGTTACAAGATTAACAAGCAATGTAAAAGCGGCGACACAAGTGGAGTTTTTGTATAACGTCAAGCAGCTGCCAGCACCAAAGGAGTTATGGAAACAAGCATATAAGTATACAGATAATCAGTGGGAGCCAGATCCGTTAATGACGATTAATTATGTCGGAAGCAACCAAGAGGCTTCAGTAGCATCAAGTGACAAACTCACAGTGAATCGTCACGTAGCGCTTTGGGGATTTTTTACCCTATTTCTTTCGATTATGACCATGGATTGGGTGTTAAAAGAACGCCAAACAATTTTTATCCGAATGAAGACGACACAAAACGGATTGATGGCATATGTTCATCGTTCAGTTGCTGCATATGCTTTGTTTCACGTGATTCAAACAATTGGAAGCTTTGTCCTTTTGTCACGTTTACAAATCGTGTCGCACTGGAGCATTTTTGTGCTGATGATGCTTTATCTGTTTTTTTGTATAAGTTTTAGTCTATGGCTGGCAAGTGAGATGGTACATGTTGGCCGTTATTATATCGTTGGGTCTTTAGCCGTTATTGGATTTAGTATTTTAGGTGGAACATTTTTTCCGCTAGGTGAACTTTCCGCTTCATTATCAAAGATATCCGTATGGATTCCCCAGCATTTGCTTCTTTATCAGCAGGAGATTTCACTATTGCAAATTTGGCTGGAAGTCACAGCCGCTGTCATCATAACATTCATCTTATGGATAAAAGCAATGTGGAATGTGAGGAGAGCGCAATGATTAAAATTGAAAAAGTAAGCAAGCGATATGGACGAAAGAAATCATTAAATAAGGTCACACTTCACGTTAAACAAGGAGAAATTGTCGGGTTGCTAGGACCAAATGGAGCAGGAAAATCAACGCTGTTATCCATTCTGGCTACGATTACGAAACCATCTTCAGGTGAAATCACAATTGGCGGTCACCGGTTAAAAAAGAAAAAGAGCGCTATTCGAGAGTTAATTGGTTATGTCCCGCAAGATATTGCATTGTGGGAAGAATTAACAGTGAAAGAAAACATGCGTCTTTTTAGTAAAATGACAAAGCAGCCTATAACGGATGATGAGTTGAAAACACTTTGTAAGGCGGTCCAGTTAGAAGGGAAATGGAAAGAAAAAGTACACAGCTTATCCGGCGGTATGAAGCGGAAATTAAACATTGCCGTTGCATTGATTCATCGTCCTGCAGTCATGTTAATGGATGAGCCGACGGTCGGAATTGACTTGCAGTCTAAAATGGAAATCGCCCGCTATATTAAGCAGTTAGCCAGGGAAGGAAAGACTGTCATTTATATTACCCACGACATGAACGAAATTTTAGGGTTATGCGATCGGTTTGCTGTTTTAAAAGAAGGCGAGCTGCAATTTGTCGGAACGATGGACGAAGCAAGAGATATGACAAGACAACTGAATGATGAACAAGTGATTTACCAGCTGCTGCATCCGACTGTTCAGCGAGATCATTGAGCTATGTACAATAAAGCGCATTCTGAATATGAAGGAATGCGTTTTATTGTAGAAATTCCTCACTTTTTTATGAGTAAATAAAAGATTTAGAGTTTAATAAAAGCTTTACCATTCCTTCACATGATGTTAATTCTCTCATGTTACGCTGACCGTAACAACTAGAGGAGGGATGAAGGATTGTCATTACTTCAAAGAATATCCACTATGTGTGTATTATTACTGTTGATTTTAGGAACTTATCACCATGTATTGAGTTCACGCAGTTCTTCTTCATCGAATCATTTTATTCAAGTTCAATTGTTAGGAATGAACGATCTTCATGGCCAGCTTGATAAATACCAGAACGTATTAGGATTCAAAGCGGGCGGAGCGGAGTATTTAGCTGCTTATATAAAAAAATATAAACAAGAAAATGACCATACACTCGTTGTTCATGCTGGTGATATGGTTGGTGGAAGCCCCCCTATTTCTTCTTTATTTCAAGATGAACCAACGATTGAATTTCTAAATCTTCTAAATGTTGATATTGGAACACCTGGAAACCATGAATTCGACCGAGGCGTTACTGAAATGAAGCGTCTGATTCAAGGCGGATTTCATGAAAAAACAGGTTCTTTTAAAGGTTCACATACAACGTACACCTCTGCGAATATTATTGATAGACAAACAGGTAACTTCATATTTCCTCCTTATGCAATTAAACGAATTAATGGAATTGACATTGGATTTATCGGCGTAGTCACAACTGAAACGAATGATTTTGTCCTTCCTGAAAATCGGAAAGAAGTTAAGGTTACTGACGAAGTAAAAGCCATTAATCAAGCCGTTGCTATTTTAAAAGAAAAAGGCATTAAATCCATTGTTATACTCGCACATGTTTCAGCTGAATCCAATTTAAAAGGATTAAACCCTGAAGAAGAGCTAGTGAAAATGGCTCCGCAAATAGATGATGAAGTAGACATTATCTTTGGCGGACATAGTCATAAATATGCCAATGCTGTAGTCGATGATAAGTTGATTGTTCAATCTTATTCGTACGGAAAAGCTTTTTCTCAAGTGAATCTTAGTATCGATCCTGAGACACAAGAAATTGTAAAAAAGAAAGCTAAGATTATTCCTACCTTCCATCATCAAATAAAGCCTGATCAAGAAACGATAACATTTTTAAACAAATATAAAGATAAAATGGGCTCGTACGCTAATGATGTCATAGGAGAAGTTCCTCATGCAATTACGCGAAAGAAAAATGAAGAAGGAGAATCTCCTTTAGCGCAAATGGTGGCCGAGACGATTCGTGAACAAATGAATACAGAGATCGCTTTTGTTCATCACGGCGGAATTCGAGCAAGTCTAAATAAAGGAAATGTCACAATGGAAGATCTCTACACGGCTTTTCCATTTGAGCATCGAGTCGTTAAGCTTCAATTAACCGGAAAGCAAATTAAAGACGCTTTAGAACAGCAATGGATAGAGGATAGAGAAAATCGGTTACAGATGGCAGGAGTGACGGTTGTTTATAATGTAGAGGCCCCTGTTGGAAGCCGTATTCTTTCTGTAAAAGACCAAAATGGAAACGAACTTGAGTCTAGTAAGGAATATACAGTTTCTGTTAGCGATTATCTTGCTGCTGGCGGAGACGGATTCACTGCGTTTCAAAAAGGAGAAATTATTAAAAACGGTCCATCAGTTGTAAATGCAGTTGCAGGCTACTTGCAGGAAAAACATCCGAGTCAAGTGGTAAAGCAATGACCATGGAGCAATATGCTTTTTATAGTAGGTGCGGCGTCTCTCGTTTTGCTGCCGGCAGGACGGATACACGTGTTGTGAAACATGATGAATAATTGTAAGAGGAAATTTTGATATTCATAAAAAAGGACAATTCTTTCATTAATAGAAAGTATTGTCCTTTTTTTGCTTGTGATAAATAGCAATCTAAAAAATATTATAAAAAATTGCAATTAATACAAGCACCTTTTAAGTTTTTGAATATCATGTATTAAAAAGTGAAAAGGGTGTTGTATTTAAAATGAAAAAATATTATTGTTACTACAATCATAAGGATGGTAAGTATTATGTGGAGGATTCCTATCCTAGCAAGAAACATTATGATACTAAGAAAGTAGAAGAAGATGAGCCTATTGTTACTAATATGAATGTAGATGAGTTCGAAGAAGAACAAGAAGAAAAAGGAAAAAAAGGTAAATGCAAAAAAGATCGAAAATGCAAGTGTAAGAAAAAGCGAAAAGACAAATGCAAGAAATCGTATTAAGATTTTATCAAAGAGTAAAGATAGGGCTAGAAAAGGTAGACTCTCCTTAACTAAGAAGGCATGTAGGTCATGTTTAAAAGTGAAAAGTGCGTATCTATATAAGCAATTACTCTCTTATTGTCATTTAAGATAGAGAAGGACAGAAAAGAAGTGATTGATATAGAAAGATAGTAAACTCATAAAATTCTTATATAGTTATAGAAGTAACACTCATTGGAAATTCTAGACGATGCGAACGCTTTTTAGATTCAGATAATCGTTTTATTGTTTGAGAGTCATCTTAGCCAAATAACTGATGGAAAGTGAGGTATAGCGCTGCAGTGGCTGTTCATGCTTAAAACTCGTGAAAGTTAAAGTGAAATGGACAAAGAAAAACAAGGCTTTTATAAAAAAACAGGTTTTCAATTAAGTAACAATAAATTTGATTTATCGTTAGCCTCTCTTGAGCATGCAAGAGGGGTTTTCCTCATTTCTTCTTGTACAAAAGGAGAGATCAGTTCAGTAGCACATAAAGCAAATGATTATCTTTTTTGAAATTCATGGAGATAAATTTTTAAAAACCATCTATCGCTCTTAACTGTCCTGTATTTCATTTCTATAAGATCTATAGTTAAGAACGAAAGTAATCCAACACAAGTTTTTTTCCTAATAGTGGGAGATTAAGCTAGTAATGCGCGCGTATGTATTATATATGATAAAAGTAAGTAATGGGGAAGGAGAGAATCGTGTGGGGGAGTTAGAATTAGAGATAGAAACAGAAAAAGAAAAAGAGCCGGCGTTTAGGGATGGAATCACAGCGGCTTTGCCGATTATAATTGGGTATGTGCCGATTGCAATCACATTCGGCATGATTGGTGTGCAGTCAGGTGTATCCCTTTTCCATACGGTAATGATGTCAATCTTGGTTTTTGCAGGAGCCAGCCAATTTGTTGGGGTTGGAATGATTGCGGCCGGCGCTTCGAGTATGACGATTATTGTAACTACACTTGTGTTGAACTTGCGTCATTTTATTATGAGCTTGTCACTCATGAACAAACTCCCTTTTTTATCATTGAACACCAAGGCTTTTTTAGCTTTTGGCGTTACAGATGAAACATTTGCGGTCGCATCACTACATAAAAAACATTCAAAGCCGTTCTTAGTTGGGCTTATTAGTTCTGCTTATTTAACATGGGTCATCGGCACACTGCTAGGCGGGCTGCTTGCAAACTTTATTCCAAAAAGCATTAGTGCTGTTATGGCAGTGTCGCTTTATGCGCTGTTTATCGGTCTATTAGTGCCATCGATCCGCGAAAATGTCCGAATTCTTGCTGTTGTACTACTTAGTGTACTATTAAGCTATTTATTTAGCATGTTTTTACCGAGCGGTTGGGCGATTGTACTGGCTACCGTTCTTGCAAGCAGCATTGGTATTTTCATTCGGATAGAGGAGGAGAAGTAATGGAAATTGCCCTAATTATTATCGGTATGGCTCTTGTGACGTATATCCCGAGACTACTGCCTGTATTTGTAGGAGGTTCAATGCCTCCTTGGGTGGAAAGATGGTTAAAGTGTGTGCCTTATGCGGCATTAGCAGCGCTTATTTTTCCAGGTATTTTATCGATTGATGAACGACCGATTGTTGGACTTGGCAGTGCAGTTGTGTGTATCGTGCTTGCTTATTTTCGGGTTCATATTTTACTGATTATGATTTTTGCGATTGCAACTTCTTTTTTATTATCGATTTAAAAAAGCCACCTTTATATTATAAAGGTGGCTTTTCATTAAGCTTCATTTAATTGTTCTTCTTTTTGTTCTTGTGCCACTACTTTTTCAGGCAATTTGCGAACTTCCACTTCTTTCATTTGATGACCATCCATTTCTTTTGCGATAAATTCATAACCGTAAAGTTGGAAAGAGTCATTTTCTTGGATATCGATGTTTTGAAGCAGCATCCAGCCGCCTAGTGTGTCAATGTCTTCATTTTCAAGTTCAATATGAAGCACTTCGTTTACATCAGACAGTAGCACTTTTGAGTTGAAAATAAAATGCTGTTCAGCGATTTTTTGAACAAGCGGTTTTTCATCCGCATCAAATTCGTCACGAATTTCACCGACGATTTCTTCTAAAATATCTTCAACTGTTAAAATACCAGCTGTACCGCCGTATTCATCAATTAAAACCGCCATATGTGTGCGCTGCTTTTGCATCGACAGAAGAAGATCATGGATCGGCATAGATTCAATAACTTGAATAATTGATTTCATATACGTTTTAACTGGCTGGTTCCTTACTGCATCGTTTAAGACAACATCATTTAAGATTTCTTTCACGTTGACAAGGCCGATGATGTTATCTTTATCACCATCAACTGTGACAGGGTAACGAGTATAGCGGTCTTCAACGGCTACCTTTAAAAAGTCTTCAATTGTGTCATCTTCTGATACAGCAGAGATTTCTGTGCGCGGAACCATAATTTCGCGAGCTACACGATTATCGAATTCAAAAATGTTGTTTACATATTTGTATTCTGATTGATTAATTTCGCCGCCTCTATAGCTTTCGGATAAAATAATACGAAGTTCTTCTTCGCTGTGCGCTAATTCATGTTCAGAAGCAGGTTTTAAACCGAATAGTCCTGTAAATAATCGAGCTGATCCGTTTAGTAACCAAATGAATGGAAACATTACTTTATAGAACAGAATTAATGGCGGTGCAAACAGCAATGTCACAGTTTCAGCTTTTTGAATCGCGAATGTTTTTGGCGCTAATTCACCTACGACTACGTGTAAAAACGTAACAGAAGCAAAAGCAATCGCAAATGACAAAACGTGCGAAATAGAGGATGGGATTCCAAGGTCTGCAAAAACAGGGTTTAAAATCCGTTCAACCGTAGGCTCACCTAGCCAACCTAATCCTAATGCTGTAATTGTAATTCCAAGCTGACACGCAGATAAATACTCATCTAAGTGCGAGGTTACTTTTTTGACAGCTACTGCACCTTTCCGTCCTTCAGCAACAAGCTGGTCAACACGAGAACTACGAAGTTTAACAATCGCAAACTCTGATGCAACGAAAAAAGCGGTTAAAGCAATTAAAAAGGCAACTAAAATTAAATTAATGGTTATCAATGAATATACTTACTTTACAGAAGTAAAGTAAGTAAACACCTCCTGTAAATAATCAGTTACGACAACAGCATGACTAACGAATGCATCATTGTGATGTTCTCAGGGGAAAGTCGGCTTATTAACAGTTTTTTCTCTGATTCATCGAGCTTTTCCATAAGAGGTAGCACACTTTTAATATTGTCGTTCAAATGATTTAGTTTGTTTAATAATTCGTCTTCACGGCGGCAGGATTCACTGATTGCTTGCGATGAATTGTTTGTGACGTGCAGAGCAATTTCCTCCAGTGAGAAGCCGTCTTTTTTTAATTGTTCAATGAGACGAAGACGTTCGAGCGATTCTTCTGTATAGTACCGATAGTTAGAAGGAGAGCGCTCAGCTTTTAGTAAATCAATGTTTGTGTAGTAATCAATTGTTCGTTTCGTTACATGTGCCATCTCTGCAAGTTCGCCAATTTTATAAATCGCAACCCCATCAGAAATCCACCTCCTTTCAAGTGTAAAAACCATCACGTGATGGTTTGTGTCTATTGAAAAATCATACCTTACTATTCTTTTATTTATATTCGTATGTGTGATCTAGTCGATTAAAATTTTTATACAATTAGGAAATAGTATACTACAAAAAGGAGTTTTATGACAAAGAATTTGCATGGATTTTTAGTAGACTATGAGAGGGTATCGAAAATAAAAACTGTCGTGCGATTTCTTATGGTTTTCTGTGATGCGCAGATTTTATCTTTAAATAAATGAAGTTTAGTACCGAATGCAGATTGTTCACACAATAATCTTTTTATCTATGAGGCTGATTATGAGGTAATTGAGAAAAGTAGCTAAAAGGTCTATACGAATAAAGACCTATTTAGTATAGTGAATTAAGAATAATAAGATTATATATGGTTTATAACGTAATGGAGAGAAGTTTAATGATAGGCCAATCGTATGAGAGATTGAAGATAAGTCTATTAATCGTCATCATTGACAGTTGTTTGTTATTTATCGTTGCATGTCTAGTTAAGAGTTTATATATGGCATATGTTTTAGAAAATACCATCATGATTAGCGGCTTCTTGCTTATGATTTATTTTGGCTTAGCCTCAGTCCTACTTTTTATTTAGCTACTGCCTTCTTAGGCTCGCTTTAGCGATAGAGAGATCGTTAATCGCAATTTAGACAGCTTTTTTGGTTACGATTTTTACTGTTAGGCACAATTTTTAACAAAGGTATTATTTGTTTGGAGTGTAACGTTTACTTTGTTGAGTGTACCATACATGCTTTTGTCTTCATTAAACAAAAAAGGTGGAGGGAATGTGAGTAACACAATTGGAGATACCTTTGCACTTGATTCAATCGTTTTCTTGTCACTCTTTGTCATTTTTATATGCGCTTTTATCTTTGTAGTTACTTTATTAAACCAGAAAATGAAAGAACAGCGGATGATGAAAGGAGCCATTTTTGAGAAGTTGCTTGATCCAATCATTGTAATCAATGAAAGTGGTCATGTTGTCGAGATGAACCCAATCGCATACAAGTGGTTTTCTGCCCATTTGTTAGGAAGATCAATTAAAACTATTTTTCCTCATCTGCAACTAGTTGACTTGATTGTCGGACAGCGCACCGAACAGGTTATTCACGATTTTAAGGGGCAAGAAAAAACGGTTGAATTGACGATTTCTGCTGTTGAAACAGAAACAGTAAAAGAATATTTATTTTATATGCGTAACATCACTGAACAAAAGGAATATTGGAATGAACTAATAGAAACGAATGAGCGTTATGAAAGATTATTTCACTCATCCCCATTAGCGATTGTTGTCCATCGAGGAGGGAAAATCGTTTCGGTTAATGAAGAGACGCTACGGATTATTGGTGTGAAGAATCGAGAAGAGCTCGTTGATCACGGGCTTAATGGTTTTGTCATTGAGGAAGACCAAGAGATGGTACGACAGGCTATTAATCAATTTGAGGAAAACGGCATTTCTGAAAGCTTAGTAAATGAAGTACGCATCCGTCATTCAGCAGGTAATCTGCTTCATTTAGAAACAAAATCGAACATTATTCGAATCAAAGGTGAAAAATACATTCAAACGATTTTAAAAGATATAACTGAGGAGCAGAAAGCTGCAGAAACACTAATATATACAGCATATCGTGACCAGCTAACAGGGCTGCCGAATAAAGTCGTACTAGACACAGTCGGCAAAAATATGATTAAACGCGCAAAAAAGTATGATATACCTCTTGCGATGGTTTATATGGATATTGATCGCTTTCGTTTTGTAAATGAGACATATGGGCATGAGTTGGGTGACTTATTGCTGAAAGAAGTGGTCAAGCGAGTTCAATCGATTATGGGGCCAAGTGCTATTTTAGCTCGTTATGGCAGCAATGGTTTTTTATTATTGATGAGATACGAGCAGCAAGAAGAGGTCATAAACTTAACGACAGTTATTTTAACAAGGATACAGCTGCCTTTTCATTTTAACGATCTTGAATTATTTGTAAGCATCAGTATGGGAGTTAGCCTTTATCCGAAAAATGCGCTGACGCTTGAATTATTAATTCGTCAAGCTGAAGCTGCGATGTATCACACGAAAAAGCACAACCATCGGCACATTGCGTTTTATGAGACAGCCATGAAGCAATCCAACACCAGAAAGATGATGTTAGAGAATGAGTTGCATCAAGCTGTACAAAACGAGGAACTCGAATTGTACTATCAACCAAAAGTGGATATTCAGCACCAAACAATTTCTGCAATGGAAGCGCTGCTTCGTTGGAATCACCCAAGGCTTGGACAAATTTCACCTGAAGAATTTATTCCTATTGCAGAGGAAACTGGTCTTATTGTTCCCATTAGCGAGTGGGTATTAAAAACAGCATGCTTGCAAAATAAAAGATGGCAGCAAGCAGGAATTGGACCAATGCGTGTAGCGGTCAATATATCGAGTGTCGAGTTTGGAGAAGACTTATTTATTTCAAAAGTCATGAAAGCACTAAAAGAAGCTGATCTTCATCCCATGTATTTAGAACTCGAGATTACGGAAAGTGTAGCGATTAAAACGATCGATGTTGTTATCGAAAAATTAAATTTGCTTAAAGGCCTAGGTGTCTATCTTTCAATTGATGATTTTGGGTCAGGTTATTCATCGCTTAGTTACATTAAGAAATTCCCGATTAATGCTTTAAAAATTGACCGCTTATTTATTCGAGACGTTATGCATAGTAAAGAGGAAATAGCGATTGTCGAAGCCATTATTACGCTTGCAAAAAGTTTAGAATTAGAAGTGGTGGCCGAAGGCGTTGAAACAAAAGATCAAGTAAAGCTGCTCAATCAAGCGCAATGTGATGAAATACAAGGCTACTATTTTAGTAAGCCTGTATCTGCTAGAGAGTTTGAACGAAGTTATCAAACATTATTAACACATATTAAGGCAATCTGATAAAAACACTAAAACCCCCGCTGATTACGAAGCGGGGGTTTTGGGTTGGTTTACGAGGTATGTAGCCGTGTTCATTTTATTTGTTCGCTAGAGAGATTATAAAGTAAAGTCGTAACGGGGAAAATTGTAAAAAAACAGCGGTCAATCTTTTCTTATTCTCTATTTTTGTGTACGATAGTAGAAAATAATTTTGCTGGGGGAATAACTGATGAAGGTAAAACGTATGCATCATGTCGCCATTATTGGCAGTGATTACGAGCGGTCAAAGTCTTTTTATGTAAATATGTTAGGTTGTAGGGTAATAAGGGAAACATACCGGCAAGAGCGAGCTTCTTATAAATTGGATTTAGAAGCAGCACCGGGATTTCAAATTGAGCTATTTTCATTTCCTGATCCGCCGGAGCGCCCATCACGCCCTGAGGCATGCGGACTGCGTCATCTTGCATTTGCAGTAGAGAATGTAGCAGAAGCGAAAAAAGAGCTTGAAGAAAAAGGAATTGAAGTAGAGCTGATTCGGATTGATGAATTGACAGGAAGGGCGTTTACATTCTTTGCTGATCCGGATGGATTGCCGTTAGAATTGTATGAAGAGCATGAGGAATAAAGTATGAAAACTGATTTAGTATCCGTTGTTATTCCAACTTATAATCGGCTTTATCCATTAGCAGAGTTAGTGGAATCCCTTTCTAGACAAACGTATCAAAATTTTGAAGTGATCATAGTGAATGATGGAGGGGCATCTGTTCAAGAGTTGAAAAAGTTGTATTCTTTTTTACATATTGATATTGTGAACGTAAAGAAAAATGTGGGGCATGTGGAGGCTCGAAATATTGGCGTAAGACGGGCAAAAGGCGAATACATTATGCTAATGGATGATGATGATTTGCTCGTTTCTTCACATATTGAACGCATGTTAAAAGAGCTCGAAAGCGCTGATTTTGTGTTTTCAGATGTTGAAATTTTTGATTATGACATCGTAAATAATGTACGTATTCCTAAAAAACGGACGCTGTTTGCTTATCAGTATGAATTAGAAGGTATGCGGAAGTTTTCGACGTATGTACCGTCTGGGAGCCTGTATCGCCGTTCTTTGCACGAGTCTGTCGGTTACTTTGATAAGGATGTTCATCATTATTGGGATTGGGATTTCTATTTGCGTGTAGCCGCCTGTTTCCGTATTCGGAAATTGACGGCTGCAACTGTGCTGTATGCTTTTTCAGATAAGGGAACGAACCAATCCCTTCTGATGACTGACACACGAAAGATGTATTTAAATCGTTTATGCAAAAAGCACGGGCTTGGCACGCTTCCTGTGAGAAATTTTTGGCTATTGCTAGAAGAAGCTGATGTGAAAAAGAGACAGATGAAAAGTAATCGAATCTGGAACGGAGAGCCGTTTGTGTCGAAATTAGTTCGATCAACATAAGGAATGCTGAAAAGAAGGAGAGAGAAGATGAGTAGCTATGTATTTGCATATGGAACGCTTCGAAAAGGTGAGTGCAATCATGAACAATTACAAGGAGCTCGTCTAATCGCAGCACAAGCTAAAACAAAAGGCGAGTTATATGATACGCATAAAGGCTATCCGATGCTTGATATAAGCAATAAAGGCTTTGTGTATGGCGAAGTATACGAAGTTTGCGATCCGAAGCAATGGGAAAGGTTAGATGAGTTAGAAGGATATATAGAGCATGAGCATCCTCAGAATGAATATCATCGTACGATTCAAACCGTCTATACAGATTGCGGCCCGGTTGAAGCCGTTGTTTATACGACTGGAAGCAATCGGGGATTATTAAAAGAAAAAATTCCACTTGGAGACTGGCGGATATGGAAGGCTAATTTAAGTGAAAGCATATACTATTTTGCATATGGTTCTTGCATGGATCATGACCGATTTATTAAACACGGAGTCGATCAACACTTTACAAATTGTCTTGGGAAAGGCACATTATCTGGTTATTCGCTTCGATATACACATATTACTGACGATGGTGGTCGAGCAGATATGGTAGAAGAAGGCGGCATAGTTGAAGGAAAGCTGTATCAAGTGTCAAGGGAAGCTGTTGATTATTTGTATGCACGTGAAGGTGTGCACAGTGAAAAATATCGTCCAGCCTTGATTTCAGTTGAGCATAAAGGTCGCATGCTTGATGATGTATTGACATTTTTCGTTGTTAATAAGCAGCCAGAAACTGCACCGCCTGATCATTATGCAACCGAGCTTATTCGTGGCAGTACCGGAAGTTTAAGTGATTCATATGTTAAGAAATTGCAAGAGCAAGTGGTAGAATTAAAACAAGCGCAAGCTACTATGAAAAAATAGAAACAGCAAGCAGTCAAAACTGCTTGCTGTTGTTTAGTTCATAATTTCGATATCATTAAGAGGCCAATATTTGACGTTTACTTCACCAACAATAGATGAAATAGGTGTTAGTCCAAAATGACGCCCATCGCGGCTGATTCGCCGGTTATCGCCTAAAACAAGAACAAATCCTTCTGGAATAATGCCATCAGCTGAAAACTCGGCTGTGGAAAAATTTTCAGTGAATCGTTCATATACAGGGATGTGCTGTAAATGTTTATGGAGGTGGGGTTCATCAACCTGTTTGTTATTAATATAGAGTTGATCATCAATATAGTCAATTTTTTCGCCAGGTACACCAATAATCCGTTTGACAAGGAAATCGTTGCTGTAAGGAGCATGGAGAACAACAAGATCAAAGCGCTCATAATCACTGAATTTGTTAATAATAATCCGATTGCCTTCTTGCAAAGTAGGATTCATTGAATCACCTTTAACTGTGTAAGGCTGAAAAAAGTAATGCTGTATAATCAAGGAAAATAGCAGTGTTCCAATAATGATACAGGAATAAATGAGTAGTTCTCGCTTCATGTTATTTTTTATCATAGTTCGTTGTACACCTTCTTTTAGTGCTAGCTTAGTTTACGTTTTATGTGATGTGAAAATGCTCATAAAAACAAAAGAAATGACAGGTTCGATTTTACCATTACTAACTAAAGATTTCCAACTTCATTGATAGGCAGGCTGATATATTAATTGCATACGAGTAATGTCTCCGCCAAATGAAAGCCTCTTCATTTACTGAAGAGGCTCTTATTTCGCTTTATATGCTTGTTTCACTTTTCCGCGTTCGGGCAGAGGCAGGTTCAGCTACAGGTGTTTCCGGTTGCTGTTGTTGAAGCTCTGCTTCTAGCTCGTTCAGTTGTTTGTTTTTTTGTTTGAGCTGGCTGTTTAATTGAACAATTCTCACAAAGCTAAGCGAAGTAGCTACAACCCCTCCAAAAACCGCAGAGGTTAAAATAATTAAAATGAGAGGCCATTCTTGTGAACCAAATACATAATTAAATTGAACAGGCTCATTGTTAATGACAGCTAGTGTTGCAATGATAAGAGAAAAGATAAGACCTAAAATAAAAAAGCGCTGTCCTTTCATACGATACACACCCTTTCAGTATTCGGTTAGAAATTGAATCCGATATGCATAGATTCCTTGTTATCTAGTTTATACATATGCTTAATTTTACCATAAACTAAAACGAAACTTCAATCAGTGGGGGATTGCCCGCTGAAGCCGGATTAAATATTTTTTCATTAATATATACTTTTCCTATAAACCAACCAAAAAAGCATCCACCTCATTTGAGATGAATGCTTTTTTGATTGGTTACTTAAAATGCACGTAGGCTGTTGTCATTTAACCATTGCTTACGATCAGCTGCGTCTTCAAACAATGCATCTGCATTTGTAAAATGAGAAGCAATGACGTACTCAATTGTTGCAAGTGGAGCCATTAATAAGCGCCAGTTTAGGGAGATTACCCCATTTTCAGTTGTTGCATATTCGTCTTGTAATTCTGTCCATTTGACTGTTTCAGGAGCATCTGCTGCCACTTTTTTAACAGATTTTCGTGCTTCGTTAAACTTTTCATCAGCACGTCCTTGATACCATTCTGTTAATAGGTGTTGGATGCTTTCATTTGTTTGTTCTTCAGTCCATGTTTGTGGAACGGTTGCAATGAATTTTGCCCGGAAAGTCATTTCAGCTTTCTGCACATCATCACGTACGATATTTAAGCGGTATTGACGACCTAAGTATGAAAATTTGTCATCGTTTTCAAAAGAAGCTGTCGTTGATTTTGCGTCTTCTTTTTTTACTGCTTCTTTTTTAGGTGCAGCTTTAGGTGTTTCTTCACTTTTTTTACCTTCGTTTAATTGTTGTAAAATCCAAGTCGCTTTACGCGCAATAACCGAACGAACATTGTTTTCATTTAAACCTCTCGGAATAATAACTGTTACGCCTTCACTGTCACAAATTTGCACCGTGATATCGGTTTTATTTGGAACGACTTTAATTTTGTAGTCAATTGTTTGTTTGCCAATTTGATACGTATACATATAGTTTTTCGTGCTCCTTTCTACAAATCTTCATTTTATAAGCAAAGATAGAGTTTGGTCAAATGAAAGAATAATCAGATATTTAGAAAAGGTAAAAAATAAGCATAATGAAATAAAAAAATTTTTTTATTATTTGCAAAAAAATAGGAAAATATACCGATAATAGGATTATAGATAGATAAATGAAACGTTTTAGAGGTTTCAATGATTTCATGGGGGATGAAGAGATGAGAAAAAGGTTTATTCATAGCTTGCGCTTTAAAATGTTAGCGCTTATTACAGTCATTATTGTAACGGCATCATCTTTAATAGGTATTTCAAGCTATTATATCGCTAAACAGCGTCTGATAGAGGCTGGAAAACTCAATTTGCAGCATACAGTTGATGGAGCATTGGCGGTTGTAAGGCAGTTACATCAACAAGAAGAATTTAAACAGTTAAGTGGTAAGGATGCAAAGCAACAAGCTGCGGATTTATTAGTAGGAACGAAAATTAATAATAATAAACGAGACTACAAAAAGTCAGGCTTTTTATATAAAGAAAATGGCTACATGTTTGTTTATACAAGCGACCAAGTTGCCCAAGTACATCCAATGGGCGTAGAAGGGCAAAATATGTCTGAAGTAAAGGATGCAAAAGGCAATGCTGTCATTGCCAATTTGTTAAAGGTAGCAAAAGCGGATCAGCCTGAAGATCGCTTTTACATATATCCTTGGAAAAATGAAGGTGAAACAGCTGTCAAAGACAAAATTGCGTATATGACTTATTTTGAGCCATGGGACTGGTATATTGGCATTGGTGCTTATGAAGATGAGTTTTACGAAGGTTTAACAAAACTTAAATGGATGACATTTATGGTGACTCTTCTTTCAACAATTGTAGCAAGCGGAATTTTATACATAAGTCTTCGCCGTTATCTTGTTACAATTGAGCAGGTGAGCAGAGCGATGCAAGATGTTGCAGATGGTGATTTAAACGTATCAATCGAAGAGTCTCCTGGAGCAGATGAAGTCCATCTTTTAACAACATCATTTAATGACATGACAAGACAAATGCAAACCGTTATTAAAAAGGTTAATGAAACAGGAGAAATGGTCGCTTCTTCCTCTCAGCAATTAACAGCAAGCGCGGAAGAAACAAAGACTGCAGCAAATGAAGTAACGGTATCGATGCAGGAAGTAGCTTCAGGTGCCGAGAATCAATTAACTAGTATCGAACAAACTGAAAATGCAATGGTTGAAATGGCAAAACTTCTTGAGAAAATGACAAGTCAGTCTGCAAAAGTGTTAAAAGAAATGAATCAAACTTCCCAGGAAGCATCGACTGGTAGTGAATCATTAAAACGCGTAACAGAGCAAATGAATAAAATTCACCAAGCTGTTCATGGTTCAACAGAGACTGTTAAACGACTGGAGAACCGCTCGACAGAAATTGGCCAAATCATTAGTGTGATTACAGGAATTGCTGATCAAACGAACTTGTTAGCACTTAATGCAGCAATTGAAGCAGCACGTGCAGGTGAGTACGGAAAAGGGTTTGCCGTTGTAGCAGATGAAGTTCGAAAATTAGCGGAGGAATCGAAGAAATCTGCTGATGAAATTGGTCATATGCTAAAAGAAATTCAACAAGAAACGAAACAAGTATATGCGGGTATGAAAATGAATACGGAAGACGTTGTGGTGGGAATGGACGTAGTAGAAGAAGCAAACGAAAAGTTCACAAAGATAATTGCTGATATTTTGCAGGTGCAAAGCGAAATAAAAGTGATTACGAATGCGACTAGCGAGGTTGACCACTATTCATTTAAAATCATGGAGACAATCATGATGCTGTCGGAAGTAGCCAAACAATCAGCTTCTAGTGCAGAGACGGTGGCAGCTGCATCTGAGGAAGAATTAGCAGCGATGGAAGAGATTGTGTCTGCTTCAAATTCGTTGAGTCAACTATCTCAAGAGCTGCAGGATTTACTGAATAAATTTAAAATTTAAAAAATGACTTGCGTATTTGAGATAATTTGGTATAATAAGTTCTAAATTCAATAATGTTATCACGAGTGGACGAGAGATCTGGCTCTTTGACTCCACAGCAACCTACGAATGTAAGGTGCTCCTACCAGCAAAGCAACTGCTTTGGGTGATAAGACGGGTGAAAGCTCATTTTGCATCTAAAGCAAAATGAGCTTTTTTAATTGAGATGAAAAGGAGAGATGGTCAATGACACAAGTAATCGCAAGCCGCAAAGGAGAAGCTGCATTAAAACAAATATTAGCTCGTTTTAAAAGTCCCTATACTGTAACTTGTCGTCCATTAGAAACATTTTATGAAGTTGTTGTCACAAATGCAGTTTATACATATGCCATTGGGATTGATATAAGACAAGTTGAACAAAGCAATGCCGAGGAACTTCAGAAAGTATGTCACGATAAATTAAGAAGAGTTGGCTGTTTATTATCTTAATCGATGCTACAGTTAGTTTAACATGTCAAATTAATAGGAATGAACACAATATTTCCAGCATAAAACTGATTGAAGCCATCAAATTATAAACAATCCCCAATTAAGTGAATTGTCTAGTTTTTATGTAGAAAAACCATTTCCGTTGACAGCTCATATCTTTCTTGCTTATAATCAAAATCCATTATATTTTATAGGTATCAATAATTGTCGAAATTTTTACAAAAATTAACCATTACAATTCATGAAAATTGTGGTATGTTATAAAACAAGAATATTTCGTATCCCCAAATGGAAAGGAGTTAAGGCATGGAAGTATTAGTTGAACATGGAAATGATGAAGTAAGCAAACAATTCATTGATCGCGTTCTTGATTTTCTAGAAGAAGATGAAAGATAAGAAAAAGCATGGAGCTTAAGCTCCATGCTTTTTCTGCATGACATATGTAATTTTTTGCTTGCGATTCTATGTTTATGAAATTTGCTGCGTATGACTCTTACATATGCATTTTCACTCGTCTTGAACCCTTTTATTCTAAACGATCACTCAGCGGGGATGAAGAAGCTCTCCACTCGTTGAAATTTTACTTTATTGGTATTGAAAATGAACGAAGGAACAATCCCTTTTTTATCTAAATCTAAACATATATAGACAGTTGATTATTAGGTTTGAGTTGACTAACTTTGTTAAAAAATAGAAAATTTTTGAAAAAGGGTGAGGAACATGAGTGAGACGTCATTGTATCAGACAAAACAGCAATTAAAAGATCTTTTGTGTGATCTGGTGGAGGTTCCGAGTGTTACTGGCACCGCAGCGGAAGTAGAAATGGCGGAGTGTATTGTGGACAAGTTATCACAATTACGATACTTTAAACATCATTCAGAGCTTGTACAAATGCATACAACAGGAGACGGACGCTCGATTGTGACAGCGCTCGCAAAAAGCGGGCATGCAACAAAAACAGTGATTTTGATTAATCATTACGATGTAGTTGATGTCCAAGATTATGGCATGTGGAAAGACGATGCTTTTCATCCTGCTGAGCTAACAAAAGCATTTTATCATGAAAAAAATGGATTGCCTTTACAAGTAAAAGAAGAAATTAATAAAGGTGAATGGCTTTTTGGGCGGGGAACGATGGATATGAAAGCAGGTATAGCTTTACATATCAGTATGCTTGAACGAGCCAGTAAAGGTGAGTTTGACGGGAATGTTCTATTCTTATCGGTCCCTGATGAAGAAGTAAGCTCAGTCGGCATGAGGCGGGCTGTTCCTGTTCTGTTGCAGTTAGCTAATGAACACAAATTAGAGTATTCCCTCATGCTTAATGCAGAGCCTGTGTTTAGCCGTTATCCAGGTGATCAGGCAAACTATGTGTACACAGGGTCGATTGGAAAGATGATGCCTAGCTTTTATTGTTATGGAAAGGAAACACATGTGGGAGAGCCGTTTTCAGGTTTAAATGCGAATTTAATGGTTTCGTATTTAACAAGTGCACTAGAATTAAATACCCAGTTTTGTGAAGTTGTCGGTCATGAAGTAAGTCCACCTCCAACTGTGCTTTTTCAAAAAGATTTAAAAGAAGAGTATTCAGTTCAAGTCCCGAACAGAGCTGTTTCGTTATTTAATTTATTTTTATTTGAACGTTCCCCAAAGGAAGTAATTGATTTAGTAAGGGATGCTGCAAATCGAGCAGGAAACCAAATTGAAAAATACTATCAAAAGCGAATCCATGAGTTCGGGAAATTAGCAAATGCAGCGGAAAGGGAAATGAAGGTTACGGTATGGACATATGATGAGTTAGTAAGGTATGCGGTAGAACGTTATGGGAAAGAGCGGGTTGAAGCCATTCAAGAAAGTGAGCTAGAAAAAGAAGGAGGAGATGAGCGGACAGCCACGGTAAAGCTTGTCGATCAATTAGCTTGTTTATGCAAAGAAAAAGCACCGTTTATTGTTCTCTATCTATCACCGCCCTTTTATCCTGCAGTTTCATCACAGCAGCATAAACTGGTTCGAAGGATTGTTCAAGCTGTACAAAAAGAAGCAGAAGAAAAGTATGGCGTGGAACTGGTCGAACAAGCTTATTTTGGCGGAATTTCTGATTTAAGCTATGCAGGATTACAGCATCCGCTTGAAACCTTTTTACCATTAACAGAAAATATGCCGTTATGGGGGAGAGGATATGAGCTTCCACTAAGAGAATTATCCATCCTGCAAGTACCTGTGTTAAATTTAGGCCCTGTGGGAAGAGACGCACATCAATGGACGGAGCGTTTAGAAGTGCATTATTCATTTAAGGAGCTTCCGACTTTAATTCATAAAGCAATAGAGATAGCACTTTCTCCTTGATTGTTAAACAAAGTAAAAAACAATCAGTGATGATAAAAAGTCGCTGATTGTTTTTTACATTTTAATAGGCGGTATACCTGGCTCAAGAGACTTGGAAAGCTTCAGTTTACTTGTTAATTTTAAATGTTCCGCCTTGAACAGAGAACCATTTTGCTTCTTTTCCATGATCAAATTCAACTAAGAAAGGGCGCTCTCCAATGCGGTTTAATGTATCGTGTACAATTCCATGCTTAGCATGACAAAAAATTAAGTTGCCACCGTGGAGGTATAGCTTCTGGCACTCAGCATGAATCGCTGGATCTTCATAGCGTTCGCCTGGTTGTGCATCGAGTAAACGAGACCACTTTGCCACTGTGTCTTCAATGTTATGGACAGCGCAATAAATGTTTTGCAGTTGCAATGGACCAAGTTTATGAGAAGAGTGAGCGGCGAGCTGAAGGTGCCTTTCCTCATCTGATTGGCTCCATTCAATAAAAAACGGAAGCGGAAGGTTTCTGTCGTCACCTTCAATAAAACACATTTTCCATTCAATGAATTGTCCATCCGATGTTTGGCGGTAGCCTGAAACCGGACCGTGTAACACATAGTCCTTTTTCTGTAATTCATCCATTAATTCGTTCATGTTATGTGTCCGGAATGCGAAGCGTCCAAAGTGGCCAAAAGGCGTATGTTCCTTCACAAACTGTTGAATGAGGAGGTTATCATTGACGTTTTTTGCAAATTGCAGATGATCAAATCCGAGCCATTCAATATAACTAAGTCCAAAGTAAGCTAATGTATTGAATGTGCCCCATTTTTCGTGTCTTCCGCCATCAATAACTGTTATCCCGTGTGCTAGCATTTCTTTTTTTGCTTTTTTTGGATATGGTGAAAAGTGAACAAGATGATCAAAAGATATATTCATACGCAATACCCTCCATTAAAACAGTCTTTTTTATTATTATACTATTTTACCTTTTTAATAGAAGGTAAAACGATGGGTTGTCATAAATTACACGGTATCCTGCTTACTAGAAAATAATAAAAAAAGGATGAGATTGTGATGATTAAAGAACTGAATCATAAAGATGAGGCCACAGCAAATGAGATTTTGCGCATACAAAAGCCAGCGTATCTTGCAGAAGCAAAGCTTATTCGATTTTTTCAAATTCCAAGACTGTTTGATACGCTTGAAACGATTACAACGAGCAGTGAATCATTCATTGGTTATTACGTACAAAATGAATTAGCAGGTATATTATCATATGAAGGAAATACGATTTGTAGACTTGCTGTTTGCCCTAACTATGTTCGTCAGAGAATTGGCTGGAAGCTTGTTGAATACATCGTTGCAAAAAAGGGAACGCAGACAAATTTAAAAGTAAGCACAGGTAGTCAGAATAAGCCAGCAAAAGAGCTTTATAGACGATTTCATTTTCAGGAAGTAGGGGAAGCAGAAATCGCTCCAAATGTGTTTTTAACTTTTATGGAAAGACAGAAAAGTAGATAGGGTGTAAGCCCCCCTTGACTTCTCCAGGGGGGCTTAGTGTTTCAGCATATGTTCGCACTAGATAGCAAATTAACCGATCAGCTAGATGACGAAACTGTTTTCTCTGAGTATTCAAGCATGTGGTGGCGTTGCAGTAACAATAAAGCGCTAACAGTGAGTATTGCTCCAATTAAAAATGGGAAGACGGCATTAATATTAAAAGCAAATGCACCGAGTAGCGGGCCGAAAATGCGTCCCAAACTATCCATAGAGGCATTAATACCTGATGCAGATCCGTATCCTACTTTTGTTTTCATCGTAATTAATGAAAGAACACAAGGGCGGATGAGAGCGTTACCAGCAGTAAAGATGCATAAGAAAACCGTTGCGTTTATTGCGTTTGATGAAAATAAAATGGAGGCAAAGCCGGCTGCTGATAGTAACAGACCAATTGCCATTAGCCGTTTTTCATTGCCTTTTTTAAAGCGCTGTAAGACGCCGCCTTGAATGACAGATTGGGTAAAGCCGCTTGCCATGAACATCCAGCCAATTATGGTAGGGGTTACATCAATTCGGTCAATTTGAAAAAATTGAAAGGTTGCTTCAAGGCCTGCAAGTGTAAAGGTGGCGAAAAAAGAGAGCAGATACAAATATTTCATTGCCCCTTGAAAATCAGTTGTGAAATCTCTCCACGTTGCTTTCTTTTCTATTCCTCGTGTTGAGCCTGTTAACGATTCAGGTAGACTAAAGAAAGCAAAGACCGTCATCATAAGTGCAAGAATGCCTGAAACGGTAAACGGAACAAATAATCCAATAGATGATAATAACCCACCAAGAGCTGGTCCAAAAATGAACCCAAGTCCAATTGTCATTCCTAAAAGTCCCATTGCTTTTGTACGATTGTCTTCATTTGTAATGTCCGATGCATACGCAAACGCACATGGAATGACCGCACCGGCAAACAAGCCGCCTAGTATGCGGGATATGTACATAAGTGTTAAGGAGTCTTCGGAGAATGAAAAAATAAAAAAGCTAAGGCTGAATCCGACAAGCCCCGTAAGCAAGACTGGACGCCGCCCTTTTCGGTCTGATAATCCGCCCCAAAAAGGTGAGGTAAGAAAAGAAGCAATTGAATAACTAGCCATTAACAGCCCGAGATTCACAGAGCTTGCACCGGTTGCTCGAATGACTTCTGGCACGATTGGAATAATGATTCCAAATCCAACAAAAACCATAAATAAAATAAACATCAATGTGCCAAGTTGCTTGTTCATAAGCTGCTCCTTTCGTTAAAGACAATATGTATATTTAGTATACCAAATAACGAGAGTGATGCCACTTAAATCCATATATAGAAATACTAAAAAAACGATGCATGAAGCATCGCTTTTTTAGTGTGGTAAAAAGATTAATTGATATAAGAATAACACAGCAAATACGTACACAAGCGGGTGTACTTGCTTTGCTTTTCCCTTTACAATTTTCATTAGCGGATAAGAAATAAATCCTAATGCAATTCCAGTAGCAATACTTGATGTAAGCGGCATGCTCAATACAACAAGGAAAGCTGGAAATGCTTCGTCAAACTCATTCCAATCTACTTTTGCAATCGCACCCATCATCAAACTACCGACAATAATAAGAGCAGGAGCTGTAATTGCTGAAATGCCTGATACTGCACTCACTAATGGTCCAAAAAATGCAGCCGTAATAAATAATACAGCAACTGTTACACCTGTAAGGCCTGTGCGCCCGCCAGCAGCTACACCAGCAGATGATTCAATATAAGCAGTTGTTGGACTTGTTCCAAACATAGCTCCGATTGATGTACCGAATGAATCAGCGAGCAGCGCTTGGCGTGCACGCGGCATATGGTTATTTTTCATTAATCCAGCTTGTTGAGCAACTCCAATCATTGTACCTGTTGTATCAAAAATTGTGACAAGCAAAAATGAAAAGACAACGGCATAAAGGCTATGTTGAATCACATCACCAAATGCCTCAAAAGGATTTGAAATTAATAATCCTTCAGGTAAGTAGGGAGCTGCAATGATTCCTTGGTCAAACGATAATTGACCTGTGAAAAAGGCAATCAAACCTGTTGCAATCATCCCGAAGAATAAAGCACCGCTTAGATTCATGGCATAAAAAATAATCGTAATGGCAAGACCGACTAATGCTAGGACAACTTTAGGTGACTGCAAATCGCCAAGGCCGACTAAGTTGGCATCATTGGCTACGATAATACCGGTTGTACGAAGACCGATAAATGCGATAAATAAACCAATACCAGCAGTAATCCCGTGTTTTAAACTATTCGGAATAGCTTCAATTAATTTTTCACGAAACGGTGTAAGTGATAAAATAACAAAAATAATTCCGGCAACAAATACAGCAGCAAAGGCTGTAGCATAATCAATATTTCCATGCGAACCAACAACCGAGTAAGCAAAGTATGCATTCATACCCATACCAGGTGCAATCGCAATGGGATAATTGGCTGCAAGTGCCATCCACAGTGTACCGATAACAGCAGAGATGATTGTTGCCATAAAAACTTGATCAAATGGAACACCAGCGTCTGATAAAATCACTGGATTTACGACGACGATGTAAACCATTGTTAAAAACGTAGTAATACCGGCTAAAATCTCTGTTTTAGCATTTGTGTTATATTGTGCTAACTTAAACATAAGTACCCTCCAAAATAACGAACATTAAAAGTAACATGATATATAATATTCGTTTTTAGGTGTAATTGCAATAGATTTGATTGAGGGAAATCAAATATTTTTCGTTACATAAATATCAAACGTTCGACTTCACTAAAAAATAGAAGAAAAAAAGTAGAGAAGTAGCAGGTCACTTATTTTAGTTTGTGTCATAGGTGCTATGTTAATCCGCCTTAATAAAAGGCTGATATAAATGTATCCTTATGATAGAAGAGGCGAGCTAGCATGTTTTTATATGAAAAAGCAAATAGATAGTAAACGTGCAAGAAGAATAGAAGATGCTAAAGGTGATTTTGCTTATTAAATTAAGTACAAATTAACATGAATATGCTGTTGCATCATTAACTGTTTAACTAGTATACCTGCGCATAAGTCCGCATTGATCAGCAAATAGTCAGGATCTAAGTAAAGACACTTCATATAGTAAAAGCAACAGCACCTCTCAGTGGGCTTTCATCTTGCCTTTGTTGAATTCTCACTTTCTTTGCCGAATCACTTCTAGTTTTGTCATGCTTGAAGGAAATCAAGTATGATCATCGAACTTGCTACTGTAACATGAAAATGGAGGGGTGGATCATGGCAATGAAAACAGTTGATGTAGCAAAAAAGTTAGGTGTACATCCTAGTACGATTTTAAAATGGGTCAAGTTAGCTGAGATTGACTTAGAGCGAAATGAATCAGGTCATTGCGAATTTACAGAAGAAAATGTGATGGCTCTGCAAGAATTTCAACAAAATCGAAACCGTCAAGCTGTCGTGAAAGTGATCCAAAAAGAAGAAGTTATATCTGATGAGCGTGTAGAAGGCATGCAAAAACAGTTAGATGAGCTGCTCATGCGGGTAATTGAAAATGAAAAGAGAAATGTAAATCCGAACGAAGAAGTGATGTCTGATGATCGTGCACAGGAGCTACAAAAACAATTAGATCAGCTACGAATGCGAATGATCGAAAATGAAAAGCGGACCGAAGAAAAAGCAGGAGAAGTTGTGACATTTCAAATTTTAGAACATCGATCTGAATTAGATCAGTTAACAAAGAAAATGACTAAATTACAAGCGAGAGTGGAACAATTAGAAAATCAGTTAGAAAACGAGCAGCTTCTTTCAGCGAAAAAGCAAGTTCCAAAGTGGCGAACCTTTTTAACAAGCATCTTTACGTATTAAAAGTAATCTTACTACTTAGTAGGGTGCTTTTTTTTGTTTCGTACTTTGTTTGTTCCATTGAAAATGAGCTTGCCGCTTCAAGTTGTTAGTAAGAAGGGCAGGAGCAAACTGTCCATAAAACTCCGAACATTAGAGTATGTTCGGTAATTCTCAGTGACTAATCAGGAAGAGGTTGATATCCATTTATTTTCCCGTCAGTTTTTCTGAAAAAAACAAATACTATAAATGGGAAAGATTTAGCTTGACGAATAACTTGTTTATTTGATAAAACTATTTTAGTTAAGTAAGTGAAATAAATATTTTTTATTTGTTCACATAAATTATTGGTGTTGTTAAGTAAAACTTTATAAAGTATCACCATTTCATATGGGGAAGAACAAATGAATAGGAAGAGAAATGGAGAAAGGTGCGTGTATAGTGAGAAAGCGTCATGAATTAATTCATGAGATGGAATTGTTGTTCCGATCCGTATTCCGTCAGTTACGTCAAGAAATTAATAGCGTATACGACTCTGAGCTATCGACGAATGAATTTATGGTTTTGCGTATGCTTACCGAGTCAGGACCGCAGAAATCAACTGATATTTCAAAGCATTTAAAAGTGTCTGCAAGCCATATTACAGCGGTAACGGATTTATTATTATCAAAAGGATATGTAGAACGAAAGCGTTCTGCAACAGATCGGCGAATTGTGGAGATTGTTCTGACTGAAGAGGGGTATTATATTTTTAAAGAGATAGAAGAAAAGAAACAAGCTTATTTCTTTGAACGGTTCAATGATTTTACGGATGAAGAAATTCAAATTATAAATACGTTATTTCGAAAAATTAACGGCTCTTAACGTGGAGAGCGCTGAAATATAGAATGCTGGTCCACTGCAATTCATACATCGGCAGTCGGACACAGATTAATAGTTAACTAAGTTAACTATTAGGATTACTAAAGGAGTGATAGGATGGAACATTTAGACCATCGAAAGAAAGTGACGATTATGATTGCGATTATGTCAGCTATGTTGTTTACAGCAGTCAATCAAACAATCGTTGGTACAGCGCTGCCACGCATCATTGCTGAACTACAAGGGATTGAGTACTATAGCTGGGTTTTTACAAGTTTTATGTTAGCTTCAAGTATTACAGCGATTTTAGTTGGAAAACTCTCGGATATTTATGGGCGTAAGCCGTTTATCTTGACCGGTATAGGGATTTTTATTGTCGGTTCACTGTTTGCAGGCTTTTCAAATACAATGATTCAATTAATTATTTTCCGTGCCGTACAAGGGTTAGGCGGAGGTTTAATTATGTCGACTGCGTTTACTGCAGTAGGAGATTTATTTTCGCCTCGTGAACGCGGACGCTGGCAAGGGCTGTTGAGTTCTGTATTTGGCCTTGCAAGTATTTTTGGTCCGACACTTGGCGGCTGGATTGTTGACAATGCGAATTGGCACTGGGTATTTTGGGTATTCCTACCGTTTGGAGTAGTTGCCTTTATTTTAATTTTAATGTTGTTTCCAAGTGTTGAAAAGCGTGAAGGCGAGAAGGTCGATTACATTGGGTCGTTATTTTTAACAACAACGATTGTTCCGCTTTTACTAGCTTTTTCATGGGCAGGATCTAAGTATGAGTGGGTATCAGCCCCAATCATTAGCTTATTTTTTGGAACAGTTGTTTCCTTTGCTGTCTTTATCATAGTTGAACGAAAAGCAGCAAGCCCGGTATTGCCATTACACTTATTCAAGAACAGTATTTTTACGCTCTCTAACATTGTCGGTTTTATTTTAGGAGCAGGTATGTTCGGAGCAGCGATGTATATTCCATTCTTTATTCAAGGTGTAATTGGCCGTTCAGCAACGGCATCAGGGCTAATTATGATGCCAATGACGCTGGCTATGGTATTAGCAAGTACAGTAGGAGGCCAATATATTACGAAAACAGGCAAGTACAAAGGTATTGCCATTTTAGGTCTTGCTATCATGTCGAGTGGGATGTTCTCGCTAACCGTGATGAGTCCAGATTCAACTGCTGCAACAGTCATTATTAACAATATTGTAGTCGGGATTGGGCTTGGCATGAGTTTTCCTGTATTTACGCTTATTGTTCAAAATGCTATTGAACAGCGTTATTTAGGAGTTGCGACAGCTTCGAGCCAGTTGTTCAGACAAATTGGCGGAACAATGGGAGTCGCAGTGATGGGAACAATGATGAATTCGCGTATGGCAGCTCATATGACAGAAGAAGTATCTTCAAGTACCGTACCAGCGGAATTGGCATCAAAGCTTCAAGGGTTAAATCCTCAGGTGTTAATGGATCCGGCTCGTTTAGCAGAGATTCAAAAAAGTATTCCAGCAGAGATGAAGCCAGCGTTTGAAGGGTTTGTAACAATATTAAGAGATACACTTAGCTATGCCTTAACAGGTGTGTATTTGACCGCTGCATGTATTGTCATAGTTGGAGTCGTACTGACGTTCTTTATTAAGGAAATTCCGCTTCGCATGAATCAGCGAGCTGGAGAAAAGAAAGAAAAAATGGAAAATAAAGTAGGATAATAAGACAGAAACAAATGGGAACACCGAATTCGGTGTTCCCATTTGTTTTATCTCGACGGTCAGAACGCAGGCGGAAAAAATCAGTGTCTGCGTGATGCCTAAATGCAGCGGGTCTTTACAAACAGCCAGCTGATTATTTGCTTCACTTTATTTTTGGCTTACCGAGGCAGGTGACAGCAAGGTAAGAGATGATTTTAAAGAAATAGTTGTTAAGATTTCTAATTCTTTGACACGCTGATCACAATAAGAAGAGTGTGTTTTTAAGAAATGATCGACATAAGCCGGATGAACCATGACTTCAACTGTTTTACCGCACGGTGTATCCTCAGCCAATTTATCAAAAAAGGCGGCGTCGATATCATCTCCGTAAAATTCATCATTAAAAATATCTGATAAAAGACTTATTCCTTCGATAGAAATCGCTTACAGAAATTAGTCATGGCAATTAGGGGGACTTTATATGAGTTTAAAAGTAGTTATTATCGGAGGCGGTTCTAGCTATACACCTGAGATTATTGAAGGATTTATTAATCGCTATCACTCATTTCCGGTTACTGAACTGACGCTAGTGGATATTCCAGAAGGCAAAGAGAAATTAGAGATTGTTGCAGGATTGGCAATACGCATGCTTCAAGAATCGAATTTGCCGATTAAATTTTCATGGACACTTGACCGAAGAGAAGCACTTCAAGGAGCAGATTTTGTTTCAACTCAAATCCGTGTCGGAGGGCTAGATGCAAGAGAAAAAGACGAACGCATTCCGCTTAGTTACGGGGTGCTCGGCCAAGAAACAAACGGACCTGGAGGGATTTTTAAAGCGTTTCGTACAATTCCAGTTTTAATGGATATTTGCAAGGATGTACACGACATTTGCCCTAATGCATGGGTAATCAATTTTACCAATCCAGCTGGCATCGTAACAGAAGCGTTATTAAAATACAGTCCTCATAAAAAAACCATTGGTGTTTGCAACATTCCATTTAATATAAAAAATAGTGTTGCGGAAATGCTGGCATGTGATGTAGCAGATGTCGAGATTGAATTTATTGGCATGAACCACTTTGTATTTGGGAGCAAGGTGCTAATTAAAGGAGAAGACAAAACAAACGAAGCAATTGAACGACTCCTTAATAAAGAGATGGATTATTCACCGGCTAACATCGTTTCACTTGGATGGTCAGATGAATTTATTCGTTCATTAAACATGTTGCCAAATCCGTATCATCAATACTATTTTCAGACGGTAAAAGTGCTAGAGAAAGATTTGAAAGCATTTAGGGAGAATGGCACGAGAGCAGAAGTAGTAAAGAAAGTAGAGAAAGAATTGTTTGCTAAGTATCACTATACATCCAGGAACAAAGGTAATTAAAAAGGCATCGCTAAGTTCAATTGTATTTTTCTTTGCAAGGTCGAACAGATCGATTGCTCCTCCGATGATAGAGTCAGAAAACCAAGTCAAATGTTCGGCTACACCTAAAGCGATATAGACGCCGGCCCATGTTAAATTCTTTTTAGGCATAAGCAATACAAAAAATATTGAAATAATGACTAATATCCAAACGTACCACTCGCCCTCATACTTCATAAATTCCATGTAATCACCTGATTATTCATTATTTTGCTCTGCAAATTGACTTCATTGTATAGCTTATCTTGACTTAATGAGTTTAAAAATATACCATCTCTGTTCAGGAAAGCCGTTAGTCAAGAGAAGGAGAAAAGAACGATGCTTGCTAAAGCAAGTTAGTTGGTACGATTTGAAAACAAGCGTATAATAAAATAAAATTCAACGAGGGAGGTAATCTCTTTGACAGAACAAAAGTATGAATTAGCCACATTTGCAGGCGGATGTTTTTGGTGCATGGTGAAGCCTTTTGATGAACAGCCAGGTATTATCAAAGTGGTCTCTGGATATACAGGCGGCCACAAAGAAAACCCAACGTATAAAGAAGTATGTTCGGAAACAACAGGGCATTATGAAGCGGTTCAAATTACATTTGATCCAGATGTATTTTCATATGAAAAATTGCTAGAACTGTACTGGCCTCAAATCGATCCTACTGATCCAGGTGGGCAATTTGCAGATCGAGGCGACTCGTATCGCACGGCTATCTTTTATCATAATGAGCGTCAAAAGCAGCTAGCAGAAGAATCAAAGCAAAAACTAGCTGAAAGCGGTCTTTTTTCCAAACCGATTGTTACACAAATTTTACCGGCAAAACCATTTTATGAGGCGGAAGAATACCATCAAGGCTATTACAAAAAGAATAGCTTCCGCTATGCGATGTACCGCCGAGGCTCTGGTCGAGACCAGTTTATAAAAGAAAATTGGAAAGAGTTCGGTCGAGATGAGGAGTTAAAACAGCGTTTGACCCCGATTCAATATGAAGTGACACAAAATGATGCCACTGAACCACCGTTCCAAAATCAATTTTGGAATCATACAGAAGAAGGAATCTATGTAGATATCGTTTCAGGCGAACCTTTATTCAGTTCAAGAGATAAGTACGATGCAGGATGTGGGTGGCCCTCTTTTACAAAGCCAATCAATAAAGAGGAAGTAAAAGAAAACATGGATGTTAGCCATCATATGGTTCGAACGGAAGTGCGAAGTAAAACAGCTAACTCTCACTTAGGCCATGTATTCGAAGATGGACCAACTGAGGCAGGCGGATTGCGTTATTGTATTAATTCTGCAGCACTTCGTTTTGTTTCAAAAGAAGATTTAGAAAAAGAAGGATACGGAGAGTACGCTGCTTTATTTAAATAAAGTAAACCGTCTGTCCCTATTTGCTGCTAAAAGCAAAAAAGAGTGAATCAAGTTGTTGATTCACTCTTTTTTTGTTCATCTTGTTTTGGCGGTTGTTTTTTATGCTGAATTTTAGAACGGATCAAACCAAATAAAAATAAAAAGGGGATGTAAAAGTAAATGACGTACATGCCAAGACGCGATACATTGTTATTTAATTGATCGATCATTTTTCGGTTATCTAAAAACACCGAGAATACCAGTAAAATGACGATTAAAATTAATAAGTAGATCGAGGACTTTCCATTAAATGTTCGCTTTAATCCTCGGACTGTACACCAGAGGCTGATGCATATTGCGGGAAGGACAACAAGTAACCAGAGTGAAATAACGATGTATTCAAAGCGTTGGATAAACGGAATTTCAATAATTTTAGCCATTGTAAGTGTAGGCCAAATTGTCGTTTTTAATTGTCCTTGACTAAAATAAACAAAAGAAACAATGGTTAAAAACGCATACATAAAAGTAGTAAATAAAATCCCTGCTTGACCCCATTTTTGGCTTTTGGATCCGCTTTTAATGTATGGATAGAAAAAGAGAATGGTCTCAAAACCTAAATAGCCGAATGTTATCGTTTTAAATGATGTGAAAAGCTCTCCGAGACTATGGTCCAAGAAAGGAAGCAAGTTGTTTGCCTCTCCAAGGTAAAGAGGATAAAACAGCGAAAAAAATAATGGAAGAGGCAAGACCACTCCAAAAAAGGCGATGCCTGTAATTGTTCGAAAACCTCCGGATATGACGTAATAAATAAGCGGTAAATAAGCAAGTGAAACGAACCATGTTGCTAAGTTCGGAAACATCCATACTTGCAGCACTTCTATGTAGGTTCGGTAAATTGTGATCGCAAAGGTGAAAAAGTAAAGTGAAAACAACACATTTAATATATTTCCAATAAACTTCCCGAAATACACGCGATGAATGTCAACGATATCTGTATTTTCTCGTTTTAATATGTGAAAACACATCCAAAGTAATACGCACATGCTCAGCCCAGATGCAATTACCGCAATCCAAGCATCATGTCCGCCTCCTTTAATAATATAGCGTTGAAATCCTAAAATCCCAACGCCTATTTGAACAGAATGAATGAGAAAAAAGAGAAAAGAAGGTGATACTTGAAACTCTTCCTTAATCGTATGGGTCATTATCCTTTCCTCCTATTCACTAATTCCTGTTTGGATGAGCTCGACATCTGCTTTTACCCGTATATCCATTGTTGGGTAGTTCGCTTTAAATGCCTCGCTATCAAAGTTTCTCGTTCGGCTGCGAACATAATCGGTAAAACAAATAGGGTCAACTTCTAAGTTTTGCAGCTTTTGAATAAATTCGTCACTATTTTTTTCAAGAGTGGCTGTTAATTCCTCTTCAAGTATTTTTACATGTGCCGGGTTCGTTAGAGTGAGCCACTCAGGAAATTCTTTTACCAATCCATTCACTTTTAAATGAGCAATGATAATTGGGTCTTGTTTTTTTCCTTTTAGTTCATAATTTGTTTTCGTGCGGATATTTTGAAGAACAACTTCTCCTTCATGTCCACTATGTTCAATTTTCATTGAGTATCTTCCGTGCTCTGTGCCATCAATTAGCAATTTCATTAAAAATGTCTCTTTCATTCCAATCGACGTCATATATTTTTCCTTTTTAAATAATGCAAGGCCTTTCAGTTTTATTGCGTCTTTTTCCTGTGTAAGAATAGGCAGAAACGAATCACGGTCGTCACTAAAAAAACTAAATAAAAATGTTTGTAAATTCGTTCGAGGCAAATTCTCGCTTTTGATGTTTTGATCAATCAAATTTGAAATAAACTGATAGTCTTTAATTTTTTTACGTGTGACCGAACTAAGCATTTCATGAGCATTGCCATCTGTCATTGCCACTTTAAGAGTACGGCCTAAATCTGGATTGCGTGCAAGCGTATTGACTAAATCTTCAATTCCGTGTTCAGCAAAATCCTGGCCAATAAGCACACTGCGCAGCTGCCCAAAAGCGATGGTAAGCGACGATTTATTGTTTAAATGAATCGGAATGTCAAATGGTGATTTTGCTTTTGCTGCAATAATACTTGGTTCTTCCGTGGGACCAAACTTAAAAATAGGATATAAAATCGTCCCTCTTACGTTATCGGTGTCAGGGTCATAGTCGTAACCAAGCACGCTGACCACTTGAATTTCATCAATAATTTCACGATCTGCACAACTAGTTAGAAGAAGAATGCAACTAAATAAGAGACTCCACTTTTTAAGCATTTTTCCGCCTCACCTTACATTATTCTTGATCTAAATTCTGTTTTTTCTTTGACTTGGACGGGTCATATCGAAACCAATCTAACGGCCGTAAATAACTAGGTCGCTTTGCTGTATAATTATACGGCAAGCGCAAAAATGTATCCCGGTAATTCTTCGGACGAAACGGATACAAAGGGACAAGGTAAGGCATGCCAAGTGATTGCAGTCTTATTAAATGAACGAGTAAGTAACAAAAACAAAAAACAATGCCTACTAGTCCAAAAGTAGCTGCAAATAGTACAAATGGAAAACGCAATAAGCGAATTGTGTTCGACATTTTGAAAATTGGTGTCGTGAACGATGCGAGTGCAGTTAAGGATACAATGATTAGTAAAATATTACTTGTTAATGCCGCTTCAACCGTTGCTTGCCCAATAACAATCCCACCGACAATCCCTAATGTTTGACCAACTTTCGATGGTAAGCGAGCCCCAGCTTCACGAAGAAGTTCAATGGTAATTTCTAAAAAAAGTACTTCTACAACAGGAGGAAATGGAACATTGGTCCTTGAGAAAATAATCGGACCGAGTAAGTCTTTTGGCAGCATCTCATAGTGATACGTAACAACTGCTACATAAAGAGGCGTAGCAAAAATCGAGAAAAATACGCCAAATGTGCGAATGAACCTAAAAAACGAACCGAGTATCCATGGTAAATAGTAATCTTCAGGTGAAATGAAAAAATCTAATAAAGTGGACGGGCCTGTTACAGCATACGGAGATCCGCTTGAGAAAAAGGCAACCTGTCCATTTAATAGCGAAAATAAAACTCGGTCAATCCGTTCGGTTGTTAAAAAAAGCGGAAACGGAGTGTGTGAGTTATCCGAGATTAATTGGTCAAGCATTGTACTGTCAATTACAACGTCAAAGTCAAGGTCTTGCAGCCGTTGTGTCATCGTTTCTACATGCTGTGGATTTGTCACATCTTCTAAATAGGCGATGACAACTCTTGTTTTTGACTTGTTGCCAACTGTAATTTCTTTGAAAATTAAATTCTCAGAAATGAGCGTTTTCCTCATTAAATATAAGTTAACGTCTAAATCTTCGACAAAGCCAAGCTTAGGTCCAACGACACTAAATTCGTTTTCTGTTTCATTCTCTGTTCGAAAGCCCGTGTCAAAGCTTTGAACTTTAATGAGAGCCACTTCTTTATCATCTTTGTGAAGCTGAAACATCACATAGCCGCGCAGCAATTTTTCTAATATTTCTTGTACATCCTTTGTAACAGCAATATCTTCAATCGGTAATACGTTTTCGACTTCATGAACGCTGTTTAAAGTGAAGTCAATTTTCTGGAAAGGTTCTAATATTTTATCTTCTACACTTTGCATTTGAACGAGTTGTTTGAAGTACGTAATAATATATTTACGGTGCTGAGCTCCAATAGCTAATGTGGTAAAATCACTGGATTTGCTAAACTGATTTATGATTTCATCAAGCGACTTTTTAGGGTGATGATCCGCATTCTTTCGCTTTAATAAATTTTTAAACATATTAATGCCCCTCGCATTACGTCCTATTAATGGTAGTTTGTTCAGCTGTTTCCTTTTTATGCGAAGGATCTTTGGGACAAAATCATTGAATAAAGGCAAACATCAATGGTCGGACAATTATTATTTGGTAAGAGTAAAATAAATCAAGAAGGTTTTTAAATACAATGAGGTAGATATTTGTACCTGGTTACTAGGGTAATTTTGGGTATATTTATATATAAAAATCCCAAAAATATAGTATGATATACATGCGAAATGTAATGATTAGTTCGTTTCTCATATGTATGTTGTTTAGTTTATATGTTAGAATTTTCATATTGAAATGATTACCATATACATAGGCTGGACGGTTCATCCATACGAACATCATGTGTGGGCCAATTAAAGTCTGCGAAGGAAGTAAAATGAAGCTTAAAACGATTTTTAAATGAATGTTTTATCTAATATCAATCATTGAGGTAGAGCGAATGAACCCATATGCTATTCTCTAGTATAAGCACTTTCCCCATCAACAATCGTTGAATGCTCTAGTTAAAACGATTTGTGTTAAGAAAATTCAGGTTAAATTTAAATACACTTTCAATTTATTCGTTAAGTCAATGAGCATATGTATAAAAAGAAATGAGCGAGGGTTGACACTATTGCCAATTTGAACAGTGTCTTTTAAGGGGGATGTAAAGATGGATAAAATTAAGTTAATTATTGCAGATGATAACCACGATTCCGTCGAAATTTTAACGTATTTTATTGAGCAATTGCCTGAATTTGAACTGATTGGAACTTGTCACGACGGGGAACAGCTCGTACAAGAAGCAATGACTAAAAATCCAGATCTTTTACTTGTAGATATTAATATGCCGCATATAAGTGGGATGGATGCTATAAAAGAGTGTCTTAAAATTAAATCAGACTTAAAGTTTATTTTTATTACAGGGTACGATGAATTTGCAGTGAAAGCATTTGAACTATCAGCACTTGACTACATTGTAAAGCCTATTGAAAAAACAAGATTATACATGGCACTTGAGCGCGCTAAAAAGTCAATTCAATTACAAAGCAAACATATGGAGAAATCGCAACAGAAATTAAAGCGACTACCGGTTAAATTTAATAGTTCAACTTACTATGTTCCGATTGACGATATTATTTTTATCGAGAAATCAGGGAAGAAATGTTTAATTTTTACTCAGTCTCGCACGTATGAAACGTATGAGAACATTAGTGAGATGTACATGTATTTAGATCCAACTATTTTTAGTCAAACGCATCGGTCTTATATTGTAAACTTACAAAAAATCTCTCATATCACACCGAAAAATGAAACATACCTTGTTTATTTTTTAGATTTTGATGAGTATGCTCATATTTCAAAGTTAAAAATTCAAGAGGTTCAGAAGCAAATACATGCTTTAATGGAACATTAATGCTTTTTACATAGGAATAGGTATATGTGCTAACAAAGCAGACGGAGCTATTGCAGTAGTTTCGTCTCTTTTTAGCTTACGTATAGAAGGCGAATAAAGAAACGGGAAGTGAAATGGAACTAATATGGCCATCTTGAATGGAGATTATAATATGTTTACAGTTGTATTATCAATTGTTGTAAGCGTTATGTCTGCTTATACAGCACTTGATATGCTAGAACGAACGAATCGGGGAGAGAGTGTGAGCTATAGGTGGATAAGTATGTCCGCTTTTTCAATGGGAATGGGAGTTTGGTCGTTGCATTTTATTGGCATGCTGTCTGTTTACATGCCAGTTCATCTTAAATTCAATCATGAATTAACGCTCTTATCCTTTATTATTACGTTAGCAGGAGCATTCGTTGCTTTTTTGGCATACGCGAAATTTAAAAAAACAGTTTATGCTGGTTTAATGTTAGGGAGTTCAGTTGTTATTGCTCATTATATTGCTATAGCAGCAATTCAAATCGATGCCGAGATTCATTACGACATCGTTAGTATTAGTTTTTCAATAATCATTGGGTTATTGCTTGCTATTTATGCGTTACGGTTATTTGAAACACAACGGAGTCAGCATCATAAAATGATTAAGCTGTTCAGCGCTATCATTTTAGGCAGCGGCATCTCAGGTATACATTACATTGGTATAGCAGGAGTGACAGTAACAGAAAGTGTTTATTTACAGGGACGCTTTGAACAGTTTGTTCCCTATCAAGAGTCATTTGCTAATCTACTTGCTAGTGTAACAGTCACATTGCTCATTTTGTTTCTACTCGTAGCAGCGTTTAAAAAACATTCCGAGGCTCAAGCAAGCATGTTGAAAGAAGCATCTTATCAATCGTTGTTCAATTACAATCCTGATATCGTTTGTTCGGTAAATTTGAACGGGTATATCGATGCGATGAATACAAAAGGAAGAGATGCAACGGATTATATGATTCATGATGTGGCCAATATCCCTTTTTCTAGTCTTTTTAAAACAGATGAACATGATCAGATCGCTTCTTTCTTTCAACAGTCTTTAGCAGGAAAAGCTGTTAGTTATGAGGCAACTATTGTGAAACAAGCCGGTAAGGAATTGTATGTAGAAGTAACGCAAATGCCTATTATTGTTGGCGGAGTCATTCACGGGGTGTATGTCATTGCAAAAGATATAACCAATCAAAAAAGAGCGCAAGAAAGACTTCATATGCTTCAAGAAGAATTAAAGTTAACCTTAGCACAACAAGATGGGATTATTTTAAAATTAGTGAAACGAAATGAGCAATTTATTTATACGATGTGTGAAGGAAAGCTAATGAAACGGCTAGGTTGCCAATGTTCAGATGTCGTTGGTTTAACACTTAATGAGATCAGTTTAAAAACAGAATCAAAGGTGAAACTTTTTGAGTATGAAAAAGCTTGGAGCGGCCAAGAGGTTTGGTTTGAAGGTGTCATGAAAGACATTAACTATTATGCTAAGTTAACGCCAATTAAGAAAGATGGCCAAGTAATTGAAATTATTGGAACAGTGACGGATATTACAGGTTTGTACATGGCACAAGAACAATTGGCTAAAAGTGAAAGTATGTATCGTTCTGTGCTTTCCACGATGACAGAAGGACTTGTTTTTCATGATAAGCAAGGTGAAATTGTCGTAGCCAATCAGCATGCAGCCAATATTTTAGAAATGACTTACGAAGATTTCTTAAAGTTAAACCCTACTGAATTAGAGTGGGAAGTCATTCATCCAGATGGACGATCATTTGAAGAAGAAGAAATTCCGTCTGTTAAGTGCTTAAGAACAGGACAGTCTAGCAAAAACGTTGTTATGGGTATTCATTTAACAGAAAAAAAGCTTATTTGGCTCTCAATAAACGCACAGCCGCTATCACAAAGTGATTATTATGAAGGCGTTGTGGTGACATTTACTGATATTACAAAACAGCGCCAACAAGAAAGCGAATTGATTCGCTTCAATCAAGAGCTTACTTTAGCAAAAGAAGAGGCTGAAAAAGCTAATAAAGCAAAAACAGATTTTTTATCAAAAGTAAGCCATGAACTGCGAACACCGCTAAACAGTATTCTTGGCTATGCTCAAATACTGGCTGATCAAGGAAATGAACATTTGTCGCCAAAGCAGCTTGAACGAATTGATAAAATCAGCACAGCCGGAAAACATCTCCTGCATTTAATTAATGAAACTTTAGATTTATCGAAAATTGAGGCGGGGCATTTAGCATTAAATATTCAACCTGTTTCCATAAATAAGGCAATTGAAGAAGCAATTAAAACGATGAAACCGCTAGCTGAAAATCGTTATCTCTTTTTAAAGGTATATTCAGAAACGAATCAAGACGTATTCATTGAGGTCGATGAGTTGAGATTTCAACAAATTTTATTAAATCTGCTTACTAATGCTGTGAAATATTCACATCCTCATAAAGAGGTTAAAGTTCGTGTCATTAATCATGATCATGATGTAATCATTCGCGTGTCAGATGAAGGAGTAGGGATTGCTGAGTCAGAATTACACAATATCTTTGAACCATTTTACCGTTCGCATACATTGGTCAAAGAGGGCACAGGCATTGGGTTGGCACTTGTAAAACAGCTCGTTACCTTAATGAATGGAACGTATGGAGTAAGCAGTACAGAAGGAAAAGGAAGTACATTTTGGGTTACATTTCCTAAATCAAAAAGCAAACAAAAAGCTTCGATTAAAGCAGACAATGATTCTGTCTATCAACATAAAGCTCTCACTGATGTTGTAGACCTTGTATACGTGGAAGATAATGATGAAAATGTCGAATTAATGAGAGCTGTTTTTGCAAAATATGGGGCTATTAAGCTTCATGTTGCTAAAAATGGTCTTAGTGGACTTGAATTGATTCGTACTGTAAGGCCACATCTAATTTTAATTGATATGGATTTACCAGATATAACAGGTGTTGAATTATGCAAAAAAATTAAAGAACATACGGATTTAACTCAGATTCCTCTGATTGCTATTAGTGCAAATGCCATGCAACAAGACATTGATAAAGCACTTGTTAGCGGGTTTGAGGAGTATGTAACAAAACCTATTCACATTGAGTCCTTTTTTTTGTTGCTGCAACGAATACTTGATAAAAAAGTTTAATGGCTATTTTTTAATTGACAAATTGGAAAACATTTCGTAAACTGAGAATAACTTAATACATTTACTTCAATACGGAGTAAAGGGGAGTAGCGTCAGGGAAACCTGAAGCAAAGTCGTCATTACATGGATGCGATCCATCGGCTTTGTTGGCATAGAAACTTTTTATGCTTAGCAAGACCTTTGCCATATTTGGCAAAGGTCTTTTTGTGTTTTCTTCTTTAAAAAGGGAAAAAGATTAATAAGACAAACAGAAATGAGAGGAGATCAAATATGGATGTATCGATATTGCTAGAATATGGGTGGGTTCTGCTCGTTTTAGTTGCATTAGAAGGAATTTTAGCTGCAGATAATGCCCTAGTCATGGCCATTATGGTTAAACATTTACCGGATGACCAACGTAAAAAAGCGCTGTTTTATGGATTAGCAGGAGCTTTCATTTTTCGCTTTGGATCCCTATTTGTTATTTCATTCTTAGTTGACGTGTGGCAAGTACAGGCAATTGGAGCTGTATACTTACTCTTTATTGCCATTAATCATATTATAAAACGCCATGTGAAAAAATCTGATCATGAAAAAGTGAAAGAACAAGATAAAAAAGGTGCTGGATTCTGGCCGACAGTATTAAAAGTAGAATTAGCAGATATTGCTTTTGCTGTAGATTCCATTTTAGCAGCTGTCGCACTAGCGGTAACGTTACCTAGCACAACACTTCCTAAAATTGGTGGATTAGATGGTGGCCAATTCATGGTCATTTTTGCCGGTGGTTTAATTGGATTAATCATTATGCGTTTTGCTGCTACATGGTTTGTTAAATTGTTAAACGAACGCCCTGGCTTAGAGACTGCTGCATTTTTAATTGTAGGTTGGGTAGGGGTTAAACTAGCTGTATATACACTAGCTCATCCAGAACTAGCCATTATTGATGAGCACTTCTCTGAATCAAAAGTATGGAAAATTGCATTCTGGATTGTATTAGTGGCAATTGCCATTGGCGGCTGGTTCTTTTCAAAAGGAAAAGAACAAACCGAAATTGAAGGATCTGACGATGCCAATGAAGCATTAAGAAAAGTGGATAGCCATTAATTAATAACTACTTTTAATGAGTGCGTCTGAATGAAAAAACTTTAAAAAGGTTCTCACCGTAAAAAAGGCACTTAAGTGCCTTTTTAGCCATGTTATGAAGTTGTAAAAGACGAATTATTTTTGTTGAAATTGCCCATCTAACTGAGATTGAGCTTGTTTAACTAAGCGCTTTGTAATTTCGCCGCCAACTGAACCGTTGCTACGCGCTACTGTGTCAGATCCTAATGTTACCCCAAATTCTTGTGCAATTTCTAATTTATATTGATCTAAAAATTGTTCGACACCTGGAACTAATAGTTTGTTTGTTCTAGCCATGTTACATATCTCCTTGTAAATAAATTCAACGAATATTCGTTGTGTTTGTAGTATGTGCATGGCTTATTTCTTAATACTGGTAATGCTTTGTAGTCGTATAAAAAATGCCCAGCTTCATAAGAAGTTGGGCATTTTTTATTTATTTTACAGCAGTATATTGGTCAACGGATTGAGCAAACGATTTTTGAAGTGTTTTTACTTGTTCAACGTATGCATCAGATACATGTTGAATTTCTTCACGTGTTTTCTTTTGCTCTTCTAATAACTGAGTTACTAATTGATGGTATTGTTCTTGAGTTTGTTTTACCATTGAATAGCTAGCTTTACTTTGATTAATAGAAAGCTCTTGTAATTTATTTAATGCTTCATTTGCACGGTTTGCCCACTCTTCGTATGAGTCTGCAATCGCATTGCCAGCTGTTTTGCGTAAGTTTTCAATTGTTTTTTGCTGGAGTTCTTCCAATTCTAATTTCCAGTGCTTATCAACTTCTTGAAATTGTTCAACTGCTTTTGTTACAAATGTCTGTTGTTGCTCAAGTGCTTTTAAAGTCCATTGTTCAACTTGTTTGTTTCCTTCTGCAATGTTTTGTAATCCTTTTGTCCATTGATCCCACATTGCATCAATTACTGTCTCATACTTTACTGTTGCCATAATCAAATTCCTCCTCGAATGATTTGGTCTTGCGAACAGATATGGTAATTGACTCGAAACGTTAAAGGTGAAGTTCGTGGATGTGTAACAGTAACATTCCTCTCAGCTCGCTAAGTAACCTTCTAATTTTTATATGAGGAAACGCAGCCGTCACACTGCGTGAATCCCTTGATACCTTGAATTGATTTGTTATTCCTGTTCGTCTTTTGATTTCTTAGAAGATGAACTAAAAGGGAATAGCATGTCAGTATACATGTTGAAAAAAGAATCCAACATATTTTGGTATTGCTCTAATGAAGAAGCCCACATTGTTAAATATTGTTCACCAGCATCTGTTAATGAATAGATGCGACGAGCAGGGCCTTCTGCTGAAGTATCCCATTGAGATGTAATTAAATTATCTTTTTCCAGCTGTCTTAATGTACGATAGACATTTCCTTGATCAACAGATGTGAAACCGAAACTCATTAGCTGCTGAATGAGTTTATAGCCATGCAGATTCCAGCCGCGAAGACTTAAGAGTAAAAAAGGAATCATAAAGTTTTTCGGTGCACCACTGATAGATTTTTCTAAGTTGTTTGAAGTAGAGGCGTTATCTTTTTCACTTGTTCCCAAGGTAATCACCCCTTTGTAAAAAATTTATAATCCATATGTGTAATTTACACCTAGATGAAAAAGATGTCAACTGTTCCATAAAACCTTTTTGAAGATAAGGAAAAGAAAATTTTCAATAGTTCGACAAGATGTGTCAAAACTTCTCAAAAATCATCAAATTTTTAGAATTGTGCATCAGTTGAAACGATTCTATAATAGTATACGTAAGATAATTTTTTACATCTTTATATTTTGTTGGATGTTTTTTATTAAAAATGTAAATGCATGATTTCAAGAATACATGCATTTACGCAGAGCTTCCTAATATGCCGCTTGATGACAAAGTGATGTATGTCACCTTAAGTGATCCATATTAAAAGCCATCACTTTTAATACAAGGAAAGGAGATGAGATTTTGGAACAAAAAAAAGTATTAGATCCATTTCAAGCATGGAAAGATGTCTATGACAAAACCGAATCTTACTGGGGAAAAGTTATTGGAGATAATATGAACCGTGAGGAATTCTCTCAAATCATGGGAAATGTTCTAAACATGAATCTTCAGTATCAGCAAGCAGTTAACGAAGTAACAAATCGTTATTTTCAGCAAGTTAATATCCCAACAAAAGAAGATGTGGCAAATGTCGCTTCATTAGTTATTAATGTCGAAGAAAAAGTGGAGGCATTAGAAGACCGCTTTGATGATTTAGAAGACAAGCAAGAGAACGGAGCGGTTTTAAAACGTGAGGTGACAAAGTTAAAGTCAGATGTAAAATCCTTAGACAAGAAATTAGATCAGGTTCTCTCACTTCTTGAAAGCCAGCAGGAAACACAAAGCCTTCTCCAAGACATGATTCAGGAGCAAATTCAAGAGCAGAGCGAGCAATTAAAAACACAGATTTTAGAAAAACAGCAAGAGCTTTTTAGTGAACAAAGCGGAAAAAATGTTCAAAAAAGTGAGCAACCTGCTCAAAAGTAAGACAAGGGGACAAGTCATACAGCAAACTACTGTTTAACGAGTAACGATCATAATTGATAAAGCCAGGGGGAATTTTTCATGACAACATTACAAGGCAAAGTAGCAATCGTAACAGGTGGATCTAAAGGAATCGGAGCAGCAATTACACGTGAGCTTGCTTCTCAAGAGGTAAGAGTAGCTGTCAACTATAACAGTAGTAAAGAATCGGCAGAGGCAATTGTAAATGAAATTAAAGAAAATGGCGGAGAAGCAATTGCGATTCAAGCAGACGTATCATATGTAGATCAAGCAAAACAGTTAGTTGAAGAAACGAAAGAAAAGTTTGGGCAATTAGATATTCTTGTTAATAATGCTGGAATTACACGTGACCGTTCATTTAAGAAGCTTGGAGAAGAAGATTGGAAAAAAGTAATCGATGTAAACTTACATAGTGTATATAACACAACATCTTCAGCATTAAACTATCTTTTAGAATCTGAAGCTGGCCGTGTGATCAATATTTCTTCAATTATTGGGCAAGCAGGCGGATTTGGTCAGACGAACTACTCTGCTGCAAAAGCAGGTATGGTAGGATTTACAAAATCACTAGCCCTTGAATTAGCAAAAACAAACGTAACAGTTAATGCAATTTGCCCTGGTTTCATTGAAACTGAGATGGTCATGGCAATTCCAGAAGAGGTTCGGGCGAATATCGTAGCAAAAATTCCTAAACGTCGATTTGGTCATGCAGAAGAAATTGCACGTGGTGTTGTGTATTTAGTAAAAGACGGCGCATACATTACAGGTCAACAATTAAACATTAACGGTGGCTTGTACATGTAATCAATCAATGATATTACAGAGCCCTGACTTTTGTCGGGGCTGTGCTTTTTAACTAATTATAGAGTAGAAAGGGTGGATCTATTCATGGCAACGCCATATATTCAAGAGTGGGAAAAGTTAATTAAATCGATGCCCAATGAATATAAAAGTTCTGCAAGACGTTTCAAACGGGCATTTGAAATTGTCACAACTGAAGCAGAACCAGAAGTCGGGTTAACACCGAAGGAAGTTATTTGGAAGAAAAACAAAGCACAATTGTATCGTTATATTCCTACTCAAAAGAAACTTCATAAGACGCCAATCTTACTCGTATACGCATTAATCAATAAACCTTACATTTTAGATTTAACACCGGGAAATAGCTTAGTGGAGTATTTATTAAATCGCGGTTTTGATGTGTATTTATTAGACTGGGGTACACCTGGTGTAGAAGATAGCAAAATGATGCTAGATGATTACATTGCAGATTACATTCCAAGAGCGGCTAAAAAAGTTCTCCGTAAATCTGGAGCTCCTAACCTATCAGTGCTTGGCTATTGCATGGGTGGCACGATAACAGCTGCGTTTGCAGCGTTAAATGAAGAGCTGCCAATTAAAAATTTAATTTTTATGACAAGTCCATTTGATTTTGCTGATACAGGACTTTACGGCTCATTCCTTGATGATCGCTACTTTAATTTAGATAAAGCAGTCGATACGCTTGGAAATATTCCGCCAGAAATGATTGACTTCGGCAATAAGATGTTAAAGCCGATTACCAATTTTTATGGCCCGTATGTTACATTAGTCGATCGTTCAGAAAATCAGCGCTTTGTTGAGAGCTGGAAGCTTATGCAGAAATGGGTAGCCGATGGAATTCCGTTCCCTGGTGAAGCATATCGCCAATGGATTCGTGATTTTTATCAGCAAAACAAGCTGATTAACGGTGAACTAGAGATCCGTGGCCGCAAAGTTGATTTGAAAAAAATCAAAGCAAATATTTTAAACATTGCTGCAAGCCGTGATCATATTGCGATGCCTCACCAAGTTGCGGCATTAATGGATGCTGTATCGAGTAAAGATAAAGAGTACAAATTATTACAGACAGGCCATGTGTCTGTTGTATTTGGGCCAAAAGCTGTGAAAGAAACGTATCCAGCTATTGGTGATTGGCTAGAGAAACGTTCAAAATAATGACAAAAACAACTTCTTTTCATTTGAAAAGAAGTTGTTTTTTATCTGCTATCTAAAATACATGAACAATTCTTCACCAAATGGTTACGCAGTACGGATTGTTAGTTGAGGTGCACTGCATGTGCCGAGCACAGAGCTGCTGAGTTTTTCATCTGTGTTCTAATACTGAAACTCTAATCAGTGATCTTGATGTGAAGATCTTTCTATCTGCTAGAGCGTGATAAATTAACGGCGATTTAGTGAGTAAATGGAGAAATTTAGCTTTTCGTGATGACAAGTTTGCTTTGTTCTTTTATACTAATAAGGTCATCTTTTCAACGAAATTTTGATCTACTTGTGTAAAAGTGAAAAAAGTTTACATAAATGAAAGTAGGTTTTGAAAAGAAGGGGAAATTACTAGTATCATGATAAAAAGGAATGTCAAATATGCCTCTAACATGGAAACAACGATTTAGGCACATGTCTTCAGCCCAAATTATCGTTACATTTTACCTTACTGCTGTAACGGTTGGTTTTTTGTTGCTTAGTATCCCAGCAGCACTAAAGCCAGGTGTGGAATTAGCGCTTATTGACCGCTTATTTATCGCGGTAAGTGCCGTTAGCGTTACAGGATTAACACCTGTTTCTACATTAGATACGTTCAGTACAATAGGTTATGTTATTTTAGCCTTTATTTTTCAAATTGGCGGAATAGGTGTCATGGCACTAAGCACCTTTATTTGGCTGTTGATCGGTAAAAAAATCGGCTTGAAAGAACGCCAATTAATTATGATGGATCATAATCAATCCCGTTTATCCGGATTAGTGGATTTAATGAGAAATGTATTATTGATTATTTTTGCAATTGAGCTAATTGGTGCACTTGTACTTACTATTCATTTTTCTCAATACTATCCAACCTGGAAAGAAGCCCTTTTGCATGGATTTTTCGCTTCGATTAGTGCGACTACAAATGCAGGGTTTGATATTACCGGCTCATCATTCATCCCGTATGCTAATGACTATTTTGTGCAAATTGTAACTGTTTTGCTCATTACACTGGGGGCGATCGGGTTTCCGGTGCTAATTGAAATCAAGCATTTTTTCTTAAAGCGTAAAGAAAAACGGAAGTTTCAGTTTTCTTTATTTGCTAAACTAACGTCTATTATGTTTTTTGCTTTATTAATTATTGGTACAGTCATGATTTTAGTTTTAGAGCACAATGCTTTTTTACAAGATAAATCTTGGCACGAAGCGTTTTTCTATGCGTTTTTTCAATCAGCAGCTACAAGAAGCGGCGGAGTTGCAACTATGGATGTAAGTGAATTCACATTACCTACACTGCTCTTCATGAGTGCGATGATGTTTATCGGAGCGTCTCCAAGTTCAGTCGGCGGCGGAATTCGCACAACGACGTTTGCGCTTAACATTCTGTTTCTTTTTTATTACGCACGGGGAAGTAAAGCGATTAAGATTTTTAGACGTGAGATTCATGAAGACGATATAACCAAATCAGTGGCAGTTTCGATGCTAGCTATTATTATTTGTTCGAGTTCCGTTATCATTTTAACGGTGACAGAACCGTTCACATTAACTGAAATTATTTTTGAAGTATGCTCAGCATTTGGTACAACAGGGCTATCAATGGGGATTACGGACGGCTTATCGGTAACAGGGAAAATTCTCATTATTATTTTAATGTTTATCGGTCGAATTGGCATGCTTGTATTTATTTTGATTCTCCGCCGTCCAACAACAGGGCCGGATTATCATTATCCAAAAGAACGCATTATTATCGGGTAAAAGACTTCATTTAAATGAAGTCTTTTTTTACATGTTTTTCTGCTTATACAACAGCTGAATTTGCACAGGATAATAAGAGAGCAACTGAGTGAGTTGTTCAAACATGACTTGACGTGGAGGTTATCATAATGGCAAAGCGAAAAGTAGCACATGATGCAGCAAAAACAAATAATAATACCCCAACTGAAAGCTTACCTGATACTGAATTCTCAGTAGAATATAGCGGCGAAAATGCAATTAAAGGAGCCAACCGAAATTCCAAAAAAGGAAAGCAAGGTAAATAAAAATGACCAAAAAGAAGCATCGACATCTTGCACATAGTGAAGCAAAACAAAAGCAATTGTTAAAAGAAGAATTTGGGCCGGAAATGGGCGATCCAAATGCTGCTAAATTACTAGAAGCAAGAGAGGAAGCCAAAGCGGATAAAAGGCGTAAAAATAAAGATAAAAAAAAGTGAAGAAAAAACCTCGGTAGCTCCGAGGTTTTTAGCTGACAACCGGTAAATCAAACGATTCAACTGGTGCTGTATATATTTTCGTTTCATTTGCTTTCTGATCATAATAAACAAGTAGAACGGATTCTTTCTCTACTATTTTACCTGTTTGCTTATAGTAAGCATAATCAAATGGCAACAATTCTAACACAGTATGTTTGTACAGCTCTTTCTCTGTTACTTGTTCTCTTGTAAATGCTTCTCCCATAATAGAAGGGGTTTTGAGCATCTGCTGATAGTAATGAGAACGGACCTGTTTTTCAATTTTATCATCCCACCAAGGCTTACGAGGTTTGTGCTTTTGATTTTGTAAATAATCGATCTTCATAAATCCTTCAATGATGTATTCATTGCTAAAGTTTTCCGTTTCAATGTATTGTTTTAAACGCTTAAATAAGTCTTCTAATTGGTGACCAATACGTACCCACCCCATGTTATCCCAATACGTTCCAAAGTTTTGGAAAAAATCAAATGGTGTTTCATAGCAGTGCTCAACGAGAAACTCAATCGTTTCATCCATACGGTGATCATTCCAAAATTTTTCTAAAATATCTTCTACGTGTTTAATACGGACAACATCTGAGAAAGGAAGCACGTTGTTGCTTAAAATCTCATATGGAGATTGATCCATAAACTGATAGTTATAACGCGGCGCACTTAATCGAAGTCCCGTACCACGAAGCATTTTTAAAAATCCAAGCTGCAATTCTTCTGGGCGTAAAGCGAATACATCATTAAAAGTATTTTTAAATGAGTTGTAGTCTTCATCTGGTAGACCTGCAATTAAATCTAAATGCTGATCAATTTTTCCGCCTTCTTTAACCATTGTGACAGTACGTGTTAGCTTGGTAAAGTTTTGTTTTCGCTTCACAAGCTCGTTTACGGCATCATTTGTAGACTGTACCCCGATTTCAAAGCGGAATAATCCTTTTGGCGCATGATCATTTAGGAATTGAATGACTTCAGGACGCATGATGTCAGCTGTGATTTCAAACTGAAAGACTGTGCCAGGACGATGTTCATCAATTAAAAATTGGAACATGTCCATGGCGTAGCTACGGCTTATATTAAATGTACGGTCGACAAATTTAATTGTACGGGCACCGTTATCCATTAAATATCGAATGTCATCCTTGACTTTGTCACGATCAAAATAACGGACGCCGACTTCAATCGACGATAGACAGAATTGGCAGCTGAATGGACAGCCGCGGCTCGTTTCAATGTAGACAACACGCTTTGATAATTCAGCACGGTCTTCTTCAAAACGGAAAGGTGATGGCATTTCGCGCAAGTCAATTTTATTACGCTGCGGATTAATCACATGTTGTCCATCTTTTCGGAAGGCAACTCCGCTTACATTTTCAAATGCATGTTCACCGTGCAATTCATCTAAAAGCTGTTTAAATGTTTCTTCACCTTCTCCAATGACGATAAAGTCAGCCTCAGGTATGCGGTCTAACCAATAAGGCACGTCATAGGTGACTTCAGGACCACCTAAGACAATCGTAATCTCAGGATTGATTTTTTTCAGCATTTGGACAACTTTAATCGTTTCTTCAATATTCCAAATGTAACAGCTGAATCCAATAATATCAGGGTTTCGTTTATATAAATCAGTAACGATATTCATTGCTGGATCTTTAATTGTGTATTCCGCCATCTCAACGTGGTAGTCAGGCTCTGCGTACGCTTTTAGACATCGAAGCGCCAAAGAGGTGTGGATGTACTTGGCATTCAATGTACTGACGACAATGTTCATATAAAAGCTCCTTTGTGGATAGTAGTCTAAAATCAATTCACTATTTTAGCACATTTAGTGAATAAAGTATAAAAGCCTTTTAGAATTGTTGTGACAGCATGGTGATTTCGGTAAAATATAACAGAGGATAAGGATGAGGTGAACGAATGTGGAATATAAACGAATTAAGCCGAAAAAGATTTATGAAGAAGTAGCGGAAGCTTTGTTAGAGAGTATTAAAAAAGGAGAGTTAAAACCAGGAGATCGCTTAAATTCAGTTCAGCAGTTAGCGGAGAATTTTGATGTGGGACGATCGGCCATTCGTGAAGCACTTAGTGCACTGCGAGCGATGGGATTATTAGAAATGAAGCAAGGAGAAGGTACGTTTGTGAGACAGTTTAACCCTGATATGCTTTCGCTTCCCATTACAAGTGCTGTCTTAATGAACAAACAAGATATCAATCATCTGTTAGAAGTTCGCAAAGTGTTAGAAGTAGGGGCTGTTAGAGCAGCAGCTCTTCGAAGAACGCAGCATGATTTAGATGCGATGCATGCTAGCTTAGAACAAATGAAGAATGCATTTGGAAATAAAGAGCTGGGAGAGAAAGCAGATTTTGCTTTTCATCTATCAATTGCACAAGCATCGCAAAACCCTTTACTTGTTAAATTAATGAACAATGTATCCGAGATGATGATTGAAACTATGCGTGAAACACGCCGCATTTGGCTATATGCAGAACATACAACAGCTGAACGAATTTATTTGGAGCATCAGCAAATTTATGAAGCGATCTTGACACAAGACAGCAATCAAGCCCAAGAATATATGATGACTCATTTAGGAAACGTCGAACAAGTGCTCATGAAATATATAAAGTGAACATGAATTTAGCAGTAGGATATCAGAACTGTTTATTTATTTAAGGAGCGTTATATATTATACTTACTCTATTGTAAAAAGCTTTACATGATAGAAAAGGAATTGTAAAAATAGTTGGAGGTTAAAGTTATGGGCAAGCAATATGAAGACGATAGCTTAGCTTTGCACACGGATTTGTATGAGTTAAACATGGCAAATACGTATTTTAAAGATGGAGTGCATAAACGTCGATCTGTGTTTGAAGCTTACTTTCGTCGAATGCCGTTTGATAGCGGATATGCTGTTTTTGCCGGATTAGAAAGAATGATTGATTTTATTGCAAATTTTCGATTTACAGCTAGTGATTTAGATTATTTATATAAAGAGTTGCATTATGAAGCTGAGTTTATTGATTATTTAAAGAATGTTCGCTTCACAGGGGACTTTCGCTCTGTCGTTGAAGGAGAAATGATTTTTGCGAATGAGCCCATTATTCAAATTGACGCACCCTTAGGAGAAGCACAGCTCATTGAAACGCCGCTTTTAAACATTTTAAATTTTCATCCGCTTATTGCGACAAAGGCTTCACGCATTCGCTTAGCAGCGGGGGAGGATAATGTATATGAACAAACGGAAACAAATCGTTTAATGGAGTTTGGGGCAAGGCGCGCTCATGAATTTGATGCTGCTTTATACGGAGCACGGGCTGCTTATATTGGAGGATTTGATGCAACAAGCAATGTGCGAGCAGGAAAAGTATTTGGCATTCCAATTTCAGGCACACATGCACATGCACTTGTTCAAGTGTATCGTGATGAATATACAGCGTTTAAGAAATATGCCGAGTCAAATCAAAACTGTATTTTTCTCGTTGATACGTATAATACGCTTAAATCAGGGGTACCAAATGCAATCCGCGTTGCAAAAGAAATGGGCGATGCCATTAACTTTGTGGGAATTCGCTTAGATAGCGGAAAACTTCCGTATTTATCTCAAGAAGCTCGCCGGATGTTAGATGAAGCCGGATTTCCGCACGCGCAGATTTTTGCATCGAATGATTTGGATGAATACAGCATCATGGATTTAAAAGCGCAAGGAGCGAAAATAGATGGATGGGGCATTGGGACGAAACTGATGACTTCCTATGATCAACCAGCGCTGGGAGCTGTTTATAAGCTTGTATCCATTGAAGATGATAATGGACAGTTGGTGGATACAATTAAGCTATCTGAAAATCCAGAGAAAATTTCGACCCCTGGATTAAAAGATGTTTACCGAATTGTGAATCAGATAAATGGAAAATGGGAAGGCGATTATATTACATTAAAAGAAGAAAATCCAAATGAAGAACATCACTTGAAGATGTTTCATCCTATTTATACTCACGTAAGTAAGTTTGTGACGGATTTTAATGCACGTAATATCCATCAGACAATCTTTGAATCTGGGAAGTTAGTATATAATCAACCTTCTATTGAACAGATGCGGGCTTATTGTTTACAAAACTTAAATCATTTATGGGATGATTATAAAATGATTACAAAGTCAAATGAAGAAGTATCACGTCCAACAGAGTATCCAGTAGACTTAAGTACAAACTGTTGGAACAATAAGATGCAACAGATTGAAGAAACGCGCTTAAAAGTCGGCAATTCAATGTCACTAGTGTAAATAATGAAAATATTGGTCAGATAAGCAGACCCATTAATGAGGAGAGGAGCTTCTTATGCGAAAGCTACAAAGTCAAATTATTAAAGAAATGAATGTCCAACCAACGGTTGACCCAAAAGAAGAGATTCGTAGAAGCGTAGAATTTTTAAAATCATATATGAAAAAATATCCGTTTTTACGTTCGTTTGTTCTCGGTATTTCCGGTGGTCAGGATTCTACATTAACAGGTAAGTTAGCTCAACTCGCTGTAACGGAGCTGAATGAAGAGCTTGATGAGGAGAAGTACCAATTTATCGCAGTTCGTCTGCCGTATGGTGTACAAGCAGATGAACAAGATTGCCAAGATGCCCTTGCGTTTATTCAGCCTAGTAAATCAATTGCTATCAATATTAAAGCGTCTGTTGATGGGATGATTGAAGCGGTAGAACAATCAACCAATGACAAAGTATCTGACTTTAATAAAGGAAATGTCAAAGCGCGTGAACGTATGATTGCGCAATATACAGTAGCAGGCATGTATAATGGTGTTGTACTTGGAACGGATCATTCAGCTGAAGCGGTGACTGGATTTTTCACAAAATTTGGAGACGGAGGCGCGGATTTAGTACCGATTTTCCGTTTGAATAAACGTCAAGGAAAACTGCTATTAAAAGAGCTTGGCTGTCCAGAACATTTGTATTTAAAACAACCAACAGCTGATTTAGAAGAGGATCGTCCGCAGCTACCAGACGAGGATGCATTAGGTGTTACTTATGAGCAAATTGACGACTATTTAGAAGGAAAAGATGTAGGAGAAAAGGCAAGTGAAATCATTGAAGGGCATTTTCTGAAAACACAACATAAGCGCAGCTTACCTATTACAGTGTTTGATGATTTTTGGAAAGAGTAAGAAAACTAACAGCCGACATAAAGGAGTAAGAGCTCTGCTTTATGTCAGCTGTTTATAAAGTTGGAAAATACAGTTCACTGAATATAAGTAGGATACTCGTTTCTTTGTAGTATTCTGAAAAATTTGATTGTATATGTAATCGCTTTACATTATAATGAAAATTAGTTATCTAGTCATCAGATGACCATACTTTTAAAAGGTGAGATAGGGGAGGAAAGTATGATGAGGATTGAAATATTAGCATTATTAGCTCTTGTGCCGATTGTATCTGTATTTTTGTTTTTAGTAATACTGCGCTGGCCAGCAAAAAAGGCAATGCCGGTTTCATTAATTGTAACCGCTATCATAAGTTATTTTATCTGGAAAGTTCCTGTGCATATTATTGCTGCTGCGTCATTAAAAGGTGTTGTTACGGCACTTGAAGTAGCAGTGATTGTATTTGGAGCCATCTTTTTATTAAATGTTTTAAAAGAAAGCGGGGCTGTATATACAATTCGTCGCGGATTTGAAACGATTACGCCAGATCGGCGAGTTCAAGCCATTATCATTGCCTGGCTATTTGGTTCTTTTCTAGAAGGGGCAGCAGGGTGGGGATCACCTGCAACAATCGTTGGACCTTTACTTGTCGCAATTGGATTTCCAGCAATGGCTGCGGTTATGCTGGCACTTATTATTCAATCCACTCCGGTTTCTTTTGGGGCAGTGGGCACTCCAATTTTAGTAGGTGTCAATACAGGGTTGAAAGATGCGCCTCTTGTTAATGACCATATTTCATCACTCGGTGTTGCATATGACACATATATAGCAAACATTGGTGGTCAAGTAGCCATTATTCACGGCATCATTGGGATTTTTATTCCACTGTTTCTATCAGCAATGCTAACGAAATTTTTTGGCGAAAACAAATCGTTTAAAGAAGGATTACAAATTTGGAAATTTGCTTTATTTGCTGGAATTGCGATGACCGTTCCATATATGCTTGTAGCAAATCTATTAGGACCTGAATTCCCATCTTTAATTGGAGGACTAGTGGGATTAGCCATTATCATTCCAGCAGCTAAAAAAGGATTATTTATGCCTAAGAAAACGTGGGATTTTCCGAAAAAAGAAACATGGGATGCGGAATGGACAGGCGCACTTCAACTTTCTGAAGAGCAGCCTGCTAGAGTGATTAAGCCGTTTCTAGCGTGGCTTCCTTATGTATTAGTTGCCGTTCTTTTAGTACTAACAAGGCTAAAGAATTTGCCGTTCTCAGGATGGATGAATTCGGTTGTACTTGAAGCGAAATCTGTATTTGGTTCAGAGATTATTGTGTCATCTAAACCATTAAGCATCCCAGGTGTTGTATTTATTGTAGTAGCACTAATGGTCTTCTTCCTGCATCGAATGAAAGCAAGTGAAGTTAAAAAAACAGCAAGTGATTCATTTAAGACCGTATTAAGTGCAATGGGGGCATTATTATTTGCTGTACCGATGGTTCAAATTTTTATTAATTCCGGTGTTAATGCTATTGGATTTGCAAGTATGCCGCTTGTATTAGCGGAAGGCATTTCAAATTTATTTGGCGATAATTGGTCGGTTGTTGCTCCCACAGTAGGTGCATTAGGGGCCTTTGTCGCAGGTAGCAACACGATCAGTAATATGATGTTTAGTTTGTTTCAATTTGGTGTAGCTGAAAACATTAGTGCCACCCCTCTTGTCATTGTTGCTTTGCAAGCAGTAGGGGGAGCAGCGGGTAATATGATTTGTGTGCATAATGTTGTGGCAGCATCTGCAGCTGCTGGCTTAATGGGGAAAGAAGGGAATTTAATTCGTAAAACGTTGATTCCAATGACGTTTTATGTAATCTTTGCCGGAGGGATCGGTTATGTGCTGTTACATGGAATTGGTTTTAATATCGGAACCCTCATCTTGTTCCTTGTCGGTCTCTTTATTGTAGGGAATATTATTTCAAGTAAGCTAAGTGCAAAAAAAGAAGATAAAAAACCAATTGCATCGTAGTTCTCATCACATTAAAAAATTCATGAAATTCAGTAAAAGAAGGAGTATACTAATAATTAGTCGTCAGATGACCTGTTTATTGAATGGAGATAATAGCTGGAGGGATTCATCATGAAAGTATCATTGTTTGCCACTTGTTTAGTTGATATGTTTCAAACAAATGTCGGAAAAGCAACAATTGAATTACTAGAAAAACTAGGCTGTGATGTTGAATTTCCGCAAACTCAAGTGTGCTGTGGGCAGCCTGCTTATAACAGCGGTTATGTAAAAGAATCAAAAAACGCAATGAAAAATATGATTGCTACTTTTGAACATTCGCAGTATGTCGTGTCACCATCGGGTTCATGCGTAACGATGTTTAAAGAATATCCGCATTTATTTAAAGAAGATAAAAACTGGGCAGAGCGCGCCAAGCAACTTGCGGATAAAACGTATGAGCTAACGGATTTTATCGTTAATGTATTAGGTGTAGAAGACGTTGGAGCAAGTTTGCCTGGTAAAGCAACGTACCATGCTTCTTGTCATATGACTCGTCTTTTAGGTGTAAAAGAAGAGCCTTTTAAACTGTTAAGTCATGTAAAAGGTCTAGAAATGGAACCGCTTGAAAACATGCACAACTGCTGCGGCTTTGGCGGAACATTTTCAGTGAAAATGGGGAAAATTTCAGAGCAAATGGTTGACGAGAAGGTTGAATGTGTACAAAACACAGGTGCTGAATACTTAATCGGTGCAGACTGCGGCTGTCTCATGAATATTGGAGGACGTATTGAACGAAAAGGACATCCAGTTCAAGTGATGCATATTGCAGAAGTCTTAAACAGCCGTGTATAAGGAGTGAATGAAATGGCAATGAAAATTGGTTCAGATCAGTTTGACAAGCGCGTAGAAAATGGTGTCAATGATTCATTTATGCGTTTTGCTATCGCTGGCGCACAGGAACGTCTTCGTTCAAGACGGCTTGATGCAGCAGAAGAGTTGGGGAATTGGGAAGATTGGCGTGCCCTTGGAGAGGAAATTAGGCAGCATACGCTTGATAATTTAGATTTTTATTTGCAACAGCTCACAGATAATGTAGCAAAACGAGGCGGTCATGTGTTCTTTGCGCAAACAGCTGAAGAAGCAAATGAATATATCACAAATGTAGCGAAAAGAAAGCAAGCAAAAAAAATAGTCAAATCGAAATCAATGGTAACTGAAGAAATTCATATGAATGCTGCGTTAGAGGGCTTAGGCTGTGAGGTCATTGAAACGGATTTAGGCGAATACATTTTGCAAGTAGATGATCACGATCCACCTTCTCACATTGTGGCACCAGCTCTTCATAAAAATAAAGAGCAGATCCGTAATGTGTTTCAACAGAAATTAGCGTATAAGCATACCGAAAAGCCTGAAGAGCTCGCTTTACATGCACGTGAAATGTTAAGAAAAGAATTCTTATCAGCAGATATTGGAATTACAGGCTGTAATTTTGCCATTGCTGAATCGGGTTCCATCTCACTCGTGACCAATGAAGGAAATGCCCGCTTAACAACAGCACTTCCAAAAACACAAATCACCATAATGGGAATGGAGCGAATTGTTCCTACATTTGAAGAGTTCGAAGTATTAGTAAGTCTATTAACAAGAAGCGCAGTTGGACAACGGTTAACAAGTTATGTTACAGCACTAACAGGGCCAAAAGAAACTGGAGATGTGGATGGCCCAGAAGAATTTCATCTTGTTATTGTGGATAACGGAAGATCAGATATTTTAGGAACAGAATTTCAATCGATTTTACAATGTATTCGCTGTGCAGCCTGTGTAAACGTGTGCCCTGTGTATCGTCATATCGGCGGGCATTCCTATGGTTCTATTTATTCAGGTCCGGTAGGTGCTGTACTATCGCCTTTACTTGGCGGTTATGAAGAGTATAAAGAGCTACCTTATGCGTCAACCTTATGCGGTGCCTGTACAGAAGCATGTCCTGTGAAGATTCCGCTTCATGAGTTGCTTCATAAACATCGCAAGCAGATTGTAGAAACGGAAGGGAAAGCTCCTATCTCTGAGAAACTTGCGATGAAAGCATTTGGTCTAGGTGCAGCATCCGCTTCATTATATAAAATGGGTTCAAAAGTAGCGCCTGCTGCGATGAATCCTTTTACAGCAGGAGACAAAATTTCAAAAGGTCCTGGCCCGTTAAAAGCATGGACAGAAATCCGCGAGTTTCCTGCACCTAATAAAGAAAGATTAAGAGATTGGTTTGAGAAAAGGGGAGAGCATCATGACCGGAACCATTCATAAGAGGGATTCGTTTTTAAATAACATTGCAAACCGCTTAAATCGTCAACGACGAGTAGAAGGTGTTGTAAAACCTGAATGGAAGCATCAACCGCAATTCCAAGTATATCAAGGGTACTCAGCTGATGAATTAAAAGAAGAGTTAAAAAAGCAATGTCAAAGAATTCATACTCAATATGTCGAAACACCAGTTTCCGACCTTGATAAAACACTTAAAAAAGTCGTTAACGAATATGGAGGCGGATCAATCGTCACTTGGAATGATCCGAGATTCACTCATTACGGATTAGAGAGATTACTAAAAAAAGAGTGGCCTAATGAACAGGTAGATGTCCATATATGGGATCCGAAAGTAGGAGAAGAAAATATTATAAAGGCTGAACAAGCGAATGTTGGAATTACATTTAGCGATCTTACGTTAGCAGAATCAGGCACAGTTGTCTTATTTAGCGATGCCAAAAAAGGTCGTTCCGTTAGTTTATTGCCCGCTACGTATATTGCCATTATTTCAAAAAGTACGCTTGTACCTCGAATGACGCAAGCAGCGCAATATATTCATGAACAAATAGAAAGAGGAGAGAATATTGCCTCATGTATTAATTTTATAACGGGACCAAGTAATTCAGCAGATATTGAAATGAATTTGGTTGTTGGTGTCCATGGCCCAATAAAGGCTACGTATATTGTTTTGAACGACTGTTAAACACCTCATACTTGTGAGGTGTTTTTTATTTTGGAGATTTGCATATATTTACTGTATTTTTACATATTTATCCTGAAGGTCCGATCACAGCTGAAAAATCAGATTTGGGCGGCTCACTCATTACGGAGGCTCAATTAAGGAGTAGCGAGAGTAGGCAGAAAAACTTTCTTGATTGAAGGTTCATCTTATCTGTTAATTCATTGCTTATGTTAGACTGATAGGTAAGAAATTGATTATAAGTGATAATTTCCGTACCTTTTAAAGAGGTGAAAAGAGAAATTTGTAGAATAATAAGTTTATTAGTAATTAAATCAGAAAATTTAATTGCAGATGGAAAATTGACTGGCTCTGCTGTCTAAGGAACAGAGCATTTTCATATAGCAGGTAGAATCATTGGGTTTGAACAATGAAATGGTCTCTGAGGATTTAAAATTTGGTCGGTATTTCAAGAGAAAAAGATGACGTTAAATGCAGGAGTTGTTAAGAAAGGAGCAATGAATATGACACCACAAAGGGAATTAACGGTAAAGAATGCCCTAAGTGAAGAACAAGATGAATTGCATCAACTTCGAGCGGTTTTTAATACTGTGTCAGATGCAATTGTTGTTTTCGATCATGCTTTTCAAGTGATTAATGTGAACGATGCTGCTAGTCAGCTGTTTGAAAAATCCAGGCAGGAACTACTACAGTATCAATTAAAAGATTTTTTAATGCTGTTTCCATATGACATGATTGAAGAATATTATCCGTCTTTTGTGAATGATCGGAAGTTTAAGTATGAAGGAAAAATGACGCTTCGAAGCGGAGTTGTGAAATATGTAGAGTTCACGTGTGAGAAGCATGTCGAAGCTTCTGAAATTATGGTTTGCACATTTAGAGATATTACCACACATAAGATCATGGAAAATGAACGTTTTCTTAGCCAGCACATGTTTATGGATGTATTCAATGAAGCTGTAGATGGTATTGTTATCTTTGATCAGAACGGACAACTGATCGACGTCAACCCTTCGTTTTGTGAACGATTGAACTATACAAGGGAAGAATTATTATCTAAAACCTTAATTGCGCTAGTTGAACCTGCGTATCATTATAAAGTCAAAAAGTTATGGCGCCTTCTTCACCAAGAAGGAAAAGCTAGCGGTGAAATACCAGTAAAGTTAGAAAATGGAGACGTAACTTTTTTTGAATTCACGACAACAGCCAATATTTATAGCCAATATTACATGTCAATTATGAGAGATGTAACAGAAAAGAGAATGATGGAGCAGCAATTGTTGCGAAGTGAAAAAAACTTTCGAGCCATTTTTGAAGATGCCATTGAAGCTATTTTAATTTGGAGGCACGATGGTGTCATTGTCAACGCAAATCCTGCTTCTTCCCGCACATTTGAATTACCACTAGATCAACTAATTGGCAGTAATTTATTTTCATTTATTAATCATAATCATTCTCAAGTATGGGCGGTTTATAATGAATTTCTTGAAAAAGAAGAAATAAGAGAACAATTGCCGTTTTATATGCCAAATGGAGAGGAGAAAGAATTAGAATTTACCGGAAAGAAAGGAATTATTGAAGGGTACAATCTAACTATTTTTAGGAATATTAGTGAACGAACGAAAATGGAACAAGAGTTACGGAACAACGAACAAAAGTTCCGAAAGATTTTTAACGGGTCAATTGACGGGTTGATTTTGTGGGATGGCAAACAAAAAATCATTGACGTTAATTCTTCTGCCTGTGAAATTCTAGAATTGACGAAAGAACAAATTTGTGAAAAAACAATGGAAATGTTCATTACTTCGAATAATTTTGAATTAGTCATTGAACATAAAGCGGACTTGGAAAAACAAGGAGAAGGAAATGGAGAAATTCATTATGAAACATTAAGCGGAAAGGTGAAACAGATTGAATTCTCTACTAAAAAGGGAATTTTGCCAGGTTTGTATATGACGATTATTCGTGATGTAACAGAAAAAAAGCAAATGGAAGAACAAATACGCAAATCGGACACATTGCAAGTAGTTGGACAGCTGGCTGCAGGAATTGCCCATGAAATACGCAATCCAATGACTGCTTTAAAAGGGTTTATTCAACTTTTACAAGGAAGTATAAAAGAAGACTACTCGCTTTACTTTGAAATTATTACATCAGAATTAAAAAGAATTGAAACGATTATTACTGAATTTTTAGTACTCGCAAAACCGCAGGCAGTTAAGTTTGAAAAGCGGAATTTAGAACATATAGTGAAAGAAACCATTGATCTCTTAAGTGCGCAAGCGATGTTAGATAATGTCCAATTTATAACTGAATTTGAATCTCAATTGCCTATGATCTATTGTGAGCCAAACCAATTAAAGCAAGTCTTAATTAATATGATGAAAAATGCCATTGAGGTAATGAAGAACGGTGGAGTCATTTCGGTTCAGCTAAAGCGAAAAGATGCAAAATTTATTATGATTTCCATTCAAGACGAAGGAGAAGGGATATCTGAGGAACGTATTCGCAAACTGGGAGAGCCTTTTTATACAACAAAAGAAAAGGGGACTGGACTAGGTCTTATGGTATCTTATAAGATAATAGAAGAGCATAAAGGCTATATCGAAGTAGAAAGCGAGTTAGGCTCTGGCACTACTTTTTATATTATGTTGCCGGTATAAGGTACGATCCATCTAGGGAGTGAGGTGAGTTCAGTGTATTACGCAAAAGTACCACTATTTCAAGATTTTTCTGTGTATGTATCAAGTTCAGATCGAGGAATTTCAGGCTTATTTTTTTCAGAAGATTCATTATTAAAGACGATGGGAAAACAAATTGTTACGTATAATGAAGAGCATGAATACGTTGCGGAAGCTAAAAAGCAATTAATGGAATATGCAAATAAGCAAAGGGAAAAGTTTGATTTGCCTCTTGATATAAAAGGAACAAGTTTTCAAAGGCAAGTATGGGATGCATTAATTGAAATTCCATACGGAGAAACATGGTCATATAAAGATGTAGCTATTTTTATTAACAATCCCAAAGCAATTCGTGCTGTCGGTCAAGCGAATCGACGAAATAACTTGCCTATTATTTTGCCATGTCATCGTGTCATTGGTCAGAATCTTGAATTAACAGGATATGCTGGTACAAAAGTTCATATCAAAGAAAGATTGTTAAGATTGGAAGGAATAAGTGTACAAAATGGAAAAGTAGTTAGTTTCTAAAGCGAATAGTTGATAGCCCTGCACGGCTTACTCATCATCGCTATCTAACTTCCAGCCCTCACCTTGTACGAAGAAGCCATCAACGGATGTGAAATTTTCAGCCGATGCTTGTTCATCTTCGGACGGTTCATTCTTTAAATCCAGCAGTTGAAACAGCTGCTTACGGGCTAATTGTTTGTTTTTTTCAGTAGGGTGGTGCAACTTTGAAGGGTCTTTTTTAGTCATGATGATAAGCCTCCTCAACTTCGATCAGTTTACTTAAGATAGAAGAGAACGACTGCGAAAAATAAACATTATAATATATGTGATAAAGCAGAAAGTTACTGTTACATTTGTGTTACAATTTTCTATTGCTGTGTAAGTGAACCTAATACGTCTTATGCATGCATCTGTTTATCGTAAGTCCTTCTACTGATTGAAGGTTTACTTTATTGGCTAGTTGACGTAAAAAAGGTTTGAATACGAAAGATGTATTCAAACCTTTTTCGTTATGTTAGCGATTGTCCGATCGTTTCTTCTGAAGGTGCATGTATAATCCCATATTCAGTGATAATCGCCGTAATTAACTCGCTAGGTGTCACATCGAATGCTGGATTATATACAGCAATCCCATCAGGAGCGATTTGTATATCAGCAATATGAGTAATTTCTTTGGCTGAGCGCTCTTCAATCGGAATATTCTGCCCGCTTTTAATAGATAAATCAAATGTAGATTTCGGTGCAGCTACATAAAAAGGAATGTTAAATGCTTTTGCTAGTAAAGCAAGGCCATACGTTCCAATTTTATTTGCTGTATCGCCGTTTGCAGCAATCCGATCAGCGCCAACAATAATCGCGTTTATGTTTTTTGTCTTAATGGTGTGGGCAGCCATGTTATCTGTAATAAGCGTGACATCTACACCAGATTGCTGAAGTTCCCAAGCTGTTAAGCGCGAACCTTGCAAAACAGGACGTGTTTCACACGCAAACACTTGAAGAGGAATATCCCGTTCTTTTGCTAAATGAAAGGGTGCGAGTGCCGTTCCGTAATAAGCTGTAGCAATTGAACCAGCATTGCAAATGGTCATAATGCGATCTTGTTTATTAAAGAGAGAGAGTGCGTAATCCCCGATTCGATAACAAGTTGCTTCATCTTCTACTTGAATTTGAATGGCTTCATGAGTAACGAGTGTTTTTGCTTCGTTGACGGAAGAGGCGTTTGCCACGCTTTTTACCACTCGTTCTAAAGCCCAAAATAAATTCACAGCAGTAGGGCGAGAGCTTGCTAAGTAAGCTTGATCAGCAGCGAGCTTTTGTCTAAATGTATCAATTGATTGAACATGGTATTGCTGAGCGGCAAGCGCAAGACCAAATGCAGCTGTAATTCCAATCGCTGGGGCACCTCGTACTTTTAACGTTACGATTGCATCCCATACATCCTTAATCGTTTTTAGCTCAATATACTCAACTTTATTAGGGAGTAATTGTTGATCGAGTAATGAGACAGAGGTCTCGTTCCATTCAACGGAGCGAGGCAATGTTAATGCGTTTGTCATGGTTGTAAACATCCTTTCCTCAATTACTTTAGTAATTCTTGAAAATCAACTGCTTTGATCTCATTTTGATGTGTTAGGAGATAACGTCCGACACGAAGAGCAGTACGCTGCGCATGAAGACGCTTCTCTCCGTCTTCAATGCCATCAATATCAGCCACGTGCGCTAATCCAATCGTGCGTCTAATAACCTCGCATCCTGCATAGCCAACTGCATCAATCCATGTTTGTTCAAGAATATATTCTAAATAGTTTGTATTTTCGGCGAACGGTTCTACGTTCGTTTCGTTCCATAATGCTGTCCATGTATTTGTATACACCTTCCATGTGCGAACGATGTGTTCAAATAAAGGAGGACGATTATTTTCTTCACGAGAAATCGCATTTAATAAAAGGTTTGCGATAAAGTGCCCTAAGTCAAATCCAAACGGTCCGTAAAAGGCAAACTCAGGATCAATGACCTTTGTCCACTGCTCGTTTGCAAAAATACTGCCTGTATGTAAATCACCATGAACAAGCGTTTGACTACTTGTTAAGAACTTTTGTTTTAGTTTGGCTGCTTCTAGTTTTACAGCTTCATCAGCCCACAGATCTTCCACATCTCGCTGAAGTGTCTCTTCAAACTCATTTGTATCATAATTAAAGAAAGGGTCTGTAAAAACAAGCTCTTCAGTAATATTGCATAAATCTGGATTAATATATTGTGCTACAAGTCCTTTCTTCTCTTGAGGTTTAATAGCAAAGTCAGATGTTTTAAAGGCAATGTTGGCTAAAAATGTACCAATGTGTTCTGAGATGAGTGGATATGTTTCACCGTTAATAAGCCCAGTTCGAGCAATAGTCAAGTGTGATAAGTCTTCCATTACTGTGACAGCAAGTGTTTCGTCATGATGATATACATCCGGAATAAACTCAGGAACAAACTCCCCGAATTGCTTAAGAGCATTGCTTTCAATTGTTGCTCTTTTTAATGATAATGGCCAGCTTTCTCCCACAACTTTTGCATAAGGAAGAGCTTGCTTTACAATCATCGATTCATTTGTTTTGGCGTTTGTAATATGAAAAACGAGGTTTAAATTTCCATCACCAATTTCGCGAGCGGTGAGCGCTTCAGTTTCTGAGAATAGGTTCAGCTTTTTAACTAGTTTAATGGCTGTGATTTCTGTTAATGGCGTGTAAACAATTTCTTTTGTCGTTGGCATCTTTATACCTCCATATATCTATTAAACAGATTGATTTACTTAGAAAATAAGTTTTAAAATTGTATGGAGGCTTTCATATTGCACAATATAAAAGCCTCTTTCAATTAGGAAAGAGGCTTGATTTTTATGCTCAAACCTCTTATCTGCCAGAAAGATTTCCTTCTGTTGGAATTAGCACCGTGCCTTCATAAAACAGCTTGTTTTATAGCGCGTAGCGCGTGTTTCAAAATGCGCTCCATTTCGCAATGGTATTACGGTCGGTTGCTGGGCTTCATAGGGCCAAATCCCTCAGCCAACTCTTGATAAGAGTAAGATAACTTATTTAATTTTGATTTATTTGACTTTTTGTAACTTCTGGTGAAAATAGTATCATGTGAAATTTTAGCTGTCAATCATGAATTTAATAAAATTCTGTACGGCGATCTGTGAACACAGGAATTTGCTTGCGGATATCCTTAACAGTTGAAAGATCAATAACACCTGTTAAAATTTGTTCTTGGTCATTTGCTTCTGCCAAAATTTCTCCCCAAGGATCAATAATAAGTGAATGGCCAGCAAATGTATTGTTTGGATCATTACCAATACGGTTACAGGCTACTACATAACATTGATTTTCAATAGCTCGGCTGACAAGTAAAGCTTTCCAGTGAGAAAGGCGAGGTGCTGGCCATTGAGCAACGACAAACAGTACTTCAGCACCAGCGCTTGTGTGAACGCGGATCCATTCAGGGAAACGAATGTCGTAACAAATAACACCAGCACACAGTGAATTTTCAAGTGTAAATAAGTTTTTGAATTCGCCTGGCTGTAAGAATAGATGTTCGTCCATCAATTTAAACAGGTGGAGTTTATTGTACTGTGAGACTTCGCGTCCTTCACGGTCAAATACGTACATCGTGTTTGTCACACCTTGATCAGTCTTTTTTGCAACCGACCCGGCAACAATGTTGATGGAGTGTTGTTTCGCAAATTGAGAAAAGAACTGTCTTGCTTTTTCAGCGTTCACATCTGCAATTTCATCTAGGCGCGTCAAGTCATAAGCTGTATCCCATAGCTCCGGCAGAACAATGACGTCAGGTTTTTCAGCGAGCGCTTCTTTCATTTTTTCTTCCACATGTGTACGATTTTTTTCAGGATTGCCAAACGCAATGTCTAGTTGAAGACAAGCTATTTTTAGACTCATAGTATTCGCCATCCTTTATGTTAATTTGAAAAAATAACTTTACAAGTTGATTATTACAATATATTATTTGTGACTAGAATTTCAAGAAATTTTTGAGAAGGTGTGTCATATGAAATATTTCGAGCAATCAGATTTATTAAAAAGCTTGCCAAAGCAGTTTTTTGCATCTCTGGTTAGTAAAGTCGGGAAAGTGGTAGCCGAAGGTCATGATGTAATTAATCTAGGACAAGGAAATCCTGATCAGCCGACGCCGGCTCATATTGTCAAAGCATTACAAGAAGCAAGTGAGAATCCTAATTATCATAAATATTCGCCGTTTCGCGGGCAAAGGTTTTTAAAAGAAGCAGTCTCTGTATTTTATAAGCGAGAATACAATGTGGAATTGGATCCTGAAAAAGAAGTTGCCATTTTATTCGGAGGCAAAGCAGGGCTTGTTGAAATTCCCCAATGCTTGTTAAATCCGGGTGATACAGTGCTTGTTCCAGACCCGGGTTATCCAGATTACTGGTCCGGAGTGGAGCTTGCCAAAGCAAAAATGGAAATGATGCCGTTAAAAATAGAGAATCAATTTTTACCAGCATACGCTGATTTGAGTGAAGAAGTAAAAGAACGTGCAAAGTTAATGTTTTTAAATTACCCTAACAATCCTACGGGAGCAGTGGCTACATCGGCATTCTTCAAAGAAACTGTTGAGTTTGCATCTACCTATGATACATGCATTGTTCATGATTTTGCTTACGGAGCAATCGGATTTAACGGCAAGAAACCGCTAAGTTTTCTACAAACTCCAGGTGCCAAAAATGTGGGGATTGAAATTTATACATTGTCTAAAACGTATAACATGGCTGGGTGGAGAATCGGTTTCGCTGTTGGCAATGAAAGTGTCATTGAAGCTATTAATCTATTGCAAGACCATTTATTTGTCAGTGTATTTAGCGGCATTCAGCATGCTGCAGCAACAGCTTTACTAGAGTCACAACAATGTGTGGGTGAATTGGTTGCTCGCTATGAATCTCGTCGAAACGTGTTCATTCAAGGGATACAGGAAATTGGTTGGGACGTGAAAGCACCGGAAGGATCATTTTTTGCCTGGTTACCTGTTCCAAAGGGATATACATCTGAACAGTTTTCTGATTTGTTATTAGAAAAAGCGCATGTCGTTGTAGCCCCAGGTATCGGTTTTGGTGAATACGGCGAAGGCTATGTGCGAGTAGGTTTGTTAACAGATGAAGAACGAATGAAAGAAGCTGTTAATCGAATTGAAAAATTAAATTTATTTTAAAAATGCATTGACAATAGTTTTAAATTTGGCTTAATATGTAAGGAGTTATTGGTTCATCAACATATGAAACAAAGCTTAGACAATAGTCAGGTAGATGGAATTTTATGTTTTAACTACGAGAACATATAACTTAAATAAATAGCAATTTTCTTATTAAGAGCAGGTGGAGGGACTAGCCCGATGAAGCCCGGCAACCGACTTAACAAACGATGTTAAGCACGGTGCTAATTCTTGCAGCAGCAGCTGAGAGATAAGAAGAGCGCACAAAAAAGCCTCTTCTTATGAACAGAAGAGGCTTTTTTATTACAGTTACAATTTACAGCAAGGGAGTTTGAAACAGAATGAGTGAAATCATTGCAAGTTATTTAATACATGATCCAAAAGGGAATTTTGATCAAAAAGCAGAAGGAATTGCATTAGGCCTAACCGTTGGGTCTTGGACGAACTTGCCGCTTTTAGAGCAGCAGCAATTACAAAAGCATAAAGGTCGCGTTGTATCAGTCACACCACTAGAAGATTGTGAACGGGTAAATGGCTATTTAGGAGAAGCGGTTAAGCAAGCCATTATTAAAATCGCGTACCCAGTTGCTAATTTTTCAACAGATGTACCAGCAATTTTAGTTACTGTTTTCGGAAAACTATCACTAGATGGAAAAGTGAAATTATTAGATTTAGATTTTCCTAGCGAGCTGTTAGCTGCATTTCCCGGACCTCGTTTTGGAATCGAAGGTATTCGAAAAATGTTAAACGTTCATGATCGCCCGCTTGTTATGAGTATTTTTAAAGGGGTGATTGGCCGAGACATGACCTATTTGACAACGCAACTTCTCGAGCAAGCATTAGGTGGAGTTGACATTGTCAAAGACGACGAAATTTTATTTGACAATGAGTTAACGCCGTTTGAACAACGAATTACAAAAGGTAAGCGTGTGTTAGATGAGGTGTATAAAGAAACAGGGCACCGAACACTTTATGCCGTAAACTTAACAGGTCGTACGTTTGATTTAAGAGAAAAAGCAAGAAAAGCAGCTAAACTTGGTGCCAATGCATTATTGTTTAATGTTTTTGCCTATGGATTAGATGTATTGCAAGCATTGCGTGAAGATGATGAAATTAACATTCCAATTATGGCTCACCCTGCAGTTAGCGGTGCTGTTACACCTTCTGAATTTTACGGATTTGCAAATTCATTGCTACTTGGAAAATTATTGCGTCTTGTTGGAGCAGACTTTTCATTGTTTCCTTCCCCGTATGGAAGCGTTGCGCTATCGCTAGAAGATACAGCAGGGATTGCTTATGAATTAACGCGCCCAGTCCAAACATTTAAGCAAGCCTTCCCGGTTCCATCAGCGGGTATTCATCCTGGAATGGTGCCGCAATTGGTGAGTGATTTTGGTATCGATAGCATTATTAACGCTGGTGGTGGCGTACATGGCCATCCGGATGGAGCAGTGGGAGGAGGAAAAGCATTCCGAGCAGCTGTAGATGCAGTGATTAATCGTCAAACATTAGAAGAAGCAGCAGAGAACTCAGAAGCATTAAAAAAAGCACTTAACCTTTGGGGGACAGTTGAGGTGAAAGCATGAGTCAAGTGAAAATCTTTTGTGATTTTGATGGAACGATTACAAATAGCGATAACATTATCTCAATCATGAAGAAGTTTGCCCCGCCACAATGGGAAAAAATTAAAGATGATGTGCTCACTGAACGTGTATCGATTCAAGAAGGTGTCGGACGAATGTTTTCGCTGTTATCAACAGATTTAAAAGAAGAAATCGTCTCCTATATCTTGCAAACATCGAAGATTCGAGATGGATTTGATGAATTTATCACGTATGCAAAAGAACGCGGTATTCCGCTTTATATTGTAAGCGGAGGCATTGATTTCTTTGTCAAACCGCTGTTAGACGGACGAATTGATGAACAGTTCCTTTATTGTAACGAATCAGACTTCTCAGGTGCCTCCATTACGATCACATGGCCTCACTCATGTGACGACCAATGTAGGAATGCTTGCGGCTGTTGCAAGCCGTCAATCATTCGACAGCTGGCAACGCATCAAGATTTTAAGATTGTGATTGGTGATTCGATTACGGACTTACAAGCAGCGAAAATGGCCGATGTTATTATTGCGAGAGATTTTTTGATTGAGAAATGCGAAGAGTTGGAACTGCCATATCGTCCTTTTGCGACATTTCATGATGTTATTGAACATATAGAACAAATAGTGGAGGTCAGAGCATGAGTATCCTTGCACAGCAACGACTACATGAACTTGCAGATGTAAAAGATGAACTTGCAGCACGCGATTGGTTTTTTGGTACAAGCGGAAACTTATCGATTAAAGTAGATGAATATCCAACGACGTTTTTTGTTTCAGCAAGTGGGAAAGACAAACGTAAACGTACAAATGAAGATTTTTTACTTGTAGATGCAAAGGGGTATCCAGTAGAAGAAACCCCTTTAAAACCTTCTGCTGAAACACTTTTACATGTGAAAATTTACGATCGAACAAATGCAGGATGCAGTCTCCATGTACATACTATTGACAATAATGTCATTTCAGAATTGTATGGTGATGAAGGGGCAGTCACATTTAAAGGACAAGAAATCATTAAAGCATTAGGGGTTTGGGAAGAAAATGCTGAGATTTCTATTCCGATTATTCCGAATCATGCTGATATTCCGACATTAGCAGAAACGTTTTCGCAATATATAAATGCCGATCAAGGAGCTATTTTAATTCGCAATCATGGCATCACGGTCTGGGGAAAAAATGCATTTGAAACAAAAAAAGCATTAGAAGCATATGAGTTTTTATTTAGTTATCATGTGAAATTACTTTCACTAAAAAACATATACAACCTACATTTAATTAATCAAGGAGGAATAGCAAATGGCAACAATTCGTTTACATGCAAATAATGAGCGTATTGAAAAACAAGAAGAGGTAGCAAGCTTTTTAGCAAACAATGAAGTTATTTACGAAAATTGGGATATTACGAAACTACCAGAAGGCTTACGTGAAAAATTTAATTTGACAGATGAAGAGAAAGAAACGATTTTATCTTCATTCGATGCAGAAATCAAAGATATTTCACAGCGCAGGGGTTATCAAGCACAAGATATTATTTCCTTATCTGAAGAAACACCTAACATCGAAGAATTATTGAAAAATTTCCAGCGTGAACATCATCATACAGATGATGAGGTACGTTTTATCGTAAGCGGACACGGAATTTTTGTGATTCAAGGAAAAGACGGGGAGTTCTTTGATGTTGAATTAGAGCCAGGAGATCTAATTTCAGTACCAGAAAATGTGCGTCATTATTTCACATTAATGGAGGATCGAAAAGTCGTAGCCGTCCGCATCTTTGTCACAACTGAGGGCTGGGTTCCGATTTACGCGTAAGCATGACAAGTTAACGCATTAAAGCAAAGGCAAACTAAAATGAAACTTCCATCAGCGGTATATGGCTGATGATTGAACTAAGGTGATTGACCCTCGCTTTTACGTAATTAAAAGCGAGGTATTTTTTTATCACGATTGCAGGAATCGCTAAGTGAAGGAGTCTGTCCTTCATAAAATCTTGATTGCTTCAACTAAAAAGCAGCTTTTAGCCATACATGTTGAAGCATCAGATGACATCGTTATAAAACATAGTATTTTATGTGAAAAGTTGATAAAAGGTGGAGGTTTATTATGAACAAGTTTAAAAGGCGGTTGAGACGGTTTTTTTTGATGAGTGCACTTCTTTTGACATTAGCTGCGTGTACAAATGAACAACCGAGCTTAACGGCTACAGCAGCACCTAAAGCTAAAGAGACAGAAACAAATAAAGAAATTGCATTCAAAGCCAAAAAGATAGATCAAAATACAAAAATTGCGTTGATTGCAGAGTTCACAACAGGTACGCATGCGTCACAATACATTACAGGTGCTACAAAAGCAGCAAAGAAGCAAGGAATTCAGTTAATGGTGTCAGATGCTAACAATGACCAGTCAAAAATGGCCGCTTACTTAGATACAGCAATTAATCAAAATGTAGACGGCATTATTATTAAACATGGACGATCTGAAACGCTAGAACCAGGAGTCAAACGTGCAATTGAAAAAGGCATCCCAGTTGTTGCATTTGATGTTGAGCTAAATGTAGAAGGTGTCACGACTATTGATCAAGATGACTACATGTTAGCTCTCAAAGGGTTGAAGCAAATGATGCAAGACATCAATGGAGAAGGAAAGATTGTGTATATTTTTGTTGGTGGATTTGCACCGATGGAGAAGCGGAATGTTATTTATGATGCGATGTTAAAGCGTTATCCGGATGTAAAGGAAATTGCTCGTTTTGGAAACGCTACTTCTAATACATCGCTTGATACACAAACAAAGATGGAGGCAATTTTAAAAAAATATCCAAACAAAGGTGATATTACAGCTGTTTGGGCACCTTGGGATGAATTCGCAAAAGGTGCGACGCGTGCAATTAAAGAAGCAGGCCGAGATGAGATTAAAGTATACGGCGTTGATTTGTCAGATGAAGACTTACAAATGATGCAAGAAAAGGATAGTCCTTGGAAAGCATCCACAGCTGTCAATCCTGCATCAGTTGGAGAAAAACAAGTTGAATTAATCTTACAAAAAATTTCAGGTGAAAAAATCCCGCGATACTATTCATTTGATCCAGTTTTAGTCACGCAAGAAGATTTGCCTGGGCAATCAGTCAATATGGATCAGCTGGGCAGCTATGTAGAAGAGTGGAATAAACAAGAAGAGTAATGGAGGTGAGACGATGACACTTTCAATGAATAAAATTAGTCAATCATTTGGTTCATTTCAAGCATTAAAAGAGATGGATTTTTCTGTTGCAAAAGGTGAAATTCATGCGTTACTAGGAGCAAATGGTGCAGGAAAAAGCACATTAATGAAAATTTTATGCGGTGCTTATGACGATTACAAAGGCACAATTTCTAAAGATGGAGATGTGATCGCTATACACTCTCCTCAAGATGCAAAACGCGCAGGGATTAGTATTGTGCATCAAGAAGTAGACGTTGCGCTTATTCCGTCTTTATCAGTTGCTGAAAATATTTTATTAGATATACAAACGACTAAAGGCAGTCCGTCAGTTATCAAATGGAGAACGTTATATAACAAAGCAGAAGAAGCGCTTCACCTGCTCGGCTCAACATTATCCGTTAAAAAAAATGTGGCCGATTTAACGCTTTCTGAAAAACAACAAGTATTGTTAGCTCGTGCCATTATTCAAAAAGCCGAGTACATCATTTTAGATGAGCCAACAGCTCCATTAAGTGAAGGAGAAACAAAACAATTGTTTCACGTGATTCAAAAATTAAAACAAAGCGGTGTTGGGATTATCTATATTTCTCACCGCCTTCAAGAAGTATTTGAACTTTGTGACCGCTATACAGTGTTACGGGACGGTCAATATATTACAACAAACCACATTTATGGATCGGTGATTGAAGAAGTTATTTCGTTTATGCTCGGCGAAGCGTTTAAAGAAGAGTTTCCAAAAGAAGCGGTGCCTGTCGGACAGAAGCTATTAGAAGTAAAGGATGTTTCATTAGAGAACACATTGTCAAAGATTTCGTTTCATGTAAAAAAAGGAGAAGTAGTCGGCATCGCGGGCCTTGTCGGAGCTGGCAAAACAGAACTTTGCCGCAGTTTATTCGGGCTTGAGTATCATGCAGAAGGCGAGATGACGCTAAAAGGCGAGAAACTGCTCCTAAATAAGCAGCCTTATTATTATATTGAAAAAGGACTATCGCTTATACCAGAAGAGCGAAGGAAAGAAGGGATTATTGTTGAAGAATCCATTTCAGAAAATCTTATATTGCCAAGCTTAACAAACTTCACAAAATGGTCTTTTTTACAGAGGGAAAAACAGCAGAAAAAAGCTGTTCAAATGGTCAAAGAAGTAGGCATTAAGACGTCATCGATTCAGCAGGCAGTTGGTACATTAAGCGGAGGTAATCAGCAAAAAGTGGCAATAGGCAAGTGGCTTTTGAAGGACACGGACGTTTACATATTTGATGAACCGACTAAAGGCATTGACATTGGTTCAAAGCGAGAGATTTTTGAACTAATGAATCGTCTTGTAAAACAGCAAAAAGGAATTTTATATGCAACATGTGAGTTTAGCGAGTTGCTCGGAATCGCTGACCGAATTTATGTCATGTATGATGGGAGAATTGTAAAAGAACTAACAAGAGAAGAAGCAACACAAGAAACGATATTTTATTATGCGACAGGAGGGGTTAATTGATGAGTGCAGAATTAATCAGTGAAAATGTAACAAATCCGAAGAAAAAACTTAATATCTTTGATTTTTTAACTAAATATGGCACGGTGCTAACAATTTTAGTTGTCGTCATTATTTTTTCGATTGCTTCGCCTAATTTTTTAACACCAGGTAATATTAGTGACATTTTACGCTCGATTTCGATTGTCACATTGATTGCGCTAGGTGTAACGATTTCCTTAACTGTAAATGGGCTTGATTTATCAGTCGGTTCAACAGCAGGGTTAGCAACGATTTTGTCAGCATCAATGCTTGTATTACATCGGCAAGAGCTTTTGGTTGCTTTGTTAATCCCAATTATTGCTTCATTGCTTGTTGGAGTAGTGAATGCTTTTTTAGTTGTAAAAGTTAAAATTCCTGATATTCTAGCGACACTTTCGATGATGTTCATAGTACAAGGTGTTTTGTTAACGTATACGAAGGGATCAGCAATTTATACAAATATGCCACTAGAAAGCGGAGAGCGTGCGCCTGGTATTTTTATTCCATCGTTTCTTGCCATTGGTCAAGGACACGTATTTGGTGTTCCAACACCGGTTATGATTATGCTAGTAGCTGTTATTGTCGTTCATATTTTTTTTTCATATACGAAATTCGGACGTTTTTTCTATGTGACGGGTGGCAATATTGAAGCTGCTCGTTTATCAGGTGTTCCGGTAAATCGCTATCGCATGTATGCGTATATGCTGTCTAGTTTACTAGCAGGGCTTGGCGGTGTAGTATTGGCAGCACGTATCGGCGTTGGAGAAGTAAATGCCGGATCTCCTTTTTTAATGGATGCAGTAGCTGCGGCTTATATCGGGTTTTCAGTATTTGGAGCGGGTAAACCAAACGTGCTCGGCACTTTATTTGGTTCAATTTTAATCGGTGTGTTATTAAACGGGTTAACGATGCTTAACGTTCCGTATTATACTCAAGATATTATAAAAGGAACTGTATTAGCAGCTGCTTTGGCACTTACTTATTATCGTTCAAAGAAATAATGTGAGAATCTGAAAGTAAAACGACCAATGATGTGGTCGTTTTTTTCTGTTTAAAATAGGAAAGAATAAGGGAAATAATGTAGTAAGTTGATAATAAAGGTAAGCAATGAAAGGAGAAACGACATGGAACGAGTAGTTGTTATTGGTGGTGTGGCAGCGGGAATGAGTGCTGCTTCTCAATTGCGCCGAATGAATAAGGAAGTAGAAATTGTTGTATTTGAAAAAGGAACAGATGTCTCTTACAGCGCATGTGGAATGCCTTATTATTTATCAGGTACGGTGTCATCAAAAGAGGAATTAATTGCAAGAACCGTTAATCAGTTTGAAGAACGGAACATTATTGTTCATACACAATACGAGGTAAAAGAAGTCAATCATACAAAAAAATACATATTAGCAGAACATACTCAAACAAATCAAGTTATGCAAATGACGTACGATAAGTTAGTGATTGCAACAGGTGCTTCCGCCATTCAACCTCCTTTTCTACCAAAAGAGGCAAGCAATGTGTTTTCATTAAAAACGTTAGAAGATAGTGAAAATATTCATCAATACTTGAAAAAAAATAGAGTAGAGAACGTAACAATTATCGGCGGCGGGTATGTAGGAATAGAATTAGTTGAAACAATGCGGCTCCTCGGTAAGCAAGTTCGCTTAATTGAACGGGGAGACCATGTATTGTCAATTCTAGATAAAGAAATGGCAGCATACATTCAAGAACAATTAAAAGAGGAGGCCATCTTTCATTTTAATGAAAATGTTGAGGGATTGGTAGAAGTTGAAGGGAAAGTCAACAGCGTTCAGACAAATCAAGGTGTATATAAGACAGACTTAGTGATTGTAAACGTTGGCATTAAGCCAAACACCTCATTTGTTGAAAGAAATGGGTTACGTATGTTAGACAACGGAGCAATTATTATTAACGATAAGATGGAGACAAATGTTCCTGATATCTATGCAGCAGGAGACTGTGCTACAAGCTATCATCGAGTGTTACAAAAGAATGTTCATATTGCGCTAGGAACGATTGCAAATAAACAAGGGCGTATTCTAGGATACCGGCTTGGCGGCGAAAATCGTACGTTTCCGGGAGTGCTTGGAACTAGCGTTGTGAAAGTGATGGATTTAGAAATAGCGAAAACAGGTATATCAGGAAAAGAAGCGAAAGAAGCAAATATCAATTATAAAACTGTGACAACAAAAGCAGTGAATCATGCATCCTATTACCCTGGCTCTGAAGAAATAATGATTAAACTTGTATATGATGCCAATACGATGGTTATATTAGGAGCGCAAATGGTTGGAAAAGACGGTGTCGCGAAGCGGATTGATGTTTTTGCAACTGCAATTACAGCTCAATTAACAGCTGAGCAAATGACGATGCTAGATTTAAGTTATGCACCTCCATTTGCTACAGTTTGGGATGCTGTACAGTTTGCTACTCAGAAAGTGAAACCATCAGTGGGGCTTCATCCCCACTGATGATTAGTTGAGGCTGACTCGAGTTGCTACAGGATGCGGAGGTATCTGTATTTTGATAACTTAATGGACAATAAAAAAGGATATATAGGCAGGAGTAGCGACTTTAAAAAGTGTGAATCCAAAAATTTTGTAGATGCCTACTAACACAATTAGCGCGTTTTGTCGAAGTAGTAGATTGTAAAAAATAGACAAGCTTATTTTAATAATGATGTAAGCGTTTTATTTTTTTGACAAAATAAAAATCTACTAAAAAAAATGTCTATTATTGCGACTCTATTTACATATTTAGTAGAATTTGTAATAATGCGTTATAGGGTAATTTTATTTGTAATAGGGGAGGATTTTGTGTTTGGATTGGGAAACAGCAGCAAATCAGAAGCTTTATTAGTCCAAATTGTACAAAAAAGACAAAAAATGGTAGAGGTTGCGGAGGAAACAGGCTTGACAAGCGAAGACACGGTAACATGCAGTCAAGAACTCGATCAACTCTTAACATTGTACCAACAACAATTATTACGTGAAGAAGAAAATAAGACGCGCTTAACTACGGTAATCGGTCGCTTTTTATCTTTTTCTAAACTTTGACGCCATAGATTATATACCACAATATGTAGCTTATAAAAGGGCAGCAGCATCGCTAAGGGGCCCTGCCCATAACAAGCTTTTGGTCGTTTAGAATATGCTTATGCTAAGGATAAAAATTACAAACAGAAGGCCGATTATAAAAGAGTAAGTAGTAGTTTGTTCATTTCTATCATCATGACTTTCAGATATAAGTTCTTTGTAATTGATAAATAATATGGCACCTCCAGCAAATGCTAGACTATATGAAACAAGTGAATCGACAAAGCTTGTTAAATAAACATCTAGTAAATGACATCACAATTTCTACAGCCCCAGTTAATGTTCCAATGACAAAAGCTTTTAACTTTCCAATGCTTTGCTGAGCAAGAAACAGAGATGCTAATAAGCTTTCCGGCGCAGTTTGTCATTCAGTTGCTAAAGGAATTAAATTTCCTGCATTTTCTACATTAGATAAATAGCTAATTGGCAAGCTATTTATAGCAGCAATAATCAGCAACGCTTGTACCTGCCTCGGTCGATAAGACGGAGAGAATGCTTCCTCGTAATCCTTCAGTTATAGTTTTTCTCTTTTTTCTTCAAAATTACTATTCTTCATATTTCCTCAATTTATAATTATGTCCTTCTGCTAGTGAAAAAGTAAGACAGTGTTTTTACGCCTCTTTTCACAAGCAGTAAGCTTTCTTTCGATCAAAAATAGAATAGAGGCTAACGACACAAATTCAATCGCTTTCAAAAGATTAACAAGCTTGAATAGCTCAAGCTTGCTGAGATAATGTTAATTATTGGACGTTAAATACAGTTCATTAACCTGCTTTGCAATATGATTAATTTTTGTTGATACTTGTGGAATGCCATAACCAACAAACAGCGGGGATGTAGCAAAACGCGGAATGATTTTTGTTGCAATACGTCCATCTTCAAGGTTGTAAAAGAATAAATTATAGCTTGTGCAGCTACGATGGAAATGATTTAGCAAGTAGTGAGTGGCGACTTGAATATAATCAGCAAATAAAGGCAAGTGGTGTACAAGATCTGTTGTAACAATATTGAATTCAAAGAATCCCATACGAGGCTTGGTTGATAGATTAAATAGTACATTCTCTTTTTCTTGAATCGTTATCCCCTCGAATTGATCATCCGTGATTTTATCGCTGATATCCATTGTTTTAAGACCTATAATCTGCATATGAGGATGTCTTAATGATCCTCCTGACATAGGGCCATGATTTTTAAATAATAACACTGATTCATACTCTCTGCTTTTTATCATTTGAATCCAGCGGGCTGTTGTAAATGATAAGAGTTTGTATAAATGTTCTTTTGGATAGGTAGACAATTCAGAAGAACATTTGTCCGTTTCAATAATAACTGTTTGATAAGCATCTTGCAGTACAGGATATTTATTTTTTAACCAGATAATTGAGTCCTCTTGTTCAATGATATCTGTTAAAGATTCCACGTGACAAAATGGACATGGGTTTTGTCTGTTCACAATTGTTTCTGGTTTTTGAGAACCAATTGCGGAATTAAAGAGTAGATGGGATGGTTTCATAACATTCACCTTTTTAATATGTAGTTAATGTTATTGTATTAAAACACTAAGGATAAATCTACTCAAATCTATTAGAGATCATATGAAACCAGCAAATAGTGAAGGGGGCCTTCATCTTCCGTCAATTGTTAGCTAAACCACATCGGGTTTGTGGATTCCATAGTTTTTGTCTGTATTCTAATATTTAAGCATTTAGATGTAATGCTCCTTCACGTAGCCAGCTGTCCGCATTATGCAGGATAAAAATGGCTGAATGGAAATAAGCGCTTTTTGTGGCTTCATTGACTTTACAGCTAAATTTTAGTACTATCTTGATATCGAGATAAGTTAGAAAAAGGAACTGATAAAAATGAATTCTAATGTGAAAAGAGAAGAATTAGACCAATCGCTTAAACTATTTATTGTACTATCCCGAGCTCATCGTTCTATTAGTGATCATGTGCATAAATTTATTCAACAATATGAGATGAACCCAACTGAATTTGCAGTATTAGAGCTGCTTTATCATAAGGGTAGACAGCCTCTTCAGCAAATTGGTGGGAAGATTCTATTAGCAAGCGGTAGTATTACGTATGTGATTGATAAGTTGGAGAAAAAAGGTTTTTTAGAACGTGTTGCTTGTCCAAATGACCGTCGAGTGACGTATGCAGATATTACAGATAGCGGAAAAGAAATGATTGAAAGCATGTTTCCGAATCATGAATTACGCATTCATAACATCTTGTCTGTATTGTCAAATGAAGAAAAAGAAGTGGCCATTTCTTTATTAAAGAAGCTAGGTCATTATGCGGATGAGTTTGTTGCTCAGCCAGAAGAGTAAAGTTCATTCATTTTTGCATCTTCTTTAGCCTCAAAGGTAGAGAAGATGCTTTTTTTACACTTTTCATTATCTATGTGAATCGTTTTGTAAAATTGAAAGCTGATTGTTGATTTAAAACAATTCATTAGCGTGATGAAAGGAAATTGAAAGCATAGTCACGAAATAGAATATACTATACGTACTATATGAAACTAAAAGAGTGAAAAGAGAGGGGTATACAAAATGTCATTTGAAAACTATACATATGTAAGACCGAATATTATAGAATTGCAAGCAGCGTTTAAACAAGCGATTCAGGATTTTAATGATGCAGCTACGGTAGAAAAACAGAGCGAAGTCATTCAAAGGATTAATAAGTTAAGAGCTCACTACAATACAATGGGCAGTCTTTGCTATACACGTCATTCAATTAATACAGAAGATGAGTTTTACAAAACAGAGCAGGATTACTTTGATGAGGTTGAACCATTATATGAAGCTCTGTTAAATGAATATTATGAATCGCTTGTCGCATCTTCTTTTCGGAGTCAGTTAGAAGAAAAATGGGGCGCACAGCTCTTTGCCTTAGCAGAGGCACAATTAAAAACATTTTCACCGGAGATTATTGAAGATTTACAGCAGGAAAATAAATTATCGTCTCAATACACGAAATTAGTTGCATCTGCTAAAATTCTATTTGAAGGAGAGGAGCGAACTCTTGCTCAATTAGAGCCTTTCATGGAATCTAAAGACAGAAAAGTGAGAAAGCAAGCAGCGGAAGCGCGCTTTCAATTTTTTACTGATCATGCCGAAGAATTTGATGCCATTTATGATCAATTAGTAAAAGTTCGGACGAAGATGGCAAAAAAACTAGGTTATCGCAATTTTGTTGAACTAGGATATGCTCGAATGACACGTACGGATTACAACGCAGATATGGTGGCAAATTTTCGAGAACAAGTGCTACATTCTATTGTTCCGTTAGCAGAAAAGCTGAAAAAACGCCAAAAAGAGCGGATTGATGTAGAGAAGTTAACTTATTATGATGAACCGTTTGAATTTAAGACAGGAAATGCAGCCCCTAAAGGAAGCCCTGAGTGGATTATTGAAAATGGCCAACAAATGTATAAAGAGCTCTCTACAGAAACAGATCAATTTTTCACGTTTATGATTGAAAATAATTTGATGGACTTAGTCGCGAAAAAAGGAAAAGCAAGCGGCGGCTATTGTACATTTTTTGAGGAATACCGTGCTCCTTTTATCTTTTCTAATTTCACAGGAACATCTGGAGATATTGACGTATTAACACATGAAGCAGGACATGCTTTTCAGGTATATTCAAGCCGTAATATGGACGTGATGGAGTATTATTGGCCGACTTATGAATCAGCTGAAATTCATTCTATGAGCATGGAATATTTCACTTGGCCTTGGATGAAACTCTTTTTTAAAGAAGATACGGATAAATATAAATTTACTCATTTAAGTTCTGGGCTGTTATTTTTGCCATATGGAGTAGCAGTAGATGAGTTTCAGCATGTGATATATGAAAACCCGGACTTAACCCCACAGGAGCGAAAGAGCAAGTGGCGCGAAATTGAAAAGAAATACATGCCTTCAAAAGATTACGATGGTCATGAGTATTTAGAAAGCGGCGGATTTTGGCAACGTCAATCTCATATTTACAATTCACCTTTTTACTATATTGACTATACATTAGCTCAAATTTGTGCATTTCAATTTTGGAAAAAAGATCGCGAGAATCACGAACAAGCATGGCAGGATTATTTGCACTTATGCAGGTTAGGTGGCAGCAAGTCATTCACGGGACTTGTACAAGAAGCAAACTTGCTTTCACCATTTGAAGATGGTTGTGTCAAGTCTGTTGTAGATGAGATTGAAGCGTATTTAAATAGTATTGACGATCAGCTGCTTTAAAGGAAAACAGGAAACGCATGGTGCGTTTCCTATTTTTTGATTTAAAGAGAGTTGTAAAGGAAATATTCGAGAAATATTAAGAGATAAATGCGATGTAAAGTCTTTGTTAGAACATCGTAAAAATCAAGTTTTTTACAATTCGATGAACTATAATCATGTCAGAGCCATATAAGAGCTTGTACATAAATGGCTCAGATGATTCGAAGGGAGACGGGAAAATGAACAGAAGTTTATTAGTCAAATTATTTGGATCACTTACAGCAATTATGTTAATTACAGCTTGTAACGGACAGACAGAAGAGGAAGACAAGAAGGAACAAGAACAAACAGAAGAGTCTGAAGAAACAATGACAGAAGAAACACCAGCTGAAGAAGAAACAACAGAAGAGGAAACTAAAGAAGAAGGCCAATAACCATTTATATAAAGAAAAAGGCGACTCAAATAAAATTGAGTCGTCTTTTTCTTTTGTTTCGTTTATTTTTTTACAATGATGTTTTGCTCTGCGTCAACGTCCACTGTTACATGAGTAACCTCTGCTTCATCTAATAATAAGTCCGTGATACGGTCTTCAAGCTGCTCTTGAATTGCTCTGCGTAATGGACGGGCACCAAAGGACGGGTGATATCCAAGCTCAGCAAGCTTTTCTTTTGCTTGATCTGAAACATGTAGTGTAACATGTTGCTCTTTTAGTGTATCTTGAAGTTCAACAAGCATAAGATCTACAATTTGAACAAGGTTTTCTTTTTCAAGATGATTAAATTCAATAATCGCATCAAAACGATTTAAGAATTCTGGTTTAAAGTAAGAAGATAGAGAATCTAATACAGAAGCGTGTTTGATTGCATCACTTTCTGCTTCAAAGCCTACTGTAATTTTCTTCTCACCAATCCCGGCATTACTTGTCATAATAATAACAGTATCTTTAAAGCTCACTGTGCGTCCTTGGCTGTCTGTTAGACGGCCGTCTTCGAGAATTTGCAGGAACATATGCTGAACGTCTGGATGAGCTTTTTCAATTTCATCAAGTAAAATGATTGAATATGGGTTACGGCGTACTTTTTCAGTTAACTGGCCTGCTTCTTCATGTCCAACATATCCTGGAGGTGAACCAATTAATTTAGATACAGCATGCTTTTCCATATATTCACTCATGTCAAGGCGAATCAGGGCGTCTTTTGAACCGAATAGCTCTTCTGCTAATGTTTTTGTTAATTCTGTCTTACCAACTCCTGTTGGTCCAACGAATAAGAATGAACCAATTGGACGTTGTTTTGCTTTTAAGCCAGCACGAGAACGTCGAATTGCTTTTGCTACTTTTTCAACAGCTTCTTGCTGACCGATGACTTTATGAGCTAAGTTTTCAGCCAAGTGTTTCATTTTTGCGGATTCATTCTCTTGTAGCTTACCTACTGGAATACCGGTTTTCTTTTCAATAATGGCTTGAATATGCTCAACCTCTACCGTAGCTTTTTCATGCTCTTGATTTAATTGTTTTTCAAGTTTTGTTTCTTCATCGCGTAATTTTGCTGCAACTTCATATTTTTCATCTTTTAGTGCTTGCTCTTTTTCTTTTGTGATTTCTTTTAAGCGCTTTTCTACTTCATCTTTATTAGTTACACCTGCGCTTAGATTCATTTTTGAGCCAGCTTCATCGAGCAAATCAATAGCTTTATCCGGTAAGAAGCGATCTTGGATGTAACGGTGTGACAAGTTAACGCAAGCATGAATTGCTTCTTCTGTAAATGTTACACCATGATAGCTTTCATATTTAGGTTGGATACCTTTTAAAATTTCAATTGCTTCAGCAACAGATGGTTCATGAACCATAACCGGTTGGAAACGGCGCTCTAGAGCAGCATCTTTTTCAATTGCACGATATTCTTTTAATGTTGTGGCACCAACTAATTGCAATTCACCGCGAGCAAGTGCCGGTTTTAAGATGTTACTAGCATCCATTGAGCCTTCTGCTGAACCAGCTCCAACAAGCAAGTGAATTTCATCAATAAATAAAATGATATTTTTGCGTTGTTGTAATTCAGAAATTAACTGCTTCATGCGTTCCTCAAATTGACCACGAATGCCAGTGTTGGCAACGAGAGATGCTACATCTAATAGGTAAACTTCTTTATTTAATAACTTGGCAGGAACATTACCTTCTGCAATTTTTAATGCCAATCCTTCAACAACTGCAGTTTTACCTACACCGGGTTCACCAATTAATACCGGGTTATTTTTATTTCGGCGATTTAAAATTTCAATGACGCGTTCCACTTCTTCTTCACGACCAATGACAGGATCAATAAGTCCTGTTTTAGCAATTTGGGTTAGGTTGCGACCGAACTGATCTAAAAAGCCGCCGCCATTTCCTCCTTGCTGCGGGTGCGGCCCTTGTTGAACATGCTGTTGTTGCATGGACTGTTCGTGGACGAGTTGTTTGAATAAATCATCAATGTTCATAAAATTCCCGCCGAATCCTGACGGAATTTTATTCTGCTTCATCAATGATTGATAACATATATGACATAAACGGTATTGTGATTTTTGATTATTAGTTTGTACATTTAAGTGAATCGTTGCTTCACGTTGATTACAGTTTTGACAAATCATTTAAATAACCTCCCTAAATGATTGTAATAGTATAGGTCATTTATCAATTTAGCTTTGACTATATTTGACCTTTGTGACTTTATTATAATTTGACCTTCTTTGACTTTCAACTATTTTGTTTTATTTTTTGAAAAAAGTGTCGAATTAGTTTTCAATACTATACCCGACATATATAAGAAAACATCAAAATTTGAGTGGAAAATTGTGACCAAAAATTTTTCCATTTAATAAGTAATTGACAACAATTACGATAAAACCTATACTTCAAATAGATTTAACACTTAACTGCACAAAAGCATAAAAGCGTTTAAGTGAAAAAGACAGAGAGGACATACACATGAAAAAAGAAGTTTCGTTTGGGCAATCGCTAATCATTGTCACAGCTTTGCTCGCATTTATTTTTATTTCGTTATTTATACTAAAAGTAGAACCGCATATTCCACTTGTCTTCAGTGTTGCTTTATTATGCATGATTGGCTTTGGGTTGCGTTATAAGTGGAGTGACCTGGAAAAAGGAATGATAGAAGGGGTAAGATTAGGTGTTAAACCCATTCTTATCTTAATGCTTATTGGAATTTTGATTGCTGTTTGGATGGTTGGAGGAACGATTCCAACAATTTTATCGTACGGCTTTGAATGGATTTCTCCGCAATATTTCTTAATTAGTGCTCTTATCATTACAGTACTAGTATCAAGTTTTACAGGAAGCACATTCACAACCGTAAGTACAGTAGGAGTTGCTTTATTTGGAATTGGATCAGCCATTGGCGTTCATCCAGGTCTGGCTGCGGGTATGATCGTTTCAGGTGCTGTGTTTGGTGACAAAATGTCACCATTGTCTGATACAACAAACTTTGCATCCGGAATTGTACGGGTATCGTTAGCAGGACATATTCGGCATATGATGTGGACAACGCTCCCAAGTATTTTCATTACAGCAGTCATTGCGTTGGTGATTGGCTTAATGACAAATCGTTCTGCATTTCAATATGAAGATATTGAAGCTATCCAGCAAGTATTGGGAGAGGCATTTAACTTAAGTGTATTAACGCTTCTTTCACCGCTGCTTGTATTACTATTATCTATTAAACGAGTAGACGTTTTGCCAACGTTAGTTGTTGGAATTGTCATTGGAATGATTACGGCTTTACTTTTACAGCCGAGTCTTACATTGTCACAGTTGCTAACAGCTTTACAAGGCGGTGGAGCCCTTGATTCTGGTAATGAAATTGTAAATAGTATTGTCAACCGTGGTGGCTTGCAGTCGATGATGTTTTCAATTTCACTCATTATCATTGCCTTATCATTAGGTGGATTAATGCGTGAATTGGGAATCGTTAAAGCATTACTTGATGGTTTAGCAAAAGGAATTCGTCGCAGCGGAGATGTTATCTTATCCACAGTCTTATCATCGGTTGGCGTTAATGTCATTACAGGTGAGCAATACTTGTCTATTTTACTACCGGGCCAAACGTTCAAACCGCTATATGAAAAATGGAGCTTGCAATCGAAGAATCTGTCTCGAACATTAGAAGATGCAGGAACGGTGATTAATCCGCTAATTCCATGGGGAGTAAGCGGAGCCTTTATTTCACAAACATTAGGCGTACCAGTTATTGAATATCTGCCATTTTGTTTTTTCTGTTTACTATGTCCATTTTTTGCACTTGTATTAGCATATACAGGGGTTGGGATTGCAAAACAAAAATAAGGAACAAGAGAATTTTCTTGTTAATGTATTCCAGATGAGAAAGTCCTAAGGTGAAAACAGGTCTATTGTTTTCATCTTAGGACTTTTTGCGGTATAGCTAGAAAAAGATGTCCAGGCATAAATCGACACGATTGTCATAAATTATCTTTTAAAGTGTGCGATTTAATAATACAATTGAGTTTAAAGAAGGAACTGTCTGCAACTAAGACTTTAGAGCTGTTCCACAAAAACCCTTTTTAGTAAACATTTAAAAAGGGTAAAGAGAAAAGAAAACACTCATCATAAAGAGAGAAAAACCATCAATTGAGGAGAGGATTCTGTTTGAAGAAGTGGGGTATAATTGCACTGCTTACAATCGCTGTTCTTGGTGTGACGGCTGTATTTAATCGAGCTGAGAGCGACGATGTGAATAAAGAGAAAATGCATTTATTTTCACCTTATGCCAATAAAGTAGATGTATATGATATTACGTATCCAAGTGATGGATTACAAGTGAAGGGATTTCTACTGCAGCCTAAAGACATTGATGGAAAAAATTATCCGCTACTCGTATATAACCGCGGTGGAAATCGAGAGCACGGTATGATTACGAAGAAAAAATTGCGTTATTTATCATCGTGGGCAAGCAAAGGGTATGTAGTTGTTGCTACGCAATACCGTGGGAATGGAGGAAGCGAAGGAACAGAGACATACGGCGGAGAAGATATTCATGATGTGTTAAACTTGATTAAATGGGGTGAACAGCTGCCATATGTTGACCCGAATAAAAAAGTAGCGCTTGGTTATTCACGCGGTGGAATGATGACGTATTTAACTATGAAAAATGGTGTGAAATTTGATGCAGTTGTCGTACAGTCAGGTATTACGGATATGTTCCAATTTTATGACCAACGGGGTCCAGAAATGAAGCAAGTCTTGCAAGAAGTTGTCGGAGATCCAAAAACTCAACCTGAATTATACAAAAGCCGTTCAGTGGTCTATTGGAGTGATAAGGTCAATTCTCCGTTACTGATTTTGCAAGGTGATCAAGATAAAAAAGTCCATCATACGCAAGCGGAAAAGCTGGTTAAGCTGCTTGAGCAACAAGGTAAGGAATATAAATATGTTCTTTATAAGGGTGGCGATCATCCTTTAAACGGACACTTTAATGAATATAATGCTGAAATTGATCAATGGTTTACAGGTCATTTACATTAAGAAAAAGTGGCATTCATATAAATGAAAAAGTGAAACATCCTAACAGAGAACAACAATTTGGAAGGATGATTGCAATGACACAAGCAAAAAAACAACAAGAACGCCAATGGACTGTTCGAAAACAATCACAAAATTCATCACATGGAAAAGTAAAATCATTTGAAGAATTAGCAGAAGAAATTACACCGAAGCAAAAAAAATAAAATAAGGTAAAGATAGAAAAAGGAGAGCCGATTGGCTCTCCTTTTTAGCGGTGTTTTGTTTATGGATTTGTTGACCACATACCAGCTGATTTAATGAAAATACGTGGGTGAAGCTTTAGTTGAGCAACCATGATTTCTGCTAAGTCTTCTGGCTGCATAACTTTTTCAGGATTGCCGTCTGTTAAGTTTTCTTTATAAGCTAAATCTGTTGCAACGGTACTCGGTGTTAGTGCCGTTACACGAATATTATGTTTGCGAACCTCTAATGCTAATGATTCTGTTAAGCCTAAAAGTCCAAATTTTGATGCGCTGTACGCACTTGTAACAGGAGCACCTTTTTGACCGGCAGTAGAAGAAATATTAATAATATCTCCTCCATTTTTTTCAATCATGTGAGGTAATACTGCACGAGTCACATAATATACCCCCATTAAGTTTACATCAATAACTTGTTTCCATTCAGATGGCTCAAGTTCTAAGAAGCCGCCAAATTTAGCAATACCTGCATTGTTAATTAAAATATCGGCTGCACCTAACTCGTTATGTAAATGATCAACTGCTTTGTTCACGTCATCCATTGATGAAACATCTGCTGTTGCATAAGCTACCTTTACGCCCAGTGCCTCAACTTCTTTTGCCACAGCTTGCAAATCTGATTCTGTACGAGCCATTAATCCAAGGTTTACACCTTCTTTTGCAAGTTCAATTGCAGTAGAACGGCCAATTCCTTTGCCTGCTCCAGTAATAATTGCCACTTTTCCTTTTAAAGACTGTGCCATGTTTGTTGCTCCTTCCAAGATTTTCTTTTTAAACGCTATTTGCATTATTATCCTACATAACAAATCATTAACTTGTCAAAAGAAACGAATCATTTCAAATGCCAATAGAACGATTGTATAAATTTCCTTTTTATACAAAAACTATAGAGACTAAAAAAGGATTGTTCATTCTTTTCGTTTTGAATATTGGAGGATGACAGAAGATGCGTATAAAAAAATTATCGGAATTAACAAGCCAATCAAGGAAACGGAAAGATAAAAAAGAAGAAGCACAGGTAGATTCAGCTGTAAAAAAAGAGTTGTTTTACACCGTTCGCCAAAATTTAGACAATGTGAAACAAGCATTGGGTAATAGTACAGATGTAATTTCGAGAGAATTTAACATATCGGTAGAAGAAAAATTTACATTAGGGATTTTATACATTGATGGACTTGTAAACGAAGATGCGGTGGAACATTATGCACTGGAGTCAATCATGCATCACCACGGTGCCCATTTAAAGCATGATGACAGTGAAACAAATATGTTTGAAGTAATTAGAAACTACAGTTTATCAATAGGGGAAATTAAAGAAGTTACGGCTTTTGATGATGTACTTTTGCATGTTTTGTCCGGTGATACAGCCTTATTTGTTAACGGATATCAAACATGTATCATCGCAGGTACTCGCGGATGGAAGGAGCGTGCTGTTTCAGAGCCACAGGCACAAACCGTTGTAAGAGGGCCGAGAGATAGTTTTACAGAAACACTTCAAACAAATACAGCGCTTATTAGAAGAAGAATTAAATCATCAAATTTACACGTTGAATCACAGCAAATTGGTAAAGTTACTCAAACCGATGTTGCCATTATGTATATAAAAGGAATAGCAGATGAACAAGTTATCAAAGAAGTAAGATCAAGGCTCAATAAGATTGAGATTGATGGTATTTTAGAGAGTGGCTATATCGAGCAGTTAATTCAGGATGAAGATTACACACCATTTCCGACGATCTATAACACTGAAAGGCCTGATTCGGTAGCAGCAGGGCTATTAGAAGGAAGAGTCGCCATTTTAGTAGATGGAACACCTTTTACTTTACTTGTACCAGCTTTGTTTATTCAATTTTTTCAAGCTGCAGAAGACTACTATCAGCGTGCTGATATTAGTACACTTATTCGTTTAATTCGATATATTGCATTCTTTTTAGCGCTGCTAACGCCGTCTGCGTATATCGCTCTGACCACTTTCCACCAGGAAATGCTGCCGTTTTCTTTATTAGTCAGCATTGCTGCACAGCGTGAAGGAGTACCATTTCCTGCCATTATTGAAGCGCTTGTTATGGAAATAACGTTTGAAATATTACGTGAAGCTGGAATCAGGCTGCCGCGAGCGGTAGGTTCTGCAATTTCGATTGTAGGAGCACTCGTCTTAGGAGAAGCCGCCGTTCAAGCAGGACTTGTATCACCGGCGATGGTTATTGTTGTATCAATTACAGCTATTAGTAATTTCGTATCTCCCGCTTATGATATGGCGATCGCTGTGCGGATGCTGCGTTTCATTTTAATGATTTTAGCAGCAACTTTTGGGTTGTTTGGGATTATTCTCGGACTTATTCTAATGATTTTACATTTATGCAGCTTGCGTTCATTTGGCATTCCGTATATGACACCGATGGCGCCTTTTATAAAACAAGATCAGAAAGATGTGCTTATTCGTCGCTCCTTAAAAAAGATGAATACACGACCAAAGCTTATTAATGAAACGAACATTGTACGTGAAAAATCGCAGAAAGAGAATTAGTTTTAGTAAAGGTGGACGAAGAATGTGCGGATAATCGTAATCATTTTTTCTATATGTGCACTTGTTTTAAGTGGATGTTGGAGCAGCCGAGAATTAAATGAGTTGGCCATTACAGTAGCAGTAGGGATTGACAAAGCAGAGGATGGAATTGAACTGACTGTTCAAGTGATTAATCCAGGAGATCTTCAAGCAAAGGCCCCAACTAATAGTCCACTTGTTACCAATTACTCCATTAAAGCAGATTCTGTAATGGAGGCGCTGAGAAAAATGACAATTGAATCTCCTCGTAAAATTTATTTGTCGCATTTGCGAATTCTGGTTATTAGTGAAGCGCTGGCGAAAGAAGGCATTGCAGAGGTACTTGTTTCTTTTGCTCGCGATCACGAAGTGCGAACAGATTATTTCGTAGTGGTCGCTAAGAATCATCGGGCATCTTCTATATTGAACGTACTAACATCGGTTGAAAAAATACCGGCTAACTACATGTTTGCATCGTTAGAGGTGTCGCAAAGAGTATGGGCTCCAACAAAAGGCGTAACATTAAACGAACTAATAAGCAACTTAACGAGTGAAGGAAAACATCCAGTATTAACAGGCGTTCTCGTTAAAGGTGATGTGCAAAAAGGAGGAGACATGGCGAATGTTTCAAAAGTAAAAGCACCCACTTCACTTACATTCAAAGGGCTTGGAGTATTTAAAGACGATGAGCTTGTCGGTTGGCTAAATGAAAGTCAAAGTAAAGGGTATAACTATATAACAGAAAATGTAAAAAGTACCATTGTTATAATTCCATGTGAAAAAAAAGAAAAATCTCATGATATTATTGGAGTTGAGATATTGAAGCCGAAAACAGATATAAAAAGCAAAATGAAAAACGGAAAGCCTGTTATTAAGATTGAATTGACAGGAGAAGCGAATGTCGCTGATGTAGAATGTCAATTTAATCTACAGGACACAGCTAAAATTACAGAATTAGAAAAGAAGGCAGCTAAAGATATAGAAGATAAAATGGAAAATGCGATTAAAGCAGCAAGAAAAAAATACAAAAGCGATATTTTTGGATTTGGTGAAGTATTTTATCGACAAGATGTAAAACAATGGAACAAAATGAAGGATAATTGGGACGGAATTTTTGCATCAGATTTAGAAGTGGAGCTTGATGTGAAAATTCAAATTAGACGATTGGGCACACTAAATGATTCATACGTGGAAAAAATGCAGAAATAATATGTATATGCGATGAAACTGTACTTTATGAATAGGTATAAGAAATTCTGAAATGCGATGTCATTGCAGATTGCGATTAATATTTTAGTGTTGGCGGCTTCATCAAAATGAAAATTGTTTCAATTTTGCTTCATATCTCTATGCAACTTTGGATGGGCCGCTCCTTTTGCAGCGTAAAAAAGAAATACGATAGCATTATTTAAATTCTTATGGTATAGTATACGAAGAAAATTAAAGAAGAAATACCGTACACATTGATGTGCGGGAGAGGTTCGCGAACTCCCTCTATAAAAAACTAAGATCATTTACATGAGTATGATGACAAAAGGCACCGAACGAGGGGGCCTTCTTTTACGTACTTTTAATCTGCGTGCTTTACGAGAAGCATGTATGTCGGTAAGTGCGTGTGTCTTAGTTTATTTTAGGGAGATTGCTACAAAAGCAGTCTCTTTTTTGCGTTGTATATAATTAATGGGGATTATGCGATGCAAAGTGATAAAAGGGAATCGGTTTACGGAATTTTTTCTTCTTTTTACTGACATAAAAATTACTGACATGAAAAAAGGAGATGAACAATCGTGAAAAACGAGAAAGCAATTGTTGTATTTAGTGGTGGACAAGACAGCACAACTTGCTTGTTCTGGGCATTAAAACACTTTAAAGAAGTAGAGACGGTAACATTTCAATATGGACAGCGTCATAGTCAAGAAATTGAAGTAGCAAAATCGATTGCTGCAGAATTAGGTGTTAAGCATACGGTGTTGGATATGTCGTTATTAAATCAACTAGCTCCAAATGCACTTACACGTGATGATATTGACATTGAGCAAAAAGAAGGAGAGTTACCTACTACTTTTGTTGATGGCCGTAACTTATTATTTTTGTCGTTTGCAGCAGTATTAGCTAAAAATAGTGATGCACGTCATATCGTAACAGGTGTATGTGAAACAGATTTTTCAGGTTACCCTGATTGCCGAGACGTATTTGTGAAATCATTAAATGTTACATTAAATTTATCAATGGATTATGAATTTGTTATTCATACGCCGTTAATGTGGATTGATAAAACAGAAACATGGGCACTTGCAGATGAATTAGGTGCACTTGATTATATACGAGAAAAAACATTAACTTGCTATAATGGCGTCATTGCGGATGGGTGCGGAGAATGTCCAGCATGTCGACTCCGTAAGCGCGGGTTAGATCAATATTTGGCAACAAAAGAAAGGGGATAACAGTGATGATTCAGCAAATGTACCCTCAAGTCTTTCATGATTTTGAATATGAGCTAAATAAGGATATGCAATTTGCAGCTGCTCATTTTGTTCCGCATGAAGATGCAGGAAAGTGCAGTCACGTACATGGCCACACTTATTTTGTCAATATCACCGTAGCAGGTGATGAGTTAGATGAGTCTGGTTTCCTAGTTAACTTCGCTTTGTTAAAAAAAATCGTTTCAGGCCAATTTGATCATACATTATTAAACGACCATAAACACCTATTTAATGAAGAAAACCCAAATGATTTTCCGACAACTGAAGTCGTTGCGCGTAAAATTTATGAGTTAATTCAACAGCACCTAGATACACTAGCAAATAAGCCTTCTTGTGTACAAGTATTTGTACGTGAGACGCCAACGAGCTATGTGGTGTATCGTCCAAAGAAGGTGAAAAAACGTGGCTAATACAATACCGGTTCTTGAAATATTCGGTCCAACAATTCAAGGTGAAGGAATGGTGGTTGGGCGTAAAACAATGTTTGTTCGAACAGCTGGCTGTGATTATTCATGTAGCTGGTGTGATTCAGCGTTTACATGGGATGGTTCAGCAAAAGACGATATTCGTCAATTAACAGCTGAAGAAATTTGGAGTGAACTAAAAGAAATCGGTGATGACCGTTTTGATCATGTAACGATTTCTGGGGGCAACCCAGCGCTTATTAAAGCCATTGGATCATTTGTGACACTGCTTCATGATCATAACGTGGCAGTAGCGCTTGAAACACAAGGAAGTCGCTGGCAAGAGTGGTTTTTAGAAATCGATGATTTAACCATCTCGCCAAAGCCGCCAAGTTCATTAATGAAGACGAATTTTACCGTGTTAGATGAGATTATTCACAAGCTTGAACAAGGTTTGCGAAGTGAGCATGTAAGTATAAAAGTAGTTGTATTTAATGATGAGGATTTTGATTATGCAAAGCGTGTTCATGAGCGTTATCCAAACGTGCCATTTTTCGTTCAAGTTGGAAATGAAGATTTAACAACTATCGACAATGATGCTTTAACACGTATGTTATTGAATAAATATGAATGGCTAATCGACAAAATTGTTGCATCTTCGACAATGAACAAAGTACGAGTACTACCGCAAGTGCATGCACTTGTGTGGGGGAATAAACGAGGCGTGTAAGCGCTTTTTAAAAAATTTACAAACAAAATATAAAAACAGATATGTACAAAATAAAAAAACGCTGTTAGAATGACAAACGTAGAAAGAGAGGAAATGCAAATGAGTGGTCGCAAAGATGAAGAATTAGAAGGTGTAACGCTGCTTGGAAATCAAGGGACAAAGTACTTATTTGAGTACTCGCCAGAAATCCTAGAGGTGTTTGATAATAAACACCCAAATCGCGATTATTTTGTGAAATTCAACTGTCCCGAATTCACTAGTTTATGCCCGAAGACAGGCCAGCCGGATTTTGCAACGATTTACATTAGTTATATTCCCGATGAAAAGATGGTTGAGAGCAAATCATTGAAGCTTTATTTATTTAGTTTCCGCAACCATGGGGACTTTCATGAAGATTGTATGAATATTATTATGAATGATTTAATTGAGCTTATGAATCCACGTTACATTGAGATATGGGGGAAATTTACACCTCGTGGCGGGATTTCAATTGATCCATATACAAATTATGGACGTCCAGGTACAAAGTATGAAGAAATGGCTGCGTACCGACTTATGAATCACGATTTATATCCAGAAACGATTGATAATCGTTAACACGAAGGCAGGTTGTGAATGCAGCCTGTTTTCGATTGTAAACAACAACAAGGTGAGAAGGTGAAAGAATGTCACAAAGATCAGCATTAATACTAGGAGCAAGTGGACTTGTTGGTCAAGAACTTTTAAAAATGCTTTTAAGCCATAATGCATATGGCAATGTGACAGTATTAGTTCGAAAAGCATTACCAATTGAACATGATAAGCTACGTCAGCTTGAAATTGATTTTACAGAGCTCGACAAGCATGAAAAAGAGTTTGCAGTTGATGATGTGTATTGTTGTCTTGGTACAACAATGAAAAAAGCAAAAACAAAAGCTAAGTTTATAAAAGTGGATTATGAATTTCCATTAAAGGCGGCTAAATACGCAGAGAAACATCGCTGTAAAAACTTTTTAACCATTACAGCAATTGGGGCTGATCTTCGTTCGCCATTCTTTTACAGTAAAGTAAAGGGGCAAGTAGAAGAGGATATTGCAAGCTTGTATATTCGTTCTACTCACTTTTTTCGTCCGTCCCTATTATTAGGAAAACGTGAAGAATTTCGATTGTTTGAGAAAATCGGCGAATATACGCTTAAATCTTGTTCATTCTGCCTTGTAGGAAAATGGAAAAGGTATCGCCCGATTAAGGCTTATAATGTAGCAAAAGCGATGATCAAAGCAGCTTTAGAAGATAAAGTTGGTGTTCATATTCATGAAAGCCAAGATATTTATACGGGTGAGTGCTATTATTCCTTTACAAATGGAAAGCGTGTAGTGACTAAATAATTATGGAACCTCTGTGAAAACATCACAGAGGTTTTTATTAGTTATCATGAAAATAGGCTTCTTTTTTGTTGCGCTAAGGAAACTTTTTTAGATTCATCCATATACTAAGGTATAGAGAATGGCAGTGAGATGGAGGAACAGAAAATGAAGAAAGGAAAAACAGATCTAAAAGTCCAACAATATGCTTATTTAATGTACAAACTAGGTATTATTAGCAAAGACCAAAAAAATCAAATTTGTAAAAAATAAGAAAACAAAAAACAACCATATGACTGGTTGTTTTTAACTGAAATACACAACATCTGCTAAATAGCAGTATTAATAATTGTATAATTTTTATGGTTGACAACAGTGCGTTGCTCTAAGTCTAGATCTCGGTAATTTGTCATATACGTTAAATCAACAATCACTGAATTTTCGTTCACTTTCTCCACGATTCCTTGTAAACCATTTTTAAATTCAATAATATTTCCCACTTCAGCAATTTTCATTTTTACCTCTCCTTTGCTCTAAGACTGTAATCAAATCAGATAGCTTTTGCATATAAATGGAATATTTTTTAATAGCTAAAAAATATTAGAAAATTTTAAATAGTTAAACTAGTTAACGCTTTCTATTTTCTTTTTTTCAATTTTGCCCTAAAATTAGGAATTAGTAAAGGGTTTTTTTCAAAAAATGTAAAATCATTTACTAATTATTCAATTTTAAATTAAAAATTATCGACAAATGAGAGGGGATTCGATATAGTACTGACATGAAGTAAATGTTTAATGACTAAACTATTTCTGCTTTTATCCTAATCATTCAACGGTTTTATGTTGTTAATAGTGGACGATATCTCGCTTTTATAGGCAAAATCCTAAAAAAGACAGGGGACAAGCTTTTAAACGTCTTTGAGCATTAATAGCTAGTAGAAATGAGGAGGCTTCTTATTAATTTAATTGCGGTTTCACGTTAGCCAATTAATAAATTTTGTTATATAGAAGGTGTATGAAAATGAAAGATGTTGGGTTAGTATTAGAAGGCGGAGGTATGCGAGGGTTGTACACAACCGGTGTGCTTGATTATTTTATGGAACAGGAGCTTTACCTTCCATATGTAATAGGGGTTTCAGCTGGTGCATGTCATGCTACCTCTTACCTATCTAGACAAATTGGGCGCAGCCGTAAAGCGAATCTCGATTATTTGCACGATCCCCGCTATTTATCATGGCGCAATTATATAAAAACAAAAGAAATGTTTGGAATGGACTTTGTTTTTCAGGAGATCCCGATGAACCTTGTTCCTTTTGATTTTGAAGTGTTTAGCAAACGAACAGAGAAACTTGTTGTAGGAACAACCGATTGTACGACGGGGGAACCTGTTTATTTTGATCAACATGATCAAGATATGTTAACAATTGTTCGAGCGTCAAGTTCACTTCCATTTGTTTCCCCAATGGTTAGCTACCAAGGAAAAGTATTGTTAGATGGCGGAATTAGTGATCCAATCCCAATACGAAAAGCAGAAAAAGACGGATTTGACAAAAACGTTGTTATTCTTACCCGTAATCAAGGGTATCAAAAGAAAAAATCAAACATGCTATGGTTTGCTAAGCGGTTCTACCGTCAATATCCAGGTTTAGTAAAAGCGCTCGAAAACCGTTATCGCTTGTATAATGAGACGCTTACGTACATAGAAGAACAAGAAACGAAAGGAAATGTGTTTGTCATCCGTCCGCAAGTCCCTCTTGTAGTAGGACGGATGGAGAAAAACAAAGACAAATTAGATGCGTTATACAAGCAAGGCTATAAAGAAGCAGCTGATCAATATGACCAACTAAAAGAGTGGCTGCATTGTTAATGTTTTTGGTTGTTAGGAGGAGAAGAAGATGGATGAACAAACTGCAACAAAGATGTTAGATGGCTTACGCGATGGCCAAGTAGAAGAAATTGTGATTAATAAAGAAGATTTTTTAACATTTCGTCCGTTTCTTGTGAATCGAGATGATTTTAAGTATTTTCACGGAACAGCAGGGCGTGGTGGGCACTTTACGTATCGCTACTTAGAGAAGCCGCGCAGTTAAACGAAATGGTAGCTTTATTCTTCTGTGACTTATATAATAAATGTAAGAGTTAAAACATGTGATGGGAAGAAATCATTAGATTGACCATATCATATGTAAATAGCTTTTAACATGGAAGTGTAGTTATAGGAGGGATATGATGGACGATTTTCGAAAAAGTACAGCACCTTTTTATTTTGCAGATTATATATGGAAAGATAAAAATGGAATGACGACATATGGGATGCTGTTAACGAACCGGCCGGAAGATGACCGGGAGTATGACCTCCATTCATTACTAGAAGAAGCTTATGTAGAACATAAGAAAATTGCACTCACAACTGTTTATGATAATAGTGAACAATTATTATCTGGATATGTTTTACATTTATCTGGCGATCAAGACGTTTTTACGTTTATGGATGATACAGGTGCGAAGTTAGTCATTGATTTTTATGACGTAGTCGAAATTGAAATTGAAGACTAAAGAAGAGCTGGATGTTGATAAAACAACATTCAGCTCTTCTTTTTATTAGCAGTAAAATAGTAAGCACTCCAGCCTTACTTTTTACGATGTAAGTATATGATACGACTTTATGATGATATTAATATTAGAGTGAAAAGTCTGAATATAACAATAAGTTGTAGGTAATATATACCTGTTAACTAGAAAAATTTCCTTTAATATGACAATAATACAGGAATAATGTCATATTTGTGTCTTCTGTGTAATGTTATTCATCAAACTAAAAGAAATGTAACTGAATCGTTCGGTAAAACAAGTACTAGGCTGTGTTAGAGTAATACCATACGAATTTTCAGGAGGTACTACCGGATGAAAAAGAGTTATATTAAATCTTTAGTTGTGATGTCAGCAGCTGTATTTGCATTTATTGGTTTGCAAAGTAGCACAGCAGTGGCTCAAACTCAATATCAAGTTGTAAAAGGAGATACCCTTTGGCAACTTGGAAAACAATATGGTGTAACGATTGATGATATAAAGCAAGAAAATAATCGTGTTGACGATTGGATTTATATAGGAGAAACATTACGAATTCCAGAAAGAACAAAAGTATTAGGAGAGCAGTCAATAGAAGCTGAGCCTATTCAAGAAGAAGCAGAACAAGCTGTTTCTATTTCTGAAGAGGAAAAAGATTTGTTTGCTCGCTTAGTAGAAGCAGAAGCAAAAGGTGAATCATATGAAGGAAAAGTAGCTGTTGCAACGGTTGTCTTAAATCGAGTAGACTCAGCAGAGTTTCCAGATACAGTGACAGGTGTGATTAAAGAAGTAGTAGGGAACAGCTATGCCTTTTCACCTGTACAAAATGGAGAAATTAACAAACCGGCTTCGGAGGAAGCGGAACAAGCGGTAGAGGAAGCATTAATGAGAGCAGATCACTTAAGTGATTGCATTTATTTTTATAATCCAGATATTGCGACAGATGATTGGATTCGTTCACGTGAAGTAGTAGCAACGATTGGAAATCATGTATTTGCTAAATAATAAATAGGTAAGGCTGATTTGAAGGAGAAAAACGTTCAAATCATTCTTATAAAAAGGGCGGTCACTCTAAACTCTTTGAATGATTGAGTTTACATGACCGCCCTTTTTGTATTAGCAGCTCAAACTATTTTTAAAAACTTCTATCACTATTCGTTAATAAAAATCTCTCTTTCTGTACTTCCTTTTGAACCAGTTAATACAAGACCGATATCCGTTTCTGTATCTAAGTTTTGAACAATTGTAAAAGGCACATTGTATTTATTAGCCAGCTGAACGTATTTAGATAAAAAGGAGTATGAAATAGTTCCGTTTAAGAATAAGTGCCCGTTTTGTACATGCTTTAATTGCTGATCGACTTCTTTATAAACAGTCCCTTTCATAACTTGTCCTTTTTTTAAGGCAATTTCAATTCGTTCTCGTAAAGCGGTTAAGAAATAGCGTCGTTCTTCTTGCTTCGTTTCTTTTGCACCATACATGCCACGTTCTAAATAGTCTTCGATGTTTTCGGTCAATGTAAAGATCCTCCCTTTAAACTTTTTGTAACAGTTTTTTAATATACTATTTGTAATATTTTACTACATCTACCTGCTTTTAAGCAATGTTAGAGGGAGACACCTTAACTATCAGAAAATATAAAAAAAGGAAAAGCATATTGCTATTTTTTTGAAACTAGTGTTTAATTATAAATAGATAGAAAAGATAGCGATTTCATTATCATTTGTAAGCGATTACAGTTCGGTATACATAAATAACATTGTTTGGGGAGACGATGTTATGAGTTAAGCATGTTCGAGACATTATTATATAAAAGGGGATTATATAGTCAAAGAATATGGACGGTCAAACAAAGGGTTAAATATATTAAAGTTGAAATCAGTATATCTTTTCGTAAAAAGGACGATGAGCGTTTCGCACATCGTCCTTTTTATTTTTCATCCTTTAAATAGCTTCAATGTTATGAAATAGACTGTTAATGCTTTTTCTAAATCCTCAAGCTGCATTGCTGCTTTTCATAAAAGGTTAATTCCATATTCGCTAACGGGCTCTATGTGAATATAGGTAGTAATTATTCAGAGGTTGGGAATAAAAAAATAAACAAAGCCCAATTGGACCTTGTTTATTTAAAAGGGGAGAATAATTATTTCTAGCATTGTACATTTGTGTTCTTCAACCTAGGGATCATCATTATAATAAGTTAATAAAAAAATGTCAACATTTTTCTTGTGGAACATCATTTGAAAACCTAATTTTATGATCTAAGGAGTGGTTACTTTCTACTTAAATAAGATCTTTCCCTATGTAAACATTAGCCCAAATATATATGTAATAATGCGAATAGTCCTTTCTTTTTTGGTATAAAGGTAAAATAAGAAAAAAAGCGAATAACTTAAATAGGTGTTAAAAAAGTAGAACAAAGGGGGAATTTGTATGAAGTACATAGTAAGGTTCTTTAATAGCATTATGCAAAGGTATTTACCAGATCCCTTTCTTTTTGTTATTATTTTAACGTTTGCAGTCTTTGGTTTTGCTTTAATCTTTACAGACAGTACGGCAATGAATATTGTACAGTATTGGGGAGAAGGTTTTTGGGGCCTTTTAGCATTCTCTATGCAAATGGTGTTAGTGCTTGTAACAGGTCATGTATTAGCTAGTAGCCCTTTATTTAAAAAAGGTTTGTCACGATTAGCAAGCATACCTTCAACCCCGGGGCAAGCCATTATTATTGTCTCTGTTGTTTCACTTCTAGCGAGCTTTATCAACTGGGGATTTGGCCTTGTGATAGGTGCTTTGTTTGCAAAGGAGCTTGCAAAGCAAGTTAAAAATGTAGATTACCGCTTATTGATTGCAAGCGCATACAGCGGTTTTTTAATTTGGCATGGTGGTCTATCCGGGTCAGTTCCATTAACTATTGCTACACCAGGGCATTTTTCGGAAAAGTTAATTGGAGTTTTTCCAACAAGCGAAACGATTTTCTCTGTATTTAATTTAGTTATTCTTCTCTCTCTATTTATTATTGTCCCGATTGTCAATCGATTGATGATGCCATCTAAAGAAGAAACGTTCATAGTGGATCCGTCTCTGTTACAAGATGACCATCTTCAAGCGGTTTCAATTGAAAAGGAACAAACTACACCAGCTGATCGCTTAGAAAATAGTCCTGTTTTATCCATTGCTATTGGAGTAGTTGGGCTTATATTTTTAGGGCATTATTTTGGCGCAAAAGGATGGCAGTTAAACCTTGATATTGTAAATTTTCTGTTCTTATTCTTAGGAATTTTATTTCATGGCACACCTAGAAATTTTTTGAAAGCGGTAACAGAAGCGGTGAAAGGTTCGAGCGGCATTATTATTCAATTTCCGTTTTACGCAGGGTTAATGGGAATCATGATGTCATCTGGATTAGCAGTTGTGATTTCTGAAGCATTTGTGACGATTTCAAATGAAACGACGTTCCCGATGTTCGTATTTTGGAGTGCTGGTATTGTTAACTTCTTTGTTCCTTCAGGAGGGGGGCAATGGGCAGTGCAGGCACCGGTTGTTTTAGAAGCAGCAACTAGCCTGAATGTTTCGATTGCAAAAGCATCAATGGCAGTTGCATGGGGAGATGCTTGGACGAATATGATTCAGCCGTTCTGGGCCTTGCCGGCTCTTGCGATTGCAGGTTTAAAAGCAAAAGATATCATGGGATTTTGTGTAGTTGTATTATTAGTAAGTGGTGTGATTATTTCACTGGGCTTTCTTTTCTTTTAGTAAATGATGTTATTTATAATTATGTTGAAAGAGATGATACTAACAATAAAATAAAGTAAAACGTCAACTGGTAGGTATTTTTGTTTTATTGAAGTTATTTAAATAAATTTCTCTTGCAACAACGATGTATTTTGCTATAATATCCACGGTGGCTTTTTTTTGAAAGCACACTGGGTGGGCGAGGGATATAAGAAAAGAAGGAAGAAACTTTGAAAGCGTTATTAGAAAAAGTGTTTCAATTACAACATCATCAAACGACTGTCGGAAAAGAAAGCATTGCAGGTGTTATCTCATTTTTATCTATTGTGTATATTATTGCGATCAATTCAACAATTTTAGCTGATGCAGGTATTCCGCTAGAAGCAGGAATCTTTGCTACTGTAGCTGTTTCGTTTATCGGTTGCTTGATTATGGCATTTTGGGCAAATGCCCCGCTTATTTTAGTGCCAGGTATGGGAATTAATGCTTTGTTTACGTACACAATGGTACAATCAATGGGATTAACATGGCAAGAAGGATTAGCAGCTGTGTTTATGTCAGGTCTGTTATTTGTTATGTTAGCTTTTTCACGTTTATCTGTTAAGCTTGTTGCAGCCATTCCTCACTCGCTTAAAGAAGCAATTACAGTAGGAGTAGGCTTATTTCTGACATTCATTGGATTGCAAAAGGGTGGTTTAGTTATTCCTAGTGAAACAACATTTGTAGCATTAGGAAATTTATCAGATCCATTCATATTGAGTACATTGTTAACGTTGATGATTACAGTTGTACTATTTATTCGAAATATACGCGGAAACTTCTTGTTAAGTATGGTTGCAGGGACTATTATTGCCATGCTGTTTGGGGTGCAAAACCGCCCAGCAGGCAACGAGTCAGCGACAAGTGTACATGAGTTCTTTAGTGGATTTGGCGCATTTTCTTTTACTGCGCTTGGACAAATCACTTTCTGGGCTGCCGTTTTCTCACTTACAATGGTTCTTGTATTTGAAAATATCGGTTTAATTCATGGTCAACTTGGTATGATGAATCAGCAATCTAAGTTTGCACGCGCATTTCAAGCAAATGCTATGTCTGCATTCTTATGTGGACTGTTCGGAACAAGTCCTACGGTTTCCTCTGTTGAGGGAGCGTCTGGCATTGCATCTGGAGGAAGAACAGGTCTGACAGCGTTTGTAACAGGTGTCTTGTTTTTAAGTTCATTGCTATTCATTCCGCTTATTAAGCTCGTACCGGATAGTGCAATTGCACCTATTTTAATTGTAATTGGTGGCTTAATGATTCAAAATATCAAAAACATCAATCTACAAGATTTAACAGAAGGATTTCCAGCGTTTCTCATTATTACACTTATACCACTTACGTATAGTATTGCTGATGGCATTGCTTTTGGATTTATTGCATATCCATTATTAAAGTTGTCTTTAGGCAAGATGCGCGAAGTGTCAGCATTTATGTATGTAATTGCATTGTTGTTTTTCTTGAATTTTGTTTTACATTATCTTACATGACCAAGCAGCCGTTTTTTCGGCTGCTTTTTTGTCATGAATTGACTATAAAAAATAAAAGGAAAATGTAACAGATTCTCGAATAAATATAAAAGTAAGCAGTGAAAGTATATAGCTGATTAAGCATTTGTCACTCCTGCTAAATGTCTGAAAAAAGGCGGGCTAGGCGTCATTCAAAAAGGAGGGATAGGTTGTAAGAAGTCTAGTTGCTTATAGTTGACAAGAACGATTATAAGTTTCTTACAACGGAAATAATATGGAAGAACATCAGCAAATGGTGCGTGTAAGAGAGCTAGCAAACGAAATTATTCGTTTTCGACTTCAAGATCGTACAACTTATGATGAATTGGAATTACGTAACAATGTTGAATTGTTAGCACGCTCTGTTATCGACTTGGTTAATGTCAATTTAGAAGAGGATGCAGATCCAGCAACATCTTTAAAAGCAACTGTATGTAAAATGAAAATGGTATATAATAACATGAATCAAAAAGATCTTGAAGTAGGGTTCAAGCAAATATACAAATTTGATGCACCCAGTGACAATTCTATTGGTATCACGAGCCGATAGCTAGTAAGTTGCAATTGAATAGCATATGTTTTATTTTTTATTGCTAGACTCCTTTTTATGCATATAGCAAAAGGAGGATGGGGAGCTGCTCTTATTAACTGCGGCAGAGACAATCGCAACATCAGCTCTTGCACTTAATTGCTATGATTGTTTCAACAATATTCTTTATTATATTGATTCTTGTTATCGTACGTCGAGAGCGCATTCAAACTTTAGTAAAAGAAGGTAGGCATTCAGATAATAGACAGTACAATTTAGGAGAATTTTTACGAACAGTATGGAAAAGATAGCATAGTCTTTTAGAAATAACAAAGAGCGGTGCTTATAGAAAGAAAACTCATATAAACACCGCTCCTTATTATAATTGTTGTGAGAAAGCGTACCGTTTACTGTTTTACTTTGTTGCGCTCCAGTATGATATGAGCTGCTTCACTTACTGAAGAAACAACGGCTGAGGCATGCTGTTTTACACCTTCAGGAGCAGTATCCATCGCAAAGCTATTCGGTATTAATTGAAACATCGGGATATCGTTAAAAGAATCACCGACGCACGCGACTTCTTCAGGCTTTAAGTTCAGGTGATCTAGTAAAATTTGAATCGCATTTCCTTTGCTAATATGTTTTGGCATAATATCAAGACAACGTTTTGCAGAGATATAAGTGTCAATTTGTTCACCAAACTGTTCATTTAATTCAGCTTGTAAGGCAACAAGTTCATCATGATCACCTAAAACAGTAATTTTAGACGGAGATAATGATTCACCAAATGAATCAGCCATGTGAAGCTGTTCTTGAATTGGGAAGAACATATACTTTTCGATTTCATTGATAATGTCATTTCTTTCTTCTACATAGTTTGTATCATTAGAACAAACTAAAATAATATGATTTGGATTCATCGTACGTTTGTATAGCTCAGAAGCTAACGTATGATCAAATACTTTTGTATGAAGCGGTTTGTCATCATGAGTTAATACAAATGCTCCGTTTTGACTGATGCGGTGGAATGTATTGTTAATATCAGTTGAAATTTTCACAATTTCTGAATCCATTCTTCCAGAAGCTAAACAAACTTCAACTCCACTTTTTTGTAAATGCTGTAAAGCTTCGATATTATGTTGTTCAATATATTTTTCTTCGTGCAGTAATGTGCCATCTAAATCACTAACAAATAATTTAATCAATAATCTAAACTCCTTTCTGTAACCGGTCTTATATGTAAAATAATAACATTAGCTTAACATTACTTTATTATTGTAACAGCAATGGCTGCAAAATTCATATAAAAAACCCTCTGAAAAGAAAGAGGGCCGAAGTTTATGCGACTTGCGTTTTGATTTTTTGTTGAGCATATGTTCGAATTTGTTTTGTATACCAGCCACCGACAATTAATGTAAGAGCTGTACCGATCCCGACTGATAAACCATAGTTTAAATGAAATCCTTCAGGAGCATAAAAGATATACGTAAAAATTACTCCTGTCATAAATAAGGCTGGAATTCCACAAATCCAATGATTTTTCGCATGCTGCAGTAAATAGACTGTCGCCGTCCATAGCATAACGGTTGCCACTACTTGATTTGTCCAGCCGACATAACGCCATAAGAAAGAATAATCAATCGTTGATAAATAGAAAGTCGGAATTGCTACAGGGATGGTATACATTAACGCAGCTTTCCAATCAGCCTGATTGCTTTCGCTCTTTTTACTAACAAGTTCAGCGAAGATCATACGAGATGAACGGAGAGCTGTATCGCCTGTTGTAATTGGCAAGATAATAACACCTAAAATTGCTAAAATGCCTCCTAGTGTACCTAATAACGAAGTTGAAATCTCATTAACAACTCCAGATGGGCCGCCAGCAGCTAAAGCCGTTTGAAGACCATCGGTTCCGCCGAAAAATGTCATGCCGGCAGCTGCCCAAATAAGAGCAATAATGCCTTCTCCAATCATGGCTCCAAAAAATACTTTCCGCCCGTCTTTCTCGTTTTTTAACGTACGTGCTACAATTGGGCTTTGCGTACAGTGAAAGCCAGAAATTGCTCCGCATGAGATTGTTACCATTAACAAAGGCCAAATCGGCAATTCTTGAGGGTGAAGATTTGCGAATGTTAAATTAGGAATGGATTCTTTAGAAACAAAAATAAGTGCAAAAGCAATCGCTACAGCCATAAAAATTAAAATTGCTCCAAAGAGTGGATAGATTTTTCCAATTATTTTATTAACAGGTAACACAGTTGCTAAAATAAAATAAGCGAAAATAATGATCAATGCACCCATAAACGGAAGCGGAGTGACACTTGTAATTAATTGAGCTGGCCCTGCTGTAAACGCAGCTGCTACTAGAATCATTAAAACAAGTGAAATTAAGTTAATCATTCTTTTCATGGTGGTACCTAGGTAGCGTCCTACAAGTGAAGGGTATTGAGCACCACCATGGCGTAATGACAACATTCCTGAAAAGTAATCATGCACAGCCCCTGCAAAGATACAGCCAACTACAATCCATATAAAGGCAACAGGTCCATAAAGAGCACCCATAACAGCTCCGAAGATGGGGCCAAGTCCAGCGATATTTAGTAATTGGATAAGAGAGCCTTTCCACCATTTCATTGGAACATAATCTAACGAATCAAATTTTTCATATGCTGGAGTTTGTTTATTTGGATCTATAACAAAAATTCGCTCGACAACCTTTGAATACACGGTGTATCCTCCGATTAGTAATGCGATTGCAGCGAAAAAAGTAACCATCGAAAAATCCTCCCTGACAACTAGTTTTAATTTTTAGAAAATTTAATATTTTCATCCTAACAGATGTCAGAGAGTATGACAAGGTTTTTTCGGAATAATTAAAAAATGGTCTTTTTTAGAGGTATTAATAAGAAAGTGAAGAGGATGTTTATTGTTAAAACAACAGATTAAAGCAATAAATAATATGTGATGTGCATAATCAATCTGGTCAAGATTTAGCTTTTAATCTTGCTTGAATATATTTTGTTTTTTCGATATTTTCAACAAAATTGGGATCTGTATAGGGGAGGTCGGAAAGAATGCGGATTAATCAAGATAATTCGTCTTTTAATTGGTCGATATCATGGCAATGATTAATACAGGTTCTAAATTGTTTCGAAATCAAAGGAACACCTCCTTGTAAAACAATGTAAAAAGCTCTTCAATAAGAGGATAAACCATTAACTAGTAAATGCACTGTTAGGAGTCTAGGCGATATAAAAGGAGCCAATCAGAAGCGTTGAAAACTACTAAAGCAGGAGAGGGTATCGATTAAAATAGTTTCCGCTAGCAGCGGATGATATTGCTATTCAATAATAATGATGGGCATTCCTGCTGGTAGATAGCGGATTTGTATTTTGTATTTTTTATTTTTAAAAAATGCCACTGCATTGTATTGCAGCGGCATTTCTTAGTTATGTTTATAACACATTAAAGTATTTTGCCTCAGGGTGAGCAAAAACAAGTGCTGTAACAGATGCTTCTGGTTCCATCATAAAACCATCTGTTAATTGGATTCCAATTTCTTCAGGCTGAATGAGTTTAAATAGCTTTTCTTGATCTTCAAGATCCGGGCAAGCTGGATAGCCAAATGAGAAGCGTTGCCCTTGGTATTTCGCGGAGAAGCGTTCTGCCATCGTAAAGTCTGGTGAATCCGGGAATCCCCAGCGGTCACGAATTTGTTGGTGAACACGTTCTGCTAATCCTTCAGCAAGCTCCAAGGCAAGGGCTTGGAAGACGTGGCTCTTTAAAAATTCACCGTTTTCTTTAAACTGTGCTGCACGTTCACGAATACCTGTCCCAGCGGTAACGGAAAAGAAACAAACATAGTCCATTTCGGTGTTTACAGGCTTTGCAAAGTCAGATAAACATAAAAACTGTCCTTTTTCTTGTCTAGGGAATGTGAAGCGTTCAATTTCAGTTTTTTGATCAGCTGGATCATAAATAATTAAGTCATTTCCATCTGATTGTGCCGGGAAGAACTGATAAACAACAGCTGGTTTAATCAGATTTTCTTTTAGCGCCAGTTCCAATAGTTCATCAACGGTTTCTTTTAATTGAACCGCGCGCTCATCTTTTTCAGCTAGCAGCTTGTTAACTTTTCCTTTTAAGCCAAGATGATGCCCAAGCAGCATTTGCCAGTTAATATAAGGCAATACTTGAGCTAATTCATAATGCTTCACAACATGTCTTTTTAAATCAGCAGGTACAAATACAGGCACATCTGTGGATACAGCTGATTTTTGTAAAACCGCTGTTGCAGTTTGAGCTGCTTGCGGCTGCCGCTCTTTAAAAGTTACTTTCTTTTCTTGGCGGACTTTTAAATCTTCAAGCAGCTGGATTAACTCTTCTTTGTTTTGCAATTTGTTCGCAAGAGCCAACCCGTCCATTGCATCTTTTGCATATAAAACTGCTCCTTCATATTCAGGGGCAATTTTAAAATCCGTGAATTTACGTGAAAGGGCAGCTCCGCCGACCATAATCGGAACATTAATGTTAGATTGCGTTAAATCTTGAGCGGTTAAGACCATTTGTTGAGCAGATTTAACAAGTAAGCCAGATAATCCGATAATATCAGGCTTTTCTTCTTTTACAGCTTCAATTAACTGTTGTGGTGTAACTTTAATGCCAAGATCGACGACTTTAAACCCGTTGTTGCTTAAAATAATGTCAACCAAGTTCTTGCCAATATCATGTACGTCACCTTTAACCGTAGCAAGAATGACTTTTCCTTTACCGGAATCATTCTCCGTTGCTTCCATATGCGGCTCTAAAAAGGCAACAGACGCTTTCATTACTTCAGCGCTTTGGAGAACTTCAGCAACAATTAATTGATTATCATTAAATAAACGTCCAACTTCAGCCATACCGTCCATTAATGGTCCATTAATAATATCTAACGGATCATCATATTGGGGGAGTGCTTGTTCTAAATCTGGAAGCAAACCTTCTTTTGTTCCCTCGACAATGTACATCGCAAGGCGTTCTTCTAGTGTTAAATTTGAGACTTCTATTTTTGATTCTTTCTTTTTATCTCGATAAAAGTCTGTAAAGGTACTTAGTGTTTCATCGTTTGTATGAAATAAAAGATTGTCTGCTAGCTTAATTTCCTCTTGCGGGATGGATGCGTAGCGCTCTAGTTTTTCAGTATTAACAATTGCATAGTCAAGGCCTGCTTGCGTGCAATGGTATAAGTACACTGCATTTAATACTTCACGGCCAACAGGAGGCAATCCAAATGAGACATTACTTACACCTAAAATCGTTAGACAGTCAGGCAAAGCCTCTTTAATCATTTTGATTCCTTTAACTGTCTCTTCAGCTGAGCCGATATACTGTTCATCACCTGTCCCGACTGGAAATACAAGCGGATCAAAGATAATGTCTTTAGGATTAAATCCGTGTTTTTCAACGAGTAAATCATGTGAACGTTTAGCGATTTCTAATTTACGTTCAGCCGTGACAGCCATTCCTTTTTCATCAATGGTTCCAACAACAAGAGCAGCTCCGAATTTCTTCACAAGGGGCAAGATTGCATCAAAGCGTTCTTCACCGTCTTCTAAGTTAATGGAGTTAATAATCGTTTTTCCCTGGGAGTAGGTTAACGCTTTTTCAATCACTTTTTCGTCAGTTGAATCAATGACCAGTGGCACTTTTACTTTTTTAACGACTTCTTGAATAAATTGTTCCATATCCTCAACCTCTTCACGGTCTGGGTCAGCTAAACAAATGTCAATGACGTGAGCGCCGTTTTTTACTTGGGCACGAGCAATTTCAGAGGCTTCTTCAATTTTTCCTTCTGCAATTAGACGTTTGAACTTACGAGAACCAATAACATTTGTACGCTCACCGACAAACAAAGGGCGCATTGATTCATCATAGACTAACGATTCAATACCAGAAACAGCATGGTTATGTTCTGGGCGTTCAAGAGGGCGAGGAGCCACATCCTTTACAGATTCAGCAAGAGCTTTAATATGAGCTGGTGTTGTGCCGCAACAGCCACCTACAAAATTTAACCAGCCTTTATCAGCAAAGCTCTTAATTTTTTGAGCGAGCAATTCAGGTGATTCATGGTAGTTTCCTTCCTCATCAGGCAAACCAGCATTTGGATAACAGCTTACTGCTGATGTTGCTAGTTCAGAAAGGGAACGAATATGATCGGTCATAAACTCAGGGCCAGTAGCACAGTTCAGTCCTACTGAAAGTGGTTTCATATGTTCGAGAGATAGATAGAATGATTCAATATCTTGACCAGCAAGTGTTGTGCCCATCGGTTCAATCGTACCTGAAATCATAATGGGTACTTCTTTTTCTAGACGCTCAAATGCAGCAGAGATACCTAAAAACGCAGCTTTTACATTTAACATATCTTGGCATGTTTCAACCAACAGCAAATCAACACCGCCATCAAGAAGTCCGCGTGCCTGCTCTTCATAGGCATCGACAAGTTCTGCGAACGTAATGCCGCCTGTTACTGATAATGTTTTCGTCGTAGGTCCTAAAGCACCTGCTACAAATCTAGGCCATTCAGGTGTTGAAAACTTGTCGCGGGCCGCAATCGCTAATTTCACGGCTTCAACATTTAGCTCATATGCTAAATACCCTAAATTATATTCATCTAGAACGGTAGAGGTAGAGCCGAATGTATTCGTTTCAACAATATCGGCACCAGCTGCGAAATATTCTTCGTGAATACGCTGAATAACATGAGGGGCTGTTCTCGTTAAATATTCATTGCAGCCTTCGTACTCTTCACCGCCAAAATCATCAGCAGTTAAATTTGCATCTTGAATCATCGTACCCATCGCACCGTCAATGACCAATATACGTTTTTGGAGTTGTTGTTCAATAAGTGAGCTCATTTATCTCTTCCTTTCTGATATAACAAGTTGCTTGTCATGGATATAACGTGTCAAAATTTCAGTCATTTCATAGCGCATAAAAGGTGTAATTAAATAAATGCCTTTAAATAATTCATAAGCTGTATCAATTAAATCTTTTGCAATGGCAAGCCCTTCTACTTCGCCTTGAATGCTATCATCACCTGCAGCGTCCATTTTTGCTAAAATGTCTTCTGATAATTTAATTCCAGGTACTTCATGGTGGATAAACCGGGCATTGCGAGCGTTTGTTAATGGCATAATTCCAATATAAATCGGTGCATCTAAATGTTTTGTAGCTTCATATACATCTTCGATTTGTTTTGTTGAATACAAGGGCTGTGTAATAAAATAGTGAGCGCCGCAATCAATTTTCTTTTCAAGACGTATGACTGCACGGTCTAAGTGACGTACGTTAGGATTAAAAGCTGCTGCAATAGAGAAGTTTGTTTTTTGTCCAAGCGGTTTACCTGAATAGGATAAACCTTCATTAAATTGCGCAATTAAACTAATTAAATCAAATGATGATAAATCATAAACCGATGTAGCGCCTGGGAAATCCCCAATTTTAGAAGGGTCTCCAGTGATCGCTAATACTTGATTCATGCCTAATGTGTGAAGACCCATTAAATGTGATTGCAAACCAATTAAATTGCGGTCGCGACACGTAATATGAATAAGAGGCCTTGCATTGGTTTGCTGCTGCATCAAAGTCGCCATTGCTACATTGCTAACACGCGGTGAAGCAAGCGAGTTGTCTGCTAATGTTACTGCATCAACGCCAACCTTTTGCAGCGCTTTGGCGCCTTCTAAAAACTTCGTAGGACCAAGCTGTTTAGGTGGATCTAATTCAACAATGACAGAGCGGCGTTCTTTTACAATTTCATGTAAATGAGGCTCAGTTAACTGTTCGCGTTCTTGTACGGCAATAGTCGGTCTTATTTTGACAGTCTTTTTAACAACCGGCTTTTCATTTGTCAGTGCCGTTGCCATCGCTTGCACATGAGCAGGCGTTGTTCCACAGCAGCCGCCAATTAACCGAACACCTTGATTTCGAAAGGCGCGAGCACTTTCAGCGAAATAATCATCATTGGTTTCATATTCTACTTTGCCTTCCACATAAGCTGGCAAACTAGCGTTTGGATATGCAGAAAGATAGGCACGCTCCATAAGAGGAACTTCTTCTAGCGATTGAATCATATGAGAAGGCCCAAGGCGACAGTTTAGACCAACTACATCAGCACCTAAATCTTCTAATTCCTTGAATGCGTCACACAATGGGGTGCCATTTTGTAAAACGCCGATATCGTGAAGAGAGACATGGGTAATAATTGGCTTTGTCGTTTCTTTTCGTGCTAAAGACAGAACGATTTTTAATTCTTCAAAATCATAATAAGTTTCAAATAATAAGCCATCTACATCTTCATTTAACAACCAAAACAACTGCTCGCGAATACTGCGTTTAATTTCTTCGGTTGAAATTGAATTTTTTTGAAACGATCGGATTCCTCCGATTGTACCAACAACATACGCTTTATTTTTAACAGCTTGCTTTGCAGTTTTAACAGCCGCAACATTAATATCTTTAACGGAATCTTCCAACCCGTAGCGAGCTAGTTTTTGATAGTTTGCTGCATATGTGTTTGTTTGAATGACATCAGCACCAGCCTGTAAATAGGCTTGATGAATGCGGAAAATTTCATCGCTTTTTGTGAGGTTTAATTCTTCAAAGCAACTGTCAATACCGTGAGAGTAAAGAAGGGTACCAGTTGCACCATCCCCAATTAGAATTTTAGATTGTAAGTCTTCAAGTAACCCCATTTCCAAACCTCCTCTAAGAATCTATTACATCGAAAGCATGTAGCCATTTATATAGTTAAACTTCAAGTACTGAAGGGGACGCCCTCACATTTTAGTTGAAGTAATTGTAAAAAGAAAAAGCCTTCTTAAGAAGAAGACTTTTTCTTCTTCTTATCTTCCAAGCAATAAATTGCTTGCTGGATTTAGCACCATGTCTTTTCGACTGGTTGCTGAGGCTTCAAAGGGCCAGTCCCTCCACCTCTCGTGATAAGAATCTATATACATATACGATGTAAAATTTAAGTTCATTTTAGTGAAGTAGCAGTAGCGTGTTTATATGTTTTTTCGCTCATCATTCTGATAAAAGAGTTAACAAATTAAAAATCAAGAGCTAGACAGAATAAATGCTTACCATATAATTTATCTGATTTTTAGAAATTATACAATATAATTCCGTAATTTTACCGAAAAAATCTGAAAAATTTGTTTGGAAGATTGGAAACAGAAAGAAGAACATGCTGATATGTTAAGGTTTTTGCACGGATGAGAAAATCATCGAAAGGAAGTTTCGTCAAGTGCTTATTAAATAGGCAAAAGAAAAAGCGGTGTAAAGAGCGCCGCTTTTCTAAAAAGTATTTACGTGAACAAATGAATTAATCAACCGGTCTGCCTTTAGATGCTTCTAAAATTTGGAACCATTGCATGCGTGTCATGTTCAACTCCAATGCATTAACTGCAGATTCAATGCGCTCAATTCTTCCTGAGCCTACAATTGGCATAATGTTGGCAGGATGTGAAAGTAACCAAGTATATGCAACTTGATCGATGGATTGAGCGCCAATTTCTGCTCCAATCTCTTCAAGTTTTTTACGCACACGTGTTGAACGTTCATCAGTAGCGGTGAAAATAGCACCGCCTCCTAATGGTGACCACGCCATCGGTGCAAGCTTATGCTGCTGGCATTGTTCAATTGTGCCTTCATCAAAATGGTTTAAATATGTAGGTGAAATTTCAAGTTGATTTGTAACAAGCGAGAAAGGTAAAAACGCCTGCAGCATGTCAAACTGTGAACGCTTGAAGTTTGATACACCGAAATAACGAACTTTACCTTCTTCTTTTAGTTGAATAAATGCTTCCGCTACTTCTTCAGGGTTCATAAATGGATCAGGGCGATGAATCAGCAAAACGTCCACATAATCTGTATTTAAATTAATTAATGATTGATTGGCACTTTGGATGATGTGCTTTTTGCTTGTGTCATAGAAATTAATTTTACGTTCAGGGTATTTTTCAGATGTTAATTTAATTCCACACTTCGTTACGATTTGCATCGAATCGCGCAATGAAGGTTTTTGGGCTAACGCTTGTCCAAATAAGCTTTCACAACTGTAATTGCCATAAATATCAGCATGGTCAAACGTTGTAATACCGCGATCGAGGCATTGCTCCATAAGAGCTAATGTTTGATCAGTGGAAAGGTTCCAATCTGAAAGACGCCATAAGCCGTGGATAATGCGGGAGAATCGTAAGTCATCTGTTAATTGTACGTACTGCATAAAGTAAGCCACCTTCTATTTTTATCATAAATTTTGAATCCGCTTTGATTATAACAAAGCAATAAAGCGATTACATCATAAATTGTCTTTTAAAAGGCTCGTCTTTTTTCAATGGCTAGTACATATAGTTTAGTATCGAGGTCAAGCAAAGGGTGATTATAGTGAAAAAATGGAAATTAACTTTGCAAGTAGCGGCTACTTATATCGGAACAGTAGTTGGGGCTGGATTTGCAACCGGGAAAGAGATTGTGCAATTTTTTACACAATATGGATCGCTGGGGTTAATTGGAATTTTAATTAGTGGATTATTTTTTGTCTGGCTAGGCTCTAAGTTGATGCTTATTGCACAGTCTATTCAAGCACAATCTTATCAGCAATTAAATAATTATTTATTTGGCCCAGCAGTCGGTAAATTTGTTAATGGATTTACGATTATTATTTTATTTGGGGTTACATCGGTAATGTTAGCAAGTACAGGCGCAATTGGGCAAGAGCAATTAGGGATGTGGCCGCAACTTGGAATGCTTATTACAATTGTGTTAGCTTATATAGCTATTTCAAAAGGAATTGAAGGCATTTTAATTGTGAATTCGCTTGTAGTACCGATGATGCTTAGCTTTTCGGTGATTATCTTTATTCCGTATCTTGAACATTTTTCGTTTTTACAAGTATCTCCGACAGCTATGATGAACAAAGAATGGAATTGGCTCTTTAGTCCATTTCTATATATCGCATTTAATTTAGCGATGGCGCAAGCTGTACTTGTTCCTTTAGGAAGTGAAATAGAGGACCGAAGTGTGATAAAAAGAGGTGCGCTGATCGGAGGATTAGGCTTAACATTTATGATGGTGGCCGCACATTTAGCTTTATCAAACTTACCGTATACCTTTCAACTCGATATTCCAATGAGTGAAGTGATTAAACATGTAGGTATATGGGTGAACTGGTTATTTTTGATTGTTATTTTTGGTGAAATTTTTACAACGTTAATTGGAAACGTATTCGGAATAGCTCGGCAAATACAGTCTGTTATCCCGATTTCAGATAATAAAGCCTTTGCACTCATTATGGGGTTATGTTTTATTGTAGGGCAAATCGGTTACGGAAAGCTGCTTGAAATCCTTTATCCAGTATTTGGATACATTGGTTTAGCATTTCTTGTTATGCTTTGTTTGAAAAAAGAAAAAAAGGAATAGAAATGATTGTATTTTACAAAATTTTCGATAAAAAGTGTCAAATGTTGTGACATTCATGAAAGGCTCTGCTATAATAAAAAACAAATCAGGCAACAAAAGCCGATCATAATTATCCTTCGGGGTCGGGTGCAAGTCCCAACCGGCGGTGATAAGGTGGATAACCTTTAAGCCCGTGACCCGTTTTCGTTTATTCGTTAACGGTGGATCTAGTTGAAATCTAGAGCCGACAGTAAAAGTCTGGATGGGAGAAGGATCAGGAAGCACAGTTGATTTTTTAATGCGCAAATAGATGGGATTAGTCTATCTTTTTTGAGACAATTCTTTTCTTTATTTGTAAAAAAATGAAAATAACTGTTTATTTCGCATACCGTTAAGCAGAGCAGGGATTTTTTGCTACCTGCTGTTTATTTGATATGCGAATATATAAGCGAAATGTGCAAAGATAAAAACTGATTCGATCTAATCAACCCCTTGGACTTATTGTTCAAGGGGTTTTATTTTGTTCAATCCCGCTTTCTTGTTAGAAAGTGGAGCTTGTAGTGAAAGAAGGTGAAAAGATGTTTACAGGAATTATTGAGGAAATAGGACGAATTAAAAGTATTCAAAAGGGTACAGAGGCGATTGTGCTAACGATTGATGCGAAAATTGTATTACAGGATGTTAAACTTGGTGACAGTATTTCTGTAAACGGTGTTTGTTTAACCGTCACTTCCTTTTCGAAATCTCATTTTACCGTTGACGTGATGCCTGAAACAATCAAAGCCAGCACATTGCAGTTGCTTACCATTGGCTCTCTGGTAAATTTAGAACGTGCCATGAGTGCAAACGGCCGTTTCGGAGGTCATTTTGTGAGTGGACATGTTGATGGAGTAGGAACAATTGTGAATAAGGATCGAAAAGGGAATGCTATTTATTATGAAATTAAAATTGATCCATCACTGCGCAGGTATATGATGCTAAAAGGTTCTGTCTCAGTGGATGGGACAAGCTTAACCATTTTTGGTGTAACGGATCATTCATTTACAATCTCACTTATTCCTCATACTGTGTCACATACAATCGTCGGTGAAAAACAGCGGGGCGATAAGGTGAATATTGAATGTGACATGTTAGCTAAATATATGAATGAAATGGTGTCGCGCACATCACCGCAGCCGCTTGAAAAATCTTCAAATAATATGAAAGAGCTGCTTCAAAAGCATGGTTTTACAGACTATTAGTGAGGTGAAAAAGATGTTCCATTCAATAGAAGAAGCAATTGATGATCTTAAAAAAGGAAAAGTTGTAATTGTTTGTGATGATGAAGATCGTGAAAATGAAGGTGATTTTATTTCATTAGCAGAAACTGCAACACCAGAAGTGGTCAATTTTATGGCGACATACGGAAGAGGGTTAATTTGCACGCCGATTACAGAAGAAGTGGCAGCTCGTTTAAACCTTCATCCGATGGTTACTACTAACACGGATATGCATGGAACAGCGTTTACAGTTAGTGTTGATCATGTGTCTACAACAACTGGAATTAGTGCCCATGAACGTTCCGCTACGATTTTGGCTTTAATTGATGAAGAAGCGAAAGAGAATGATTTTAGAAGACCAGGCCATGTGTTTCCTTTGGTCGCGAAAAAAGGAGGCGTACTTCAAAGAGCTGGACATACCGAGGCGGCTGTTGATTTAGCAGTGTTAGCTGGTGGGAAGCCTGCTGGTGTCATTTGCGAGATTATGAAAGAAGACGGTACGATGGCTCGTGTACTAGACTTAATTCGACTTTCAAAACAGTTAGATTTAAAACTGATCACGATTAAAGATTTAATTGCTTACCGCAGAAAGCATGACGAATTGGTTACACGTGAGGTTGAAATTAATTTACCAACTGCTTTTGGCGATTTTAAAGCGATTGGCTATACAAATAAAGTAGATGATAAAGAACATTTAGCGATTATAAAAGGAAGCATTACACCAGATGAACCGACTTTAGTACGCGTTCATTCTGAATGCTTGACAGGTGATGTGTTTGGATCTGAACGCTGTGATTGCGGTCCGCAGCTTCATGCTGCTCTTGCTCAGATTGAAGAAGAAGGAAAAGGCATTCTTCTTTATATGCGTCAAGAAGGAAGAGGCATTGGCTTAATGAATAAGCTAAAAGCTTACAAGCTTCAAGAAGAGGGATATGATACTGTTGAAGCGAATGAAAAGTTAGGGTTTGGTGCAGACTTGCGCGAATATGGCATTGGAGCTCAAATATTAAAAGACTTAGGTGTAAAGAGAATGAAATTATTAACAAACAACCCGCGCAAAATCACAGGGTTAAAAGGGTATGATTTAGAAGTGATTGAAAGAGTGCCGATTCAAATGCCAGCAGTCGCTGCTAATAAAAAATATTTAAGTACAAAAGCAGAAAAACTAGGTCACTTATTACATTTCTAAAACCATTAGTCAAAAGCAATGGATTAGACAGATATAAAATAGGAGGAACAAACAATGAATAATGTATTTGAGGGAAATTTAGTAGGATCAGGGTTAAAGGTAGCAATTGTAGTAGGACGTTTTAATGAATTTATTACAAGTCGATTATTAGGCGGAGCCGAAGATGCTTTAAAACGTCATGGTGTAGATGAGGCAGATGTAGATGTTGCGTGGGTACCAGGTGCTTATGAGATTCCATTAATCGCGAAAAAATTTGCAGAGTCTAAAAAATATGATGCTGTGATTACACTCGGAACTGTTATTCGAGGTGCCACGCCGCATTTTGATTTCGTGTGTAACGAAGTAGCGAAAGGAGTAGCATCCCAAAGCTTGCAGACAGGTGTACCTATTATCTTTGGTGTATTAACAACAGAAACAATTGAACAGGCAATTGAACGTGCTGGCACAAAAGCAGGCAACAAAGGATGGGAAGCAGCGGTTTCGGCAATCGAAATGGCGAACTTAACTAAGTTAATTGAAGGCTAATTGGAAAGCGGAGAAATTAATTAAAAGTGTTTCTATACAGCAAACCTTATGCAAAGAATCTTTCAATGCATAAGGTTTTTTTACTACTCGTTTGTGATGGTCACAGATTATTCACGTATAATTTAACGGAAAGTTTTTACCCTATATAGTAACTAGTTTACATAAAGGGAGACGCTCATGCCTCATTCTATTCCGTTTTTTATTCTTATTACCACGAGTGTTTTAATCTTTTTTAGTGTATTGCTTCATACAAAAGATAAAAAGCTAATTATTCTGTTATTTTTTATGATCGGTATGGCTTATACATTGGAGTATGTCATTCTGGTTTTATTTAACAGTTATCAATATGATCCTAATTTTACGTCTAACGAGTATTTTGATAATCTTTTTGGGTCTTTAACGTCACAAGCATTTACATTTCCGATTATGGCTGTATTTGTGGCCGCATATCAATTGAAATTTCGCTATATTATTTTCATCTCTCTAATGTTTATGGGAATTGAAGAACTATTTATTCATTTAGGTTTATACAAGCAGCATTGGTGGAAAACGATTTATACTGGTATTTTTATGACAATTGGTTTTATGATTGCAAAAGTGTGGTACGTGTGGTTAAGCGAGCGATTTTCAAAATGGATTCATTTTACAACACTGTATTTAAGTATGACAGCAGTTAACACAACGATTATGCTCTGTTTAATAGCCATGCTTCATACACATACCTTTCAGGTCGAATGGTTTCAATCGGATACAAGAGATCTTGTTAATATTAATACTATTTACGTATATGGATTAACATTGTTATACATATGGGCTGTAATCCGCCATTCACTATTATTCATCATAATGTCTATCCTTTCGTTTCGTCTGCTTGATGTCATTTTAATTCATTATCATATTCTTGAACTGGCGAAGTGGAATTCGCTTTTTCTAATTACCATTCTTGATTTGGGTGTTATTGCGCTGATTGCAAGGTTTAATCATTTCATATTAAAAAATTGCTATGGAACAGATCGAAAAAAAGTCATTGCGTTTATGAACGATAACAACTAAGATAGTACGTGCAATAAGTAATTAAGTTGAAAATACAGACTGTTTTAGGAAAAACGAATTAATTGACGGTTATTTGAATTCTTTCGTAAAATAAGAAAGCAAATAATTGAAAGCTGAGTAGAGGAGTGAAGGATTCGTGAAAGAGTCCTTTTTTGTAAAGAAGGTACTAAATAATAACGTGTTAATTGCTACTCATCATGCGTATAAAGAAGTTGTTCTAATTGGGAAAGGAATCGGTTTTAATAAAAAGAAAAATGATGAAATCGATGCGCAATCTGTAGAAAAAATGTTTCTATTGAAGAATGAGGAAGAACAAGAACAATATAAACAGTTATTAACACAAGTAGATGAACATGTTATTGAAATGATGAATGATATTATCGTACATATTCAAACACGTGTGAATGTGCCTTTAAATGAGCATATTCATATTGGATTGACCGATCATATTGCGTTTGCTATAAAGCGTTTTCAGCAAGGGATGGATTTAAAAAATCCATTTCTGATTGAGACAAAAGCCTTATACCCAGAGGAGTATTCAATTGCAAGAGAAGTAGTAGAAATTATCCACCAAAAGATCGGCATAGAATTGCCTGTTGGAGAAATCGGCTTCATTGCGCTTCATATTCATAGTGCATTAACTCAAAAACACATCTTGGAAGTAAATCATGACTCACAATTGATTCAAACAATTATTAATGTTATTGAAGAATCATTAAATTTAGATGTTGATAAAGAATCTGTGCATTATATGAGACTTATTCGTCACCTGCATTTTGCGATTGACCGCGTCAAAACAGGTGAAGTAATTGCAGAGCCAAAAAAAATAGCTTTACTGTTGAAAGAAGAATACCCCCTATGTTACAATGTCTCATGGAAAGTAATTAAAATCATGCAACAAGCGCTACACTTACCAGTTTATGAAGCAGAAGCAGTGTATTTAACAATGCATTTACAGCGACTTATGACAAAATCGGATTTATAAAATCATTTCATACGTGTTACTGATACGATCAGGCATGAGTGAGAAATGAAGCGGATGTTTAAGGGATTACTATACCTATTATTCGTTTCTTCTTTCACCATGCCTTTTTTTGTTGTAAGAAAGCGTAATCATGAACACACTAAGTGGACAAACAAACGCTGCTAGCGGGCATTCCTTTCATTCTTACTAGCTATATAGAAAGCGGTTAAGAAAGGCAAAGACCATTAGTAGCGTATCAAATTATAGACTTGTTGCACACTACAAGTATAAAAAGGAGGTAAGCGCCATGTTTAAGAAGCTTTTTGGTGTATTACAAAAAGTCGGAAAAGCGCTTATGTTACCGGTTGCGATTTTACCGGCAGCAGGTATTTTGTTAGGCTTTGGTACAGCGTTTCAAAATGAAACATTATTGGAAAGACTGCCTGCCTTAAATGCAGATTGGTTCCAGCTTATCGCCCAAGTAATGGCGAATGCTGGTGACATCATTTTTGGTAACTTGCCATTGTTATTCGCCGTTGGAGTAGCCGTTGGGTTAGCAGGCGGAGATGGTGTAGCGGGTATTGCCGCTATCGTTGGTTATTTAATTATGAATGTCACAATGGGTACAGTAAAAGGTCTTGAAAATCTAGATGCTAATGCGCTAGCTAAACTTTTAGAAGACCCAGCATATGCAACAGTATTAGGAATTCCTACCTTACAAACAGGTGTGTTCGGTGGTATCATTATAGGGGTATTAGCCGCTTCGATGTATAATCGATTCTTCAATATCGATTTACCACCATACTTAGGATTCTTTGCTGGGAAACGATTCGTTCCAATTGTAACAGGTGTTTCAGCAATTATTATCGGTTTAATCATGGTTGCAGTATGGCCAGTTGTTCAAGGTGGTTTGAACTCGTTTTCAAACAATATGATTAATGCAAACTTGACACTTTCAGCATTTGTATTTGGTTTAATCGAACGTTCATTAATTCCATTTGGATTACACCATATTTTCTATTCGCCATTCTGGTTTGAGTTTGGTCAATATGTTGATAAAGCTGGTGAAATTGCTCGTGGAGATCAACAAATCTTCTTTGCTCAATTACGAGATGGAGTAGAATTAACAGCGGGTACATTCCAAGTTGGTAAATTCCCATTCATGATGTTTGGATTGCCAGCAGCAGCGCTCGCTATTTATCATGAGGCTCGTCCGGAAAATAAGAAATACGTAGCAGGTATCATGGGTTCTGCAGCGTTAACATCATTTTTAACAGGTATTACAGAACCGCTTGAGTTTTCATTCTTATTTGTAGCACCAGTTTTATTTGCAATCCACGCAGTATTTGCTGGTTTATCATTTATGGTAATGGAAATTTTAAATGTTAAAATTGGTATGACTTTCTCTGGTGGAGTTATTGACTATATCCTATTTGGTGTGTTACAAAATAGAACAGATTGGTGGTTAGTAATCCCAGTTGGTCTAGCTCTTGCAGTAATCTATTACTTTGGCTTCCGTTTTGCAATCCGTAAGTTTAATTTAAAAACACCGGGTCGTGAAGATAAAGTAGAAGGTGAAGAGGAAACAAAAGTCGAAGCTGGTGAATTACCACGCAACGTTTTAGAAGCATTAGGTGGTCAAGAAAATATCACACATTTAGATGCTTGTATTACTCGTTTACGTGTATCAGTTGACGATGTTAAAAATGTTGATAAAGATCGTCTGAAAAAATTAGGAGCTTCAGGTGTATTGGAAGTTGGAAATAACATCCAAGCTATCTTTGGTCCAAAATCTGATACATTAAAAGGTCAGATTAAAGATATTATGGATGGTAAAACACCAGTTGCCTCTAAAGAAGAAAAGCCGGCTGAAAAAGAAGTGATTACACCTGCTTCAACGAGTGGAAACGGTGATGAAATTATTTCACCAATTGAAGGGGAAATCGTACCGTTAACAGAAGTACCCGATCAAGTATTTTCACAAAAATTAATGGGGGATGGTTTTGCAATTATTCCGAAAACGGGCACAGTAGTTGCGCCAGTAGACGGAAAGATAGTAAACTTATTTCCGACAAAGCATGCTTTAGGTATTGAATCGACGACTGGTCGTGAAATTCTTATTCACGTTGGTATCGATACAGTAAACTTAAAAGGTGAAGGTTTTGAAGCGCTTGTTGCCCAAGGTGACGAAGTGAAAAAAGGACAACCTTTATTACAAGTTGATTTAGAGTTTGTAAAAGAAAATGCACCATCGACAATTACACCGATTATTTTCACAAATTTACAAGCTGATGAAAAAATTAATATCTTAAAGCAAGGTCAAGTATCTCAAAAAGAAGAAAACATTATTAACATTTCAAAGTAAAAAGGAGATTGATTTAACATGGCACAAAAAACATTTACAGTAACTGCAGATTCAGGAATCCACGCACGCCCAGCAACAACTTTAGTACAAGCAGCAAGCAAATTCGATTCTGATATTAACTTAGAATTCAACGGTAAAACTGTAAACTTAAAATCAATCATGGGCGTTATGTCTTTAGGTATCCAAAAAGGAGCTACAATCACAATTTCTGCTGAAGGTTCTGACGAAGCAGATGCACTTGCAGCACTTGAAGATACAATGAACAAAGAAGGTTTAGGCGAATAATGACAAAAGAAATTCAAGGCATTGCCGCTTCTAGCGGCATTGCTATTGCTAAGGCATTTCGTTTAGAAAACCCTGAATTAACCGTTGAAAAAAAATCAGTGACTGATGTTGAGCAAGAAGCAGCACGATTAGAAGCAGCTCTTACACAATCAAAATCAGAACTTGAAACAATTAAAGAACATGCTCGCAAAGAATTAGGCGATGATAAAGCTGAAATCTTTGAAGCACATTTGTTAGTTTTAAGCGACCCTGAACTTATAAATCCAATTAAAGATAAAATCACAAGTGAGAATGTAAACGCTGAGTTCGCATTAGACGAAGTAGCGTCTATGTTTATTAACATGTTTGAATCAATGGATAATGAGTACATGAAAGAGCGTGCTGCTGATATTCGTGACGTAACGAAACGTGTATTAGCTCATCTTTTAGGTGTCAATGTATCAAATCCAAGTATGATTTCTGAGGAAGTTGTGATTATTGCAGAAGACTTAACACCTTCTGATACTGCACAATTAAATCGTAAATATGTAAAAGGATTTACAACAGATATCGGCGGTCGTACTTCTCACTCAGCAATTATGGCTCGTTCAATGGAAATTCCAGCTGTTGTAGGAACAAAAACAGTTATGGAAGACATTGAAAACGGTGTATTAGTGATTGTTGATGGATTAGATGGCGAGGTAATCGTTGATCCAAGTGAAGAAACAGTAAAGATTTATGAGAAAAAAGCTGCTGATTATGCAGCTCAAAAAGCAGAGTGGGCAAAACTCGTAAATGAAAAAACTGTTTCAGCTGATGACCACCACGTTGAACTTGCTGCTAATATCGGTACACCAGAGGATGTAAACGGTGTATTAGAAAATGGTGGTGAAGGCGTTGGTCTTTATCGTACAGAATTCTTATACATGGGTCGTGAAGAGCTTCCTACAGAAGAAGAGCAGTTTACATCTTATAAAACCGTGTTAGAGCGTATGGAAGGTAAACCTGTTGTTGTTCGTACTCTTGACATTGGTGGAGATAAGGAGCTTCCTTACTTAAATCTACCAAAAGAAATGAACCCATTCTTAGGTTTCCGTGCAATTCGCTTATGTTTAGAAATGCAAGACATGTTCCGCACACAACTTCGTGCGCTACTACGTGCTAGTGTGTACGGCAACTTAAAAATTATGTTCCCAATGATCGCAACTGTTGATGAGTTCCGTCAAGCAAAAGCGATTCTTTTAGAAGAAAAAGCGAAACTTCAAGAAGAAGGCGTAGATGTATCAGAAAAAATTGAAGTTGGTATGATGGTTGAAATTCCTTCTTCAGCAGTAATCGCGGATTTATTTGCTAAAGAAGTTGATTTCTTCTCAATTGGAACAAACGATTTAATCCAATACACGCTTGCGGCTGACCGCATGAATGAGCGCGTATCATACTTATACCAACCATACAACCCAGCAATTCTTCGCTTAGTTAACATGGTTATCAAAGCGGCTCATAAAGAAGGCAAATGGGTTGGTATGTGCGGTGAGATGGCTGGAGATGAAATTGCGATTCCAATTCTTTTAGGATTAGGATTAGATGAATTTTCAATGAGTGCAACTTCAATCTTGAAAGCACGTTCTCAAATCCGTCACTTATCAAAAGCGGATATCGAGCCACACCTTGATACAATCTTATCAATGTCTTCTACTGAAGAAGTCGTTGAGTTTGTAAAGTCAACGTTCCATATCCAATAATGAATTAAAAAAGATGCTGCCATAAAGGCAGCATCTTTTTTAATAGATATGAAGTTTTACATAAATAATGAAGGTAATAGCATATTTGAAAACAAGATTGTTAAGAGTGCTGCAATAATCATTCCAAGGCTTGAAAACGTTCCTTCAATCTTCCCAAGCTCAAATGCTCTTGCTGTTCCTGTGCCATGAGATGCGACACCTAGCAATAAGCCTTTTGCAATTGAAGAGTGTAAAGCGAGCGTTTGGATTAATCGAGGTGCAATCAATGTTCCAATAATACCAGATAACACAACAAACAAAATTGTAATATTAGGGTCGCCTCCAAGTGTTTGAGACACATTAATGGCAATGGGAATGGTCACAGACCGAGGAATGATACTTTGAACGAGAGTAGATTGTAAGTGGAAAAAACCTGCTAAGATCATGGATGAGACCATCGCGACTAATGTTCCGCTTGCAACGCTTAATGTAATCTCTACCCGGTATTTCTTCAATAAATAAAAATATTTGTACATCGGTACAGCAAAAGCAACAGTTGCTGGTCCGAGCATATAACTAATAAAATCAGCGCCTTGCTTATACTGTTCATACGAGCTGTGTGAAAGCATTAAAATTCCGATTAATAAAGCAGGGGCTAATAGAACAGGTGAAACAAGAATCGTTTTAAACTTCTGATACAATGTTTTAGATATAAAGTAGAAAAAGAGTGTTAAAGGAAGTGCCAACCAAGTTAACAACGTCATTCGATTGAAGTCTCCTTTCGTTTTGAAATATACTCTGCAATAATGCCTGTTAAAGACATAACAATGATTGTACTAACCGTAATAATGATAATGATTTGAATACCGAATGATTTTAAAACATCTCCATAATTCATAAGTCCAACGATTGCTGGAATAAAAAACAACAACAATTCTCCAATTAATAGGTTGCCACCTTGTTCAATCCACTTTAGTTTAATGATTTTAAAGTGAAGCAATAAAAATAGTAACAACAAGCCGATGATACTGCCTGGAACAGGAAGGTGCAACCATTGCGAAATGCTTTGTCCAATCAAAAATACTAAGGTTAAGAATAAAACTTGACAAGTTAATGTAATGAACTTCATGATCATCCTCCTGTATTTTTTTCATTTATTGTTTTCTCTGTGATATAGACAATAATAGAGTCGCCTTATTTAAATAAGACGACTCCATTACTGGGAAAAAGAGAAATTATTTTGGATTATACAAATGGGGATACGAATTGAGAAAATGAATGCTACAGGTTTATCTTATCTAATTTTTTCTATAACGTGAAATATATAATAACTATAATTACTATGCTTTAAAGTTATAGTTGTTCATTTGCTAGATGTAGAGGTAAAAGAGGATTCATGTTTATTCTGCTGGCTAAGAATAGGACATCTTGCACAATATCTGTGACACTCGTGCCTTTTTGGCTACGACTAACAATCAGAGTGAAGAAAAAAAGTCTCACATCTTTAGATAAGTAAAAGAAAAATCCACTTTATACAGTGGATTTGATATGATCAATGAATGCTTGTGTAGCATAAGAGATATAACGGTCTTTTTTAGCGATAAGCGCAAGTTCCCAAGGAATCGCATTTTCGAGATGGATGACTTTCACATGTTCTAAGTCTAATTTTTCGCATAACGAGTAAGGGAAAAGGGCAATTCCGAGATTGGCTGCGACCATTTCGCCAATGAAATCCCATTGTGAGCTTTTGTAAGCAATGTTCGGTTCGAAGCCACTTTTTAAACATTCATTATAGACCATTTCATACATAGTAAAATCTTCATGAAACGAAATAAAAATTTCATCCTTTAGTTCTTTTAATGAAATCGTTGAATGGTTCGCGAAGGGATGGGATTTATGGACAACAAGCTGCAAAGTTTCTTTTGCAAGGGGAGTAGCAGAAAAGATGTCTTCATCAACGGGTAATAAAACGACACCTACATCAACAGCACCTTGCTCCACAATTTTTTGCATTTTTTTTGCGCCGTATTCAATTAATTGGAGTTGAATATCTGGGTACTTCTCTCGAAATGATTTAATGATAGATGGAAAGAAAAGGGTACCAATAATCGGTGGAATGCCAATTTTGATTGTTCCTTTTTTTAAATGCATTAAATCGTAGAGAGAGTTTGATAAATCATGTAGAGAAGACAAGATAGACTCGGCTTGTTCATAGACAATCATTCCGGCATCTGTGAGCTCAATTTTTTTTGCAGAGCGATCTAACAATGTTGTTCCTAATTCCTCTTCTAACGATTTAACCATTTTACTTAAAGAAGGTTGTGAAATATGTAAAACTTCAGAAGCTCGAGTGAAATTTCGATGTCGAGCTACTTCAGTGAAGTAATGTAAATGCCTTACATCCATTGTAATTATCTCCTTTTATTTTAACTATTCAGGTTTTTAATTGATATGTATAGCGTAATTTTAATTAGTAATTAACCATTCTTTATTAAGAAAAGAGTTTTAAAAAAGAAAAGCTCTCACTCGTTTGTTAAAACTAAATAAATTTCATTTTAGCATATTTGTGTTGATTCTGCTGTAGGGTTTGCTTTGAGAATTTCAATCAGAAGTTTTTCATGAATTTTCCATCATTAAGTAAATATATATTTACACTTTCTTTATTTTAGAGATATAATATATAAATTAGAAAGACGGGTAGTTATCAAGCTCAGAATGAATCAATAAGGTGGTTAGTACGGTTGAGTAAAGCAGATGAAATAAAAGATATCGTTTATATAAATGGTCATGTAAATGAAAAATGCTTTGTGACATATGGAATAGAATTTAAAGAGTTCTTTTATTCGCTTCCTGAGCCACTAACGAACCTGTTGCTGTTAAAGCATCGGTTTGAAGACAGTGATTATCATTTCCCAACCCATATGGATTATGTTGAATCAGAGCAAGTAAGTTTGCTTGCACAAGATAATGTGTATAATTATGGAGATTTTTGCTGGATTGATTTTGATGAATTATCATCTTTAGATTTGCTTGAACCAAATGATATAGCAGCACTTCTTTATTTAGGACATTTAAAAAAACCGTTAAATTCTTCTTTTAATAATAAACTAAATAATCAGTTTGTTTATTTAGCACAAGATGACGGGTTTTATAATAAAACGTACTATCGGGATATATATGACATGAAGCATATGCTTAGCCGGATTATCCCCTTCAAAGCCTCAGTCGCAAAACAAACACGATTTGCTTTGCGGCGAAAGAAATTAGAATATCCAGCACTGCCGCTTGTATTAGCAAATACTTTATTGACGCTAACAAATGATGGATTGCTCATTGATTTTGAAAAAATGGTCCAATCTCGTAAAGATATTCAAGTGCCAATTTATACAATTGGGAAATTTACTGATATGGACGAGATGTATAACGATCGTTTTGAACATAAACAAGGGAGTAAGCTCCAAGCTTACCTAGTTTTTAACAAGAGAGAATCAGAATGGACGTTAGAGGAAGAAGGCATGAGATAATGGGATAAAAAGGACGCATCGATATCGAGCGTCTTTTTATTATGCTTTTTTACTGAGCACTTTATAAGGAAAAAAGAGTGATTAAGAAGAGGAAGAATTCAGCTAAATTATTTGAGCTATTTTGATTATTCATGATACAGTTAAGAAGATTCAGATTGTTTTTGTGTTTAACCTAAAGGGGGATGCTCAGATGAATTTACAATTAGAAAACAAGACTGCTCTTGTTTTTGCTGCTAGCCAAGGCTTAGGCAAAGCAATTGCTACAGAGCTAGCTTATGAAGGAGCAAATGTAGTCATTGCTAGTCGCTCTGAACAAAAGTTGGCACAAGTCGTTGAAGAACTATCAGAAAAAGGGCTAGAGAAAATAAGCTATGTGATAGCGGATGTGACAAAGGTTGAAGATATTAAACGAGCGGTTCACCATACGATTGAACAATTTGGTTCAATTGATGTACTAGTGAATAATGCAGGAGGACCGAAGGCAGGTACATTTCTTTCACTAACTGATGAAGATTGGCAAAAGGCTTTTGAACTGAATTTACTAAGCTATATCCGCATTACCCGTGAGGTGTTTCCTGCTATGAAACAAAAGGGAGGACATATTGTGAATATTGCTTCTTCATCAATTAAGGAGCCTATTCCCGGTCTTATGTTGTCAAATACATTCCGTACAGGCATTGTCGGACTAACAAAAACATTAGCAACGGAATTGGCAGAGTATGGAATTCTGATCAATACTGTGGCACCAGGGCGGATTGCTACCGATCGTGTCGGCGAATTAGATGAACTCAATGCTAAGCAGCAAGGAATAACGAAAGAAGAAGTGGAAGAAATCATGAAAAGTAAAATTCCATTGAAGCGCTATGGTCAGCCAGAAGAATTTGCAAAAGTAATCGCTTTCTTAGTATCAAATGCCAACTCTTACATGACCGGACAGTCATTCTTAATAGATGGTGGCATGGTTAAATCGATTTGAAAATTGTTACATATAAAACGATACGGCAATCAAGCGTTGTGTGGAGCAGAATAAAAAAACACGCAAATCAGTTAGATTTGCGTGTTTAACTAAGCTTAAAGCCAAGTTGTTACTTGTTCTACTGGTAAACGGTCGCTTGAATGAGCAGGTTTAGCTGCTTTTCCAACTGAAATAAGCATGACAGGAACATAGCGATCTTCTACTTTAAATTCTTCAACAAATTTTTCAGCGTTAAATCCGCCCATTGAACAAGTATCAAAGCCTTTTGCTTTTGCTGCAAGCATAAGTGTCATAGCTGCTAATGATGCATTTGTAAATGCCGCGTCACGTGCGTAAACGGGGCTTTGATAGGCACCATTAATTTGGCCAGCTAAGATATTTTTCACATCTTCTGTCATGTGCCCAGCTTCAACTAGTGGATTGTATACTACATCTGTGTTTTTGTTTGCTTCTAAATCACCTAAAACGGCAATAACTGCGCCAGCCTCAACAACTTGTTTTTGATTATAAGCAATTGGCAGTAAGCGTTCTTTTACATCGTCACTTGTAAACACCATGAAATGCCAGTGTTGTAAGTTCCAAGCGGAAGGAGATTTAACAGTTGTTTCTAAAAGGTCTGTTAATTCTTCTTTGCTTAATTTAACGGATGAATCATATTCACGAATTGATGTACGTTCATTAACAACATCAAAAAAATCTTTTGACATAATGAAAAAACCTCCAAATAAGTAATATGTAGAAATTGTTTGGTTTTGATGAATCGTCCAAATTTTATAATGGTAAGAGCAATGAAGTCAAGTTATATGCACTAGTATGTACAATGGCTTGGTATTCGAATCACTTAATAGAAACGGGGAATCGTAAATGAAAATTGGATTTATTGGAATCGGTGTAATGGGCAATAGCATGGCTACACATTTACTACAGGCAGGACACTCTCTACACATCTATACCCGAACGAAGCAAAAAGCAGAAACATTAATTCAAAAAGGAGCAAAGTGGCATCAGCATATTGCTACATTAGCTGTGGAATCAGATCTTATTATTACAATGGTCGGGTATCCTAGTGATGTGCGTGAAGTATATTTCGGTGAGAATGGCATTATAGAAAATGCGAAAAAAGGCACCTATTTGATTGATATGACAACTTCGGAGCCTTCGTTAGCCATTGAAATTTACGAAAAGGCAAAAGCAAAAGGCCTATATGCATTAGATGCACCGGTTTCCGGAGGAGATGTAGGTGCTAAAGAAGCACGTTTAACGATTATGGTCGGTGGAGATGAACAAGTGTTTCAGCACTGTGAAGAAGTATTAAAAACACTTGGCACCAACGTTATATTACAAGGAGGAGCCGGCGCAGGTCAACATACTAAAATGTGTAATCAAATTACGATTGCTTCAAATATGATTGGTGTGTCAGAAGCTATTGTATATGCTGAACAAGCAGGATTAGATGTTGAAAAAGTACTAGCTTCGATTTCAACAGGTGCCGCAGGAAGCTGGTCTTTGAGTAATTTAGCTCCAAGAATGATTCAAGGTGATTTTGAACCTGGATTTTATATCAAACATTTTATTAAAGATATGCAGATTGCGATGAAAGAAGCAGAAAACATGGGGATTCAAACGCCTGGCCTCGTGTTAGCAAACGGCTTGTATGAAAAACTTTCTTCATTAGGAGAAGGAAACAGCGGAACACAAGCATTATACAAATTATATAAAGAAAAAAGCGAGCAATAATTTCCAAATAATACAAAGAAAGCAGCAACCAATGAAGAGGTTGCTGCTTTCTTATCGTTTATAAAGCAATAATCCCGCTGGGCAATAAGACTTCCGCTTCAAGGTGACTAAGTGGGAGATGAAGAAAATGCCCCTGATTGAAGTTTTCCTTTAGTTTGAATGAATGTATTGTTCAATACGGTCTAATGCATCAACAAGTGTATCCATTGAGTAGGCATAAGAAAGACGGAGGTAACCTTCACCAAGAGAAGAAAAGGCGCTTCCAGGCACGAGTGCCACGCCCGCTTCTTTTACTAAGTTTAATGCAAATTCAAACGAATTATCGTGAAAAGGTGCAATGGATGGAAAAATATAAAAGGCTCCGTTTGGCTTTTCAACTTCAAAGCCGATTTTCACGAGACGGTCATAGACATAATTCATTCGCTTTTCATACTCCGCATTCATACTAACAGCATCATCTTTCCCTAGTGTTAGAGCATTTAATGCTGCTGCCTGTGAAATGGAAGACGCACAACTGACATTATATTGATGTACTTTTAAAATATGTTTTGCTAGATACGCTGGTGCGAATAAAAGACCGATTCGCCAGCCTGTCATTGAATGTGATTTTGAAACGCCATTGATTACAATTGTTTTATCTCGCATTGATGGAATCGAAGCGATAGAGTGATGGGAATCATTAAAAACAAGTTCGCTATAAATTTCATCAGATAGGACAAAAATATCTTTATGCTCAAGTAGTGTGGCAATTTCTTCTAACTCTTGTTTTGAAAGGGTTACACCAGTCGGATTAGAAGGATATGGTAAAATAATACATCTCGTTTTTTCGGTAAGATGTTGTTCAATAAGATCTGCTGTTAAACGAAAACCTGTTTGAGTTGTATCAATATGTACTGGCTTTGCACCATTTAACTTAATTAAAGGCTCATATCCTGGATACACAGGGCCTGGTAAAATGACTTCGGAGCCTTCAGTTAGAATGGTGCGCATCGCAATGTCAATGGCTTGACTAGCGCCAATTGTCACAATAACTTCAGATGTTGGGTCATATGCAAGATTATATTTTTCAGAGACGAACTGTGAAGCTGCTTGTCTTAATTCAATGGTTCCCGCGTTATGTGTGTATGACGTAAAGTTATCATCAATTGCTTCTTTAGCTGCTTCTTTCACATGAGCCGGCGTTAAAAAGTCGGGTTGGCCGATGGTTAATGAAATAACGTTTTTGTATTGTGAAACCATATTATAAAATGTGCGAATACCCGATAGTTCAATCGTTTTCACACGTTCATTGATTAGATGTTCCATGTAATGTGTTCAATCCTTCCACTCAGTTTCCACTCATTTTATCATAATGTACAGATGTAAAAAACCACTATCTAATGATTTCCTAGATAGTGGTTACAGGTTAGCTAGTTTGCTAGCAATTGCTTATAAAGGGACGTTAATTGATAAAATAACTTTTCGTCTCTGTTATCTAAAGATTCGTCAATTAATGCTTTCACATGTTTTTTATTAAATTCTTGACTTAACAATGTTAAAATACGATGCGCTTCTTTTTCATAATATTGTTGATAAGGTGTAAATGGCGTTGAATGAGAATAATGGTTGGCATTTTTGCGGTACGGACTCATAATCATAAACCCTCCTTTAAAATCAAGTGCGCTTTATAATTAATAGATATATACCCTATCTATTAAATCGCTAACCTTATTTTCATCATAAATTAAGATCTTTGAAGTTAGATTAAGAGAGCATGATTCGTAGACCAATAATCAAGTGAAGGATGACATTAAAAAGACCGCTATTCAACGAATAGCGGTCTTGAAATTAGTCAGTGTGTATTTTTCCTTCACGCCAATAAACCGGTGAGACATAGCCTAAATCAACAGTTTGGTTGTTTAGTGTTACAACACAGCGGTCAGTGCCGACCTGTTCTTTAATGTTTTCATAAACAGTTTCTTCCACATCTTCAATGATTGTCATTTCATTGTCGTCATTAAATAGAATGACGGATCCCTTCATAAAACACACACCTTCTTTAGTTATTAATCATTTACCATGTGTAGTATAAACTGTTTTGGCATAAGCGTCTACCACTATGTTAAGTTTCCTGTTAAAGCTTTGTGAACAAACGGTAATAAGCCAGTAAGGTGGTTAGAGATAGTACATGGAATGAAACTTCAAGAAGCGGTTTTTCTTCATTCTCCACTAGTTATTCGTACAGATCACAAGGAGCTTGCCAGTCTATGTTCAAATATTCAAATCTTAACGGACAGTCTCCGCAGCGTCTTAAAGTTTTACTGTCCGTTAAGAGCGAAATAAAAGAGGCGGTAAATGTGTTTACTTTAATTCGATTCCTCTAAAAAGCAAAGAAATGGCTTGTTCTGTTTTTTCTTCTAATGAGATCCTGCTATTGGGGTTTGTACACCAATGCAATAAGATGCCGAAAAAATTAAGAATGGCGATGGAGGCCATTTCTTCGGCAGAAACGTCCGAAATTAGTTCTCCGCGCTGTTTGCCTGTTTCAAATACTAAAATGAACTGCTGTTTCATTTTTTCAATTTGTAAAGTTTCAGATTGATGAAAGGTATTGTCGGTAATCGCAATATGAAACCAAGATCGAACTAATTGCGGGTTGGCATGTTCGTTCATTTTTGCAAGCAGTAAAAAAAGCTCTTTAATAATAGCGGAAGCTGGCTTATTTGTATCTAAAAGCAAGCTAACTTTTTTGCTAACCTGTTCAGTTTGATAAACACCTAAACAATGGAGAACGGATTCTTTTGTTTTAAAATAATTAAAAAATGTTCCTTTCGCTACTCCAGCTTCTGCTGTAATTTGAGAAACGGTGGTTTTTTGATAACCTTGCTTTTGAAATAAAGAAATGGCAACTTTCTGGATTCTCTGTTTTATTTCTTCTTTTTGTAACTCTCTTTTCATATATGCACCTCAATTTACGCTACAATTCGTTAATTTTAGTATACAGTATTCATGAGGTTGAGAAAACTCAAGCATGTAACCGTTTTATTGTAAAATTCATCAATCTTTCGTGTTATTTTACTTTACGTGCATAATCTTCCGTTACTATAATAAGAAAGACTACTATATTAGCAGACTTTACTATGGAAGGGCGAAAATGGATGTATCATGACAAAGGCATTTTATTAGAAAGTGGAACAAATGAGTTGGAAATTGTCGAGTTTGGAATAGGGGATATTCGATTCGGAATCAATGTCATTAAAGTGCGCGAAATTATTAACCCGGTATCAATCACAGCAGTACCTAATGCACATGATTACATAGAAGGGATTATTGAACTACGAGGGGAAGTATTGCCGATTGTAGATGTTGCAAAAGCATTAAAGTTATCTCCTTCGGAAACACCTGATAAAGACAAGTTTATTGTAACAGAGTTTAATAAGCAAAAAATCGTATTCCATGTTCACCATGTTACACAAATTCATCGAATTTCATGGAAAGAGATTGAGAAACCTTCAGATTTATATCAAGGGCTTGAAACTCAAATCACAGGTGTAGTTAAAATGAACGGTGAGATGCTATTGTTGCTAGACTTTGAAAAATTAGTAACAGATGTTAATCCGGATACAGGTATTGATCAATCAAAAATTAAAAGGCTAGGACAACGCGAGCGTTCAAATAAAAAAATTGTCATTGCTGAAGACTCGCCTTTGTTACGCAAAATGATTTCAGACACACTCGAGGCAGCTGGCTATGCGTATACGGAGTTTTTTGAAAATGGCCAAGACGCTCTAGAATATTTGGTTTCAATAGCGGATCAAGGTCAATCAATTGAAGATGAGGTCCAGTTAGTCATTACAGATATTGAAATGCCACAAATGGACGGACACCATTTAACAAAGAAAATTAAAGAAGATTCACGTCTATCTATATTACCAGTTATTATCTTTTCATCACTTATTACTGAAGATTTACGCCATAAAGGTAAGATGGTTGGCGCCCAAGGTCAAGTGAGCAAGCCAGAAATCGGCGAGCTTGTACAAATGATTGATGAATTCATTTTATAAATTTATAAAGCGAAACTCCATTGATGCGGCGTTTATGAATCGTTAAGAGTGGAGGAAACGGTTGAGAGCATTATCCGTTTTATAAAAAGAGCCTCAAAGGAATTCATTCAGTTGAGGCCTTTTTTATTTTAAAAGTAACTTTTACCTAGTGGCTTGAATACAGGTGCTTGCCGTTTTCGAGGAGTGGTAACGGGATTTGGTGTTGACTGAATGAAATGCCCCGTATATTTAGATAATAAACGCTTTGCGTGTGATAATGACATTGTCGTTTTGGGATTTCGATATTGATGGTTTAGATGACCGAGGTGTGGTAATTCTTTGAAGTCCTCTTTCTTTGGAGGCATATGGAAAAAGTAATCTCCAACGGAAACAAGTACATCTGATTTTTGTTGACTTTTACCAGGGTTAGGTGAAAAATGAAGTCCTTCCTTTTTCGCTTTTCCTTCTAAAATGAGTTGTTCTAAAGCAATTTTTTTTAAAGTGTACAATTGCTTAGGGTCAGGAGCAGCTTTGGCATGGCGGTTCACAGTAAAAATCGCTTGTGCAACCTCAGTGACAGACAGTTCAAAAGATTCAGGACCCTTTAAATGAGACATACGTTCACTCCCTTACTTTATTCGCTTTGTCATGCAAGTGAATAACATTGAAAAGCTTAGTCTTTTCATTATAACGTGTCTTGTCCTATTTGAAAATAATTACACGGGCAAGACTGCGTTGTTGCTTAAAATAATTTCCTTATAGGTTTCGTTTAGAACTAAGAGGCTATACAAATAATACAAAAAATGTGTTAAAAGCATAAGAAGGTGTGGAGAAAAGTGGATATTTTAATTGCGTTAATCCCTGCTGTTATGTGGGGGAGTATTTTGTTAGTAAGTTCAAAGCTTGGAGGGTCTGCTTACAGTCAAACATTAGGCCTTACGTTTGGCGCTTTACTATTTTCATTAGCGGCCTTTTTTATTGTTTCACCTGAAATTACAACAAAGATTTTTATAGTAAGTTTTATTTCCGGTCTGTTTTGGGCTGTTGGACAGAAAAATCAATTTTCAGCAGTTGAATATTTAGGCGTATCCAAAACGCAACCGATTTCAACAGGCATGCAACTAGTAGGGACATCCTTGTTTGGTGTATTAATATTTGGGGAATGGTCTACTAAGACAAAGTTAATCATTGGTATTGCAGCGTTAGCTTTCATCATTGTAGGGGTTATTTTCACTTCGTTAAATGATAAAAATAATGCGGAGAAAGATGAAAAAAGCCAATTTGGAAAAGGAATTATCACGCTGCTTATTTCTACATTAGGTTACATAGGGTATTTCATCGTTGTTCAATGGTTTGAAATTGACGGCTGGTCAGCTATTTTACCGCAATCAATCGGAATGCTGACTGGAGCACTGCTCCTTACTTTTCGCCACAATCCATTTACAAAATATGCAGCACGCAATCTTTTAACAGGGTTTGTTTGGGCAACAGGGAATATTGGTTTATTAGTATCTGCTCCTCGTGTTGGTGTTGCAACTAGCTTTTCTTTTTCCCAAATGGGAATTATTATCTCTACATTAGGTGGAATTTTCTTATTAGGTGAAAAAAAATCAAAGAAGCAAATTACGTTTGTGATTGTCGGCTGTATCTTAATTATTATTGGTGGCGTATTACTTGGCTTTACAAAGAAATAATAAAATAAAACTTTTATAAGTAAGGTAGGGTGAATGAACTAGATCAGTAAGCAAAAGGAGTGAACGTTATGTACAAAGATTTAAAAGGGAAAGTAGCTGTCGTAACGGGAGCAGCCACTGGAATTGGAAAAGCAATCGCGATTCGATTCGGGCAAGAGAAAATGAAAGTGGTTGTAAATTATCGTTCAAAAAGTGAACATGCTTCTAAAGTAGTGGAAGAAATAAACAAACATGGTGGAGAAGCGATTGCAGTACAGGCTGATGTATCGAAAGAAGCTGATGTTAAACGATTGATTGAGTCTGCCCATACAACATTTGGTTCCCTTGATGTTATGGTAAATAATGCAGGAGTTCAAAAGGAAATTCCCTCTCATGAAATGTCACTTGAAGAGTGGAATAAAGTCATTTCTGTGAATCTATCCGGAACATTTATGGGAGCTAGAGAAGCAATTGCGTATATGCTAGAACATCATATTAAAGGGACTGTTATCAATATGTCTAGCGTTCATGATATAATCCCGTGGCCTCATTTTGTCCATTATGCATCAAGTAAAGGTGGAATTAAAATGATGACAGAGACACTAGCATTGGAATATGCTCCAAGAGGCATCCGGGTAAATGCCATTGGCCCAGGAGCTATTAATACACCGATTAACGCAGAGAAATTCGCAGACCCTGCAGTTAAAGCAGATGTTGAGAAGCTCATTCCTATGGGATATGTAGCAGAAGCAGATGAGATTTCAAGTGTTGCAGCATGGTTAGCATCAAATGAAGCAAGATACGTGACCGGTATTACGCTATATGCAGATGGCGGGATGACTTTATACCCTAGCTTTCAAGCTGGAAAAGGTTAAATCATTCGCCGAAAGGGACGAATATAAACGGCTGTCCCGTTTGGAACAATACGGGCTAACTCATTCACGTGCTCATTATACATACGAATACAGCCTTTTGAAACAGCTTTTCCGATGGAACTGGGATCATTTGTACCATGAATGCCATATGACTTTTTAGACAAACTTAACCACATTGTTCCATACGGTCCCCCAGGGTTTGGTTGTCTATTCACAATAACAAAATCTCCAACTGGTGTTGTGCTAAGCATCTTTCCTACTGCAATAGGATAAGTTGCTTGGACAACATTATTTTTTCTTAACTCTAATTGGCGCTCAGCGATGAAGACGTAAATCGAATAAGGAATCATTTCTTTATCAGGCAGATTTGGAATGATAATACTCTGACCAGGCACAATCATGTTAGGGTTGATCCAAGGATTTGCTTGTATGATAACTTGTATAGGCGTTCGGTAGTCACTAGATATGCTCGATAGCGTTTCACCGGCTTTTACAATATGGTTCATAAGCTGTATACTCCTTAATAATGAAGTTTAAGTGCTAAAAGCTACTCATGCGGCAATTTTACATGAGTAGATGACTGAATTTTCAAATGTTAATCGATACAGTACTGTTAAAGCCCTGTATGAATGGTCTTATATTATTGTATGGGGAATATAGAGGCTGATGAATAAATTTTAGTATTGTCGCTTTTATAAACTTTCAGATAAAATATGATTAAAATGTTGGAAAAGGATGTTGACGATTATTGAAACATAAACATGGAATGATCGATATTGGATCAAACACAATGCGACTTGTAATTTATGAACATAAAAAAGGAAAAGGGTTTAAACAAATAGAAAATATTAAAGTGGTAGCTAGACTACGCAACTACTTGAACGAAGAGCAAATATTGACAAAAGAAGGAATTAACATTCTGCTAGAAACATTGCAAACTTTTCAAATTATTACCCGCCATCATGAGCTGCAACATGTAAATTGTGTGGCAACAGCTACTGTTCGTCAGGCTAGTAATCGAGATGAAATTGTTCAATTAGTGGATAAACAGACAGATTTTTCAATGAAGATATTATCTGAGTATGAGGAAGCTTTTTATGGTTTTTTTGCTGTAGTGCACTCAACTTCAATTGAAGAGGCGATCACGATTGATATTGGAGGAGGAAGCACGGAAGTAACGTACTTTCGAGATCGAGAGTTAATTGAATATCACAGCTTTCCGTTTGGTGCCTTATCATTATCACTTCAATTTGTAAAAAAGGAAATTCCAACGATGGAAGAAAAGTTAGCCATTCGAAATTTTGTATTAAAGCAGTTCGAATCCTTGCCGTGGCTAAGAAATCGTCAAGTTCCAATTGTTGCTATCGGTGGTAGTGCACGTAATTTAGTGCAGTTGCATCAAAACTTCATTCAATACCCATTAGCCGGTGTGCATCAATATGAAATGTCTTTACAGGACATTCTTCATGTCAAATCAGCGATTGAACCATATTCTTATACTGAACTCCAAAAGCTTGAAGGCCTGTCAAAGGATCGAGCTGATACAATTTTACCTGCCATTGAAGTGTTTCAAGCGTTGTGTGAAGTTGTTTTATCTACAAGGTTTATTCTAAGCCGAAAAGGGTTGCGTGAAGGCGTGTTATTTAAAGAAGCAAACGATGCGAATTTTTACTCAATGTATTCTAATGTTATCGAGAAAAGCTTCCAAGAGTTGATGGATGATTTTGAAATCAATAAATCATACGTCCAGGAAATGACTCGCACAGCTATTATGCTGTTTCAGCATTTAAGAGTACAGCAAATTTCTTACTTTAATAATGAAGATCTAGAAATGTTACGAAAGGCAGCACAAGTCTTTCATTTAGGAGAGTATATTGATTCTGAATCGAGCAGCCAGCATACGTTTTATTTGCTTGCGAATCGAACCATTGATGGCATCTCTCATATTGATCGCCTGAAGTTGGCACTAGTGGCGTCTTATAAAGACAAATCGGCTTTTAGACAATATGTTGCACCATTTAAAGAGTGGATCTCGAAGGAAGAACAACGGAAACTGCTGTTATTAGGAGCATTATTGAAATTATCTACAAGTCTGAATGCTACAAAGCGAAACGTTGTAAAGCATATTGAATTAAAAGAGACTAAAGAAGGTATTATATTTGTTTTATTATGTGATGGTAACTACCGTGCGGAAGAGTATCAAGCTGAAAAACAAAAGAAACATTTAGAAAAACTTCTAAAAAAGCCTATTACACTTGAATTTAAAATGATGTAAGTTGCTGTGATTGGATAAACTACTAGTTATAACTGTTACTGCGGGACTAGTAGTTTTCTCCATCATTGTCATTAATAGGAGTGACATTTGGCATAAAAAGTAATAAAATAAAGAATGTTAAAAAATACTATAGTATGATTTTTTTTACAAAATAAGTTAAGATTTACACCGTTTTTACTTTTCATTTACATTTTTTTAATAATAGGGTGTTACATTAATAAAAGACATACAAACTAGACTTTTTGTTGAAGGCGAGGCTACCACATATGATGGAAATGACACATGACGCAGAGAGAAATATAGAGTTAGCGCATCCATCTCACTATAACAACCGCGAACTAAGCTGGTTGGCGTTTAACCAACGAGTATTAGAAGAAGCTATGGATACAAGGAATGCACTGTTAGAGCGCTTAAAATTTTTAGCGATTTTCAGCTCGAATTTAGATGAGTTTTTTATGGTGCGTGTAGCAGGCTTAAAAGATCAAGTCAAAGCAGGCTTTAATAAACCAGAAAATAAAGCAGGCTTAACACCAAAGCAGCAGCTAGCAGCTATTTCAAAGAAAAATCACGAGTTAGTGAATCTTCAATGCGAAACCTACACAAAGGTATTAATTCCTCTTCTTGAAAAAGAACACATCAAGCTTTTGGATGTAGCAAAACTAGACTTGCATCAGTTAGCTTATTTAGAAACTTATTTTGATGAACAAGTTTTCCCTGTACTAACACCAATGGCTGTAGATGCTTACCGTCCATTCCCAATGCTTCTTAATAAGAGTTTAAATTTAGCAGTTGTGCTAGAAGAACAGCTTGAAGAAGAACAGCAGATTGCACAGATAAAAGGAAGACTGGCAATTGTTCAAGTGCCTGCCGTATTAGGCCGTTACATAGAGTTAGAAACAAAATCTAATGAACGGGTATTTGTTTTATTAGAAGATGTGATTTCACATTTTATGTATAAACTGTTCCATGGCTATCATGTGGCTTCTGTATCCCAGTTCCGAATTACTCGAAATGCTGATATGACGATTCATGAGGAAGGCGCTCGTGATTTGTTAAAAGAAATTGAAAAAGAGTTAAAGAAGCGCAAGTGGGGTGCGGCTGTTCGTTTAGAGGTGAAAGGGGAATCCTATGATGAATCTGTTCTTTCATATTTAAAGAAAGAGCTAGAAGTTCATGATAAAGATGTATATTGGATTAATGGACCGCTCGATTTAACCATTTTATTTTCGTTTTATAAAATGATTAAATCAACACATGAGCACCTTGCGGAAGAAGCGTTTATTCCGCAACCTCCTAAAGATTTAGCCTCTGATGAAGATATTTTTGAGAAAATCCTTGAAAAAGATTTACTCTTCCATCATCCTTATGAATCATTCGAACCAGTTATTGATTTTGTTGCTGATGCGGCAGATGATCCAGATGTATTAGCGATAAAGCAGACATTGTATCGGGTAAGTGGCGATTCTCCTATTATAAAGGCTCTTCAAAGAGCAGCTGAGAACGGTAAACAAGTAACAGTACTTGTCGAGTTAAAGGCTCGTTTTGATGAAGAAAATAACGTTCAATGGGCAAAGGAACTAGAGAAAGCAGGCTGCCACGTCATATATGGAATGACGCATTTAAAAACCCATAGTAAAATTACTCTCGTGTTGAGACGAAGAAACAATCGTATTGAGCGATTTGTCCATCTTGGTACTGGAAATTACAATGATGCAACTGCGAAAATATATACAGATCTAAGTTTATTAACTGCGAATCGAAAAGTTGGAGTTGATGCTACAAACTTTTTCAATTATTTAAGCGGTTATACAGAAAAGCCGAATTATCATCATTTATCTGTAGCGCCTTTTGATATTCGTGAAGATTTCCTAAAATTAATTGATGAAGAAATTTCTTTTCATACAAAGCATGGAAACGGTCGAATTATTGCAAAGATGAACTCGTTAACAGATAAAATTTTGATTATGAAATTATACGAGGCATCTAAAGCTGGTGTATCTATTGATTTGATTGTTCGCGGAACGTGTTGTCTGCGCCCAGGAATTAAAGGGATTAGTGAGAATATTCGAGTGAGAAGCATTGTAGGTCGTTTCTTAGAACATAGCCGCATTTATTATTTTTATCATAACGGTGAGGCAAAACTCTTCTTTTCTTCAGCTGATATGATGACACGAAATATGGTAAAGCGAGTGGAAATACTGTTTCCTGTTTTTGATGGCTGTTTGAAAAAACGCACATTAAAATGGCTAAATTTGATGTTAGAAGACAATGTAAAAGCACGTGAACAAGATGCCAATGGAAATTATCATTATGTCAAACGCGATAAAGAAGATCCGATTATTGACAGTCAATTAATGCTTTATCAAATGGCTTATAATGTCATGGAAGATGAAGAATAAGCTATTGAAAAAGACCTGTTAGTCACCATAAACGTAAAAAAGCCGATGCATCATCGGCTTTTTATTTATTTTATCGAAGGACAGGACCGAATCCTGGGGTGCCATAGAAATTATTATAGACAGGTGCCCCTGTTGAATATCCTCCATAGTAAGGAGCTGGGGGATAAGGATACGGCGGATACGGGGGACAGCAGCCTGGACGCCCAAATCCGCTTACAGCTAGTCCGCCTAGTAACCCACCTGCTAATCCAGCGGCAAATGGAAAAGCGAAAAAACGTTGTTCGCCATTGGGAGCAGTACGATATACACCATACGGATAATGATAATACATGTTTTAACCTCCTTCTCTGTTATCTTTGTAGTGTATGGTATTTATGTACATTATGAGCCTGACCTCTTATACAATAGTTTTATCAAGGGCTATAAAATATCGACAGGAATAAAATGAAAGTTCACTGAGCGGATGAATTTTATCTCCTGATAGTACCAGTTAAAACGAAATAAAAAACGCCTCCAATTGTTAGACACAATCTAACAATTGGAGGCGTTTTTTCAGCTTTGAGAGCGTAAAGTGAAAAGTGTGATTTCTGGTGTTGCTAAAAATCGAAACGGAATACGAGTTGTCCCGATGCCTCGGTTGACATATAGTTTCATTTTTGACTCACCTACTTCATATAATCCTTCAGGATAGACGGTTCCAAACGGTGGTGTAATAAGAGGACCGAAAAACGGAATTTGAATTTGTCCACCATGGCTATGACCGGAGATTTGCAAGTCAACAGGAAATGTAGCAGCTTTTACTGCAACATCGGGCTCATGAATCAAGGCGATGGAAAAAGTATTCTCGTCAAGTACTCCAAGCGTTTGTTCATACTGAGGATCACCAAGCATAACGTCATCCAATCCACAAATATGAATGTAGCCAGCGTTTTCTAGCTCCAGCTTTACAACCTCATTTACGAGTAAGTGAAATCCAGATTTTTCAATGATTTCTTTATATAATTCTGTTCCATATCCACCATGATCATGATTACCGTATATAGCATATTTGCCAATAGGTGCTTTAATTCGTTTTAGAATAGGAACAATTTGATTTGGATTAGGGTATTCATTGGGAATATCCATTAAATCTCCGGTGAAGAGAACGATATCAGGCTCCAATTTATTTATTCTATCAATAAGATGATCTAATTGAAGTAAATCATATGAAAGGCCGAGGTGGGTGTCGCTAAATTGCAAAATACGTATGTTATGAAAGCTATTCGGAATGGATGCTGACTGAATGGTCTGACGAACCACTTGCAATCGCCTAGGCTCAATATATTTTGCATAAGTATACCCAAAAGATGTTGTCAAAATCGTGCCTAACGATATAGAAAATAATCCTTTCAAAAAAGATCGTCTGGTGTACGTCTTTTTCATTTTAAAACCAACCTATTCTATAATTTCTTTACGTAGAGTGAAGTACCATTAATACTTTAGTGAAATTAATTATAGCATTAATTTTTTAGGATAACACTTAAAACCTCTATCTTACTAAAGAAAAAGCAGGTATTTTACAAGGGTAGAAATAGAATTTTCAGATAATTAATGTTTCTATTTGTCCTAAAAAAAGGTAAAATAGTAGTGAGATAATTTATTTTTACAAAGGGGATGAGTCAAGGTGAAGGGAAAAGTAGTAATCGTTACAGGTGGTTCAAGCGGTATGGGCAAGCATATGGCAAAAAGATTTGCTGACGATGGAGCGTACGTTGTTATTACAGGACGCTCAATGGAACGTTTGTTAGAAACAAAAACAGAAATTGAAACATTTGAGAATCAAGTGTTAACAGTTGAGATGGATGTTCGCAATCCTGAAGACGTAGAAAGAATGGTGAAAGAAACAGATGAAGCATTTGGAAGAATTGACTTTCTTGTAAATAACGCAGCAGGAAACTTTGTTTGTCCAGCGGAAGAACTGTCAGTCAATGGATGGAACAGCGTAATTAACATCGTTTTAAATGGAACATTCTATTGTAGTTCAGCAGTAGGGAATTACTGGATTGAGAGGCAGATAAGAGGTTCTATTACTAATATTGTTGCCACCTATGCTTGGAATGCAGGGGTTGGTGTGATTCACTCAGCGTGTGCAAAATCCGGTGTTCTTACAATGACAAGAACACTCGCTGTTGAGTGGGGAAGAAAATATGGCATTCGAGTAAATGCAATTGCTCCTGGGCCGATTGAACGCACGGGTGGAGCTGATAAGCTCTTTGATTCCGAAAAAATGAAAGCGCGTACACTGGATTCAGTTCCATTAGGTCGATTCGGTACGCCAGAAGAGATTGCTGCTTTAGCTGCTTTCTTGTTCTCAGAAGACGCATCCTATATTAATGGAGAGTGTATTACAATGGATGGCGCTCAATGGTTAAATAAAAATCCATTTTAACAAAAGGAGTGTTAGCTCGATTCAACGGCAATGGCAGTGACATACCACCAGTTCTTTACCGTAAACAAGCGATCGCTATCCTCAAGGAGTGTGAAGTGCATAGCTGAGCGGAAATCCAACTGCAAATACTAGCCAATTTTCTCCTTTCGTATTATACTTACTAAAAATGTGTAATAAGGGGGAGAGTTAAATGGATCCATTAGATATATTAACAAACATAGAAAGAACTCTTCCGTATTATCAAGCAATTTTTAGTGCAGATGAACATAAGATTGTTGGATATGAAGTGTTGGCTAGAATTGAAACAGATGAAGAGATTAAAAGTCTGGGTTCTTTTTTTCATGATGATGCAATTCCGGATGAATACCGTACAGAAGTTGATTATGCTGTATTAACAAAAGCGTTAGAGCATATTTTACAGCAAGAAGAGCAATTCTTAATTTTTATCAATCAGAATCCTAACCTATTAATGAACGATCACGGTGAATCTTTGTTAGAGTTATTGCAATCTTTTGCAAATAAAGGGCTGTCCTTAGACCGTATAGTGCTAGAGATTACTGAGCATAATTTTAATGGAGATATTGAATCTCTTCAAAACTTATTAAAGTATTATCAAACATACGGCATTAAAATTGCTATCGATAATATTGGAAAAGAAAGCAGTAATCTTGATCGAATTGGGCTACTTTCACCAGATATTTTAAAAGTAGACTTACATATTTTAAGACAAACAGCAATGACACAATCGTATCAGGATGTATTGTATTCATTATCATTATTAGCAAGAAAGATGGGAGTGACTCTGCTGTATGAAGATATTGAGGCTTCTTACCAACTTCAATACGCATGGAGAAACGGCGGGAGATATTTTCAAGGCTTTTATCTTCATAAACCTTCTGCGGAACTTGTCGACTCTTATATATTAAAAGACAAATTAAAAAATCAATTTGAAATGTTTATTTCGCATGAAAAGAAAAAGTTATTAACACTGTATCAACTTACCGAGCGTTTTCAAGATAAAATGCAACAAGTAATGAACAAGTGCCGAAAAAGTGAAACGTATGATGAGATGCTCAATATTATGGCTGAGGAATTATCACAGGCTTGTTTTCGGTTATACATTTGTGATGAAAATGGTTTTCAGAAGTCATCAAACTGGCTTAAACAAGGTAATTCGTGGGTCGCCGAGCCTCAATATGTAAATAAGAACTGGAGCTGGCGTCCATATTTCCTTGAAAATATTATTCGTATGAGCTACGAACAAAAAGGAATTTTATCAGATTTATATAATGATATCGAGACAGGTGAAAATATTCGAACATTCTCATATCCAATTGATCAAACGCACTATGTGTTTATTGATATCTCATACGCATTTTTATATGAAAAAGATGCACTATAATATCCCTAATATTAACAAAAAAACACACCCTGAACGTAATGATGCTCAGGGTGTGTTTTTTTGTTAATAGAACTGAAAATGAAGAAGCAAGAGACGTTATCTGTTCAAAAGGTGAGAATATGAATGAAGAAATAAGAGAAGATATAAGTAAAAATAAATGTTGACGAAAGGAGCAATGATAAAATGAAAAAAACAGTCTTAACTTTTATTTGTGTAATTTGTTTAACATTTATTGTATCACCTGCTAGGGCAGAAGTAGATGGAAAGACACGAAATGAAATTTTTATGGTATTACACGAGGCATTTCAAGCACAATTACGCTTGGCAAATCAATATTATTCGAAAGAACAGGCAGTGGAAACATTAAAACCTTACTTTAAAGAAGAGTATGTCCGCAAATTTTTAAATGAAAATTTAGTACAAAAAGCGCAAGGTTATACAGTAGAAGGGGCGGATTTTGCGCTTTATTCTATTCCGTATTTTTCATATGATGAACAAACAAAAGTTGCTGTTCATCCCTCTATGAATAAAGCGTATGTTTACGAATATTTTCCAGCTGTTCAAGATGGCCCTGTTTCATATGGAGCTCATTACGAAATGCTAACTTTAAATAAGGAAAACGGAAAATGGAAAGTGAGTGCATTCACGTACAGTGAGCAAAAACCAAGTTAAGCGCTTTTAAGAATAGAAACGCTTAACTTAAATGGTTAAGCTAGACCTAACAAATGTTCTAAGCGTTGTAAATCGAATCCTTTTACAAGCTCATCATCTACTCTTACGGTCGGTGTGGAATAAGATTCAAATTCACTAATCATGCGATCGCGGGCAATTGAGTCTGTGGAAACATCGAATTCCGTATAGCTTATTTGATGATGTTGTAAAAATTGTTTAACAATTTGGCACGGTGGGCAAGATGGTTGTGTATAGACTTCTACCTTTTTCACAGAAGGCACCTCCATAGAGTTTAAATTTGATTAAACACTATGTTATTATAATGAAAAACGGAATTAATCGCTATAATAAGGTATTTTCTTGTGAAAAATTCATGTAAAGTACTTGTGTTTTTTTAGTATGTGGCATATAGTGAAATGGTGTCTTTTATGTATTGTTTCAAATAAGTAAATGACTTGAGATAATATTTTAGAAAAACCTACTTATTAGTTAGGTAATGATGTAATCGTTGAAAGGAGAGATTATATGTCACAATTACAAGGTATTTTAACTCGTCTTGTGAATCTCCGTGAGCAAGCAAGTGGAAGTGAAGCACCACAACGCTTCTTCGAAGTAGATGGAAAACGAATTTGTAGCGTAAAATATCATGCAAAAACTGAAACGTTTGAACTTGAAGTGTATCAAGATGGTGAAAAGCCAAGTGTTTATCAATTTGATAATATTGATATGATTGCAATTGAGATTTTTGAACTTATTCATTAATAAGTAAAAGATAACTAACAATTGTTGGTTAACACAATAAAAGGAATATCCTTAAAGTCGATAACAGATTTTAAGGATATTCCTTTTTTTAATGAAGTGGCAGTTTACTTTTTACAGGTGGTAAGACTTTAACCTCAAGGTGTTGAGGAAGCTTTACGTTATGCCTTTTTTCTTATTTTGACGGAACAAATCGACAAATCCGTTAGATATCTAGTCAGAAAGTAATTTGAAGGGGTCGAAAGGTGTAAAAAAACCGCAAACAAAATATTCTAATCTTTCTGAAGTTTTGTTGACACTGTTTTGAAAACGCCATAGACTTAAAATACAGAAGTAATACAGCTATCATTTACATAGTATGCGGAGGGTAGCCAGATGAGGCAAAAAGGTGCGGTTTTATCAAATGAACAAGAACAACTTTTATTAGAGTTATTGTTTAAGCAGCAATATGCACTTGAAATTGTAAGTAGTCATATGACAGATATTGAAAAAGGTCTCATTAATGTAAATTCTGAACAATATGAAGAAATTGTGTCTCTATATGATTGTTTACGTGATGAATATGCTTCTTGTTAATTGCAGAACGTAGATTATGACAATTAAATAATACTCTTATTTATAACAAGCTATTTCTATGGACTAGCTTGTTTTCTTTTTCATGAACTGGATTGTAAGTGGTCTCTCGCTAATACGTCATTTATCAGGATTCGATGATGAGCAAGATTAAATCGATTGAAGTTTCACTTTATTCTTGACAAAGGAGTTATTGAAATGATGAGTATGGATTATCAGTATTTGCAAACAATTAAAATAGAAGAATTACTTGTTACAGCTGATCAGGTAGCGCATGTTCAAGTTGGGAATAGTTTAGAGCATGCCTTACTTGTTTTAACAAAAACAAGATATACTGCTGTTCCCGTCTTAAATAAGCTGTTTCAACTGCAAGGTTTTATCAGTGCAACCATGATTTTAGATTCAATCTTAGGTCTTAAACGAATTGAATTTGAACGCTTAGAGACAATGAAAGTAGAAGATGTAATGAACGAAGATGTTCCTCGTATATCGATAAAAAAATCAATGGAAAAAGTGATGAGTGCAATGATCCATCATCCATTTCTATGCGTTGAAAATGAAGATGGATTATTCGCAGGTATTTTAACGAGGACGACACTTTTAAAGCTGTTAAAAGATCAGGTAAGCAATGAGGAAACACTGTAAAATCTTTATAATAAATATTTGTTCAATCTATCTTTCTTATGAATTTTTTTATATGATTAACATGTAAATAAGTAAAACAATGCTTTGAAAGGAATAACTAGATGCAATTAGTAGAATGTCGCATGCTTGTCGTATTAGCGCAAGAACTAAATATGAGAAAAGCAGCTGAACGTTTATTTGTTTCGCAGCCAGCCTTGTCACAAAGGTTACAAACAATCGAGAAGGCATGGGATACACAGATTTTTATCCGCTCTCAAAAAGGCCTTTCTTTAACACCAGCTGGAGAAAAAATTGTTCAGTTTGCTAAAGAAGTAGTTGAGAAAGAAGATAAGGTAAAGGAAGATTTACATCATTTGGATACGGAAGTATATGGAACACTAAAATTAGCGGTAGCGTCAATTATTGGCCAGCATTGGCTTCCTTCTGTATTAAAGAAATATATGAGTAAATATCCGCATGCAAAAATTTCACTCGTAACTGGATGGAGTAGTGAGATGTTGCATTACATCTATGAAGATGAAGTACATATTGGAATTATTCGCGGAAACCCAGACTGGAAAGGAGTTAAAGAACATTTACTAAGGGACCCGCTGTATTTAGTGGATACAGAAATCGAATGCACTCAGGAAGTTCTGAATACAGATCGTCCATTTATTCAATTTAAAAGTGATTCTACTTATTATCAAGAAATATTAGACTGGTGGCATAGAGAGTTTCATACGACACCGAAACGAACCATTGTAGTCGATCAAATTGAGACTTGTAAACAAATGGCTTTAAATGGACTTGGCTTTGCTATTTTGCCCTCTATTGCGATTAAGGACGCTGGCGATAATCTTCACCGTATTCCTTTACTAAAAGAAAACGGTGAACCGATTACCCGGGATACGTGGCTTGTTGGTTATGATTCCGCTTTTAAATTAAAGCAAGTTCGAGCATTTATGGAGGTTGTTCAAGAGTTTGTTGAGGAATCTACTACTAAAAATATCTGATGCTAATCGCCATGATGTTTTTGCAACTGAATCTTTATTTTTTACTGATTATAAGTACGTAAAATAAATTATTAAATTATAGAAGCTCATGCTTGTCATCATGATTGCATTTTGTTACATTAATTAAATGAAACAACTAGCTAACTTAGGAGGAATACATAATGAAAATGATGGATGCAAATGAAATTATCTCATTTATTCAAAATAGCACAAAATCCACACCTGTTAAAGTATATGTAAAAGGTGAATTAGAAGGAATTGATTTCGGTACTTCTGCTAAAACATTTGTAACAGGAAACACAGGTGTTGTGTTTGGTGAGTGGAAAGACATTAAAGCTGCTATTGAAGCAAGTGAAGGTAAAATTGAAGATTACGTGATTGAGAATGACCGTCGTAATTCTGCAATTCCTTTACTTGACATGAAAAATATCAAAGCACGTATTGAGCCAGGTGCGATTATTCGTGATCAAGTTGAAATTGGTGATAATGCAGTTATCATGATGGGTGCTTCTATTAACATCGGTTCAGTTATCGGTGAAGGTACAATGATTGATATGAACGTAGTATTAGGTGGTCGTGCAACGGTTGGTAAAAACTGCCACGTCGGTGCGGGATCAGTATTAGCAGGTGTTATTGAGCCGCCTTCAGCAAAACCAGTTGTTGTAGAAGACGATGTAGTAATTGGAGCAAATGCAGTTGTTCTTGAAGGTGTAACAGTAGGTAAAGGCGCTGTTGTAGCGGCAGGAGCAATCGTAGTAGAAGACGTGCCTCCATATACAGTTGTAGCAGGTACACCAGCTCGCGTTATTAAAGAAATCGACGAGAAAACAAAATCTAAAACAGAAATTAAACAAGAACTTCGTCAATTAAACGAAGAGTAAGCATATCAGATAAATAAATCATTTATTTATCACATAAAAGTGACTGAAAGCGTGGGCAACCACGCTTTCTTAAATATAAGGAGGATTTGTGCGTGACTGATCATGTATTTGTGCAATTGCGACGCGAATTACATAAAATTCCTGAACTTGGATTTCAAGAAGTGAAAACTCAACAATTTTTACTAGATTACATAAAAAGTCTTCCACAAGAGCATCTAGAAATAAAGACATGGAAGACAGGGATTTTTGTCAAAGTAAATGGAACAAATCCTGAAAAGATGTTAGGATATCGGGCGGATATTGATGGGTTACCTATTACTGAAGAAACAGATTATGAGTTTCAATCTGAACATGAGGGGTTAATGCACGCATGTGGTCATGACATGCATATGAGTATTGCGTTAGGGTTGCTAACACATTTTGCCGCTCATCCAGTTAAAGATGATTTGTTATTTATTTTTCAACCGGCAGAAGAAGGACCGGGCGGAGCACAGCCAATGCTTGAAAGTGACATCATGAAAGAGTGGAAGCCAGACTTTGTCTTTGCCTTGCATGTGGCGCCGGAGTACCCAGTCGGCTCAATTGCAGTAAAAGAAGGCTTATTGTTTGCTAATACATCAGAGTTATTCGTTGATTTAAAAGGAAAAGGTGGACATGCAGCTTATCCTCATACAACAAATGATATGGTGGTAGCAGCTTGCCAGCTTGTTTCACAGCTTCAAACGATCGTATCTCGTAATGTTGATCCGTTAGATAGTGCTGTCATCACAGTTGGAAAAATTACAGGTGGAACCGTACAGAATATTATTGCAGAACGTGCAAGAATTGAAGGAACAATCCGAACGCTTTCGCCTGAATCTATGCAGCGTGTAAAAGAAAGAATTGAAGCTATTGTTAAAGGTGTAGAGGTAGGCTATCAATGTGAAACCTTGATTGATTATGGGTGTATGTATCATCAAGTATATAACCATCACAATATTACACGCGAATTCATGGAGTTTGCTAAAGGCAATACGAGTGTCAATGTGATTGAGTGTAAAGAAGCAATGACAGGTGAAGACTTTGGTTATATGTTAAAAGAAATCCCAGGGTTTATGTTTTGGCTCGGTGTCCAATCTGAGTACGGGCTACACCATGCAAAACTCCAGCCAAACGAAAAAGCAATTGATGTAGCCATTTCACTGATGACAAATTATTTTGAAATGAAAGGAAACGAATAAAGTCAACTTTCAATAAGCAGGATAAAGCCATATTCGAGTCACCTCGTTATCATACATGAATCGTTCATAAAGGATAATCGCTCGTATAATTCTATTTCCTCATGGCTACATTATAGTATGAGGAGGTGAACTGGTGATGGCAAAAATCGGTGTAGAATCTAGTTTGTCTGATGTGCAAGCTGCTCTTCAACAAATGGGGCATGAAGTTGTACAATTGCGTAACGAAAGTGATGCACAAGGTTGTGATTGCTGTGTTGTGACAGGGCAAGACTCAAACATTATGGGAATTTCGAATGCTGTTACACAAGGCTCTGTAATTACAGCAAGTGGTCTGACAGCCGAAGAAGTATGTCAGCAAGTAGAAAATAAGTTTCAATCATAACATAACTAGTTGGAGAAACAGTCTCTACGACAAAAGTACTTAACCAGGATAAAAAATAACCGAAGGGATGTATCCCTTCGGTTATTTTTTATCCTTCTCTCAACGGGCAGTAACTCTCCACTAGAGGAAGTTTTACTTTATGCATTGCTTTGCTGTGCTGTTTCTTCAGTACTTGTTCCTTTTTTTTCAACATAGACTTGGTGTGGGAACGGAATCTCAATGCCGTTTGCATCAAGTGCTTCTTTAAATGCTTTGCGTAATTTGCGTTCAACACCCCATTGTTCACCATTCTTTGTCTTACCGACAACACGAAGAACAACATCTGAGGCGCCTAATCCGTGTACACCAATGACAGTAGGTGCTTCAACTACGTTTTCATCTTCTTTTGCAACACGGTCACAAACATCCTGCAATACAGAAATAGCATAATCAATATCATCATCATATGAAATGCTAATATCAACAAGGGCGCGCATGTTACCGCGAGAGTGATTACTTAAGCTTGTAATTTCTCTATTCGGTACATAGTGAAGAGTACCATCTAATCCGCGAATTTGAGTGGTGCGAAGCCCAACAGATTCAACAATTCCTGAGAAGCTTCCAGTTGTTATGTAGTCATCTACATCAATTTGTTTTTCTAGTAATAAAAAGAATCCTGTGACAATGTCGCTTACAAGGCCTTGTGCTCCAAATCCAATCGCAAGACCTACAACTCCAGCACCTGCTAATAATGCGGTTGCTTTAACCCCTACTGTTTCCAATAACATGATCACTACAATAAAAATAAGTGCGTATGAAAATACATTGACAGTTAAACTTTTAAGGGTAAGAGCCCGTCCCCGTGCGACATTTTCACGTTCCACCATTCGTACAAATGAGCGTTCAATCACACGTGTTCCAACTGTTTTTACAATAAGAAAAGCAATAATGATAATTGCAAGTTTTAACACAACAAAACCTGCATTTGTAAGAAGTTGTTCCCAATTTACTTCCGAAAAATTAACCATACAACATTCATCCTTTCTTTAATCCGTTTAACGAGAAATGTGCGCTAAAGCATGAAGCGTTTGGATTTGGACGCTTCGATTATAAGTCAATTATGTATAAAAAATAGAAAATCAAAACTTTCCTTTCTCTTGAGCACATTTGTTTATTCCCGCTACTAGACATGCTAAACTTAAAGTATAAACATTTGCAAGTTATTTACACAAATTTATTTAAGATGTGTAATAGAAGTGTGTTTATTTTAATGGAAAGATGGGCATAACATCTATGTTAACTATTTAATAATGGCTTTTTACATTCATTCTTAGTTAATATTGACTAAAAAAACAATATCCATTATAATGAAAACCGTTAAAAGACTACATAAGTGAGAATGTACAATCCATTTTCTCATTTAATTAATGAACTATTTGGAGGGATCATGTATGCCAGAACGTATGGTAGGTAAACAAGCTCCACGCTTTGAAATGGAAGCTGTATTATCAAACAAAGAATTCGGTAAAGTAAGCTTAGAAGAAAATATGAAAAATGACAAATGGACAGTATTATTCTTCTATCCAATGGACTTTACTTTCGTATGCCCAACAGAAATCACTTCACTTTCTGATCGTTATGACGAGTTTGAAGATCTTGATGCAGAAGTAATTGGTGTTTCTACAGACACAATCCATACACATCTAGCTTGGATCAACACTGATCGCAAAGACAATGGCTTAGGTGATCTTAAATATCCATTAGCTGCTGATACAAATCACGTTGTTTCTCGTGAGTACGGCGTTTTAATTGAAGAAGAAGGTGTTGCACTTCGCGGTTTATTCATCATCAGCCCTGAAGGTGAATTAATGTACTCAGTTGTTAACCACAACAACATTGGCCGTGACGTAGATGAAACTTTACGTGTTCTTCAAGCGTTACAAACTGGTGGACTTTGCCCAGCGAACTGGAAGCCTGGACAAGCTACTTTATAAGAAGTTTATAAAGTAAAGCTGCTATGATTAACTCGTTTACAGATAATCGTTTTAGGCAGCGCAACTTGCTTTACGAGCAGTCATTCTCACTTAATGACCTTGAAGTGAGGATTTCATCGTTCGTGTAAGAGATAAAAAGGTCTAACATTTACGTTAGACCTTTTTTCATTGCTTGTCATGTAATGAGTGAAATCTATTAAGGACAAAATATGTTTAGGATTACATACAAAAGGAGGAAGAATTCATGAAGTTACGTCAGCCAATGCCTGAATTGACAGGTGCAACAGCATGGTTAAACGGTGAAGTTTCAAAAGAGCAATTAGTAGGTGACAAACCAACACTCATTCATTTTTGGTCAGTTAGCTGCCACTTATGTAAAGAAGCAATGCCTCAAGTAAATGAATTCCGTGATCAGTACAAAGATCAATTAAATGTAATGGCTGTTCATATGCCACGTTCTGAAGATGATTTAGATTTAGAAAAAATTAAAAAAGTAGCGGCAGAGCATGACATTGTTCAACCTATCTTTGTGGATAGTGAACATAAGCTGACAGATGCGTTTGAGAATCAGTATGTGCCAGCTTACTATGTATTTGATAAAACAGGACAACTACGTCATTTCCAAGCAGGCGGCAGTGGAATGAAGATGTTAGAAAAACGCGTGAATCGCGTCTTAGGTGAAAGTGAATAACGTGAAGCTTCAATCAGTTGAGGGTTCTTCATAGGCCACTGATTGTTCGAATCGATCGAGGTTTTACTGCCTGTTAAATCAGGGGAATCTGGTTAGTTTTAAAAGATGACTTTAATCTCTTTAAAGTCATCTTTTATTTTGTTTTGGACTAAAGGGCATAAAAAAGTCGATAGTAAAAAGAAGGTTTTTTCTTCTCGCTTTATTACATACTAGTAATATAGAACAGGTTTTTAATTAGGAGGAACTTTTACATATGAAAGTAGGAATGATCGGCTTAGGTAAGATGGGAGCTAACTTAGTATTAAACTTATTGGATCATCACCATTCAGTGGTGGTATTTGATGTTAATCAAGAAGCAGTAGAGAATGCAGTAAAAAAAGGTGCAACAGGAGCTTCATCTCTCAAAGAACTTGTAAGTAAATTAGAAAAGCCGCGGATTGCATGGGTAATGGTTCCAGCTGGAGAGTTAACAGAGAAAGTTGTCTTTGAGTTACAAGAGCTGTTAGAAGAAGGAGATATAATGATTGAAGGCGGGAACTCCAAATATCAAGACTCTGTTCGCCGCGCCGAAGAAGCAAATCAAAAAGGAATTTATTATTTTGATGTTGGAACAAGCGGTGGTATGGAAGGCGCTCGCAATGGTGCATGTATGATGATTGGTGGAAATAGAGAAGCTTTTACATACATTGAGCCTATTTTTCAAGATATTAATGTCAAGAACGGCTATTTGTATTCAGGTGAAGCTGGAAGCGGTCATTTTCTAAAGATGGTTCATAACGGAATTGAATACGGAATGATGCAAGCAATTGCAGAAGGGTTTGATGTATTAGAAAAAAGTCAATTTGATTATGATTATGAATCGGTTGCACGCGTATGGAATAATGGCTCTGTAATTCGATCATGGTTAATTGAACTTATAGAACGTGCATTTTCAAAAGACCCAAAATTAGAAGGAATACGGGGTATTATGCACTCATCTGGGGAAGGAAAATGGACAGTTGAATCCGCATTAGATTTGCAGGTTCCAACACCAGTTATCGCCTTATCATTAATGATGCGCTATCGTTCTCTTGAAGATGATACATTTACGGGAAAAGTAGTAGCTGCGCTGCGCAATGAATTTGGTGGTCACGCCGTTGAAAAGAAATAAGAATATATAGATTTAACGCTCAAGTAAAATAGAAAGAATGTAGACTTAAAAAAGCAAGTCGTTACGAAATAGTAATGACTTGCTTTTTTTGACACGTTTCAGCGAGGGACGAAAGAGAAGAAAATCGCAGCGGCTGGAATTTTGATTTATAGAAATTACATTGCTGTGACAAAACACCTATTTTAGGGAAAATAATCAAAAAATAAGAAAAAATATGGAAATTAATTTCGGAAACCGATATATTTAATAATATGCTCTTTAAAAGCGTAGAAGTGATGCATAGAAGGGAAGGGAACTATGGAGACGTTTAAAAAACTTAAACAATTTTACATACCGTATCGATCGTATTTTATTTATTCGATTATCTGTTTATTATTAGTAACGGGCATTACAGTTGTTTATCCGGTTGTGTTGCAATATACAATTGATAATATTATTTTAAAGCAGCAATATGACATCGTTTCTTACGTTGCGCTGCTCTTTATTGCATTAATGATTGTAAAAGGGATTTTTACATATATCCAGCAGTATTTTGGTGATTTATTTGGAATCAAATCGGTGTATTCACTTCGAAATGCCTTATATAAAAAACTCCAGTATCTACCGTTTTCTTACTATGATAATGCTAAAACAGGCGACTTAATGTCTAGACTTACAGCAGACGTCGAAGGTTTTCGCTTTTTCTTATCTTTCGGTTTCTCAGAACTTATCCGCTTTATCATCTTAGTCACAGCCAGCTTCTCAGTTATGTTTTTTTATTCTGTTCCACTTACATTAGTGACCATTAGCATACTTCCATTTCTAGGAATAGCTGTTTACCGCTTTGATAAGCGAGTACATCTAGCATTTCGTTTGATTCGAAAATCGTTTGGGGAATTAAATACAAATGTACAAGAAAATATTAGCGGAATCCAAACCGTAAAATCCCTCTCACGTGAAGAATTTCAAACAACAAAATTTAATACGTCTAATCATGTGTATAAAAATCGGAATATTGAGACAGCTAATGTTTGGGCTGTCTATTTCCCCTTTATGGAGTTTATTGGTAATTTATCGATTGTAGGGTTGTTATCTTATGGTGGATATTTGGTGATGCAAGGCGATGTAAAGCCAGGAGAATTAGTAGCATTCTTTAGTTTAACTTCGTACTTAATGTGGCCAATTATGAATTTAGGTTTTGTGATTAACATGTTTTCTCAATCAAAAGCATCGGGAGAGCGGTTGCTTGAAATCTTAGAGCAAGATGAAAAAGTACATGAGATAGATAGCGCAAGAAAAATTAAGGGATTTGTAGAATTTGACGATGTTTCCTTGGTGTATCCAAATGAAGAAAAATACGCGCTGAAGCATGTGTCATTTAAAGCGCCTAAAGGTACAGTTGTTGGTCTAATTGGAGCGACTGGTGCAGGAAAAACCAGCTTAACACAATTGCTCACAAGGTTTTACGAACCGGTATCTGGGATGATTAAGGTTGATGAACAGGACATTCAAAATTATTCGTTGTCAGTATTAAGGAAACAGATTGGTTTTGTTTTGCAAGAAACATTTTTATTTTCAAGTACAATTAAAACGAATATTGGATATGGACGTCCAAAAGCAACAATGAAAGATATCATTCATGCTGCCAAAAGAGCTCAGGCTCATGAATTTATTATGGAATTGCCGCAAGGTTACGACACAATGCTAGGTGAACGCGGTCTTGGCCTTTCCGGAGGCCAAAAACAGCGGATTGCCATTGCCAGGGCATTGCTGTTAAATCCTAGCATTCTCATTTTAGATGATGCTACGAGCGCAGTTGATATGCAAACAGAACAACAGATTCAATTGGCATTAAAAGAAGTAATGAAAGATCGTACCACTTTTATTATTGCACACCGCATTTCTTCTTTGAAACATGCTGATGAGATTTTAGTTTTTGACCAAGGAGAGATTGTTGAAAGAGGTAAGCATGAGCAATTAATTAAAAAGGATGGAATTTACCGCCGTATTTGCAATATTCAATATGAAAACAATTCGTCAGTGATGAACGTTTAAGAGAGAGGGGGAGGATATGGCAGTGAACAAAACTAACGTCATTCATGAACGCTTTTATTACAAAGCTGATCAAGTTATTGATAAGCCATTTAATTGGACACAAATGTGGAGGTTATTGCACTATTTAAAGCCGTATCGTAAAACACTTTTACCATTATCTTTTATAGCTGTTATTATCACAACAGTTATTCGGTTGATTATTCCAATTTTAATTGGCGTGTACACGTTAGATCATGCGATTGCAAACAAAGACCAAACGCTTCTTATTCAATTGGTGGCTTTAATTTTTAGCTTGTATAGTATCTCGTATGTAGCTAATATTTTTCGCATTAAATGGATGAATCAGCTAGGTCAGCATGTGATTTATGATTTACGGAAACATTTATTTACTCATGTACAAGGTTTGTCGCATCGCTTTTTTGATTCGCGTTCTGGTGGATCTATTCTTGTGCGGATTATGAATGATATAAATTCATTGCAAGATTTATTTACAAACGGTGTTGTTAATTTATTTATGGACATTCTTCTTTTAATCGGAATCGTGGCGATTCTGTTTTCCTTAAGTCCAATCTTAACATTAGCAGTTCTTGTGATTTTACCAATTATGTTCTTTATTTCGACTCGATTGCGTCGTAATATTAGACGTTCTTGGCAGATAGTCCGAATGAAACAATCAGTCTTGAACTCACACTTAAATGAAAGTATTCAAGGAATTCGAGTTACCCAATCATTTTCCCAAGAGAAAGAAAACATGTCTTTTTTTGAACATATCAATCATGAAAACTACGAAAGCTGGCGCCAAGCAACCAAAAGAAATGCGATGTTTCGTCCATTTGTTGAATTAACAAATGCAGTTGGAACAGCTATTTTGATTTGGTTTGGTGCTACGCTCATTGCACAAGAGAATTTAACGATCGGGGTATTTGTTTCATTTGCTTTTTATTTAGGTATGTTTTGGGAGCCGATCTCGAGGTTAGGCCAAGTATATAACCAGCTGCTAATGGGAATGGCGTCCTCTGAACGAATTTTTGAGTTTTTGGACGAAAAACCTCTTGTTACAGACAGTATAAAAGCAGAGCCGCTGGATGAAATAAACGGGAAAATTGAATTTGCTTCGGTTTCATTTTCGTATGATGGAACGCGCCAAGCCTTAAAACATATCAATTTAACGATAGATGCCGGACAGACGGTAGCATTTGTCGGGCACACTGGTTCGGGAAAAACGTCTATCGCAAATTTAATCGCTCGTTTTTACGACGCAACAAGCGGTGAAATCAGGATTGATAACCGCCCGATCACAGAGATTACATTAGCTAGTTTAAGAGCGCAAATTAGTATTGTTCTGCAAGACACGTTCATCTTTTCAGGAACGATTATGGAAAACATTCGATTTGGCAGACCAGATGCGACAGATGAAGAAGTGGTTGCTGCAGCTGATGCAGTTGGAGCTAACGAATTTATTGAACAATTAAAGCAAGGATATGCTACCGAAGTAGAAGAGCGTGGGAATGTGTTATCAGTAGGCGAACGTCAATTATTATCATTTGCCCGTACCTTACTCGTCAATCCGCGAATTATTATACTAGACGAAGCAACGGCAAGCATTGATACAGAAACAGAAGTGAAAATTCAAACAGCGTTAAAAAGATTACTGAAGGGCCGTACAGCCATTATGATTGCCCATCGGTTATCAACTATTCGAGAAGCAGATCAGATTGTTGTATTAGACCATGGAGAAATTAAAGAGCAGGGAACCCATAAAGACCTCATGAATGCTAAAGGAATTTATTATAAGCTTGTCCAAGCTCATGCATCAAGTTGACTGATATCCTATTTTTTTCATCGCTTTTTTTGAAAAAGAAAACAGGTCTTTTCGCTTAATAATTGAATAAGAATGAATTTGGTTATATTAGGTAGTGATGAATTTCATCGCTACTTTTTTTATCCTGATTCATTCATCTAATGATCGCCACAGGATGAAGAAGTTATTCGCTGATTGGAGCTTCACTTTATTTGAGTAAAGAAGAAGGAGTTTACAGAAGCGGAAATAACAGTGGTGTGATAAAATAAGGTAATAAATGACTTCGTTTATACATATTGGAGGAGTTTTTCATGAAGAAAGAATTTGCAGTGATTGGTTTAGGACGTTTTGGAGGAAGTATATGTAAGACATTAAGTGATCAAGGAATGGAAGTACTGGCAATTGATACCCATGAAGAGAAAGTAAATGAATATGCAAGTATTGCATCACATGCTGTTGTAGGTGATGCAACAGATGAAGCTGTATTAAAGAGTCTAGGTGTACGTAATTTTGACCATGTAATTGTCGCAATTGGTGACAATATTCAGGCTAGTATTTTAACAACGCTTATTTTAAAAGAACTTGGTGTGAAAAAAATAACAGTCAAAGCGCAAAATGATTATCATGCGAAGGTACTATCTAAAATTGGTGCAAATTTCATCGTTCATCCTGAGCGCGACATGGGAAGAAGAATTGCAAACAGTATGATTTCAAATAGTGTGCTTGATTATTTAGAGCTGTCAGATAAACATAGTATTGTAGAGCTTGTAGCCAGCAAACGAATGGCAGGAAATACATTAATTGATTTGGACATTCGAGCAAAGTATGGAATTAACATTGTAGCAATAAAGCGTGATCGTGATATTATCGTATCTCCTCAAGCATCTGAACCGATTCAGCAAGGTGATATTTTAATTGTGATTGGCGCAGACGTTAATATTAATCGATTTGAGAATAAATTTGCTGACTCCTAAGTAACTAGAAAACAAAGTGGTGTGCTATCTCACAATTAAATATGTATTAGGATTAATGTGAAATAAAAAAGAGGATTCGCTAACACGAATCCTCTTTTTATTATACTTCCATAATGATTGGTAAAATCATTGGACGGCGTTTCGTTTTTTCATATAAGAACGGTGCAAGTGTGTCTGTAATTTCGTTTTTAATTTCAGACCATTGGGAAGTACGGCGCTCCATCACTTTATTTAAGTGCTTTGTAATCAATGATTGAGCATCGTTAATTAAATCACCTGATTCACGCATATAGACAAATCCACGAGAGATAATGTCTGGTCCAGCAGCAATTTTAAAGTCTTTCATGTTAATGCTTACTACGACAATGACTAAACCTTCCTCAGATAAAATACGGCGGTCGCGTAATACAATATTACCAATATCACCAATTCCGCTACCATCAATATAAACAGATCCAGAAGGAATTTTACCGGCAACAGAAGCTTCACTATCACTTAGTGCTAATACTTCACCGTTGTCCATAATGAAGCAGTTCTCTTCCGGAACACCACAATCAGTTGCTAATTTAATATGCATTTTCTGCATGCGGTATTCACCGTGAATTGGCATAAAATATTTTGGCTTCATTAAACGAAGCATTAGCTTTTGTTCTTCTTGTCCACCATGACCAGATGTATGAATATCATTTAATGCTCCGTGAATAACTTCTGCACCTGCACGGAAAAGCATATCAATTGTTCTACTCACGCTTACTGTGTTTCCTGGAATAGGTGAAGATGAAAATACAACTGTGTCTCCAGGAATGATTTGAATTTGACGGTGCGTTCCATTAGCAATACGGGATAGTGCGGCCATCGGTTCACCTTGGCTGCCTGTGCATAAAATTGTGACACGGTTAGCAGGTATACGGTTAATTTGTGATGGCTCAATAAATGTATCTTTTGGACAAGAAATATATCCAAGCTGCTGTCCAATTTCAATAGCAGCTTCCATACTACGTCCAAATACAGCAATTTTACGGTTATTTAAAACAGCTGCTTCTACTACTTGCTGTAAGCGATGGATATTTGATGCGAATGTAGCAAATATAATGCGGCCTTCCACTTTACGGAAAATATCATGGATACTATCGCCAACACGACGTTCTGACATTGTAAAGTTAGGAATTTCACTGTTTGTACTATCAGAAAGCAAACAGAGAACGCCTTCTTTCCCAATTTCAGCCATCTTTGTTAAGTTAGCTGGCTCACCAACAGGTGTGAAATCAAATTTAAAGTCACCTGTATGTACAATTTGCCCATTTGGTGTTTTCACAACAATACCGTATGAGTCAGGAATACTGTGTGTTGTACGGAAGAACGTTACAGATGTTTTTCGGAATTTAATTACATCATCTTCTGTAATTTCATGTAATTGTGCTGTACGTAATAAACCATGCTCATCCAACTTATTGCGCAATAAACCAAGCGCTAATTTTCCTGCATAAATTGGAATATTTAATTCTCTTAGCAAATAGGGGATTCCACCAATATGATCTTCGTGACCATGTGTGACAAATAATCCGCGAATTTTATCTGCGTTTTTAACTAGGTAGCTATAGTCAGGAATTACGTAATCAATTCCTAATAATTCGTCCTCTGGAAATTTAATTCCGGCATCAATAATAATAATTTCATCTTGAAATTGCACGGCGTATGTATTTTTACCAATCTCGCCCAGTCCTCCAAGGGCAAACACAGCCGTTTGATTATTCTTTACAAATTTCATGTTTATCATATCTCCAATACTTTAAAATCTTCACTTAGTTTTTCATACTCTAAGTAATTTCCGTCCACTGCTTGAACAAACTCAATGTTAATAGAGCGGTCTTTTAATTTTTGACGAACATCACGTTCAGAGTCTCCGTTCACATACACTGTTTGTGTTTTCTCACGTACAGGAACTTCACTTAATTTTTCTTGAAAATAAACTTTAAAAATCATAACTAAATTCTCTCCTTAATTCCGAAATTCAAATAACTTATTTTATTATATTATAAAATGTGTATGTATTTCATGTATTTTCTAAAGAAACTTGCTTTCACTACATTTTAGTCATCAAAATATCACAAGTCAATCCATTATTAGGTAAGGGATAAAAAATCTGTTTTACTTAGTTAGATAGAAAATAAGGGCTCTTCTATTGTACGATGCAGACGTGCACTCTGCAAATTAAACAATAGAAAGCCCTTAAAATATTTTATTAGGCAATTGTTTTTTTGCGTAATAGCTCATTCCACCTTTTAAGTAATCGTTTTCTTAAATCTTTTAACATGCCATTCAACTCCTTTATATTTAGTATCACTCCAGTCTTTGTCTACACAGTGTATTATATGATGAATTTTAAAAAGTTTTTCGTGGTTATATATGGAAATGAATTAGTTGAAATGGATGTTATTGGAGAAAGTGTTCTACATTTGTTATAATGGGTTGGTCGCAGCAGCGTATAAAGAAAAATAAAGAAAAATAAGGTGATACAATGGATCGAAAAATGATTTTCTTTGATATTGATGGCACATTACTAGATCATGATAAAAAATTACCTGCATCTACAAAAAATGCTGTACAACTATTAAAAGAACAAGGGCATGAAGTGGCGATTGCAACAGGACGTGCGCCTTTTATGTTTAAAGAACTGCGTGAAGAATTAGATATTCAAACTTTCATTAGCTTTAACGGACAGTATATTGTTTTAAATGGTAAGGTTCTATACAAAAATCCATTAGACTTAGAGGAGTTGCAATTATTAACAGATTATGCAGCCACTAAAAATCATCCAGTTGTCTATATGGACCATGAAGACATGAAATCGAATATTAAGTTTCATTCACACATTGAAACGAGTATTAGTACATTAAAACTTGGATTCTCCCACCCAACACATGATCCATCTTACTTTAAGAATCGAGAAATTTATCAGTCATTGCTCTTTTGTACAGAAGGGGAAGAAATACCTTACGAAGAGAAGTTTAAGAAATTTGATTATATTCGCTGGCATGAATTTTCAACAGACGTTTTGCCAAGTGGCGGTTCAAAAGCACGCGGAATTGAAATTATGATTGAAAAGCTTGGTTATAAGAAAGAAGATGTGTATGCATTTGGAGATGGATTAAATGACATTGAAATGCTTCAATTTGTTGGCAATGGTGTTGCCATGGGGAATGCACATGATGAAGTAAAAGATGTAGCTAAATATGTGACAAAAGATGTGGCTGAAGACGGCATCAGTCATGGTCTGCAATTAGTAGGTTTATTAAAATAAAATCCATATAAAAAGCGCGAGCCAATAAAGGCTCGTGCTTTTTTAACGTTCGTAAGGTGTTGCGTTGTCAGGTACTTGAAAAGGATTTTCTTTGTTAATGTAGTCATAAAACATGATCCCATCTAAATGATCAATTTCGTGCTGAAACACAACAGCCGGCAATCCTTTGAAACGAACTTTAACTTCTTCACCGTCTAGAGTTGTTCCTTTTACTGTAATGCGGGCATAGCGAGGAACAAAACCTTCAATATCTTCATCAACTGAAAGGCAGCCTTCACCGCTTGTTAGGTATGTTTTTTCAATTGAATGACTAATAATTTTTGGATTAAATAAGGCGTAGCTATGCAGGACTCCTTTTTCGTCTGTTACATGGACAGCAATCATTCTTTTTGATACGTTAATTTGAGGAGCGGCTAACCCAATTCCCGGACGAAGGCCGTACATAGAAGCTGTTTCAGGATTTTGACTGTTTTGAACATATTCTAATAGCTGACGAAGTACTTCTTTGTCTTCTGCAGAAGCCGGTAATTTAACTGCCTCAGCTACTTTACGTAATATTGGGTGCCCATCTTTCATAATCTCATTCATTGTAATCAACTTTCACATCTCCCTAAAAATACTCTTCATTCAATCATCTTTATTAACGCTTGTAAGTAGCGTTAATAAAGATAGCTGAAATAATGAATTCGTTTAACATAACGAGTATTAATCATTATATGACCTACAAAGGTTTCTTTATAACTATAAAGTGTACCAAAGGATTATTAAAAAGTCATTTACCTTGTTTAGGAATGAGGAGTCTGTCTAAATAGTAAGAAAGCATTGCGTTTATGTAGATAGAGGTGAAAGCGACTAAAAGGCCGCTTTCACTTGTCACTTACCAGCCACCATAACCGCAACCACAACCGATAATAATTAATAAGATAAACAATACAATTATTAATACGAAACCGTTGTTAGAACCACAACCAACATTATAACCGCAACCATATCCACCGTAACCCCACATATATATAACCTCCCGAAATGAGTAATCCCAGGGTGAAAAAGTGAAACATCTGATTTTTTTCATTGCTGGGTTAGTATAATATATTAAAAGAAGGAAAAAGGGTGTAGATGAATTGCCTATTTAGCGGAATAAATATAATATAGTCCTTATGTAGAGGAGGGGAATTCACCAAAGTGAAAAAACTTAAAACGTACATGGTAATAGGCTTCTCAGCATATTCAATTATTGGGTGTTCCAATAATGTTTCACCGGAATTAGAAGTATATAAAGCTTTAGAAAAAGTAGCCGAACAAGAGATGCAGTTCTCTAAACAGCAAGAGCCGCTAACTGAGCTCGAAGAACAAGAAAATGTATTGTACAACGAAATTATCTCATTAGGAATGAAAGAGAAAGATAGCATAGATGTTAAAGCAACAGAGGCTCTTCGAGTATTAAGTGAACGTGAAGTTCATTTAAAAAACGAAAAAGTAAGCATTGATAAGTCTGAGAAACAATTTAACAGAGCAAAAGAGAAGATGAATTTATTAGAAGAAGGCAAGCTTAAAAGCAATGCTTCAAAGCTGGCTGGCCTTATGGAGGATCGTTACCAAGCATATGATGTATTGTATAATTCGTATATAAAATCGATTGAATTGGATCGAAAATTGTATACGATGCTTCAAGGAGAAAGCGTAAAATTAAGTGATTTAGAAGCCCAAATTTCTTTGATAAATAAGATGTATGCTCAAGTCAAAGAACATAATGAGCAGTTTAATGAATTAACAATTGAATATAACAATGAAAAAACAAAGTTCTATGATGAAACAGGATTAAAGGTTGATAGTAAAAATAAAGAAAGCTGAAGCGGATAAATGAGAGAGGCTCCAGCTTTCTTTTTGTGTGAAAACAGTCCATTCATTCGACAAGAAGCTTCAACTTATCTGTAAACCGCTTTCAAAAAATGGTTTTTTGAAAAATGATGAAGGGTAAAAACGTGATTTTTGAATGGGTTATTATAAAACATATAATACAGAAATAATCTGTGTAATAGTACAGACTGTCTCTACACTGTTTTTTTTGAATGAAGGTAAAAAGGGGAAATTTATTGGTGTAAATGCATTGACGAACTATTTTAATGTATTGTAAACTAGTTAGCGTAGTAAGTGTTGTATTAATCATTTTCTTAAAATAATTAATACAGTTTAACGAAATGAAGATTTCGCTTAAACTTTCCTTTTACTTAAATGTTTAGACAGGGTTCGCTAGGGAATACATAACAATGTCAACAGGTAGCGGATTTTTAAAAAAAAGCTAGTCGACAAAATATGACTTTTACCTATTGTTTTTGGATATTCTAATGGTGTATGTTTTTTTGTTTGATTAGTAAAATGAATGATAAGGCTTAAATGAAAGGAAGAGGTGACTTAGATGGCTGCTAAAACTAAAAAAGCTATTATTGATGTATCACAGCAACTTGATAAAATTGCTGAGCAGTACCAAACGTTCCAAATTCTTAACGAAGAGGGCGAAGTAGTAAATAAATCAGCATTACCAGATTTATCTGATGAAAAATTAAAAGAGTTAATGACTCGCATGGTATACACTCGTATTCTTGACCAACGTTCAATTTCATTGAACCGTCAAGGTCGTTTAGGTTTCTATGCACCAACTGCAGGACAAGAGGCTTCTCAAATTGCTTCTCAATTTGCATTAGAAAAAGAAGACTTCATTTTACCTGGGTACCGTGACGTGCCTCAGTTAATTTGGCATGGTCTTCCATTATACCAAGCGTTCTTATTCTCTCGCGGACATTTCCACGGAAATCAAATGCCAGAAGAATTAGGCGCACTTTCACCACAAATTATCATCGGTGCACAAATCGTACAAACTGCGGGTGTTGCATTAGGTCTTAAAAAACGTGGTAAAAAAGCTGTTGCAATTACTTACACAGGTGACGGTGGAGCATCTCAAGGTGACTTCTACGAAGGTATGAACTTCGCAGGTGCATTTAAAGCTCCAGCAATCTTTGTTGTACAAAACAACCGTTTTGCTATCTCTACACCAGTTGAAAAACAATCTGCTGCAAGAACGATTGCTCAAAAAGCAGCAGCTGTAGGTATCCCTGGTGTTCAAGTAGATGGAATGGATCCATTAGCTGTTTATGTAGCAGTGAGCGAAGCTCGTGAGCGTGCAGTAAATGGTGAAGGTCCAACATTAGTTGAAACATTAACTTACCGTTATGGTCCACATACAATGGCTGGTGACGATCCAACTCGTTATCGTACAGCTGAACTTGATACTGAGTGGGAAAAGAAAGATCCACTTGTTCGCTTCCGCAAATTCTTAGAAGCTAAAGGCATCTGGAATGAAGAAGAAGAAAACAAAGTAATCGAGCAAGCAAAAGAAGACATTAAAGAAGCAATTAAAAAAGCTGATGATTATCCAAAACAAAAAGTAACTGATCTAATGGATATTATGTATGAAGAAATGCCTTTCAACTTGAAAGAGCAATATGAAATCTACAAAGAGAAGGAGTCGAAGTAAGCCATGGCGCAATTGACAATGATTCAAGCAATCACTGATGCGTTACGCACAGAAATGAAAAACGACGAAAACGTATTAGTTTTTGGTGAAGACGTTGGCGTAAACGGTGGAGTATTCCGTGCAACTGAAGGTCTTCAACAAGAATTCGGCGAAGATCGTGTATTTGATACACCTCTTGCTGAATCTGGTATTGGTGGTCTTGCTGTTGGGCTATCGACTCAAGGTTTCCGTCCGGTTCCTGAAATCCAATTCTTTGGTTTCGTATATGAAGTACTTGACTCTGTTTCAGGTCAAGCAGCTCGTATGCGCTACCGTTCTGGCGGTCGTTGGAATGCTCCAATTACATTCCGTTCACCATTCGGTGGAGGCGTGCATACACCAGAACTTCATGCTGACAGCTTAGAAGGTTTAGTAGCATCTCAACCAGGTCTAAAAGTTGTAATTCCTTCAACTCCATACGATGCAAAAGGTCTTTTAATCGCATCAATTCGTGATAACGATCCTGTTGTATTCTTAGAGCACATGAAATTATATCGTTCATTCCGTCAGGAGGTACCAGAAGAAGCATATACAATTGATTTAGGTAAAGCAGATGTTAAACGTGAAGGTACAGACCTTACAATCATCGCTTACGGTGCAATGGTACATGCATCATTAAAAGCAGCTGAAGAGCTAGAAAAAGAAGGCGTATCTGTAGAAGTTGTTGACTTACGTACAGTTCAACCTTTAGATATCGATACAATTATCGCATCAGTTGAAAAAACTGGTCGTGTAGTTGTGGTTCAAGAAGCTCAAAAACAAGCTGGTATCGCAGCAAACGTTGTAGCTGAAATCAACGATCGTGCTATCTTAAGCTTAGAAGCACCAGTATTACGTGTAGCAGCACCAGATACTGTATTCCCATTCTCTCAAGCTGAAGGTGTATGGTTACCAAACCACAGCGATATCGTAGAAACAGCTAAGAAAGTTCTTGAATTTTAATTAGCATTTTACTGTGAGAGAAATCAGCTTTGTGCTGATTTCTCTTGTAGATAAAATAGAAGCTATCAAATTGAACGAAACCAACTAGGAGGGTGAAAACACGTGGCATTTGAATTTAAACTGCCGGATATCGGTGAAGGTATCCATGAAGGTGAAATCGTAAAATGGTTCGTAAAAGCTGGAGATGAAATTGACGAGGATGATGTACTTGCTGAAGTACAAAACGACAAAGCAGTCGTTGAGATTCCTTCTCCTGTAAAAGGTAAAGTATTAGAAGTGAAAGTTGACGAGGGTACAGTAGCAACTGTAGGACAAGTTATCGTTACATTTGATGCTCCTGGATACGAAAACTTAAAATTCAAAGGTGACGATCATGACGACGCACCAAAAGAAGAAGCTCAAGTTCAAGCGACAGCAGAAGCTGGACAAGAAGTAGCAAAAGAAGAAGCACCAAAAGAAGAAGCTAAAACAGCAACAGGTGCAGGCGCTCAAGCACAAGTTGAAGTAGATCCAAACCGTAAAGTGATTGCTATGCCATCTGTACGTAAGTACGCTCGTGAAAAAGGGGTAGAAATTAAAGCTGTTCCTGGTTCAGCTAAAAACGGCCGTATCACAAAAGAAGATATCGATAGCTTCTTAGCAGGTGGTTCAACAGTGACAGTAACAGAAGAAGCTCCAGTAGCACAAGAAGCACAAGCAGAAGAAACAAAAGCGGCAGCTAAAACTGTTGTTCCTGAAGGTGAATTCCCAGAAACTCGCGAAAAAATGAGCGGTATCCGTCGTGCAATCGCGAAAGCTATGGTAAACTCTAAACATACAGCTCCACACGTAACATTAATGGATGAAGTAGATGTAACAGCACTTGTTGCACATCGTAAGAAATTCAAAGCTGTTGCAGCGGATCAAGGTATTAAATTAACATTCTTACCTTATGTTGTTAAAGCGTTAACTTCAGCACTTAAGAAGTTCCCAGTACTTAACACATCTATTGATGATGCAACTGATGAAGTAGTTCAAAAACACTACTACAACATCGGTATCGCTGCTGATACTGAAAAAGGTCTTTTAGTACCGGTTGTTAAAAATGCTGATCGCAAATCTGTATTTGAAATTTCAGATCAAATTAACGATCTTGCTACAAAAGCACGCGAAGGTAAATTAGCTCCAGCTGAAATGAAAGGTGCTTCTTGCACAATCACTAATATTGGTTCTGCTGGTGGACAATGGTTCACTCCAGTTATCAACCACCCAGAAGTTGCAATTTTAGGTATCGGACGTATTGCTGAAAAACCAGTTGTACGTGACGGTGAAATTGTAATTGCTCCAGTATTAGCATTATCACTAAGCTTTGACCACCGTATAATTGATGGTGCGACAGCTCAAAACGCTCTTAACCAAATCAAGCGTTTATTAAATGATCCAGAATTATTATTAATGGAGGCGTAATAAATGGTAGTAGGAGATTTCCCAATCGAAACTGATACTCTTGTCATTGGTGCTGGCCCTGGTGGCTACGTTGCAGCAATTCGTGCAGCTCAATTAGGTCAAAAAGTAACAATCGTAGAAAAAGGCAATCTTGGCGGTGTGTGCTTAAACGTTGGTTGTATTCCTTCAAAAGCATTAATCGCTGCTGGTCACCGTTTCGAAAACGCTAAACATTCTGAAGACATGGGTGTAATCGCTGAGAACGTAACAGTGGATTTCACAAAAGTTCAAGAATTCAAAAACGGTGTAGTAAACAAACTTACTAGTGGTGTTGAAGGCTTGCTTAAAGGAAACAAAGTAGACATCGTTAAAGGTGAAGCTTACTTTGTTGATACTGAAACTGTACGTGTAATGGATGAAAATTCTGCACAAACGTACAAATTCAAAAATGCAATCCTTGCTACTGGTTCTCGTCCAATTGAAATTCCTGGCTTTAAATTCTCAGAGCGTGTTATCAACTCAACTGGTGCATTAGCGCTTAAGGAAGTTCCTAAAAAATTAGTTGTAATCGGTGGAGGTTACATCGGTACTGAACTTGGTACTGCTTATGCTAACTTTGGAACTGAAGTAACATTCGTTGAAGCTGCTGACGAAATTTTAGCTGGTTTCGAAAAACAAATGAGTTCACTTGTAAAGCGTAACCTTAAGAAAAAAGGAAATGTTGAAATCTTCACTAAAGCAATGGCTAAAGGCGTAGAAGAAACTGCTGATGGCGTAAAAGTAACATTCGAAGTAGGCGGAGAAGAGAAAGTTATTGAAGCTGATTACGTACTAGTTACTGTAGGTCGTCGTCCAAACACTGATGAGCTTGGTCTTGAGCAAGTTGGTGTTAAAATGACAGATCGCGGTGTTATTGAAATAGATAAGCAATGCCGTACATCAGTAAGCAACATCTATGCAATTGGTGACATCGTACCTGGACCACCACTTGCACACAAAGCTTCTTATGAAGGTAAAATCGCTGCTGAAGCAATCGCTGGTGAATCTGCTGAAATCGATTATTTAGGAATTCCAGCTGTTGTATTCTCTGAACCAGAACTTGCATCTGTAGGTTATACTGAAGCACAAGCAAAAGAAGAAGGATTAGCAATTAAAGCTGCTAAATTCCCATTTGCAGCAAATGGACGTGCGCTTGCACTTAACGCTGCAGAAGGATTCTTAAAGCTTATCACTCGTAAAGAAGACGGAGTAGTTATTGGTGCTCAAATCGCTGGTCCAAGTGCATCTGATATGATTGCTGAGCTTGGTCTTGCAATTGAAGGCGGTATGACTGCTGAAGATATCGCATTAACAATTCACGCTCACCCAACATTAGGTGAAATCACAATGGAAGCTTCGGAAGTAGCAATTGGAAGCCCAATTCACATTGTAAAATAATAAATGAAAAGGTTCATGCGTTTGCATGAACCTTTTTTTGTATAGTTTTAAATTCTGTACAAGCTGCATACATATCAGTTAGGGCGCACTTTAGATGTGTGATTTCAACAAAGCCATATTTGACAGTAAGGCCTAACTCGAGAGTTTTGCGAAGGTGAGGGAAAGAACTAGTAGAAGGTGATTAAGTGTGAGATAACTGCCTGTAAAATATGGCTTGCTGTCTGTCAAAGAGAGAGGAAGGGCGGAGGGCGCTAATGAGATTGCTCTTATATGGTATTCAGCTCACAATATGGAGTAGCTATGCAACAGTAGAAATGTTATCAAAGCGTGATCAAGTAACGGCAAAAGTCATTTTATTTTTTGTATTTGCTTATTTAGCCTATGGAATTGCAGAAATGAAAATTCAATCGAAAAAACAAGCGTTTTTAGTCACATGTTCCACATTAGCCATTTTTCTGTTCGGATATGAATGTTGGATGCTTTTTGTTTTTTAAACAGAAAAGGTGGCATGAAATTTAACTAGTGAAGCTGGTCTTTATGTATAAAGCAGCAAGAAAAAGGAACATCATCTACTAGATGGTGTTCCTTTTTCTTAGTTAAATGGTTTTATTTTTTTCCTTAATGCCTGTTTCTTCTTTAAATGATTTTATTAAAGAGAAAACGGTAAGGACAAGAACAAGAACAAGTGAAAATGGCAGTGCAGCAATAATCGCAGCCGTTTGTAAGGCATCTAAGCCTCCAGTCCATAATAAGATAATGGCTGTTAAGGATTGAATAAATCCCCATATCAACTTTACTGAATTCGAAGGATTTAAATTCCCATTCGTTGTCTGCATGCCTAATACAAATGTTGCAGAATCGGCTGAGGTAATAAAAAATGTTGCAATCAATCCAATTGCAATTACAGACATGACGGTTCCTAATGGAAACTGTTCGAGTACATAGAATAAAGCCACTTCCGTCTCTTTTTCATTAATAATATCTATGACGGGAATGTTTGTGAAGAAATCTAAATAAATACCGGCTCCACCAAAAACAGAGAACCATAATCCGCCAAATATAGTTGGAACAGCTAATACGCCAATTAGAAATTCACGTATCGTACGTCCTCGTGAAATACGGGCAATGAAAGTGCCGACAAACGGTGCCCAGGCAATCCACACCAAGCCCAGTAGAAAATAGTCCAGTCTTGAACCCATGTATTGTTATCAAATGGACTCAAACGAAAGCTCATTGAAGGGAGATATTGCAAATAGGAGCCAATTGTTGTTACGAATAAATCCATAATGAAATTTGTAGGACCTGCAAATAGTAAAAAAATCATCAAAGCAATTGCTAATATAATATTAAGATTACTTAAATATTTAATTCCTTTATTTAACCCGGTTTGTGCAGAAAGCATAAAGAGGATTGTTACGATAATAATAACGATGAGCTGAGTCGTAAAATTATTCTCAACGTTAGGTGATAAGTAAGAGGCACCACCTGTAATTTGAATCGCACCTAGGCCGAGGGAGGTTGCAACACCAAATATCGTTGCAAACACAGCAATAACATTGATGAGTGTACCAAGTCTTCCATCCATACGTTTGCCTAATAAAGGTCGTAAAATATTGCTAATAACAAATGGATAGCCCTTTCTAAATTGAAAGTATGCAAGAGCCAATGCAAGTACAGAATAAATAGCCCAAGGAAGGGTGTAAGCCCCAATGGAAAAATGAATAGCGCAGAGCTGCTCGAGCGGCTTCAGCAGTGCCTCCTTCTCCTGAAAGGGGTGTATGAAAATGATTTATTGGCTCAGATACTCCCCAAAACACTAAACCAATTCCCATACCTGCACTAAATAACATGGCAAACCATGAGAGATAACTATATTGCGGGCTGTCATCCGGTTTTCCTAACTTGATGTTTCCATATTTCGAGAAAATTAAAAACAATACAAATGCTAAAAAGAAAGTTGCTGCTAATAAGTAATACCATCCAAATTTTTCAATGATAAAAATATGTATGGCTGTTGTTACAGGTGTAAGAGCCGCACTACCTAAAACTGATTCAGGAATAGTACCCCAAACGATAAATAATACTGCAATAATAACCGAAAGAATAAAAACTGATGTCAGTTTTTTCATCGATTGTATTCTCCTTTTATAAGTAATTTTTACTATACAGTTTTTCTTTTAACCATTTTTCCTATACATCAAACCATATAGCTGGCTATTTTAGTAAAGATCTTTTTGAAAGTTTAGTTATATGCGTGTAAAAAAGATTTTATTTTCAATATTATAATTATTTTTAAATAATATTTACGTCAAGCATAAAATTTTCATTGTTTATTCGCTGCTGAATATGGAAAAAATAATGGAATGTGTTTTAGCCTGTGCGTAACGGTCAATAAGCCTTCGTCTCAAGACACTGAGGAAGTTAATAAGAAAGGTGGATGGAAACTTCTCATAAAGAATCCCAACACAGACATTATCACGGCCTGTTCCTCAGTCTGTATGACCCTTATGAAGGAATCAAGAAACTCTCTACGGAAGGAAGTTTCACTTTATATAGAAAGGATTATGCTTGTGAAAAAATGGATATTAGCCATGGGGCTGATTATATGCTTAATTATCGTCGGAGCGATTGTTAAGATAAATAATGAAATAAGGTTGCCTTATGTGTATATTGATGGTACCCCATATATTGATGTAACTGAACCGTCACTTTCTTATCATGCTGTATATGATGAAATCGACCGTCAGTTACATCTTGCTGTTAGAGATAACCTTTACATATTTACAGAAGGTATTACAGTGGCACAGATTAACGAAAAGTTTGTTCCTTTAAAGAAGAATGATTTTCTAACGAAGAATCGTAACTCATATGTTACTGCTGAGTTTTTGCTAAAAAATGAACCTAAGCTATTTACGAAAAAACCTGCTTATTTGCTAGCCAAAAAACAAGAGGCAAAGGAAGAAATTATTGAAGTGGCAGCTGCCAAACAATTTACTGTGGAAGAAGTAAGTCAATATTTCCAAACGTTGCGCTCTCCATTAAAAGGAGCAAAGGCAGATATTTTTCCTTCTCATATTCCAGGAGCACCTCGAACCTATCGATACGGGTTTCATGAAGGGCTAGATTGGTATACATATTCAGCCGGAACAGATGTTAATCGAAGGACTCCTGTTTATGCAATGGGAGAAGGAACAGTTGTACGAGTCGATCATGAGTATAAGCCTTATGAATCTGAAAGGGAGCGTAAGAAGGACTTAGCCTACTGTAAGACGGTTCAAAGAACACCACAATACATCTTAGATAAATTAAGAGGAAGACAAGTTTGGGTTCAATTTGATAATGGTATGCAAGCACGATTTGCACACCTTGACCTTGTATCTGAGAGATTAAAAGTGGGCAGCCGCGTAACAGAAGATACACAAGTTGGTTACGTAGGAAATTCAGGAACAAGCGGTGAAGTAAAAAAAGATGATACGGAATTACATTTACATGTAGATCTACTTATTAAAGGGGTGTTGTTCTGGAAAGGTCTATCAAAAGAAGAAATTCAGCATGTAGTAGCAAACGAGTTATCTCAATCACTCTAGCAAAAAAGCATGGTTAAGCACCATGCTTTTTTATGTTCAATCTTATAGAGGGGAAGTAATTTTTTATAGGATAAATTAATGTAAGCATCGATTTGTAATAGAATTGAATTTTTTTACGATTTAAAGGTGATTTTTATTTAGTAGTTTATAGTGGTTTTTTAGGAGAAAGCACAGGCAGACATAATGAATGAAAGTACATAAATATGTTTCTATTTTAAAAACATGAAGGAAAAATGGTTTAAAAATTTTAATGTGACATACTAATTAGTTGTTGACAAGTGGAATGTTACATACTATTATAATATCAAGAAGAATAAAACGTTTTCAAAACTATGAAAAACAAAGGGGAGTTTACAAATGGGAACAATCGTATGTCAAACTTGTAATTCTACAATTGATCATTTTGAAGATGAGAAAGTGACACGATTATACTCAAAGTGTAAAAGTGGAGAATGCGAACAGCCGAAAGACGATTTAGAATAAGAAGAAGGTGCGTGTTGAAGAAACACGCACCTTTTTCTGTTATATTTTTGTCCTGATTGGTTCATCTTCATAACGTTTGTTGACTGAATGAGATTGCGTTTATCATACGAGTTTATTGAATTGCTTTGTGTTCTTTAATCACTCGCAATGTTTTTAATTCAAAATCTTCCGGTCCTTGAACAGGGAGGCCAGCTTCTAAGTTTGTTTGAATATACGTTAAGTTTTCTTGTGTAATGATTTCCCCTGGAATAAAAATTGGAATACCAGGCGGGTAAACCATGACAAATTCAGCAATAACGCGACCAGCAGATTCACTGAAAGGAACAACTTCTGTTTCAGCATAGAAGGCATCGCGTGGTGTTACAGCTAATACAGGAATGTCTGGTAGCAATATAGACGGATTAGCTGTTGTATCAGATAAACAATCAACTTTAGCTGATAAGTCTTGAAGAGCACCGATTAGTTTTGTAATGTCTTCTAACGTATCACCAGGTGTGACGATGCACAAGATGTTGTATAGATCTGACATTTCAACTTCAATATTATATGTTTCACGTAACCATTTCTCTACATCATAACCAGTAACACCAAGGTCGGAAACAGAGATAATCAGTTTTGTAGGATCTAAATCATATGTTGCTTTTGTTCCTAAAATTTCACGGCCGATGCAACGAATATGCCCAATAGTATTAATTTCTTTTCTTGCATATTCAGCTAAGGAAATGGCCTGTTCTGCTAATGCTGTTCCTTCAGTGGCTAGACGCTTTCTAGCTACATCAAGAGAAGCCAACAGCAAATACGATGTAGAAGTTGTTGTTAACATACTTAAAATGGCTTGCACACGTTGTGGTGATATGAGGCCTTCACGTATATTCAAAATTGAACTTTGTGTCATTGACCCACCTAATTTATGAACACTTGTTGCAGCCATATCTGCACCTGCTTGCATAGCGGATAAAGGAAGGTCATCATGGAAGTGAATATGAACACCATGAGCTTCATCTACAAGAACAGGTACGTTATAAGAATGAGCCACTTCAACAATTTTTTGTAAATCACCTGAAATTCCAAAGTAAGTCGGATTAATGACAAGAACTGCTTTTGCATCCGGATGTTGTGTTAATGCTTTTTTGACAGAATCAGGTGTAATACCATGTGAAATTCCTAATTTCTCATCAATTTCTGGATGAATAAAAATAGGGGTAGCCCCTGAAAAAACAACAGCACTCATGACAGATTTATGAACATTTCGAGGTACAATAATTTTATCCCCAGGTCCACAGGTTGTCATAACCATAGCCATAATGGCACCGCTTGTTCCTTGTACTGAAAAGAAAGTATGATCTGCTCCAAATGCTTCAGCAGCTAAATCCTGAGCTTCTTTAATAATTCCTTTTGGCTGATGTAAGTCGTCTAGAGGACCGATGTTAATTAAATCTATAGATAAAGCATTTTCCCCAATAAATGATTTGAATTCAGGGTCCATGCCATTTCCTTTTTTATGACCTGGAATATGAAATTGCGTTGGATTCTTTTTTGCATGTTCCAATAATCCAGTAAATAACGGAGTTGAGAATTGAGAAGACAATTTTGCTAAACACCTCTTTTTTTAGGATAAATAAATGGTTTACCTCATCTCTTGAACTTTACTTAGAAAAGGCAAGGCAACAGACTTTAAGAACGAAAGCTGTGTTCTACTTCTGTAACTAAGAATCAGTGGGGTAAACGAGTCCCCACTGATTGAACTTTCAATACATATTGTTTTACTAAAAAGCGATAAAACTTGATTTAATGAACTAGTAAATAGTTATGAAAAACAATTAAAATTATTTTTCGCATTCGCTCTGTACAAATAAAACAAAAGAATTATAGCACTTATTAAAAAGTTTGCAAAGTGGTTTTTAACATATTTCATCGCAGTTACGATAATTAAAGCAAGAGGGCAAGAAAGAGCGGGTGCTTAAGAACCGATTTGAACGAATAGATTTTGAAAATAGAAAAAGCGAAACGGCTTAAAAGAAGAGGTTTTGTCGAAACAGTTTCTTGTGTTACAGTATGGCTATAAGGTACATTTAGTTCAATACATATCTGTATTATAATGGAAGGCATGGAGTGATGAAAATGGAGTATCAATACCCGATTTCGCTAGATTGGAGTACTGAAGAAATTATTGATGTTATTAAGTTTTTTGAGAGCATTGAACGAGCATATGAAAAAGGGATTGAACGGGAACAGCTAATGGCTATTTATAGACGTTTTAAAGAGATTGTTCCTAGCAAGGCAGAAGAAAAAAATATTTGTAATGATTTTGAAGACCAGAGCGGCTATTCGTCTTATCGGACAATTCAACGTGCAAAGTCTGCTTCAGCAGGAGATATGATAAAGATGCAGTAACAGATGAATTTAAAAAAAGGAACCCATTTCAATTCATTTATAAATGGGCTCCTTTTTGGTTTATGCGTAATTTTTATGCATATGTCTTTTTCGTTAATTCATATAATGGAGTTAACGTCTTAAATGTTTGCTCGATAAGCGAGATCCAATCTTCACCGCTTAGATTCACTGCTTCCTCTTTGGAAACGTTAATTCCGCATAAAATTTCAGCTTTTTTCACATGTTCCAACCGATCAAATAATGATGCTAACTGCGCTTCAGATAGTTCACTCATTTTTTCCACATCAGGTTTTGTATGATCTTTTGACCATACATATGAGTCAGGAATACGTTTTTTTATTTCTTTTATGTTGCTGTTTAATAGTTTGCCGAAGTCAGCTTTAATCGGTGCCTCATAAATAACTGCAAACCAAACGAATACATGTGTTTCCCATAGACCGATTTGGAAATGAGGCAGCATTTTATATCCGCGCTTACTATTAGCGAATGCTACCCATGTATCCTTAGGTGGATTAACAGTCCGGCGAGCATGTTTTGCAATATGTACATGCATTTCATCTCCGCAAAGAGTAGAAAGCGTTGGCGCAAAGTGATAACTCAGTGCTTCAAATTTAGGACGAATCTGTGTTTGGATTGCATTCATTCGTTCGTCAAGAGTATCAATTTTAAATACATTAAAATCTTCGTGTGAAAACCCTGTAAATAACATATATAACCTCCAGCATAACTTTAAATCCCTGTATCTTACCCGAGAATTTTAACACATAAGAGGCATAATAACCAATTGATTAGCATATGCTTGTCAAAATGCATCTATCATTTTTTTATAGGTAATCACACAATTTAGTTACATGAATTTAAGCTTCGACATAGACTATATTAATCTTAAAAAACTGAAAATTTAGTTTTATTGAAGCCGTTCGTAAAGAATTCATTAATTTGAGAGGGGTGTTTCGAGGGTGAAACAAGTGGTGAATATGTATAAGAAGAATGATAGGCACAAACGATTAGGGGTTATTCGCTTAGAATTAGATTATGAATTAGCAACTCTTTACGAAGCTATGGTAGAAAATAACGAAGAAAAGAAAAAACAATGCAAAAGAAAATTAGAAAAACTTCGTCAAGAAATGATTTCTCTTCAATAATTACATGGTTTTATCAAAAATCAGTGGGCAAGAACCCACTGATTTTACATTTTCTTTATTTACCTCAAAATACCCAGCCTTCTTTTTTCTATAGCAGCGAGATTATTTAAGTTGAATGAATGTAAAGAACAGAAAATGGTGAAAATAGAATTTAGTATATGTAGTGTTTGTTTCAATTTACATGAATAGTGGTACGAGTAGGGGAGATTATACAACTGCCTGTTTAAAAGATAAGTGGGAGAAGGAGATTTTTATCCCTTCTCCCACTTACTGTGTAGATTGACATCTTGTACCGGTTTTTTTAAGCTTAACTTAAAGACTTTATTCTAAGGGGGACATGAACATGAATGATTTTTGGAAGCAAATTGATACATATGCAAAACAATGGGTAAGAGAAGCAGGGGCCATGATAAAAGATTCATTCAGTAAGGAATTATTAATTCAAACTAAATCCAATCCCAATGATCTCGTAACGAATATGGATCAAGAGGTAGAACAGTTTTTTATCTCGAAAATCAAAGGTACATTTCCGAACCATCGTATTTTAGGTGAAGAGGGTTATGGAGAAAAAATTGAAACGACCGAAGGAGTCATATGGGTGATTGACCCAATTGATGGAACGATGAATTTTGTTCATCAACAGCGTAATTTTGCGATATCAGTTGGTATTTTTGAAAATGGCGTTGGCCAAGCTGGATTTATATATGATGTTGTACATGATGAACTATATTATGCATTAAAGGGACACGGAGCCTATATGAATGATATTAAATTGCCTAAATTAGAACCTGTTAGTATCGAGGAAGCAGTCATTAGTCTGAATGCAACGTGGGTAACAGAAAATAAAAGAATTGACCCATCTGTGTTAAGTCCTCTTGTAAGACGGGTACGTGGCACTCGTTCCTATGGGTCTGCTGCAATCGAACTTGCATATGTAGCAGCAGGACGATTAGACGCCTATATTACGATGCGTTTAGCACCTTGGGATTTTGCTGCAGGCAAAGTGTTAATTGAAGAAGTCGGAGGAGTTGTGACGGATTTAAAGGGTGAACCATTACAAATTTTAAATCGAAGCAGTCTGTTTGTTGGGAAACCTGGTTTGCATGAAAATATTTTATCAACTTATCTTTCGGGAAACTAAGTATCTAGATAAGTACTCATTTAGAAAATGGACTAGCAGCGAAGTTTTCTCATCTATTTTATAATAGTAGAAAGTAAGCAGCCGAACGATCGTGATTAGTGCAAAAATTAACACTCAGTAAGGTTGCTTCTTTTACTGAGTGTTAAGAAACGAATTTAGCGCGTAGTTAACTTGATAATAGATAGGTGTGAAAAAAGAATTAAAGTTGATTTTTTTCACGCATTTTCTTTTTCGTCGTAAATCCTAGTCCCATTACCACAATTAACATAATGATTGCGCTAATAATTCCGATAGCGCTTCCTTCGCCTATAAATATACCGATAGCCATAATTGAAATTGTAGCTAGCATCGCGTAAAAAACAAATACCCACTTAATGTTTTTCATGTTGCTTCCTCCCAATCATAATAGATATTTATAGTGTACAACAAAATCATTCAGCAATTCTAGAGTTAGTATGATATAATAGCTTAGTTATTACAAGCATAGGAGTGAAATGCGTGAACATTCGTAAAGATTTACGTAATATTGCCATTATTGCCCATGTAGACCATGGGAAAACAACGTTAGTAGATAAATTATTACATCAGTCCGGTACTTTCCGTACTAATGAGCACGTTGAAGAACGTGCGATGGATTCAAATGATCTTGAGCGTGAGCGTGGAATTACAATTTTAGCAAAAAATACAGCTATTAATTATAAAGATACGCGTATCAACATTATGGATACGCCAGGACATGCTGACTTCGGTGGTGAAGTTGAGCGTATTATGAAAATGGTAGACGGTGTTCTGCTTGTTGTAGATGCATATGAAGGTTGTATGCCTCAAACGCGTTTCGTATTAAAAAAAGCATTAGAACAAAACTTAACACCAATTGTTGTTGTTAACAAAATTGACCGTGACTTTGCACGTCCTTCAGAAGTTGTGGATGAAGTGATTGATTTGTTTATTGAATTAGGCGCAACAGAAGAACAAATCGAGTTCCCAGTTGTGTATGCTTCAGCTATCAACGGAACAGCTAGCACAAATCCAGAACAGCAGGATGAAAATATGGAAGCACTGTTTGATGCGATCATTAAACATATTCCTGCTCCAGTCGATAACAGTGAAGAACCACTTCAATTCCAAGTAGCAATGCTTGATTACAATGACTATGTTGGTCGTATCGGTGTGGGCCGTGTTTTCCGCGGAACAATGAAAGTAGGCCAGTCAGTTGCGTTAATGAAATTAGATGGTACAGTCAAGCAGTTCCGTGTAACAAAAATGTTTGGTTTCTTAGGCTTAAAACGTGTTGAAATTGAAGAAGCAAAAGCAGGAGATTTAATTGCGGTTTCAGGAATGGAAGATATCAACGTTGGAGAAACAGTATGTCCTTCGGATCATCAAGAAGCACTTCCTGTTTTACGTATTGATGAGCCAACTTTACAAATGACGTTCTTAGTAAATAACTCGCCATTTGCTGGGCGTGAAGGTAAATTTGTAACGTCACGTAAAATCGAAGAGCGCTTAATGGCTGAGCTTGAAACAGATGTAAGTTTACGTGTTGAAAATACAGATTCTCCTGATGTATGGGTTGTATCTGGACGCGGAGAGCTTCACTTGTCTATTCTAATCGAGAATATGCGTCGTGAAGGTTATGAAATTCAAGTGTCAAAACCTGAAGTAATCGTTCGTGAGATTGACGGCGTTCGCTGTGAGCCTGTTGAGCGTGTTCAAATTGATGTACCTGAAGAGCATACAGGCGCCATTATGGAATCAATGGGTGCTCGTAAAGGAGAAATGGTTGACATGGTTAATAACGGAAGCGGCCAAGTGCGATTAATTTTCATGGTGCCTGCACGCGGATTAATCGGTTATACAACTGAATTCTTATCATTGACTCGTGGATTTGGCATTATCAACCACTCATTTGACAGCTATCAGCCAATGCAACAAGGTCAAGTAGGTGGACGTCGCCAAGGGGTGCTTGTTTCAATGGAAACAGGTAAATCATCTACTTATGGTATCCAAGGTGTAGAAGATCGTGGAACGATTTTTGTTGAGCCTGGTACAGAAGTATATGAAGGTATGATCGTTGGTGAACATACACGTGAAAATGACTTAGTTGTTAATATTTGCAAAATGAAGCAAATGACAAATATGCGTTCAGCAAACAAAGACCAAACGACAGGTATGAAAAAACCTCGCATTATGTCTTTAGAGCAGTCTCTTGAATACTTAAACGAAGATGAGTATTGTGAAATTACGCCTGAATCAATTCGTTTACGTAAAAAAATCCTTGATAAGAACGAACGTGAAAAAGTAGCGAAAAAGAAAAAATATGCTGATATGAAGTAACAACCATTATCGGAAAGTTACCGATTATTTTATGATTTAAAAAGTTGTTAGAGGTCACTCTCTAACAACTTTTTTTGTATGATAAAAGCTGATTGATTAAAAATATTGGACATTTTCGTTATTAAAAGTGCAGATTTCTTTTTACATAAAGGATAATGAGGAACGTTTGTCGAAAAAAGTAAGAAGAGTGCATCGTGAACAGACGGGCTAATCTGAATATAATATTAGCTGCAATATAGAAAAGGAGGGCAAAACAATGATGGATGTACAGGAGCATCTTTCCTTTTTTGCTGCATTATTTCGAGTGGATCAAAATCCGGAAGTAGGAATGTGGCTGTTGTATCTAACGATTTTAGCACTTTCAATCATTGTATATAAACTTGGGTTTGCCAAAAAGCTACCTTTGCTAAAGTCGATTATTATTTATACATTTCTTGCTTTTGGGTGTACCATTCTTACTTTTTTGGGGATTTTTTTACCAGTGGCAGAAGGTTTAGTGGTAGCAGCACTTGTTTTAATTATCTATAAAATAAGGCTGCATCAATCCAAAAAAGAAAAATCGACTATCAGTTCATAATAAAGCGCTAGCATATTGCTAGCGCTTTATTATGAGTCGACCACTTATTGTTAATGAAATGGCAAAAAGCAAATGACCGATTGTCCAGTAACTTATTGCAAGCAGGTCGTTTACAGGTGGAGTATCTTTAGTTGCTAATACGGTAAGCGGAAAAAACAAAGGGATTGTGGGCAAGGTTAAAAGTAATGATAAGATTAGAGCACGTTTACATGAGACACGATTCATCCTTTTCATCATATAGACATATGCTATCCCAATTGCTGCGGAAAGAATCAGATGAAAGATGAACTCACTCATTTCATTCCAATGGATCATGCCGATAATTGGAATGAAATCTACGTTCAGCAAAAGTGTATATACTTTTTTGCCTGTTACTGATTCAACTAACTTTAAACATAGCCCTAATACACTGCCACTAAGCAAACCGATGACAATCCCTTGTTTAGTCATCTCACCAATCCTCCTCAGTTTGCTTTGATTGATACAGCTTGAAATTTCCTGTCGCTATGCGCTCTTTTGTACGTTGTTCAATTCGCTTGGAACACTCATCGCACATATATGTATGAATTGGACGATTGCGAAGGCGCTTGGCCACCAATGTTTCATCCTCAATAACTTCAATTTTATCACATAAAACACATTTCACTCTCACTCATATCACCTCAACTTCTCTATACATCATTTTAGCCCAATCGCTGTGTTTTATAAAGTGAAACTTCGATTAGTGCTTTCCTAATCGTTAGTTGAACTAACCGGGCAATGTATAACTAATAATTGCTCTAAAAATTAATGGTTAAATTTCATTTTTATGACACGAGTTTTGTATGTTTAGCGTGATTTAAAAGTAAAGGATGTAAATGTTTTTTTAAACCTATATAAAAAAGCAGGTAAACAATAGCATGTTCTCGAAATGAATTAACTATAGTACATACATACTTAGTGGGAGGGATAGAAATGGCGAATGAAGTTGAGCCAATTTTAATCGATGCTTTATACGATGAATTACAAGCAGAACATTTTGTCACAATCTCAACAATTGATTATGAGACCAAAGGCCCGAATGTAAGTGCTATTTCCTGGATTTATGCACCAACTAATCAAATCATTCGATTTGCGGTGGATTTTAAATCTCGAATTGTTACTAATATTGAACATAATTCGTTAGTTGCAATTAATATGATTGCAAATGAATCGTGCTATTCCATCAGCGGTTCTGCATCAATCTATCAAAAAAAATTAGAAAATGTTCCATTGAAATTGGTATTAGTAGAAGTAAAGATCACAGAAGTAAGGGATGTCATGTTTTATGGATCTAAAATTTCAATAAATCCATCTTATGAAAAAACCTATGATCCAGTTGCAGCTGCGAAGCTCGACAAACAAGTAATTGAAGCAATAAAACAAGCTCAGTAAAAGAAATACTAAGCTTGTTTTAATTATACAGCCGGTATTATTTGTTTTTATTTAAGTGATCATTTGATTGTTCTTGCTGATTTTGCTCTAACTGTTTCTGTTGTTCATCTGTTAGTTTTTCATTATTTGTATCGGTAGGATTTGGGTTTTTCCGTATTTCCTCAGCAACTTCAGGCATTACACGATTAACAATGGCTGCTAGTTCATCTAGGAAGCCTGTGACAGGTCGGCCCTGTCGAATTTCGTTTCCAATTTCGTTTAAGCGGCTGATAGTATCAGGATCTGCAATAACGACTGAATTTGCACCGTATGGGTCTGATTTTAAACTTTCAGCTACTGTATATTTAATGGAACTAACTTCTGAACGATCAATTTTACTACCAACGTCGATGCCAACAATTGCATATCTTCCTAGTACAATTGCTGTTGCATCTTTTACATTAGGGACACTTGTAGCAAGTTCGACTAAATGTTTAGAAATCTCATCTGCAGTTCGCTTTTGAATGTGCTCTGGTGTTGAGTTTTTAACATGAATGACTTGCTTGTTTTGACCTTCTTCCATTTCGGATTGATTATTAGTACAACCAGCTAATGTCAAAAAAGATAAAATGGTAATGATCATAAATTTGTTCATCTTGGAGATGCCTCCTTTATTTAGGGCTCATTTTTTGTAGTAATTTGTATTTAGTTTTTAATAGTTCTTCTATCTTTATGCACATGTTCATATATTTAAAGCAAATGGTCCGTCCATTCACATTAACTTCACACGTACACTTTACATAGTATGTAAGTGAATGGGTTCCTTGTTTCACTCCTTAAAGGGAAAACAAACGGTGTAGGAGGCTAAATTGTTGGAAAAAATCTATGTTTTAGATACAAACGTTTTATTGCAAGATCCGCATTCAATCTTTTCATTTGATGATAATGAAGTGGTCATTCCAGCTGTAGTGCTAGAGGAAGTTGACTCTAAAAAACGAAACATGGATGAAGTGGGAAGGAATGCTAGACAAGTATCAAAGCTTATTGATAATTTGCGACAACACGGAAGGTTGCATGAGAAAATTCAGTTAGAAAATGGCGGTCACTTGCGAATTGAACTGAACCATCGCTCGTTTCAGCAACTGCAAGAAATTTTTGTAGAAAAAACAAATGATAATCGTATTTTAGCTATTGCTAAAAATTTATCATTAGAAGAAGAAACGAAAGAAGACGGCAGGGAAGTTATTTTAGTTAGTAAAGATGTGTTAGTACGTGTGAAGGCTGATGCGATTGGCTTAAAAGCAGAAGATTTCTTAAGTGATCGTGTGGTAGAATTTAATAGCATTTATACAGGTTTTGTTGAAGTGTATATTCCCAGAGAATTGCTTAATCATTTTTATGAAAATGGAGAATTGTTAACGTCACAAGTGGCAAATCATCCGTTTTTTCCGAATCAATTCCTTGTTATGAAAGATGCGTTTGGAGGATCAGGCTCTGCCATCGGAATTGTTGATCAAACTGGAATAAAGGTAAAGAAACTTTTATTTGAATACGATCATATCTGGGGAATTAAACCTCGAAATGTGCAACAGATTATGGCGTTTGAGCTATTGTTACGTGATGATGTACAGCTTGTTACATTAATTGGTAAGGCGGGGACTGGAAAAACGTTGCTTGCTCTAGCATCTGGTTTAATGCAAACAGAAGACTTAGGGTGTTTTAAAAAACTGTTAGTGGCACGTCCGATTGTACCCGTTGGAAAAGATCTTGGTTTTTTACCAGGTGAAAAACAAGAAAAGCTCCGCCCGTGGATGCAACCAATTTATGATAATTTAGAGTATTTGTTTAACACAAAAAAACCCGGGGAGCTCGATGCCATTTTAGCAGGGTTGAGTTCCATTGAGGTAGAGGCGCTAACGTATATTCGTGGCCGCAGTATCCCAGAGCAATTCATTATCATTGATGAGGCGCAAAACTTAACAAAACATGAAGTGAAAACCATTTTAACGCGCGTAGGTGAAAAGAGTAAAATTGTGCTAATGGGTGATCCTGCTCAAATTGATCATCCTTATCTTGATGAATACAACAATGGTTTAACATATGTCGTGGAAAAATTTAAAGAACAAAAAATTTCTGGTCATGTTCGCTTAGTAAAAGGTGAGCGTTCAGGATTAGCGCAATTAGCAGCAGATATTTTATAGCAAACATTTTATTCAGATTATGAAGAGGAGCTCAAACCGGGAAACCAGTTCCTTTGAATTATCTTCGCAAAATGGATGGACATATAAACCCAGCAATAGTAAGGGGTTAAAGTGTCCGTCCATTTTGCATAACAGATAAAACCAATCATTTTTTGAGATTATGTAATAATAATTTCTTTTACATTTTTAATCGGTTCCTTCCGGTTTGATCCATCTTTTTTATAGACATGAATTGGACCGTCTTCACGAAGTGGTTTTCCTTCTTTGCTAAACCCAAATATGAGCGTTTTTGCTTCTTCTAATGGAAAGCTAATGGAACCAGTATCCGTAATAAATGTAACTGTCTGTGCCTGTTCATTTGGCTCTGCATTGCCCAAAAATGGCTCAAAAGGAATACCGAAAGTACCTGTAAGTAGCTTTTGTTTTTCAAATTTCTTTTCTGTTTTTAGTGTAGGGGGGAACACAGCTCCTTCTTGAATTTCGCGGTCCCAATGTTTAGATACTGCTTTTGTATAGGCAACATTTGCGTCTTCTTTTTTTTCCTCTTCATCAAAATAAGTTGTTAAATCAACTTTTCGGTCATCAAAAATCCAAACTCCGGGATCAAGTGTTAATTTATAACGAACATTACCTTGCAAACGAATAAATGAATTCATCGAAATACCTCCTTTTTAAAAATTATAAGCGCTTTCTTTGTGTTTGTCATCTACCTGCACGGTTTCTTTAGAAATGTATCGTTTTGATCATCCATCAATGGGCAGTGAAGAAATGTCACTGATTGAAGTTCGACTTTATTGATATAATAGAGGAAGAGGGATGGATAATGTCTGATTGATGCTCTGTAGAGCTTTCTTTTTATAAGTTTGTTTATATTCTTTTAAAGAAGTGATATATTTAAAGTAGGGGAATTATTGAACGGATGTACACCTTTGCTCTTGCTTTTTCGTTGTGAAACCCTTAATATTAAGAGATAGATTAGGTAATCGCTCGCGAACGGAGGGATTGAGTTTGACGCCTGAGACAATGATAGATCATCGTGAAAAAGCGTATGCGTTGTTAAAAGCTGATGCAGATAAGATTTTGCAATTAATTCAAGTTCAAATGGATAACTTAACAATGCCACAATGTCCTCTTTATGAAGAGGTTTTAGATACACAGATGTTTGGTTTATCAAGAGAAATTGATTTTGCAGTTCGTCTTAATTTAATTGATGAACATATTGGAAAAACATTGCTAGACCGCCTCGAGCGTGAACTTTCTGCACTGCATGAAGCGTTTACAAAAAAATAAAGCACGCGATGAAACTCAAACTATATACATACATAGTTTGAGTTTTTTATTACAGGTGTTTTACATTACCCTATCTACTAAGCGAAAGTACATAATATGTAGTAAAATGGATAAAGCAACCATCATTGTTTAAAGGAAGAGGTTTATGGTAAAAAAAATCTTTAAGCATTACGATTATTCAATTATTATCGCCATTGTATTGTTATGTGTGATTGGATTAGTAATGGTGTATAGTTCAAGTATGATTACGAGTATTACAAGGTATGGGCAAGAAAGTGACTTTTTTTATAACAAGCAAAAAGGCTGGTTAGTGGTTACATTTATAGTTTTTTTTCTTACGATGATGTTTCCGTATAAATTATACCAAAAATGGCTTCCTTTGATTGTTCTTTTCACTTTTGGCTTGCTAGGGTTAGTTTTTATTATGGGACACACAGCAGGTGGTGCCACAAGTTGGTTCAAGTTAGCCGGCGCCAGTGTGCAACCAGCAGAGTTTGCAAAGCTAACTGTTATTTTGTACTTGTCGCTTGTATTAGCAAAAAGGCAAGAGTATATTAACGACATAAAAAAAGCATTTACAGGGCCAATTGGTCTAACAATGGCTATCTTTCTGTTTGTAGCCATCCAGCCCGATCTTGGGACAGGTTCTATTATTTTAGCAATCGCTGTTACCATCATGCTATGTTCAGGTGTCTCGCGCAAAACAATTATAAAGCTGTCTTTAATTGGGGCAATTTTACTCGTTATCATGGGAACCATTGGTGTCATGACGGGACAGGTCACTGAAGAACGCATTAGCCGTTTTACGGGTGTTTCAGATCCGTTTAAATATGCCCAAGGCCAAGGGTATCAGCTTGTAAACTCTTATTTAGCTATTGGTTCAGGGGGCTTAACAGGTCTTGGATTGGGTGAAAGTGTACAAAAGTATGGGTATTTACCTGAATCTCATACAGATTTTATTATGGCTGTTATTGCTGAAGAATTAGGTTTTTTTGGTGTCATACTAGTTATTGGGCTGATTGGTTTCTTGATTTTTCGCATATTAATGCTAGCTAAGCGGTCAAAAGATCCGTTTGCAAGTTTAATTTGTATCGGTATAGCCACGATGCTTGGGATACAAACCTTCATTAATTTAGGAGGGCTAACAGGGTTAATTCCGATTACTGGTGTTACGTTGCCGTTCATCAGTTATGGAGGTTCTTCACTGATGTCTTTAATGATTGCAATGGGCATCGTTGTGAATATTTCTTTTTTCGTCAACTATCAAGAGAAAAAAGAAAAAAAACTTAACCATATTGTTGCTTATCCGAATAAAAAAACAACTAACTTCGAATAATTTTCGGTTAAAAAACCTCTTGAAAAAGCAAAAATGAATGAGAATTTTGTGATTTTTCATTCATTTTTGCTTTTCATTTACGCCATTTTGCTTTATATTGAAAATTATACGAAGATTGAGGGGAGAGTTTCAACGTGAGTCTCGTAACTAAAAAGATAAGAAAAGTATTAGTAGCAAACCGTGGAGAAATTGCAATCCGTGTATTTCGTGCTTGTACTGAATTGAATATTCGGACTGTTGCGATTTATTCGAAAGAAGATGCTGGTTCTTACCATCGCTATAAAGCAGATGAAGCATATTTAGTAGGCGTAGATAAGAAACCAATTGATGCGTATTTAGACATTGAAGGCATTATTGAAATTGCAAAGTCACACGACGTTGATGCCATCCATCCAGGTTACGGTTTTTTGTCAGAAAATATCCAATTTGCGAAACGTTGTGAAGAAGAAGGGATTGTGTTTATTGGCCCTAAATCCAAGCATTTAGATATGTTTGGTGACAAAGTAAAAGCACGCCATCAAGCAGTCCTGGCTGATATTCCAGTTATACCAGGCACAGATGGCCCGATTTCTGGATTGGAAGAGGCAAAACAATTTGTTGAACAATATGGCTACCCGCTGATGATTAAAGCAGCGCTAGGCGGAGGCGGTCGAGGCATGCGCGTTGTACGCGATGAAGCCAGTTTAGCTGAATCGTACGAACGTGCAAAGTCAGAAGCAAAAGCAGCTTTTGGTAGCGATGAAGTATACGTTGAAAAGCTTGTTGAAAACCCTAAACATATTGAAGTTCAAATTTTAGGAGATGAACAAGGAAATGTTGTTCACTTGTACGAACGTGACTGTTCTGTCCAACGCCGTCACCAAAAAGTAGTAGAAGTGGCACCAAGTGTATCATTATCTGAAGATTTGCGAAATCGAATTTGTGAAGCTGCTGTTCAATTAATGGAGAATGTTCAATATATAAATGCTGGAACTGTTGAATTTCTCGTTTCTGGAGACGAATTTTATTTCATTGAAGTAAATCCTCGTGTTCAAGTAGAACATACAATTACAGAAATGATAACAGGTGTTGATATTGTCCAATCACAGATTTTAATTGCAGACGGCTATGGACTTCACAGTGATGTTCTAGCAATTCCAGAGCAAGATGAAATTCAAACTAACGGCTATGCCATCCAATCACGTGTAACAACGGAAGACCCGCTGAATAACTTTATGCCAGATACCGGTAAAATCATGGCGTACCGATCTGGTGGAGGATTTGGTGTTCGCTTAGATACCGGAAACAGTTTCCAAGGGGCTGTAATTACGCCATATTACGATTCATTGCTAGTAAAGGTGACAACGTGGGCGTTAACATTTGATCAAGCTGCATCGAAAATGGTTCGTAACTTAAAAGAGTTTCGTATTCGCGGAATTAAAACAAACATTCCATTCTTAGAAAATGTAGTGAAGCATGAAAAGTTTTTAACGGGTTCATATGATACGTCATTTATTGACACAACACCTGAATTATTTGTTTTTCCAAAGCGTAAAGACCGTGGAACAAAAATGCTTACATACATTGGAAATGTAACAGTGAATGGGTTCCCAGGAGTCGCTGAGAAAAAGAAACCTATTTTTACAAAGCCTCGTATTCCAAAAGTAAATATACTTGAACCAATTCAAAACGGCACGAAACAAATTTTAGATGAAAAGGGTGCCGAAGGCCTTGTAAACTGGGTGAAAGAGCGAAAAGAAGTTCTTTTAACTGATACAACATTCCGCGATGGTCATCAATCCCTGCTTGCAACTCGTATTCGTACAAATGATTTAAAGCAGATTGCAAACCCTACTGCACGTTTATTACCAGATCTGTTTTCATTAGAAATGTGGGGCGGAGCAACATTTGATGTGGCATATCGCTTTTTAAAAGAAGATCCTTGGGATCGCTTGCTGACTCTTCGTCAAGAAGCACCAAATGTATTATTTCAAATGTTATTGCGTGCATCTAACGCGGTTGGTTACAAAAACTATCCTGATAATGTGATTAAAGAGTTTGTTGAAAAATCTGCTTATGCAGGTATCGACGTATTCCGTATCTTTGATAGCTTAAACTGGGTGCAAGGAATGACATTAGCAATTGATTCTGTACGCCAAACAGGAAAAATTGCAGAAGCTGCAATGTGTTATACAGGAGATATTTTAGATCCAACGTGTCGTAAATATGACTTAACTTACTATAAGCAATTAGCGAAAGAACTTGAACAATCAGGTGCACATATTTTAGGAATCAAAGACATGGCAGGCTTATTAAAGCCGCAAGCTGCTTACGATTTGGTTTCAGCATTAAAAGAGACAGTGGATATTCCAATTCACTTGCATACGCATGATACGAGTGGAAATGGTATTTTCACTTACGCAAAAGCGATTGAAGCAGGCGTTGATATTGTAGACGTTGCGGTCAGCTCAATGGCTGGATTAACATCTCAACCAAGTGCCAATTCACTTTATTATGCACTTGAAGGTACAGAGCGCAAACCAAAATTAAATATTCAAAACCTAGAACAATTATCTTACTACTGGGAAGATGTACGTAAATACTATCAAGATTTTGAAAGCGGAATGAATGCGCCTCATACAGAAGTATACGTACATGAAATGCCAGGAGGGCAATACAGCAACTTACAACAGCAAGCGAAAGCTGTTGGGTTAGGAAATCGCTGGGATGAAGTAAAAGATATGTATTCACGCGTCAATGCCCTGTTTGGAGATATTGTAAAAGTAACTCCATCATCAAAAGTAGTAGGTGACATGGCTCTGTTCATGGTTCAAAATGATTTAACAGAAGAGACGTTATTTGAGCGTGGTGAAACATTGGACTTCCCAGATTCAGTGATTGAACTGTTTGAAGGATACCTTGGCCAACCGCATGGTGGATTTCCAAAAGAGTTGCAACGCATCGTTTTAAAAGGAAGAAAGCCGATTACAGTTCGTCCAGGTGAGTTATTAGAGAATGTAAACTTTGATGAATTAAAAGAGAAGCTATTCTATGATCTGAACCGTCAAGTAACAAGTTTTGATGCTTTAGCATATGCTTTGTATCCTAAAGTATTTATGGATTATCATAAAGCAGTAGAGCAATATGGGGATATTTCAGTTCTTGATACAGCAACATTCTTATATGGAATGCGTTTAGGTGAAGAGGTAGAAATTGAAATTGAAAAAGGAAAAACATTAATTGTCAAACTTGTGTCAATTGGACAAGCTCAGCCTGATGGTACAAGAACATTATATTTTGAATTAAATGGTCAACCTCGTGAAGTTGTGATTAAAGATGAAAGTGTTAAAACAACTGTTACATCTAAATTAAAAGCAGACCAATCCAATCCAAATCATATCGGTGCGTCAATGCCGGGAACAGTGATTAAAGTAATTGTTGAAAAAGGAGATAAAGTCTCTAAAGGGGATCATTTGATGATTACAGAGGCAATGAAGATGGAAACAACAGTTCAAGCACCGTTCGATGGAATTGTTAAACAGATTCATGTAGCAAATGGGGACAGTATTCAGCCAGGTGATTTACTGATTGAATTGGAAAACTGAATGAAAAAGGTACAAGCCGTGAAGCTTGTACCTTTTTTTGTGAATTTATTGCTGCTTCTGTTTTTTGCTTCGAGTTGCAAGTAGTGTTAAGTAGCTTAAAACACCAAATAAGCAAGAAACAATTAAAGCATGTGCAAGAGCAAGACCTAGGTGTAAGCGTGTAACCACAACTAATATTCCTGAAATGGCTTGCAATGAAACAAGTATGAGAGCAATAAGCCAGCTGTAATAGACATTCTTCTGATTTCGGTAATATTTAAATGCATGAATAAAAGCTATTAAAATCCATATGAAGATAAGTGAAGCTGCCGTGCGATGCCCCATTTGAATCCACTGATTCAGGTCACCTGGGAGCCAGTTGTTTGTATTTGAGCAAAATGGTACGCTCGGACATGCTAAACTTGCTTCTTTATGACGAACAAGTGCTCCAGTGTATACGACAACATAGGTGTATAAAATGGTACCATAAATATGTTTTTTCATGGTAGAACCAATCACTACATTTTCAGCATCAAATTTTTTATCCACTTCGAAGATAATTAGTGTGAGTAAAAGTACGGAAGCAAATGAGATTAACGATATTCCGAAGTGAAGCGCAAGAACTGCATCTGACTGGCCCCACACAACGGCTGCTGCTCCAATTAATGCTTGTAAAACAAGAAAGGAAAAGGAGATAACAGCCAAGGGCCTAACCTCGCGAATATAGCCTAAAGAAATCCATGCCCAAACACAAAGAGCAAGCACAAGAATACCAGATGTACCAGATACGAGACGATGACTTAACTCAATGACGAGTTCAAATGTAATGTCACTTGGAATTAATTCTCCATTACACAAAGGCCAAGAATCTCCACATCCATCACCTGATCCTGTTTTTGTAACGAGTGCTCCTCCTAATAAAATAAGTAGCATCGCAATTGTTACAATGACTGAGAGCCATTTAAGTCCACGTTGCACAATGTTCACCATCCTAAAATCTAGTATTTATAAAGTTAAGTTTTATCGCCTTCTTAGTGGGTGTGAAGACTTCTGTTTCAAGGTTATGAGAAAACAAAGAAGATAAGGCGAGAGGCAGCTACCCGTAAAGTTCCAAACACAATCAGACAGACTGAAGACATCATGCTGTGTGTCTGTCATGTATTAACAAAGCTAACATACTAAGCTTTATTCAAACAAATTAAGCCATCAAAAATAGCTGCTTTGTGACACGCGTACATGCTAATTCCAATTTCATTAGAAATTATTAAAAGTTTTCATGGAAAAACTTCTAATAATCTCCCATAAAAGCCTATTGGTTTGATATAATGGTAGAAAGTGTAAGGCTGTATTAATAGAAAGATAAGTTATTAAACTTATTCGACATGATACAACTTATTCTACTGACAATGATATACAATAATCAAGTATGATGTGTCCTTTTGCAAAAGGTGACAAAAAAAATCCATATTTTTTTCATATTTTCTTCACATAACCTTTTGAAAATGTGTTTTAATAAACAGGAGAAATACAGGACTGCTGTATTCTAATGTTATTTTATCGCTTATATGTGAAGGTTTTAAGGGGTCTAGGTGAGATAAATATGACTTATTTGTGAACGGTTGTTTTTCACATAGAATTGGAGGGTAGAACCGAATTCAACTCTATGGTAGAAAAATATCAACATATAAAATAAGGTACAGATATGGTAATGTGAGAACCTAGTTGAAATCTTTGTCAAAGACTAGTAGTCACCGAAGCAAAAAAGGAGGAAGCGCCATGAATAATTCACGGGCAATGGAAGACTCAACGCTTTCTGTAGCGGATAATGGGCCTCATACACTAGAAAAAACTTCTGTTTGGAAAGACTTTTTAGCAACTATTAAAATTGGAATTGTCAATTCTAATTTTATTACAGCATTTACAGGCTTTTGGCTTGCCTTATTTTTTAATGGCGAAAGCTTTTTAAACCACTTAGATACAGCATTTTTTGGGCTTGTTGGATCTTCGCTAGTCATTGCTGGTTCTTGTAGTTTAAACAATTATATCGACCGAGATATCGATCTTTTAATGGAGCGTACAAAAGACCGGCCTACTGTGACTGGCAAGTTCACACCTTTAACAGTGTTACTAATGGGAATTGGTTTAACACTAACAGGTTTACTTATGTTGTTAGCAACAACCATCACAGCAGCATTAATTGGACTAATTGGGGCTGTAACATATGTATTTTTATATACAATATGGTCAAAACGCCGATACACAATTAACACTGTGATTGGAAGTGTATCTGGAGCAGTACCACCACTTATCGGATGGGCAGCTGTAGATGGAAACTTACATGTTGTAGCGTGGGTATTATTTATTATTATGTTTATCTGGCAACCGCCGCACTTCCTAGCGCTTGCGATGAGAAGAAGTGAAGAGTATCGTGCAGCCGGTATACCGATGCTACCAGTTGTACATGGGTTTACTGTAACAAAGCGTCAAATTATGGTTTGGATTGTGTGTTTATTACCCCTACCATTCTATTTATATGAATTAGGCACGCCATTTCTAGTATTGGCTACTGTTTTAAATGTAGGATGGCTAGTTTTAGGGTTTTTAAAATATAACAAACTTGAGGGTGAAAAGTGGGGTAGTTTAATGTTTGTCTATTCAATAAACTACTTAACAATTTTATTCGTAGCAATGGTTATTGCCACACTTATTTAATTTGCTCGAGATGAGCAATCTTTCACTGAGCGAATGTTTGATGAACACAGGGGGATTTCTTCTAATTTAGAATTTATTTATAGAAGGAATGTAATTTATGCCTTATGCAAGGTTGTATAAGGCATAAATAAAATCACGTCAATGAAAGAGGGGTTGGGAAATGCTATGAAAAAATGGCGATTAAACTTGCGCGTTTTGTCGTTATTTAGTTTACTTGCATTGGTATTAGCTGGCTGTGGAGAACCGTTTTTGTCAACACTGCGTCCAGCAGGTGAAGTAGCTGAAAGGCAATATTCACTTATGTTGCTAAGCACCGCCATTATGGTATTAGTAATTATTGTAGTAACAATCATTTTTGTCTATGTGCTTGTACGGTTTAGACGCCGAAAAGGTGAAGAAGATTTTATTCCAAAGCAAGTAGAAGGCAATCACAAGCTTGAAATTCTTTGGACTGTCATTCCAATCATTTTATTAATTATCTTAACTGTTCCAACAGTAGCGGATACATTTAAACTAGCAGACACAGAAGGAATGAAGGACGAAGATGCAATAGTGGTTAATGTTCGAGCTAACTTATATTGGTGGGAATTTGAATACCCAAATCAGAAAATTATTACTTCTCAAGATTTAGTTGTACCAACGGATAAGAAAGTCTATTTCAACATTAAAGCCTCAGACGTAAAACACTCCTTTTGGATTCCTTCAGTGGGCGGAAAACTAGATACAAATACCGAGGGCGAGAATAAATTTTGGTTAGTGTTTGATTCAGAGAAATCTGAAAGCGCTAACGGGATTTTCTATGGGAAATGTGCCGAACTTTGCGGTCCCTCACATGCGTACATGGACTTTAAAGTGCGCGTACTTTCAAGTGAAGAGTTCGATACATGGGTAAACGATTTAAAAGATGCAAAGCCTGAAGTAGCAACAGAATCAGCACAAGCAGGTCAAGAAATTTTTAACGAAAGCTGTATTGGCTGTCATGCTGTCGAGTCACAAGATGGTCGCCCGGAGCAAGCACGTCAGGCACCAAACTTAGCTGGGTTTGCTGATCGTCAAAAAGTTGCAGGTATCTTAGATCATAATGAAGAAAGTATCAAAAAGTGGCTAAAAGACCCTGAAGAAATTAAGCCAGGAAACAAAATGAGTAATACATATCCTGACTTAACAGATGAACAAGTTGATCAGTTGACCGAGTACCTAATGGGTCTAAAAGAAAAATAAATGGTAACTAGTTTTCAAAAGGGGAGGTCTAGCTATGAGCACGCTTACTCAAAAAAGGGGTATAGGCGCAACGCTATGGGATTATTTAACGACAGTAGACCATAAAAAAATTGCTATCCTTTACTTGATTGCAGGTGGTTTTTTCTTTTTAGTTGGTGGTGTTGAAGCGTTATTTATTCGAATTCAATTAGCTGTGCCAGATAATAATTTTGTCAGTGCAGGAACGTATAATGAAATTTTAACCATGCATGGTACGACAATGATTTTCTTAGCAGCAATGCCGTTATTGTTCGCATTAATGAATGCTGTAGTACCATTACAAATAGGGGCTCGTGATGTTGCGTTTCCATTCTTAAATTCATTAGGATTTTGGTTGTTTGCATTTGGGGGTTTGCTTTTAAATTTAAGCTGGTTTTTAGATGGCGCTCCTGATGCAGGATGGACATCTTATGCATCCCTCTCAATTGCTTCACCAGGTCATGGAATTGATTTCTATGCATTGGGTTTACAGATATCCGGTGCAGGTACATTAATTGCCGGGATTAACTTTCTTGTAACGATTATTAATATGAGAGCACCTGGGATGACCTATATGAGAATGCCGCTCTTTACTTGGACGACATTCGTTGCATCAGCACTTATCCTGTTTGCTTTTCCAGCTTTAACAGTCGGTTTGTTCCTTATGATTTTCGATCGCTTGTTTGGCGGAAACTTTTTTGATCCTACAATGGGCGGGAATACAATCATTTGGGAGCATTTATTCTGGATTTTTGGACACCCAGAAGTTTACATACTAATTTTGCCTGCGTTTGGAGTTTTCTCTGAAATTTTGCCAACATTCTCAAGAAAAAGATTATTCGGGTATTCTTCAATGGTGTTTGCGACTGTATTAATCGGCTTTTTAGGATTTATGGTATGGGCGCACCATATGTTTACAACCGGTCTTGGTCCGGTTGCCAATGCTATTTTTGCCGTAGCAACAATGGCGATTGCTGTTCCTACGGGTATTAAAATTTTTAACTGGCTTTTGACACTATGGGGAGGCAGCATTGAGTTTACATCACCTATGCTATACTCTGTTGCGTTTATTCCATCATTCGTTATTGGTGGCGTTACCGGTGTTATGCTTGCTGTAGCACCTGCTGATTATCAATTCCACGATACGTACTTTGTTGTTGCTCACTTTCATTACGTTATTGTAGGCGGGGTCGTATATGCACTTTTTGCAGGTGTAACGTTTTGGTGGCCAAAGATGTTTGGTCGTATGTTAAATGAAACACTCAGTAAAATAACATTTTGGCTATTTTTCATCGGCTTCCATCTAACTTTCTTCATTCAGCACTTTTTAGGCTTAATGGGGATGCCGCGTCGTGTCGCTGCATTTTTACCTGGGCAAGGTCTAGATCTTGGCAATGCAATTAGTTCAATAGGTGCCATCTTTATGGCTGCTGCAACGATTATCTTACTAATTAACATTATCAAAACAAGCATTAACGGCCCAAAAGCAGCAGGAGATGCCTGGGGGGAAGGCCGGACATTAGAGTGGGCTATTTCATCACCGCCACCGGAGTATAACTTTAAACAAACTCCACTTGTTCGTGGCTTAGATGCATTCTGGGTTGAGAAAATGGCAGGAAGAAAAGACTTAACTCCTGCTGAACCAATTGGTGATATTCATATGCCGAATTCATCATTTATTCCATTTATCATCTCGCTCGGACTTTTCATTTCTGCATTAGGCTTTTTGTATCGAAATGAACAAGCATGGGGAGATATTGTCGGGATTATTGGATTAGCGATTACATTTATTGCTATGTTTTTACGTTCATGGATTGACGATCATGGGTATCATATTCATAAAGAAGATTTGCTAGATGATGAGGAGGCGAAGTTTTAATGGAAACAGAACAAAAATTAACAGCTGAAACTTTTCCGGACTCGCCTGAGAAAGCAACTCTTGAAGGAAAAAATAAATTTCTAGGATTTTGGTTGTTTCTTGGTGGAGAAACAGTGTTATTTGCATCGCTATTCGCTACGTATTTAGCGCTGCGTAACTCCACTCATACAGGCCCAAAAGCAGAAGAGTTATTTGACATCACACTTGTATTTATTGCAACAATGGTATTATTAACGAGCTCTTTAACAAGTGTATATGCGATGTATCATATGAAGAACTTTCATTATAAAAAGATGCAGTTATGGATGATTGTCACATGGCTATTAGGTCTTTCATTCTTAGTGCTAGAAATTTATGAATTTAGGCATTATGTTCATGAAGGACATACGTTTACTAGCAGCGCCTTTGGGTCATCTTTCTATGCGTTAGTAGGTACGCATGGTGCCCACGTAACTTTTGGCTTACTATGGATTGGCGCATTGTTAATTCGAAATGCAAAACGAGGCCTCAACTTATATAATGCACCTAAGTTTTATGTAGCAAGCTTATACTGGCACTTTATTGACGTTGTCTGGGTATTTATTTTTACGGTCGTATATTTAATGGGAATGGTGGGCTGAGCTTATGGGAACAAATCATTCTAATTCAGGTAACCCCAAATTAGATTTAGAATATCGTAAAAAGAAAAATGCAGAAGATATGCGCATGCAACTTGTATCTTTTTGTTTAATGATTTTTTTAACACTCATTGCCTTTTATGCAGTATGGAACGATAATTTTAGCGGATGGTTTATCGTGCCAGTTATTATTTTACTGGCAGTTGTGCAAGTAATCTTTCAATTGTACTATTTTATGCATATGAACCATAAAGGCCATGAGGCTCCGACTTTATTCCTTTATTCAGGCGTCCTAGTAGCATTATTGACGATTCTTGCATTCGTTACAATTGTTTGGTTGTAACGAAAAGAGCTAGCATTTGCTAGCTCTTTTCCAGTGTAAAAAACAATTGAGTTCTCACGGCCATAAATGAACCTAAAGCACAGAGGAGGGGAACAAATTGATCCGTAATTTACAGCTATTTGGATTTGAAGCATTGTGGAGCCCGTTTTTCTTTGTTAGCCTGTGTATTGTTACAGCAGTATATTTTATTTTTACTGGACCACTTCGATATCGCGTCCCGAATAATGAACAAGTAAGTGTAAAAACAAAAGCGTATTTTAGCCTTGCAATGCTGCTTTTGTATGTATGCAAAGGAGGGCCTTTGGATTTATTAGGTCATTTAATGTTTAGCGCACATATGACTCAAATGGCGCTTGTTTATTTAGCTATTCCACCGCTTATGATTTTAGGTATACCAGATTGGCTAGCCCGGTTTTTGCTTCATCAAAAAATTATCAAACCTTTATTTCGCATCTTTACAAAGCCATTAATTGCACTTCTCATTTTTAACGGATTGTTTTCACTTTATCATATTCCACTCATTTTTGATGCAGTCAAAACAGACATGATTTTACATGCGGCGGTTAGTATATTATTGTTTATTGCTGCTTTTTGTATGTGGTGGCCGCTTCTGAATCAACTCGACGAGCATCAAACATTAAGCGGAATTAAAAAACTTGGCTATATCTTTGCAAATGGCATGTTGCTAACACCTGCTTGCGCATTAATTATCTTTGCTGATACATCGCTTTATGCTACTTATACGAATTCACAAGCATGGGTAAATGCTTTGGCTCTTTGTGTCTCACCTAGTGTAATCGCTTCTCTTGGAGAAATTGGCCCCGAAATGTTTAATGTATTACCGCCAGCGGAAGATCAACAACTCGGCGGAGTGATTATGAAAGTGATTCAAGAGATTGTATATGGAACCATACTGGGCTATATTTTCTTTCAGTGGGTTAAAAAAGAACGCGAGCAAGATTCATTGCAGTCTTTTGATTCTAAATACGACGTTCCAACTCATTTATCGTCCCATTAAAAAAGTGATGTTCATTTGAACATCACTTTTTTATGGTGTCTAATTTAATAAAGTAAAACTTTAACCAGTGAAGGCTTGCCACATTCTCAACTGATTATTAGTTGAATCAGGAACACGGGCGAATCTGCCTCTAATGATTATTTTATAAACGAACAGCCTCAAGCTCTGTTTTTACTTGTTCAAGAATTTTTGTACACTGATCTACCAATGTACTTGGGAAATCTTCATCCTCACCATATTCGACACCATGTGGATAGTAATGTTTACCTAAAAGAGGTGTCATAAATTGAATGACAGCATGCTTTCCGCCAATATCACCTTCAATAGCGTATCCTTGAACGCGTAAATAAAAAGTGTGATGATGAATCTCAAATTTTCGATCATATGTGACCCTTTCGTAATCCCATTGACCAGCTCGTATAAGTCCAAAGCGATGCATGATTTCATCTGCATGATATAAATCCACTTGCAATGATTGAAAATCTACTTGTTCAAACTTCATATATCTCCCTCCCAAACAAATATCCCCCAATTTCATGATATTATGATTGGATAAAACTTTCAATACATTGCTGAAGCAAGACGGTGTCTATTTTGGCTAAACAGCTATTTTTCTCCGAGTCAATGCAAGGCAATTCAATTGATCAAAACAGAATTTAAACGAGTTTTACTTTTATAAGAGAAAAATACTCATTTAAAATGAAACATTCTCGTAAAAATGGTCAAACTAAAAGGTGAACGAAAAAGGAGGTAATAATATGAAGCGTGTCCGCGATGTTATGACAACTGATGTTGAGTCATGTACAACGTTAGACAATGTGTATGAAGTAGCTGTGAAAATGAAAGAACTTAATGTAGGAGCTATTCCAATTGTCGACAAAGACCAGCTAATTGGAATGATTACAGATCGAGATTTAGTAATTCGTGGCATTGCAGAAAAAAAACCAAATTCAAGCCGTGTAACTGATGTAATGAGTGATCGTCTTGTCACGATTTCAGGTGATGCCTCTGTTGAAGAAGCAGCAAAAGTAATGGCAGATCATCAAATTCGGCGCTTGCCGGTTGTAGACGGTAACAAATTAGCGGGAATTCTTTCACTTGGAGATCTTTCTACTTATAAGTTCTCAAATGAAAGTGCCGGAGAGGCTCTTTCAGATATTTCTACGCAGCTTCATTAACGATTTTAGAAAAGTCATGAGCATTCAAAAATGTGCTCGTGGCTTTTTAAAGTCTTTTAAACTCGATTTAGAACGTTTAGGATAGCTATTTTTTTATACTTACATGTATAATGAACATAAAGTGAAACTTCCATCAATACAGGGCTTACTGCCTGCTAAAAGGAGATGGAAAGGTGATAAACAAGTTGGATGCATCTTTTTATATCACTGTGTAAGGAGAGGAAGAAGAACTGAAAAAAATTATCTTTATTCTTGTATTAATTGTAGCATTTGTATATGCAGATGAATATCTCCCTTTGTTCGAGCAATATGTAAACAATGACGTGCAAGAAGAGAATATTAATATACTGAGTGAAAGTGAACCGGAAGAATCGCAAGAAACCGTCTCGTACAGTATATCAGAAGAAAATTTACTTGAACTTATAGGAAAACATCCGGAACAGCTTATGGGACTGTTCGGTGAACCAGATCGTGTCGATTTATCTGCATATGGATACGATTGGTGGGTGTATAAAAAAGGGTTAGAATCGTATATGCAAGTAGGAGTTCAGGGAGATCGTGTTGTAAGTGTATACGCGATTGGGAACAATACCAACGCTGCTCCGTTTGCTGTTGGACAAACAAGAGATGAAGTAACAAAACAAATAACATTAAAAAATGAAGTTGAGTTAACGGAAGAAAATAATTATTATCGCTTTCGATTAAATAATGATGATATGAAGATGCGTCCGCTTGTTAAATATGGAGAGGTTTATATCCAGCTCTATTTTGATCAATTTTTAGATACCTTATCAAGCATTCGTGTAATCGATGCGCCAACCTTGCTAAAGCAACGACCTTATGAAATTGTTTACCGTGGTCAATTACCAGAGGCGCCTGTTCTGCAGTCAGATGATTGGAAGCAGATTGAAGAAGGAGCTGCCCAGCAAATTCTTGATATTACAAATGTTATTCGTCAGCGTCATAAGCTTCCATTACTAGAATGGGATCAAGAAACAGCAAATGTAGCGTATTTGCACAGCAAAGAAATGAGCGACTTACAATATTTTGCTCATGATTCTCCTGTAGAAGGAGATTTAGGAAATCGGCTACAAAAAGGAGACGTAATGTACCAAAGAGCAGGGGAGAATATTGCATCGAATTATCCAGATGGGATTGCAGCAGTCGAAGGGTGGCTTAATAGTGAAGGACACCGGAAAGCGTTATTAAATAAAGAGTTTACTCATCTTGGTGTTGGAGTATATGAAAAATATTATACACAGAACTTTATTACACCGTTAAACTAAGAATTCTTGTCCGGGGCAGATTATCAGTATTAAAAATAGTATAGCGAAATTTATTTTGTTTTAAATAACAGGTCTACTCTTGTCCCAATTCTCATAAGTTTTAGAAGAAGCTAGAGGAGGGACGAGAATGAAAGGTAGAATAATCATCATCTTATTGCTTGTTTTCTTTGGATTCACAACAGTAGTGAATGCATCTAATAATAAACAATGGGAGAAGTTAAATAGGCTGGCTGATGAAACATTGTCTCTTGTACAACAAGAAAAGTATGATGAAGCAAAAGAAGTATTTGAGCAATTTTCAGATGAGTTTTCGAGTCCTAATATACACTCTTTAAATATTTCTGCAGAAGATATCCAAATTCTAACGATTACGTATGAACAAGTAGAACGTGCGCTTATACGACCAGAATCCAATCCCGAAGAAAAGCTGCAAAAAGCGATTCAATTTCGTTTATTAGTAGATGCGCTAAATAGCGAGCATCAGCCGCTTTGGACAGAAATGGAAGGGCGAGTGTTAACGACATTTAAAGAAATGAAGTCAAGTATCTCACAAGGCGAGACATCAGAGTACAAAGCCGGATTGCAGCAGTTTTTACAAGAGTATGATACAATCTTGCCAAGTGCTAAGGTAGATGTTTTGCCTGCGTACATGGAACGTGTCGATGAACATGTAAACCTGCTAAGAAATCAATCTCAAGTAGAGCAAATCAACGCACAGAAACTTGTACAAATTGAACAGGATCTAAAAGCCTTTTTTGAGAACATAAAAGAAGATGAGACAGATCCTTCTGTCATTTGGGTGATGATTACAACTGGAAGTATCATCATTCTTACTCTTCTATATGTAGGCTTTCGAAAATACGGAGCAGATAAGCGAAAAAGATCGGAACGAGAGCGTAATGATTGACGAACATATCGGAATTGTCTAAAATAAGATAGTAATTAAACATATAAATTGGAGGATGTGTAGATGGGCTTTTTGGTTTATTTTCTCATTATCATTCTTGTGCCGATATGGGCGCAGTTAAAAGTGAGAAGTGCTTATAAAAAGTATTCAAAAGTGAGCAGCTCTTCTGGAATGACTGGTGCAGAAGTTGCAAGACGAATCTTAGATGAAAACGGATTATATAACGTACATGTTGAACCGGTGAGAGGAGTACTATCTGACCACTATGACCCTCGTTCAAAGGTTGTTCGTTTATCTGAAGACAACTATTATGGAACGTCGGTGGCTGGTGCTGCAGTAGCAGCCCACGAAGTAGGACATGCGATTCAAGATCAGGAAAACTATTCATTTTTACGTTTGCGACATGCGTTAGTTCCAGTAGCAAATATAGGTTCAAACTTTTCATGGATTTTAATTATGATTGGGATTTTTGCTCAACTTAGCGGCTTGTTGCTACTGGGCATCATTTTCATGGCAGCGGCTGTTGTATTCCAAGTAGTAACATTGCCAGTGGAATTTAATGCTTCAAACCGTGCGATGAATCTACTCGTATCAAGCGGTGTTATTCGTAATGATGAAGAGCGTGAAACACGTAAAGTGTTGAATGCAGCTGCATTGACATATGTAGCAGCGGCAGCAGTAGCTGTGCTTGAGTTAGTCCGTCTAATTTTAATCTACACAGGTATGAATAACGAAGATTGACCAAAATGCCACTAGATTTGTTCTAGTGGCATTTTAAATGCATAAATGATTATCTTTCAATTAGTTTTTTGTTTTCATCAAGTGTAAACCCTTCGCCTAACACATCATGAACATCGCTTACAGCCACAAAAGCATGTGGGTCAACTGAAGTAATCACTTGTTTTAAACGGAAGATTTCATTTTTACTAACAACACAGTATAAAACATTTGTTTCTTGTTTTGAAAAGGACCCTTGCCCTTTTAAAATAGTTACTCCTCGCTCCATTTCCTTCATAATCTTCTGGGAAATTGCTTCATTTTGATTTGAAATAATTGTTGCTCCCTTTGCCGCATAGGCACCATCTTGCATAAAATCAATAAGGCGTGCTGCTACAAATACAGCAACAAGCGTATACATTGCTTCTGTGTAGGATAAATAGTAAATAAGAGAAGTACCTATGACAATAAAATCAAAAAGAAACATTGTTTTTCCCATATTCCATCCTACATACTTTTGAACTAAACGTGCAATGATATCAACCCCGCCTGTCGTTCCGCCATATCTAAAAATAATCCCGAGTCCAACACCGATAAACACACCTGCAAATAAGGCAGCTAGGGTCATATCTTCTTGCAAAGGCATATTGATAGGAAAACGCTGAAAAATCCAAAGGAAGACAGACAAGCTAACAACACCGAGTATTGTATAATAAAATGATGTTCGCCCAAGTAATTTCCATCCAACGAAGAACAAAGGAATATTAAGCGCTAAGTTAGAGTAGGATGGGTCAATATTAAATAGGAAAAATAAGAGCAATGTAATTCCAGTGAATCCGCCTTCAGCTAAATTATTTTGCATGTTAAAGTTAACTAGCCCAAATGCAAAGATAGCTGAGCCGATTAAAATAAATAAGATGTTTTTTAATTTTAATCCTTTCACTTTATGTACCTCCTTAAGCTTTTCATAAGCACTCCTTTATCATATAAGTAAAAGGAATATTTGTCATTTGAATTAAAGAATAGTCATAATACTAAAACTTAACAACAAGCAGTTTCATAATTTATATTTTCTACGATAGATTATGCATTCATACAATTCATTTATGTTCGTATCAACTCAGTATCGCAAGCAAGCTGATTACTGCAGTGAAACTTCATTTTTCTATCAGCTAAGAAGTTTTTATATTAAATAATTTTAAGTAGAGATGTTATAATATGAAGTTGAATATATATTAAACGGTTAGCGCCATTTCCAATAAAATGAAAAAAGCTAATTCTAACATTATTCACGATGTTATTTCTTACAAGAACCATTGCAATAAAAGAGGTGAGGTGAAAGTATGGCAGAAAAAACAATGAAAGAGATGCAAAATGAAGTTGATCAATATATCAGCCAATTTCAAGAAGGCTATTTCAGTCCGCTTGCGATGTTAGCCCGTATGAGTGAAGAAGTTGGTGAGCTATCACGTGAAATTAATCATTATTATGGTGAAAAGCCTAAAAAAGATACAGAAGCAGAGCGTACAGTTGAAGAAGAGATGGGTGACATCCTATTTGTCCTAATCTGTTTTGCAAATTCGTTAAATATTAATCTGCAAGAAGCACATGATCGCGTAATGAGTAAGTTCAATACACGTGATAAAGATCGTTGGACAAGAATTGAAGAATAAGGAGAGAATAAGAAATGGAAAAAATTCGTATTGTATTAGCAGGACCAAGAGGAAGAATGGGAAGAGAAGCTGTTGCATTAATTCAGGAAACAGAGAACTTTGAACTAGTAGCAGCAGTTGATCGTATTCATGATGGAGAATACATAAGTGATATTGAAGGAATGCCAAATGTTAAAGCGCCGATTTATACAGATATTGAGAGATGTTTTCAAGCGGTAAAAGCGGATGTTTTAGTTGATCTAACAACACCTGAAATTGGACGTATACATACAAAGAAAGCATTGGAATATGGCATTCGTTCAGTTGTTGGAACAACGGGCTTTTCTGAGGAAGACTTAAAAGAGCTAAAAGAACTTGCGGAAGAAAAAGGAATTGGCTGCATTATTGCACCTAATTTTGCAATCGGTGCGATTTTAATGATGAAATTTTCACAAATGGCCGCTAAATATTTTGATGATGTTGAAATTATCGAAATGCATCATGATCAAAAATTAGATGCGCCATCTGGTACAGGTTTGAAAACAGCTGAATTAATTAGTGAAGTCCGTGAAACGAAACAGCAAGGTCATCCAGAAGAAAAAGAATTATTAACAGGAGCGCGCGGTGCAAATTATGATGGCATTCGTGTTCATAGTGTACGTTTACCAGGGTTAATCGCTCATCAAGAAGTGTTATTTGGTGGATTTGGTCAAGGGTTAAAGATTCGTCATGACTCTTATAACCGTGCTTCATTTATGTCAGGAGTGAAATTAGCAGTAGATACAGTAATGAAGGTAGACACACTTGTGTATGGCTTAGAAAATATTATTGACTAAGGGGAGTCAGATATGAAAATAGCGTTAATTGCACATGATAAAAAGAAAAATGATATGGTTCAGTTTACAACTGCTTATCAAGCAATTTTACAAGAGCATGAGTTATTTGCGACAGGTACAACAGGTTTGCGTATTGCTGAAGCGACTGGCTTATCTGTTCATCGTTTCCAGTCTGGTCCATTAGGAGGCGATCAAGAGATTGGCGCCTTAGTAGCCAAAAATGAACTGGATATGGTTATCTTTTTTAGAGATCCACTAACAGCTCAGCCTCATGAACCAGATGTATCGGCATTAATGCGTCTATGTGATGTATATGCAATTCCTCTTGCAACAAATATGGGAACAGCCGAAATATTAATTCATGGACTTGAACGAGGAGATTTACAATGGCGTTCAATTATTAAACAGTAGGGTGAAACAACATGATTGAAAAAATTGATGTACTTGCTTTTGGAGCCCATGCCGATGATGTTGAAATTGGTATGGGTGGTACTCTTGCAAAAATGGCAGAGCAAGGATTAAAAGTAGTAATTTGTGATTTAACACAAGCAGAGCTTTCATCAAATGGAACAGTAGAACTTCGAAAAGAAGAAGCAAAACAGGCTGCAAGCGTGCTGGGCATTCATGATCGTATTGATTTGCATATGCCAGACCGCGGTCTATTTATGAAAGTAGAATATATTAATAAGATTGTCTCTATTATTCGTACATACCAGCCAAAACTAGTATTTGCTCCATATTTTGATGATCGTCATCCTGATCATGGAAATTGTGCACGATTAGTGGAAGAGGCAGCATTTTCAGCAGCAGTAAAAAAATACAAGGATTCACATCATTTAGAAGCTCACCGTCTTTCAGCTCTTTATTTTTATATGATTAATGGATTCCATAAACCAGATTTTGTAGTAGATGTATCCCATACTTTTCATAAGAAGATAGCAAGCTTACAGGCATATAAAAGCCAATTCTTGAAAACGGAAGAAACGGTTGAAACACCGCTTGTGAATGGCTACATTGAGACAGTTGAAAGCAGAGAGCGTTTGTTTGGCAAAGAAGTGGGCGTTCAATATGCCGAGGGTTTTCTATCCAAAAAACCGCTATTAATTTATGATGATTTAGTAGGTGGTCATAAATGAAGCTGAAAATTGGAATTACGTGTTACCCATCAGTTGGTGGGTCAGGTGTTGTTGCAACGGAACTAGGAAAGCTACTTGCTGAAAAAGGGCATGAAATCCACTTTATTTCTTCAAGCATGCCTTTTCGTTTAAATAAGGTTTATCCCAATATTTATTTTCATGAAGTAGAAGTCAATCAATATTCTGTATTTAAATATCCCCCTTATGATTTGGCTCTCGCTAGTAAAATGGCAGAGGTTGCTCAGCGGGAAAAGTTAGATGTCATTCATGCTCATTACGCTATCCCACATGCGGTTTGTGCATTTCTAGCTAAACAGATGGTTCAGCATGACTTGAAAATTGTCACAACGTTACATGGTACAGATATTACGGTCTTAGGCTACGATCCATCACTAAGTGAGCTAATTAAATTTGGTATTGAAAAATCTGATGTTGTCACTGCTGTTTCAAAGTCATTAGTGGACCAAACTCATGATTTGGTGAATCCTGATAAAGAAATTGAAACAGTATACAACTTTATTGATGAGCGAGTATATCAAAGAAAAGATGTCGGAAATTTAAAAGCGGATTATGGAATTTTAGAGCATGAAAAAGTATTAATTCATATATCAAATTTTCGTCAGGTAAAACGAGTACCCGATGTTGTTAAAGCATTTCATAAGATCCATCAGCATGTGCCATCTAAACTATTGCTTGTAGGTGATGGACCAGAGATGACGGTAGTTAGTAAGCTTGTGAAAGAGCTCCAAATCGAAGATGATGTACTTTTTCTAGGCAAGCAGGACAACGTTGCAGAGTTATATTCAATAAGTGATTTAAAATTATTATTTTCTGAAAAAGAAAGTTTCGGGTTAGTTTTATTAGAAGCAATGGCTTGTGGAGTTCCTTGTATTGGTACGAACATAGGTGGAATTCCTGAAGTTATCGAAGATGGTGTCACAGGGTATATTTGTGAACCGGGTGATGTAGAATATGCTGCTGAAAAAGCCATTTATTTATTAAAGAATGAACAGCTTCATCAACAAATGTGTAAGGCAGCATTGGATATTGTGAATCAAAAATTTCATTCAACAGAAATTGTACATCAGTATGAACAACTGTATTACAAACTTGTACAAAGTTGAGGAACGGAGGGCGTTATGAAAGAACCGTTCATTCATCCACTATATATTATTGATACACTAGAAGAAGCGGGATACGAAGCCTATTTTGTTGGTGGTGCTGTTCGGGATTTAATATTAAACCGAAAAATTGGAGATGTTGATATTGCCACATCAGCTCGTCCTGATCAGGTTATGAAGCTGTTCCCGAAAACGATTCATGTTGGCATGGAACATGGTACAGTAGTCGTTGTTCATGAAAATGAAATGTATGAAGTGACAACTTTTCGTTCCGAAGGAGAGTATAATGATTTTCGGCGACCTTCATCTGTAACATTTATTTCATCGTTAGTCGAAGATTTACAAAGGCGTGATTTTACAATTAATGCAATGGCAATGAATCGGAAAGGTGAAATCATAGATCCTTTTAACGGTCGAGAAGATTTGCGTAATCAGTTAATACGTACGGTTGGTGATGCCAAAGCACGCTTTCATGAAGATGCGCTGCGTATGATGAGGGCTGTTCGGTTTGTAAGCCAGCTGGCATTTTCGCTAGCAGATCAAACAAAAAGAGCAATTCAGCAACATGGCTCATTATTGAAGCATGTGTCGGTGGAACGTATTACAATCGAATTTGAGAAGATGTTATCAGGAAAGCGACCATCTCTTGCATTAGCACTTGTTGCAGATACAAAACTTTATCGGTTTTTGCCAGGGTTAGATATTAGTGAAGCGCGCTTTCGAGAGGTTTGTTCACACGATTGGATGATGCTGCAGCGGATATCAGAATGCTGGACTTTGCTTGTTTATTTACTACAAGTAGAGGATGAACAGCGTTTTTTTAAAGAATGGAAATTATCGAATAAACGAATTAAAGAAATTCAGCTGCAGCTTATAGGGTTGCGAGAAGTGATAAACGAAGGTTGGTCAAAACAAATATTGTATTCAATCGGTCAAGAAGCAAGCGTTAGTGTAAATCGAATTCTACAACTATTAAGAAGCGAGCATTACGTAAATGAACATAATTTAATCTACCAATACAATCAGCTGCCTATTCATTCAATCAAAGATTTAGCTGTTAATGGTCAGGATTTAATGACTTGGATGAACAAAAGCGGCGGACCTTGGCTGTCAAAACTCTTGCATGAAATTGAAAGAAAAGTAATAGAAAATGATCTGCAAAACACACAAACGTCGATAAAGGAGTGGCTATTATCTTGCAATCGGATATAAGAAGAACACTGCTTGAAATGTTCACAAACGCAGAAGATAACTATGTATCAGGTCAGCATATTAGTGATTTATTAGGCTGTTCAAGAACTGCTGTATGGAAGCATATAGAAGATTTACGAAAAGAAGGCTATGAGCTTGAAGCAGTTCGGAAAAAAGGGTATCGTATTGTTAAAAAACCAAATAAAGTAAGTACAAATGAACTTCTTCTTGGTTTACAAACCAAAAAAATCGGTCAGCATATCCATTATGAAGAAAGTGTTGATTCAACACAAAAAATTGCTCACCGCATGGCACAAGAAGGGGCCGAAGAAGGAACGATTATTGTAGCAGAGGAGCAAACAGCCGGGCGAGGAAGATTAGATCGTAAATGGTATTCACCGAAATATACAGGTGTATGGATGAGTATCATCTTGCGTCCTAATATTCCTCCGCAGCAAGCACCGCAGCTGACCTTGTTAACGGCTGTGGCTGTGGTTCAAGCAATTCAAGAAGTAACAGGCTTATCCCCTGATATTAAATGGCCAAATGATATTTTATTAAATGGGAAAAAAATAGTTGGTATTTTAACTGAAATGCAAGCAGACTTCGATCGGATTCATTCGGTTATTATTGGAATTGGTATGAATGTCAATCAGCAATTAGAGCATTTTGATAAACAAATCCAACAGATTGCTACGTCATTATCTATTGAAAAAGAAGAAGAAATTAATCGTGCTGCACTTATGCAAGCGATTTTCTTAAAATTAGAAGCATTATACGAAGAATATTTAACAAATGGTTTTCGTCTAATTAAGCTATTATGGGAAGCGCATGCAGTTAGCATTGGAAAGCGGATTGTTGCCCGCACATTGAAAGCAAATATTGAAGGGATTGCAAAAGGTATTACAGAGGATGGAACTTTATTATTAGAAGATGATGAAGGCGTTATTCACAGTATTCACTCTGCTGATATTGAGCTATCATCAAAATAATGCTAGAAAACCTTTTCACAATTCTTTATAATACGAGTATCAGGGTAGTATCGAATGAACTTCACCTGATACTCTTTTTTATTCGTAATTATTGTACAAGTAAGAGCCTAAGGTCAGAAGAATAAGATAATCTGCCTTGATCCAAAAAGGACTAGGACAGAGGGATGACAATAATCAATTGAATACATACACTCTATCGATTATGAGAGTGACATGTAGTCTTTTTAATAGAATTCGTCTGTCAAAATCCTTCTTTCACTAGTGAAAGAAGGATTTTTTATCAACTGACAAATTGCCGTATTAAATGAGATGATTAGTTGTCATCTCCTCTGAAAAGGAGGAGACTAAGTGTGAAGACGAAGTTAGATTTTTTTAAGATGAAAGAGCAAAATGAGCCAATCGTGATGCTAACTGCTTATGATTATCCTTCCGCTAAATATGCAGAGCAAGCAGAAGTCGATATGATTTTAGTAGGGGATTCCCTTGGCATGGTTGTGTTAGGCTACGATTCAACGCTTCCTGTTACAGTAGATGATATGATTCATCATACAAAAGCAGTAAAGAGAGGGGCACCAAGTACATTTATTGTAACAGATATGCCTTTTATGTCTTATCATGTTTCAAAAGAACAAACCATGAAAAATGCTGCTCGGATTATGCAAGAAAGCGGTGCTCATGCTTTGAAGGTAGAAGGAGCAGATGATGTTGTTTTTACGATTTCAGAATTGACGCATGCAGGGATTCCAGTTGTAGCCCATCTAGGATTGACTCCTCAATCAGTAGGTGTACTCGGTGGTTATAAAGTACAGGGGAAAGAAGCGAATGAAGCAAAGAAATTGATTGAAGATGCTTTAAAATGCGAACAAGCAGGCGCTATTGCTGTTGTGTTAGAATGTGTGCCGAAACAAGTGTCTATGGAAATTTCAAAAAGGCTAACGATTCCTACGATTGGAATTGGAGCAGGAAAAGATACAGACGGACAAGTGCTTGTTTATCATGACGTTTTAACCTATGGAGTTGAACGTGTGCCGAAGTTTGTTAAAAAGTTTGCTGAAATCAACCAAGCAATCGATCAAGGATTAGCTCAATATGTAAAAGAGGTAAAAGCTCGTGAGTTTCCAAAAGAATCGCATACGTTTTCAATGAAAGAAGAACAGCTATCAGCATTGTACGGAGGAAAATAAAATGAAGGTAATTAAGACAATCAAAGATATGCAGGCATTGGTGCAGCAATTACGTAGAGATGGCCAGAGCATTGGATTTGTCCCGACAATGGGGTTTTTACATGAAGGACATTGCTCATTGATGCAGCGTGCTCGAAAAGAGAATGATGTGGTTGTGTTAAGTATTTTTGTGAATCCGACACAATTTGGTCCGAATGAAGATTTTGACACATACCCGCGCGATTTTGAACGAGATGAACAAATAGCACTGAAAGAAGGCGTCGACTATCTGTTTTATCCTTCAGTAGAAGAAATGTATAAGGAAAATCCATCTGTATCTATTTCTGTAATAAATCGGGTCGATGTATTATGTGGCGCAAAACGTGCTGGCCATTTTGATGGTGTAGCAACTATTTTAACAAAGTTATTTCATATTGTATCACCGCATCGGGCGTATTTCGGTAAAAAAGATGCTCAGCAAGTAGCAGTTGTACATGGCCTAATTAAGGATTTTAATTTCCCAGTCGAGCTTGTAGCGATTGATACAGTAAGAGAAGAAGACGGTCTTGCAAAAAGCTCGCGAAATGTTTATTTAACAGAAGCAGAGCGTACACAAGCGCCTGTCTTATACAAAAGCTTGCGACAAGCAGTTGAAAAAATAAATCAAGGCGAAACGAATCCAGATCGATTAAAAGAGATAATCTCAGCTAATATTCAAGCATACACGAGTGCGGAAATTGACTATGTCGAAGTATATTCGTACCCTGAATTACAGCCTGTCACAACGGTAACCGGACAAGTCATTCTCGCGGTAGCTGTACAATTTTCTAAAGCAAGGCTTATTGATAATTTAATCATCGAGGTTTAACTAAAACAGAAAGTAAAGGTGGGAACAGAAGATGTTTCGAACAATGATGAACGCGAAAATTCATAGAGCGCATGTAACAGAAGCCAATTTAAATTATGTTGGCAGCATTACAATTGATGAAGATTTAATCGATGCAGTCGGGATAAAAGCGAACGAAAAAGTACAAATCGTAAACAATAATAATGGCGCACGCTTAGAAACCTATGTCATTCCTGGTGAACGTGGCAGTGGCGTTGTTTGTTTAAATGGAGCGGCTGCACGTCTTGTACAGCCAGGAGATGTAGTGATTATTATCTCTTATGTACTTGTAGCAGAAGAAAAAGTAGCTGATCATCACCCAGCAGTAGCTATTATGAATGAAAACAACCAAATAGAACAATTGCTTAAACAAGAGCCAGCTGGTACAATTTTATAAGATGGTCCCCCTTAATGAGGGGGATTTTTTTTGAAGAGAATTAGTAGGTTGCTTGAAGACAGAAACGTAATTGCTTAGATAATGTGATTTGCTATTGGAAGGGAATCAAGTTCGTATTATAAATCATCTGCATACAAGCGAACCTTTCACTTTATACTATAAAAAGAACAGACATGTGAGGTGTTAACCATGAACAAACGCTTTGTCATCGTAGATTTAGAGACAACGGGACATTCTCCGAAACAAGGAGATAAAATGATTCAATTTGCAGCCGTAGTTGTTGAAAACGGACGAATTGTTGAGCGTTTTTCAAGTTTTTTGAACCCAAAGATGGAGATTCCACCTTTCATCTCACAATTAACAAATATTCATGATGATATGGTAAAACAAGCACCGTTATTTGAAGATATTTCCGAGAAAATTGTTGAGTTGTTAGAAGGAGCCTATTTTGTTGCTCATAATGTAGCATTTGATCTGACATTTTTACAAGAAGAATTACATCAATGTGGATATGAAACACTGTATAATTCCACAGTTGATACGGTCGAATTAGCAAGAATTTTACTGCCGACTGTAGATGGCTATAAGTTAAATCAATTAGCAGAATACTTACATATTAAACACGAAAACCCTCATCAAGCAGACAGTGATGCAGAAGTAACCGCGCGCATTTTACTTGTGCTTCTTGATAAATTAAGTCAGCTCCCATTATCAACCTTGAAACAACTGTATACTCTTTCACTTCATTTAAAAAGCGAGATTGGTGAATTGATTCAGCAAGTTATAGATGATAAAAAGGATAAAAATGAGGAAGCTTATGATATTGTGCACGGTGTAGCACTTCGGAAGCTTCAGCCAAACATCAGTCTTGCTTCATCTCAGCACCATACGTATGAACAATTTGAACGAACAAAACGTGAACGCTTTTCAAATGCCCTCACATCATTTCAAGACCGGGCGGGGCAGTGGGAGATGATGGACTTTGTTTATGAGAGTTTGACAAATAATGAGCATGCTTTAATTGAAGCTGGTACAGGTATCGGCAAAACACTTGCATACTTGGTGCCAGCAGCTTTCTATGCTAATAAACATAAAGTTCCTGTTGTCATATCGACCCACACGATTACATTACAACAACAGTTAATGGACAAGGATTTATCTTCATTAAAATCACTTGTTCCGTTTCCTGTACAAGCAGCTATTTTAAAAGGGCGAGAACATTATATTAACGTAAGAAAGTTTATTCAGTTTTTAAAGGAACGCCACAATAACTATGATGCAATTTTAACAAAAGCTAAATTGTTAATCTGGCTGACAGAAACAGAAACTGGAGATATTGATGAAATTAATTTGCCTTCTGGAGGCAGATTATTTTGGGAGCAAATGAATGAAAGTAATCCATCGCAGCCGGATTTTAAACACCCATGGAAGCAGTATTCTTTTTATAATCGGGCACAGGAACGTGCAAAACAAGCAGATATTATCGTTACGAACCATCGTTTACTGCTAATGGATGTTATGAGTGATCATCAATTATTGCCAAGCTATGAACAAGTGATCATCGATGAAGCTCATCACTTGGATTCGATTGCAAGCGAAGAACTGGGAGAGACGTTGGATTACTTCTCTATTCATTCATTACTTAACAGAATCGGCTCTTTACAAGATAAAGGACTATTGGCAAAAGTAAATCAAATCATAAAAAAATATGAATTATCAGTTAATCTACATCTTCTTCAAAGATTTTTGGAGCAACTTCATGCTGAATGCGATGATCTTTTTCGCTTAATACACTCTTATGTGATAAAAAGAGTAGAACCAAGTCAAGCGGATGTAGGCAGACTTAGCTATCGGTATGAAGTAGACCGTGAAAGCGGGGGGCATTGGAAGGCTATTCAAGAATTGACTTCCCGTGTACGATTTTTACTGAAGGATGTTTTATCATGGCTTGATGCCTCCTATCATCAATTTGATGAAAAGGAGCATGAGCTGACAAGGAATGAACAATCAACTGTACATGAATTTCAAACTGCGCTTCGGCAGTTTGAACAAATTTCGTATCAATTATATTCGTTGTTGTTTCAACAGTATGATGATGAGGTAACATGGTTTGAAATAGAGGCTAAAGGCGCAGCAAATGCTACCTTTTTATATAGTCAGCCAATTTCGGTTGCAGACGCCTTAGCAGATGATTTTTTTACAAAAAAGAAGAGTGTGATTTTGACGTCTGCCACATTAACTGTCAATCATTCATTTAACTATGTTATTCAAGAATTAGGATTGTATGATTTTCAGCCTTTACAGCTCATTATTCCATCGCCTTTTAACTATCAAAAACAATCGAAAGTATATATTCCAACTGATATGCCAGCCGTAACGGAAGTGACGCTTGAGGAATATAGTGCGATGATGGCAGAAAGTATATTAGATGTTGCATCGATTACAAAAGGGCGGATGCTGGTCTTATTTACATCGTACGATATGTTAAAAGCAACATACGGATACATGAAAGAGTTAAATGACCTTGAAGAATTTGTGCTATTAGGTCAAGGGGTAACTTCTAGGAATCGAAATCGGTTATTAAAAGATTTTGTCCAATTTGAAAAGTCCATTTTACTAGGAACAAATAGTCTATGGGAAGGTGTAGACTTGCCAGGAGAGATATTGTCATGTCTTGTGATTGTAAGGCTTCCTTTTTCTTCTCCTAGTCAACCCTATTTAGCTGCTAAATTTGAACAGATGAAAAAAGCCGGGAAAAGCCCGTTTATGGAATATTCGCTTCCGCAGGCGGTGATTCGGCTTAAACAAGGGTTTGGACGTTTGATTCGCACTGAAAAAGACCGCGGAGCAGTATTTATTTTTGATAATCGAATTACGCGCACATCATACGGTCAATATTTTTTACAATCTTTACCTCCAGTCAATATTGCCCAAAAGCCCTTCGCGAGCTTGCTGGATGAATTTAGCGATTGGTGGGAGTAAGAGCAAAGTCTCAATTTAAAAAATCATATAAAAAGGTTTAAGTCATCGGGCTTGAACTTTTTTATCATTAAAAGGATGCTCACTTTCTGTATAGCAGCAAAAGTTCTGACAAACGATAAAAGCAAAATGATTAGATGGGGTTTTGTATAATGTTAAGAAAGTTCATTATTTTATTTTGTATTGCCGTACTTATTCAAAGTCATGGAAGCATTGCTTTAGCAGTAGAGAGCGTGGATTTTGTTCTAGAAGAAAATGAAGCAGCTATTACTTTTCTACAATTACCTGATGGTGAAGCAACGTTGCTTCAAGATGGTACTGATCAAACAATTTTAATTAATACAGGAAGCAACCATTCTCAAAAACACCTTCTAAAATGGCTAGCTTTATATGAAATAAAAAAAATTGATCAATTAATTATTACAAAACAGGGGAAAGAGTATGATGAAAATCTCCAATTTGTAGCGGATAAATATAACGTAGAAGAAATAATTGTCCCAATTGGCTATCGTGGTTCACACGATTCATCACTCAAGGAATGGAAAGAAAAAGATATTTATCAAATCTCTAAAAATATTCATGTTTCTGTTCTACATAATCAAGCCCAGCCATCTGCTTCGATGGATTTGCTTTTGTCTTTTGGCCAGCATCAAATTTTATATATGGCAAATGGAACTGAACATGTAGAAGAAAAATTTCACCGCAAGCCTGTCACGAAAATTGATATTATAAAGCTTGCTGACTTTGGAATGGGTGAACCGCTTTCTGAAGCGTTTCTAAATCAAATCAATCCTCAAATTGCCATATTATTTATGAAAGAAAAAAGAAAGGTTTCCACCGAACTTTTTCACCGATTAGCTGATTCATGGATTGATCTTTACGATGTAGATAAAGGTTATTCTTTTTCAATTAAAATGTCGTTAAAAAAGTACGATACGATGAAATTTTCTATTGAGTAATCACATTTTTCTTTTGCAAAAAAGTGTAAGTTAATTATAATAATATATATATATATATATCCTGCATGGTAAAAAAACTGTTGACATTGTAAAAAATAGCCAGACTTTATGCCTGTTGTGATAATAGGAAATGTTGGAAACTCAACGAGAGTTTGCAAACTAGGAGGATTAGCATGGGAAGTAAAATTGAAGTTTTATCAACAGTTCGTATTGAACATTCTTCAGACTTATACAAAATCGTTGACAGCTTAAATCGTACATTAAAAAAGCAAAATTTAATGTTTGGTTTAGCCTTGGATGAAGAAGATAAAAATACAGCTATATTTACAATTTATCGTACATAAGTAGGGATTTTATGAAAAAATGGATTATTGGTATTGTTGTTTTAGTGTGTCTTGTCATTGGCTGGCAAACACATGCTATTTATAAAGCAGCGGTAAATGATGTTCAAAGCGCTGAACAAAAAGCTGCGGATCGTGCAAAAGCTGATTTTAAATTAAAATCAGTGACAGATACACAGGCATATTTTGGAGATCACACATTTTATATTGTTGAAGGTAAGAATGCAAAAGCTGAGAACGTGATTGCCTGGGTTCCAAAAAGCAAAAAACAAAAGTCAATCTTAAAAAAAGCAAGTAGCGGTATTTCAAAAGAACAAGCTATTTCAATTGTCGAACAAGAACGCAATCCTAAAGAAATTAAATCAGTTCGTTTGGGAATTGAAAATAATATTCCTCTATGGGAAGTTACGTATGTCGATCAAGAAAAAAAGCATCTTACGTATTATTATGTGGACTTTACAAATGGAGAATTTATGAAACGCTATAGCTTAAAGCAATCGTAATTGTTTATACCGTATGTTTTACTGCATATGTGTCATAAAAAACGCTTTACATCTAGAGTGAAGCAAACTTGTACGCTATAATCAGCACTCAACTGCTGGTTATAGTTTTAGTTCATAGGGGGAGATTTTAGTGAAGTTAGCAAAACGTGTATCAGCATTAACGCCGTCATCTACATTAGCGATTACAGCAAAAGCAAAAGAGTTAAAAGCGGCTGGCCATGATGTGATTGGTCTAGGGGCAGGGGAACCAGATTTTAATACACCGCAGCATATTTTAGAAGCGTCTGTAAAAGCCATGAACGAAGGACAAACAAAATACACACCTGCTGGCGGGCTTGCGACTTTAAAAGAGGCAGTGATCGAAAAGTTTAAGCGCGATCAACAGATTACGTATACACCTTCGGAAATTATTGTTTGTTCTGGGGCAAAGCATGCACTTTATACGTTGTTTCAAGTATTGCTGGATGAAGGCGATGAAGTAATTATTCCAACACCTTACTGGGTAAGTTATCCTGAACAAGTAAAATTGGCACAAGGCGTACCAGTGTTCGTTGAAGGTTCTGAAAATAACGAATTTAAAATAACGCCTGAACAGTTAGAATCTGTTATTACAGGTAAAACAAAGGCTGTTATTCTTAACTCGCCAAGCAATCCAACGGGAATGATTTATAGCCGTGAAGAATTACAGGCTATCGGAGATGTTTGTTTAAAGCATAATATTCTGATTGTATCTGATGAAATTTATGAAAAGCTTGTATATGGTCAAAATAAGCATGTATCCATTGCAGAACTATCGCCAGAATTAAAGGAGCAAACCATCATTATTAATGGTGTATCAAAGTCACATTCAATGACAGGCTGGCGTATTGGTTATGCTGCAGGAAATGCAGAAATTATTAAAGCGATGACAAACTTAGCGAGTCATAGTACATCAAATCCGACATCTATCGCTCAGTACGCAACGATTGCCGCTTACAACGGTACGCAAGAGCCTGTTGAGATGATGAGACAAGCATTTGAGGAGCGTTTAAATGTTATTTATCAACAATTAAATGATATTCCAGGCTTTTCATACTTAAAGCCTCAAGGGGCATTTTATTTATTCCCAAATGCGATTGAAGCAGCTAGATTAACAGGTTTTGATACAGTAGATGCATGGGTAGAAGCGATTCTAGAAGAAGAGAAAGTAGCTCTTGTACCTGGTTCTGGATTTGGAGCTCCTGAAAATGTTCGTTTATCTTATGCAACTTCACTAGAGTTATTAGAAAAAGCCGTTCTGCGTATTCAGTCTTTTATGACACGTCATATGAACTAAGTTTCGAAAGAGGATTACCAAAAGTTCTTTTTGGTAATCCTCTTTATTTTATATAGATGCAGCAATGTAGCAAGCATGAGTTGAAGTTTCACTGTATTCTTACTTGTTATTGTGGTTGGCGAAATGTATAATAGGGTGGCGTACATAATTAAAGGATGTAAGTTTTTTGGAGGGATTTTAATCGTGAAAATTACGATTTCTGAAGCAAGCAAGCATGTAGGACAAGAAGTAACAATCGGTGCTTGGTTAGCAAATAAACGATCAAGTGGTAAAATCGCATTTTTACAGCTGCGTGATGGCTCTGGCTTCATGCAAGGCGTCGTTGTAAAAGCGGAAGTAGGAGAAGATGTCTTTAAATTAGCAAAATCAATTACACAAGAATCATCATTATATGTAACAGGTATTGTTCAAGAAGATGAACGTTCACCTTTCGGATATGAATTAACGGTAACAAATGTAGAAGTTATTCATGAAGCAATTGATTATCCAATTACACCTAAAGAGCATGGAACAGAATTTCTAATGGATAATCGTCATTTATGGCTGCGTTCAAAGCGTCAGCATGCTGTTATGAAAGTGCGTAATGAAATCATTCGTGCAACGTATGAATTCTTCAATAACAATGGATTTACAAAAGTAGATCCGCCAATCTTAACAGGAAGTGCACCAGAGGGTACAACTGAATTATTCCATACAAAATATTTTGACGAAGATGCATATCTTTCTCAAAGTGGTCAGCTATATATGGAAGCAGCAGCGATGGCTCTTGGAAAAGTATTTTCATTTGGACCCACATTCCGTGCCGAAAAATCAAAAACACGCCGCCATTTAATTGAGTTTTGGATGATTGAACCAGAGATGGCGTTCTATCAATTTGAAGACAATCTAAAAGTACAAGAAGAATATGTATCACATATTGTTCAATCAGTACTAGCAAATTGCAAATTAGAGCTTAATGTATTAGGACGCGATACGTCAAAACTAGAACAAATTAAAGCACCATTCCCGCGTATTACTTATGATGATGCACTTAAATTCTTACATGAAAAAGGATTTGATGATATTCAGTGGGGAGATGATTTTGGTGCTCCACATGAAACAGCTATTGCAGAAAGTTATGATAAGCCTGTTTTCATTACTCATTATCCAACATCATTAAAACCATTCTATATGCAGCCAGATCCAAATAATGAAGAAGTGGTATTATGTGCTGATTTGATTGCACCAGAAGGCTATGGTGAAATCATTGGGGGATCTGAGCGTATTCATGACCAAGAGTTATTAGCAAAACGTGTTGCTGAACATGAATTAGATACAGAAACATATAAGTGGTATCTAGAATTACGTAAATACGGTTCTGTTCCACACTCTGGATTTGGCCTTGGACTTGAACGCACAGTTGCATGGATTAGCGGTGTTGAGCATGTGCGTGAAACAATTCCGTTCCCACGCTTATTAAATCGTCTATATCCATAATTGAAATTGATAAAGAAATGAAAAGTCCATCTTGTGTAGTCGAAGTCTACATAAGATGGATTTTTTGACGAATGGGGTATACTGTATTTTACGGTTGTAACTATTACTTCAAATACTTACTTCGTGATATACTAACAACTGAGGTGTTTCAGATATGAAAAAAGAAAATTTAATTGAATGGTTTGAACAAGGTTCTATATCCATTCCAAAGCTATTGTTTAATCACTATAATGAATTAGGGTTAAATGAAATAGAATTTATGACGCTTATGCATATTTACGTATCGGTTGAGAGCGGAGAATTATTTCCAACACCAAATGATCTTTCAGGGAAAATGAGCATCTCAAGCACAGCTTGTATGGAAACGTTAAGAAGCTTAATACAGCGTGGTTTTTTGATCATTGAACAAAATAATGAATCGCCATCACTCATTTCTGAAAGATACTCGTTAAAACCTTTGTGGGAAAAACTTGTGTATCAATTATTGCAAGAAACGAGAAATGAAGCGGAACAAGAACAAAAGGAAGAAGAAGTGAATTTGTATTCTATCTTTGAACAAGAGTTTGGCCGTCCGTTATCTCCATTTGAATGTGAAACACTAGCAATGTGGATTGATCAAGATCATCATGATCCAATTATTATTAAAACGGCACTTCGTGAATCTGTGATGTCTGGTAAGTTAAACTTTAGGTATATCGACCGCATTTTATTTGAGTGGAAGAAAAATGGCATTAAAACCATTGATCAGGCACGGGCACACAGCCAAAAGTTTCGCCAACATCAACAGCCTAAAAAACAACCTCAATCTAACACACAAAAAGCAACAGCCATTCCGTTTTTTAATTGGCTTGAGCAATAAATAAAAGGTCAATTTGAGCGATGATTAAATAAAATTTCCTCATATTCTCCAATTTCATGCAATTTTAATCATGAGGGAAGCTGATTCAAAATTCTATTGTCCTGAATTTTGAATCAGCTTTTTTAGTACGTTATATGTCTAGTTAGAATTGACGTTGCTAGAACAGATCAATATCGCTTTTATAAAAAGGGAAATCTTTCAAGCGATGAATGCCAAAGATTTGGTATTCATTAAATACAGCAAGTGAAGGAGAAGCTTATGTTAAATTTAAAACAAATCCGTCAATGTTTAGACACGATGCAAGAGATGTTTCCTGATGCACACTGTGAATTAAATCATCGCAATCCATTTGAATTAGTTATTGCCGTCGCATTGTCTGCGCAGTGTACAGACGCACTTGTCAATCGTGTGACAGAAAATTTATTTAAAAAATATCAAACACCTGAAGATTATTTAGCGGTTCCATTAGAAGAATTACAAGAAGATATTAAATCAATTGGTTTATATCGCAATAAAGCAAAAAATATTCGTAAGCTTTGTGAAATGCTTATTACTCAATATAATGGAGAGGTTCCGCACAATCGTGATGAACTAGTTAACCTGCCTGGAGTGGGGCGTAAAACTGCGAATGTTGTTGTATCTGTTGCATTTGGAGTTCCAGCTATTGCAGTAGATACACATGTAGAAAGGGTAAGTAAAAGACTCGGAATTTGCCGGTGGAAAGATTCTGTATTAGAAGTAGAAAAAACATTAATGAGAAAGGTACCTAAAGAAGAGTGGTCAGTTACACATCATCGTCTTATCTTCTTCGGACGTTATCACTGTAAAGCTCAGTCACCGCAATGCCCAACCTGTCCACTGCTTGAATTATGCAGAGAAGGGAAGAAGAGAATGAAAGGAAGAGCCGTACATGTCAAAAAAAGCTGATCTTCCTCTTCATTTTAAACATCCACTTTTTTTCAAAGAACAAAGAGAGATCAAGTGGGAGAAGGCTACATTTGGTTTAGAGTGTGATCAAAGCTACTTTTTGCATGATATTCTTTATGCAGTAGGGGAAGAGCATGAACAGCCATGGAAAGACGTAAAAAAGTATTTGCCTCAAGTATTTGCAAAATGGAATGAAGCACAAAGTAGATTATATAAACTATTTTCAGAGCGAAAAGCAAAAGAGGCACAGCCCCTTATGATAAAAGCAATTGCCTACTTTATTAGTGCCTTGTTCTGGACAAATCACGAGCCTGTACCTCGTCTTACTCATTTACAACAAGATATTGAAAAACTGAAATATAAGCCAATCAACGTGTATGAAAGGCTTGCTTTTATAATAGAAAAACCAGGCATGTATCATTCTTTTATTCAAGTTGGAGAATTATATACGGAACTTCGCAAACAATACGCAAAAATGTTAATCGTATATAAAAAATAAGCCACTCATTAGGAGTGGCTTATTTTTTAATTAACCAGAAGGTTGATCTTTTACAGGATTATTAGGCTGTTGTTGGCCTTGGTTAGGGTTATTTCCGCCGTTTCCATTTCCGTTGTTAGGAGGTGCAGGATTCCCGTTCCCGTTGTTACCTTGATTTTGGTTAGGTTGCTGATTTTCATCAGGTTTTTGATTTTGATCTGGTTGCTGGTTTTGGTCAGGTTGCTGAGGTTGTTCGCTGTTTTCTTCCTCATCCTCTTCCGGTTTTTTTTCGTCTTCATCCTGTGAATCGTTATCATCTGGTTGTTCATTTTCTTGGCCACCTTCAGGATTTTGACCTGTTTCAGGCGGTTCTTCTTCGACAACCGGCACCTTTACAGAGGCACTTGCGCTACCACCATTACTAGTTGTTAAGCTAAAGCTATAGGTTGCTCCAGCCGTTGGTGCGGAAATCGATGCTGAACCAGATGTACGGCCATTTGCAAGTTCTCTGCTGTCTCCAGTTGAAGAAGTCATATTGACAGTAACCTTTGCATTTTTAGCATTTTCAACCGACCAGCTTACATTAATAGCATTAGCGCCAGGGTTAAAGGCTGCGTTAAGTTTCGCTTTGACATTCTTCTCTTCTTGTTTTTCTTTTTCTTTCTGCTCTTTCTTTTCTTTTTCGATAAATACTTGCGATACTTTTGTCGGTTCTGTACCGCGCACGAAATATTCATATGTGATAGAAGTTTTCGGTGTTGCACCGCTAGGCTTTTTCACATCTTTGCTAGACACTTTTTCTACAGCTCGTTTAATAACACTGTCAGGCTGTTTAAAGGTTCCTTTGCTTTCGCCTTGAGAGACGTGCGTGATTACTTTTTTGAAGATTGTTTTCGCCATTGCTTTCTCATTTTCACTGTAAATAAAGCCATCTGAGTTTTTCTCATAGCCTGTCCAGACAGAAATGGTATACTTCGGTGTAAAGCCTGAGAACCATACATCTTTTACGCCTCCATCTGGAATGTTGTATTTGATTTTCTCATTTTGACTAAAGTTCGATGTACCTGTTTTGCCGGCAATTTCTAAGCCTGGTGTACGAACGGCACGTCCAGTGCCATAAGGAGCTTCAACAACTGATTTCATCATATCAGTCACCATAAATGCAGTGTAATCTTGCATTGCTCGTTTCGGTTTTGGTGATAGATCCATTTCGGTACCATCAGGGAATTTCACTTTTGTTACGGTATGCGGTGCATTATACACGCCTTCATTGGCAAACGCACTGTAAGCACCAGCTAGTTCCATTGTTGTAACCCCTTGTGTAAATCCACCAATTGAGAACGCTTCTGCAAACTCTTCTCCTTGTGATTTCTCAAGTTCTAGGCCTAAACCAGTTGCAAATTCTTTTGCTCTATCAGCGCCAGCTGCCTGGAATGCTTTTAAAGCTGGAATATTTAATGAGCGCCCCAATGCTTCACGGGCAGATACCCAGCCTTTATAGTTTCGGCTGTAGTTGCGGATTTGTACACCATTTGAATATTGATGCGGTTCATCCTTAATTGGTTCAGCAGTTGACCATTTTAAATATTCTACAGCAGGACCGTAATCGAGAATCGGTTTAATAGTAGAGCCTGGCTGACGTTCAATATCAGTAGCAAAGTTTAAGCCTCGAGCTACACGATTGCGTCCTCCGCCAATAGCCTGTACAGCACCTGTTTCATTGTCTAACACAACAAGACCTGCTTGGAATTCTTCATTTGGATAATTCACAATCTCATTTGTATTCATCAGTTGATCAACATAGCTTTGTGCATCTGGATTAAGGGTTGTATAGATTTCTAATCCCGCAGAAAATACATCAGCATCTGTTTTTTCTTCTATTTCTTTAATGACTTGATCAACGAATACATCGTATTTTGATGTTGTTTCTTTTGGTTCAATTAAATTTTCTTGAACATCAGTTTGTTTGGCCTGATCAGCTTCTTGTTGAGTAATGAAGCCGTTTTTAGCCATTAAATTTAATACTGTGTTACGGCGTTTAGTAGCATTCTCTGGATTTTGATACGGATTATACGTGGACGGTGCTTTTGGCAAGCCCGCTAGCATGGCTGCTTGATCAAGTGTTAAATCATTCAAATCTTTAACTCCATAAAAAGATTCAGCAGCTTTTGCAATTCCGTATACTTCACCTGTTGAGAAGTATATTTTATTTAAATACATCTCAAGAATTTGTTGCTTTGAATACTTTCTTTCTAATTGATAAGAAAGCCACATTTCTTGTACTTTCCGTTTGATGGTTTTTTCAGGTGATAAAAAAGAGTTTTTTACCACTTGCTGTGTAATCGTACTCGCACCTTCAGAACCGAATCCTTCTTTAAAATTCGCAACAACTGCACCACCGATACGATAAAAATCAATACCGTTATGCTTATAGAAACGAACATCTTCAGTTGCAATAAATGCATTCTTCACGACTTGAGGGATTTGATCGTATTGTACGTATGTACGCTTTTCTCCACCTACTTCTTTAATAACAGTTTTTCCATCATTTGCATAAATCTTTGATGAAAAAGAATCTTTCAGCACTGATTCATCTACTTTCGGTGCATCACTGACGAGTGCAAAGAAAGTACCAACTCCAGCGATAACTCCAACAATACCAAGTATTAAGATGGCAGCAATAATTTTTCTAAATATGCTTCCTTTTTTCTTTTTTCCTTCAGTGTTACTTTTTGTTTTGCTGTCATTCATTGCTCGACGGCGTTCTTCACGCGAGCGATAATTATCTGACATAAAAGCTCCTACCTTTCAAACAATTGTAAGAGAATGATTTCCGTAAACATATATATCATACTCTTAAAAGTATAATTTATCTATAGTTTTTATGTAATCGATTCTCGGATGGTAACCAAGTTCTACTAAATGTCCTTTTTTTTCAATATCTGCTTTTGGAATGGATTTTCTACCTTCTTTTTTCATATCATCCCAGTAAGGAAAAAGGGACTGGGCTTCAAACAAGTATATTTCTTGCAAAGTAGTAAACATTAAGATAATAAAACAAATTCCATTTTGCTTTACAATTTGTTTCATATGATTGATTTGGTGTTCGTGGAAATTCCGCAAAGGAAAGGATGTTTTATTTCTTGTTTCCTTTGCTTCAAAGTCAAGGTACTTACCTTTATAAACACCGTTGTAATCAGTTGTTGAAGCTTGTTTAAAGTAAGCTTCTTTAATTACAGCAGCACTGCGTTTTGGATAATCTACTTTAACAATCTGAATGGGTGTTGGTTTTTTATGAACAACTGCAATTCCTTTTGTTACGTAGTATTCATTCGTTTCATTTAAGTCCTCTTCGAGCGTCATTCCTCTATTGCTATAGACAGGATCTAGCTTTTTTTTAGAAGGACTGTTGGTATGCTTAATGGGTTTATATGCTTTTCCATTAGGATAACGAATCATTTTACCATCACTCCTTTATTCAATCTATGAAACACACACATGTTCTATTATACCAAATTTTGTTCTGTGTAGAATGAAAACATAGATGATCCTATATGTTCAAAAATAGATGAAAGAAGCTGAAAAAATGGGTATAACACTTTTTGAAAAGCAAATTATTGAATATGTTGAAAAAAAAACAGAGCAGCTGAACATTGATAATATATCAAGAACACAAGCTTACGCAACTTTTTATGATTGCCATCCTGAAATTAAGTGGGCGTTTCTTGCGAGTATGGTATCACGTAATGCAGGATGGAATATGTGTGACCTGTCTGGAAAATGGATGCCAAAAGTCTTATCGCACCAAACAAGAGATTTGCTTTTTTTAACATATGAAAGAGCTAATTGGCTTATTTTTCAGGATGCTTTTCCTCAATTATTAATGTATGCATTATCAAAAAAGAGAAAAACGTCATATTTTTATCTTCTTTCAAATTTTCATGTTTCATCTTTTATAATCGAAAAGTGGGAATTGTTTTTCCGTAATAAAAAAGAACTTGAACTTATGCATGCTTTAATTATTAATGAACAACATGTTATTCAAACTCCGGTAATAGAACAGCCGTTTTATAAAGAAAAAGTATTTCAGAGCTTTTTATTTTTTCTTCAAGATTCTTTTCATTTTAGCTCTGTTCTTTTCCCGACTATGGAAGGTGAATTATATGGTTGTTCAGTACATGATTTTACTAAAGTAGCTAAACGGATTGAACTGGGAAAGAGGCTAGGAGCTTTATTATTCCATCCTAAATACTATCCATTGTTTTACGCTTTTTCCACTAAAACAGATCATACTGGATCGAGGCATGATTATGAACAATACTTTTCATACGATAAAAAAAGAGAGACGCCTTTTTTACGAATGACCTATCCGATTGTTTCTCATCATGAAGAAAAAAGAGCAGAATGGTTCTTAACGAAAAGAAAAGAAGCCAAATTTATGAAGAAGGTAGCATTTCCTAAAAAGATTAATGTAACGAAATGGTATCAAAAAAAACAAAAACAGTTCCATTTCTTTGTTGAAGTAAAAAAATTAATGCCACAGAAAAAAGCCTCTTCTTAGCATAGCCATTTTCTGTGGCATCTTTTTTATTTAAGATTCAGTCTGTTTCTACTTATTTAAGTAGAAGGGCGGTTTGGACCATTTAATTTTTTAGGATCTCCATATGTTTTTGTTTCTGGTTTGTTTTTTGGCTGAGTCTTTTGTTGTTTGTTTTCCATTGTTGGACACCTCCTGCGTATTCATTGAACTGAGTCATAATAAAACACTCATGTACGTTGTGCAGACTAACAAAAAGTTGAACCATACGATTTCTTCTAATTGAAGCCTAACGTTATTGTTTTCTTTCGTTCGCCATTCAATTCGTAGGAATCGAAAATGCCGAAATGATTATTTCCATGCGCAAAACATCTTTCTTTGACGAATGAGAACTAGTTTTGTCGTGTGTGAAGGTGGATGAAAAGAAGAGAGAGAATATGTAACCAAACGAAATTTGGAGGGATGGCGATGAAACTGAAAATGGTGGAAACGAGCGAAATGGTGACTTTATTGGACAGCTTATTAGAGCAGTTAGATGTTGCAGAAGAGACAATGTCTAAGACGATAAATCAGACTTTTGCCAGTTGTGAAGAGGTATATATGGAACAAGTTCACCGCATTCGTCAATCGCTACAAGAAATTGAAACGGCTGCTTATGAAGTTACACCTGCTCCGCTCCGATCAGAATGGACTAGACGTGAAATCTTTCTCCGTACAGTTTAATAGTTGTTTATGATACAATGTCATCATAGAGGTGACACAAAGAAATGAATCAGATAATAATCGCTACTAAAAAAATGTATGAATATAATCAATTAGCAGTGGAACGCTTAGACACTATTCAAAAAGACGAGAAATACGAAGTGAATTTTTTTGAAGAAGTAAAGCCTTATGTTGATTGTTTTTTTCAAGAACTAGATCAATGGGAACAGATTGCAGCAGATTGGATCAAACAGAAAAAGCCGAAGTATATTCACCGTAATCAAGTGGAGACTGTAAAAGAGAATCTACAGAATGTTGTGCTTCAGTCATTTTATAAAGATACGAAAGAAAAAAGATTTAAGAAGATGTATCATTCAAATAAATACGTTCTGGAGTCTATTTTAACTAGTGAATAATCCCTTACCTTCTGCTGCATAAAAGGTGGGGATTTTTAATTGGCCTAAAGATGTTGAAGGCATCTTTAGGCCTTAAAAGGTTATTTATTCATCATCTTTTTGGACTTGAATTATTACAGCTCGATCGCCTTCACTGGCAACAGGTTCTATTACATAGCCTACTTTTTTAGTATGTTTGGAAGAAACGGGCTGTCCAACTTCTGGAATCGCTGGCTCATGATCTTGCTTTTTATGATTAAAATGTTTTCCGCGTCCCATGTTTAGATTCTCCTTTACGTTAAAAATAACTTCTCTTTTAATATGAACTGTTTTGGCAGGAAGTATAATTGGGTAAATATGAAAAACCACCAACTCGAAAATTGGTGGTTAAAAAAGTTAATCTTCTTTTGCTGGAAAATCAGGTTTTGAGGCCCCGATTTGTTCTAATTCACGCACAGCTGTTTTGTAACCTGAAAGTGTTAAAGACCCTTTTAGATATTGCTGTTGCGCAAAGTCGAGTAATTCATTACTTGATTCTGGTTTATATTGCTTTGTTGCAATAAAAGCTTGCTGAAGTTCGTTCACACACATGTAAATTCCCTCCTAATCCCCATTTGATACGCTTTCAAAACGATGTGATACTAACAATTAACGTCTCTTTGTAATTGTAAGTTTCACTTATATTCATCCTATCATAGTTTTAAAAAATCCCGTTTTTTTGAAAAATTTAAACTTTCGACAGAAAATAACATTTTTCAACGGGATTTTTTATTTTGAATTAAAACCTCTAATAAAAAGTACAAGTGGGCATACGTCACTTCCTAGTGCCAATCACATACGATATATTATGCATATTAAAAGGAGGTATCGATTTTGCATGTATAGAAGTCATACTAATTATTCAAATCATTATTACTCTGATAAGAGTCAAGATGACCGTTTTGATTTAAGCCAAGTCTACCCATTCCCGCAATATCACCAACAATCGTGGCAGGGAGCTTATATGCCGCAATATCCATACGCTCAACCTCAGTATCAGATGCCATATATGATTGGACATTACACCCAACCTTTTTATAACCATATGGGCGGAATTCCATTTCCTAATCCTTATCCAAAAGGAAGCCAAAAGAAGCCACAGCCCACTCAGTTTCAGTCGCTAATGTCTCAATTTAAATCTTCTGATGGAAATTATGATGTAAATAAGATGATGAACACAGCGGGACAAATGATGGGAGCTGTAAATCAGTTAACGACACTTGTAAAAGGATTTTCGGGGATTTTTAAAGTATAAGGACTAGTCAATAGTCCTTATACAATATTTTTCGTCTACAATTGCCTCTGACTGATGACATAGTTGAATAAATTAGTGTTTATTTTGCTTCTGAGCGTTTAAAAACTGTTTGCCAAGTAATTCAAAAACTTCATTATAACTCAGACCTGACAAGGCGTTTAGCCGCTTTACTTCTTCTATGTTTGTGTTTGCAGGTGTGAGCTTCGAATTTTGTCTATTCATTATAAATCTCCTTTATGAGCGTTTAAAATACTGCTCAAATTTTTCGTCTCGCTTATGATTTTGATAAGGATTATTTTCTTGAGAAGCAGTATCATCTAAGTTCGTTTTAATAACAAATGTTGGTTGAGCTGACGGCTCTACATAAATTCGTTTATTTTTATCTTTGTTCATTTTATTAATTCCTCCTAAAAGTAGCTAAACCTTAACGTATATGTAGTTTGTCAAAGTGAAATTTAATTTATTCATTGTACATCTTGGATAGAGTGAGCCTTCAATAATCAATTTTTATGATGAATCTTTATATGAGCGTTTATTCCCAAGCAATCCGTATGCATTAAACGTTTAATGAATCCATGTTAACCATGATCTATTTTTAGGCACATGCGGAATTTAGCAATAATAGGCTGGTGTAGGAAGTCAATCCTTCTTTGTGACACGTATATATACAGTATAAATAACCAATATGGATAAAGAACAAGGAGGAAGAAAAATGACAAAACATTATGGAGGGCAAGAAAAAAGTCGCTCTACCTATTCTTCATATTTTGAACCGTTAAAAGGGAAAATCATCACAGTTTATCGAGGTGGCCCGGAATCAAAAACAGGGTATTTAGTAGATATTCAATCTGACTATTTAGTCTTAGCGGTTGACGATCGAAAAAGGAATGAAGAAAGCCAACTCATTTATTATCAATTATCGCATGTAAAAAGCATTACTGAAGATACAAAATCAAATTCTTCGCAAACATTTGCTCATTTAACAAAAGAGTTAAAAATTCATAAAGGAAAAACATTTGCAGATCTTTTATTAACAATGAAAGGCAAAAATATTCAAATTAATCAAGGGGGACCTGAGAAAAAAGTCGGACAATTAATTGATGTATTAGGATCATCCTACTTTGCGTTAATGACAAAGCGTGATGGAGCTGTATATGTAAACATTGAACATGTTAAAAGTGTAAGTGAGTATAAAAAAGGTGACCGATCAAAGCATGACAGTCTCTTATTAGAACAACCAAGTTATATGAAATGTCAAAGCTTTTATGAGCTGTTTCACCAGTTGTCTCATAAATGGGTATCTATTAATGGAGGAGGATCAGAAGGAATTGAAGGAGTGTTAGTGGAAAGTAAAAAGGGAAACTTTACACTCGTTCAAGACAGTAAAGTGCTGCGCCTTCAACCAAGACACGTAAAAACAATCTCGCTAGGTGCAAAAGGGTCTTATAAGCCAAACAATGTTAAAAGTGAAGAAAAAGAAAACGACTACAAACAAACAGAAGAGAAAATAGAAGAGAAGCTAGAAGAGAACTTGCCAAAAAAAGCAACAACAGAAAAACAAGACGAAAAGAAAGAAAAAGTGATTTTAACAAAAAATTTCCGTTGGAAAGCGAAGTAGAAGCATGGAAAATAAACAATTTCACTAATACAAAAAGGTGCCTCTACAGCACCTTTTTTCGCAATAAGAAAAGGTGGCGAAAATGAATATTACTAAATATATTAACAAAACAGTAAAAGTCGAAATTTCAGGTAACACGACTTTTTGCGGAGAGCTAAAAGCAGTTGGGCAGGATATTATGATTTTGTACGATAGAACAAATTATTTATATATACCTCTTTTACACATGCATCGTTTACATGAAATAAATGAAGATAACTCCTTTGGACTACAGGAAACAATACATCCACTAACTGAAGATAACATGCGGATTTCCTACCGAAATATTCTCCAACAAGCAAAAGGGAAATTCATTGAGATTTATGTAACAGGAGAGCAGTCTTTGCATGGTTATATTACAAATGTATTAAATGACTATCTGGCTTTTTATTCTCCTGTCTATAAAAATATACTTCTATCCCTTAACCATGTAAAATGGTTCACACCTTACAGGCATGAACTTACTCCATATAGACTTAACAATGAATGCTTTCCAGTAAAGCCTTCAAATATCACACTTGTACGGAACTTTGAAGAACAATTAAAAAAGTATGAAAAACAATTAGTGGTATTTGACCTTGGAGATCATCCAGACAAAATGGGTGTGATTAATGAGTTAGCTAATAATATAGTTGAATTAATTACCGCTAATGGGGAGTCAGTCTATTGGAAATTAAATCATTTAAAATCTGTTCACGTACCATAGCAATGATGATCAGTCGGCATAAGCAGAGTTAACCAGACGAAGGGTAATCTAAAAGCTGTATGAATTTTTTGAGTAAAAAACAAAAAATAAGATAATTTTAATTTTTTGGAAAATAATATTGACAATATCTAATATATTGATTAAAGTAATAAGCATCAAATGTATATATTCATTATCAGTAATATATTACTCTTATCCAGAGTGGCGGAGGGACTGGCCCTGCGAAGCCCGGCAACCATCAAATTGAACTATGATTTGAACGGTGCTAATTCCTGTGGAACATTTTTATGTTCTAACAGATGAGAGAAGTCGTGAATAAACGAGCACTCTTCCATCTGTGAAGAGTGCTTTTATTTTTAACTAGAGGAGAGGAAAAAGAATGCATATTGAGACATTATTAGTTCGTTCAGGAGTTAATCGTGATCCAGCTACAGGATCGATTACAACACCTATTTATCAAGCTTCTACATTTGCCCATCCAAGGCTAGGAGAGAGTACAGGATATGATTATGCTCGTACAGCGAATCCGACACGTACAGCATTGGAAGAAGCAATTGCTGTTTTGGAAAAAGGAGAAACGGGGGTGGCATTTGCCTCAGGTATGGCTGGTGTGATGGCTGTATTGGCTCTTTTTAAAAATGGCGATCATCTAATTGTATCGGAAGATTTATATGGTGGAACGTATCGTGTATTAAATGAACTATTTTCAGAACAAGGGATTACGGTTTCATATGTTAATACAGCAGACTTAGAACAAGTAGAAAATGCTTTAAAAGCAGAAACAAAAGCCTTGTTTATTGAAACGCCAACTAACCCAATGATGCATGTAACAGACTTAAAAGAAATAATTAAATTAGCAAAAGAACAGGACTTATTAACCATTGTCGATAACACTTTTATGTCACCTTATTATCAGCAACCGCTGGCATTAGGAGCTGATTTAGTTATACATAGTGCTAGTAAGTATATTGGAGGGCATAACGATGTAGTAGCAGGTTTAGTTGTGGCTCGATGTAGCGAGCTAGGGGAGAAAATCCGCTTTTATCAAAATGCAGCAGGTGCTATTTTAGGTCCGCAAGATAGTTGGCTGTTGCTGCGAGGCATTAAAACACTGGCTCTTCGCATGGAGAAACATAATGAGAATGCACTGAAAATTGCGAATTGGTTAACGACTCATCCTTTAGTAGAAAAAGTCTATTACCCAGGATTAGACACACATCCTGGATTTGAAGTGATGAAACAGCAAGCGACTGGATTTGGTGGAATGATTTCATTTGCAGTAACAAGCCCAGATATTGTCCCGGTATTGCTTGAACAGATAAAAGTCATTACATTTGCAGAAAGCTTAGGCGGAGTCGAAAGCTTGATGACATTTCCTGCACGGCAAACACATGCTGATATTCCAGAAGAAATTCGAAATCGAGTTGGAGTGACAGATTGCTTGTTAAGGTTATCCGTTGGAATCGAACATGCTAAAGATTTAATTAAGGATTTGGAGGAGGCATTTGATGCATACAAAAAATGAGGATTTAAATTGTTTTGGTACAAATCTAATTCATGCAAAGACAGGAATTGAAGGGCATTTTGGAGCTGTGAATATACCTATTTATCAAGTGTCTACTTTTAATCAAGAAGATGTAAGTAACGGTGGAAGATATGATTATTCACGATCAGGTAACCCTACGCGTGAAGCTTTGGAAAACACTATCGCTCAATTAGAAAATGGAGTAACTGGTTTTGCATTTGCCTCAGGCATGGCAGCTGTTTCATCCGTATTGTGTTTATTTAAGACGGGGGATGAAATTATCGTTTCACATGATATTTATGGAGGGACGTATCGTGTATTAACGAAATTATTTTCCAAGTTTGGAATTAAGGCTATATTCGTAAATATGACAAATATTGAGGAAGTCAAACAAGCGATTACTACCCAAACAAAAGCTATTTATATTGAAAGCCCTTCTAATCCTTTTTTACATGTAACAGACATTGAAGCTGTGACTCGGATAGCTAAAGCAAATAGTTTATTAACCATTGTTGATAATACATTTATGACACCATACTTACAGCGACCAATTGATCTTGGGGCAAACATTGTCATTCATAGTGCAACAAAATATATCAGTGGCCACAGTGATGTAATTGGCGGTTTAGTAGTTGTAAGCGATGAGGCCTTAGCAGGAGAAGTGAAATTTGTTCAGAATGCATTTGGAGCTATTTTAGGGCCTCAGGATTGTTTTTTGCTGCTACGAGGATTGAAGACGTTAAAAGTGCGTTTAGACCAACAACAAAAAACGGCGTTGCAATTTGCAAAATGGTTGCAGCAGCAAGACAATGTACGCAATGTATATTATCCAGGCTTAGAAAATCATCCTGATCATGAATTGATTTCAGCTCAAGCTAGCGGCTATGGAGCCATGATTTCATTTGAAGTCGAGAGCACAGAGTGTGCACGGCATATCCTCCAAAATGTACAGCTTGCTTCTATTGGTGTCAGTTTAGGAGCGGTTGAGTCAATTTTAACTCATCCGGCGACAATGTCTCATGCAAGCATCCCGAAAGAAGTGCGTGAGGAAAAAGGCATTACAGAATCACTGTTACGTTTATCAGTTGGGTTAGAAGAATTCGAGGATTTGAAACGAGACTTTAATTCTGTTTTCAAACACTATAAACAAAAAGCACTAATAAAGTGAAGCTTCAATTAAGCGGCAGAGAAAAAGGCGTACTAATCTGTTTTCAGATTGTATGCCTTTTTGTTTTTCTGATTATATACATTCCTCTAAAAGATTTGTATACATCGTAATAAGATTAACTTTATCACTTTGATCTAGATTACTTTCGATAATTCGTCTAACAGCAATATGATACTTTACATAAGGTGTTTTTCGCACACGAGGATGAGTCATTTCATCGCGCAAGTCTTTTAACATTGCTTCAGTAAGTTTTTGTTCGCTTGTTAGCTCTGTTTGAGACAGAAAAGAACGGTTTAGCCATAGTGTTTGATAAGCAGCAAGCAGTTGCTCAAAATATAGTGATGATGCCATAAATTAAAACTCCTTTTAAGATCAGTTTCTTCATTAATATATATATATTTATAGTTTATCATATGGACAGTTAATATTGATAAGTAACATGAACAGTTGCCAAAATGGTGAGAGACTGGGGCTGAATAGGGGGAGAAGGTGCAGCAAGCATTTTAGCAGAAGTGACATACGGTTCAGCACGTTCAGCACTTACCTCTTGGACGAGAGAGGGAGTGGGAGCTAGTGTAATAGCTAACGTTTTTGCAATTGTATTTGCCTTCTCTTGTGCATTTAATAAAGCAGCAGCAAGTGCTTCATTTTCATAAGATTGTGGATTGGTTACATGAAAACGAATGTCTTGTGCAATATTGGCTCCATTGGTAATTGCTGAGCTGTACACTTCACCTGCTTGTTTGACATCTTGAACCGTTATTTCAAATAAATGTTGAATTTCATAGCCAACTAATATAGATTTTCCATCACTATAATCATATTTAGGGGTAATGGTAAAAGAAGATGTTTCAATTTGTTCTTGAGTTAGCCCAAGCTGTGTAAAGCCATCAATCATTTGGTTAGAAACAAGAGCATTTTCTTTAAGTGCTTGTTGGACATCTACGTTTTCTGTACGTACACCGACAATAATTGAAATTTTATCAGGACTAGCAGTCACAAAACCTTCACCCACAACCTTTATATGGCGTATATCATCGTTCATTCTTGTTTGAGCGTGAAATGATTGACCATAAGGAAAATAAGAAGGATGCATCTCTTAAAACCTCCTACATGAAATGTTTTCACTTTGACTGGGATGACGTTGCCTTCCGCCTTTCTTATCAACTCGTTAAGAGTGGGATAAGATGATATTCTATATATATGAATTACAAACTTGTATTACATCTTAGAAAAGAAAAAGGTTCACAAGTCTAGACTTGTGAACCTTTTTCTTTTATTATAATTGAGTATTTTCTTCTAGCGTTTCTTTCATTTCATTGAATTGACCTTGCACCTTTTTAGAAGGGTCTTTAGTCAATAGGCTTACAATGATAACTGCAAGTAAACTTAAGAAAAATCCTGGAATCATTTCATATACTGTTTCTTTTAATGTGGGAATATTTACCCAGATTAAAACGGTAGCAGCTCCGGTAATCATACCGGCAAGAGCACCCCAGCGATTCATCTTCTTCCAGTATAAGCTTAATAAGATCGCTGGACCGAATGCAGAACCAAATCCTGCCCACGCATAACCTACAAGTCCTAAGATTGTATCATTTGGATTTAATGATAGTAAAATACCGATAATTGCCACACCTAATACGGCAGCCCGACCAACTGTTACAAGCTCTTTATCTGTTGCATTGCGGCGGAAGAATGTTTTATAGAAGTCTTCTGTTACCGCACTTGATGTTACTAATAATTGTGATGAAATGGTACTCATAATAGCTGCTAAAATGGCTGCAAGTAAGAACCCAGTAATGAACGGGTGGAATAATACTTGAGCAAACTTAATGAAAATTGTTTCTGGATCAGCTAATGTTGTTGCTGTTTGGTCTACATATGCAATACCAACTAAACCAGTTAACATGGCTCCTATGATTGAAATAATCATCCACGTCATACCGATACGGCGAGCAGGCTTTAGCTCTTTTACAGATGAAATAGCCATGAAACGAACGATAATATGTGGCTGACCGAAATAACCAAGCCCCCATGCAAGAAATGAAATAATTCCAATGACTGTTGTTCCTTTAAAGAAGTCCAAGTATGTTGGATCAATATCACGAACAATATCAAATGTTGTTCCAACACCACCAAGTTCAGTAAATGCAACGATTGGAACTAAAACAAGCGCAATGAACATAATAACGCCTTGCACAAAATCTGTTAAACTTACGGCTAAAAATCCGCCAAACAATGTGTAAGCGATAACGACGCCTGCAGTTACAAATAAACCAATTTGATAATTCAAACCAAATGCTGATTCAAATAATCGACCACCTGATACCATGCCAGCTGAAGTGTAAAGGGTGAAGAAAGTGAAAATAACGATGGCTGATACTGTTCGAAGAACTTTTGATTTGTCGTTAAATCGGTTCTCGAAAAAGTCTGGGATTGTAATGGAGTCATTCGCAACTTCAGTATAAGTACGAAGACGTGGGGCGAGGATTAGGTAGTTAAGGTAAGCACCAATTGATAATCCGATAGCAATCCATAAACTTGAAACCCCTGTTGTATACATCGAGCCCGGTAACCCCATTAACATCCATCCACTCATGTCGGAGGCTCCAGCAGATAATGCTGTAACAGCAGGACCAAGTCCACGACCGCCTAACATATACCCTGAAATATCATCAGTAGATTTTTTATAAGCATACCAGCCGATAGCTAGCATCCCTATAAAATAAATCGCTAGTGAAATAAAAAGACTAATATCCACAATATCTCTCCTTTTTCTGTTTCTTTACATGACCTGTGGAAAATCGTGTCATGAAAACAGCTTACGGTGTTTTAAGCTAACAAACTTTTCCCGCTGTATCAAGTTTTTAAACATAAAAATCTGGTAGATGAAAGGGTGTTAACCCCTAGGTTGATAGTAATGAAAGGGTTTTCAAAATAAAAATAAAGTAAAACTATTCTGAATATTAAAAACCGGAAACTTCATGATAATTCAGTTAAAATAAACATAGGAAATTAATTTTAAAATTATCATGACATTCAATTAAACCATAACAAGTTTTTCTGTTATTAATATGCGTAAATTTCAAACAAAAATGTAAGGTTAAGAAAGAATATTTTTAAATGTTCTGTTTATTTGCTATCAGCGAAAGCGGATTAATAAGAAATATTCAATTGAATTTCTAGGGATTATCAGTTAATAAAGGAGGAATCTGATTAGCAAACAGATTCCTCCTCTATTAATTAATAGTCTTATCTTATACTTCTCATAGTTAAATTATGAACATTTGCGAGTATCTCTAACTTACTGATCGTTTGGGAAGATTTCTCTAACTACTGCATTGAATTCATCGATGATACTTGTGACTGGATGACCGGCTTCTAATTGGTTAACAAATCCATTCATTCGATTTATGAAGTCTGGATTTGTTGACACATACACATTATTAATGTGTTTATCTGATTTGTTTACTTCACTTACAATTTTACGTTCTATATCTTTTGTCATATTACCTTGTGTATTCGTGTTTAGAACTGCAGCTACGTATGCGTTATGGTTCGTTACAATAACGTTTGCATTTTTTACGTCATTTAACGCTGTTACACGATCAGCAGCATCATTAGCTATTTGTATACGAGATTCCGCATATTGGTTACGGATTTTCTCTGGATTAAAACCGCTGTTATCTATGTTATTTTCATATGATACATTTCGAACAGTGTCATCATTAATTAATCCATCTTTGCCTTGGTTTATTGTATTACAGCCAAATAATGAAAGAGTTGTCATGCACCCCATAACGAACATGAATGATTTTTTCATCAGCACTATTCACTCCTTTTGTGTGTTCACATTCGTTATCATTTGTAAAAATGTAAGCAACCATACATAAAAAAAATCTGGCTGTTTATACTAGAATCAGAAGGAGGGGTTAGAATGTTCAATCAAATTGAAAATAGTTCATTAATTCTACATACACATGAGAACAACCAAGAAAAAAGAACGGTATTCCATCTTTCAGAAGATGAAGCAAGATTACTATTTGAAACCTTGCAAAACAAACGAAAAGAAGTAATTGATGAACATATCGACGAAATGCTTACATAATATATTTATGTAAAAATTTCTAAAAAAAGGATTAAAACTTGCATTTGATTTTTTGTTCATGTAAAATGAAAACGTAAACAAGTTTAATAAATTTGACTATTTTCACAATCGTTGTTCTGGTAGCGATTGTAAATAGTAAGAAACATTCACAGGCTAGATGAAGTACACAATTCACGTGTTATAAAGGGTATCTACTTCGTTGTGGATGATCTTTATAATATGTGAATTTTTTATTTACGCTGTAAATATAGAGTAACATATTAAAAATTTTTTACATTTTTTTGGAGGGTTTTTACATGGCTACTACAGGTACAGTAAAATGGTTTAACAGCGAAAAAGGTTTTGGATTCATTGAAGTTCCAGGCGAAAATGATGTATTCGTTCATTTTTCAGCTATTCAAACAGAAGGTTTCAAAACGTTAGAAGAAGGCCAACGTGTTGAGTTTGAAATCGTTGAAGGTCAACGTGGCCCACAAGCTGAAAATGTAGTAAAACTCTAATTAATAACAAATTTAAAGCTGTCGCTTAGCGGCAGCTTTTTTGTGTTTCTATAAAAATCTATTGACACCTTTGTTAGAAACATGTATTTTATTGAAGCATGTGTATTTTAGGAGGTAAAAAATGAATCAGCAGCAAACACAACACGTAAAGATTACAACAGCTGACCCATCAGCAATTGGCTTATTCGGTTTAGCAATGGTCACGCTTGTCGCTTCCTCGCAAAAATTAGGCTTGACGGACGGGGTAGCCTTTGTTTTACCATGGGCTCTCTTTTTAGGTGGTTTAGCCCAACTATTTGCGGCAATTCAAGATGGTAAGCATAATAATACATTCGGAATGACAGCATTCGGCGCATTTGGTCTGTTTTGGTTTGGGGTAGCAGCTTCATGGCTGATACAATTAGGTGTTTTCGGTGAAGAGCTTGCATCCGCAGTGGATGGAAAGCAACTAGGCATGGCGTTTATCGGCTACTTAATTTTCAGCTTATTTATGACAGTTGGAGCAATGGAAACGCATAAAGTATTATTTATAATCTTTGTACTTATTGATTTCTTGTTCATCGGTTTAGCATTAAGTTCTTTTAATGTTATGTATCATGTTACACACATGGTAGCTGCAGTTTCAGAACTGTTAATTGCCATTATGTCTTTTTACGGCTCAGCAGCTGCAGTGTTAAATACACACTTTGGTAAAGAAGTGCTACCAGTTGGAAAACCATTTGGTGTTTTTAAGTAATAAAAAAGGATTGTCAGCTGACAATCCTTTTTTTCGTTCAAGGCGTACGGGAGTAAAAAATTAGTAACTTTCAAGCTCTTACATTACAACACTTAATACAACAGGCAGTGTAATTAAACTAAGACATGTACTAATTAAGGTAGAAGATGATACAAAATCAGTATCTGTATTATATTCAAGTGCATACATTGTTGTATTGGCAGCGGTAGGCATTGCTGCCATAATGACCAATATTTGTTTAGTCATTTGATCAATGGGTAAAAATTGAACAATAATAAAGGCAATAACAGGTGAGAGTAATAATTTTAAAGATAGAGAAAATGATAATTTATGAATGGCCACATCTTTTAGCTTAATATTCGCTAATTGCATTCCCAGTACAATCATCACTGTTGGAATCGTTGCACTAGCTACAAGGTTAACAGCTTCTGAGATGGCAGGGGACAATGCGATGTTTAGGATTTGAAAAACGATTCCTAATATTGCTCCATATACAATGGGCATTCGCCGGACAGCTCGCAATGCAGATTGTACGCCATTTGCTTCTGGGCTCCCTTTGGCAGCGTAATATACACCGATTGTACACATAATTAGCTGCTGAAGCACCATTAATACAATAGCAATATCTAATCCAATCGCACCAAAAACAAGTAATACAACAGGTGTGCCATAATTGCCATTGTTCATAAAAGCAGAGGCTAAGATCATACCGCACACTTCAGTTATCGAATACTTCTTAACAAAACCAATTATACGAACAATCATAATAATAGAGAAGCAAAGAATCAGAAGAAATGCACCTAAATAGGCATATGTAATGTCTATTTTATTTGTATAAAAAGTTTGAAATACTAAAACGGGTGACATTAAATAAAGTGACATTTTTGAAATGTTTTTTACATCAAAGCCAATTGTTTTTTGGCCGATGAACCCAATTGAAAAAATCCCAAAAACAGGGAGCAATACTTGCAAAAATTCCATAGCAACCTCCTTTCTGTCTTTACTAACCAGAAAAACGTGTTAAATTAAAATCTGTATCGTAATATACTTATTATACAGAAATTTCAAGAATATCGATAGATAGTATAGATGAAAAGGGGGAGAGCGATGAACCGATTTCATTGTTGTGCAACTTGTCAGCATTTTAGAAGTTTGAAAATAGAGGATGGGATGCAGTATGTTTGTGAACGTTTAGGGTATGAAACGAAACCTGTGTACCAATTTACCTGCTGGAGTCCAACAGAAAAAGTGAAAAAATTAATAAAAAAAGAAGCAAATAAATAAAGCCTTATTTCTGATAGAAATAAGGCTTTATTACATGTTTAAGAAGCTGCACACGAACCGATCATTCCTCAACTGGTAGATGCGTATGACAGAAATCTTTTACAATCGTTTCTTCTTCTTCCTCTAAGTCAAAATCAAGTACATTGTTTGTTGCTGTTTCGAAAAAGTATGCTTGTACAATCGATGACTCTTCACCATCTACAACATAAACAAGGCGTAATGCAAGATCATTTCCAGTATAGAGTTCATCCTCTTCATCTACATGAATATATAGATGAAATTCATAACGTTCTCCAGATAATAATCCAAATGGATCTTTTAACTTTTCCGCTGTATATTCTTGAATTGTAAACATATAAAAACCCTTTCTTTATGTAAATAAAATCTGTCTTATCTTTTTCCTCGTTCTATGAATGTATGAACAGCTAGACTTTTTTGCCATTACTATTAATAAGATTCCTTTTAAATTAAAAGATGTTTAGGTGGTTTCCTTCATTATAACGTAAAATTCTTTCATGAACAAAAGTAAAGATAGACTCTGCTATTGAATATTGTAAATCTCTATCCTTCGTATGTACAATACAGCTATTATCTGCATGTTATTTGCTTATATAGTTTATCCTGTCTATTCAAATTTAATTTAGGCTGATATACTAAAAATAAAAAACAATCATTCAATTTTCAGACAGTATTAAAAAATACTTGCATAAACAACTATTTTTTAATAGTATAAACTTAGTAAAGAGAAGGAGTGTTTGGTTTAATGAGTAATGAAAATTACAAATTAGATGATTCGCTCGGTTATCGGTTGTTCCATGCATCACGACTAATGATCAATCGATTAAACCAACATTTTAAGCACAACCATTTTCCACTTACATATGAGCAATGGCAAATCATGAGCCGATTATATGAAAAAGATGGACAAACGCAAAATCAATTGGCAATTCAAAATGAGCGTGATCAGGCAAGTGTTTCACGACTTATAGATAATATGATCAAGCGAGGTCTTGTTAACCGGGTTCCTCATGTGACAGATCGAAGAATTAATCTCATTTATTTAACAAACTATGGAGTAGAAATTAGAGCAGAGTTAGAACAGTTAGCTAAACAAACGATTGCTGATGCAGCAAACGGATTTACTGAAGAAGAGTTAGATGCCTGTTTGACCATGCTTGATAAAATTAGAGATAATTTGAAGTAATTTTTTTGGGCAGATACTTGTCTAGACAAGTATCTGCCCAAAAAAATCAGATAATTATACTAAAAAGTAAAAAACATCTATAGAGTTGTAGAACACATTATAAAATGATTTTTCTAAATCATTTTCTTTTTTAATCATCAATGATAATGATTATCTTTATCGAGAGAATGGTAATTCCGTTTTTGATTAATCGTAAAAGATGGTAGACAGACAAGAAAAATGAAAATTGAGTGAAGTAAGGAAGAGTTATGCCGTGAAAAAAAGATATCTTGTAATCTCACTCATCATGTTAGCGATCGCCTCGCTATTTATTGGGGTATCTTCTGTTAATCTAAAGGGGATTTTTCAATTAGATCAAGAACAATTGCAAATTTTATTCGTCAGTCGGTTTCCGCGTCTTATTAGCATCATTATTGCTGGCGTTAGTTTAAGTGTATGCGGATTAATTATGCAGCAACTGACTCGCAATAAATTTGTGTCGCCTACAACTGCTGGAACAATGGATTCGGCAAGATTGGGTGTATTAGTGTCACTTATGCTTTTCACATCCGCAAGTCCGATTCAAAAAATGTTAGTTGCATTTGTTTTTGCTTTGCTTGGTACGTTTCTATTTATGAAAATATTAGACAAAATTAAGGTTAAAGACCGTATTTTCATTCCTCTTGTTGGACTTATGCTTGGGAATGTAATTAGTTCAATTACTACTTTTTTTGCATATAAAAATGATCTTATTCAAAGTATTGCATCATGGTTACAAGGTGATTTTTCAACGATTATTTCAGGTCAATATGAATTGATTTACATAAGTATTCCATTAATGATTATTGCATATCTCTTTGCTAATAAATTTACGATTGCAGGAATGGGAGGAGAATTTGCAGTGAACCTAGGACTGAATTTTAAACAAGTGGTCAACATTGGGCTCATCATTGTTGCTCTCGTATCATCGATCGTGTTACTAACTGTTGGAATGATTCCGTTTCTAGGGTTAATCGTTCCGAATATTGTATCAATTTACACCGGAGATAATCTAAAGAAAAGTTTACCGCACGCAGCACTGTTAGGTGCAGTGTTTGTGCTTGCTTGTGATATTTTAGGCCGTATTATCATCTATCCGTACGAAATTTCGATTGGATTAATGGTCGGTGTAATCGGTAGCGGAATTTTTCTGTACTTGTTAATGAGGAGAAAGGCGTATGAGTAATAAATTTAAATTAATCATTCTATCATCATTGTCAATCCTACTTATCCTAATTTTCCTCTTTTACCAAACAAGTGGAAATTGGGCTTACATTCTTCCAGGAAGAATAGTTAAAATTATTGCAATTATTTTAACTGGATTTTCGATAGCGGTATCGACGGTAATCTTTCAGACGATTACTAATAATCGTATCCTAACACCAAGTATTTTGGGTCTCGATTCACTTTATTTATTGATTCAAACAGTGCTTATCTTCTTACTTGGCTCAATGAATGTAGTTATGCTGAATAAAAACATTAATTTTGGTTTATCGGTTGTTTTGATGATTGTTTTTGCAGGTGTATTGTACAAGGTTTTATTTCGAAAAGAAGGAAACAACAACATTTACTTTTTGCTACTTGTTGGATTGATTTTCGGTACCTTTTTTCAAAGTATCTCGTCTTTCATGCAAGTGCTAATTGATCCTAATGAATTTTTAATTGTGCAAGACCGAATGTTTGCAAGTTTTAATAATATACAAACTGATTTACTGGTATTTGCCACAATCGCTATTGTGCTAGTTGTTTTGTATTTATGGAGGTTTTTAAAATACTTAGATGTATTAGCTTTAGGAAGGGAAGAAGCTATTAATCTAGGTGTGAAATATGACTATGTCGTAAAACGATTATTAATTATTGTGGCTGTTTTTATTTCAATTTCTACTGCGCTTGTTGGACCAATTACATTTTTAGGTCTGCTTGTTGTGAACGTGGCATATGAGATGTTTAAAACATATCGGCATTCGTATTTATTAGCAGGATCTGTTTTAGTTAGCATTGTTGCATTAGTTGGTGGGTCATTAATTGTAGAGCGTGTGTTTACATTTTCAACAACGCTAAGTGTCATTATTAATTTTATTGGCGGTGCGTACTTTATTTATCTTTTATTAAAGGAGAATAAATCATGGTAGAAGTGACGAATGTAACAAAAAGATATGGTAGTAAAAAAGTTGTAGACAATGTATCTGTTAACGTTCCAAAAGGCAAAATTACATCTTTTATTGGGCCGAACGGGGCTGGGAAAAGTACGCTGCTTTCCATGATTAGTCGTATTTTACCAAAAGATGAAGGTTCGATTTTAATAGGTGGTGAAGATGTAGAACGGTGTAAGAGCAATGAGCTTGCAAAAAAAATCTCGATCTTAAAGCAAACTAATCATATTACGATGCGCTTAACGATTCGAGAGCTTGTTTCATTTGGGCGTTTTCCGTATTCACAAGGAAAACTAAAAAAAGAGGATTGGGCTTATGTAGAAGAAGCAATCCGCTATATGGAGCTAGAAGATATCCAACATAAATACATTGATCAGCTTAGTGGAGGTCAGCGTCAGCGGGCTTACATTGCGATGGTCATTGCTCAAAACACCGAGTACATTTTATTAGATGAGCCGCTTAACAATTTGGATATGAAACATTCCGTTCAAATTATGAAAGTATTGAGAAGGCTAGTTGATGAACTCGGAAAGACAATTATTATTGTCATCCATGATATCAATTTTGCGTCTTGTTATTCCGATTATATCGTAGCACTGAAGAATGGAAAAATTGTAAAAGAAGGTGCTACGCCGGATATGATTACAGAAAATGTCTTAAAGGATATTTACGATATGCATATTCCTATTCAAACGATTAATGGTCATAAAATCGGCGTATATTTCTCCGCCTAATCTGATTGATGGAAGTTATTTTACTATGTTAACTAGCGTTAAAACAACTTAGGGCCCTTAACATGAATAGTTGTGAAACGTAAAGGTAGCATTGCTAAAGTAATTAACATATAAAATACAAGTTGTGCCCGCTAAAGCAGGGTCAAAATACTTTTAGAGGTGAAAGAATTAATGAAGAAGCTATTAACCCTTTTCATTACGGCAATCATTGCAGTCGTTATTGCAGCATGCGGCTCAAACAGCGCAAGCAATTCTGCTGAGGAAACAAAATCAGCCAGCACAAAAGAAGAAGAGAAATTAACAATTAAACATAAGCTTGGAGAAACAGAAGTTCAGCAAAAACCGGAAAAAGTAGTTGTATTTGATTTTGGCGTGTTAGATTCATTAGATAAATTAGGAGTAGATGTAACAGGTGTGCCGCAAGACAGCATTCCTTCTTATCTTTCAAAATATGAAGATGCAAAATATGAAAACGTTGGTGGATTAAAAGAGCTTAATTTTGAAAAAATAAGCGAAATTAACCCTGATTTAATTATCATTTCAGGTCGTCAGGCAGAGCAGTATGAAGAATTTACTAAAATTGCGCCAACGATTTATATGGGTGTCGATACAACAAAATACATGGAGTCATTTGAAGAGAATACAGCAACATTAGGTGAAATCTTTGGGAAAGAAACCGAAGTTGAAAAAAAAGTGACTGCAATTGAAAATACAATGCAAACAGTCAATGAGAAAGCAAAAGCAACAGGCAAAAACGGATTAATTGTTTTAATAAATGAAGGTAAAGTAAGTGCATACGGTCCAGGTTCTCGCTTTGGTATCATTCATGACGAGTTAGGTGTAGAAGCTGCTGATCCAAACATTGAAGTATCAACGCACGGCCAAAGTGTCTCATTTGAATACATTGTTGAAAAAAATCCTGATTACTTATTTGTCGTAGACCGCAGTGCTGTTGTTGGCGGAGAGTCATCTGCTAAGAAAACACTTGAAAACGACTTAATCAAAAATACAAAAGCGTATAAAGAAGGAAATATTGTATACCTTGATCCTAATTACTGGTACTTATCTGGAGGCGGCCTTCTTTCTGTAGCTGAAATGGCAAATGAAATTGAAAAAGCAGTAAAATAATAAATAAGTCTCACTTTAACAGGCGTTTTCCATTTGGAAAGCGCCTGTTATGTACAGAAGAGATCAAAAACGTTTTCTTTTCTCGTTGTCATAAAGGAAAAGCAGTTACCTTTGAATAGGATTTTTGTGCAGAACTTACTGCCTATTAAAAGTGAACTAAAAACTAAAGTTAAATGAAAGACGATAAAATTGAAAGTTAAGAGGATAATAGAAGGAGGTAGCTATTAGATGTTCTGTTGCTTTTTTCATTCATCAATTAAGCAGTGAAAATATCTAGAAAAAGCAAATGCTTTTTCTAAAGTGTCCGATGTCAGCAAAGAATTTGCCGCTGAAGTGCAGCGGGTTAATTAACAATTTCCAGCTTCAAACAGCCTTCTCCTGGAAAATATGTTACTCTTGCAGGCTCGCATGTGACTGCGGCAAACGAACGAATTATAGTAAATAAATAAAAGTAAGCGTTTTAAAAAATAAACATCTAAACTTTTCCTGTAAAATGACGATACATTAATTAGCATGAATTAACTTTCTAAAATAATAAATAGGCAAACTCATTGAAAGGTGGGGACGCAAAGCTTCGGGTCTAAGGCAAGACATTGCTATGACGGCTGGGTTGCAGCATATTTCTTCGTTATATGTTTTTTTGCAGCCCTTTTATTAAGGGCTTTTTTTAATGCCGTTTTAACAGACGGTAAGGCCTCATGCAGGTAATCTGCTGCCAGTAAAATCCCGATTGATTCAAGTGGGGACATAGAAGAACTTCGCTGATGAAGTTTCCCTTTATTGAAGCTTATGAATTTTGGTTAAGTTCTTTTTGCACATAATGCAATAGTTTCTACTTTGAACAGGTAAGAAGAACTAGGGTATATTTTACATTTTTATAGAGTAAATTGGAGGCGAAAACATGGATTTAAAAGAAGTACAGCAGCTTTTTCCGAGCGAGGATGGGGATAAGCTTCAACAAGCAACATTTTTAAACTACATAGAGAAGTTAATTATGACAATTGATAGTTATAAGGACCCGAATAAATCAACATTGGGGCCTATTCAAGAGAAAAGCAGTGATTTTTATAAAGAGATCATTGAAACTGCACATACGCCTAATAATGGGCTTGATATGGAACAGGTTGTAAATGAACTGACAAAACTCGCAAAAGGACATCCATATCATACACGAAACTTTGTTACGAATGTACTGCCGATGGCAAGCATTCCTGGAATTATTGGGATCTTGACGACAACTTTATTGAACGGCAACAATTTATGGGATGTATACGGACCTGCAGCAGCAGAAACTGAAGTTAAAGTAATCTCGATGATGTCTAAACTAGTTGGTTATGATCACACGAAAAGTTGGGGATATACAACATGGGGAGGACAGGGAGCAGTCTTCAGCGGGCTTCGTCTTGCGATTGCAAAGCAATTCCCAAAAGCAAAAGAAGAAGGCATTCCGAATAATTTATATTGTTTTGCTTCTGAAACTGCACACTACAGTTTGTTGAAATCGATAGAAGCAACTGGAATTGGCAGTAATCATTTAATACGTGTTAAAGCGGGCAAAGATCATTCGATGGATATGAATGATTTACAGGCAAAATTAGAAGAGGTTATTCATAAAGGCGGAATTCCAATTTATATCGTAGCAACAACAGGAACGACGGATAGCTTCGGCATCGATGATATCAAATCTATTAAGGCAATAACAGCTGAAATGGAGAAAAAGCATAAGTTAAAACCAATTCATATTCATGCTGATTCGGCTCTAGGCGGTTTTTATTGTTTATTCCGCGAATATGATTTCAAACAAAATCCGCTTCAGTTCGAAGATGAAGTGTTAGAAGGCTTGAGCAAAATTAATCGAAGAATGCAGCATTTGTATTTAGCAGACAGCCTATGCTTCGATTTTCAAAAGCTTGGACAAACGCCTTATTTAACAAGTCTCTTTTTAATAAAAAATGGAGAAGACTTTAGTTTGCTTGACCTTGAAGAGTTTGAAACACCTTATGTCGGCAATCGAGGGTACGGTAGTTACCATACGGGTTATACATTAGAATGTTCACGTATGGGAAGTTCTATTGCAATTTATGCGGCATTGCTAGCCTTCGGTGTGACAGGATACCAAAAGATTCTCGCTAATTATGTTCGTGTTAATCTTGCATTTAGAAAAAAGCTGACAGCACGAATTCCTAATATAAGCATAACGAATAACGAAAATATCGGTCCGATTACGACGTTCCGACTGTACAAAGATGCTGTTCAATGGGAACTTGAGCAGAACGGTAATCTTACTCGTGAGCAAATCCAACAGACAAATGAGTTAAACTATCAGCTTTTTGAAATACTTGGAGAGCATCGAGAAGATGTTTTCTTTGGAGATACTAAAAAGCAATGTCTAGTTGATGCGGTTAATACAGATGAACGTGTTCCAATCTATGCTGCAAAATTCTTCTCCATCTCTCCATATACGGAGATTGATCATTTAGATCATATGGTACAAGCTATTGAAAATTCTATCCCAAAGGTTGGGAGTGATATAATTGAAGTTTCTATCTAATACGAAGAATTCAATTTTATTTAAATATATTTTAAGTTTTGTTATTCCAATCGCTGTATTTTCAATTATTTTCAGTGTTACTTTATATACTTTTTCAATGAGTATTGTTAATAAGCATGTGGTAGTACAATTTGAAAAAAGTTTAGGCCTAATCTTAGAAGATGTGATGGAAAATATTGACTCATCTCTTGTTGAAGAGGCAAATAGCGGAAATGGTGAAAAGTACCAAAAATTAGTAAAGGTTTTAAATAACTCTCAACAAAAACATAACGTAGAGAATGCCTATGTTCTTGCCAAAAAAGATGGTAAAGAGTATATTGTTGCCTTAAGCAATACAGATGAAAATGGAGCAGAGTATTCTTTTTCCGAAGAAATGAACAAGGCCCTAGAAGGTACTACTGAATTTAGTGATATTTATGAAGATGAATTTGGGATTCATAAGTCGATTTTTACTCCTATTGAAGGAACAGATATGATTGCAGGAATCGATATGGATGCCTCTTTTATTAAAGAGCTTAAGACGGAGATTCTTATGCTGGCTCTTATGTTAACGTTAATCTTTGTTGGCTTAGGTATTGTAATAGCTTATGTAATCAGCAAAAGAATAACAAATCCGCTCATGTTAATTCTTCAATATGTAAAACAGGTGGCAAACGGAGATTTGGCAATTAAAGAAACGAAAGTAAAAGGCACAGATGAAATCGCTCAGCTGGCAGAAGGGATTGAAGGAATGGTTCATGACCTTCATACCCTCATAAACCAAATCGACGAAAATGCACAGCAGGTTGCTGCAACTTCAGAAGAATTAACGGCTAGTGTGGAGCAAACAAGTCAGTCTATCACTCAAGTTACTGAATCCATGGAAGAAGTGGCAAGCGGAGCAGAAAATCAAGTGGTGAACGTTGAGCAAATGAACAAAGGAGTAGCTGATATATCCAAAGGGATGCAGCTGGTTACAAATAATGTTAAAGAAGTGACAGTGAATTCAGAAGGAACATCGAACATTGCCGAAAACGGAAATGAAGTTATCGAAGTGGCAGTTCAAAGGGTGAATACTGCATATCAAACGATTAAGCAAACTTCAGAAGTTGTTCACAGATTAAGTGATCATACGAAGGAAATTGGAGATATTGTGTCTTTAATTACTGAAATTACGGACCAAACAAATTTGTTAGCATTAAATGCATCCATTGAAGCTGCAAGAGCGGGAGAGCATGGAAAAGGGTTTGCTGTAGTTGCCGAAGAAGTTCGCAAATTAGCAGAACAATCTAGAAATGCTGCCAACAAAATTACGAACAGAATTGAAACGATTAAAACTGAATCTTTCAATGCAGTTGAGGCAATGTCAACGGGATATCATGCATTAAAAGAAGGTGTTTCTACTTTTGAAAATGCAGGAACGGCTTTTAGAGATATTCTGAAGTCTGTTGACGGGGTAAACAAGCAGATTTCAGCCGTCAATACTGCAATTGCTGATATGAACAAAGGAGTACAGCAAATTGCTCAGTCAATGGAAGGATTAACAGCCATCTCCACACAAACGTCAGGGAATATCCAAAATGTTGCAGCAGCTGCTGAAGAACAGTCAGCTACAATCGAGGAAATTGCTGCATCATCGCACAACCTATCAAAAATGGCTGAAAACTTATATAATGCTGTTCAGAAATTTAAGCTATAAAGATAGTCTAATAGAAGAGCGAAACTAGCGGTGTTCATATTTTCGTTGGAATGAAAAAGAAGGAAATCTCATAGAAAAAGAGTGATTGGTAAAAGCCAGTCACTCTTTTTTATTACATCATTTTTATAAAAGAGAAAAATAGAAACGTTTCTTTTAAAGAACAGTCCATATTCTTTTTGAAAACACCTTAAGAAAATTACTGTGGCATTTCTCCATTATCGTAGTTAAATTGCCAATGAATTCCAAACTTATCTGTAATTTGACCGTATAGTTTACTCCAAAATGTTTCTTGAAGCTCCATGACTACAGTGCCGTCTTCTCTCAGTTTATTAAAGATAGATGTTATTTCATCCATATTCTTGCTAACTAATGCAAGGCTTATATTATTTCCTTCAACAAAAGGCATACCAGGAAAAACATCAGAAAACATAACATTGCTTCCATTAATATTAAGTCTTGTGTGCATGACCAAATCTTTCGCTTCATCTGGTAAGGGATATTCTGGGTTAGGTGGTGCTTCTCCAAAGGTCATAATTTGTGGTGTTTCTGTTCCAAAAACCTTTGCGTAAAACTCTACTGCTTCACGGCAATTCCCATTAAAATTGATATACACATCAACAGACATTTGCTTCACTCCCAGTATTAAAATGTAAAATTTTTCTAAAACTTTCATTTTATATTATATCATTTAGCTATGTATAATTAAAAACATTATTCAATAAAAAACAGGAAACAGCCGATTCTGCTGAAAGATGTTTTGTAGTGGGCTTTATTTTATGATTGAGTAAGTTGAACAAAAAATGTATATAAAAAGGAAGATGTCACTTATTGGTATGGATGAGGAGTCAGATAGTCATATTTTTGGTTGGCTGTCTCAGAAACTGATCTTTCGCATTCATCAATAAAAATGTGAAGAAACGCTTTTTAGAAGACAATACGTAACTCGTATAGATTTTGATTAGAAAAGCAGCCAGTTACTAAAGTTTTCGGCAAATCATAAAGAAAGCGAAGCAAATCCATTTGCTTCGCTTTCTTTATTGGAGACGATTGCTTTCTGCATGTCGGACAAACATTTGTTCATCTTCTATTAATCCGCATGCAGCACATTGTATACGTCGTTCTGGACCGCGATATGGCGTATGAAAAGCATCAAGTGTGTCATTTGTGTATTCCGTTACGATTTCGCCAGATCGAGGATCTATTTTGACGGATGTCGCTTTTTGTTCAAGAATATTAAAACGCGTTCGATTCGTCTTGCAGCTTGGGCATAGATAAGGGCTTGTCATTTCGCACACCTCCTAGTTGTTACGATGTCCGTTTTTTTGAAAAACATACAAAAACTAATCGTTTCCGAACGAACGTTTCTTCGTTAAAATAGAAGCAGGTGATGAAAAAATGAAGATAAGAAAAAATTTACAAGAAGTCATAGATGTACTGCACACGAATGAACGCTACCAAAAAAATATCGTTCATTGGCATACAATTGATGCAAAAGAAGCAAAAACAGCGCCATTTCCGGCCTTACTACATACAAAAATTATTGAAGGACTGGAGCAAAGAGGCGTACTCTCTCTCTATACACATCAGCGGACAGCATTTGAGATGGCGGAAGAGAAAAAGCATTTTGTCGCTGTAACTCCTACTGCGTCCGGTAAAACATTGTGCTATAACTTGCCTGTCTTACAAAGCATTATGAGTGATGAGAGTGCAAGAGCGTTATATTTATTTCCTACAAAAGCACTGGCGCAAGATCAAAAAAGTGAAATAAATGAAATGATTGAAGAGATGGGGGTACCGATTAACAGTTACACGTATGATGGTGATACGCCTGCAAATATTCGTCAAAAGGTACGTAAAGCAGGGCATATTGTAATCACGAATCCAGATATGCTTCATTCAGCAATTTTGCCTCATCATACGAAATGGGTATCTCTCTTTGAAAACTTAAAATACATTGTAATTGATGAATTACATACGTATCGAGGTGTGTTCGGCAGTCATGTAGCGAATGTCATCCGCCGTTTAAAACGAATTTGCCGCTATTATGGCAGTAATCCTGTTTTCATTTGTACGTCGGCTACAATTGCTAATCCAAAAGAATTAGCAGAGCATCTTACAGGTGAAAAAGTAGAGCTGATTGCTAATAATGGAGCGCCTAGCGGAAGAAAGCATTTTATTTTTTATAATCCTCCAATCGTCAATAAGCCGCTTAATATTCGAAGAAGTGCCACCCTTGAGGTCCGCAACTTAGCAGGAGAGTTTTTGAAAAATAAAATTCAAACGATTGTGTTTGCAAGAAGCCGTGTGCGAGTTGAAATTATCTTAACGTACTTACAAGAACTCGTAAAAAACGAATTGAAAGAGAAGTCGATTCGTGGCTATCGAGGCGGTTACTTGCCAAAGCAGCGTCGCGAGATTGAAAAAGGCTTGCGTGAAGGTGATATTTACGGAGTTGTCAGTACAAACGCATTAGAGCTTGGCGTAGATATTGGACAGTTGCAAGTATGTATCATGACAGGATATCCAGGTACAGTAGCAAGTGCTTGGCAGCAAGCTGGACGAGCAGGCAGACGCCACGGAGAAGCGGTGATTGTGATGGTGGCGAGTTCAGGTCCGCTTGATCAATATATGATTCAACATCCTGATTATTTCTTTAGTCGAAATCCTGAAACAGCACGGATTAATCCTGATAATTTAGTGATCTTAGTCGATCATTTAAAATGTGCTTCATATGAACTGCCGTTTAAACAAGGGGAAACATTTGATGGTGTAGAAATTGAAGAAATCTTAGAATTTTTAGGTGAGGAACGTGTTATTCATCTTAGCGGTGACAAGTGGTACTGGATGAATGACTCATTTCCAGCGCATAACATCAGTTTACGGTCAGCGTCTCAAGAAAATGTCGTGATTATTGATCAGTCAGATGTAGCTAATGTGAAAGTTATTGGGGAAATGGATCGTTTTAGCGCGATGACCTTATTGCATGACGAAGCAATTTATTTACATCAAGGTATTCAGTATCAAGTGGAATATTTAGATTGGGATGAAAAGAAAGCATTTGTGAGAGAAGTAGATGTTGATTATTTTACGGACGCCAATTTAGCAGTAAATTTAAAAGTATTAGAAATAGATAAACAACAAAACCCCGGCACTTATGAAATTGGCTATGGGGATGTTATGGTAAGTGCAATGGCAACCATTTTTAAAAAAATTAAGTTTGAAACACATGAAAATATTGGGTCAGGGCCCATTCATTTACCAGAAGAAGAACTTCATACGAGTGCAGTTTGGTTGAGTTTTTCTAAAACTCATTTTAGTGAATCTGAAGAACGGCTTGAACAAGCGCTTATTTCGATAGCGAATGCCATTCAATCAATTGCACCGTTAATGGTCATGTGTGATCCTTCTGATTTACATGTAGTCCCGCAGGTAAAAGCAGTTCATAATGAACAGCCCACCATTTTTTTATATGATCGATACCCTGGCGGAATTGGTTTGAGCGATAAAGTATATGAACAGATGAATGAAGTATTAGCTGAAGCTCGCCATCTTATTTCCGACTGTACATGTGAATGCGGATGTCCATCATGTATCGGAATGGATGCCCAAGGCGACCATGCAAAGCTTGACGCTTTAGAATTGCTTCAGCTATTAGCAAAGTAGGTGATAATGATGTCATTAAAAAACAAGCTCAACAGGATGAAAAAGCATATCAATGTCGATGAAGCGAAAGCGCCGATCAACGAGGAGAAGGCTGAACATCTACAGTCAAAAGAAATACCATTTGAGCAGCAATGGAGAGATAACGATGCATATCCTTATTTTTTCCAAGACGGGTATTGTGTGATTCGTGAAGTGCGTTATCCCATTGATTACAAGCATGGCCATTACATGTTTCAACAATTGAAAGAGGTTGTAACTGCATGGAATGAGTCTTCATTGAATCATCCATTATCAGCAAAGAATCATACGTATACGGATTTATTTTTCTTTGATACAGAAACGACGGGGTTAAGCACAGGGACAGGAACAACCATTTTTCTGCTTGGATATGCGCAAATATTAGAGAACTGTGTTGTATTTCGACAGCATGTACTTGTTGAACCAAGCGGTGAAGTGGCTTTCTATGAAAGCTTCTTAAAATCTGTTGATTATACGACACTTGTAACATATAACGGAAAGTCATTTGATTGGCCTCATGTGAAAACAAGACATACTTTATTGCGTGATCATTTACCAAGATTACCGAAATTTGGCCATTTTGATTTGCTGCATGCATCAAGACGTTTATGGAAGCATAAAATGGAATCCGTAAAGTTAACGAATGTTGAAAAAGAAATATTAGGAGTAGAACGAGAGGATGATATTCCAGGATTTTTAGCACCAATGATTTATTTTGATTTCCTGGAAACAAAAAATCCGCAAGGTCTATTTGAAATCATGAAACATAACGAGCATGATATCTTATCGTTAATTACATTATATATTCATGTATCTCACCAACTTTTAAGCAGTCATTCGTCAACGATGAAAGAAAAATTTGAGGTTGCAAGGTGGTATGAGCAATTAGGTGAAAAAGACGAAGCGCTCACGTTATATCAAGATGTTGCTGAAAAAGAGGAAGAAGAATATGAGCGGGCTAATCTGGCAATTGCTTTCCAATATAAAAGACAAAAGCAATGGGTGCAAGCGGAGGCTTTATTTTTAAAGCTACTAGAAAATAGTCAGCAGAATATCCAAATAGAAGCATCAATTGAACTAGCTAAACTGTATGAACACCGTATAAAAGAAGTAGAAAAAGCGCTGGTGTATGCTGAAAAAGCCTATGTACTTTGGAATGAAAGAGAATCGATAAGTTATCAGCATCATCAGCAGAAAATGGAGTTTGAAAAGCGAATCAATCGGCTAAAACATAAAATAGCAAAAAATACGATTTAGTAGGAATAAAGGCAGGCTTGTTACGGAGGTTATTTCCTAGATTTTTACGAGTTACAACGTGCAAATGAGCGATTGTAATTAAAGTGAAATTAAAATTGATACAAATGTAACGATAACAAAATATTTAAAATTATTTTTTTTTTTTTTTATTTTTGATATGTTTTGTATTGTTCTATTTTTCAGTCATTGATAAAATAATTCGTTGTACCAACTATTTTTACAATGTTGGGAAATAGAACTTTGGTGAGATGGAGAGAAGACCCATGAAAAATGTGATTTTAGTATCATTTTTCGCAGTGATTTGTTTAACAGTTATTGTGTTAAGTAGCATGAAAAACACCTATTATTCCTTTATGTAATACGAAAAATAGGTGTTTACCTTAGTACATGTACACTATCTCTAACATACTGTAATAGTGTAATAACTAAACAGTGAAAGGAGAAAAGAACATGTATCCAAGGCCAACAAAATGTATGCCGCCAATTGTGCATCCTACTAAATGTTGTACGCAGTTTAACTCCCAGGAGGTAGTTGTACCGCATATTCATCCAAGCCATAACACATTGGTGAACCAAACAAACTTCAAGCATGTGCATTATTTTCCACAAACGCAATCTGTTGTGAATCAAACAACAAATCAACAATTTTTCGGCGGTGCACAACAATTTCCTACCCAAGTAGGAGGAGCTATGAGCCCAGGTATGATGCCAGGAGGTATGCCGGGTCAAGTAGGAGGCGCTCAAATGCCAGGTATGATGCCAGGAGGTATGCCAGGTCAAGTAGCAGGTGCAATGGAAAACAGTATGATGCCGGGTTACTCAGGCTGTAAAAAAGGGTATTATAGATAATGTACGTTCGTGGGAACTGAGCTTCTTCAGTTCCTATTCTATTTTAAAAGGAGTAAAAGCAGGATGAAAGTTTTAACCATCACTGGTTATAAACCGTTTGAACTTGGAATTTTTAATGACAAGCATCCAGGAATTGTATACATAAAAAAAGCGTTACAGCAACGATTAACTTCATTAGTAGAAGATGGATTAGAATGGGTATTAATTAGTGGACAGTTAGGTGTTGAGTTATGGGCTGCAGAAGTTGTATTTGATTTGCAATTAGAACATCCTCAATTACAATTAGGTGTTTTAACCCCCTTTTTAGATCAAGAAGAAAAATGGAATGAAGCAAACCGGGAGCGATATGAATTTATTCTGAGTCAAGCTGATTTTGTCGACAGTATTACAAAAAAGAAGTACGAAAGTCCTAATCAGTTTCGATTAAAAAATCAATTTTTAGTTTCAAAAAGCGATGGCATTTGTTTTGTATATGATGAAGAACATGAAGGGAGTCCAAAGTATATGCTAGATGCTGCTAAAAAGCGGGCAGAACAAGAAGAATATCCCATTGTAATGATTACTTCTCATGATTTACAAAATATAGCTGAAGAGGAAAAATACTCATCTTTTTGAAAAATGTCGAAAAACAGTTCCAAAGATAAATTGACAAGTAGCGCTATTTTTGAAAAAATAGTTTATAATAAATGAAAGGTTTATCGTATTTGAGGTGATAGAGATGTTAGCTGATAAAATTCGTTTAACAGCAAAAGAGATTTTAGAAAAAGAATTCAAAACAGGCATGAGAGGCTATAATCAAGAAGAAGTAGACAAATACTTAGATTCAATTATTAAGGATTATGAAGCTTTCCATGAAGAAATCGAACTGTTACAAACTGAAAATTTACGCTTAAAAAAGCAAGTGGAAGAACTATCGAAAAAACCGCAGCAGCCTGCGGCTTATACTCCACCACCAGCTCAGCAGCAACAAGCTGGCACGACAAACTTTGATATTTTAAAACGTTTGTCTAATCTTGAGAAACATGTATTTGGCAGTAAATTATACGAATAAAATTTAAGGAAAAAATAGGAGTTGCATTTCACTCCTATTTTTATTATACTAAGAAAAGTCGTTATCAATAATGTTTGGGTAATTGCTGCATCATCTTTGATGATGTAGAGGAAAGTCCATGCTCGCACAGACTGAGATGTCTGTAGTGTTCGTGCCTAGTGAATTCATAAGCTAGGGTAGCTGGTAACAGCTAACGGCGAGGAAAAAACCTAAGTCCTTTTGGATACGGTTTGACTACTCTGAAAGTGCCACAGTGACGAAGTCTTGTCAGAAATGATAAGAGTGGAACGAGGTAAACCCCTCGAGCGAGAAACCCAAATAATGGTAGGGGAACTTTCCCAAAGGAAATGAACAGAGGGAAGGACAAAATGATTTCATTTTGTAGATAGATGATTACCACCTGAGTACGAGGTAGCTAGCCGTTTGTAGTACAAAGGTACAAAACATGGCTTACAGAACATTATTGAGAAGCATTCGACATTCTAGTTGTTAACTAACTATATCCACACCAGCTCTTCATTTTTAATGAAGAGCTTTTTTAATTTTAAAGAAAAATATGATAGTAAACGAAATCAGAATAACTCAAAAGGGTTATTCTTTTTTTGTAGAGATCAATGAAAATCCGTATGTATGAAATAATGAAACAGCTTAAAATCAATGGAATCCGCTTGAAAGTGAAGTAACAGTATCCTTCTACGCCTTAAGTCTTAGTTCAAAATAAAGCTCGGGCTCGTTATGGAAGAATTAAAAAGAAGGTAACATGAATGTATAAAGAAACGAAAGGAGGAAATGAAATGAAAAAATTTGGATTGGTACTTGCTGGGATCGTTGCAGCTGCTGTACTTTTAGCGAACGTGGGCCCAATGCTGGCTCTTGCCATCAGCTTAGGTATTTTATACATCGCTTTTAAAGGATTTATAAAGGCGGAAACAAAGTTTAAAAAAGGTCTATGGGGAGCTATTGGAGTTATTGTTGTATTTGCAGCTGTATCAAATTTACCTGCGATCATCGGCGTATTAGCCGGAGTTGTTCTTTATATGGTCTATAAAAAGTGGAATAGTGATAAGGAGACCGTAAGAGAAGAAGCAGATCCATTTAAAAATTTTGAAAAACAGTGGGCAGAATTAAATAGACATTAATCATGAAGGAGTCGATTATAATGAGAAACCTATTCACACGAGTAAAAGAAACAATTTCAGCTGATATCCATCAGTTATTAGATCAGAAAGAACAAAAGAATCCAATTGTAGCATTAAATCATTATTTAAGACAATGTGAACAAGAGACAGAACGAGTTAGGAAGTTAGTCGAACGTCAATACCTATTAAAAGAACAATTTATTCGCGAATATCAATCGGCAGAAGCAATGAAGGAAAAGCGCAAGCAGCAAGCAGAGGTAGCAATGCGTGCGGAAGAAAGTGAATTGCATGAATTTGTGATGAAAGAGTATGCACACTATGAAGAACGCGCAAATCGCTTAAAAGAGTCATTGCAACACACTGTTAAGCAATTAGATGAACTTGAACACAAATATGAGGAAATGAAGCATAAGTTAAAAGATATGCATATTCGTCGAATGGAATTGATGGGACGTGAAAATGTCGCTCGTGCCAATCATCGAATGAATCATGTATTAAAAGATCACCGCATTTCAATGGGTTCATTTACACAGTTTGAAGAAATGGAAGGCTATATTGATCGATTAGAGCATCAAATTAACACAGACTATTACCGTCAGACAATCGATAGTAAAATTGCAGCTCTAGAAAAAGAAGTAAAATAATCATAAATTTATTCTATCTTTTAGATTAAACATGGTATTCTAAAAAAGGCGTAGGTTTCTGCGTCTTTTTACTGTAATTTGTACGACATACGCAACGTATAGGAGAGAGGAGGAATCAGTATGAAACATATGAATAAAACAGATTATTTCAATTTTATCATCGTGTGTAGCCTATTTGTATTATTTATTGAAATTGTTTTTTTTCATAGCGCTTTTATTTTCTCTGCTCTCGTTGCCGGTGCTTTTATTTACGTTGGTCGAAAGAAATTGCCTAAAACATCAGGGAAAATTTTATTTTGGATAGGTACTATCGGTTTACTCTTAAATGTACTTCATACGGTAGCTTTTAAATTTTTGCTTATCGCACTGTTTATTTATTATATTGTAAAGTTTATGAAGTCTAAAAAAAATCCTGCTTATTTGGGGCCTTTAAAAAATAAGTCAAATAATTCTAAAGATGTGCTTATCAGCTCGCAGCCCATTATGAAAAATGCTCTATTTTCCCGTCAAAGGACAGCTGAATCTGTTTTCGAATGGAGTGATGTCAATATTCAAAGTGTGTGGGGGGACATTGTCATTGACTTAAGCTACACGGTGCTGCCTAAAGGCGAGTCTGTTATTTTCATTCGTCACTTTGCTGGAAACATTAAATTGTTTGTTCCATATGAAACAGAAGTATCAATCAACCACTCAACGATGGCAGGGTCTGTCACAATTTTTGAAGAGCACCAACCCTTTTCCTTTAATCAAAATATTTGTATGCAGACAGAGGGGTTTGAAGAAGCTGTTCAGAAGGTGAAGATTATGATTTCTGTAGCAGTTGGAGATTTAGAGGTGAAACGAATATGAGTATCATTCAACGACAGCTGTTATGGGGGATTAACGTCGCTTTTTTTACATTTGTAGTCGTAATGGTCAGTGTATTCGTTGCTTTTCCATTAGCTAATTGGGAGGATTTATGGGAAAGGGAAGTATTGGATGTTCCTTTTATTTTATTAGCTATTAGCAGCAGTCTGACAGTTGGTAGTGTAGTCGGAGGAATTTCTGGGGTTTTATGGCGCCAACAATGGTTAGTTATTGATAACCGCCTGTATGAGATTAAAAATAGTCAGTATCGAAAAATGAAGGTGAAACCAGTTGCTCAAGAGGTGGCATCTGTTTTAGCAGGCTTAGATAAAGTGCAAGAGTTAATAACAGAACAAGCAAAACAATCGCAGAAGATGGCTACTGAAAAAGCAGAAGATCAACAGAAACAAGTTCAGGAGATTGTGTTGCAAGAGCGAAATCGGTTAGCAAGAGAGTTACATGATTCAGTTAGTCAACAATTATTTGCAGCTTCGATGCTAATGTCAGCTATTACCGAAACAAAAGAAGTTAGTGATGATGAAATAGAAATGAAGCAACTAAAGATGGTCGAACAAATGATTAATCAGTCCCAATTAGAAATGCGAGCATTATTACTACACCTTAGACCGGCGGCTTTAAAAGATAAGTCTCTTCAAGAAGGAATTAAGGAATTAATGATTGAACTATCTCAAAAAGTCCCAATGGAACTTGTGTGGAATGTGGAAGAATTCGTTCTAGATAAAGGTATTGAAGACCACTTGTTTCGAATTGTACAGGAATCGATTTCAAATACGCTTCGCCATTCAAAAGCCCATACAGTGAATGTTCTTCTTGTCCAACGAGATGATTTAATTATTTTAAGGGTGGTTGATGATGGGGTTGGGTTTAATGTAGAACAGGAAAAAGTCGGGTCCTATGGTTTACACAATATGTATGAGCGAGCGATTGAAATAGGCGGGACATTAAAGATTGTCAGTTTGCCTAATAAAGGTACAAAATTAGAAGTGAAGGTGCCTTTAGTGTAAGAAGTATCAGGTATTATATTATTGGAGATGAATTACATGATTAATGTATTGCTAGTCGATGATCATGAAATGGTCCGAATTGGGGTAGCAGCTTATTTGTCTGCGCAAACAGATATTAATGTAGTAGCGGAAGCCTCGAATGGAAAACAAGCTGTAGACTTGGCGTTAAGACATCGTCCTGACATTATCTTAATGGATTTAGTGATGGATGGAATGGATGGCATTGAAGCGACGAGAGGTATTATTGAACAGTGGAAAGAAGCGAAAATTATTATTGTGACGAGCTTTCTAGATGATGAAAAAGTATATCCCGCTTTAGAAGCAGGTGCATCCAGCTACTTGCTAAAAACATCAAAAGCAAGCAAAATTGCAGATGCAATTCGTGCTACATATCAAGGAGAAGTCGTCTTAGAACCAGAAGTAACAGGAAAAATGATGACAAAAATGCGCAAGCCTTTATCACCGCACGAGCAGCTTACTAGCCGTGAAATGGAAATTTTGTTACTCGTTGCTCAAGGAAAATCTAATCAAGAAATTGCAGATGAACTATTCATTGCTTTAAAAACTGTCAAAACACATGTAAGTAATATATTAAGCAAATTGGATGTGCAAGATCGTACACAAGCAGTAATTTACGCATTTAAAAATAAACTCGTGCGCTAAAAGTTACTATTCATTTTGGATAGTAGCTTATTTTTTTATGAAAGAGACTGTTTTTTTAAGGAATTTCATTATAGAATGATGATAGCGCTTAATTTGCTAGCGTTTACTTGAATGTATTGTTGTGAGGAGTTGAACAAATGGAAAAGAAATGGTGGAAAGAAGCTGTTGCTTATCAAATTTATCCACGTAGCTTTATGGATTCAAATGGAGATGGAATTGGTGATATTCAAGGTGTCATCTCAAAATTAGACTATTTAAAAGACCTTGGGATTGATGTAATTTGGATTTGCCCGATTTATCAATCGCCAAATGATGATAATGGTTATGATATTAGTGACTATAAAGATATTATGAATGATTTTGGCACAATGGAAGATTTTGATCAGTTGTTAGCTGAAATTCATAAGCGTGATATGAAATTAATTATGGATTTAGTTATCAACCATACATCTGATGAGCATCCTTGGTTTGTGGAATCACGTTCTTCAAAAGATAATCCGTATCGTGATTACTATATTTGGCATGAAGGAAAAGATGGAAAAGAGCCAAATAACTGGGAATCAATTTTTAATGGATCGGCATGGGAATTTGATGAACAGACAAAAGAATATTATTTACATGTATTTTCAAGAAAGCAGCCTGATTTGAACTGGGAAAATGAAGTAGTAAGACATGAACTTTATAACATGGTGAATTGGTGGTTAGATAAAGGAATTGATGGTTTCCGCGTCGATGCCATTTCTCATATTAAAAAATTACCTGGATTTCCGGACTTGCCAAATCCAGAAGGCTTAGATTATGTCCCATCATTTGAAGGACATATGAACCGCCCAGGTATTCAAGAGCATTTAAAAGAATTAAAAGAAAAAACGTTCGCCAAATATGATATTATGACAGTGGGTGAAGCAAACGGCGTAACGTGGGATAGTGCTGACGAATGGGTAGGCGCTGAAAACGGTAAGTTTGATATGATCTTCCAATTTGAGCATATGAGCTTATGGGACAAAGGCGATACAAATCCGCTTGATTTAAAAGAGTTAAAAACGATTTTAACAAATTGGCAAAAAGGCTTAGAAAAAGTAAACGGCTGGAATGCACTTTACTTAGAAAACCATGACCAAATTCGTTCGATTAATAAGTTTGGCAGCATGGAATATCGTGAAGAAAGTGCAAAATGTTTAGCTGCTCTTTATTTCTTAATGCAAGGAACACCATTTATTTATCAAGGTCAAGAAATCGGCATGACAAATGTAAAGTTTGACTCGATTGAAGACTACAACGATGTGGGTATGGTGAACTATTATCGTATCCAACGTGAAAAAGGCCGTCCGCATGAAGAGATTATGAAAGTAATTTGGGAAACAGGTCGAGATAATTCACGTACACCAATGCAATGGAATGTTGAAAAAAATGCAGGCTTCTCAACCGGAACTCCTTGGATGAAAGTAAATCCAAACTATGTTGACATTAACGTAGAGCAACAAATAAACGATGAACAGTCCATTTTCCATTTCTATAAAAAGTTAGTAGCTGTTCGTAAACAGCATGAAGTATTAATTTATGGCTCATATGATTTATTACTAAAAGAAGATCCAGCTATCTATGCGTATACACGTACATTAGAGAATCAAACTGCTGTTGTCATTTGTAACATGTCTCAACAAGAACAGGAATTTAAACTGCCTGCTAATGTGACGTTTGAGCAAGAAGAGTTATTAGTAAATAACTATGAGGTACGAGCTGGGGAAAGTGTAAAAGAATTTACATTACGACCTTATGAAACACGCGTTTATTTGTTAGCATAATGTAAAATGAGCAAACGATTGCACTAAAAAAGTGTCCCTTTAGTATAAAGGGGCATTTTTTTTCAAAGTAGAATACCTGTTAGTTGTACGATGAAAATTCCATGAAAACTTTGACTCGCAGAACGGGATATGGTACTTTTACACGTAGTATTGATAATTAGAGAGCAGAATGAGGTTGAAAAATGGCAAAATATAAAATTATTGCAACATCAGCAATGGGTATTGAAGCACTTGTGGCAAAAGAAGTGCGTGCGCTTGGATATGAATGCGAAGTGGAAAACGGAAAAGTAATCTTTGAAGGAGACGAGTTAGCGATTGCGCGTTGTAACTTGTGGCTTCGTACAGCTGACCGTATTAAAGTGCAAGTTGGTCAATTTAAAGCTCGTACATTTGATGAATTGTTTGAAAAGACAAAAGCATTAAACTGGGGGGATTACTTGCCAGTAAATGCTCAGTTTCCGGTGTCAGGAAAATCGGTGAAATCAAAATTATTTAGTGTTTCAGATTGTCAAAGTATTGTTAAAAAAGCAATTGTCGACAAAATGAAAAGACACTACAAAATCACCACGGGATGGCTAGAGGAAACAGGCTCAACGTTTAAAATTGAAGTAGCTTTATTAAAAGATATTGCCACGATTACAATTGATGCGAGTGGAGCTGGTTTGCATAAACGCGGCTATCGTGTCGGACAAGGTGATGCTCCTTTAAAGGAAACGCTAGCAGCAGCATTAGTGATGCTAACGCCGTGGAATCCGAATCGACCATTAGTTGATGTTTTTTGTGGGTCAGGTACAATTGCAATTGAAGCAGCTTTAATTGGCCAAAACATTGCACCTGGTTTTAATCGTGATTTTATTTCAGAAGAATGGCCTTGGATGACAGCTGATATTTGGGATAAAGCACGAGAAGAAGCAGAAGATGTAGCTAACTATGATCAAGAATTAGACATCGCAGGACATGATATTGATCATCGCATGGTAAAAATTGCTGAACAAAACGCATTTGAAGCAGGGCTTGGGGAATTAATTCAATTTAAACAAATGCAAGTTCGTGATTTTACGATATCTAAACAGTACGGCGTTATTATTGGCAATCCGCCTTACGGAGAGCGTCTAAGTGACCGGCCGTCTGTTGAAAAAATGTATGCTGAAATGGGAGATGCATTCACGAAGCTTGATACTTGGTCCGTATTTATGCTTACATCTCATGAGCAATTTGAACAATATTATGGTAAAAAAGCGACAAAAAAACGTAAATTATTTAATGGTTTTATTAAAACGGATTATTATCAATATTGGGGACCGCGCCCGCCAAGAAATGATTGATGAACAAATTGAAAGAGTATCGAATGGATGCTTGTACAGCAAAGCCAAGTTTCTTTTTAAAAAAGAGACTTGGCTTATTTTTTCCCCGTTCAACGGATAGGCGAACTTTTACTGCGAGGCCGTTAAGTTAGAGATGAAGAAAATCTCACTGTATAACCTACGCATAAAATTTCCTGAATTTGTATAAAATGATAGCGTATTGTTTTTAGAGAGAAGGAGAGGATTAAGATGGTCAATCATAATCAACAATTCATGATGATTCGTCAGGCGCTAGAACGCAGTTATGCAATGTTGCAACAAGGAGAAGAAATTTCCCCTGTTACACTTTCACAATTAGAGGAAGCGAAAGCAGAGTATGAGGCAGCTTTAAATTTTGTATCGTCAACTGACTCTCGATTTAACTCTCTTTCTTAACTAATGAATAGGCTATAGTCTTACAACGATTTTCTCTTTCATGTAAACGTAATAACGGTAGCTTCTATTAGAAAGTTCTACATAAATTGTGTAGAACTTTTTTATCGTATTAATCATTGACAATTTCATATCAATGGTCAATAATTAAGTTTTGCTTGAACTAATAATTAATAAAGATAAGAAGATAGATTGATTACATTTACATAGATGAAGGAGTCATTATCGATGATGAGAGAGCGATTACCTTTTACAATTGAACGAGACGAGAATTTTTTTGACAAGTTGAATGAGTGGATTGGGGATGTATTTTATGATCATCTTCCAGATGCAGGACTAGAACTGCGAGATGAACAGATTTTTATGGCTTTTCAGATTGAGCGTGCATTTAAAGAGAAGAATGTTATTTTTGCTGAAGCAGGTGTAGGAACAGGAAAAACAATCGTTTATCTTTTATATGCAATTTGTTATGCACGTTATATAGGCAAGCCTGCCATTATTGCCTGTGCTGACGAAACATTAATTGAACAGCTCGTTAAAGAAGAAGGGGATATTGCAAAGCTATCTAAAATTTTAGGAATAAACATGGATGTGCGCCTTGCCAAATCCCAGGATCAATATTTGTGCTTGAAAAAATTAGATGCGGTTACAAGCCGTACAGATAATGAAAACATCGAAGAAATTTATGATACATTACCTGATTTTGTTCATGATCATAGCGGAATGCAATCGTTCTATCATTATGGGGATCGAAAAGAATATCCACATTTAACGGATGAAGAGTGGAATCAAGTAAACTGGGATTCTTTTCAAGACTGTTCATCATGCGAACAGCGTCATCGATGTGGTTTAACGCTATCGCGTGATTATTATCGCAAAGCAAGCGATCTTATTATTTGTTCACATGATTTTTATATGGAGCATATTTGGACATATGAAGCTAGAAAGCGTGAAGGACAGTTGCCGCTTTTACCGGAAAGTAGCTGTGTCGTATTTGATGAAGGCCATTTATTAGAATTTGCCGCACAAAAGGCATTAACATATCGAATTAAAGAAGATACGCTTGAAAATTTATTGACACGTTTGCTTGAAAATGATGTTCGTGAAGAATTTGCTGTTAAAATCGAGCATGCAATTGATGTATACGCAATGTTCTTTGATCGTTTGAGTGAAGCGAGCACAAGCATTATTGGTTCAAATCGCAAGCAAGTTACTAGAACAGATGGACTCCAAAAAGTTGGCAAAGAATTGCTTTCTTTATTAGAACATATGGGCAATGAACTTGTATTTGAAAGTGAAACGTATACGGTTGATGAATATACGCTGCGAATTGTAGATGAATATTTAGATCAGATTGATTATTCGCTTCGCTTATTTATGGATCATGAAAACGCGATTTATTGGGTTGAAGAGAACGATTGGCAACTAACATTAGTTATTATGCCGCAAGCCGTTAAAGATGTATTAAAAGAGCGAGTATTTGCCAAAAAAATTCCTTATATATTTACATCTGCAACGCTCTCAGACAATCAATCTTTTGATTACTTAGCGTATAGTCTCGGAATTGCAAAACCGCTATCATTTTCTGTTGAATCACCATTTAACTATGATGAACAAATGAGTATTACACTGAAGACAGTTTCAGAGAGTGAAGAAGCATTTGCTGAAAAATTCGCATATACAGTTCAACAATTAGAAAAAACAAACGGGCGCGCATTATTGTTATTTAATAATAAAGAAGAGTTAGTCGCATTTAAACGTGCATCGAAGGAATTATCAAACTACACATTTTTATTTGAAGGCGATCAAGAGATTAGTAAATTAGTTGCTCAATTCCAGCGCGAAGAAGAAACGGTTCTATGTGCAGTTCATTTGTGGGAAGGCCTCGACATTCCAGGACCAGCATTATCAAATGTCATTATTTGGTCTCTGCCTTATCCGCCAAATGACCCTGTATTTGAAGCGAAGCGAAAGCAAGTAGCTGAGCCATTCTGGGAAGCTGATATGCCTTATATGCTGCTTCGCTTAAAGCAGGGGGTCGGACGCTTAATTCGCTCTCATGAAGATAAAGGAATCATTACAATTTTTATTCCAGAACAAACAGATGAAAAAGTCATTTCAATTATTGAACAAAATTTACCTACCAAAGTAGCTAAATCAACTAAATAAATAAAACTAGGTGAAGGATTCAGTTATCCCGATTCAACGGGTAGTACATTCCTGCTGATTGAAGTTTCACTTTCTTTTCTAGAAAGAGCACTGTATAACATACAGTGCTTTTTTGTCTATATTCATTGTTTTCTTTGAATAAAAAGAATATTCAGATATACAGTGTAATATCATTATGCTAAAATAATGAAGAAATGGAAAAAGATAAAGGGGGAATTGCAATGAAAGAGGAGATTTTACTAATAGAGAAAAAGTTTCATGAGTATATGAAAAAAATCAAAAGCTACCACGAAGCAATGGGTGTGATGTATTGGGATTTACGGACTGGAGCGCCTAAAAAAGGAGTCGAGCAGCGTTCAGAAGTCATCGGTATGCTATCATCAGAAGCATTTAAGTTATCTGTATCAGATGAAATGGCTTCTTTCATTACAAAATTAAGCTCAGATCAAGCAGGTGCTTACATAACAGATGTTACGAAAGAAGCAATTGAGGAATGTAAAAAAGAATACGAACTTAATAAAAAAATTCCTGCAGATGAATACAAAGAATATGTTATTTTAACATCAAAAGCAGAATCAGTTTGGGAAGAAGCAAAAGATAAAGCAGATTTTTCTTTGTTTCAACCATATTTAGAGAAAATTGTTGAATTCAATCAGCGTTTTGTAGAGTATTGGGGATATGAAAACAACAAGTATAACCGTTTACTGGACTTATTTGAGCCAGGCGTAACGGTAGACATATTAGATGATGTATTTAGCAAGCTGCGCGAGCATATCGTGCCGCTGGTTCAAAAGATTGCTACCTCTACAAATAAGCCGGATACAGAGTTTTTATTTAAACGATTTCCAAAAGAAAAGCAGCGCGAATTCAGTTTGGCTATTTTAAAGAAATTAGGATACGATTTTGAAGCTGGGCGCCTCGATGAAACAGTACATCCTTTTGCGACCGGATTAAACCCTGGAGATGTTCGAATTACGACTAAGTATGATGAGAACGATTTCCGTACAGCTATTTTTGGCACCATTCATGAATGTGGCCACGCATTATATGAACAAAATATTTCAAAAGAGTTAGTCGGAACAGTACTATGTGAAGGCACTTCAATGGGAATTCATGAATCACAATCATTATTTTTTGAAAAGTTTGTCGGAAAGAATTATTCGTTTTGGAAAAACAATTATGATGTCATTAAAGCATATGCACCTGAACAGTTTGGTGATGTTGAACTTGATGATTTCTATCGTGCAGTCAATCAATCAAAGCCATCGTTAATTCGTATTGAAGCTGATGAATTAACTTACCCGCTTCATATTATGATTCGTTACGAAATTGAAAAAGGTTTAATTAACGGCGAAATTCAAGTGAAAGACCTACCAGAAATTTGGAATGATAAATATGAAGAGTACTTGGGAGTTCGTCCAAATCATGACGGCGAAGGTGTGCTGCAAGATGTTCACTGGTCAGGCGGGAGCTTCGGATACTTCCCGTCATATGCGCTCGGCTATATGTATGCGGCACAATTTAAGCAAAGGATGTTAAAAGACTTACCTGACTTTGATGAATTACTTGAAAAAGGAGATGTCAAAGCCATTACAAATTGGTTAACGTATCACATTCATCAGTATGGAAAAATGAAAAAACCATTAGAAATTTTACAAGATGTAACCAATGAAGGGTTAAATGTACAATATCTAATCGATTATTTAGAAGAAAAATATACGCAAATTTATTCATTATAAATATATGAAAAAGACAAGGGTAACTTCTTGTCTTTTCTTTTTTTGTATTAATTACGAACAATGTATTTCGCATAATCTATAAATGTTCGAAAATACTGGTTGAAGGGTTTTCAAACAAAATGATTATTGGTATAATAAAAACAACTTAATCATGCACTCATATAATGACGAGAATATGGCTCGTAAGTTTCTACCGAACCACCGTAAATGGTTCGACTATGAGTGAGCGGTGAAGCAGCATATGCTTTCTTTTTGTGTTTAAAGGCTCAAAAACATTGCTCTACTCATATATGAGTGTAGCTTTGGTTTTGGGCTTTTTTGTGTAAAAAATATGTTGGAGGAATAAATATGAAAGCATTGCAAGACAAAATTTTAGCAGATGGAATTGTATTATCAGATACAGTTCTTAAGGTGGATACATTTTTAAATCACCAGATGGATCCTGTATTGATGAAAGAAATTGGGGAAGAATTTGCAGCCCGCTTTGGAAAAGAAGGCATTACAAAGATTCTGACGATTGAATCATCTGGCATTGCTCCAGCAATTATGACAGCATTAAAACTAAACGTAGAGATGGTTTTCGCACGTAAACGAAAATCATTAACATTACAAGATGGATTAATTACATCAAAAGTATATTCGTTTACAAAGAAAGAAGAAAATGAAATTTCAGTAGCCGATAAGTTTATTAAAGAAGATGATTGTGTCTTAATTATTGATGATTTTTTAGCGAACGGCCAAGCTGCGCTAGGACTCATTGATATCGTTACAAAAGCAGGCGCTAAAGTCGGAGGAGTAGGGATTGTAATTGAAAAATCGTTCCAAAATGGCGCGAAATTAGTACGTGACACTGGCATAAAAGTAGAATCGCTTGCTCGTATTCATTCTCTTGAAAATGGTACAGTCACGTTCGTTGAAGACCAAATCATGGTGGAGGTTTAAGAATGAATAACGGAAAAGTGTTGTCACTTGGCTTACAGCATGTGCTAGCGATGTATGGGGGAGCCATTATTGTACCATTAATTGTAGGTGGCGCATTAGGATTAACCCAACAACAATTAACGTATTTAGTAGCAATTGATTTATTTATGTGCGGGGTAGCTACCTTATTGCAAGTGTGGAAAAATCGCTTTTTTGGAATCGGCTTGCCTGTAGTATTAGGGTGTACATTTACAGCAGTAGGCCCTATGATTGCAATTGGTGGATCGTATGGTGTTTCTGCTATATATGGGTCAATTATTACGGCTGGTTTACTTGTCGTCATTTTAGCAAAGTATTTAGGAAAGTTAGTGCGTTTTTTCCCCCCTATAGTAACAGGCTCTGTTGTTACTATTATTGGCATAACGCTCATTCCTGTGGCAATGAAAGATTTAGCAGGGGGAGAAGGCAGTCAAGATTTTGGGGATTTAAGTAATTTAGCCCTTGGTTTTGGTGTATTAGTTCTTATCATTGTATTGTATCGTTTCACAACAGGCTTTATGCGTTCTGTCTCTGTTTTAGTAGGCCTTATTGCAGGTACAATTGTTGCATCGTTTATGGGGAAAGTTAACTTTTCAGGTGTAAGTGAAGAAGCTTGGGTTCATATTCCTCATTTCTTTTATTTCGGTGCTCCTACTTTTAACATTACAGCTATTTTAACGATGTTTCTTGTTTTAATGGTTGGAATTGTTGAGTCAACAGGCGTGTATTTTGCAGTGAGTGATATTTGCAAAACAAAGGTAGATGAAAAAGATTTAGCCAATGGCTATCGGGCAGAAGGATTAGCCATTACGCTTGGAGGACTATTCAATGCTTTTCCTTACACAGCTTATTCACAAAATGTAGGACTGCTTCAACTATCAGGAGTTCGAACACGTAATGTCATTTTCGCAGCAAGTGGCATTTTAATCGTTCTTGGGTTTATTCCTAAAATTGCGGCTGTTACAACAATTATTCCAAGTTCAGTACTTGGCGGAGCAATGGTTGCAATGTTTGGAATGGTAATTTCATCCGGAATTAAAATTTTAAGTGAAGTGGATTTAGCAAAACAAGAAAATTTACTGATTATTGCTTGTTCAGTCGGAATGGGCCTTGGTGTAACAGTCGTGCCAGATTTATTTGCAAAGCTGCCGCAAAGTGTACAAATTCTTACAGGTAACGGGATTGTAGCAGGCAGTTTTACAGCGATTGTGTTGAATATTGTATTTAATATGATCAAAGTGCCTGAGCATAAACAAACAAAACAAATGGCGGCTTCACTCAATGAAGAGGCTGTCACAAAATAAAAAGGAGAGCGTGTGCTAATCGGTTCTCCTTTGGGAGAGAAAATAATATAATAGGTAGTTAAAAGACAGACCAATTAGTAGTTTTCTGGTCTGTTTTTTTGTTGTTGACGGTACCTCATTGTTAAAATAAGGTTTGATCACAATTTTTGTTTCTCGTACAAAACACCCGATGGAGAAAAATTAACGCCTGCTCAAAGGCTGGGGATTTCTGACAAGGTTTTTAAAATAAATGATATAATCTATCTAAGATAAAATAATGGGTGGTGTTGGTCTTGATTAAGATGATTAAATAGGTTGATGATGAGGGTTTGTATTGGGAAGTTTGGCAAGATGGTAAAACGCTAGTAATTCATTATGGTACTGTTGGAGATACTGGTGAGACTGAGGAAAAGAAATTATCACTATTTAAAAAGGCAGAAAAATTGATGGATGAATTAGCTGAAGAAAAAGCTAATGAAGGTTACGATTATCTAGATGAAGATGAACTATTCGAGCTTGTTGCTCAATACAGCTATGAAGAAGACCAGATGGAAGCAACTCTTGAAAAGAGACATCACGTTGAGGATTTAATGAATGAATGTTTAGGTTGGACAGGCAACGGTTCTTGCGATGGCGGGGATATAGGTAGTGGAACAGCTAATATTGTCAACTATGTTGTAGATGTTGAGAAGGCAACACAAACAATCATAGAAGAACTAAAGAATAACAACCTTCTTGAAGGAGTAAAAATAGCTTATTTACCCCCTGAAGAAGAGGAATATATCCCTTTGTATCCAGAAGGAACCGATTTTGACCTCATGTAAAAGAGTATTGAGACATCTCAATGCTCTTTTTTTGTTATTTATTATGTTAATTGTATTGCTAAAACAGAGTGATTTAAGCAATTTAAATTAACTTTCCCTCCGAAAAGAGAGCCTATTAAGCTTATACTTCCCCTTTTTATTTTTCTGCCTATTTGGTAAAAAATAACAGCAAATGCAACTAGTATCTAAGAAAGTGGTAAGGGTATAAGCTCGTACCTCTTTTTATAGGTGCAATGAGTCTAGGTATTGAAATATGAATGTTTAAAATTATTTTGCTTTTTAAAAAACATGTAAAACATTTGCAAACATTGAAAGGGTATGTAAGAATAAGATTTCCTAAAAAGGTTTAGGTCTATATAAAGTGCGGGTATTACTACAGAGCAGGTAACAAGTTTGTCAGATAACATACAAGATTAGAAACATTACCACTGATAAATCCCCCCTATTTAAACCAATAATAGTATTAATTGACGATTGAATGTTAGAGGAGTTGTTATAGATGATCACAGCAGAGAAAAATGTAGTTGTATTTGAAGCAAAGGATGGCCGAAAGGTGACAATTCGTCCAGCGGAAGTAGAAGATGCTAAACAAATCACAACAGCCGTGGAAGAAATTATTGCAGCTGGTGAATTTATTCAAAAAGATGAACCTAAAACAGTAGAGGAAGAACAACAGTTTATTCGTGAAGTAGCAGAGAAAAATCATATGTATGTAGTGGCAGAAGTAGAAGGTGAAGTGGTTGGAATTGCCCGCGTTTTGCGTGGTGAAATTCAAATGAAACGCCACACTGGCTTATTTCGTACATGGCTTGTTTCAAAAGTTCAAGGAATGGGAATCGGAAAACAGTTAATGAACTATACACTAAAATGGTCTAAAGAAAATCATTTGCACAAATTATCATTAACAGTATTCGCTTCAAACGAAGTTGCTTATAAATTATATGAAAAAGTTGGCTTTAAACAAGAAGGAATTCTGAAGGAACAGGCCTTTATTAATAATGAATATGTAGATGAAATTTATATGTCTATTTTCTTTTAATAAAGTGAAACGTCAATCAATGTGATTGTTCTGTCCGTTAAGCGTGGCAGTGGCAAAGAGATCGGAAAATTCATTTGTAAATTATCGCTAATATGAATGTGCTATCCATAAATTTCATCTGTACAAGAAATAAATATAAGCTATAATATAGATGCACAACAAACGCATAGCCTTCTTCAAAACATAGACTTTCCTATTTTGTAGGAAAGTTTTTTTATTGTAAAACAGACCATCTAAAATGGGATGGTAAATAGTCATAATCTAATTAACGAACACATCAAAATTCGTTCATATAGGACTTTGAATAAATTCCTTTAAATTACAAATGGTATACATAACGTAAATAAAGAGGTGAGCATTATGCCGAAAATTCTGTCCACTGGTTTTTGTATCCCCCCTCATGAACTAACACAGCAAGATACACTGATGTTTGCAAAAGATTTGTTTTCGGAATCTTTTAGAGATATTAATCGATTATTGACTGTATTTGAAAATGGTCAAATTGAAAAGCGGAATTTTGCCAAAGGTCTATCGTGGTTTCAGCAAGATCATACATTTGAAGAAAAAAATGATGTATTTATTGAATGTGCAATTGAGTTTGGGAAAAAAGCAATTGAACATTGTCTTCATAATTCAGCCTATATTTCAACTCCAGTTCGTTATGAAGAAATTGATGCTATTTTTTACATTTCAACAAGTGGATTAGCGACGCCGAGCATAGAAGCGCGCATTATGAATAAGCTTCCTTTCTCCCCTCATACAAAACGTATTCCAATTTGGGGATTAGGGTGTGCAGGAGGAGCGTCAGGTTTGTCAAGAGCTTATGAGTACTGCCTTGCATTTCCAAAAGCGAAAGTTCTTGTGTTATCAATTGAACTTTGTAGCTTAACGTTTCAACGCAATGATCGGTCTAAAAGCAACTTAATTGGCACATCTTTATTTGCAGATGGGGTAGCAGCTGTTTTAGTGACCGGAGACGAAGCCGATACATCAATGGCTATTAAGCACATACTTCCGAGCATCCTACATACACAATCCACCCTAATGCCTGATTCAAAGGATATTATGGGATGGGATGTTAAAAATAACGGTCTTTATGTTGTTTTTTCAAAAGATATTCCAACGATTATTGAATCTTGGCTTGGAAGCGAGGTAGAGGCTTTTTTGCAAAAATACAAGCTCAGCAGTCAAGATTTACACCACTTTATTGCACACCCAGGAGGGAAGAAAGTATTAGAAGCATATGTTTCTACACTTTCTTTACCAAAAGAGATGATTAAGCATTCTTTGCATGTGTTAAAGAATCATGGAAATATGTCATCTGCAACCGTTTTATATGTCCTTGATTTATTTATGCAAGATGATATCTCAAAAGGTGAATATGGGCTGCTTACAGCATTAGGGCCAGGGTTTAGTTCAGAGTTGCTGTTATTACAATGGAGGTGAGGATCTATTGTTTTATACCATGTTGGCTTTTATTCTTTTACAGCGCATAAGTGAGCTTATTATTGCTAAACGGAATGAAAAGTGGATGAAAAACAAAGGTGCATATGAAGTCGGCAAGGAGCATTATAAGTGGATGGTATTGATGCATATTTGCTTTTTTTTCTCCTTATTAGCCGAAGTTCGAGCCTCAGATTATGAACAGCATCCATTATTTACAATCATCATTAGCTTGTTTCTAACAGTGCAAGTTGGGCGTTTATGGGCTATCTTATCTCTTGGGAAGTATTGGAACACAAAAATCATTGTGCTACCGAATGGGAATGTTGTCTTAAAAGGACCATATAAATTTATGAAACACCCTAATTATACAATCGTAGCAGCAGAGTTCATCTTAATTCCATTATTATTTAACGCTTACTGGACATTAGTTGTTTTTAGCCTTTTAAATCTAGTTATTTTAGCCGTTCGCATTCCGAAAGAAGAAGCAGCACTTCGTAGCGTTACTGATTATGATGTTGCCATGAAATACAAGCGGAGATTCTTTCCTAGAAAGAAAGCACCAAAAGCTAATTGAAAATGATTATCTTTCATGGTAAGATTAAATTACTTGATAAAGATTATCAATTTCATCAATAAGAAACGGTGGTGAATATAATGGTTAGTCTTTTTGTGATCGGTGCATTGGCTACATACGCTTTAGTGACAACTTATGTTATGAAAAATATTGAGAAAGCTCAAAAGTCATAGGTGATTGTAAAAACAGAAGGTTTTACACCATATGATTTTAAAAGAGAGAATGGATTTGAAAGCTGTCAATTGTGTTGACAGCTTTTTTTATGTATTCTGTGCCGAAAATTCAGTTTTTTTATATGAAAACGTTTTAAAATCAAGTAGAATAAAACCAATGAAAGAAAGTCATGCAGTATTGATTTTAGATAAAATAATTGAAAGTCTTTTTTGAAAAATCGTCAAAGATTGGGAGAATCATTCAGCTTTTAATTGGTATGGACAGACAGATTATAAACAGCATAGAACCAATTAAATTAAGATAAAGGGGTATGGATTTTATGGTACAAGTGGTAAAACATCAAGAGCAACTAGCAGTTGCAGCATCTCTTTTTCATTTACATAATGAATTTCAAATAGCTGGGGATGGAAAACAAGCACGAAAAGCGCTACAACTATTAAGAAAATGGGAGAGCGGGGAGTTTGTTGTTGCTTTTTGCGGGCATTTTTCAGCAGGTAAATCAAGCATGATTAATGAGTTGATGGGACAAAGAATTTTACCTGCCAGTCCGATTCCGACAAGTGCCAATCTCGTTTCGGTTAAAGCGGGAGAAGAGCATGCGGAAGTTTATTATCGAAAAGAAAAGCTGGTTCGATATGAAGCTCCTTATGATTATGAACAAATTAAAGAATTCTGTGTAGATGGAGATGAAGTGGAATCGATTCATCTGTCAATCAGTACGTCAACTCTTCCAAATGATGTAGTAGTTATGGATACACCTGGTATTGATTCCACTGATGATGCACATCGTGTGTCAACAGAATCAGCTCTTCATCTAGCCGATGTTATCTTTTATGTAATGGATTATAATCACGTGCAAGCAGAGCTTAATTTTCAATTTACAAAAGAACTGCAAGAATCGAATAAAGAGCTGTTTTTAATCATTAATCAGATTGATAAACACCGTGATGATCAATTATCATTTGCTGAATTTAAAGAGTCCGTCCAACAAGCATTTTTAAAGTGGAACGTAAAACCTAAAGGGATTTTTTATACATCCTTAAAAGATAAAAACCATCCGCAAAATGACCTTAGTTACGTAAAAAACGTGTTATTGTCGATGATGAAAGAAAAAGAAAATCGTCGTACACATATGATTCATTCTGCTCAAATGTTAATTCATGACCATCTTCATTTTCTCGAAGAGTATGAAGAGGAAAAGCTTGTTCAATACGATAAATGGCGTTCTCAGTTAACAAAAGAAGAATATCAGAGTGTCCAGATGCAGATTGAGTCTCTTAAACAGAAACAAATGGCTATCTCAGAATATAGACAGCAATTGTACGAAACATATAACGCAGAGACATCGAAGATTATGAATAATGCTAACCTCACTCCATATGAGATGCGCGAAAAAACAAAAAGCTTTTTAGAAACGACCAAATCAGATTTTAAAGTGGGCATGCTGTTTGCGAAGAAGAAAACAGAAGAAGCACGGCGCGAGCGGCTAGCTGCTTTTTATGATGATGTAAAAGAACGCGTTACATCACAGCTGCAGTGGCACTTACAGCAATACATTCAACAAGTAATTAAACAAGAGAAGCTCGATGATGCATTTCTTATGAACGAGGCTCAACATTTTGAGATACCTTTAGATGCGCATGATTTAGTGGATGCTGTTAAAAGCGGAGCGACTATTAATGGGGATTATGTCTTAACGTATACTCGCGACTTAGCAGATGGTATCAAAAAGAAAACAACCCGTTTAATTTATGAATTATATACTCATATAGAGCGAGTTAAACAAGAAGAAGATCATGAGCAACTGCTAACGATCAAACAATCACTAGACAGCCTTTACGAATTTGAAGAAGCATACAAACAAGTAGAAAAAATGAATGCAAAGCTACAGAATATTAAACATAAACTAAGGATGGTATTGCAAAGACCGGCTGAGTTAACGTCAGGTCAGATTATTGAGTTGTCTCATTTGTTACAAGAAGAGTTTGTGAAGGGTGTAATGACAAAAAGAAACAAGGAAGAGCGGCAAAAAGCAAGCTCAGCCGTACAGATGAATTCAACGGATGCAAAGGGTGAGGTTGGGACTGAAAGAGCGTTAAAAGATATAGAAACTGCTATTAATGCTTTATCTCCATTTGACCAATTACATCGATTTGTAACAAGATTAAAGGAGAAGAGGGAGAAGCTGAGCAACCAAACTTTTACTGTCGCTTTGTTTGGAGCGTTCAGTGCCGGTAAATCATCATTTGCCAACGCATTAATTGGTGAGACGCTGCTTCCGGTATCACCTAATCCAACAACAGCAACTATTAATAAAATTATGCCGCCTACTAATCAGCATCAACATAAGACGGCTACAGTGTTAATGAAAACAAAAGATCAATTACTAGCTGATATTAATAGCTCTCTGCAGCTGTTTGAGAAGCAAGTCCAAACAGTTGAGGAAGCATTAACAATCATTCCCTCATTAGTAGCCAAAGAAGAGCTTCAGCTCCACCTATCTTTTTTACATGCAGTAATGCGTGGCTATGATAATGTGAAAGAGGTAATTGGCTCGAATGTAGAAGTCACAATGGATCAATTTCAAGCGTATGTAGCACAAGAAGAAAAAGCCTGTTTTGTGCAGCATATTAATCTTTATTATGATTGTGAGTTAACACGATTGGGCATTACTCTTGTTGATACACCTGGAGCAGATTCGATTAATGCCCGGCATACGGGTGTTGCGTTTGAGTATATTAAAAACGCAGATGCGATTTTGTTTGTCACTTACTATAATCATGCATTTTCGAAGGCAGATCGGGAGTTTTTAATTCAGCTTGGCCGTGTGAAAGATGTTTTTGCATTAGATAAAATGTTTTTCTTATTAAATGCAGCAGATTTAGCTCAATCTGATCAAGAGTTAGATCTTGTAAAAATGTATGTGAAAGATCAGTTAGAGCAATATGGTATTCGATATCCTCGACTTTATCCAATCTCTAGCTTGCGCGCGCTAAATAATCAACAAGATGAAATGTTTCAGCCGTTTAAACAAGCTTTTTATCATTTTATTACAAATGAGCTTACCCAGCTGGCGGCAGCAGCTGTCTATGCCGAGATTAAGCAAGCATTGACGGTTACAAATGAAATTAAACAAGTACAAACAAAATCTGCAGATGAGAAAAAACGCTATATTCAGTCTCTTCATATTAAAGATGAGCAAGTTACTTCTAAATTAGCTGAGGTAGGGATTGAATATGAAAAGCAGCAGTTAGAGCGTGAAATGGAAGAATTGCGTTTCTATGTAAAGAAACGAGTGCTGCAACGATATGATGACTTTTTTAAAGAGTCATTTAACCCTGCAAACTTACGTGATGACAAAGGAAATAAAAATAATCAGCTGCAAGAGTGTTTAAATCAGTTAATTAAAGCCGTTGCATTTGATGCTACTCAAGAAGTACGAGCTACAACGCTGAGGGTCGAAGCATACATTCAAAAATTAATCGAAGATTGGCATCACGCAATTGTCACGAAATTGCAAAGGTATGAAGAAACTTTTCATCCTTCTTTACCGCCAATGATATCTAAAGGTGCCAGCTCCTTAGTAACAGATTGTATATTTCATGACATAAAACACCTTCAAAAGGATTTGTCGTTATATAAGAATAATAAAAGTTTCTTTGAGAAAAATGAAAAAGCCAAAATGCATGAATCACTTAAACAAAAGGTAGAACCAGTACTTGATTTATATATTCAAGAGCAACAAGCACAATTAGATAACCACTACATGGATGAAATCACTGATTATATGAAAGGCTATAAGCAAATACTTTCTGAAGAATGGCATGATTATTATAAGCAGTTACAAGCAGCAGTGACGACTGAATTCCCAATTGATACATTAAATGATACGATTGAAGTTTTAATAAAGGTATTAGAAGGGCGTAAAGACTCTGAATGTTTATGAACAAACAAGTAGAAGAAAAGTTAAAACAAATTGAAAAACAGTATCATGTGAAGGTTTTGTTTGCCTGTGAAGCGGGAAGTCGGGCGTATGATTTACATACGCCTTCTAGCGATTATGATATTCGCTTTATTTATAAATATGAGCAAAGCCGGTATTTGCATCTATACCGTCCGTCAGAAGTAATTAATGCTAAGGATATAAATTATGATATTCAAGGCTGGGACTTATACAAGGCAATGCATTTATTTACAAAATCAAACCCTTCTCTTTATGAGTGGATGCATTCATCTGTGATTTATCATGAAGTGCCGGCATTTGCACAGTCAATGCGTAAAATGATTAAAACCAGCTATTCATTTAAGACACTCGGGTTTCATTATTTAAAACTTTTGAACAGAAATAGTAAAAGAAATCTGACATTTTCTGTTACAATAGAAGATATAAAAGTGTCTCTTCACTTAGTACGATCTTACATGTCACTGACAGTATTAATTAAGCAGCAAGCATTTCCAGAGTTGTCATTTCATAAACTTATGACACAAACGGAACATGAGCCGTTTATTTTATACATGTCACGGCTGTTAGTAAGAGCAAAGCAACAACAAGGAACGATTTCTTTACAAGACTTAAAAGAGTTAAAGCGATTTGTTCAAAGTGAAATCCTACGACTAGAACAGGCTGTTTCGTCTTTACCTGAAAGACGTTTCAATAGTGAAGAGATAAACTTTTTTTTATTACAGCAGCATACATAATGGAGGACCAAACATGAGCGTACACAAAGCAATATCAGCACATTCAAAAAAACAACATGAACTAGTTAAATCTTTTGTCGGGTTAGACACGATGCGTGAGCAAGCGATTGAAGCAGCAGTTGCCTTATGCAAAGAAGGGAAAAATTTTTCAGTTGATAATATTAATGCTGTTACACAACAGATTAACGAATTAGCGAAAAATAACGGCATTGTCCCGACGCGAAAATACGTAACAGAAGAAATGGTAAAAGAATATGTTAATCGTTTAACAAATCAATAAAGAAAAACTTCAATCAGCAAAGGCTAGCTGTCTGATAAGATTGGATTAAAATGAGTGGGAGGTTATCAATTTCCTGCTCATTTTTTATTTTCTAAATGAAGCAACATCACCAATAGCTACCGCTCTTACCGAATTTTAAATCGTATGTGAAAGGTGATTTGACTCATACTAATGAATGTACCAAGACGGTACACAAAAAGGAGGAGATTGCAATGGGTCGTACAAAATTAGGTAATGCTAATGCACAACGTAACAATAATGCAAAACAAAAACATAATGAGGAATTTGCTTCTGAATTTAAAGCAAATCACACTCAAAAAGCAAAAGCAGCCAAACAAGCAAATAGTGCAACTGCACAAGAGTTTGCTTCTGAATTTAATGTACAACAAAACATAAACAATTCCTCTAACCGAACGCTAGAAGCTTCAAAAAGTGCTAACAATCGATACGGGCAAGAGTTTGGTTCTTATGCCGAAATTGAGTCTGCAAAGATGAATAATCAAGAACAAAAAAATAAACGCTAATAAAGAGCTACATGAAAAAAGTGTTGAAAAAATCCATTAGTCGAAAGGATTTTTTCGACACTTTTTTCATTGTTAATACCCAACAAAAATTTACTTGTGTAAGGCAAGTAGTGCAGTTAAACACTACGAATGAGGTGAGGAATTTGAATAAAGGAATTGCATTGGCACTTTCTTCAATTGGATTAGCACAAGCGTTAAAAATTCCAATCAAAAAGTATCAAACAGGAAAATGGGATATGACAATGATTGCAGCATCAGGAGGGATGCCAAGTTCCCATTCAGCAGGGGTCTCTTCTCTTGCCACATATGTAGCTCTAAAAAGAGGGATATCTACGGTGGATTTTGCCTTAGCGGCTGTATTTGGCATCATTGTTATGTATGATGCACAAGGGATACGCAGGCAAACAGGTGAAATTACGATGAAAGTTAATACATTAGATGAAGAAATTGAAAAGCTAGCCGGTCTGCCAGATGAAGGCTTTCACGATTTAACAGAACAGCGTTTAAAAGAAATGCTTGGTCATCAGCCTGAAGAAGTACTTGCAGGTGCATTATTAGGAATTGCAATGGGAGCGTTTGGTTATTTTTTAGAGGGAAAATAATAGTCAAAACCTTTAAAATAAGCTAAGATGGAGAAGGAACCTTTGTAAAAGGATGGGGATCGGAAAGTGATAAAAGTAGCTGACACCGTGGGAGAATACCTTCTTTATCTTGAAGAAAAAGGCTTTCAATTAAAAGAAGATGCACGTGGCTTTATTTCTTTTGGGCAACAATATACAAATACTTCAGATGAAATGGTCATTTTTTCTATTGAATGGACATTAAAAATGCAAAAAGAATTTGATGGTAGTTTTTTTGTATCGCTTCTTGAAAGTTTGGCATCAAATCATATACGGACAAGAAAACATGCGATGGAATTTTTAGAGAAGACGGGAATGATTTAAAGCAGGGGATTATGCCCCTGCTTCTTTTTCATTAACGGCTTGCCTTGCTAACTGATCCGCGCCATTATTTTGACTGCTTGGAATCCACTTAATGAAAAATAAATCAAATTTTTTTGAAAGCTCTAAGGCACGCTCAAGCAGGGGAGCAAATGCTTTGTTTTTTATATATTCTCGATTCATTGCTGTATCTACGATTTGAGAATCTGTTCGAAAAGAAACAATTGAGTAATTTTTTTCAAGACAAATTTCAAGGGCTTTAATAAGAGCATGATATTCTGCTTCATGGTTTGTCATGATACCAAGCGGAATTGAAAATCGATGGTGCTCTCCGCTTCCTTTTATTAAAATGCCAGCACCAGAAGGACCAGGATTTCCTGCCGTTGCACCGTCGATATATACCTCAATCATTTCAACACCTCCTATTTGTTATATGCTGATATATGTTAGCAAGCTAAACCTTGGAATTTTTAAAAGGTGAAAAACGTATGATTTGAGATTGTTACGATAACATTGTATCATATATATTTTTAGTATCGAATGATAAAATTGTGCAACATATTAGTCATGAAAAGACAGAATAAGTGATAAAATACAAAAAAGTAGAAAAGTTATCGTTTTAAAAATTGCCAATGAAAGGAACAATATTTATGAATTTCCAAATTGAATGGCATTATAAATCATCAAAACAAAAACAATTAACTTTTTATTCCGATTTTACAGATGCAAATGAAGCATTAATGATTGTAAGTGATTTAGAAAAGACTGGTCGTACAAAAGAGATTTTTTTAATTGATGAACAGCAGCAGAAGTGGACTTTAAAGGAAGCTAAAAAGTTATTACAAGAAGTTCAAACGGAACCTCACGATGTGATTGTATATTTTGATGGTGGTTATGACCATGAAACACTGCTTGCGGGAATTGGTATTGTGATTTACTTTAAACAAAATGGACAGTCTCACCGAATTCGTCGTAATGAACGTTTTGAGCAGTTACAATCTAATAACGAAGCTGAGTATGCTGCTTTTTATTACGCTGTGCAACAATTGGAAGAAATTGGTGCGCGCCATATAAATGTCATATTTCGTGGAGACTCACAAGTGGTGCTGAATCAGTTAACAGGTGAGTGGCCTTGTTTTGAAGAAGAGTTTAATCGATATTTAGATCGAATTGAAGATAAGTTGCAAGACTTAGGAATTCGCCCAACCTACGAGTCGATTTCCCGTAAAAATAATGAAGAGGCTGATCAATTAGCTACACAAGCACTGCAAGGAATATCTATTGCAAGCCGAAAACAAGTGTAGCATGAGATGAAATGGAGATGAGCAACATTGGAACAAAAACAATTGGAGCGTAAACAATTATTAGAAGAAGTAACGGAGTTATTAGATTACTACTGCAGTGATTGCTTTGTCAAAAAGACGTTCAACAAAGAACGAGGAAAAACATATGCCCAAACATTTTGTATTAAAGAATGCACAGTAGGTGAAAAAATAAAAAAATATGGAGAGTTACTTACTAAAAAGTAACGCTGTATAATTTCATTGCAGAAGTTTCATTCTATCCATATGGAGGTGTTTTCAATGGATAGATTACCTAATGAAAGTGTAACAACTGGCTATAATGAGTTGCAGCAAGCTGAAGTATCAATTCAGGCAGCTCAAAAAATGATCGGCACTGCAACGATGAGCATGGACCCAGATCAGTTAAATCAAGCTACTAGCGCATTAGAAGATGCTAAGTCTCAACTTCAAGCTGCCAAGGCAAATGCAACGGGAGTTGATGAAAAGTTTTTACAAAATTGTACGAACGCTTTAAAAGCTTGTGAACAGCAATTAACAGAAGCAAAACGATAATTTTGGACAAAAAGAGGCCTTTAGCGTCTCTTTTTTGCATGAAATTAAAAGCAGATTTTAAGGAGGAGGGTGAAACTTTACTCCATAGAACGTTTTATCTTTCACGGATTGTTAGTCGGGATATGCTGCTTTACAGATCGTGTCTCTTTATAATTTTCTTTGCTTTCTCAGAGCTTGGATACTGGAGACTTAAGGATTGTTAAGAGCAAAATAAATTTAAAATAGTATTGTAATAATATGGATATCAATATTTACGAATTTGGTTTTTTTGTGTAAAATGAAAGTAAGTTTCTAAAAATTCAGTTTAATTTACAGGGTAGAAACTGATAAGGAGTGAGTTGGAAATGTATCGTACACATGTGAAAGGAAATGAAATTATTGTTTTATTTTCTACAACAGAAGCGTCCAAAAAAAGAAGCGATATGGAAAGAGAAACGATTTATAAAAGAGTTCTACATTTGGACGAGAAATTGTTAACGTTTCATAATGGTACTAGCTTTACCATTGGCGATCCGCTTGGCCTTATCGTAGCTCATGTTAAAAAAAGTGATTTAACAACGATTTATATTGAACACATTATTGATAAACAATTCATGTATAATGACGAAATTATATGAGCTGCTTAAGGAGCAGTTTATAGTAAAAAACGCCAAGACATTCAGCCTGGCGTTTTTATTTGTCTCCATTCAGCGAGGGGTGAAATCCACACTTTAAGTTTCTAAGTGAGGAGTGAAGAAAAGCCCTCTGATTGAAGCTTCACTTTATTAAATGAACATCCCAGCAATCGCAGCACTTAGTAAATTCGCTAGTGTACCTGCTAAAACTGCACGCAAGCCTAAACGTGCAATATCAGGGCGGCGTTCAGGTGCCATATTACCAAGTCCTCCTAATAAAATAGCAAGCGAAGACAAGTTAGCGAAACCACATAATGCAAAGCTAATAACAGCTACCGTTTTATCAGAAAGCTGATCAATTTGTGGCGCAAATGAAGAGAAAGCAACAAATTCATTTAAAACAAATTTTTGTCCGATAAAGCCTGCTGCCTGTACTGCTTCACTCCAAGGGACACCGATTAAGAACGCAACTGGTGCAAAAAGATAGCCAAGAATTGTATCTAAAGTAAAGTGTTCGATATTAAAAATGTTTCCAATTCCAGTTAAAATACCATTTAACAATGCAATAAGAGCGATGAAAGCAAGTAACATTGCTCCTACATTGACAGCTAATTTTAATCCGTCAGAAGCTCCGCGTGCTGCTGCATCAATTACATTAACTGTGTCTTTGTCTTTCTCTAGAGCAACTCCTTCAGAAGTAGATGTTTTATCAACTTCTGGAATAATCATTTTAGCCATAATTAACCCAGCAGGTGCAGCCATAAAACTTGCTGCTAGTAAGTATTCGATTGGTACACCTAATGCGGCATAACCGAATAAAACAGAACCGGCTACAGATGCAAGTCCGCCAGTCATAACGGCAAATAATTCAGAATTTGTCATTTTCGAAAGGTAAGGTCTAATTACAAGAGGTGCCTCTGTTTGACCTACAAAGATATTAGCTGCTGCAGATAAAGATTCTGTTTGGCTTGTTCCTAGCAGCTTTGATAAACCCCCACCTAAAAACTTAATTACAAGTTGCATAATACCTAAATGATATAGTACAGCAATGAGTGAAGAGAAAAAGATAATCAATGTTAGTACATTGACTGCAAAAATAAATCCAGTTGCCTGACTAGCATCTGCTAGTGAACCAAATAAGAACGTAATCCCTTCGTTTGCGTAACTAACAACATGTTGAACAGCTACAGTGACTTTTTGTAGAGCAGCGCGTCCCACACTCCATTTTAATACTATGAATGCAAATAAGATTTGGATAGCTAATCCAATTAAAATTGTACGTGGCTGAATTGCTTTTTTGTTATTTGATAATAAAAACGCTACCAAAAAAACAAAAACTACGCCTGATAAACCCCAAACAAAATTCATAGTCTCCACCTTTTCTAAATGTTTTTATGAACACGTCGTCAGACTTCAAACGTCTTATGACCTCCTAACATAATATAATGGTTTTTGTCGAAAAATGAAAGAGGATTTTGAGTTTTTCCTATTTTATTATTACCAATTAATTCGTTTTCATTTCTATTTTTGGCAAAGAAAAATGACTTTTTTTATACATGGAAATGTTGATTTATCAATGGATAAAATAAAATTGCAAACAAAAAATATTAAATGAATAGTCAGATACAAAATAGCAAAAAAATATATATACGTGCGCATGGAGCGCTGGAAATTCCTGATATAAGATGCTAGGGGAATTATTAGAAATTTAACTTTGGAGGACATTATGGAAAGAAGAAAAAAACTGGATTTACTTGCTCTTGCTTCGGTACCGCTGATTATGACACTTGGAAATTCCATGTTAATTCCTGTTTTGCCCGTTATCGAGAAGAGGCTGCAAGTAAGCTCCTTACAAGTGTCCATGATTATTACGGTCTACTCAATTTTTGCTATTTTTTTAATTCCAATCGCTGGATATTTATCAGATCGTTTTGGACGCAAGAAAGTGATTATGCCAAGTCTATTTCTAGCGGGAATAGGAGGAGCACTGACTGGTTGGGCATCATGGCAAATGGCAAACCCATTTTGGATGATATTAATTGGAAGAGCGATTCAGGGTATTGGGTCAGCAGGAGCAATGCCTGTTGTTTTACCTTGTGTAGGAGATATGTTTGAAGATGAACAAGAAGTAACAAAAGGACTTGGTTTAATTGAAACAGCTAATACTTTTGGAAAAGTTCTTAGTCCAATATTAGGTGCATTTTTAGCTACTTTTATTTGGTTTCTTCCATTTTGGTTTATTCCAATTCTTTGCCTTATATCTATCTTACTTGTCCTCTTTTTAGTCAAAGTACCAAAATCTGATAAGCATTCTAAGAAGAAAAAGCAAGATCTATCACAATTTCTACATCGTATAAAGAAAACCTTGCATGAAAACTTAGAGTGGCTTAGTGCCATTTTTATTTTAGGTGCAATTATTATGCTTGTATTATTTGGGATTCTTTTTTATCTTTCTGCTGTATTAGAAGACCGTTATAATATTGTAAATACGAAAAAAGGATTTGTAATGGCTATTCCACTATTAGCATTGTCGATTTCTTCTTATGTAGCGGGTAAGAAGATTGGTAAAAATAAATCTGTTATGAAGTGGTGTGCTTTTTTTGGCTTTTTATTGTTAACTTGTTCATTCCTTATTCTATTCTTTAACACATCACTTTTTAGCATCTTGCTTACGTTTGTGTTGGGCGGAATAGGAATTGGTGTTGCATTGCCGAGTCTTGATGCACTGATTACAGAAGGAATTGAGAAAGAAGAAAGAGGAACGATTACATCTCTTTATAGCTCTATGAGGTTCGTGGGCGTTGCAGCTGGTCCGCCGATATATACATTTTTAATGAAATGGTCTGATTTGGCTGTATTTCAAACATCGCTTATTGTAAGCGGAATAGGGGCTATTGTCGTATTAAAAGCAATTAAGCCCAAAGGAAAAAGTGTTAAAATGAAAAAGGCAGAAGTATAAATTGTACATATCCATCATTATTTATAAATGCATTTACCTCAGAGTGATGTAAATAATGAAAGGATAAGGAGTACAGAGGGCTTTCATTGTAAATGTATGTTTGTCTATGTCAACTTGTACTAAAAATAATCATAGAATAATCATGACAGTATAATATTAAAAAAAAGAGGGGATAACTTTGGTATTACAAATTGTGGAAATTCTCGCTTCAGCCACTACAACAACAAGTATCAATCCAATTAGTACAAGTTTTTTCTATGTGACAGGAACTCAAACTGATGCTGGAAGTACTTTAACAATAGATGCAGCAAGCTTTTTCCTAGATGACGGTTCAGCAGCAACTAGCCTTCCAACGTTAGAAACGACCAATAGTTATTTTAATGTATATATTAATGGAATCTTGCAAATAGAAGGGCTTTCGACTTACACACCAGGAGCTACGGGCGTTGGATCACTTGCTATTGACGCACCAGCAGGGGGAGATCCAATCTTAACAGGTACACCTATTGTTTTAGAAGTAGTTAACTTTACACCAAGCTCTACTACAACTGTTACCACATAAGCATTGCGCTTATTTTTATTAGGAAGAGTTATTACAATATAATTTCTTCCTAATTTTATACTGTTAGGATTGATAAATCGTTATAAATTGAAGAAGAATAGGGATGTTCTTTTGGGGTCCATCAATAGATTTTAAAAGCAGCTCTCCCTTTCTAACTTCATAAATATTAGGAGGCTGTAGCATACTATTTATAAAAAGGTTCACGTAAGAAAAACTGTCAGGGTCCAAAATCCCTTTGTCTCCATATTCTTTTAGTTGATCTTCATTTGTGTAAATAGTCTTAACCCCATCTGATAAAGCATAATAGTAATACGTATCCACTTTTGCTATATGATGTGTATTCAAAAGAGGAATGTGGATTGAAATATTTGCTGTTGATTGTACCCAATCGTAAACTTTCTTAGTCCCAATAACATGTCTTTTTTTATGGGATTTTTTCATTTATATCACCTCAGTTGACGGAATACCAATACCAAGCATTTTTTGATTCACTATACAATATTACCGTTTTTTTAGAAAGTTCATGTGAAACGAATAATTTTATGGATAAGAAGCTTTTTCATAATTGTGAAAAAGACAGCGGAGTTTTGACTTTTATATGAACGAGCGCTTTTGAATAAATGTAATTGTATTATTTAAAAAACGTTGATATGATAAAGATTAAGTGATTTTCTAACTTTTACATACTAAATAACGTAGAACGAATGAAAAAAGAAAGTTAGTGCATATTCATCTATAGCACTAGCTTTCTTTCTATCTATAAAATGAGTGGTGGGGTGCCGAAAGATGAAGATAGATATAGATAGAGTGAAGGAATATGTTGATAGAAATCAAATTTTTGATGCACTTTTGTATATAAGAAAAGATTTTGAATACATGCAAAATGAAGCCTCATACTCTTTTCTGAAAAAAGAATTAGCAAGTATACAAACAAGTGATCGTTTGTATGAATTAATAAGGCTATGTGATGATGCGTTAATGTATAAATACAGCAGCTTTTTGACGAGATACGGATATCGGCGCTTTGGGACATTTCAAATGACAACGTTTTTTTGTGATGAGTTAGTAAAAGAAGGCAGAACGATCGAGGCTAAAGAAAAGATGCAATTGTTATTAAAACAAAGCAACTTACAGGAGCATAGCTTCAAAAAAATAGAAAACGCTTACTTTCTTATGGTGCGAATTTTCTTAGATCTTAAAAGAGTCGATGAAGCCTATGAATGGATGGAGAAACTAAAACTATACAATAAAACAAGTTTATATGACAAGTGGGGATACTTTTACTTTCAAATTGGTGAATGGGAAAAAGCAGAATCCTATTTGACAGAAGGTATTAATAAAGATAAAAAAGCTGATATGTGCTACGTCTTGCTTGCTGATTTATATGCCTTTAAAGGGGAGCATGAATGTGCTCTTAAGTTAGTTGAAGAAGGGATTAAAAAATTCCCGCAATTACCTTCTTTGCACATGGAGAAAGTGCGAAGATTAAGAGATTTAAAGCGTGATGACGAAATAATAACGAGTTTGGAGTATATAGAAGATCGTTTATTAAATCATGATTATCAAGACTATTTTGCTCATTTACGTGCAGATGTATATTTTGAAACAGGGGAAATTGAAAAATTATCTCAGGTCTTGCAACAAGAAAGTTGTTTAACGGAGTCGCCGTATGCAACATGGCTAAAAAAGAAACAAGGAGTAAAAGTTAAGTTACCTGTTATACCAATCGTCCAAAAAGATAATTATTGTGTTCCGGCCAGCTTAAGCATGATTCTACAGCTGTTGCACGAACCTAAAACACAAGATGAAGTCGGGCAACATGTATATGGAGATCTTGGTTCTAAATTATCGACTGCTGTTGAATATATGGAGTCATTGCAATTTAACTGTAAATTTTTCACAGGTAGCATTGATAGGTATAAACAATTATTGGATAAAGAGTTGCCCATTTTAGCAAGTGTAGAATTTGAACACGCTTCACATGTTCAAGTTATATTCGGCTATGATGACCAGCTTCAAGTATTATATGTCCAAGATCCTAATTTTTTAAGCCCTGTGCTTATTAAGTATGACGATTTTGAGAAAACTTATGCTAATTCTGGTTTCTTATCAATTGTAGCGAGTCCAACTTCACAAGCGCTTACTTTCTTATCTGAAGAGGAAGATCAGTTTATAAGAAAGATGTATGAGTTAACTGACTATGTAGAAGAAAATGAAGAAAAGTATATTAAATCGTTAGTCGACCTTTTACAAGCACACACTCACATTCCGTTTGCAAACATCTTTGCATTAAAACATATTTATCGGAAAGAATATCAAACATATATTGAAGGGTGTATTGCTAATCTTTTAAAAGTCTATCCCGAACAAGACTATATGAAACTACACGCTGCTTACTCTTTGTTTCGGTTTGGCAATACTGAACGTGCTGCCGATCTATTAAATGATGTAAAAGAGAAACGTCATAGCTCCTTTTATTACTATATACAAGGCAGGATTTATCTCGATGCTGATCGCTATACAAAAGCAATTAAAAGCTTCCGGAAATCATTGCAGCTAGACTTAGAACAGCATGTTGTGTGGAGTTATTTGGGCCTTTCTTATATGTATAAAGGGGAGCTTAATGAAGCCCTGGAAATGTCAACTACATCGTTGAATATGTATAATCGCGAGTCGTTTACTCAATTAAATCATGGGCTTATATTAGCTGAACGCCAACAGTTTAAAGAAGCAAGGAAAATATTTAATGAGTTATTAAGCAATGACCGCAGTGATGCATTATTATGGTATGAACGAGCCAAATGTGATCAGCAGCTGGGAAAAGTAAAGAAAGCATATCGCGGGTTTACAGTAGCAAAGCAGTTGCAAGCCGATGTACCGTATCCATATTTGGCGCTGGCTGATTTACATGAATATCAAGAAGATAATCATAGAGCTGAACAAATATTACTTGAAGGTATTCAAAAAGTTGATTATAAAGTCGCGCTATATCATCGGCTTGGGGATTTTTATGTTTCTAACGAACAGTATCATGAGGCGATTGAGCTATATGATCAAGAGCTGAAGAACGAACAAAATCCACTGCTTTATATCGGTCTTGCGCATGCTTACATTCAACAAGGCGAGATTAAAAAAGGAATCGCAAAGTGTCAGGAAATTCAGAAGCAGTTTGCAAATGATGGTGATACATTACTAGATGCAGGAAATATGTTGTTACAAGCTTGTGAAGACCATCAACTAAACGATAAAGCATATAAACTTGGATTGACTTTATTAGAATCCGGTTTATCTCTATCAGATCAGGATATGAATGAGGCGCTAGAAATATATATTCGTTCTCTTGAAAAGACAAAATTTATTGAACGCGGCAGGCTGTTTTTAACACAGCAGTGGCGTCAAAAACCAGAGGAAATTTCATATATTTGTTACGCAGGAATATTGCTCGAATCTGAAAAGCGTTATGAAGAAGCGATTTCACACTATGAACAAGCGTTAGAAGTTCGACAAAGTGTTTTTCCATACTACCGACTAGCTGAAGTATATAAATTAATGGAAAATGTAGATAAAGCAAAATACGCATACAAGATGTGCATTACATTGGATGATAGGCATACAGTTTCTTATATGAATTTAGCAGAAATAGCTCACATTGAAGAGAATAGTAGTGAAGAGCGCTATTATTTACTTCAATGGTTATTGTATGAGCCGATGGAAGTGAATATCGAACACATGGCTAGCTTATGTGAAACAGAAGAAGATTTTGAAGCATTGCTTCATGTGTTGAAGAAAGTAGAAGAAGACGTTCTGCCTTTATGGTTGTACGATAGCTTAGCGTATGTCTATGGAAGCAAAGGAAACTTTGAGAAGGAGCAGTTTTATATTGAAAAAGCATTAGAAGTGGATGGCGAGTATGAAGCGGTTCAGCATCATTATGCTAAGTGGTTAATTCGACATGAACAGTATAAAAAAGCTGTTTCAATTATGACTGCTTTAATTCAGCACAATGTCGAAGATACAGATTTATATCAGACGCTGATGCAATCATTTAACAATGTAAAAGAACTTCTTACATTGCCAACTCTACTAAAAAAGATGCGAATGGAACAGAAAGAAAGAAGTATTTTGTACATGAATGCAGCAAGTGCGCTTGAACAGCACATGAATTCAATGGAAGAAGGGGAAGCAGCAGGCTCGTTTCTTAAACGAACATTTTTAAAGTTTAAGGAGCGTACGAAAACCATCACACTCTTAGGGCTTCTAATAGAGCTATATGAAACAGCAGTTAAACTTGATGATGAGAATACAGATGCTGTTCATTATTTTGCAACATTTTATGAAGAAAAAGGGATGATTGATGAAGCGGTTGAAGTGTTGCAAAAATCTCTTCAAATCAAATGGGATTTTGATGTTGCCTATCATTTAGCGAATCTTTTATTAAAGGTTGAAGATAATGAAGAAGTATCGAAAGAAGCGTTATCACTCGTGCAAACTTTGTTAAAAGAGGAGCCAAAACATATTGATTTGTGTTTATATGAAGCGTATATATTAAGTGATTTGAACCAATACGAGCAAGCTGAATTAAAGTTTCAACATTTGTTAGCACAAAATATCTATGAGCCAAATATTTATGCCGGGCTGAGCAAGTTATATAACAAACTAGAGCAATATGAAAATGCAATCGCAGTGTGTCAAAAAGGGCTTGAAAGAGGCCAAGTGAATGATCAGATTTATATTGAACTAGGTATTGCGTATCATCTAGCAGGGCAAACAGAAGTCGCTGCATCTTTAATGAATGAACGCTTAGCAAAAGGAGAGGACCTCTTTATTCGATATAATCTAGCGTGCTATTTAGCATCGCTTGGACAGTTAGAACAGTCACAAAAACAACTTGATGAAGTGTTGCGTAATGATGAAACAGGCGAGTTTTTTGAAATGGCAAAAGAAGATGAAGACTTACAAGTACTTTATTTGAATGGAAAAACCAAGGTGATGGATAATCGAAGCAGCCGCTATTAAAATAGCGGCTGCTTTTATTATCTTAAATTCTCAAATCTTTCATTTACTTAGATTGAGTGTCTGGCTCTTTAGAACGAACTGAGTCATAAATCTCGATCGCTAATATAATTAATGTGCCAAGCACAAGCCCATTGCTTAAAAATGTTGTAGCAAGCGGCGGAAGCGAGGAAAAAGCTTCAGAAGGTAAAAACATGACACCAATTCCTGCAAGTAATGGAATTCCAGCTTTTTTCATAGCTTGATTAGGGTAAGCAGTATGATTAAATTCGCTCATTCCCAAAGCAATCATACTTGCAAATACAGGGAAAATCGCAGCATATCCTACTGCAGGAGGAAGTGCTGACATGATCGATGTTAATGGTGTAAAAATACTTACGAATAATAAAAGGCATAATGCGATTATAAATGGCATACGTTGATAGATGCCGGTAGCTGAAATAAAACCTCCTGATCCAGAAATAGGAACGGCACCTACAGCAGAGAATCCTCCACCTAGCAATTGGCTTAGTCCTGATACAAGTCCAGCTTTTTTCACATTAGTTCTTTCGGCTTTTTCACCTGTTCGCTTATAGACAGATTCAACCACTCGTATTGAAGCCAGCATATTGGTAATTAAAATGAGCGTCACAAAAAAAGCTGTTACAACCATACTCCACTCAATTTTCGGACTACCAAATACAAAAAGTTCAGGTATGTAGAAAATAGTTGATTGAAACTCAATAGGTTTTGTCAAACCCAAAAAATTAAATAATCCCCACCCAACAATGATGGTAATAATAATACTTAATTTATTTAACGTACGATGGCCTAATAAATAAAAAGCTAGTAGCAAAATAGCGGCAGAAGTGAAAGCGATGGGCAGTTTAATAGTTGGACTGCTTTCTGTAATCCCAAACATTCCTTTCAAGAATGAGCCGCTTAACTGAGCAACTAATAAAATTAAATAGGTACCTGTTACAGTAGGAGTAAAATATTTTGCTAGTTTATCAATTAAACCAAATATACTCATTAATATAGCAATAACTCCGCTCGCAATCATCGTAAATTGCAATACGCGAAGCGTTTCTGAGTCAGAACCAAACAGGACCGTGCCAAGTCCAGCGTATAAAGAGAATACGCCCCACCAAACACCAGCCGGGCCTTCCATAATTGGATACTTGTGACCGATAAATATTTGTAGTAATCCTGAAACAGCTAATACAAATAATGTTCGTTGTAAAAACTCAATTGAATCTGCAGCATTCAGATGAAACTGTGATGCAATTACAACTGGAACGATAAGACTGTTAGAAATCATAAATAAAAACCATTGTAACGATGCAATGGAAGTACGAATCATATAAAACACCTCAAATTTTTCTTCTGTTTATCACTTTTGACCAGTTACTTGAAAGAACGGTATAGCTGTTTTTTTGTTGTCAAGTAAGTGGACAAACGAAAGATAGTTATAACGAAACTACCTTTATATGATGCTATTTTAATTTTACCATGATATTCCCAATTAGAAAGCGATATCTTACCTATTTAACAGAAGGATCATGCTCATGAGAACATTGAAAAAACATACAATATATTTTATAATTTTCTTACTATTTTAAAAAGTTGGGGATAGGAATTAACTTTCAGTCGAAATGCATATGTTGCTGGTGATGATTGAACACCGTTAAAAGCAGGATTACTTATTTCTACTAGTACATATATAACTACAACTGCGATTATAAAACAAGTCATTTCCCGTTCTGCTGCGTAAACACTTACCCATAAGAAGGCAGAGCAATTACTTCAACCAAAAGTCAAAATAGCCACTCAAAATAGATACCTATTAAAACTTTTAACACCGTCTGAACATTCCATAGTAAAAACTGCAAATGATGGACAAATGGGTAAATTTTATACCTGAAACTGAGCTTGAAGCTGGAACACCAAACATACTTGAGGCGGATCTTATTATGACAAAATGAGTGATGAGAACAACATTTTGCTAGAAAGCGTGATAAAAAGGAAATCTTATATAGTGATTCAATGACTATTACAGATTTTTCGAACGAGAAAGCCTACTACGGTGAGGAGGCATCTATTTAGCCACAGGATTGCCAAATACGCACGGTACAGGCAGAAGGATTATCCCATTTGGTTATCTAGAATTAACATTGGTTGATAAAAAGTAAGACAAGAAGGGGTGTTCAGTCGAGCATTCCTTTATCAGATAAAGACGTAATTCAGTCAACAGATGGATAAAATAAAGGAGTGAAGACAATGATTAAACCAGCAAAGTTAAAAAAAGGTGATACAGTAGGGATCATCGCACCTGCGAGTCCACCAAATGAAGGACAATTAAAAAAAGCCATTTTATTTTTAGAAGAGCTTGGTTTACAAGTCATGATAGGAAAGTCAGTTTATGAAAGGAATGGGTATTTAGCTGGTACAGACGAACAGCGTATTGATGACATTCATGATATGTTTTCAAATAAGAGCGTAAAAGCAATTATTTGTGCATGCGGAGGGTATGGAACAGCACGAATAGCTTCTCAATTAAACTATGAACTTATCAAGCAAAACCCAAAGATATTTTGGGGATACAGTGATATTACATTTTTACATACAGCTATTTTTCAAAAAACAGGATTGGTTACGTTTCATGGCCCGATGTTATCATCAGATATTGGAAAAGATGATATTGCAATACAAACGAAGCAGTCCTTTGAACAATTGTTTTCGCCACAGCCAATCTATTACACGGATAAGATTAGTGTTATAGAAGCAATTGAACAGGGAGAAGCAAGCGGAAAGATTGTTGGAGGAAACTTAACACTATTAACAAGTACGCTGGGCACAGAATTTGAAATTGATACAAAAGGACATATTTTATTTATTGAAGATATTGATGAAGAACCGTATGAAGTTGACCGAATGATGACGCAATTAAAAATGGCAAACAAATTTTCAGATGCTGCTGGCATTATGATATGTGATTTTCATAATTGCCAACCAATCAAACGAACTGAGTCACTGTCGCTAGAAGAAGCACTTATTAATCAATTGAGAGGATTAAAAAAACCGATTATGAAAGGATTTCTAATTGGTCATTGCTCTCCTCAAGTTGCCGTTCCGATTGGCACTTATGCAACGATATCAACATATGAAAATATGGTTGAAATAGAGGCTGGAATTTCAGCAGGAGTGAGAGTGCATGAAAGCAGGAGAAATTAATTTCTATTTTTATTTCTTATGAAAAAAAGAGGATAAATAAGGGGCTTAAAAATGATAGAAATGATAAATCATTCATCCTATACCAAGTTATGCATATTTTTTATATAATAGAATAGTAGAATTAATTCAAACGAGAATTCAACACTTTAACAGTAGTGACGAACTTTCGGTTCATAATGGTGGTGTACGTATGACAAACGAAGATGCAATGATTGATATTATAAAGTCGTTTAAACGAAATTCAACAGAGTCAATCGCAATGGATTTAATAAAAGAAGTACGGGGGACATTTAGTCCTCTACCAAAGTATGTAGCTGATTTGATTGATGAATTAAGAAAGCTCAATTTAAAAGATGAGGTAATTAGCGTTATTTTATATCAATCTGTTTACATAGCAAATCATGAATTCAACATTAAAGACACAATAAACAATCGACAATTTGTAAAAGATACAATTGAAATGGGGCGACGATGGGTTCATCAATATGGAAAAATTGAAACAGTAGAAGAAGCAATTCATATTGCTGAGCACGCCTCTACTGCAGAAGATGTTCCTCACAAATTGCAAACGCAACCTCAAGTAGAAGAAAAGGTCGCACTTGAATTCAAATTAGATCAGCAAACATATGAGATGTTAAGAAATATTGCTGTTTATTATGGCCATCAATCCTATGAGCAATCGGTGACAGTTGCTATCAATCGCTTATATACGCAATTAAGAGATGCTCAACAAAAAAATCGTTAAAGAAAAATCACGTAACAGCTACTATGTTACGTGATTTTTTATGAGTGATTTCTTCCGACTAAGCGTCCCACTGATTGAAGTTTCATTTTATTGATTGTTTCGATAAACATAAGGGTTCTTAGGCTCTTCAATTTTTTCTGCGTGTGTTACTTTTACAACAGGAATGGTCTTTTTAAATGGCTGGTAATACATTGTACTAATTTCTCCTGTTACGGTCACCCAATCATCATTTTTAAATGATACATCATCAGGAAATTCAACAAGCATCCCGAATACACCTGAATCAGCAATACAATGAATAATCCCAAACCGAAACAGAAAATATTGGTTATCGGCTAATTCATCTGTATGATACATAAACCCTTTCAGCTTAATTTTCTTACCTGTAAATTCTCCTGAATAATTATAAATTGTTTCCATCGCATTTAAAAACTCTTCGTCTTCAAGGTTAAGCATTTTCTTTGTTGAGAATTGTTTTAAATCGTGTTCCATCATTTGACCATAAGCATCTTCACCATAAAATGAGCTCGTATCTGGTTGTAAAAATTGATGCTGTTCATAAGGGCTGTTTTTTTCATAGATAGGAAAGTGAAACCCTTTTGCCTCTACAATATTTGAATCAAGCGTTGCTACAGGTAAAAATAAAGCAGTGAAAATAGGCAAAAGGTAAACCGGATACCATGCACGTCTTTTCCATTTGTTCGATGGATTATGATGGTGACCACAGTCACAGTCTATACCATGATCATGATGATCGTCTCCTTTCATATAGAACAAAAATTCAGCAATCGTAATAAACCATAATAAAAAGATTGTGCTATATGAAATCCAAGCATAATTCATATTAATATATTTTGATATATCGCCAGTTGCATGAAGATGCATGAAGAGAAATGTAAAACCAATTAAGATGAGAATGCGAATCATAATACTCCCCCTTTACCGTACAAGAATAATAGATACAGCTAATACAGAAATAAATACATACACAAGCAATAAGAATACAAATTTTGCTTTGAACTGGCTTAGCATCATTAATGTATTTTTAATATCAAACATAGGGCCGAAAACTAAAAATGAAATAATGGCACTTTCACTAAATGTGCTTCTGAATGACGCAGCAATAAAGGCATCTGCTGATGAGCAGAGAGATAAAACATATGCAAGCCCCATCATTACGAGATTAGAAGATACTTCACCTTGACCTAAAGAAAGAAGTATCGATGTTTTAACAAATGTTTGCATACTAGCAGCAATTAATGCTCCGATGATTAAAAACTTTCCTACCGAGAAAAACTCATCAATGGAATGCTTAACGGTTCCCACTAGTTTTTGCTGAAACGTTTTTGAATGGCTGTGAATCGCTAACTCGTGTTTTACCTGTGGGCTTTTAAATTGAAATGTTAAAACAGCTCCTACTAGTAATGCAACAATGAATGCTACTCCACCTCGTTCGAAAACAATTTTCCAATCGTTACCGAATGCCACATATGTGGAAAATAAAACGACGGGGTTAATAATAGGACCCGTTAACATAAAAGGAATGGCTGCATATAAAGGCACTCCTTTTGCCATTAATCGGCGAGTGATGGGAACAATCCCGCATTCACAAGCTGGAAACAATGCGCCGATAATTGTTGCTAGCAAGACGGCACCAAATTTGTTTTTCGGAATCGCTTTTGCCATCATTTCTTCTGTGATAAACATTTGAATAATACCAGATATAAAAACACCCAATAAAACAAAAGGCAAAGCTTCAATTAAAATACTAATAAAAATCGTATTCATTTGTAATAAAGATGAATTCATTATACCACTCCAACTATTGATATTGCTGAAATACAATAAAGTTGAATTAACTCAACTCATGATAGTTTACCGCAAAATTTGTTTGATGTAAAAAATATATCTTTAGAAATTACACTAGCTCCTGTTCAATATAGATTGTGAAAGTCTTTTAACTTTGATAAGATACAACTTTAATTAGTCCTATAAACATAAACTGGACATTTAAAATCGCAATTTCTGCTTTGGGAATTTAAGTGAAGACATTGCGTGTAAAGGGGGAGTCTATCATCTATTTAATGGATTATCATCATCATACAAATCATTCTTTTGATTCAAAAGCAGTAATGAAAGAAGTATGTGCAACAGCTATTGAGAAAAATGTAAAAGAAATCTGCTTTACGGAGCATTTCTCATTGAATCCAATGGCGCCTACATATGGTCATATTAATTTAAAGGCGTACCTTGCTGATATAAAAAGCTGTCAAGAGATGTTTATGGATCAGCTTACGATTAAAGCAGGAATAGAAATTTGCGAACCGCATCTACTTAAAGACGGCTATCAAGAAGTCTTGGACCCGCTGAATTTAGATTTCGTTTTGGGGTCTGTTCATAATATTGATAATCAAAAGCTAAGAAAATATTTAGCTGGAAAAGAGCAAGATGCTCTTTATAGAGGATATTTTGAGGAGCTATATAAATTAGTTTGTACAGCAGATATCGATGTGCTTGCTCACATTGATTTAATGAAGCGTTATGCTATTGCAGATTATGGGAACTATCAGTTTGAAGATTTTAAAGAATTATTAACTGAAATTTTAATGAAAGCGATTGAACGTAATATTGGCATTGAAATTAACACATCAGGGAATAGAAGCAAGATAAATGAGCCACTTCCTTCTATTCATGTATTAAAGTTGTATAAAGAACTAGGAGGAGAGCTGTTAACACTCGGTTCAGATTCTCATTTTGCTCATTCTGTTGGAGCACATATTCCAGAAGCAATGCAAATTGCCAAACAAATTGGATTTACCTATATTTTTAAATATGAAAAGCGGAATCCGATCCCAGTTAAATTATAAACAAGACGCCTTAGAAAGAGGGCGTTTCTTTAAATTTTTTCTTGTTTGTAAGCTAATGAAAAGAAAATAAGTTAAATTATGGGCTATCATATATGACATTTGTCATATAACGCATATGACACGTACTACTACAAAGAGAAAGTTTCCTTCTTTATAATTTTAATTAAATTATGAATGCGGAAGGGAAATCGAAATGATTAAACAAAAACTACAAACTTTGCGAAAATCAATGGCTCCTTATGAAAAGCCAGATACGAAAAATAGTGTGAGGCAAATTATGAACACGATTATTCCATTCTTTGTATTATGGTTTCTTGCGTATCAAAGCTTATCCATTTCATATGTACTTACTTTTGCTTTAACGATTATTGCAGCGGGATTTTTAACACGTATTTTTATTATTTTTCACGACTGCTGCCATCACTCTTTCTTTAAAAATCGCCAGTATAATAAAATTCTTGGAACCATCACCGGGATCTTAACATTGTTTCCGTATAATCAATGGGCGCACAGCCATTCTATCCATCATGCAACGAGTGGCAATTTAGACAAGCGCGGTGTAGGCGATCTGTGGATTTTGACCGTTAATGAATACGTAGAGGCTCCTTTGTCTCGTCGAATTGCTTATCGAATTTATCGAAATCCATTCGTTATGTTTATTTTAGGACCAATCTATGTTTTTCTGATTACAAATCGTTTTAATCGTAAAGGCGCCAAATTTCAAGAGCGAATGAATACGCATCTTACAAACATATCCATTTTTGTTATTGTTTTCATTTTGTGCTGGACGCTTGGATGGCAGTCCTTTCTTTTAGTGCAAGGACCAATCTTTTTAATCTCAGGATCGATTGGTGTATGGCTTTTCTATGTACAGCACCAGTTTGAAGATTCTTATTTTGAAGCAGATAAAGAATGGGAGTACGTACAAGCAGCTGTAGAAGGTAGTTCTTTTTATAAATTACCAAAAATTTTACAATGGCTCACGGGTAACATTGGTTTTCACCACGTTCATCATTTAAGCCCAAGAGTGCCAAACTACAAACTTGAAGAAGCACATAATAATACAATACCTTTACAGAATGTGCCGACGATTACTTTAAAAACAAGTTTAGAATCACTGAGGTTCCATTTATGGGATGAAGAAAATAAGAAGTTTGTCGGATTTAAACATCTTAAAACGCTTTCTGTAAAGAATAAAAAGAAGAGTCTTTCTGTTTATCCAAAGCCTGAACTGAAGTAGGAGACCGTGTAAATAAGGGAGATATCAAGTGGCACACATTGTTAGTATCATAAAGGAATTGTAAAGACACTTATGATTCTTTTATGGTACGATAGCAATGTGTGTTACGTATTAATAGCGCAAAAGAGGTTTGTAATATGAAAAAAAAGTATGCAATCTTTCAAAAAATTACTGGAATCTCTCCTTATATATGGAGTGTTTTTAGTATTTTACCGTTTTATTTTATCTTTCAATCTTCTTCGATAAATGAAATTGTTATTGGGATCTTACTAACAATTTTATTTTTTATCTTCTATAGGTTTGCTTTTGTTTCAAAAGGATGGCCCATTTATGTCTGGACATTTATCCTCATTAGTATTTCCATTGCGATGACTACTCTTTTTAATTATGTGTATTTTTCATTTTATTTTGCTTTTTTTCTCGCCTATTTTATTGGAAATGTCCAAAACTGGCTTACGTTTATTACGTTGTATATCGTTCATTTAGTTAGTACAGCAATTTCTTTAAATTATAATATGGTTGTACAAGAAGAGCTGTTTTTAAGGCAGCTGCCGGTGATGATCATTATTTATATGAGTGTGATTGTGTTTCCATTTACGATTTATAATCGAAAAAAACGCGGACGGCTTGAAGAGCAGCTTGAAGATGCCAACAAGCGAATTTCTGAGCTTGTCAAACAGGAAGAAAGACAGCGGATTGCACGTGACCTTCACGACACATTAGGGCAAAAACTTTCTCTTATCGGCTTAAAAAGCGATTTAGCAAGAAAATTAATTTATAAAGACCCAGAACAAGCACGTGCTGAATTAAAAGATGTACAGCAAACAGCAAGAACAGCATTGAATGAAGTAAGAAAAATGGTCTCACAAATGCGTGGCATTAGAATAAAAGAGGAAATCGTTCGGGTAAAGCAAATACTTAAAGTAGCACAGATTGACTTTATCAGTAATGAACCATTAACTTTGACAAATGTATCTCCTCTGACTGAGAATATTTTAAGTATGTGCTTAAAAGAAGCCGTAACGAATGTAGTAAAGCATAGTCATGCTTCTACTTGCCGCATTGCGATTGAACAATCATGGAATGAAATTGTTATTACCGTACAAGACAATGGGGTCGGAATTACAGAAAAAAATCACTTGGAAAAAGGTCACGGGCTGTTAGGGATGAAAGAGCGGTTAGAGTTTGTTAATGGCACATTAGACATTACTTCAAATGAAGGAACAACGGTTACTATAAAAGTACCGAATGTAGTAAAGCAAACGGAGAAGGAGGATGCTAAATGATTCGGATTGTCATTGCAGAGGATCAGCGAATGCTGCTCGGTGCATTAGGTTCACTATTAAATTTGGAAGATGATATGGAAGTAGTCGGGAAAGCATCGAACGGAGAAGAAGCGGTTGCTCTTGCCCACCAGCACAAGCCTGATATTTGCATAATGGATATTGAAATGCCTGTAAAAACTGGTCTAGAAGCAGCGGAAGAGCTGAAAGAATTAGGATGCAAAGTGATCATTTTGACAACATTTGCCCGCTCTGGCTATTTCCAGCGAGCACTCAAAGCTCGTGTTAGTGGTTATTTGCTAAAGGACAGTCCAAGTGAAGAGTTAGCAAGCTCAATCCGAAGCATTATGCAAGGGCGTCGAATCTATGCTCCTGAATTAGTCGATGATGTATATGCCGAAGAAAATCCTCTTACAGAAAGGGAAAAGGAAGTATTATTACTCGTAGCTGATGGCAAGAATACGCAAGAAATTGCAGACGAACTCTCGATTAAAACTGGAACAGTCCGCAACTACATTTCAACGATATTAGATAAACTCGAAGTGAAAAACCGGATAGAGGCCATCACAAGGTTTAAAGAAAAAGGCTGGTTTAAATAATAAACCTTATTAAAGAGAGTTTGCTATACAAAATCCTTTGCTTACTTCAGCGTAGGATTTTGTATAGAATGCATAGTGATGGGTCTTCTAGATTACCTCACAACCTACATTAAATCTAACTAAATGAAAAGCTATAATTTTGTTAAATAGAGAGATAAAACAAAAATAATTCTGAATATTTTAAAAACACCATTTACTTTGAAAGCGTTTTCAATTATAATAATTATATGCTAAAAGATTATTCTTATTTAGGTGGTCGATATGATAATGAATGAGAGTCGAGTTGAAGTACAGTGTCAAAAGAATTTAATTATCAATTCGTTGCTTAATTTAGGAGTATACAAAAAGGGAAATAAACAATTGTACGAATTAACATTACATGAATTAAAAATAGAATATCAAACCGCCAAATCGTGTACAAACCATTTATCTTTTTAACATTTTTATGACTGACAGCTGTAGAACTGAAAACAAAGGAGGAGAAAATGTTGAAAGAAAATAAAGTAATATTAGCAGATTTTATTGATGGAGACCGATTTGAGTTACATTCATACCTTACTCATTTATTCACTCAATCAGAAAGAAAAGTGATAAAAAAACAGACGGCGAAGTAAAACGAGAGGGAAAAACATAATGAATAAGCATATCGTATAAGCGACCTTATCATTCTATATAGGATGAGCGGGTCGCTTATTAGTGTTAAACAAAAACAGTCCATTTCAAGTGAAACAGATATGGTTTCCACATGTAGTTTTTTGACGATAAAAATAAAAAGAATCCCATTGACAACTGTATGGCTATCAGTATAACGTAGATTACGTGTAGAAATAGGTATGATACGAAAGAACAAGAAAATCGTCCCATTCCTTCGTCATCAATCCAGAAAGAGAGGCTGTCTTGAATGTCAGCGGAACAACGGAAAAAAATCATTGTATTAATGATTAACATGTTTATTGCAGTAGGGAGCTTTGGGATTATTATTCCGATTTTACCTGCATATCTAGAGTCCATTAATCAAGGCGGAACAGCTGCTGGTTTAATGATTGCCATTTTTGCAGGAGCGCAGCTCATTTTTTCGCCAATTGCAGGAAAATGGGCGGACCAATATGGTCGCCGTAAAATGATTATATGGGGATTAGTAGGCTTAACGCTTTCCATGTTTATTTTTTATTGGGTTAATTCAATTTGGTGGCTTTACGCTTCTCGCGTGATTGGAGGCATTGGATCGGCTCTGTTAATACCGGCTATATTTGCTTATGTAGCAGATATTACAACATTGGATCAACGAGCAAAAGGCAATAGTTTAGTATCAGCAGCTATGTCGCTAGGGATTGTGGTTGGCCCTGGAGTTGGCGGTTTTTTAGCGGACTTTGGTTTGAAAGTACCTTTTTTAATTTCAGCAATTGTTTCTCTTGTCGCTGTTTTATTTTCAATGGTTTTATTAGAAGAGAGCGAAACAAAAGAAGCATCCGCTGCTAGAGCAGCAATGAAAGATGAAGAATCAATGGCGAAAAAGCTAGTTCGCTCTGTAAGGATGCCTTATTTTATTCCGCTTGTTATTACGCTTGTCATGAGCTTTGGCTTGATGGCATATGAATCAGTGCTTGGTCTTTTCTTAGATAATCAATTTGGTGCTACACCTCAGCAAATCGCTGTGATGGTGACAGCAACGGGTATTGTTAGTGTAGTTGTTCAGCTCTTTCTGGTTGATCGCATCGTTCGTATGTTTGGGGAAATCATCGTGTTAAATGTATTTTTAGCAGTCACAGCATTCGGCTTTTTATTATCGTTGTTCACGGCTAATTACGGCCTGTTCTTTATTATTTCACTTATTATTTTCCTTGCGATATCGATACTTCGTCCGGTTTTAAATACGCTTATTTCAAAGATGGCCGGTGACGAACAAGGATTTGCGATGGGGATGAATAATGCGTACATGAGCATTGGAAACGTGCTAGGTCCAACTCTTGCCGGTGTGTTATACGATGTTCAGATTACGTATCCGTTTGTTTTAGGGTTAGTCTTGTTATTAATCACATTGGCTATTACAATCGGCTGGCAGAAACGCACATTAAAAGAAAATAGATTGTTGAAATCGGAATAGGCGAGTATAAATAAAGGTTTTTAACATACAGAACAAACGAAAAGAAGCAGTAGAAATACTGCTTCTTTTCGTTTGTTTCTATATTAACTAACAATCAGAGGGGAACGAAGCACCCCTATTAATTGAAGGTTTACTTTATAAGATATGCTCATGCTGGTTCTGGCGCAAACACTTAAAAGAGCTATAAATAAGTAATAAGTTTCCTAGAGGAATCAGGTCTTATGCAGCACTTTAACATAGTTTATGAATGAACTTCACTTAATCTGTTAAAACGCTCTGCATTTTATAAATTTGTTAAAGAATATAACAGGACAAATCAGGTTGTTAAAAGAAATGATAAAATCAAAATAGAAGAAATCTGTAAAAAATAAGTATTTTGCTCGAAAAAAGTAGATAGTATTGTGTTTCTCGTTAGATTGATTAAATTTGAAAGGAAGTAGAAACAGATGAAAAACAAACTCAAAAAAATCACAACAAATTTATGGTTCGATACACAAGCTGAAGAAGCGGCAAGGTTTTACACTTCTGTTTTTGAAAATTCTAAAATTGGAAGAATCAATCGTTATGGAAAAGAAGGGTATGACATCCACGGCATACCAGAGGGAACAGTAATGACCGTGGAATTTCAACTTGAAGGACAAGAATTTGTAGCTTTAAATGGCGGTTCACAATACAAATTTACAGAGGCAATATCATTTATCGTCCATTGCAAGACACAAGAAGAATTGGACTACTACTGGGAAAAGCTCTCTGAAGGCGGCGGCGAAAAGGCTCAAGTATGCGGCTGGCTAAAAGATAAGTACGGGGTATCGTGGCAAATTGTTCCTCACAACTTGAATGAGATGATAAATGATTCCAATCCTGAAAAATCAAGAAGAGTTATGCAAGCACTGCTGCAAACGAAGAAAAAAATTGACATTAAAACGTTAGAGCGAGCGTACAAAGGGTAGGAATAAAACAAAAACAGATCATAGAAGGGGTGCTTATTCCAGAAATAATGGACTTTTCTGTAAAGAAGGGTTTCAACCCATGCATCGAACAGAATAAAACAATGATCTTGTTTTCCTTTGTTATTAAGATGTTCCACTTAAATAAATGTTCCTTTTCTATACGAATCACATCTTTTTTAGCGTACTAGTATCCGTATGTCCAAGTTTTAGAGATTACTTGATTACTCTGGAGTTTTGGAACAGAACCTAAGTTTTCTATAGTTGTTTTGTATACAATAATAAAATGGTAAGATAAAAAGGAAATAATAGGAATGAAAATACTCTAAAAAGAAAGGATATTAAACTATGAAAACAAGAGTAGTGATATTTCCAATGCTGATAGCAGGAATGTTAGCCAGTGGTTGCTCCAGTAATGATGTAGTAAAAGAAAAGAGTGAAGTAAAGGAATCAGGCGAGCATGCTCAACATAAATCAGAGCAAATCGAATATGGCCATTTTCAATCTCCAATCGATATATTATCAGACGAAGCTGTGCCAATGGATGATGATGGAACAATAAACCTTAATTATAATGATTCATTTGTTTCGGTAGAAGACAATGGTCACACGATTGAAGTCAAGGATGATGATGGAACGGCCCTCATTAATGGAAGAAAATTTTCATTAGCACAATTTCATTTTCATGCTTCCAGTGAACACACTGTAGACAGAGAAAACTATGAAATGGAACTTCATTTTGTAAACAAAAGCCAATCGGGTAGAATAGCTGTGATCGGTGTATTTCTAACAGCTGGGGCTGAAAATCCAGCTTTTCAAACGATTCTTAACAATATTAAAAAAGGGAAAGAGGCGCCACTAACAGAGACAACAAAAATTGATGTAAAACAATTAGTGCCACAGGAGAAAAGCTATTATCATTATTTAGGCTCTTTGACAACACCGCCATACACTGAAAATGTAGAGTGGTATGTTATGAGAAATCCAGTAGAGGTTTCGCGAGCGCAAATTGATAAGTTTCGAACACATTATCCTGACAACCATCGAGAAGTACAATCATTAGATGATCGGACAATACTAGAGAAGAAATGGTAAACCTTCCTTATGGGGGTCTCAACAGAAAAATGCGAATCAACAGAGTGTTTTCTCATGTCTGATTTAATAGATTTACTTTCAAAATAAAGGCTTTTTTTCTTATTGAGGGAGTGTTTAAATAGGGAGTATTCTTGTAATAGCTAAATTATAGTGAAATGGACAAAAAGAAGATACATTTAATATTTATTGAGGAGATATCAATGGAAAACTGCACAGAGAAGAATCTTAAGTTAAATATTTTGACTGAGAATGATATTCAAGGATTAATGGATTTATCACAGTTAGTTGGCTGGGACTATCATCGGGATGATATTAGAACAATTATGTCGTCTGGTAAAATTTTAGGGCATAAAAATGAATTCGGACAAATTGTATCAAGTGCAGCCATCATTCCTTATGATACACATTTAGCTTCAATAGGGATGGTAATTGTAAACGACCAATACAGAGGGAAAGGTCTTGGAAAAGAAGTAACTCAAGCGTGTATTAATCTTGTACGACAAAAAAACACATCTATAACACTGATTGCTACCCAACAAGGAAAACCATTATATGAAAAAATGGGATTTAAAGAAGTTGGCTACATACATAAATTCATTTGTAATAACTATGTACCATGTAATACGTTACTTTTTGAAGAATTAAAAGTAGAGGCACTAAAGGAAAGTGATTTAGATAAAGTTATGGAATTGGACAAATATGCTTTTGGAGATTCAAGAAGAAAGTTCCTTGTAAATAGAATTAAACAGTCTCATCAAGCTCTTGTCTTAAGAGATGAATTTGGAAGAATTCTTGGCTATGGCCTTTCTATTTCTGGTCCGAAAAATTTAATTTTAGGGCCAATAGTTGCTCCTAATTCCGAAGCCGCAATCTATCTGGTAGATAAACTAGCTCTTAACCATAAAGGAAACTTAAGGATTGACATTCCAAAAGATGATAAAATGTTTATGAATTTTTTAAGGGATCGTGGTTTTGAAAAAGTCAATCAGCCTCCAATAATGATAATTAATTCAGATGCGATGCCTATAAGAAATGATAATTTATATGGAATTGCAGCACAAGCTTTCGGGTAATGCTAAATAAATATCGTTAGTAATGGTCAAAAGATTATTAACGCAAATACTATTGTTCTTCCTAAAGAGTCTGGTATTTATGTTTATAGCGTCCATGCTCGTTGGGAAGAAGGAGATTCAAGCTACGCATTACAAGTTGAGATTAAATAAGAATTTAAGATAGCAGTGTTTTTCTTATCTAAACCGGTGTTTACATAAATTAAGGAGAAGCATACAAGTTTAATGATGTAATTTTGAAATAATTGTAATTAAGCAATAGAGATTTTGCATTTAAAGCGTCTAATCAGGCATTTAATTCAGAAAATCAATAAAATGAAGAGGTGAATTAAATAATGAAATTGGATGCAGATAAAGTCTTGCAATCTCTAAATGAGGAAGAAATTTACTCTTTTATGCGGACAGAAAGAACTGTAGAAATTGAGAATAATCATTCTTGACTGTCAGCTGATCGAAAAATTGAAGAGGGGTGTTCCTTGATGACAAATAATAGAATGAATCCTAAGGTTGATGAATTTTTAAGTGAAGCTAAAAAATGGAAGGAAGAATATGAGAAGTTGAGAAATATCGTTCTTGACTGTGAGCTGACCGAAGAATTTAAGTGGATGCATCCTTGTTACACGTTTGAGAAAAAAAACATAGTTTTAATACATGGATTTAAAGAATATTGTGCGCTTCTGTTTCACAAAGGTGCCTTGTTACAAGATACCCATGGGATTCTAATCCAACAAACGGAGAATGTACAGGCGGCGCGCCAGATTAGGTTCACCAATGTTCAAGAAATAGTTGAAATGGAAACCATTTTGAAAGCCTATATTTATGAAGCCATTGAAGTTGAAAAAGCCGGTTTGGAAGTGAATTTTAAAAAGAATACAGAATTCATCATTCCTGAAGAACTTCAAAATAAATTCGATGAAATCCCTGCCTTGAAAACTGCTTTTGAAGTATTAACGCCGGGACGACAAAGAGAATACATTCTTTATTTTTCTAAAGCCAAAAAATCCAAAACCAGAGAGTCAAGAGTTGAAAAATCTGTGCAACAAATTCTCAATGGAAAGGGATTAAAGGATTGCACTTGTGGACTATCTCAAAAGCAGCCCTCCTGTGACGGCTCGCACAAGTACATTCGATAAGAAAATAAATTAATCAAACTTTAAGATATTACCTCACTTTGCGTTCATTCGAACTCCTTTTTAGATCACAGGTAACACTCAATCAGATAATTTAAAATGGAAAAAAACAAAAAAATGATTCGTAGAGTATAAGCAAATTAACGTGTAACAGGCTTACGCATTACCAGCTAAGAAAAATACTGCACACAAAAGTGTACTCTTTGGATTTTTGCTGAAAGGTACACTTTCTTGAACGGGGGCGTTAGTTCAAGAAGAATTAAGTGATTTTATGAGTGAAGTGAGATTTTAGTTATTCAATTATATGGCGCTATTATAGAGTGAAAATTAGATTTTTAAACGATTTTATTGTTCTTTTTTTCGTTCGGTGAAGTATTCTTTATCAAAAATTAAACAATTTTATTTTACCCCTGTCCTAAAATCAGGACGGGGTATGCGTGTTTGAGGTTTTAAAATTAAATAATTTTATTGTCATTCTACAACTGACTGTCTTTTGGTCATAAGTTGTAAATGAGAAATCCATTTTGATCAACCTTTGTTCAAAATGGATTTTTATATTTTGTCATGAAATGCAAACTTATGTGAAATTTTTATCAAACTTGGTATTAGAGCTATCTTATCCATTTTTCAGAATGACTGTGCTTACAAAAACGTAAATAAAGTATTTTATGAATATACTGAACGACAATTCCGCTGTGTAAGTACATTATCTAGAGCGCTTTCCATCCATATTCAATCTAAGAGCATTTTAGAGGATAAAAAACTATGATTATTGGTTATTCTAAGATAAGTTCAAAGCTTCATTCATGAAATAGATGAACTGGGAAAATAATCTAAGACATTAAAGGTAGAAGCATCATTGGCAAAAGTAAATGAATAGATAGCTGAAAAATTAAGTGTATTCGAAGGAGAATCTATTAATGGATAGGAGGAAAGTTCTAATTTTTAGAAATTTCAAATAAATAGTTATTGAATCTGAAATTTCACTATGTTATTATAAAATTGAAGTAGGCATTAAGTAATGTTTGTATTCTCCTACACCTTAATGTTATAACATTATTACATTAAAATATTATGACATTATGATATTTGAATATTAAAGTGTTGAAAGGAGGTGTGACTATGCGACAGATTTTACTTGTTAGTCATGGAACTATGGCAGAAGGAGTGTATCAAGCTGCATTTATGATTGCTGGAAATTTAAATAATGTTGATTATTTATGCTTAGAGCAAGGGTTAGGAATAGAGGCGTTCAGGGAACAATTCGCTTTAAAAATTGATGAAATAAAAGAGACAGAAGAAATAGTTGTATTAGCTGATCTAATGGGAGGATCTCCTTATAATTCAGCTGTTGCACTCTTATCAGAGAAAGAATTATTAACAAAATCAAAAGTGATTTCAGGTTTAAATTTACCTTTACTTCTAACTGTACTATTTGAAGAAAAAAGTTTGGATAGAGATAAAATACAAAATGTAATCACTACAGCAAGAGATGGAATTGGAGTATTCCAAATTGAAAAAAATCCAGATGAGGAATTGTAAAGGAGATGCAAATTATGGCAATTATATTTGTTCGAGTGGATGACAGGATTATTCATGGTCAGGTAGTAACTAGATGGTCAATGGAAAAACCATGTGATGGCTTAATTGCTGTTAATGATAAAGCAGCCACGGATCCTATTTTAAAAACTGCTTTAAAGTCAGCTTCTGCAAAGAAAGTACTCATTTTTACCTATGAAGAATTCTTAACGAAAATGGAACAAGCTGTAAATAGTGAGAAAAAATATTTTGTCATTACCAAAGATCCTATTACTATGGCTAAATTGTTAGTTGATGAGAAGTTGAAAATCGAAACAAAAACTGTAAATATTGGACCTCAAAGTGCTCGTCCAGGCACTGTAAATATCAATAATAATGCAGATATTACAGCAGAAGAAATTGATGCTTATGAGAAGATGGCTCAACAAGGTTATAATATTGATTTTAGACTTGTACCTGATGGAAAAAGTGTACTCTGGAATGACGTAAGAAACAAAGTACTGAAATAAATAGTTGGAGGCGCTAAAATGGAGGTAAGTATCTTACAGGCAGTACTTATTGGTATATTTGCTTATCTAGGTTCACTTTCTGTTCCATGGCTTTTAGGTTTAACGGGAGGATGGTATACAATTACCCGTCCCCTTGTTTCGGGATTTATCATTGGATTAATACTTGGAGATGTACAAACGGGAATTATTGTTGGGGTCGCTGTTCAAGTAGTATTTATTGCACTTGTTACACCTGGTGGACAAATGCCTCAAGATCTAAACTCTGCCGCATTTATTGGGGTTACATTAGGTACCCTTGCAGTTAAAGGCGGAGCAACCACAGAATCTGCCGTTGCAATTGCCACGGCGGTTGGGGCTATCGGAACAATTTTCCATAACTTTATGATGCTCACAAATTCTTTTTGGAATCATCGTGCAATAGCAGCAATTGAAAATGCCGACTATAAAGGCTTGACTCTTAATCACTTTGTTTGGCCGCAAATTATCCAGTTTTTTTATCGTTTCATTCCAACGGCATTAGTTGTATATTTGGGTTCATCATTAGCAACAAATATTATTAATTATTTCCCTGTTGATTCATTTGTTATGCGTACACTAACTGCTTTAGGTGGAATGCTGCCAGCAGTTGGGGTTGCGATTTTACTAAGACAAGTAACTAATAGAGATATTGAACTGCTTTACTTCCTTGTAGGTTTTACCTTTATCGCGGTGATGGGTGTTAATATGATTGCGTTAGCGATAATAGGTGCGTTCTTTGCTTACCTTTACTTTAAGTTTTCGGAAACAAAAACGGCAGTGGAACAACCATTGTCAGATGTAGAGGAGGAACTATAGAATGCCAGAATATACAAAAAAGTTAGATAAAAAAACACTAAGAAAATCTTGGTGGTATTGGATGACTGGAAACTTATCTTCTATGTCATTTGAATGGTTGGAAGCATTTGGTTTTGCTGCATCAATGGCCCCGGTAATCAGAAAATTATATGGTGGAAATAAAGACGAAGAAATGAAAGCGCTTAAAAGGCATTCTGTATTTTATAATACAGAGCCTCAGGTGGGTGCAATGATTAATGGAATGATGTGTGGAATTGAAGAGGAAAGGGCGAATGGATCAGATATAGATGATGAAGTAATCAATGGTATTAAAATTGGATTAATGGGTCCAATTGCGGGGATAGGGGATGCAATGATTCCGGGAATGTATATTCCATTGCTTTTATCTATTGCGATTAGTTTATCTGAAGGTGGAAATCCACTGGGACCTATTTTCTACATTATAGTATATATGACAACAATGACTGCACTGAGTTATTTTGTTTTTATGAAAGGATACCACTTGGGAACTTCTTCAGTAGATTTGATTGTTGGTGAAGCGGCTAAGCGCGCTCGTGAATCATTTAATCTATTAGGTTCAATTGTGGTGGGAGGAGTTTCAGCTTCTTATGTTAGTTTAAATACAGCATGGATAATTCAAAGTGGTGATAGTGAACTTAAGGTGAATGATACACTTAATGGAATTTTTCCAAAACTACTGCCTCTTTTATTGGTAATTTTCTGTTGGTGGTTGATGTCAAAGAAAAAAATGTCACCATTAAAAGTGATGGGAATTCTAATTATATTTGCCATTATTGGGGTTATAATTAAGTTTTTCTAATTGAGAATATGAGATTAGTATAGAGGATAGGTGAGAATTATGGTTAGTTCAGCTGAAATTAAGCTGAAATACTCTATGTTTATGAAGATAAAAAAGATGATTGTAAACGCTAGAATAAAATTGACAGTTTTTGCTTGATAAGATTTTACACTTTTGCTCAATCAACCTACTACTTTAGTAAAATAGATGATGATGTTATTTTACTGGGGGTAGGGTTTTGGAGGAGAAATTAGTGTTATACATAAAAGTTCATGAATTACGCAGAAGGAAATTTAAAGTAGCACAAATCGCTAAAGAGCTTAAAATCTCAAGACCAACTGTCTATAAATATTTAGGCATGACATTTGATGAAGCAAGAGCCTATACGGAACAGCCTTTGGNAATTAGAGGATATTTACTTTATCCTTTTATGATCTAATTGACTCAGGACTAATTAATCATGGGAGGTTTTATTTATGGTAAAAACAGACTTAACACAAGCTGAAATAACACTTATTTCAAAGCTATATTATAATCAAAAAATGACTGTTGAGGAAATGTAAACGCTAGAATAAAATTGACAGTTTTTGCTTGATAAGATTTTACACTTTTGCTCAATCAACCTACTACTTTAGTAAAATAGATGATGATGTTATTTTACTGGGGGTAGGGTTTTGGAGGAGAAATTAGTGTTATACATAAAAGTTCATGAATTACGCAGAAGGAAATTTAAAGTAGCACAAATCGCTAAAGAGCTTAAAATCTCAAGACCAACTGTCTATAAATATTTAGGCATGACATTTGATGAAGCAAGAGCCTATACGGAACAGCCTTTGGGAAAGAGAAGAAAACTAGATCATTATAAAGACTGGATACTTGCCTGGCTAGAAGAATATCCTCACCTGAGTAGTGCTCAAATTCATGATTGGCTTTTGGAGAGCTATCCCGACCTCGTGGTCGGTGGAAGTACGGTAAGAACGTATGTAAAGGAGATTCGAGAAATTTATCAGATTGAGAAAAAAGTGGTTGTCCGTCAGTACGAAGCAGTCCCTGAACAACCGATGGGTAAACAACTCCAAGTAGATTGGGGCGAAACAAAACAGAAAACAATCGATAACAAAGAAATCAAACTTTATTTTATTGCTTTTGTACTTGCCCATTCCAGACATAAATATATGGAATGGCAGACACGCCCTTTTACCACAAAAGATGCGATTCGTTGTCACGAACATGCATTTCAGTTTTATGGAGGCCAAACAGAAGAAATTGTCTATGATCAAGATCACTTAATAGCCGTGAGTAAAAATGCGGGACAAGTCCTTTTAACATCTGAATTTCAAAGTTATGTAAACGAGTGTAAATTTAAGATCTATCTGTGCAGAAAAGCAGACCCGGAATCAAAAGGCATGATTGAAAATGTAGTGAAATACGTAAAAGGTAATTTCGCTGACAGTCGTGTATTTAGCGATATAGAAGATTGGAATAAACGAGCATGGCAATGGCTTGATCGTACTGGAAACCACCAGGTTCACCAGACAACGAAAAAAAGACCAGCAGAAGTGTTTCTCCTCGAAAAGCAACACTTACAGCCAGTCTCTTCGTTACTTTCATATGAAAGTACCCATAAACAAAGTATAACAAGAAGTGTAAGCAAGGACAACACGATTCGATACAAGTCAAACCGTTATTCTGTCCCTCTCGGGACTTATNGTAAAAGGTAATTTCGCTGACAGTCGTGTATTTAGCGATATAGAAGATTGGAATAAACGAGCATGGCAATGGCTTGATCGTACTGGAAACCACCAGGTTCACCAGACAACGAAAAAAAGACCAGCAGAAGTGTTTCTCCTCGAAAAGCAACACTTACAGCCAGTCTCTTCGTTACTTTCATATGAAAGTACCCATAAACAAAGTATAACAAGAAGTGTAAGCAAGGACAACACGATTCGATACAAGTCAAACCGTTATTCTGTCCCTCTCGGGACTTATCAACCCACAGGCGATAACCTTGTATGGATTGAAGTAAAAGAGGAAGAAAATAAGATTCTTGTCATTCGCAGAGAAGTAGAAGGCGAAATTCTTGCCGAACATTTTATCAGTTTAGAAAAAGGTAAGCTCATTCAAAATCGCCATCATACTCGGGATCGCTCCAAAGGGGTTAAGGAACTTGAGCAACGCCTTATCCCTTACTTTAAAAATCGGGTTCAGGCAGCTGCTTATTTAGACGCGATTAGTCAAAGATACCCGAGGTATCGTCGGGACCAGTTTATGATTATTCATAAGGTGATTGAACAATATCCAACATTAATTGATACGACTTTGACCAAGTGCATGATAGAGAAACTCTACAATGCGAATGATTTTCGTGATATCGCTCATCATCTTGATACATGTCGAAGTGAATCGATTGAAGAGGTAACATCCTTTTCCAACAGTTCTTCAAAATCGTCTCATATCAAACCCTATACTCGTCCTCTAGATGCCTATACTCGTATTTTAGGAGGTAGAGTGTGATGAACACGACTGTGCATGAACTACAAAACCAGTTTAGACAGCTACGTTTAGCAGAGACTGCGGAGGAGTTGCCACAGCTTCTTCGCGAAGCTGAAAAGTCGTCATGGACGTACCTRGAATTCTTAGAGTCTATTACTCGATATGAACTAGCAAAACGTGAAGCAAAAAGCGTTGAGAAAAGACTGAAGTGGGCACGCTTTCCTTTCATGAAGTCATTAAATGAGTTCGAGTTGARAGGACAAAACGTTTTGACAGCTCGTCAGCTTTCTCAACTCCGAGAATTAAGCTGGCTTGAGCAACAGTACAATATTATTCTTTTAGGACCTCCTGGCATTGGAAAAACCTATATCGCTATTGGGCTTGGACTTGAAGCTGTTTATAAAGGGTTTAATGTATATTTCGTCACGATGGGCGAACTTGTGCAGCTTCTAAAGTCAGAACAATACTTAAACAAATCGAAAGTTCAACTCAAAAGGCTGAGAAATGCCGACCTTGTGATTATTGATGATTTAATGTATATGGCGATGGATCAGAGAGAAGCCAATTTATTTTTTCATTTGATTAATCATATGTATGAACGAAGTTCAATCATTTTGACTTCAAATAAAAGTCCAGATGATTGGGGTAATTTAATTGGAGACCATGGAATTACAACAGCTATCTTAGACCGTTTACTCCATCGTGTAGAAGTGATTCATGGTAGTGAGGCTGAAGAAAGTCATCGCATGAAAAACCGGAAAAGCATTTTTTCAGCAGAAGTGTAAAAAAGAAACGAGCAAAAAGTGTAAAATTCGACTTGACGTCTACACAGCCTAATGACAGTGTAGGATTCCCATGGACTGCTCGTTATACAATAGCAAGTGGGAACTTACTAGCTGATTTTAGAGCTAATCTCAATGCTAAATCCCAGGGAAGGCTTCAAGTATGCCGTCTTTATGAGATGACAACTGATCCTGGGGTTAGAGATATGCTTTCCTTTTTAATTGCCCGTGATACAATGCATCAAAATCAATGGATGGCAGCTATTGAAGAGTTAGAACAAACTCAAGGTGCTATCGTTCCAAGTACATTTAACCAAGAGTATGAGAAACAAGAAGTCTCATATTCCTTTATGAATTATTCAGAAGGCGAAGAAAGTAGTACAGGTAGATGGGCAAATGGAGTGACTTTAGATGGTCAGGCTAAATTTGAATATATTCAAAGTCCAAAAGCAATGGAACAAAAACCAGAATTGCAGCCAGGACCTAAATACATTCATGGTACCCCCCCCTATAGATATGAGAATTATACAAGGGGCAGGAAAAATGGAACCTAATTATAATAATAATCAACCAATTCATTAAAAAATAGTCGATTTAATCTTCTATTTTTTATGTTTGAGTTATTCTATTCAACTAAAGGGCGCAATTCTGGAGTAAGGAATTGTGCCTTTTTTCTTGTTTGAACAACAATTATATTATAACAATTTAAGAACCCCAGAATATCTTGTATATCTGGGGTTACTTTTTCTCTATTCTTTAAAAGGGGCATTCATAACCCAATCTACAAAACCCATACGAAGCATAGAAGAACTCAAATTATTTGGTTGTTGCTGAGCATTTTTAAGATTAGAATCATATTTAATGAGTTCAATCATAGATTTTTTGAAACCTAATCGAGGATAGGTTTCAATTATAAAATTAAAGGTTTCCTCCGAAATATCTTCTATACGCAACCCAACTACATCCATTCCTGCTCCGAAATGAACTAAAGCAATTTCTGGTTGTTTTTCTTCAGCAATTACTGATGTATGCAGAATAATCGCTTCGCGTACCACATCAATTTTGTCTTGTGAAAAACTGTGAGAGCGAAGGAACTTCTCAGCATGATCAGCACCTTCATATTCAAATGAATGTTTACAACAAATTTGCTCTGTAAGACCAATATCATGTAAGACTGAAGCGAGATAGAATAACTCCTGATCATATTTGAATCCATATTTTTTTCCCAACGCATCACCAAAAGCATATGTTCGTAAACAATGATTATAAAGAAATTCCGGAGAAATCTCGTAAACTAATTGAGTTGCTTCTTTTGCTACCTTACTATCAGGAATAATAATGTTATACATATTTTTCTCCTTAGTTTAATTAATTTTCTTCAGGTTGATTTCATAACAGGGTTTAATGACATGATAAGGATGTTACATGCTAATCAAATAGAATTTTCACAACACCTCCTTATAGTGTCTATTATTTTTTTAAAAAAGACCATTCGGTCTCTTCTAAGGTAACTTATTATATGTTAATGTACAACTAAAACATGTTACAATTTTTCAACAACAATAATGGAGGATATTATGCGAAAAGGTGAGCAAACTCGGAAACACATTGTCTTAAAATCTGCAGAATTGTTTAATCAAAAGGGGTATGCTGGCTGTTCAATGAATGACATTATGACGGCCACAGGTCTACAAAAGGGTGGAATTTACCGCAATTTTAAAAGTAAAGATGAGATTGCTTTAGAGGCATTTGATTACGCAATTGATACTGTATCTAAACACTTTTCTGAAGCGATCCTTCATGTTAATACAGCATTAGAAAAAATTGGTTCTTTGTTTGATGTATATGAAGATGTGGTCAATAATCCACCAGTAAAAGGGGGATGTCCCTTACTAAATACTGCTGTAGACAGTGATGATACGAATCCACTTTTAAGGAAAAAAGCGCTTGTAGTTTTCCATACATTTCTGAACATGATTGAAGAGATTATAGAAGAAGGTATTCAAAACAGAGAGTTAAATCCTGACATTGATACAAAGGTAGTGGCTTCCTTTATTGTTGCAATTTTTGAGGGAAGTATTATGATTAGTAAACTAGAAAGAGATAATAAGTACGTTTCTTACAGTAAGCATCAGGTACTACGTTATTTACTTATGCTATAAATTTACAGAGGGTTTTGATGTTTGTTTTAATTGGAATAAAATTAAGTATAGGTGATTTGTTAAATGATCAAACACCCATTTTATGCTCTTTCCCCTTTCACTACCCCAAGTGATTTAGTAGATGATTTCGACGACTCAATAATGAGTGCAACAATCAATATAGAGGATTTATTAACTAATAACCTACATGAATGCCAACTAGGTTTAAACCTTAATCAAATAAAGAAACGAATCCTTAAACATGGAGTTGAACCTTGGGAAATTAGTCAGTTTATTATTCAGCTGCCTGATATTGAAGAAGTATTAAAGCTATTACCTAATGAGAGAAAAGCATCTTTTATTTTAAAATAAATATTGAGAGGTGATTTTTTTGTATTACAAAGAAAGGAATTAAAAATTAAAGATACATTAGACCCTGACAATATATCAAGGAGTGATAATAATGGCTACATTTAGAAAGTTGAAAAGTGGTAAATGGCAGGCAAGGGTATCGAAAGACGGTAAAAAATAAGCATTGGAATTTTTCGTACTAAAAAGGAAGCTGAAATTGAAGCTGGTAAAGTGGAAGAAAGAATATATTATGGACAGGCATTAAATGACAGGAATATGTTATTTGAAGAAGTTGCAAAGGAATGGTTGTACGAGCATAAAAAATCAAACGTTAAGGAATCGACTTTTGATCAGATTGAAGTGATTGTTCGTTTACACATCCTACCTACTTTTGGTAATAAGAGAATCATGCGTATTTACCGTCCAGAGATAAAACGATGGATAGCTAAATTTGTCGAAATTGATGAGAATGGAAATGAGAAATATTCTTTTGGTTCAAGGTTAAAGTACCTTTCCGTTTTAAAAAGCATTTTTCATTATGCTATGCATGAACTAGAAGTTCTTGAAAAAAATCCAGCTGACAAATTAAAGGTTCCTGTACAAGATAGTATAGCTTTGAAAAAAGAAGTGAAATATTTTAGTCTTGCCGAGTTAAATACTTTATTAGATTTCATGAAAACATATAAACACCAACGTTTCCCAGAATACCAACTTTATTACATGCTTATGTACTTCTTAAGTCAAACTGGCTTGCGCATCAGTGAAGCTCTAGCATTAAAATGGACGGATATTGATGGAAATAAAATAAATGTAGAACGGCAGACAAGAAGGAATGACAACAATAATGTGAAAATTACTACATTGAAAAATTCCTCTTCTTATCGAACGATTGGAATTAATGATGAATTAGTTAGGGAATTGAAAAAATTTAAATTGAAACAAAATGAAATGATATTAGATAGTGAGAGGTTTCATCAAAATAAGGATGGTATCATTTTTCAGAACTGTCATGGTCATTACCTAACACCTTCTACTGTACGAGATTCCATTGGAGATTACTGCAAAAAGGCTGGTGTAGAATATAAAGGCACTCACGGATTTAGACATACCCATGCAGTCCTGCTGCTCGAATCAGGAACCAGTATTAAGTTTGTTTCACAACGGTTGGGCCATAAAACAATCAAAACTACAGCCGACACTTACCTAGATATTACAGAGAAAATAGAAGAAGACGAACTCAAAAAGTTCGCCTCCTATACTGCTAATAAAATTTGAAGTGGCACAAAAGTGGCACATCAGCTTTTTTTTAGGTTGTTTAATGGTTATCAAACATTGTTATATCAAGGTTTGTAAAGGTTTAACCAATACTTCCTTCCATTTCGAACTTAATTAGACGGTTCATCTCTACTGCATATTCCATTGGAAGCTCTTTTGTAAATGGTTCAATAAAGCCCATTACAATCATTTCTGTTGCTTCTTCTTCTGAAATACCACGGCTCATTAAATAGAATAATTGTTCTTCTGATACTTTCGATACTTTCGCTTCATGTTCAAGAGAAATGTTATCGTTGTAAATTTCATTGTAAGGAATTGTATCAGATGTTGATTGGTTATCCATAATCAACGTATCACATTCAATGTTTGCACGTGCTCCTTCAGCTTTACGGCCGAAGTGTACAATACCGCGGTACGTTACTTTACCTCCTTGTTTCGAAATGGATTTAGATACAATCGTTGAAGATGTATTTGGTGCTAAGTGAATCATTTTTGCACCTGCATCTTGGTGCTGCCCTTTACCTGCAAGAGCAATTGATAATGTCATCCCACGCGCACCTTCACCTTTTAAGATAACAGCTGGGTATTTCATTGTTAATTTAGAACCAATGTTACCATCAATCCATTCCATTGTCGCATTTTCTTCGCAAACTGCACGTTTTGTCACCAGGTTATACACGTTATTTGCCCAGTTTTGGATTGTCGTATAACGACAGTATGCATCTTTTTTAATAATGATTTCTACAACCGCACTGTGTAGAGAATTTGTTGTATACACAGGAGCCGTACAACCTTCTACATAATGTACATGTGCACCTTCATCTACAATAATAAGCGTACGTTCAAATTGTCCCATATTTTCAGAGTTAATACGGAAATACGCTTGTAATGGAGTATCTACTTTTATTCCTTTTGGTACGTAAATAAATGATCCACCAGACCAAACTGCAGAGTTTAAGGCAGCAAATTTGTTATCTGTTGGCGGAATGACTTTCGCCCAGTGCTCACGGAAAATATCTTCATTTTCTTTTAGCGCTGTATCTGTATCTTTAAACACGATGCCTTGTGCTTCAAGATCTTCTTTCATATTGTGATACACAACTTCAGACTCGTACTGAGCTGATACACCGGCAAGATATTTCTGTTCTGCTTCTGGAATCCCCAGTTTATCAAACGTTTGTTTAATTTCTTCTGGTACCTCATCCCAAGAACGCTCTGACTTTTCAGAAGGCTTTACGTAATACGTAATCTCATCAAAGTTTAAGCTAGCCAAATCTCCGCCCCATTGCGGCATTGGCATATTGTAGAAGTGCTCTAATGATTTTAAGCGAAAATCAAGCATCCATTGTGGTTCGTCTTTCATACGAGAAATTTCTTCTACAATTTCTTTCGTTAGCCCGCGTTCAGAGCGGAAAATTGACACATCTTTATCTGAAAATCCATATTTATAATCGCCGATTTCTGGCATCTTTTTTGCCATCTTTTATTACCCCCTACTTGATAGGATTGGGAATGAACAAAGGCCTAGAGCAGCTTATTGTTGCTCACTTAGGCCTTTTTCCATCGCTTTCCACGCTAATGTTGCACATTTAATTCGTGCTGGAAATTTTGCTACACCTTGAAGTGCTTCAATATCTCCTAAATCTATACTATCATCATACTCTTTTCCTTGCATCATATCAGAGAAGATATGGGCCATTTGAATTACTTGTTCTACTTCTTGACCTTTAATTGCTTGTGTCATCATTGATGCTGATGACATTGAAATTGAACATCCTTCACCTTCAAATTTGGCGTCAATGACTTTTCCATTTTCAACTTTAAGTGAAAGTTCAATTCGATCTCCACATGTCGGGTTATTCATATTAATATGAACAGTGTCATCCCCTAAAGAGCCACGATTTCGCGGGTTCTTATAATGGTCCATAATCACTTGACGATAAAGAGTATCTAAATTATTAAAAGACATTTGTAAAATACTCCTTCGTTTTTATTAATGATGAAACCAATTGGTCGATCTCTTCTTCGGTATTATAGAGATAGAAGCTTGCACGTGCTGTTGCTGAAACATTTAAATATTTCATAAGCGGCTGTGCACAGTGATGACCTGCCCGGATTGCAATGCCTTCAGCATCAACAACAGTTGCCACATCATGTGGGTGCACATCATCAATATTAAAAGTCACAACACCTGCTCGTTCTTTCGGCCCGTAAATCGTAATTCCTTCTACTTCAGACAGACGATCTAATGCATACTCTGCAAGTTTATGTTCATGAGCTTGGATATTGGCTAAGCCAATTTCTTCTAAGAAATCAATGGCTGCACCTAATCCGATTGCACCTGCAATGATCGGTGTGCCTCCTTCAAATTTCCAAGGAAGCTCTTTCCAAGTTGAATCATACAGATTCACAAAGTCAATCATTTCACCGCCAAATTCAATTGGTTCCATCTTTTCGAGTAACTCTTTTTTTCCATATAAAGCACCAATGCCAGTTGGCCCACACATCTTATGTCCAGATAGAGCGAAGAAATCACAATCCAAATCTTGTACATCTACTTTGATGTGTGGCGTACTTTGAGCACCATCTACAACCATAATCGCCCCATGTGCATGAGCAATTTTAGCAATTTCCTTTATAGGATTAATCGCACCTAATACATTGGATACATGCATGACGGACACAATTTTTGTGTTCGATGTAATGGTCTTTTTCACGTCTTCAAGTGAAAGAGCATGATCTTCAGTTAATGGAATATACTTCAAAGTTGCACCTGTTTGTTTTGCTACTTGCTGCCATGGAATAATGTTACTATGATGCTCCATATACGTAATGACAATTTCATCACCAGCTTGTAAATTTGCACGTCCATAACTTGCTGCAACTGTATTTAATGCTGTTGTCGTACCACGTGTAAAAATAATTTCTTCTGTTGACTTCGCATTAATAAATTTTCTTACCTTTTCACGAGCGCCTTCATAACCGTCTGTTGCTTTTGTACCTAAAGTGTGAACACCACGATGTACATTCGAGTTATACTCTCGGTAATATTTATCAACTGCTTCAATAACGGCAAGAGGTTTCTGTGATGTAGCTGCACTGTCTAAATAAACGAGTTGGTGACCATTCACTTGTTGCTCTAAGATCGGAAACTGTTTACGAATATCAGAGACATTCATTATCGAACTTTCCTTTCAATTAACTCCGTTAATTGCTTTTTCACTGTTTCAATTGGCAACTCGTTTACAACTGGCGCTAAGAAACCATGGATAACTAAACGCTCTGCTTCTACTTTTGGAATCCCGCGACTCATTAAATAATAAAGTTGAAGGGGATCAACACGGCCTACAGAAGCTGCGTGTCCTGCTGTTACATCATCTTCATCAATTAATAAAATTGGATTTGCATCTCCACGCGCTTTTTCACTTAACATAAGAACGCGTGACTCTTGTTCAGCATTTGACTTAGAAGCACCATGTTCAATCTTGCCTATTCCGTTAAAGATTGAAGAAGCACTTTCTTTCATTACACCATGCTTTAAGATGTAGCCTTCAGAATGCTTACCGAAATGAACAATACTTGTTGTTAAGTTTTGCTTTTGCTCTCCTCTACCAACAGTAACTGTTTTTGCATCTCCGTAAGAACCGTCTCCCATTAAGTAAGTTGTGTTTTCAGAAACTGTATTTCCTTCATTCATCAAACCTAATGCCCATTCGATACGGCCATCTTTTGCTGCTACACCACGACGGTTTACGTATGTTGTCGTACCTTTTGCTAAGTAGTCAACTGCTCCAAATGTAACTTTGGCATTATTGTTAGCAAATACTTCTGTTACAATATTCACCACGCCATTTGACTCTTCAGACGTTGCAATATAGTTTTCAACATATGTGACTGAACTATTATCTTCTGCTACCACAATAACATGGTTGAATAAAGCAGCTTCTTCATCTTCGCGAACAAATACAGCTTGAAGCGGCTCTTTTACTTCCACATTCTTCGGTACATAAACAAATACACCACCGTTTACTAACGCGGCATGAAGAGCTGTAAGACGATGCTCGTCTACTTTGACTCCCTCTTTCATGAAGTACTTTTGTAAAAGTTCTCCGTGTTCTTTAGCAGCTGTTTGAATATCTGTGAAAATCAAGCCTTGAGCCTTTAATTCATCCGTTAACGTTGCATAAGCAGCTGTTTGATCACGTTGAACATATACATTTTTAACTTCATCTGTGTCAATTAACACTTTTACTTCTTCTGGTAATTCATCAATAGAAGAAATTGTTTTTACTTCGCTTGTATGTTTCGCAAAAGAAGTAAAGTTCCATTTTGTGATGTTTGTTTTATCTGGTGTTGGTAATGGAAGATCTTCTGCTTTTGCAAGAGCCTGTAAGCGAAGATCTAACAACCAATTTGGTTCAGCAGCTTCTTTTGAAAAGTTGCTAACGTACTCTTGATCAAATGGTAATTTCGTATCAATAGTCATAGAGATCCTCCTAACACTTAAGCTTCTTGCTCTACAGTTTCGTCTTCAATACCTAATTCTTGTTTAATCCAGTCATAGCCTTCTGCTTCTAAACGCTGCGCTAGCTCAGGACCACCTGACTTCACAACACGCCCTTGCATCATTACATGGACATGATCTGGTGTAATGTAATTTAATAAACGTTGGTAGTGAGTGATCATTAAGCAACCAAATTCACTGCCGCGTAATTCATTAATACCTTTAGATACAACTTTTAATGCATCAATATCTAAACCAGAGTCAATTTCATCTAAAATTGCAATGCTTGGTTGCAGCATCATTAATTGAAGAATTTCATTACGTTTTTTCTCACCGCCAGAGAATCCTTCATTTAAGTAACGTTGCGCCATGTCTTGATCCATCTCTAAAAAGTCCATGTTTTTGTCTAATTGACGGATAAATTTCATTAGTGAAATTTCTTCACCTTCTTCACGGCGAGCATTAATTGCTGAACGTAAGAAGTCTGCGTTTGTTACACCGCTAATTTCACTTGGGTACTGCATTGCTAAAAACAGGCCCGCACGCGCACGCTCATCGACTTCCATTTCAAGTACATCTTGACCGTCAAGCGTGATGCTTCCTTTTGTTACTTCATATTTAGGATGACCCATGATCGCTGAAGACAACGTAGACTTACCTGTACCGTTTGGCCCCATGATTGCATGGATTTCTCCTCCTTTAACCTCTAAATTAACGCCCTTTAAAATTTCTTTACCTTCAATAGCAACATGAAGATCTTTAATTATTAAAGTTGAACCTGCCATATTAAAACCTCCAGTTATAGATGTATATACTAAAATCCGATATACCTATATCTTTTTAATTATTCTCATTTTATTCTCATTACAATCTTATAACAAATGAAAATTTAGCGCAACCTTTTGAAACGAACGTTTCGTTTCCTATGTATGAAGATAACGGGCGGTCTTTTTGAATAAAAAAAGTTGCTTTAAAAGGGATATTGCTCCTTCTAAAGCAACATGCTGCTTGCTTTCTTAGTGAGCTTGACTCGTTAACTCATTAATGCACTCCTGCACAAGAGTAACGGATTGACTCATTGCTGCGCCACCACCAAATGCCGCTGAAACACCACATGCTTCTAAAATTTCTTGCTCCGTTGCGCCCTGTTCTAAACATCCTTTCGTATGATAAATCATACAATACTCATCTTGAGCTACTACACTGATGCCTAACGCGATTAACTGTTTATCTTTTTTTGACAGAGATCCCTCTTCAAAACATGCTTCTGCAAATGAATTAAAAGTTTGGATTACTTTAGGTAACTTTTCATTAAATTTCCCGATTCCTACTTTATAATTGCGCAATGCCTGCTCTGTTGAATGACGTATTTCTTGCTGCATACGCGACGTCAACTCCATTCATCTTAGTTTGTCATCGTTAGTATACGTGAGCAAATTAAGAGTTATACGCTTCTTTGCTGAAACAAAAAAGTCACTCTTCTATGAAAGAGTGACTTTTCCATGATTATTCTGTTACAGGTAATACTGCACCTTCATACTTTTCAGTAATAAAATCTTGAATTTCTTTTGAGTGAAGTACTTTTACTAATTCTTTTACTTCCTCTTTCTTTTCATCACCTTTACGTACTGTGATGATGTTTGCATATGGGTTATTTTCTTTCTCTTCTACTGCAATAGGGTCTTTGACCGGATCTAAACCAGCGTCTAGTGCGTAGTTTGCATTAATAACAACTGCGTCACCTTCATTATTATTGTAAACTTGCGGTAATAATCCACCTTCAACATCTGCTTTAAATGTTAGATTTTTAGGATTTTCAACGATATCGTCAATCGTTGCATCCGTTTTGTTTACACCTTCTTTTAATTTAATAACGCCTTCTTTTTCAAAGATGGATAAAATACGTCCTTGTTCTGCTACTGCATCACGCATAATCACAGTACCATTTTTAGGTAACTCTTTTAATGATTTTACTTTTTTAGAGTAGATACCAATAGGTTCAATGTGAATAGCACCTGCACTTACAAAATCATAATCTGGATTTTCTTTTAATACTGAATCAAGATACGGAATATGTTGGAAATAGTTTGCATCAATTTCTTTTTCTGCTAATGCTGTATTTGGTAAAATATAGTCTTGAAAAGGTTCAATATCTAATTCGATTCCTTTTTCTTCTAACAATGGTTTTGCTTCTTCTAAAATTTCAGCGTGAGGAATATTAGAAGCTCCTACTACAAGCTTCTTCTCTTTATCTTCTCCCCCTGACTCATTGCCAGATGCACCGCAAGCTGCTAAACCTAGTACTAATGCTGATGATAATGCGAATGTTGATACCCATTTTTTCATAATAAAAATCCTCCCTTATCTTTTATCAATTTTAGATGTAATGAAATCGCCAATAAATTGGACAATAAAGACAATCACAAGTATTAACACAGTTGCTACAAAGGTTACGTCGCTATTGTTGCGCTGGAACCCTTCTAAGTATGCCAAGTTTCCCAAACCACCAGCGCCAACAACACCAGCCATTGCTGTATACCCTACAAGGGCAATGGTTGTAACGGTAATACCGGAAATTAACGCAGGCATCGACTCTGGTAATAAAACTTTAAAAATAATGGTGCTTGTTTTGGCTCCCATCGATTTCGCAGCTTCAATAACACCTTTATCAATTTCACGAAGCCCAATTTCAACCATCCGAGCGTAAAACGGCGCAGCTCCTACAATTAACGCAGGCAGGGCTGCTTCTGCACCGAGCATTGTTCCAACCAATACTTTTGTAAATGGAATTAATAAGATAATTAAAATGATAAATGGAATTGAACGAAAAATATTAACAAATGCTGAAACAATCACATTAATCCATTTATTTTCCCATAATTGCCCTTTTGAGGTTAAAAACAATAGTAAACCGAGTAAGATTCCAAGTATAAAGGTCGCAACCACTGAAATAGTTGTCATATATATCGTTTCCATCATGGCCTGGCTCATTTTATCAGCCACTACATTTGGAAAAAGCTGCTCAAGCATTCGTCATCACCTCCACTTCGACTTGCTGCTCGTGAATGTACGCAATGACTTTTTTTACTTCTGCTTCTTCTCCGTCTAAATGAACAAATAGCGTTCCGTAAGACCCTGTCTGTGTATAGGATATTTTCCCCTGCAGAATGTTAATCGTCACATCAAACTGCTTTAGAATACTCGTAATTAATGGCTGCTCCGCTTTTCCGCCCACAAAAGTCAATTGAATAATTTGTCCACTCGGATATAGCTCTTGCACTTGCTCAATGGTTTCAAATGTTTCTTCTGGTTCTGAAATTTGTTGAACAAAACGTTTCGTAATAGCTTTTTCTGGTTTTCCAAAAACTTCCAGTACATCGCCTTGTTCCACAACTTGGCCATTTTCCATGACTGCCACCCGGTGGCAGATCTTACGGATAACATGCATTTCGTGTGTAATCAACACAATGGTTAGTCCGAGCTTTTCATTAATATCTACAAGCAAATCTAGAATTGAGTCCGTTGTTTGGGGATCGAGTGCTGAAGTAGCTTCATCACACAACAACACTTTTGGATTGTTTGCAAGCGCACGCGCTATACCTACACGTTGCTTTTGCCCACCACTTAACTGAGCGGGATAGGCATCTTCCCTTCCTTCTAGTCCTACTAGTTTAATAAGTTCATCCACACGTTTTAATCGCTTTTCTTTTGCTACACCTGCAATCTCAAGCGGAAATGAAATATTTTCACGTACAGTGCGAGACCAAAGTAAGTTAAAGTGCTGAAAAATCATGCTAATTTCTTGCCTAGCTTTTCTAAGCTTATTTCCCTTTATTTTTCCGATGTTATTACCAGCAACCTCAACCGTGCCTTTTGTCGGGGTTTCTAATCCATTTAACAAACGGATAAGAGAGCTTTTACCTGCTCCACTATAGCCGATGATACCGAAAATCTCACCTTTTTTAACTGATAAATTTACATGATCAACTGCTGTCACTTGACCACTTTTTGCGTTATATATTTTTGTTACGTCTGATAGCGTAATCATTTCGTTCACCTTCTCTAATTTCCAACGTGATATATTAGTTTGTCCAACTCTGCTTTAAAAGTTGAGTAAAAACAGAAGCCAATAAAAAACCTTTCTACATATGAGCAGAAAGGTTGGTTAATTAATCCTTTCTCTCATCTCTCAAAGCTAATCGCTTTGCAGGAATTGGCACCATTTCAGTTAATCTGACGGTTGCCGGGTTTCACAGGGCTCAGTCCCTCCACCTCTCTTGATAAGAGTTGACGACGTAATTATTTTGTTTAAATAAAATATTCTTACATTTATGAGTGTGATTTTAGCATGTGTAAGAAAAGCTGTCAACAGTAATTACACTTGGAATATTATCCCACAAACATATTATATATACAGCTTCACAAAACTAGCTTCACCCTTCAGCTAATGGCTAAACAAACGTTTAATTAACGTAACTCACTTAACAAATGTTCAACAGAATGAAAGGCATATATCTTTTTAGATACATGATTATGCTTAATTTCAATTAGACATGGGACACTTTCAATTTCAAATAAGGCAGCCTTTGATGGCATATAATTTAAATTACTTATTCCCATATTTAAATTAGGAATCATTGCTTCTGTTACTGTTAACATCTTCTTAGCAAGTTGGCATGTTCCACATAAAGGGGTATGAAAGAAAATAAGCGTTCGCTCCCCTTTACTTAATTGCGCCTCTAATTCTTGCTCTGTCCATTCTTGCATCTATGTTCATTCCTTTTATATTAAAAATTCTGCATTAACGTCAATATTAGCACCTAAAAGTACTGTTGCAATGTGGTTTCTAGGGGCTGCTGCTACTTCACGGTACATTTTATCAATATATAAATGCTCCGCTTCCGGTAGCTCTCTTTTAAATTGTTTGCGTAATTTATTCCCTGAATCATCTGAATCAACTAGTATATAGACTTCTTTGTTATACGTTGAATCAATAATTTCATCTAGTTTTGACAAACTAATCGTTCCATTTGTACAGATAATTTCAATCGGTTCATTAATAATACTTTCAATTCTTTTTTTGTCTGATCGACCTTCTACAATAATTACTTTTTCAATTTCTACTAAGCCCATTGTCATCACCTATAATTGTCAGTTGTATAGTAACGTTATTCCTTTATGCTATACAATATTCGTTAATGTATCACAGTTCACCTGTTTTTCAAAAGATTTTGCTATAAAAATTACATAAATAAAAAAAACAGTGGAAAAACTCCCACTGTTTAGCACCATCCCTGCTCAGAATCACAATCTGTGTATTGTTGTTGTTTACCTGTTTGCACATCAGCATATTGATAAAATTTATTTTGTTCTTTCGTATACCCAGCTTCTAGACGATACTGATTTCCAGCGGGGCTATATTCAACTTCTCCAATTGGCTGCTTATCAATGTATAACTTCATTCCATCGTTATGAAACCTTGCTGTTACACGGTCCGTCACATCGATTCTTTTACGTTCAAACATAAAAAGACACTCCTTTAGCTTTTTACTAATTAGAGTGTCCTTTTGGTCATAACATATGAAGACAAATTATGGATAGACGTAAGCTGATGAACAAATTACACCTTTTAGCTTAGGCTTCGTTAATCATTTCTTCATATTGTTCTGCAGTCATAAGCTTGTCTACTTCTGAAGCATCTGCAGGTTTAATTACAATCATCCAGGCTTTTTCATAAGGAGATTCGTTCACAAACTCTGGATTATCGCTTAACTCTTCATTTACTTCTACTACTTCACCACTAATAGGTGCGTATAATTCAGAAACCGTTTTAACTGATTCTACGCTACCGAATGGCTCATCGGCTTCTACTTTATCACCAACTTCTGGTAGTTCAACGAATACGATATCACCAAGTTCAGATTGAGCGAAGTGTGTAATTCCTACTCGTACCACTTCTCCTTCTGTTTTAACCCATTCATGTTCTTCTGAATAACGTAATTCTTTTGGCGTGCTCATCCTAATCCCTCCAATAAAGTATGTATGATCTATTACTACTCACTGACGTATGCATTTCAGCAATACTTTGTGTGAGATAGAAACCTTTCTTCTCTTATCAGTGTACCGTAAAAGGTAAATTTTTTCTATTTGAAACGGCGCCTATTTCAAATTTATTTCCACACATTTTCGAATTGTTTCTCATTAAATCCAACGGTCACATGTTGACCATCTGTCACTAGTGGACGTTTGATAAGCATTCCATCTGATGCAAGAATAGCTAATAGTTCAGCTTCATTTGCCGTGTTTACTTGATCTTTCAACCCTAATTCACGATATTTTTTCCCGCTTGTATTAAAGAATTTTTTAAGTTCTATTCCGCTGTTTTGATAGTAAGAAGCGAGCTGTTCTTTTGTTGGAGGTGATTCAACAATATGAATTTCTTCATAAGACACATTTTGATCGTCTAGCCATTTTTTAGCTTTGCGGCACGTTCCGCATTTAGGGTACGAATAAAATAATATGCTCATATTTGTTCACCTCCTTCCTTAATTTAAGCTTTTTTTCGTATTTTAACATATCCCTCTATCATTTACCTATCTTAAATCTTTATTAAACAGAAAAAGAAGCTCTGCTTCCTGAGCTTCTTTTTCTGTTTGTTTAGACGATGAAACGTTCAGCTTCTAACACTTTTTTAGCAATTTCACGCTTTGCTTCAATCACATTAATTGGTGTATAACGCGTTAGTTTACGAAGTGACGATAACATTACACGCAATGTATCTCCTTGCTCTACTGCGATTAGTGTTTCTTTCGCATCTGATTCTAAGCGGTTAAACGATTCTTGGCAAAATACTTTTGTGTAGTTAATCTTTAATTGATTTTTTTCCACGCCTGTTTTTTCAATGGCTTTTTCTGTACGTAAAACCGTTGACTCCATTGCATAAACATGGCTAATCATATCTGAAATATTTACTAAGATTTCTTGCTCTTTTTCTAGGTCTTTTCCATATTTTTGCGCTGCTAAACCTAATAGCAGTAACGCAATCTTTTTACCGTTTCGAACTAATAATTTCTCTTGATCTAAAGGACCATTACCCGTTTCTTCTGGCATTAGCATCATTAACTCTTCTTGCAGGGACTGTGCTTTTTGAAGAAGAGGAAGTTCACCCTTTAATGCTTTTCGCAAATAGGTACCTGGTACAAGTAAACGGTTGATCTCATTTGTCCCTTCAAAAATACGATTAATTCTTGAATCGCGATACAAACGCTCAATTTCATATTCGCTCATAAAGCCATAACCACCGTGTAACTGTACGCCTTCATCAACTAAATAATCTAGAACTTCTGATGCGAATACTTTATTTAAAGAGCATTCAATCGCATATTCAGCAATTGAAGCAGCGATTTCCTTTCCATCTTTCTGCTGCTCTTCTGATAGCTGACCCATTCTATCTTCAAACAAACCTACCGTACGATAAACAGAACTTTCAGATGCATAAAGCTTTGCCGCCATTGTTGCAATTTTTTCTTGTGTTAATGAAAATTGTGAAATTGGCGTTTTAAATTGTTGGCGTTGATTCACATACTGAGCTGTCAATTCAACTGCTCGCTTACCCGCACCTACTGCTCCTACTCCGAGTTTGTAACGGCCGATATTTAAAATATTAAAGGCAATCACATGACCTTTTCCAATTTCACCTAACAAATTTTCTTTTGGTACTTGTGCATCTTCTAAAATTAATGTGCGCGTTGATGAGCTCTTAATTCCCATTTTTTTCTCTTCAGGACCAACCGATACGCCTGGATATTCACGTTCTACAATAAATGCAGAGAATTTATCACCATCAATTTTTGCGTAGACAACAAACACATCAGCAAAACCTGCATTGGTAATCCATTGCTTCTCACCATTTAATACATAATGTGTACCTTCAGCATTTAAACGTGCTGTTGTTTTTGCTCCTAGTGCGTCTGATCCTGATCCTGGCTCTGTTAACGCATAGGCAGCGATTTTCTCACCTGTTGCAAGTGCTGGCAAGTATGTTTGCTTTTGTTCTTCTGTTCCAAACAATACAATCGGTAAAGACCCAATTCCTACATGTGCACCGTGTGTAATCGAAAAGCCGCCTGCACGAGACATCTTTTCTGAAATTAATGCAGAGCTAATTTTATCAAGACCAAGTCCGCCATATTCTTCAGGTACATCGGCTCCAAGTAAACCTAAATCTCCCGCTTGCTTTAAAAGCTTTACAGAACGATCAAATTCATGCTTTTCTAAAAATTCCACCTGTGGCAGCACTTCATTTTCAACGTACTCATCTGTTGTTTTTGCAATCATTTTATGTTCATCTGTAAAATCTTCTGGTGCATACACACGACTTGTCGGAATTTCATCAATTAAAAAGCTTCCACCTTTAATGATTTGTTCTGTTTGATTAGACATCTTCATTTCCCCCTTGTTTTTTCCATTGTTAAGTGTTAAGCAAGTAATTCGAATACTCCGGCAGCACCCATGCCGCCGCCAATGCACATTGTGACAACTCCAAACTGCTCGTTTCGTCGCTTCATTTCATGCAATAAACTTAATGTTAACTTTGCGCCAGTGCACCCTAATGGATGTCCCAGTGCAATTGCACCGCCATTTACATTTACTCGTTCTTCATCAATATTTAATTCTCGAATTACACCAAGTGCTTGAGAAGCAAATGCTTCATTTAATTCAAATAAGCCGATATCAGAAAGCTCAAGCCCTGCTAATTTCAATGCTTTTGGAATAGCTGCAACTGGACCAATCCCCATTACTTCAGGCGGAACACCTCCTACTGCAAATGAACGGAATTTTAATAGCGGCTTTAGCCCTTCTGCTTCCGCTTTTTCTCTATCCATCAAAAAGACTGTCGCTGCTCCGTCGCTTGTTTGAGAAGAGTTTCCTGCTGTTACTGACCCTGTTACCGAAAAAGCTGGCCGTAACTTACTTAATACGTCCGCTGTCGTTCCAGCACGTACTCCCTCATCTTCAGAAAATAAGATCGTTTTCTCCTGTAACTGATTTTGAGCATCTAAGCTTCGCATCTTTACTTCAACAGGTACAATTTCATCTTTAAATCTTCCCTCTTGTAATGCTTTAGCTGCTTTTTGATGGCTTCTCACAGCAAAAGCATCCTGATCTTCACGTGAAATCCCGTACTTTGATGCGACTTGTTCCGCAGTATGGCCCATGCCCATGTAATATTCCGGAGCATTTTCAACAAGTGTCACATTTGGCCGAGCTACGTTTCCAAACATTGGAACAAGGCTCATTGATTCTGCTCCACCTGCCAATACTGCTTTGGCATGCCCCAGCATAATGCGCTCTGCGCCATAAGCAATACTTTGCAACCCGGAAGAGCAATAACGATTAATCGTAATAGCAGGTACTGTATAAGGAAGCTCTGCTAATGCACCAATGTTACGGGCCATATTTAACCCTTGTTCTGCTTCTGGCATTGCGCAGCCAATAATTAAATCATCAATCGGTCCTTCGTACCCACCTGCTCTTTTTAACGTTTCTTTTACCGTTAGCGCACCTAAATCATCCGGTCTCATATTAGCAAGTGTACCTTTTTTTGCTTTTCCAACCGGTGTTCTCGCACCAGCAACAATAACTGCTTCTCTCATCCTTTTCTCCCCCTTAGTTACGCAATGGTTTTCCTTTCACTAACATATGCTGCATGCGCTGTTGAGATTTTGCTTCCCCAACAAGACTTAAGAATGCTTCACGCTCTAAATCAAGCAAATACTGCTCATCCACCTTTGTTCCATAAGGCACTCGACCACCAGCAATAACAAAAGCCAATTTTGTTGCGATTTTATAATCATGTTCTGAGATATAGCCAGAATACTTCATAGATTGTGCTCCTAACAGGAGTGTCGCATATCCAGTTTCACCTACCACCGGTATCTTTTCACGTGCAGGTGGCTGATATCCAGCATCAAATAGTGAAAGAACAGCACTTTTTGCATCATTCAATAAATGATCACTGTTAAAACTAATGCCATCTTGTTTGTTCAAGAAATTTAATTCTTTTGCTCCTAAACCGGAACTTGAGACTTTTGCTGTCGCAATCGTTTCAAACGTTTTGTTTGCAATTTGCTGTAAGTCCAAGTTCACGCCATTTGGAAGGCCGTTCAGCTGTTTTATATACAGCTCTTTGTTCCCGCCTCCGCCTGGTATTAATCCAACTCCAACTTCAACAAGTCCCATATAAGTTTCAGCTGCTGCCTGAATTTTAGAGGTTGGTAAACAAATTTCAGTTCCTCCTCCTAGCGTCATAGCAAATGGTGCAGCGACAACCGGCTTTTCACTATATTTTAATTTCATCATCGCTTGTTGAAATTGACGAATGACAAACTCAATTTCAAAGAAATTATCATCTTGTGCTTCCATTAAAATCATGGCAAGATTTGCACCTACACAGAAGTTTTTGCCTTGATTACCGATGACAAGCCCTTTATAATTCCGATTAACCTCATCAAGCGACTCATTTAATAGCTGGATGATATCTAAACCAATGGCATTATTAGGTGATGTAAATTGTAAGCAGGCTACATCATCCCCTAAATCGATTAAGCTAGCTCCGCTATTTTTCTTGATCACTTGATTTGTTTTATGCAATGAAGACAAATGGATAACTTTTTTATTTTCAATTAGAGGCTTATATTCCCCTCGATCATAATAGATTTTTTGGCCGTCTAATTCTTTATAAAACGAAGCGAAACCGCTTTCTTTCATCTCTTTTATCCAATTTGGTACGGTTAATTGCTGAGCTTCCATTTTTTCAATTGCTTTGGCTACTCCAATGGCATCCCATGTTTCAAAAGGGCCCATTTCCCAACCAAATCCCCATTTCATTGCTTGGTCAATTGCTACAATATCGTCAGCAATTTCATCTTTTAGTTGAGCCGCATACAGGAGAACAGGGCTAATAATATTCCATAAAAGCGTTCCGGCACGGTCATCCGAATATATAAGCGCTTTCATTTTATTTGGTAGTCCTTTTTCCTGTTTGCTTAATTCAGTTGCTTTCGTTTTTAACTTTTTACGTTCTCCATATTCAAGAGTATGAGGGTTTAATTCTAAAATTTCTTTTCCCTTTTTCAAAAAGAATCCTTGCCCTGATTTACTTCCTAACCAACCATTCTCTTGCATTTGCTTCATAAATGCAGGAACATCAAATACAGCCTTTTCGTCTCCTTCTACTTTTTCATACACATTTCTAGCTACATGGATAAACGTATCTAACCCTACCACGTCCAACGTACGGAATGTCGCACTTTTTGGACGACCAATGAGTGGACCTGTTACAGAATCGACTTCTCCAATACTATACCCGCCCTTTAACATTTCTTGAACGGTGACTAATAGTCCATATGTTCCGATTCGATTGGCAATAAAATTAGGTGTATCTTTGGCTATTACTACGCCTTTGCCTAAAACATTTTCTCCAAAAGATTTCATATATTGGACAACTTCCGAATTTGTATCATTTGTCGGAATTACTTCTAGTAATTTCAAATAACGAGGCGGGTTGAAAAAATGCGTTCCTAAGAAATGGGCTTTAAAATCATCAGAACGACCTTTTGCCATTTCATGAATGGAAATACCCGATGTATTTGAACTAATAATACTTCCTTTTTTTCTCACTTCGTCAATTTTTGCAAATAAATCCTGCTTGACGTCTAAGCGTTCTACTACTACTTCAATAATCCAATCGCAGTCCTTTAGTTGATGTAGATGATCTTCTAAATTTCCCGGCTGAATTAACGATAATCTAGATTTCGACATCAATGGTGCTGGCTTTTGTTTCAATAATTTCTTTAACGCATTTGAACTAAAGCGATTACGCACTTGTGGGCTTTCTACCGTTAATCCTTTTGCCGCTTCTTCACTCGTTACCTCTTTAGGCACAATATCTAGCAGTAATGTTGGAATACCGACATTTGCTAAATGTGCTGCAATACCAGAACCCATAACACCAGAACCTAAAACGGCTGCTTTTTTGATTTTAAAGCTCATGATTATATCCCCCTTAATACATTGAATGAATAGTCATTCATTTTATTCTCAAAAAAAGAGAGTTACTGTTAATCTCTGATATTACTATAAAACATTTTTTAAATTTTCGCAATATATTAACAAAATTATTTATAACTATTTTTTCGTTTGTTGGTTACATTAAAACAAGGAGGTGATGTAATGTCACGATTAAAGAAAGATCCTTCAGGAGCTGGTGTAAGTGCAGCAAGCGTGAAAGGAAACGCAGGCCCTTCGCAAGAAATCGGTTCTCACGGTAAAAAGACCTCTCAAAATCAACAATATAAAAAACAAAATATGCAAAACGATTAATCGTAAAATCAAACATCGGACATGATTGATCATGTTCGATTTCCTCTATAATGCATCGGGTTACTTCTTAACGATTCCTTTTAAAACAAATGATACATTGGCTGGTCTCTCGGCTAGCCTTCTCATAAAATAACCGTACCAATCTGTCCCATATGGAACATATACTCTCATCGTATATCCTTCTCGTGCTAGCTGTTCTTGTTTTTCAGGTCGTATCCCATACAGCATTTGAAATTCAAATTGTTCTTTTGAAATGTTGTGTTTAGCAACCAATTGCTTTGTATATTCAATGATGTTATCATCATGAGTCGCAACAGCTGTGTAATGTCCATTTAATAAGTGAGTTTTAATGATTTTTTTAAAATTTTCATCTACATCTGTTTTGTCAGGAAACGCCACATCAGCAGGTTCCTTATACGCGCCTTTTACTAGCCTTAAATTGGGTGCATACGGATTCAAATTTATCATATCTTGCTCTGTTCGATATAAATAAGCTTGAATAACTGTGCCAACATGACTGTATTTCGGCTTTAATTCTTTGAAAATGTTAATCGTTCTTCCACAGCGTTTGTAATCTTCCATATCAATTGTTACAAATACGTTATGTTCCTTTGCCTCTTGTAAAATCCGATGCATATTCTGTAGCACTACATCACTAGATACATCGAGGCCCATTGACGTTAACTTTAATGATATTTGCGAATCAAGCCCTTCACATCCTATGGCACGAATAGCTTCTATACACTGATCAGCCATTTCATTTGCTTCTCGTTCATTATCAACAAATTCCCCCAAATAATCAATGGTCACTTTCAGTCCATTGGCATTTAATCGTTTTATTACATCTATAGCTAAATCGATTGTTTCGCCTGCTACAAAACGTCTCGCTCCAAAGCGCAACCCGTAGCGTTTTGCAAGTTTTGTTAACATTTTATTTTTAGACAAAAATAAAAAAAAGCTGCGCATTGTCTGTTCCATAGCAATCCCTCCCGATTTTTTGCAATCTTATTTGTAAATAAAGTGTTAAATTATCTTAATTTTAACATTTTATTTATGTCATTAATAATATAGATTGGATTTTAGGAAGATAACGGATTCTATTTATAATATGCTACATATCTAAATACGTTCAGCAAGTTTTAATGATCCGAAATGAATCTTCAAACAGTGGAGAATAATTTAATATAATGATTGTTTGATAGAGTGGTTAGCTGCACTTACCTGCTAACAGCCACTAAAAAAAGCGTTCATCAAGTAATCGATGAACGCTTGTTAATCTTGTTTATGTTGATTTGTACGATGTTGTTCATTTAATGCTTTAATCTCTTTTACGATATTGACCATTTCCGCTTTTGCTTCTGGATAAAGCTGATTCCAATGCTTTATTAAAGGAGGCATAGATTTTGAAATATATGTATAGATTACCCATGCTTGTATTTTCTCTTTTAATTCTTCATTGCTCTCTCCTACCATTAATTCTGTGTATTTCTCAAGTAATCCTTCAAGCTGTTCTTTAAATTGTTTATCCACATGCATTCCCTCCTTTTTGTCCTGTTTTACATAAAACTGGACATGTTTTGCAGTATTGATGTTTAGCTGCTGTTTGATAAGATAAGCAACAAGTTTGACGTAATCTTACTGGTTCCTGGACATGTTTAACATGTTGTTTTGGTGTATGATAGCGTTGAAGTGGATTGTGGTGATATGAACCAAACTGTGATCCTTTTGCTTCGTGCAGTAAATAGTGCAGATCTGCTTTTATTGCCGGATGGTTTCTCTCTATGCTTGTGTCTTGAAGAAGCATTTCATACATCCAAAAAATATATACAACAATATTCTCCCACAAAGTTAGCTTTGAAATCTTTGTAATATGACGTATCGCTAACCAAATCGGTTCCAAATGATAGGCAAATAATTCTGTAATCAATTTCTCTCTCAACTTTTCACGATTACTCCCTGTGACATGATCAAACTCATAATTGTTGTAATGAATAGATGGCAGCCATAAAGAATCGTCTAAATTTGTGGTATATAACGATACATTTTGAAGAGAAAGGTTCAGCTTTTTATCCTGTACACTAAACATATAAAGAGCTGAAAGCACAACAAAACTATATCTTTTTGAAAAAATAGAAGCAGCCACTTGTAAATTGGGCGCTTCTATTTGTTGTTGAATAAACGTTAAATGATGAACCATTTTTTGTGCATCAATACAATCGCTTGCGTCTATTTGGTGAGCAGCATTCTGTTTAAAGGTAACTCTGAATTTTTCTGTTAACAGAGTTTGCTCTTTGATAGTCAGCATGTTACACACCTGCTGCGACTTTCTGAACAATACAACGGCCTCTGCCATGCGGAATACATAATGGTGTTCCAAACAATGGATCAACTGTGACTTCACAGTTCATATTAAAGACATTCTGAACAAGTTGACATGTAATCACTTCTTCTGGCTTACCTTGTGCATAAATCTGTTTGTTTTGAAGCGCCACAATGTGATGGGCATAACGGCATGCTAAATTCAAATCATGCAGCACCATTACAATCGTACGTTTTTCTTTCTCATTTAATTCAAATAATAAGTCTAAAATCTCAATTTGATGTGTCATATCTAAATATGTTGTTGGCTCATCTAGCAAAATAATATCTGTATCTTGAGCAAGTGTCATGGCAATCCATGCACGTTGACGCTGACCACCAGACAGCGAATCAACTTGGCGGTCGGCTAAATCCGTTAATCTCGTTGCATCCAAGGCTTTTTGAACCTTTTTCTCATCTTCTTCTGACCACTGACGAAACCAATTTTGATAAGGATAACGTCCTTGTTTCACTAATTGCAAAACGGTTAATCCTTCAGGCGCAACGGGACTTTGAGGCAAAATCGCTAATTGTTTTGCAATTTCTTTTGTAGGTAACGATGAAATCTTTGAACCTTCTAACAGAATCGAACCATTTTGCGGCTTTAATAAACGGGCCAATGAACGTAAAAGCGTTGATTTACCACATCCGTTACCACCTATAAAGACCGTAATTTCACCTTTTGGAATTTTTAAATCCAGTTCGTCAATGATCATGGCATCTCCATAAGACAGAGTTAATGCCTTTGTTTCTAATGAATGCATGTCATTCGCTCCTTTTTGCAAAAACGTCTTACACGTTTCTTTGCTTATATAATAAATAAATAAAATACGGAGCACCTATAGCGGCTGTAAACACACCAGCAGGCACTTCAATTGGTAAAAACACCGTACGTCCAATTAAATCGGCTACAACAATTAAAATCGCACCAATTAGTGCTGATAACGGTAATAATGCGCCAAATGATGAACCAACAAGCCTACGTGCAATGTGAGGAGCAAGCAATCCTACAAAACTGATCCCTCCTGCAAATGCCACGGCGCTTCCTGTTAAAGCTGTACCTATAATTAAAAGACCTAAACGGCTTTTTTGAACGTGGCTTCCAACATTCGTTGCAATTTCTTCTCCAAATTCTTGTATATTTAAATTTCGTACCATTATTAAACTAATCACCAATAATACAACTGTAACGGGAACAAGGACATACACATTATCCCAGCTCGAACCATATACTGTACCTGTAATCCAGATATTAGCCTGACTGGCTCTGTAGATTGGCCCCATCAGCATAAACATTGTCGTCATAGATTTAGTTAATGCTGTTAAACCAATTCCAATTAGCACAAGTGTAATTGGAGATACACCGTTTCGCCATGCGAATACGTACAGCAATACCGCTACAACTAAAGCACCTAAAAAAGCACTGACAGGGAGCCAATGAATACTAACCGTTAATGAGTTGTTTGTATCGCTAAAAAGTGCTAGAAATAACACAACCCCAACAGATGCCCCACCCGTTAAACCAATTAAATCAGGCGATGCTAACGGGTTGCGAACAAGCCCTTGCAAAATTGCTCCTGCAGTAGCTAAACAAACTCCTGCACAAATGGCAATAATAATACGCGGCAAGCGAAAAGATGTCACAACTAGCCGTTCAAACTCCACTCCGTACCCGAATAAAATCTGAATAACTTTTACAGGATTAATAAATAATTCACCTGCTCCGGCGCTGAGTAACGAGAGCGCCACTAACAAAAGCAACAAAATGCCAATAATGGCAGCTGCCTTTATGTTTACTAAAAATGAGACATATTTCAGCCGAAATGGTTGGTATCGCTTCATGATGAGCCAGCCTCCTTTCGTGCCAAATAAATAAAGAAAGGAGTTCCGACAAGGGCGGTCATCACACCTACTGGTACCTCTGCCGGCATAATGACATATCGAGCCGCTATGTCAGCAACTAATAATAAAATTCCCCCTGCTACTGCACTATACGGGAAAATCCATCGATAATCTTGCCCTACAAATGAACGGACAATATGGGGAATAATAATACCAACAAAACTAATCGGCCCAGCAATTGCGACGGCTCCGCCTGCTAAAATAGTAATGATTGTTCCTGATACAATTTTAACAAAAGCTGTACGTTGCCCAAGCCCTTTAGCAACATCTTCACCAATCGTTAAAACATTAATTTTTTGTGCCATAAAAAAAGCTAACACAGTGGCTACTGCTATATAAGGCAATACACTGTATAAAACTTCTAGTTTACGACCTTGTACAGATCCGGCTAACCAGAAAAGGACTTGATCAAGAGACGTCTCATCGATGGCAAGCAAACCTTGCGTTAACGATGAGAAAAAAGCAGCGATTGCAGCTCCTGCAAGCGTAAGCTTAATAGGAGTCAACCCCTCTTTTCCAAGTGAGCCTAAAAAATAAACAACCACAACTGCCAGAGCTGCTCCTCCAAATGCAATCCATGTAAAGGCTTGCAGAGAGTTAACTGAAAAGAAAATAACAGCAACGACAATAAAAAAGCTTGCACCTGCATTCACTCCAATAATATCCGGGGATGCAAGTGGATTTTTAGTTAGCGCCTGCATCATTGCACCTGCAATTCCTAAACAGCTTCCCACTGCAGCTCCAATTAATGCACGCGGTAATCTTACATTTTGTATAACTATGTGCTCATTTGATCCATTAAAAGATTGAAATGCATCGATTGCAGTTTTAACGCTTGTATTTGTATATCCCAATACGATACTTAAGCCTATGCAAACTACCAATATTATAATTCCTAAAATGAGCCCTACGATTTTCATTTGAATACTACGCAGTATCATTTCCATTGCTCCTCTGAGATGACTCATACATCTATACTTTCTTCTAGTTTAGAAAACTTTAAAAAAAGTGTCAATGAATTTGAGAATCATTTTCATTTTTTTATTGACAGAAACTAAAAGTTGCAATATTATCAAAAATGTAAATGAAAATCATTATCATCTATACAGGGGGTTAAGAAGTGAATACATATCGACACAAATTTTCATTTTTACTAACACTACTGACGGTTCTAGTGTTAGCATTAGCTGCTTGCGGCAATGCAAATGAAAAAGAAAATGGCGGCAAAAAAGAAGGCGAAAGTAAAGAAGAGGCATATACAGTTGAACATGCGATGGGAAAAACTGAAATTAAAGGAACGCCTAAACGTGTGGTTGTTTTAACTAACGAAGGAACTGAAGCACTTTTAGCAATGGGTGTTAAACCTGTAGGTGCTGTACAATCTTGGTTAGGCGATCCATGGTACGATCACATCAAAGGTGATATGGAAGACGTTGAAGTTGTAGGGGTTGAACACGAAGTAACTTTAGAGAAGATTGCAGCGTTAAAACCGGATTTAATCATCGGAAATAAGATGCGTCAAGAAGCAGTATACGATAAGTTAAGTGCAATTGCTCCAACTGTTTTCTCAGAAACATTAAGAGGAGATTGGAAAGAAAACTTCAAATTGTATGCAAAAGCGTTAAACCATGAAGAAAAAGGAAATGAAGTGTTAAGCCAATTTGATGCTCATGTAGAAGAGTTGAAGCAACAATTAGGTGATAAAGTCAATCAAGAAGTTTCTGTTGTTCGCTTCATGGCTGGAAATGCGCGTATTTATTACACAGATTCATTTTCTGGAGTGATCTTTGATCAATTAGGATTTAAACGCGTTAAAGAACAAGAAGAGATTTTTACTGCTGATAACAAGCTTGGAAATCTTGCTATAGATGTAGGAAAAGAAGTGATTCCTAAAATGGACGGAGATGTTCTTTTCTATTTCACTTATGCTCCAGTGAATGATCCAAAAGCTTTAGCTACTGAAAAAGAATGGACAAGTGATCCTTTATGGAAAAATTTAAGTGTTGTTAAAAATGGAAATGCTCATCAAGTTAGTGATGCTATTTGGAATACAGCTGGTGGTGTATTAGCAGCAAACTTAATGCTTGATGATGTTGAAGAAATCTTTTTAACTGAGAAGTAAGGTAAAAGCAGTCTCGTAATGAGACTGCTTTTTGCATACATTTCTTTACGTTCGCAAACACTTATACTGATACCGATAAAGGAGTGATGTTTATGCCAGAGAAAAAGCCGCAGAAAGAAGTGAACACAAGTCAAATTGCAGATCGTCAATTCCATGTAAACGACTACGAAGGTCAAGACCAATTATCACAAGGCTTAGCTGAAACACACGAGCAAGTAAGTGATACCTACCAAGAAGGTACGTTCGAAGATACAAACTGTTAACTACTCCAACTAATGCTTTTATAAAAAAAGAAGACGATATGTCTTCTTTTTTCAGATTGATAAAACTCTTTAAGCTCTCACCACTAAAATATACCTGCTTTTATTGGTGATTTCCTTTATTTGAACTTGTAACGCCGCCAGATAAAACAAACTTCATTGCCTCTTCAGGCTTAACATCAAGGAATTCTACTTCTTCTTTTGGAACCAGAAATGTAAAGCCTGCGACTTGAAACGTTTGCGGAATATAAACTGCCACATGATTCTTCAATGGATTAATGACATTTTCTACTTCTTCTGACGTAATGAATCCAATAACTTTCATATTCGTTCCTGGCATCGTGACAAGCGCTACTTTAGAGAACGATTTTTTCTCTCCAAGAAAGGAGTGAAGGGTATCTTTAATTACTGTGTATAACGTTTTAACAAGTGGAATTTTTTCTAATAATCGATCAATAAGCTGAACAATTTTCCTCATTAAAAATCGAGTTGACAGCCACCCCAACACTGTTATTAAGACTAAAGTAGCTAAAATTCCAATCCCAGGAATATAGCCTTCTTTTAGATATGTTTTGAAGATATTTCCTAATATGCTATCAAAAAATGTAAAAATCCTCACTAATATATACATCACTAAAATGATGGGAACAATAGTAAGGAGTCCATTCACAAAACTTTTTATGATGACCTTCATGGCTTGCACCTCTTCTATTACGTACTTTTATCATTATATACGGTTTTGGTATATGAAAAGTACTTTTTATTTTAACAGTATCAATCGTTCGTATAAAGTCCTATTTTCAGCATTTTACCCTGCTCTTAAGGAGCACAAGCTCTGTGGTGATTAGCTCGACTTTATAAAAGCTTTGTTAGTTTAATCAAACAATTCTTTACGTTAAAACGCATTTCATTTTAACTCTATCTTAAAATGAGAAAAATAGACGTGACAAAGTGTAAAGACAGTTGTAAACTTGATTAAGAAACAATCGTGAAGACATCTGGGAGGAAGTTATGAAACAAAAATCATTATCAGAACGTCAATTACTAAGCATCGCTGGCCTAGGATGGCTTTTTGATGCAATGGATGTTGGGATTCTTTCCTTTATTATTGCCGCTCTTCATAAAGAATGGAATTTATCTCCAACCGAAATGAGCTGGATTGGGAGTGTTAACTCTATTGGGATGGCTATTGGAGCTTTACTATTTGGCTTACTAGCAGATCGAATTGGGCGAAAATCAGTTTTTATTATTACACTCGTTTTATTTTCAGTTGCCAGCGGTTTGTCAGCGCTGACAACCACTCTTGCTACATTTCTTATTTTACGTTTTATTATCGGAATGGGGCTGGGCGGTGAATTACCGGTGGCATCCACTCTTGTATCTGAAACCGTTGCACCAGAAAAAAGAGGAAAAATTGTTGTTTTATTAGAGAGCTTCTGGGCTTTCGGTTGGTTAGCAGCTGCTCTTATTTCATACTTTGTTATTCCAACATACGGTTGGCAAGTTGCCCTATTACTGACTGCTTTACCTGCTTTTTATGCAATTTATTTACGTATAAAGCTGCCAGATTCTCCAAAATTCGTTGCGGCAACGAATGCGAACAAACCATCCATGATGAAAAACATCAAACAAGTCTGGGGAAAAGAATACCGGCAACAAACGATTATGCTTTGGATTCTTTGGTTCTGTGTTGTATTTTCTTATTATGGAATGTTTTTATGGTTACCAAGCGTTATGGTCATTAAAGGCTTTAGCTTAATTAAAAGTTTTGAATATGTCTTAATCATGACACTTGCTCAGTTACCAGGCTACTACACCGCTGCTTGGTTTATTGAACGCAAGGGTCGAAAATTCGTACTCGTTACGTATTTGCTTGGAACAGCTGTAAGTGCTTATTTATTTGGAACGGCGGAGTCATTAGCCTTGTTATTAACAGCAGGCATGCTATTGTCTTTCTTCAATTTAGGAGCATGGGGCGCGCTATATGCCTATACACCTGAACAATATCCAACTGTCATTCGTGGGACTGGGGCTGGTATGGCTGCTTCTTTTGGACGTATTGGAGGAATTTTAGGACCTCTTTTAGTTGGTTATTTATCGACGCAAGGAATGTCATTAAGCATAACCTTCTCCATTTTTTGCTTGGCTATCTTAATTGCTGCAGCTTCTGTTATCTTTTTAGGAAAAGAAACAAAGCAGAAGCAGCTAGCGTAAAAAAGCATGCTGATTCAAGTAATGTTTGCTAATTCTTTTTTCAATCAGATGGGATTGCTTGATACCAGGCTGAAAATTTATTTATCATTCTAAGCAAAAACGGACTCACCGTATCGGTCAGTCCGTTTTTGCTACGTCATAAAGGTTTACTTTCCTCGATTATTCGCCTAAATCGACATTGTGGTACACTTGTTGAACATCATCTAGATCCTCTAATGCATCAATCATTTTTTCAAATTGTGCCTGTACATCTTCAGGAAGGGTGACATCACTTTGGGCAAGCATTGTGATCTCAGCCACTGTAAATTCAGTGATACCGATATTCTTAAAAGCCTCTTGTACAGCGTGGAACTGATCAGGCTCTGCATAAACAATAACGCCTTCATCCTCTTCTAAAATATCACGTACATCTACATCTGCTTCCATTAATAGCTCAAGTACTTCATCTGCTGTTTTGCCTTCAAGACCAATAACAGCTGTTGCATCAAACATATAGGCCACAGATCCACTTACTCCCATGTTACCACCGTTTTTACCAAATGCAGCACGCACATCTGATGCTGTACGGTTTACGTTGTTTGTTAATGCATCTACGATGACCATTGAGCCATTAGGGCCGAAACCCTCATAGCGAAGTTCATCATAGTTTTCTTCTGAACCGCCTTTTGCTTTTTCAATCGCACGGTCAATGATTGCTTTTGGTACATTGTACGTTTTTGCACGTTCAAGTACAACCTTTAACGCTTGATTTGATTCTGGATCTGGCTCTCCTTGTTTTGCTGCAACATAAATCTCACGGCCAAACTTGGCATATATCCGACTTGTATTTGCATCTTTTGATGCTTTTTTTTCTTTAATATTGTTCCATTTACGGCCCATACTAGTTCACTCTCTTTCAACTTTGAATCTAAATAAAATAATGAATATGAAACAAACCGCTTCTTCAGTACTTTTACAGAATGCAGGATCATTTCATATCTCTTGTAAATAAGACCGAATAAAAACTTTACATTTATTCACTAAATTCTATTATAACTCAATGTCATTATCTTTTTCGAGTTTAATCACCAAAAAAAGAACGATAAAGTTCAGTACGATCAGAGAGAAACAAACACTCTTTACACTCTGTATAAATAAGGATGCCATAGCGAATACTCCCTCTCATAAGATGCTTTTTTCCTCCTATACTAAATAGGTATCGAACTTTGAAAAGGAGTGTTGGAAAAATGGCAAAACACACAAAAAAGAACGATGCTGATCAAAAAAATAAAAAAGGGTTTGACTCATCCGTCATTGATTCTGAGTTCAGCCACGAATTTGGCAGTGCTGCGGCAAATAAGATTCATAAAGAGAAAGCAAAAAAGGAAAAAGCATCTAAAAATGCAGGAAAATACAAAGGCGGCTTGTAAAGAGACCTTCACTCGTTTTGGTGTTCTTCACCTGTAATTGATTGTTCGTTTCATTAGCCAACCATTGTCATCAAAGGAAGAGAAACAAAAAGAGACTTTCTTTTAGGAAGAGAGTCTCTTTTTTATAAAAGAAAGCCTAATTTTTCTAAACACTGAAACTGTGTCTTAAATTAAAAAGCATCACTTAATCATAAATAAAGCATAAAATCGTCATAACCATCGCTTTATGCTTTTCACTCTATAAACAAAAAAACCACCATACAATATGTATTGGTGGAGACGGTGGGAGTCGAACCCACGTCCAGAAATATCGCCACTTAAGCGTCTACGAGTGTAGTCGGCATATTTGGATTTCGCGAGCTTTTCTGCCTACCGACAGGCGTCCAAGTTGCTAGTCTGATTATTCTCTTCCTTCGTCCTCAGACGGCGAACTCCGGCGTAGCCCACTTCAAGTGAGTCCCTTACCCTACCACATGGGCGATGGAGGGAGGAACCGCTAAGCTGTTATTAAGCAGCTAAAGCGAAATTATTGTTAGATTTGCCAGTTATTATTGGCGTTGATGTTTTAACGAGGCCATCTCCTCGACTCGCAACCCAAGCTCGAACTATCCCTGTCGAATCCGTAACGTCCCCATAATAAAAAGGGAGTCGGAATGTGTAAGCAATCATGCGTACATCAGATAGCGACTTTAGTCTACAAAAAATTAAATCTTACTAACAACACTATCTATTATAGCACAAACCAAGTTTTTTGCAATTGTAAGTTATTGTAAGAAACTATTCCTTTTGACGGTCACGGAATGCACGTTCAATATCACGTTTTGCTTCTTTACGTTTTAAGTCTTCGCGCTTGTCATATTTCTTTTTACCCTTACCAAGACCTAACAACACTTTCGCAAATCCATTTTTTAAGTATACCTTTAATGGAACAAGTGAATAACCTGTTTCTTTTGTATAACCAATCAGTTTATTAATTTCGTTTTTATGTAATAGTAGTTTTCGCGTACGCAAAGGTTCATGGTTGTAACGGTTCCCTTGTTCATAAGGGCTAATATGCATATTATGTAAAAAAACTTCACCATTCTGTACACGTGCAAATGAATCTTTCAGGTTAACACGGCCATTTCGAATGGACTTAATTTCCGTGCCTTGCAATACAATACCGGTTTCATATGTTTCTTCAATAAAGTAATCATGACGCGCTTTTTTATTTTGCGCCACAAGCTTCCCTTCACCTTTTGGCATCATGCTTCCCCTTTCTTTCGCTGTTGTGTTACTTGTTCATTTATTTTACTGGATTGAGTGATAAACTACAACACAGTAACGTCAATCAGTGAGGATTGTTTCCTCACTGATTGTTAGTAATCTTTGATGGCAAAAAAGCATTTATTTACGTTTTTTCTTTTTGCGCTTCATGTTTGGAGCAGCTTCGAAAAATTTTTTCTTTTTCTTCTTTTTTGGTTTTTGAGTGCTCCACTCTTCTTTCTTGTTTTGATCACTCTTTTTTCTGCTGCCTCTGTTTCCTTTTTCGTCTTTTCGTGATTTTTGCTTGACCTTAATTACTTTCGGGCGGTCTTTGGATAGACGTTTTTGGCTTGTTTTCATCCCTACAATCACAAAGTCAACTGAACGTTCATCTTTATTTACATCTACTACTTTTACTTCAATTTCATCACCAATACGGAACACATTACCTGTTCGTTCACCAATCATTGCATAATGGCGTTCATCGTAGCGATAGTAGTCATCTGTTAAATCGCTAACATGGACGAGCCCCTCAATGGTATTCGGAAGTTCAACAAACATCCCAAAATTAGTAACCGAGCTAATGATTCCTTCAAATGTTTCGCCAATTTTATCAGCCATAAATTCGGCTTTTTTCATGTCATCTGTTTCACGTTCTGCATCGACTGATCTTCTTTCCATGCTCGATGAATGATCAGCAATTTCAGGAAGCTTTTCACGCCATATCTCTTGAGTTGCTTCGTCCATTTTATTCTCAATTAAATACGTGCGAATTAAACGATGCACAATTAAGTCTGGATAACGGCGAATTGGTGATGTGAAGTGTGTATAAAATTCAGCAGATAAACCAAAATGCCCTAAACTTTCTGCTTCATATTTCGCTTGTTTCATGGAACGAAGCATAACTTTTGATACAACCATTTCTTCTGGTGTTCCGCTTACTGCTTCTAAAATTTCTTGGAGAGCGCGTGGATGAATATCGTTTCCAGCACCTTTTACCGCATAGCCAAAGTTTGTCACAAACTCCAAAAAGCGATTCAATTTTTCTTCATTTGGATCCTCATGGATACGATAAATAAATGGCACGTTCAACCAATGAAAATGCTCCGCTACCGTTTCATTTGCTGCAAGCATAAATTCTTCAATTAACCGCTCTGCTACTGAGCGTTCACGTAACACGACGTCTGTCGGATGGCCGTCATCATCTACTAATACTTTTGCTTCTTTAAAATCAAAGTCAATGGCTCCTCGGTCCATACGTTTTTCACGTAAAATTTCTGCTAACTTTTCCATGCGTTCAAACATTGGAACGAGCGCTTCATAACGTTCACGAACAGTCTCATCTTTATCTGTTAAAATTTTATTCACATCTGAATACGTCATTCGTTCTGTCGTTTTAATCACACTTTGAAAAATTTCATGTGCAACAACTTCGCCTTGTGGCGTAATTTCCATTTCACACGATAATGTTAAACGATTTACTTTCGGATTTAACGAACAAATACCATTCGATAAGCGATGTGGAATCATAGGAATGACACGATCAACTAAATAGACACTTGTACCACGTTCAGCTGCTTCCACATCAATAGGAGATCCTTCCTTCACATAATGACTGACATCTGCAATATGAACGCCTAGCTTATAATTTCCATTTTCTAATTCTATTACCGTAACAGCATCATCTAAATCTTTTGCATCAGCCCCGTCAATTGTGACAATCACTTGATCACGCAAGTCTCGACGATCTTTAATCTCTTCTTCATTAATTGTTTCAGGTGTTTCAATTGCTTGTGTTAATGCATCAGCAGGAAATTCTTGCGGTAAACCATGCTTGTGAATAACTGAAATAATATCGACACCTGGATCATTTTTGTGACCTAGAATTTGGACAATTTTACCTTCCGCATTCATACGTCCTTCTGGATAACCCGTTAATTCTACTACAACCTTATGCCCTTCCACTGCGCCATTGCGGGCAGCTTTTGGGATAAAAATATCTCCCGCAATTTTTTTATCATCGGCAATGACAAAACCAAAATTTTTGCTTTCGGTATATGTTCCTACAACTTGTTGCGTACCACGTTCAATGATTTTGACAATGGTACCCTCACGCCGACTGCCAGATGACTCAGAAAGCACACGTGCTAATACAGTATCGCCGTGCATTGCATTATTTATCTCCGTTGGTGGAATAAAGATATCGTCTGCACCTTGCCCCTCAGGGACGACGAATGCAAACCCTTTTGCATGGCCTGTCACTTTTCCTTTTACAAAATTCATACGTTCAGGTAGACCGTAACGGTTATTTCTTGCTCGAATAACCAGTCCTTGCTCTTCCATAATCACAAGAGCTTTCACAAAATCTTTGAACGTTGAAGAATCTTCAACGTGAAATTCTTTTTCTAGTTCTTGTACCGTTAATGGCTTGTAACTGTCTTCTTTCATACGTGCTAAAAGTTGATCGATATAGTGTTGAATTTCTTGTTCCATCTTCTGCCCCTCCTTCTCTTACTGTTTATACAACATGAGTTTATACAAAAGGTTTACCAGTCTAATGACTCTAAAAATTGATATACATCTTCATGTAATTGCTCACGCTCTTTATCAAGCGTTATCACATGTCCAGACTCTTCATACCATTTTATATCTTTAACAGGTGATTCTAAATTATTATAAATAATGTTTGCACTATCTGTATTAATCATGTGATCATTGCGTGCTTGTACAACAAATGTTGGAGCATAAATCATGTCTACTGAATTTCGGACATCTGCAATTAAACCTTGCAATGCCTTTAATGTATTCATTGGTGTTTGTTTAAATTCATCCATTTCTTGTTGAATTTGCTCCTCGCTTTTTCCTTCACGCTTCTTATATTCGCGAGCATATGCTAAAACACCTTCATACATAACTTCTTCACTTTTAATGTACATAGGTGCACACATAGGGACAATACCCTTTATAGGTACAGTGTAACCTAATTTCAAAGAAAATACGCCGCCTAAAGACAAGCCGACAGCTGCAATGCTTTCATGTCCGCAATCTTTTAAAAATTGGTAGCCTTCCATTACATCTTTCCACCAATCTTCCGGACCTGTGTGTACAAGTTCTTCTGGTGGTACACCGTGCCCTTTATAATGCGGTGCATGACATGTATATCCTTTCTTTTCAAGAAAACGCCCCAGCATTCGGACATCTGCTGAATTACCTGTAAATCCATGTAATAATAAAACTGCTTTTTCTCCACCTTCAAATGTAAAAGGCTTTGGCAGTGCAATTTTCATCTAATCTAACTCCTTTTATCTATAATGTCTGCATTTACATGATGAAAAAACGCATTTCCCTTGTGATTTCCATCACAAAATAATTGATTTCGTTCCCTTTTCATTCTCCATAAAAGGACACCACTTATGTATTTGTCAGCTCATGTATAAATGGAATGTTTTTCATTAAGCATTTATTATATCATTACATGAAATTAAAGTTAAACCATTGAAGCTGCACGTAAAAAATGCCACCTAACATATCAAATCCGGTATACACCAAATTATATGTATTAGGTGGCATGCTGATTTTTTATTCAAATCGACAGTTATAATTACAATTTAAAGTATGATACAGCAATTGTTAAAAGGAAAAATAAGACGGATAATACGACGGTTAAGCGATGTAGTACTAAATCAATTCCACGTGCTTTTTGTTTACCGAATAATGTTTCAGCACCACCAGAAATAGCTCCTGATAAGCCTGCTGTTTTACTTGATTGTAAGACGACTACAATAATAAGTGCAATTGAAACAATAATCAGCAATGTAATGAGTAACGTATGCATATGTTGAGACACCTCCTGCAAAAAGAGAAACAAGCTAAGATCAATATTGCTTCATCTTTATTTGCTAATGTTAGCTACACAATTATTTTCTCACAGTTATCTTTTGCTATTGCTAAAAACAATGAGTTCATTGTTTATTTACACGTATTTATTACGCACACTTCTTTAACATAAATTTATCATAAAATAACTGAACGTACAAGTAACGGCTGTGAAAAATAACATATACCCACCAAATTGAAAAAGGTGGATGAGAACACTCATCCACCTTTTAAGCTTTCCTTATTTCAACTTATTTTTTTAAGTTGTAGAAAGATTTAGCACCATCATAAACAGCTAAAACACCTAGCTCGTCTTCGATGCGTAGTAATTGATTGTATTTTGCGATACGATCTGTACGGCTCATAGAACCTGTTTTGATTTGACCAGCGTTTGTTGCAACTGCAATATCAGCAATTGTTGCATCTTCAGTTTCACCAGAACGGTGAGAAACTACTGCTGTGTATCCAGCGCGTTTAGCCATTTCAATCGCTTCAAATGTTTCAGTTAATGTACCGATTTGGTTAACTTTGATAAGAATTGAGTTACCAACGCCTTGTTCGATACCTTGAGCAAGTTTTTTCGTGTTTGTTACGAATAAATCGTCACCAACAAGTTGAACTTTGCCGCCAATGCGCTCAGTTAATAATTTATGACCATCCCAGTCATTTTCATCTAAACCGTCTTCGATTGAAACGATTGGGAATTCATTTACTAATTCTTCGTAGAAATCTACCATCTCAGCAGATGTTAAGCCTGTACGACCTTCTCCTACTAAATCGTATTTACCAGTTTCTTTGTTAAAGAACTCAGAAGAAGCAACATCCATACCTAATTGGATGTCTTTTCCTGCTGTGTAACCAGCTTTTGTGATTGCTTCTACAATTACTTCTAATGCTTCACGGTTAGAACCTAAGTTAGGAGCGAAACCACCTTCGTCACCTACAGCTGTGTTTAAACCTTTAGCAGCTAATACCGATTTTAATGCATGGAACACTTCTGCTCCCATACGGATTGCTTCTTTAAATGTAGGAGCACCTACAGGTAAGATCATGAATTCTTGGAAATCAACGTTGTTATCAGCATGAGAACCACCGTTAATGATATTCATCATTGGAGTTGGTAATTGCTTCGCGTTAAAACCGCCAAGGTAACGGTATAATGGAAGACCTACAAAGTCAGCTGCTGCGTGAGCTACTGCCATCGATACACCAAGAATTGCATTAGCACCTAATTTACCTTTGTTTTCAGTACCATCTAACTCGATCATAAGACGGTCAATACCGATTTGATCAGTTACGTCCATACCTACTAATTCAGGAGCGATTACTTCATTTACGTTTTCTACTGCTTTTAATACACCTTTACCAAGGTAGCGTGATTTGTCACCATCGCGTAATTCTACTGCTTCATATTCACCAGTAGAAGCACCACTTGGTACTAAAGCGCGTCCGAAAGCGCCAGATTCAGTATATACTTCAACTTCAACCGTTGGGTTACCACGAGAGTCTAATACTTCACGAGCATAAATGTCAAGAATTGTTGGCATTTTAAAAGTCTCCTTTATAATCAATTATTTAATTAATGTTTTACCTGTCATTTCTTTTGGCAGTGCTACATTTAAAAGAGTAAGCATTGTAGGAGCTAAATCTCCTAGAATACCGTCTTCACGAAGCTCTACGCCTTGCTTTGTTACGATCACTGGAACAGGATTCGTTGTATGAGCTGTCATTGGTTTACCTTCAAGTGTAACCACTTCATCAGCATTACCATGGTCTGCTGTAATGATAGCTGTACCGCCTTTTGCTAAAATTGCGTCCACAATTTTGCCTAGGCACTCATCTACTGTTTCAATTGCTTTTACCGTTGGTTCTAACATACCTGAATGACCTACCATATCAGGGTTTGCAAAGTTTAAAATAATGGCATCATGCTTGTCTCCTTCGATTTCGCCAAGCAACGCGTCCGTCACTTCATAAGCACTCATCTCAGGTTTCAAGTCATATGTTGCTACTTTCGGTGAATTGATTAAGATACGTGTTTCACCAGGAAACTCTGCTTCACGTCCGCCACTCATAAAGAATGTTACGTGAGGGTATTTCTCAGTCTCAGCAATGCGAAGCTGCTTTAAGTTGTTTTGAGATAATACTTCACCAAGCGTATTATCTAAGTTAATTGGCTTAAAGGCTACATATCCGTCAACTGTTTCGCTAAAGTGCGTTAAACATACGAAATGCAAGTTTTTCGGATGTTTTTCACCGCGATCGAATGAACGGAAATCTTCATTCGCAAACGTGTTTGAAATTTGAATTGCGCGATCCGGACGGAAGTTGTAGAAAATAACTGCATCATCGTCTTGAATTGTCGCAACTGGCGAACCGTCTTCTTTTGTAATCACAGAAGGTAAAACGAATTCGTCATAAATTCCGTTTTCGTATGAGTCTTTTACACACTCTTCAGCGCTTGTGTATGATGGGCCTTCACCATACACCATGGCACGGTATGATTTCTCTACGCGCTCCCAGCGTTTGTCGCGGTCCATTGAGTAGTAACGTCCTGAAAGTGTTGCAATTTCACCAACGCCATACTCTTCAATTTTTTCATTTAATTCGTTTAAATACGTTTCAGCAGATTGAGGTGCTACGTCACGACCATCTAAGAAACCATGAATGTAGACTTTTTCTAAGCCTTCACTCGCAGCTAAGCGCAACAGCGCGTATAAGTGATTGACGTGACTGTGAACACCGCCGTCAGATAAAAGTCCGAGAAGATGAAGGCTAGTACCTTTTTCCTTTGCGTGCTTGACAGCTGCTAGAAGCGTTTCATTTTGTTCAAACTCGCCTTCACGAATCGCTACGTTTACACGAGTTAAACTTTGGTATACCACTCGGCCTGCACCGATGTTTAAGTGACCTACTTCAGAGTTACCCATTTGTCCATCCGGCAAGCCTACAGCTTCGCCTGATGCTTTAAGTGTAGCGTGCGGGTACTCATTCCAGAAACGGTCGAAGTTTGGTTTTTTTGCATGTGTTACTGCATTACCTTTTTCTTCATCGCGCAATGCAAAACCATCTAAGATGATTAATGCTACTGGTTTTTTACTCATTACTTACCAGCCTCCAAAAGCTGCAAGAAAGAGTCTGCTTCTAAGCTTGCTCCGCCTACTAAAGCTCCGTCAATGTCTGATTGAGACATATATTCTTTGATATTAGCAGGTTTTACGCTGCCGCCGTATTGAATACGTACAGCATCTGCTACACCTTGAGAGAATTGCTCTGCAACTACGCTACGGATGTATGCACAAACTTCGTTTGCAGCTTCAGCAGTTGAAGATTTTCCTGTACCGATTGCCCAAATTGGCTCATAAGCAATAACAGTTTGTTTTGCTTGCTCGTCAGTTAAACCAGCTAATGCTTTTTGCACTTGATTAGCTACAACTGTTTTTGTTTGATCTTGTTCGTACTCTTCGTTTGTTTCACCGCAGCAAACGATTGGTGTTAAACCGTGTTTGAATGCAGCAATTGTTTTTTGGTTTACTGTTTCATCTGTTTCAGCAAACATTTCACGACGCTCAGAGTGACCTAAAATAACATAGTTCACACCTAAGTCCGCTAATGCAACCGGGCTAACTTCTCCAGTGAACGCACCATTTTCTTCAAAGTGCATGTTTTGTGCACCAATTTTTAAGTCCGTACCTTTAGTAGCTTCTACTAAACGATCTAAAAATAACGCAGGTGCACATACTACTGAATCTACGCTTTCAGGAGATGGTACCGCTCCTTTTACTTCTTCAACAAAGCTAGTTGCTTCAGAAAGTACTTTGTTCATTTTCCAGTTTCCTGCAATAATTGGTTTACGCATGTGTAACACCGTCCTTTGTTTATTGTTGGTTTTCCCTTCAAGCGCTAGATTTCCAAGAGGGTGCTGTTAAAAGTATTTCGGTCCCTTTTATCTCTTTTCCGTCTATCATCGCTGCTTGATAAACATTTGCTTATCAGTCGTCGGGTCGGTCCTCCCTCTTACTGACATTCAAACTTATTTATCGTTTAATGCAACTACGCCTGGAAGTTCTTTACCTTCCATAAACTCTAGTGACGCACCGCCACCTGTAGAAATATGGCTCATTTTGTCAGCTAAGTTGAATTTTTCAACTGCCGCCGCAGAATCTCCGCCGCCAATAACTGAATATGTGTCAGTTGCTTCAGCTAAAGCGTCTGCTACTGCTTTTGTTCCACCAGCAAATGCGTCTAGTTCGAATACACCCATTGGCCCATTCCAAATCACAAGTTTAGAATTTTTGATTACATCAGCATAGATTTCACGAGTTTTTGGCCCTGCATCTAAGCCTTCCCAGTCGCTTGGAATGTTTTCAATTGAAACAACTTGTTTATTTGCATCATTTGAGAAGTCATCTGCTACAACCACGTCCACTGGCATATAGAAGTTAACTCCATTTACTTTTGCTTTATCCATGAAAGATTTCGCTAGTTCAATCTTATCTTCTTCAAGAAGGGATTTACCTACTTCATGGCCTAGTGCCTTAATAAATGTGTAAGAAAGTCCTCCACCGATGATTAAGTTATCTACTTTATCAAGTAAGTTATCAATTACACCGATTTTGTCTTTAACTTTTGCTCCGCCAACAATTGCAGTAAATGGACGCTCTGGATTTGATAATGCTTTAGAAAGCACATCAAGTTCTTTTTCCATTAAGAAACCTGCTACTGCTGGAATGTGATGAGCAATTCCTTCTGTTGAAGCGTGCGCACGGTGAGCTGCACCAAATGCATCGTTTACATAGACATCTGCTAATTCAGCAAACGCTTTTGCTAACTCAGCATCGTTTTTCTCTTCACCAGGATAAAAACGTACATTTTCAAGCACTAAAACATCGCCTTCACTCATGCTAGCGATTGTTTGTTTGACTTTCTCGCCATAAGCTTCATCAGCTTTTGCTACGTTTTTACCAAGAAGTTCTTGTAAACGTTCTGCAACAGCGTTAAGGCGTAACTCTTCAACAACTTCGCCTTTTGGACGCCCAAGATGGCTAGCTAAAATTACTTTTGCACCTTGTTCTACTAAATATTCAATAGTAGGAATAGCTGCACGAATACGAGTTTCATCTGTTACTTTTCCGTCTTTCATCGGTACGTTAAAGTCTACGCGACAAAATACTCGTTTTCCTTTTACATCGATGTCTTTCAACGTTTTTTTGTTCATCGTTAAAAGGCCTCCTTAAGTATTTATGGGACTAAGCAAGTAGGCTTCTATGTAATCGCCAGACTTAAACTACTGATTATCCTTGATTCATATTTTGGCGCCTTCCTATAAGAACAAAGAGTAAGTAGTTAATAAGTGCGTAGCGTCTATTGCAGAAGCCAATACATAAATCAAGGAAGAGGGGGGATTCCCCTCTCTTCCTTAGCAATTTTTATTATAGTCGTTCTGTTTTCAGATATCCAATAAAAACCGAAAACAGATCGAATCTTTTGTTATTCTTATAGTCCTTGAGCAGCAATGTATTCTGCTAAGTCTACTACACGGTTAGAGTATCCGCTCTCGTTATCATACCAAGAGATAACTTTAACCATTTGACCTTCCATTACCATTGTAGATAATGCGTCAATTGTAGAAGAATTGATGTTACCGTTATAGTCGCCAGAAACTAATGGCTCTTCACTGTAACCAAGAATACCTTTAAGATCGCCTTCAGCTGCTTCTTTAAGAGCTGCATTTACTTCTTCAACTGTTACTTCTTTATCAAGTTCAGCAACTAAGTCTACTAAAGAAACATTTGGAGTTGGAACACGCATAGCTCCACCGTTTAATTTACCTTTTAATTCAGGTAATACTAAAGATACAGCTTTTGCAGCACCAGTTGAAGTTGGAATGATGTTTTCAGCTGCTGCACGAGCACGACGGTAATCTTTGTGAGGTAAGTCTAAGATTTGTTGGTCGTTTGTGTAAGAGTGAACAGTTGTCATCATACCACGTTTGATACCGAATTTATCATTTAATACTTTAGCAAATGGTGCTAAGCAGTTTGTTGTACAAGAAGCATTTGAGATAACCGCGTGGTTAGCTGCATCATATTTGTCATGGTTAACACCCATTACAATTGTGATGTCTTCATCTGATGCTGGAGCAGAGATGATGACTTTTTTAGCGCCTGCTTCTAAGTGTTTTGCAGCGTCAGCACGCTTTGTGAAGAATCCAGTAGATTCAACAACGATATCAACACCAAGTTTTCCCCAAGATAATTTAGCTGGGTCACGCTCAGCAGATACTTCGATTGTTTTTCCGTCTACTACTAAGTTGTTTCCATCTACTACTACTTCTGCATCTAATTTACCATGTACAGAATCGTATTTTAGAAGGTGAGCTAACATGTTAGCATCTGTTAAATCGTTAACTGCTACTACATCAACGTTAGGGTTTTTTAATGCTGCGCGGAATACGTTACGGCCGATACGACCAAAACCATTAATACCAATTTTTACTGCCATGAGTACTTCCTCCTTGATTGTAAAAAATGTTTTTATTATGAGGGATTAATTAAAATCCCTTACTAACTCTTTTGCGGCGCCTTCATCTGTAATAAGAATCGAATCACGCGCTTGTTGCATAAACGCTTTAATTGCTTTTGCTTTAGAAGAACCCCCTGCAACTGCGATGACGCATTTATTATTCTTTAAATCATCGAGTTGTATGCCAACTGTTTTCACTTTATGAACAACTTCGCCTTGATGATTGAAATAATAGCCAAAAGCCTCACCAACAGCATGTCCATTTTTTACTTTCTCTAAGTCGGTTGCAGACGTTTTGCGACGCTCTGCCATTGTCATAGCGTCTCCTATCCCATGAACAACCATATTGGCCGACTTAATTAAGTGAATCATTTCTTTAATCGAAGGCTCACCAACAATTGATTGGTATGCTTCATCACTTAATTGATCTGGAACATGAAGCAGACGGTATTGGCCCATTGACCTTTCAGCCATCTTTGCACAAATTGTGTTCGCCTGATTTTGAACCTTTTCACCTAATCCCCCGCGGGCTGGCACAAAAAGAACATCAGGATGCTTTGCATCGGGTGTCATCATATCAGCAACTGCTGCCAGCGTTGTACCTCCTGTAACAGCGACAATCTTTTTTTCACCAACAAGGCGCTCTTTGATACATGAGACAGATGCGCGACCCATTTCGTTTTTGACCCATGGAGAAGCATCACTATCTCCAGAGACGACAACGACTTCAGATAAGGAAAACGTCTCTTTTAATGTTGTTTCCAATAATCGAAGTCCTGAAACTTCTTTCATTACTTCTTCTAATTGAACGAGAAGTAATTCTCCCTCACTCGTAAGCGTCATCCCCATCGTGTGAACATCAATTAAATCTTGCTCTTTCAAAAATGTGACTTCACTCCGTAACACACGCTCTGTTAGTCCAAGGCTAACAGCTAAGTTTCGTCTACCGATGGGCTGCATTAGGCGTATGTACTGTAAAATTTGATAACGCTTTTGCATAACGGAGAGAATTTCAGGTAATAATTTTCGTTGTAATTCTATTAACGATCGCATGTTCAAATCCCCTTAAGGCGTAAACTCGTTGGACACTATATGTCCCACATAGACATATTATGTCCCACCTTGTGCAAAAAAAATTCACCCTGCTACAAGTTCATTTTAACAGGAGTGAATCAGTTATTCAACTCATCTATTACCTATTTTTAAAAGTAAACGCTTTCTTATTTCTTCTCTTTGAATTTTCCCGTACATAATTGGTTCATCATCTATTTCCAAGACCGGAATCATAAGTTGAAATTTTTCTAGGAGGGTATCATTTTCATAAATATCGCGTTCTATTAACCGAAAACCAATTTCAGCCTGCAAAGAAACCAAGATATCTTTTGCTTGATCGCAAAGCGGACAATTTTGCTTGGTATACATCATCACTTGCATAGGTTTATACCTCCCCTATCATTCAATTATGCGTAGCTTTTCCGCTGACTAGAAGAAAGAATTTTTAACTGATCCCGATATTTAGCCACCGTGCGCCTCGAAATGCGAATATCATGCTTTTTACTTAATAGATTTACAATTTGCTGATCAGATAATGGTTGCTTTTTATCTTCTTCTTTAATCATTAACTGAATAAGCTTTTTTACACTTGCAGTCGATGTCTCCTCTGCCCCCCCAAGTCTAAGACTCGTTGTAAAGAAAGACTTCATAGCAAATGTGCCAAATGGTGTTTGAATATATTTATGTGTGGTAGCGCGACTAATTGTAGATTCATGAACCTCAATTTTGTCAGCTAACTCTTTCATCGTTAGCGGTTTTAGAAAAGATGGGCCGTTCAAAAAGAATTGTTCCTGTTCGAGTAGCAGTGCATTAACAATCGCATTTAATGTATGCTTGCGAGTATGCAAGCCTTTCATAATCCACTGGAATTCACGATACTTTTCTTGCAGATATGGCCGAACTTCTTTATCTTGCTTGTTCATTAGCTGTTGCCGATATTCTTCATTAACAGATAGACGCAAATCAAGCTCTTCATTTGCATACGCAACTAATTGGTTATGCTCTTTTTTCACAATATAATCTGGAACAATAAACCGTTCTTCCTCAGATGCATACAGTAAACCAGGCCGTGGATTTAATTGCATCACCCATTCATGTAATTGCCGAATCTCTTCAATCGCTATCTTGCATTCTTTAGCAATTTTCGCCCATTTTTTATAAGCAAATTCTTGGAAATATTCTGTTAAAATGAATTCTAACTGTTCCGTTAAACAATTATTATGTTTTAACTGTAATAGTAAACATTCTTGCAAGTTGCGAGCACCAACTCCAATAGGATCAAGTTGTTGAACAATTAATAACATATGTTCAACTTCTGTTGTTGTACATGCACAATCAGCAGCAATTGTCTCTAGCTCCTCCGACATATAACCATGATCATCTAAAGTTTCAATTACATATTGAATAATTTGTTGCTCTCTCTCATCTAGATGTAACAGTCGAACTTGAGCCAGTAAGTGTTCAGATAATGTTTCCTTCCTTGAAGCCACTGTACTCATATAATCAGTCACTTCACTAGCATTTACTTTTTTCTTTTCTCTATTAGAAAAATGCAAGGGCATTTCGTAAAAATCAATAAGTGGATTCTGCAAAGCTTGTTCTTGTAAAAAAGCAGCAATATCCAATGCTGAATATTGCAAAAGTGAAATTGCTTGTGACAATTCCTTTGACATTGTAAGTCTTAATGACTGGTGTTGAAATAAGCCTACTTCCATCGATTCTCCCCCCCTCTATTTATTTTACTATAAATCACTCTTGGCGCCTATGAACTTTCTTGTTCTTCATAAACTGCTTGTTTATTTATAACCTATAAAAAAAACCATGAAGCCAATTTGGTTCATGGTTTTAAAAAATAAACTTTACAGCCAGAATCACTTTTCTGGTTTTCATAAAAGCTTACTGAATGGTGCCAGCCATTCTTAAAAATTCATCTAGGTTTTCAGATGATTTTGTAAAAATAGTAAGCTTAACAGGTTTTTCTCCTGTTGTTAAAATGACTTGGACATTAGCTTCACCGGACTGCGTTTCGTACCAAACAGCATTTGCAAATTTACCGCTTGTTGGCACATTCTCTTTTTTCGCTGCATTCTGATTTACCGCCATCGCTGTTTGCTTGACAGTTGTTTCGGCTTCTTTCATTGAGAGTTCTGACGATACTAATTCAATACGCATAAATTGAGAATCATCTTCTGAAAGAATTAACATATCACGTCCAGGTTCTTCACCGGCTAATTCATAGCCTTCTAGCACTTCAATTGCATAATCTTGACCGTCACTCTTTGTTAAAGAAGCTGTTTGATCAGAAGGTTCTTTTTCAGTTGTGTCTTCTTTCGAGCTATTTTCTTTGTTAGTTTGATCTGTGTTCGTCTCATCTTCTTTTGATGTTTCGGTTTTTTCCTCTTTAACTATCGTTGACTCTTCTTGATTTTCATCCTTACTAGTATCAGCAGTTTCTTTTGTTTCTCCGCTTTCTTCCGTCTTGTCTTCTTGATTTTCTACACTTTCGTTTGAGTCCACTTCTTCACTTTTGGAAGATTCTTCTTTGTCCGTTTTTTGTTGTTCTTCTTGTTCAGTTTGTTTCTCTTCTTGTTGACTTTGTTCACTTGATGATGCAGTCTTTGTCGACTCTTCATTGTTTCCACATGCTGCTAACAAAAATGCAAGAGATGCACTTACAATAAAAATCTTATTCAAGGATTTCATATTTCTTCCTCCTTAGTTTTACTTTTCCTTATATACTTGTTTTATAGTATTTTGACAAAATTCGCAACCATGACAATCGAATTAGTCTAGTAGTTAGCAATTCTTTTTTGTAAATAACGTAAGGTTTTAACGAGTATGTAAACAAAATAAAAGAACGCTGCAAATTTGCAACGTTCTTTGACGCCCTCGACAGGATTCGAACCCACCCTAAGAGAACCGGAATCTCTTGTGCTATCCACTACACTACGAGGGCATATTTATTTGTGCTTTCCTATTCACAATTGTATAACAATAGCATATCACTGTACGAGAGTACTTATCTTGCTTTTTCGCTTTACAATCATCTTTCTCATTATAGGAGAGAAAACCTATCTTTTCAAGTAGTTAACACGTTTATTTTTTTTAAAAGGGGGAAAAATTTTAATAAACGAAACAAAGGAATACATAGTAGCAAAAGCGAATATGTGTAAATGAAGGTTCTTTTGTTTGACCTTTATTGACCTTACATGTATTATAAGGTACATAACAAATTATTCTTGTTAAGGAGGAATTTATATGAACTTAATTCCTACAGTTATTGAACAGACAAATCGCGGTGAGCGTGCATATGACATTTATTCACGCCTTTTAAAAGACCGTATCATTATGTTAGGTAGCGCAATTGATGACAATGTAGCAAACTCAATTGTATCACAGCTTTTATTTTTAGCTGCTGAGGATCCTGAAAAAGACATCTCACTTTACATCAATAGCCCGGGTGGATCAATCACTGCAGGCATGGCTATCTATGATACTATGCAGTTTATTAAACCAAAAGTATCCACTATTTGTATTGGTATGGCTGCATCAATGGGTGCTTTCTTACTTGCTGCAGGTGAAAAAGGCAAACGCTTTGCACTGCCAAATAGTGAAGTTATGATTCACCAACCGTTAGGCGGCGCACAAGGTCAAGCGACTGAAATTGAAATTGCAGCGAAGCGTATTCTATTCTTACGCGAAAAATTAAATACGATCCTAGCTGAGCGTACAGGTCAACCTTTAGAAGTACTTCAACGTGATACAGATCGCGATAATTTCATGACTGCAGAGCGTGCTCTTGAGTACGGATTAATTGATAAAGTATTAACAAACGATCCTAAATAAGTTTAAAAACCTTTCCCGAATGGGAAAGGTTTTTTTATGCATCATTTTGAACATAAGCTGTCAGTGCATCAAGTGCTTCTTTTTCATCTACCCCTTCAGCAATTAATGTAATGATTGCTCCATGATTAAGTGCTAAACTCATTAATCCCATGATACTTTTAGCATTAACTACTTTTCCATCTTTTTTAATAAAAACATCCGATGTAAAACGGTTAGCCTCTTGTACAAATAATGCAGCAACTCGCGCTTGCAACCCTGTTTTTAACTTTACTTCAACTTGTCTCTCCATGATTTGTTCCTCCCCATTTCCCTATCTGTCTCTTTTACGTCACTGGTTGACCCGCTCTAAGTTTATCAGCAATCTCGTCAATCTTACGTAAACGATGATTAATTCCAGACTTGCTGATTTGACCACCAGATACCATTTCACCTAACTCTTTTAGCGTAACGTCTTGGTATTCAACACGCAGACGAGCAATTTCTCTTAATTTATCTGGCAAGACGTCTAAACCTACTGTATCTTGTATATAACGAATATTCTCTACTTGACGAATCGCTGCACCGATCGTTTTGTTTAAGTTCGCTGTCTCGCAATTCACTAGACGATTCACAGAATTGCGCATATCACGTACAATTCTTACATCTTCAAACCGAAGTAATGCACTGTGTGCTCCGATAATACTTAAAAACTCTGTAATCTTCTCAGCTTCTTTCAAATAGTTAATATAGCCTTTTTTACGCTCTAACGTTTTACTATTTAGCTGGAAGGTATTCATTAACTCACAAAGTGCATCATTATGCTCTTTATATAATGAAAAAACTTCAAGATGATAAGAAGATGTTTCAGGATTGTTAATAGATCCTCCTGCAAGAAACGCACCTCGTAAATACGAGCGCTTACAACATTTCTTTTTAATTAATTCATTTGAAATGTTATGTGTAAAGGTGAATCCTTCTGTTAGGATCTTTAAATCCTCTAACAAAAATCGAGCCTTTTCCACTAGTCGAACAATGTATACGTTGTTCTTTTTCAAACGCATTTTTTTACGAACCAACAGTTCAACAGATACATCATATGATTTTTTCAGTAAAACATAGATACGCCTTGCAATGGCTGCATTTTCTGTTTGGACGTCAACAGTTAGTTTACGATTAGAAAAAGACAATGAGCCATTCATTCTAATTAAAGCAGATAACTCTGCTTTCGAACAACAATCTTTAATATCTAAATTTGTTAATTCTTTTTTTGTTTCTGACGCAAATGACAATCTTCCACCTCCGTTCTGATACATGCTGTATGAATGATTTTCATACTGAATCATCACAGATTCATTCCATTATTAGCAAGCGCATCCGTTTGCATGTATTATTTTGTCAATTCATCTTGATGCAAGGAATCTAACATTGAAAAAATACGTTTTGCGACTTTTTTCGTATCATGACGAATGACACTTCCATCATATTTGATAATTTGATCTTCAATTACATCTAATCCTAACTTTACCAAAACATCCCGGTCATATTCCACTGGTTGAGCTTGCTCAACTTCATATTTTTGCTTCATTATTGTAGGAATAGGTGCATTATTAACAATAATGGCATCTAAAAATGCACACGGCATATGGTTATACAGCGCTTTAACATGATCACTCGCTTTAAACCCTAATGTTTCACCAGGTTGAGTCATGACGTTACAAACGTATACTTTACGCGCTTTTGTTATACAAAGTTCTTTACAAATATCAGGCACTAACAAATTAGGTATAATACTTGTATACAAACTTCCCGGTCCTAGTACAATCAGATCAGCTCTTCGAATGGCTTTAATTGTTTCCGCTAACGGCTTTACATCCTTCGGAGATAAAAATACACGCCGAATCTTCTTTCCTGATTTCGGGATTGTAGACTCTCCTGTAACAATCGATCCATCTTCCATCTCTGCATGTAATACAACACTTCGATTAGCAGCTGGCAAGACTTTTCCTCGAACATTCAATACTTTACTCATTTCGCGAATGGCATGTACAAAATCACCTGTAATAGACGTCATAGCAGCTAGCAGTAAATTGCCAAGCGAATGACCTGTCAATTCGTTTCCACTCTCAAAACGGTGTTGAAACAATTCTTCAACCAATGGTTCTACATCTGACAATGCTACTAAAACGTTGCGAATATCGCCAGGAGCAGGTATTTCAAGTTCATCACGCAGCCTTCCCGAACTGCCTCCATCATCAGCCACCGTCACAATAGCTGTGATATCAAGAGGGTATTCTTTCAACCCTCTCAACAATACAGGCAGACCTGTTCCTCCTCCGATAACGACAACCTTTGCACGTTGCTCACTATTCATCTATGGTTTTCCTTTCTCCTCTCAATGTCACGATGAGAAATGTATGTTTTATATTCTTTTTCAAAATAATGACCAATATGCTCTGCTAACGTGACTGATCGATGCTGACCGCCTGTACAACCAATCGCAATCACCAGCTGACTTTTTCCTTCTCGCTTATATTGAGGTAGCATGAACGATAATAAGTCCAAAACCTTCTCAATAAATTTTTGTGTTTCGGTCCATTTCAGTACATAAGAAGATACTTCCTCTTCCAGTCCGGTTTTTGCTCTCATATGATCAATGTAATGCGGGTTTGGCAAAAAACGCACATCAAAGACTAAATCTGCATCAATTGGGACACCGTACTTAAACCCAAAAGACATGACATTAACCGTGAATACGTGTGAAGCATGTGAAGCAAATTGTGTAAGAATTTTTTCTCTTAGCTCCCTCGGCTTTAAATCCGATGTTTCATAAATAAGTTGTGCTCTTCCTTTTAATTCTTCTAATAGCTCTCGTTCCATGCTAATGCCTTCTAAAGGTAAACCGGAAGGCGCAAGCGGATGGGATCTTCGAGTTTCTTTATACCTTGTAACTAAAACCGAATCTTTAGCATCAAGAAACAAAATTTGCGGCATAACCCATGTTGTTTCGCTCATATTATCTAGCGCTTCAAACAGGCTATCAAAAAACTCCCGACCACGCAAATCCATAACAAGAGCGACTTTATTCATTTTATTACCTGATTCTTTCATTAATTCGAGAAATTTCGGCAGTAACGTAGGGGGAAGATTATCCACACAAAAGAACCCTAAATCTTCAAAACTTTGAATCGCTACTGTTTTTCCTGCACCTGACATCCCTGTAATAATGACCAATTGAATATCGCTTACAGATCCAGTACTCATTTTTCTATACCCCCTCTTAAAAACCTAACTTTTTATCAGTTGTCATTTCCACTTAGCATGGATCAATTCGGTATGATAATAACTTGAAATCCGTTGTATACGTAAAATTACCATAAATCACACCAGAACCTTTTGCTACATAGTCAATAATATGATAATCTCCTGGTGCCATTGGCAGCTCACTAACTTCACTTAAATCATGCCACCCAAGCTTTCCCTCTTCTGATTCTAGCACATTTACTCCATCAAAATCGGTAGCAAAAAAAGTAAACATCATCCACTCTGACGCGATTTGATCGTTTTCTTTCATTGTAAAGGTAAAAATCCCTTTAACTGTAGGATTTTTCAGGTAAATACCTGTTTCTTCTCGGTACTCTCGAACAACTGAATCTTTTACAGACTCGCCTTGCTCCATTTTCCCTCCTGGGGCCACCCACCAATTCCTTCTCGGTTTTTGAAGCAATAACACTTTATTATCTTTGACCAATACACAATTTGTGACCCTTTGCATCTTCTCCACCTCATATATACTCACTAACATTTTCTATTATTATACTACGAAACAAACACCCCTCACAATGGAGAGACTTTAATCCTTACTAAATTTTCTGAAAAATAAACAAGAAACTTTAACGCATTCACTTTTCTCTATCTTCACTGCTTGTTGAAGCAGAATGAAAACTTTTTAAATGATCCCCTAAAAAAAGGCATAGGAACAAGTCCTATGCCCAATACAAATATTATTTTATAAAAGGGGGTCAATTACTATGTTTATCGTACCGCATCAATGTTGCACGCAGATTACAGAATAGTTAAAACCGAATTAAGTTTTGTAAATGTATAGGCTTAACTCTGTTGGGTTGTTTTAAACTTTTCTTTTAACTCTTCAATATAATGCTGAGCAGCTTGAGCCGCAATACTACCATCGCCTGTTGCTGTTACGATTTGACGAAGTGCTTTTTCACGCACATCGCCAGCTGCAAAAATACCAGGTACGCGTGTTTCCATTTGTTCATTCGTTTCAATGTAGCCTTCTGTATTTGTAATGTTTAAGTTTTCAAATGGTTTTGTAAGTGGTACCATGCCAATATAGATGAATACGCCATCAGCTGTAAACTCTTTTTCCTCACCTGTTTGTGTATTAACTAATGTGACACTTCCAACTTTTCCATCTTTTTCATTAATCTCTTTTACTGTATGATTCCAGATAAAGTCAACTTTTTCATTATCAAATGCACGTTGCTGCAGAATTTTTTGTGCGCGCAATTCTTCACGACGATGCACAACTGTCACTTTTGTTGCAAAGCGTGTTAAATACACACCTTCTTCAACAGCAGAATCTCCTCCGCCTACAACAACAAGTTCTTTTCCCTTGAAAAATGCACCATCACATACTGCACAATATGAAACACCGCGGCCGCCAAGTTCTTTTTCACCTGGAGCACCAAGCTTTTTGTATTCTGCACCAGTCGCAATGATTACTGCGCGTGTTTTGTACTCTTTACTACCCGCACGGACAATTTTGTATTCTTCGCCATCAACGATTTCTTTAATGTCCCCGTATGCGTACTCAGCGCCAAATTTCTTCGCATGTTCAAACATTTTATTTGAAAGATCAGGACCAAGAATGTGATCATAACCAGGATAATTTTCGACATCTTCTGTATTAGCCATTTGTCCACCAGGAATTCCACGCTCAATCATTAATGTTGATAAATCTGCACGAGATGTATATACAGCAGCAGTCATACCTGCTGGCCCAGCTCCGATAATAATGACATCATAAATTTTTTCTTCCGTCATTGATTAACACTCCTTTTAGGAATTTGTTTCGTATTTTCTTCAATATAAGTAGAGAAATCTGTTATTATTCTTATCCTAATATGCGACAGATACTATCGTCTATTTTTTTGCTCAACTCAACAGGTTATTCACAATTTTTACATATTTTCTAACTGTTGATGGAGAAATCGCATACAGATAAGCGACTTCTTGCTGTGTAACAGGTTTATTTTCCTTCTTCCTCCAACAATAGGTGACAGCCGAAGCCCAGCCATTTACATTTACGTGTTGGAAATCAAAACCTTGTTCATATACATGCACATACACATGAAACCAAAACGCCACAAGTTTTTGAACATCTTGCTCGCTTTCTACTTCCGTTTCAATTAAATCTGCAATTTCAAAAATAACATGCTGCTTATCTTGCCATACATACGTGTATACTTCATCAAGTAATTCACTAGTATGTATTAACATTTTAATTTCTTCCAATAATAATAAGCGTTGCGTTTCTGGTAGTTTTTTAGCCATATAAAGGCTATATAAATGATCATGAATATGAGTGCTTTCACACTTTTCTTTAGCAATCATATCTAATTTTGAATAAAATAATTTATTCTCTTGTTCATTTGAGTGCCACGGTTCCTGTCCTTCTTTTTCTGGCAAATCCTCAAGAGCATATTTCCACATCTCTTTTGCAAACGTATCAAAGCCCATATGATACGCTGCGTACGAAAGCCAATAATAAAAAGAGATATCTCCATGAAAACCTTGTTTATAGAGATGTTTGAGCCATTTATATGCTAATTCATATCGTCCAACCAATGCAAATGTAGCACCGAGTTTGTAGCGATGTTCTAACGAAATAGGATAAACACGACTTAAACCATCTACTAATCGGCTTACTTCAACTTGATTGTGACCATAATAATAAAACACTAATTGATTACATAGAGCATGGAGGTTGCCTGGGTTTTTAGCTAACACTTCGTCTAACAGACTCATTGCTTTATCTAATTGATTTACATAAAAGTAAGCAAGCGCTAAGTTGTTGTAAGCAGACCAAAATTCTGGATATTCTTGAATGATGTCTTCTAACAGTTCAATTGCTTCCTCAAATTTTGTATCCTGCAATAGCTGTTTTGCTTTTTCTTGCTTTAAAATGAGTGTATCTTCCTGATAATCTAAACCTTCTTCATCATCTTCTATATCAATAGCTAACAGCTCTAATAATTCTTCAGCTTCTTTAAGCAAAGCACCGCTCTCGGCGTGTTCAACATAGTGTCTAGCATATTTTTGCGCTTCTTGAAACAAACCTAAATGGGCAAAATTATTAGCAATGAAGTAGTAGCAATCTATGATTTTTTCATCAATATCAGTAATAATACGTAAAAGCACTTCATTCGATTTCTGATACTCACCTAGTTCATTTAAAACCGTTGCTAATTGACAAAGAATAATTGGCTCATCCTGATCCAACTCACATGCGCGCTCTAAATATTTTTTTGCTTTATATAAATCTTTTTGTTGATAAGAATGTAGTGCTTTTTTAAAATATTCCTCACCCGTTTGAAAAAACGGTACGACGTTTGCTCTCTTTTGGTGTACCTTTGAGTGTTTTCCCATTAAATCCTCCAATAAGTCAATAATTTCAACGTTCGTAGTATATCATATTTGCCAAGCTGTGTAACACCTATATTTAAGGAGCAAATTTTGGACATAAATCTTCAATACAAAAGAGCTGATTGATCGTGTAAACGATCAATCAGCTCTTTTACATACGATTTTATTTCACTTTCAACAGGTACTCTGAGCACCCTAGAGATAGCTGGCTGTAAAGGTCCGCACATCTGAACATAGACAAAAGGCAACACCTGTATTCAGATGGAGATTTCTTATTTTTTGTGACGCTCAGCTAACACCGCTAATACATCATCCAATGGTAATTTTTGCTCACGCAACAAGACCAAAAGGTGATACAAAAGATCGGCAACTTCCCATTTCAATTCATCATGATCACGGTTTTTTGCTGCAATAATCACTTCACCTGCTTCTTCTCCTACTTTTTTTAAGATCTTGTCAATGCCTTTATCAAACAAGTAAGTAGTATAAGCTCCTTCTGGCATTTCTGCTTCACGTTGTGCAATCACGTCTTCAAGTTCATTCAAAATGGCAAAACGATGACTTGTTGAGCTGCTTTTCTCTTCTCCGATCATTTGTTCATGAAAACAGCTATATGCACCTGTATGGCAAGCGGGACCTTTTGGAATCACTTTGACAACAATAGCATCTGCGTCACAATCGTATGCCATGCTAGCAATCTCCTGAGTATGACCAGATGTTGCTCCTTTATGCCATAATTCTTGTCGAGAGCGGCTGTAAAACCATGTTTCACGTGTATCTATTGACTTGCGCAGTGAGTCTGCGTTCATATATGCAAGCGTTAATACCTCCTTGCTGACCACATCTTGCACGATCGCAGGAATTAATCCGTCTTCGTTAAACTTCACGTTTGCTATGTTCATCGAATGCTCACTCCTTGTTGTTTGGCATAACTTTTAATTTCTTTTACAGATGTTTCTTTATAATGAAAAATTGACGCTGCCAATCCTGCATCCGCTTTTGCTTCTTTAAATACATCCACAAAATGCTGACCGTTTCCTGCTCCGCCTGATGCAATAACCGGAACACTGACCGCTTCGCTTACCGCTTTTGTTAAAGCAAGATCAAAACCCGATTTTTCACCATCTTGGTCCATACTCGTTAACAGAATTTCACCTGCACCACGATTTACTGCTTCTTTTGCCCAAGCAATCACTTCCCAGTCAGTAGCATTGCGGCCCCCGTGAGTGTACACGCGCCAAGAATTCAAGTCCTCCTCATACTTTGCATCGATTGCTACTACAATGCATTGAGAACCAAAAAAGTCTGCTCCTTCTGTAATGAGGGTAGGATTTAAAACAGCTGCTGTATTTAATGATACTTTGTCGGCACCAGCTCGCAACATTCTCTTCATATCTTCTAAGGCATTAATTCCTCCACCGACTGTAAAAGGAATCGCTAATTGTGAAGCCACTTCTTCAACTACATGTACCATCGTTTTGCGTCCCTCATATGAAGCTGAGATATCTAAAAAAACAAGTTCGTCTGCTCCTTCTTCATCATAAAATTTCGCTAATTCTACAGGATCTCCTGCATCTCGCAGCTCTACAAATTGTACCCCTTTAACAACTCGTCCATCTTTAACATCTAGGCAAGGAATAATACGCTTTGTAACCATTATGATTTCACCTCTTGAAGAGCCTGCGCTACTGTAAATTGATTTGTATATAGCGCTTTTCCTACAATTGCACCAACAACACCTGCTTGTTCATACTCTTTTAACGCACGTAAATCCGCTAATGTGCCTACACCACCAGAAGCAATTACATGCTGACCTGTCGCTTTTGCCATGCTTACAATTCCTTCAACATTTGGCCCTGAAAGCATGCCATCTGTTGAAATATCTGTAAAAACAAACGTTTCTGCACCAGCATCTGCTAGTTCTTTTCCAAGTTCTGTCGCTTTCACATTCGATGTTTCTAGCCACCCTTCTGTTGCAACATACCCGTTCCGCGCATCCACACCCACAGCAATACGAGATCCGTATTCACGCAGCATTTTTTTTACAAATAAAGGATTAGAAATAGCTGCACTCCCCAAAATAACGCGGTCAATCCCGTTTTCCAGGTAGTAAAGAACGTCCTCTTCTGACCGAATACCGCCACCAATCTGAACATGAACATTCAATCTCTTTTTTACATCTAATACAAATTGATCATTTACACGCTTGGCTGCTTTTGCACCATCAAGGTCGACCATATGAATCCATTTTGCTCCTTCCCCTGCAAATTGTGTAGCCATATCGACAGGAGAATCTCCGTAAATGGTCTCTTTATTATAATCACCTTGTAAAAGCCGCACACATTTTCCACCTCGCATGTCAATAGCTGGATAAATTGCAAAGCTATTCATTGGCTTAACCTCTTTCCTCTACAAATTTTGCATAGTTCCGTAAAATGTTCATGCCAAGTGCACTGCTTTTTTCAGGATGAAACTGTGTCCCAAACACATGCCCTTTTCCAACAACTGCAGGTACCTTAACGTCATATGAACTCGTCGCTAGGAGGACATCTTGATCATCTGTTTTTACATAGTAAGAGTGTACAAAATAAACATGACCTTCCTCTACTTCACGTAAAAGAGGGGAAGATTGATGATAGCTTAATAGATTCCATCCCATATGAGGAACTTTGTATACTTCACCAGAGGCTGTTATCCCCGGAATACGTTCCACACGCCCTCTTAATAACTCCAGACCTTTTGTTCTGCCATTTTCCTCACTTTCATCAAATAGTAATTGCATCCCTAAGCAAATGCCAAGTAACGGCTTTCCTTGTCTGATTTCTTCTTTTATAAAAGTCGTTAAGTTTGTCTCATTCAATTGTGCCATTGCATCTTTAAATGAGCCTACCCCCGGAAGAATGTATCCTTTTGCTTGACGCAATTCATTTGGATCAGCTGAAATAAAATATTGATAATTTAACCGTTCTAACGCTTTGCTGACGCTATATAAATTCCCCATGCCATAATCGATAATACCAATCATTTATAACATCCCTTTCGTTGATGGGACTCCTTTTACACGCGGATCCACCGTTGTTGCTTCATCCAAGGCTCTTGCTAACGCTTTAAATACAGCTTCAATAATGTGGTGTGTATTTTGGCCATAGTGGACAATGACATGTAGATTCATACGTGACTCTAATGCAAATTTCCATAAAAATTCATATACAAGTTCTGTATCAAATGTACCTACCCGAGATGCTGGAATCTCACCTTTAAATTCAAAATGAGGGCGATTACTTAAATCAACTACCACTTGTGCTAGCGCATCATCCATTGGAACAAACGCCTGGCCATAACGTTTAATTCCTTTTTTATCACCAAGCGCTTCTTTAAATGCGTAACCAAGACAAATGCCAATATCTTCTGTCGTATGGTGATCGTCAATTTCAATATCACCGTCCGCTTTTATGTCTAAATTAAATTGACCATGCTTTGTGAATAAATCGAGCATATGATTTAAAAATGGAACACCCGTATCAATTGCGGCTTTTCCTTCTCCATCTATGCTAATGGCTAGAGCAATATCTGTTTCATTTGTCGTACGTTTTATACTTGACTCTCTCATATTCGTGCTCCTCTCAACTTTGTTTATGCTATACAAAAAAAAGACCAGCTTACCTTTTCATTCCTTTTTATGTTTTAAAGCGCTCTTCCACAGCACGTGCATGTGCTTCTAACCCTTCTAATCTTGCAAATGCTGCAATTTTTGATCCATTAGTCATTAATGCTTGTTTGCTATATGAGATGATACTGGATTTTTTTACAAATGATTCAACAGACAAAGGACTTGAAAATTTTGCCGTGCCGTTCGTTGGCAGCACATGATTAGGGCCGGCAAAATAATCACCTACTGGTTCCGAACTATATCGTCCCAAAAAGATTGCACCTGCATGACGAATTGACCCAAGAATCTGAAACGGTTCCCTCGTTATAACTTCTAAATGTTCAGGCGCTAGTTTGTTCACCGCTTCGACTGCTTGATCAAGTGTATCCGTTACATAAATAGCACCATAGCGTTCAATAGCTGCACGAGCAATGTCTTTACGCGGTAATGTTTCTAGCTGAAGCTCTACTTCACGTTTTACTTCTTCTGCAAGTTCGATTGATGGCGTCACAAGAATACTAGAAGCAAGCTGGTCATGCTCTGCTTGCGATAATAAATCAGCTGCCACTTCATTCGCCAAAGCAGTATCATCAGCTAATACGACAATTTCACTCGGACCTGCAATAGAATCAATATCAACTAATCCATAGACCTCTCGCTTCGCTAATGCCACAAAAATATTACCTGGCCCGACAATTTTATCCACTGGTTGAATACTTGTTGTGCCATAAGCTAATGCTCCAATAGCTTGAGCCCCTCCAACTTTATAAATCTCTTCAATACCTAGCTCTGTTGCCGCAACAAGTACTCCCGCTGGAAGGAAACCATCTTTTTGAGGAGGTGACACCATGACAATCCGTTTAACACCTGCTACTTGTGCAGGAATCACATTCATTAAAACAGAGGATGGGTATGCTGCTAATCCACCTGGAACATACACCCCAACTGCGTCAAGCGCTGTTACTTTTTGTCCTAAAATCGTACCATCTTCTTTTGTTACGACCCATGATTGCTCAACCATACGCTCATGGTAATCACGAATATTAGCTGCTGCTTCTTTAATAACCGTAATCATCGATTCATCTATTTGCTCATAAGCTCGCGCTCTCTCTGCTTCTGTTATACGAAGGGCAGACAATTTGACTCTATCAAATTTTTCTGTATATGCTGCCAGTGCTTCATCTCCACGCACTTTTACATCTTGTAGAATGGAAAGAACTGCTTCTCGCTGTGCCTCAGTTCCTTGGTCAATCGTACGTTTTAGACTTACTTCTTCTGTTATTCGTGTAATATTCATTCTCTTTCACCTCACTCATGCTAGTTGAACAACTTTTGATAACCGGTTCACTAAGTCGTCAATCCTTTCGTCTTTCAAACGATAGCTCACAGGATTTGCAATTAAACGTGAAGTAATGTCATCAATATGTTCTAACTCGACAAGTCCGTTTTCTTTTAATGTTTGTCCTGTTGACACAATATCTACAATCCGGTCTGCTAATCCAATTAAAGGTGCCAGCTCAATTGAACCATTTAATTTAATAATCTCAACTTGCTCACCTTGCTCACGAAAATATGTAGACGCTACATTTGGATACTTTGTCGCAACTTTTTGTGCCACTTCTGACTTCTTGGTGTTCGGCAGCCCAGCAACAGCCAAATGGCACTTACTAATCTTTAAATCGAGTAGCTCATACACATCTCTTTCTTCTTCTAACATCACGTCCTTACCCGCAATTCCTAAGTCAGCTACACCATATTCAACATACGTTGTTACATCCATTGGCTTTGCTAAAATGAAGCGCATATTTTCTTTTGGGATATCAACAATTAATTTCCGTGAATCATCAAACTCTGGTGGTAATTGAAAGTCAGCTTGACGTAACAACTCTGCTGCCTCTTCAAAAATACGCCCTTTAGGCATCGCTATTGTTAATCGTTCACTCATCATTGTCCCCCCTTACCGCGTTTACCAATTAAAAATACTACTTCTTCAAACGCTGCTGTAAATACATCAACATCATCAACACCCACAATATCTTGTGTCACTACACGCTTACCTTCTTGTCGCTTTGTATTTGCCAGCATTAAAGCCTCCTCTAACCGCTCTTGACTATATAAAATGGCATATATAGCAGATGGCTTATATGTATCTTCTCCTAACGCTTCGATTAAGCGATCGAGCTGAATACCAAATCCAGTCGCAGGTGTTTTAGAAGCAAATTGCTCAAGCAATTGATCGTAGCGTCCACCATTTCCAATATGAAAACCAACATTCTCAGCAAATACTTCAAATAAAATCCCTGTATAGTAACTCATATGACTCACGAGATTGAAATCAATTTTAATTTCTTCTGTTACCCCGTATGCATCAAGCATCTGCCAAAGTTTTTTTAAATCTTCTGCCGCTTTTTTGCCTGATTTACTTTCCACCAATTCAATCGCTTCCTCAATTTTATTCTCAGTTCCACGCAACTGTAGCAATTGAAGAAGGCGCTCTTTGTCAATTGAAGAAAGATTCAGATTTTTCACGTGATTTCGATACCCAACATAGTTTTTTTCATATAAAAACCGTCGCAACACGTTTACTCTTTCTTCATTTCCAAGAATCTCTAAAAATAGTGAATTAACAAATCCAATATGGCCGATTGCGACCTTGAATGAACGAAGTCCAGCACGCTTTAATGTGCTAATCATTAATGCGATCACTTCAGCATCACTGCTCATGGTTGCATCGCCAATCAGCTCAACGCCAATTTGCTCAAATTCAGCTGGACGTCCTCCTTCTCGCTGTTGAGCGCGAAAAACATTTGCTTCATAAGCAAGGCGAAGTGGCGAATTATTCAGTAATTTCGATGCAGCAACACGTGCAAATGGCGTTGTAACATCGGGCCGCAGGACAAGTGTATGCCCCTCTTTATCTAAAAGTTTAAATAATTGTTGATCTAAAATAGCTGAGGCACTTCCTACTGTTTCGTAGTATTCAAGCGTAGGTGTCGCCATATACTGATAACCCCAACTGCTAATTTCATCTGCTAATTGATTACGAACTTGCTTTTTTCGTTCAAAAAGTGATGGCAATGTGTCTCGCATGCCTAACGGTTTCTCAAACATAAATAGCTTTGACATTCTTACACACCCTTTAAGTATCATTTTTCTTTGTTTTATTTACTGTATTTTCAAAAAAATATATCGAAAATAAACCTACCTATAACATGAATTTTACTTCACCACACTAATGTATTAGAGTAATAATAAATTAAAGTTATTAGTAGTTTACACCCGTTCTTCACAATCGTCAACCGCTAGATTATCTTATTTACAAAAAAAGCCACTTCTTAGTTCAATCTAAGTTGTGGCTTTTTGAAAAACATTCTGGCTGAAAGCGTTGTTCCATTTGTTCTTTTGTATAAATGACCTGCATTGGGTTTCCTCCGACAAAAGAACCAGCTGACACATCCTTATGTACGACGGTTCCCGCAGCAATCACTGCCCCATTTCCTATAGTAATGCCCGGCAGAATTGTGCTATTAGCCCCTATCATTACTTCATCCCCAATGATGACCTCTCCAAGTCGATACTCTTTAATCAAATATTCATGAGCCAAAATCGTCGTATTGTAACCAATAACCGTATTTCTTCCGACTTGAATTTTTTCTGGAAACATAATATCTAGCATGACCATTAATGCAAAAGATGTTTGAGGGCCAACTTTCATATGTAAAAACGTGCGATAAAGCCAATTTTTCAACGACAAAAAAGGCGTATAACGGGCTAGTTGAATCACAAGGAAATTACGAATAACTTTCCAAAAAGGAACCGTTTTATAAACATGCCAGAGTGAATTCGCCCCTTCAACAGGAAAGCGCGTTGTTTTTCTCACAGTTATTTTCCTCCAAGAAATGTAATTAAATCTGTCATCTTTTCAAGGATGATATCCGGGCTGTAAGATGCAATATGCTCTCGCCCTTTTGCACTCCACGCCACACCGGCTGTTTTCGTACGCGCATTTTGGCCCGCTACAATATCATGGTGATTATCTCCTACCATTAATGTTTCTTCTGGCTTTGCATTTAACAAAGACAATGCTTTTTCAATAGGTTCCGGATGCGGTTTAGCGTGTTCAACATCTTCAATTGACACAATCACATCGAAAAATTGATCTAGCTTCGTCAATCTTAGCCCCATCATTACTGTATTAAGCTGCTTCGTTGTCACAATAGCTAACTTATACTTTTGATCATATAGCCATTTTACTGTTTCAAACACTCCTTCAAACTCTTTCACTAATGAGTCGTGATGAGACAGATTATGGGTTCGGTACATATCAATCATCTCTTGTACCTTTGTTTGATCCATCTTTGCAAATGTGTCATATAAAGGTGGGCCCATAAAAGCTAATATATCTTGTCGTGTATATTGGTTTGGATAATAATGATTTAGTGTGTGCGTAAATGAAGAAATAATGAGCTCATTTGTGTCGATTAATGTGCCATCTAAATCAAATAAAACAGTGTTAATGTTCATATGATAACTCCTTTCTCTGTTTCACTTCTTTTTGCTTCCATATTCGTGAAATAACAATCGTCAGTAGCACGGCTACAAACACTCGAATTAACAATAAAGGGAGTACAGGTATACCAAGCGGGATAAAAATCAATGTATCTTCTACAACAGCATGACAAGCAACAAGAAAAATAAAAGCAAGTGTTGCATCTCGTTTACTTACACCATCTTCTTTGACTGCTTGAATCATTACACCTGCTCCGTAAGCTAATCCAATTAATAGACCGGTCACTAGCGTAGTAGATGTATTTTCTTTCATGCCAAGCATACGTGTCATCGGACTCATCACGGTTGAAAATTTATCAAGCCAACTCATGTCTTTTAAGATTTGAATTGCTATCATCACCGGGATGACAATCAGCGCCAATTGAAAAATACCAAAACCTGCTTTTTCAATACTTTGCATGATAATTGCGTCCCAACCATTTACTTGCTCTTGTGCAGATGCAAGTAAACCGTATTGTGCTTGTTCAGCTCCACCATTCCAAAGAAGGTTAATCACAAGAGCTGATATAAAAGCAAGCCCCATCCGAACGGAAAGAATCACCCAGAGCTTTACGCCTACCTTTAAAGCAACACTTGTTTCAATTAAAAGATTATGGGAAAACGAAAGCATAACCGCTAAAATAAACACTTCTTTAACAGTTAAATCCAACGATAAAATGCCAGCAATCCCAGCATATAAATTCAACAAATTCCCTAACACAAGCGGAATAGCTGCATCACCTGAAAGCCCAAATAACCTCATGAACGGTGAAATAAGTGTAGCAAACCAGGTTAATACGGGCGTGTATTGTAAAATCGACACAATAAGCGTCACTGGAACAATGACTTTTCCTAGTGTCAACGTTGTTTGTAAACCTACGAAAAACCCCCGTTTAATTGACCCTAGCATCTCCCTACCCCCTATTTTGTTTTCGTTTCACCCTCTAAATACATTTCTTTGTTTGTTTTACGACGAATCGCAATTAATGCTGCTGCAACAACGATTAAAACAAGTGAAATCACTTGGGCAATACGAAGTGTTTCAGTTAACATTAAGCTATCTGTGCGCAGCCCTTCTATAAAGAAACGTCCAATCGAATACCAAATGACATAAGACAAAAATAACTCTCCACGACGTAAATTCACACGACGAAGAAGTAGTAACAGAGCAAATCCTGCTAAATTCCATAACGATTCATAAAGAAATGTAGGATGATAATATGTACCGTTGATATACATCTGGTTAATAATAAAATCAGGCAAGTGCAGTCCTTCAAGAAATGAACGCGTGACAGGATCGCCATGTGCCTCCTGATTCATAAAGTTTCCCCATCGCCCAATAGCCTGACCTAAGATAATGCTTGGTGCAGCAATATCTACTAATTTCCAAAACGATAATCGCTTGACTTTGGCAAATATAATCCCCGTAATCACAGCGCCAATAAGACCACCGTGTATGGCAATTCCCCCTTGCCAAATTTGCGGAATTTCATTAAGATGCTGTGAATAATAGTCCCACTCAAACGCAACATAATAAATGCGCGCTGAAATAATGGCAATCGGGACAGCAAATAACACAAGGTCAACAAATATATCTTTTGGCAGACCTCGTTTTACACTTTCTTTTGTCGCAATGTATAAAGCAAGTAATACGCCAACGCCAATAATGACCCCATACCAATAGATAGTGAAAGGTCCAATTTCTAAAAACACCCTGTCTAACGGTTGAATTGTTGTCTCCACCTGTTAACATCCTTTCTTTACATGTCTTCGCGATCTCCATCTTCAATTACATCTGTTAAACGATTCGAAAACTGCTCTGCTGCATTAATTCCCATGCGCTTTAAGCGGAAATTCATCGCAGCCACTTCAATGATAACAGCTAAGTTTCGTCCAGGACGAACTGGAAGTGTGATTTTCGTTACATCTGTATCAATAATTTTCATTTTATCTTCTTCTAACCCGAGACGATCATAATGCTTGTTCTGATCCCAAGTTTCCAACTGAATCACAAGAGAAATACGCTTGTAACTTCTTACAGAGCCAGCGCCAAATAACGTCATGACATTGATAATCCCTAAGCCTCGAATTTCCAATAAATGTTCAATTAAACCTGGTGCATTTCCAACAAGCGTATCTTGATCTTCTTGTCGAATTTCAACACAATCATCTGCTACAAGTCGATGCCCCCGCTTTACAAGTTCAAGCGCTGTTTCACTTTTCCCAACTCCGCTTTTCCCCATAATAAGCACACCGATTCCATAAATATCAACAAGTACTCCATGCAATGCTGTTGATGGCGCTAGTCTACTTTCTAAAAAATTTGTAAGGTGACTAGATAATCTTGTTGTTTTAAAAGAAGAACGTAAAACAGGCACAGACTCTCGCTCTGATGCTTCAATCAACTCTTTTGGAACATTCATTTCACGTGAAACAATAATCGCAGGTGTAATATCCGTACACATTTTTTCCATTCGAATTTTCTTTTGTTCATCATCTAATTGTTCGAAAAATGAAAGTTCTGTTTTCCCCAATAACTGAACACGTTCAGCAGGATAATATGTAAAATAACCAGCCATCTCAATTCCAGGCCGCGAAATATCACTTGTTGAAATCGGACGATCAATTCCTTCTTCACCGCTAACCAATTCTAGTTTAAATTTCTCAATGATGTCTTTTGTACGTACTTTTACCACCTAAAGTCCTCCCTTATCCTACGGCTATACGCCTTGTATTCCTGTTCACTTAATGCCTTTAGCAATCTATTTTATTCAAACATTCATGAGTAAAATAGGTGACTGTTTGAAGTTTCACTCTATTTTATCATTAAACTTCCAGGAAGAGAAAACAAAGTGGCGCTAACATATATTAGCACCACTTTGTTTGTTATTTTTTCTGTTGTAAAGGCTCAATCACAACCTTTTGAATGAGCGTATTTAAAATAGACATAACAATCGCAGCAAGAATCGCGGTTCCAAACCCATCAATATTAAATGCATCACCCATCATGCTTTGTGTTAGCATTAATGTAAACGCGTTAATAACAAATAAGAACAAACCTAAGGTTAAAAATGTCACTGGTAGTGTTAATAACACTAAAATCGGTTTTACTAACACATTTAAAATAGACAAAATTAAGCTTGCCACAATCGCAGCGCTAATCGAAGATAGCTGAAATGCCTCAATGTACCCGGCAATGACAATGAGTACGAGCGCATTCACAAGAATACTTACAATACCTCTTAGAAACATCGTTAAACTTCCCTTTCTTTATTTGGCACAACAAATACTAAAATAAGATAAGCAAATACAAGGGGCATCCCTATCATAAACAAGATACTAATAATAAATAACACACGCAGAATTGTAGAACTGATCCCAACATACTCAGCAATTCCACCAATGACTCCAGCAAGTTTTCGATCTGTTCGTGAACGATACAAGCTTCGCACGCTAATCATCTCTCCTTATGGGTTGTTTTGCTCCTTATTCTTTTTGCTGCATTGATTTATTACTATTATCATTTCTTCCATTTATTGAATCGTAATGGAACCTGCTTTGGATTCAGCTAATAACTTGTAGCTTTTCGGAGATGCCGTATTCCCTCGAAAGCGTAATTGCTTAATGACTGTTTCTTTTTTTTCTTCTATCACTTCCATCTGCGCTAATGTGCATTTAAACTTTCCTAAATTGGATTTTAACTCTCCGTCTACAGCTAAATGTGATGGCGTATATAAATCAATGTTACCTGTTGTCGTTTTCAAAAAAGCCACTTCAACACGTTCACCATTTAAGTAGGCCTCAATATCTCCATTAAATGTTTGCACATCGATTTTCTTGCAATCCCCATCAAATTTAATCGATCCATTAATTGTCTCTAACTCACATTTAGATGAAAAGATATGTGAAAGTTCTATATGACCATTCGATGTTTCAACTTCCATCTGGCTGCTATTCACTTCATGAAAGTGTACAAGTCCATTGGCTGTTTTTGCTTTCAATTCCTGTACATTCAGTCTTTCCCCTTCAATCGGACCATTAAACACTCGAATATGAATGCGCTCATAGTCAGTTTCCGGCACATAGATAACCGCTTTGACTTTCATTTGTTTCTGCTGAACATTAAAGCGCAATTTTCCATTTTCAATTGAAAACGAAACATGTTTTAAAAACGTCTGACGAGCTTCATCCGGGTTTTCTACTTTATATACAGATGCCTGACATTCAATTCGGATATCTGGGCTTCCCCATGGCTTTAGCTGTACACTCCCATTGGCTACATCAATTTCAATTGTTTGAATATATGCTTCTGTCTGTTGGAAAATGTGCTGGACATCGATAGAAGGACCAAAATTAAAATCTAAATCAAATTCTTTTACTTTTTTAACGGTTTGATCCACAAATGTAAAAAGCTTATCCTTAAAAGACGTTTGTTCTGTTTGCATTGAATCAGACTGATTATGTGGCTCTCCTACGTAAGGTGTTAATTCTGTAGCTGATTTGCTTTTAGATGTAACAGTTTGCTTACTGTTATCAAGTGAATTTAATAAAGTCAATGCTTCATCAACCGTTAATTTTCCTTGTTCAACCATCTCTAAAATTTGCTTACGTTTATCGTTCATCCAAACCACTCCTTTTCTCATTCACTTAATACTTTAATGCCTTTGACAATATTCCAAATCACAATGAAGAGATCAATGATAACCAGAAAAATCATAGATATAACAATAAAAGCAAATAGAGCACTTTCAGATGTCGTAGCCACCGGGATCAGTAAAGCAAAAAAGAGAATTAGCGATACGACTGGTAATAAATGCGAAAGAAACGCTACTTTTGCATGCTGTTTCACTTTTCGTCTGCAACAATAACATAAAGAATAATAGGTAATAAAAAAGGGGCAAAAAATACACTAAAGTAACTTAGAGAAGATAATAATTTATTTCCTTCCACTCCATTCAACTCCTTATAGTATGTAATACGATTTATGTTCAAAAAGGTTTCAACATACATAAAAGATAAAAAAAGGTACTTTGATCAGTACCTTTTTTTCAGAAAATAAATTATTTTGTCACAGCTTCTGCTTCTTTTACTCGCTTCTCCATTCTCTGCCGATCTCGTTCTAAAATCGGTTTTAAGTAACGTCCTGTGTAAGATCCTTCAGCCTCAGCTACCTCTTCTGGCGTACCCGTAGCCACAATTTGTCCTCCTTTATCTCCACCTTCTGGACCAAGATCGACTAAATAATCAGCGGCTTTAATAATATCTAGATTGTGTTCAATCACAAGCACTGTATCTCCGTTTTCCACGAGCCTTTGTAACACTTTCAGCAACCTCGAAATATCATCAATATGAAGGCCGGTCGTTGGTTCATCTAGAATGTAAAGTGTTCGGCCTGTAGAACGGCGGTGGAGTTCAGATGCAAGTTTTACCCTTTGTGCTTCTCCGCCTGAGAGAGTCGTTGCTGGCTGACCAAGAGTAATATAGCCTAATCCTACATCATAGATGGTTTGAAGTTTACGTTTAATTTTTGGGATGTTCTCAAAAAATTGCAATGCATCTTCCACTGTCATGTCCAATACATCTGAAATATTTTTATCTTTGTATTTAACCTCTAACGTCTCTCGATTATAACGCTTTCCATGACATACTTCACAAGGCACGTACACATCTGGTAAGAAATGCATTTCAATTTTAATGATGCCATCTCCACGGCACGCTTCGCATCTCCCACCTTTTACGTTAAAGCTAAACCTGCCTTTTTTGTATCCCCGAACTTTTGCTTCGTTTGTTTGCGCAAATACATCGCGAACGTCATCGAATACCCCAGTGTAGGTTGCAGGGTTTGAACGCGGCGTACGACCGATTGGGGATTGGTCAATATCAATGACCTTATCAAGGTGCTCAATTCCTTTGATTTCTTTATGCTCTCCCGCTCTACTCTTCGCATTATGAAGCTTTTGCGCCAAAGATTTATGCAAAATATCATTCACGAGTGTACTTTTTCCAGATCCTGAAACACCTGTTACTGCTGTAAATGTTCCAAGCGGAAGCTTTACTTTTACATTTTTTAAGTTATTTTCTTTTGCTCCAACAATCTCAATTATTCTATCTTTGTCAGGTTTTCTTCTTTCATTTGGCAAAGGAATAAATTTCTTTCCTGATAAATACTGACCCGTTAATGATTGTTCATCATTCATTACTTCTTCAGGCGTTCCTTGTGATATGACCGTCCCACCGTGAACCCCAGCACCTGGTCCAATGTCAATGAGGTAATCTGCTGCAAACATCGTATCTTCATCATGTTCAACGACAATCAGCGTATTTCCAATATCACGCATATCTTGCATCGTGCGGATGAGTCGATCGTTATCTCGCTGATGAAGGCCAATTGATGGCTCATCAAGAATGTATAATACCCCGGTTAGACGTGAGCCGATTTGTGTGGCAAGGCGAATACGCTGTGCTTCTCCGCCTGATAGCGTTCCAGCTGATCGGTTTAATGTTAAATAGTCGAGTCCCACGTTAACTAAAAAACTTAACCGCTCTTTAATCTCTCTTAAAATCATATTCGCAATCTTCATTTCTTTCTCGGACAGCTGCAGCCCGTCAAAAAAATAATACGCCTCTTGTACAGAAAAACGTGTCACTTCCCCTATATGTTTATGATCAATTAATACGGCTAAGGTTTCCTTTTTTAATCGATGTCCTTTGCATGTCGGGCACGGCTGCTGTGCCATATATTTTTCCATTTGCTCGCGAATATAATCAGAACTCGTCTCATGGTAACGGCGTTCTACATTTGGAATAACCCCTTCAAATTCGATATGGCTCTCTCGTACTTGACCAAAATCATTTTCATAGCGGAAATAAATTTTTTCTCCATCACTTCCGTATAAAATTTTGTTTAATAAGTGAGCTGGAATGTCAGTAACGGGGATATCCATATCAATTCCATAATGTGTGCACACAGCTTCTAGTAATTGGGGATAATATTGTGAACTTATTGATACCCATGGCGCAATAGCTTGCTCACGCAGTGTCAGAGTGCTATCTGGAATTACTAATTCCTTGTCTACTTCTAATTTTGTTCCCAGTCCATCACACGATGAACAAGCACCATATGGGCTGTTAAATGAGAACATCCGCGGTTCTAACTCACCGATGGAAAATCCACATTTTGGACATGCATGGTGTTCACTAAAGAGCAGCTCTTCTTCACCAATCACGTCAATAATCACTCTTCCGTCCCCGAGCTTTAATGCTGTTTCTAGTGAATCTGATAAACGAGTCGCTACTCCTTCTTTTATAACAATTCGATCAATAACGACTTCAATTGAATGCTTCTTATTTTTCTCAAGCTCAATCTCTTCTGTTACTTCACGCATTTCCCCATCTACACGGATTCGAACATAGCCTTGCTTTTTCACGTCTTCAAGCACTTTTACATGCGTACCTTTCCGTCCCGACACAATTGGAGCTAGCACTTGCATCTTTGTTCGTTCAGGATACTCTAAAATACGATCGACCATCTGTTGAGTCGTTTGTGATGTAATTTCAATGCCGTGATTTGGACAAATCGGTCGGCCTACACGTGCATATAGCAGACGCAAATAATCATAGATTTCTGTCACTGTACCGACAGTTGAACGAGGATTTCGGCTCGTTGTTTTTTGATCAATTGAAATAGCTGGTGACAGCCCTTCAATCGAATCGACATCCGGTTTATCCATCTGACCTAAAAACTGCCTTGCATAAGCCGATAATGATTCTACATACCGACGTTGGCCTTCTGCATAAATCGTATCAAAAGCAAGCGATGATTTACCAGATCCCGATAATCCTGTTAATACAACTAACTTGTCACGCGGGATATCAATGTCGATATTTTTTAAATTATGCGCTCTAGCGCCTTTTACAACAATTTTCTCTATCGCCATGCTTTATCACCTTTCTGCTTTTAGCTCTAAAATTAAATCTCGAAGTTCAGCTGCCCGCTCAAAATTTAATGCTTTTGCTGCTTCTTTCATTTCTTTTTCCATTTCAGCTAATACTTTGCCTTTTTCTTTTTTGTTCATCTTGTCAAATGCAGGAGCTTGGTCATAGCTTTCCATGTCCTCTGCCACAACTGTTGCACGAATGGATCCTCGCACTTCTTTTTGAATTGTTTTCGGTGTAATGCCATGCTTTTCATTGTAAGCTTCTTGAATATGTCGACGACGTTTTGTTTCATTTATCGCTACTTCCATTGAATGTGTAATCTTATCTGCATACATAATGACATGGCCATTTGCATTACGTGCCGCTCGCCCAATTGTCTGAATAAGCGAACGTTCTGAACGAAGGAATCCTTCTTTATCTGCATCTAAAATCGCCACTAGAGACACTTCTGGAATATCAAGACCTTCTCGAAGCAAGTTAATGCCAACAAGCACATCGTATTTACCAAGGCGAAGCTCACGAATAATCTCAATGCGTTCAAGTGTTTTCACTTCTGAATGCAGATATTGAACTTTAATGCCAATTTCTTTTAAGTAATTCGTTAAGTCTTCAGACATTTTCTTTGTAAGCGTCGTGATTAATACACGTTCATTCTTTTTAATGCGCTCATGAATTTCTCCAATTAAGTCATCAATTTGCCCTTCTATTGGACGCACTTCAATCGTTGGATCTAATAATCCTGTTGGACGAATAATTTGTTCAATTACATCTGGTGCCTTTTCAAGTTCATACGGACCAGGCGTAGCGGATACATGAATAATTTGATTAATATGGCTTTCAAACTCATCAAATTTAAGCGGACGATTATCAAGAGCAGAAGGCAAGCGGAAACCATGATCAACTAACACTTGCTTGCGCGCTTGGTCTCCATTGTACATGCCACGTACTTGAGGAATCGTCACATGAGACTCATCCACTACTAATAAAAAGTCTTTTGGAAAGAAATCAAGTAACGTATACGGTGTAGATCCGGGTGGCCGTAACGTTAAATGACGTGAATAGTTCTCAATCCCTGAACAAAAGCCCATTTCACGCATCATTTCAAGATCATACCTTGTACGCTGCTCAAGCCGCTGTGCCTCTAATAGTTTCCCTGCCTCGCGCATTTTTTCTAGCTGTTCTTCTAGTTCCTTTTCAATATTCTCAATGGCAACACGCATTTTTTCTTCTCTTGTAACGAAGTGAGAGGCTGGAAAAATCGCCACATGCTCACGATCACCCAACACTTCACCTGTTAAAGCATCTACTTCACGAATACGATCGATCTCATCACCAAAGAACTCCACTCGAATACAATGCTCATCACGTGAGGCTGGAAAAATCTCAACCACATCTCCACGCACTCGAAATGTTCCGCGTTTAAAATCAATATCATTCCGTTCATACTGAACATCAACGAGACTACGCAGCAATTGATTTCGCTCTTTTTCCATTCCAACACGAAGGGATACAACAAGCTCTTTATATTCTTCTGGTGATCCCAAACCATAGATGCATGAAACACTGGCAATAATGATCACATCTTTACGCTCAAAAAGAGAAGATGTAGCAGAGTGGCGAAGCTTATCAATTTCGTCATTAATACTAGCGTCTTTTTCAATAAATGTATCCGTTTGAGGAACATATGCTTCTGGTTGATAGTAATCATAATAACTAACAAAATATTCAACTGCATTATTGGGGAAAAACTCTTTAAATTCACTGTATAATTGACCAGCTAATGTCTTGTTGTGAGCAATGATTAAAGTCGGCTTATTTACTTCTTTAATAACATTTGAAATCGTAAATGTTTTTCCCGTCCCCGTTGCTCCTAACAACACTTGCTGTTGTTTGCCTTCTTGAATGCCTTTTACAATCTTTTCAATTGCTTTTGGTTGATCACCTTGTGGCTGGTAGGATGATACTAATTCAAACTGATCTGTCACACAAAAGGCCTCCATTCCATTTTTTCTATTGTATCATAAACAATATGTAATACCCTAAAAACACGAACTGATATTCGTATTTTATCATTTATTGTTTTAAAATGAAACTAATGAATAGACCGTTTTATAATCTTTCTTTTTCTTCTGTTTTCACCCCTTTTCTTTATACCCTTTTACCAAAGCTTTACGCCTTGATAGCAGAGGAATATTTCCGTTGAAAACAATCGAAAAAAACGCATTAAATAACTCTCAGATAACAGGCCTTAAGAAGCTTTGCGCCATTGTAAAAATTATGATACATTAGAAAAAAACAGAGAGAATGAAAGGGGTTTAGTACAACCAAATGAACGTAATGAATGTAAATGACTCCTTTATTTTAACTAGTCCAACGACACTGGTCTCTCAAGTAAAGACAGAACTTTCAAACTATGATTATGTAATCATTTTTGACAAGAACTATTATATTATTGGGCACCAGGAACAATTTATGTTAAATACGGCTGATCTACATACACCTATTATCGCTTGGATACAGCAGATAAACTGGCCATCCTCTACTGTTTCTACGTGGATTGACCTCAAAACAGCCAACATCAACTGGAATCGTCCAGTTTTGATTCAAACACCTACACAAGATTCACTAATAGGAGTCATTAATTCAACAGAATGGATTAATTACCTTCAGGATGAAAATGAGCATGTCTCTTCTTATTTTCATACTTTAGCAGAAACCATTAACGACGCTGTTACTGCAGTCGATTGTGAAGGTCATGTCATTCTCTGGAATACAGCAGCAGAAAACACCTATAAAATTGCTCGCGAGAAAATAATCGGCCAAAAAATTGACACTCACTTCCATGATGACGCAATTGTTTTGCATAAAATCTTAAATGAAGGTCGACCAATTCGAGGGGCTTATCACAAACCTAATGAAACCACTCATGTTCTGATCAACGCCTCTCCTATCTTAAAAGACAACAGCATCATTGGCGGAATTGCTACAGAGCACGACATTACAAATATTGTTCGCTTGCATGAAGAGATGGACGTATCTGTACTCATTCCACATGAAAACCCATTTTCTTCTTTCATTGGTATGAACCCTGATATCCAACAAGCGGTTGAGGTTGCCAAAAAAGTAGCATCAACAGACATTCCGATTTTGATTACAGGAGAGCCAGGCTCAGGAAAAGAAATGTTAGCTCAAGCCATTCACTACGGGGGAGCCAAATACGAAGAAGAATTTCTTTCTTTAAATTGTGCAACCATTCCGCCTGGTCTATTTGATATTGAATTATTTGGCTATCGACAAGATGTATTTAGTAATGAGCTATCTTCAAAAAAAGCAGGAAAACTTGAACAAGCAAACAATGGGACGCTTTTCATAGAAGAAATCGATAAAATGCCATTGGATACTCAAACTAAGCTCTTGCACTATTTAGAAAAACCTTCTTTTTATAATATAGGCGGGGATGAGCTTGTGAATGTTCAAACGCGGATTATCGCTTCTACTTCTGTTCCTCTAGAAGATTTAATTGCCCAAGGTCAATTTCATGAGAATCTGTATTATCACTTAACAGTCATTAATATTCACATTCCGCCTTTAAGAGAGCGAAAAGAAGACCTTCCTGCGTTAACAACACAGTTTATAAAAGAATTCAGTGCCAAATATAAAAAAAACGCCCCGATTGTTGACCCTGATGTAATGAACCTTTTTGTGGAATATAATTGGCCAGGCAACATTCGTGAACTGCGCAATATCATCGAACGGTTAATTTTATTAAACGATACTTCTGTCTTAACAAGTCATCATCTCCCTGATGATTTAAAGAAAGCGTCTGCTGTGAATCCACGAAAACGCCAAGTTATTGAAACAGCAAACACCGAGAAACAACTCATTCAGGATACATTACAAAAAACCTATGGAAACAAAAGTGCAGCTGCTGATTTGCTTGGCATTTCAAGGGGGACATTATACAACAAGTTAAAAGAATACGGGTTAAGCTAGCCATAAAGCTTTGTACGGAGCTTGTGTTCCTAACTAAAAAATCGACACCATCCAAATAGGATGGTGTCGATTTTTTCTATATTAATCATAGATTCAAAGAAGCCAATCATGACTCTTTAAGCAGACCGATTATACTCTTCAAATTGCTCTTGAATACTTTTATTAGGAACAGGTGTTAACAAACTAACAACCACAATTCCTAACAAACTAACAATAAACCCTGGTATCATTTCATATAACAAATCTGCTAAAAACGGAATCTGTGTCCAAATAACGACTGTAGCGGCACCTAAAACCATGCCAGCCAAAGCTCCCCATTTGTTCATTCGCTTCCAATATAAACTTAACAAAATAACAGGACCAAAAGCTGCTCCAAAGCCTGCCCACGCATAACCGACTAATGACAAAATTGTCCCTGTTTTATTATAAGCAATCATTACGCCTATTAAAGACACCAGTAACACAAACAATCTTCCCATCATCACAAGCTCTTTGTCACTTGCAGAACGTCTAAAAAATGTTTTGTATAAGTCTTCTGTTAACGAGCTAGATGTTACTAATAACTGTGAAGAAATCGTACTCATTACAGCAGCAAGTAAAGCTGCTAATAAGAAACCTGCGATGATTGGGTGAAATAAAATCGTACTCAAGCCAATGAAAACTGTTTCAGGATCTGATAGTTCAATTCCTTGCTTTGTATAATAAGCAAGGCCAATAAATCCTGTCAACATCGCTCCAATCACTGAAAGAAGCATCCAACTCATTCCAATACGGCGCGCAGGCTTAATTTCTTTCACTGACGAAATCGCCATAAAACGCACGATAATATGAGGTTGGCCGAAATATCCTAGCCCCCAAGCAAATAGTGAGATAATTCCTAATAGGCTGGTTCCTTTAAAGATGTCGAATAAGTTTGTATCAATGCTTTTTACTTGATCAAATGCAGAATCAACACCGCCTATTTGTAAAATCGTTACAATCGGAACAAGAATTAAAGCAACGAACATAATAATTCCTTGCACAAAATCGGTCCAGCTAACTGCTAAAAAGCCGCCAAATAATGTGTACAAAACTACTACTCCTACTACTATCCACAGCCCTAACTCATAATCTAAATTAAGCGTGGTTTCAAATAATACACCGCCCGATACAATACCTGACGATACATAAAAAGTAAAAAAGAGGATAATAACAACACCTGAAATCGTACGAAGCATTTTTGAATCATCATTAAAGCGATTTTCTAAAAAAGCAGGAATCGTCATGGAGTTATTGGCAACTTCCGTGTATTTCCTTAAGCGTGGTGCTACAAAAATCCAGTTGGCATAAGCTCCTAATGTTAAGCCAATAACAATCCAAGATGCACTTAAACCTTGAACAAACATAGCGCCCGGCAATCCCATCAGTAGCCAGCCACTCATATCAGATGCACCCGCACTAAGTGCTGTCACACCTGGGCCAAGCGTCCTCCCACCTAATACATAATCAGATAAATTCGAGGTTCGTTTATACGCATAATACCCAATTAACAGCATTCCAATCATATACACACCAATAGATCCTAACAGTTGCCACTCCATCTAACCTCTCCCCTCGATTTCATGAAAAACAAGAATATTCTTTAGGCAATCAATGATATATGTTACATGATGAAAAAAGAATATGCAAAAACAATCAGAGGGGGCTCCCCCTTCTGATTGATCAGCTTATTTCTTAACCTTTTCTAGCTGTTAATTTCCCTTGTGTAAATAACAGCAAATAATCATAACCACCAGCTTTTGAATCTGTACCTGACATATTAAATCCACCAAACGGGTGAACACCTACTAAGGCACCTGTACATTTTTTATTAATATATAGATTGCCGCAATGCATTGTATCTAGAGCTACAGCAATTCGGTCTTCATCTTTTGAAAAATAAGCGCCTGTTAGGCCATAGTCTGTATCATTATAAATTTCAATTGCTTCTTGCCAGTCTTTTGCTTTAGTCATTGCGAGAACAGGTCCAAAAATTTCTTCTTTCATAATCCGTGCATGAGGAGGAACATCTCCCAATACAGTAGGTTCAATATAAAAACCGTTTTGGTTGACTGTTTTCCCACCTGTCAGTAAGGTCCCTTCTTGTTTTCCAATCTCAATATAAGAGAGGATTTTGTCATATGCTTTTTGGTCAATAACCGGTCCGACTGGATAATTCTCTACCGGTTGGCCAACTTGTAATTGTTTTGTCAATTGAATCACTTTTTCAACTACTTGTTCATATACAGATTCGACAATAATCGCTCTTGACCCAGCTGAACACTTTTGACCTTGGAAACCGAATGCAGCTGCGACAATTCCATCTGCCGCTGCGTCTAAATCAGCAGTCTCATCGACCACAATTCCATCTTTTCCGCCCATTTCAGCAATAACCCGTTTTAACCAAATCTGTCCTGGTTGCACTTTTGAAGCACGCTCATAGATACGGCACCCCACTGCACGAGATCCTGTAAAGGAAATAAATCTTGTTTTTGGATGTTCAACAAGGTATTCTCCTACTTCAATTCCGTCTCCTGGAACAAAGTTTAATACACCAGACGGCAAACCAACTTCTTCCATTAATTCAACGAACTTAGCGGCAATTACTGGTGTAGCATCTGCCGGCTTTAGAATAACCGTGTTCCCTGATACAATGGCTGCTACAGTTGTTCCTGCCATAATTGCTAATGGGAAATTAAATGGCGAAATAACGACTCCTACCCCTAACGGAATATACGTCATAGCTGTTTTCTCGCCTTCTACTTGTGTTAAAGGTTGATGCTGACTTGTTTCACTTAAACGAATCATTTCTCTTGCATAAAATTCCATAAAGTCAATCGCTTCTGCAGTATCAGCATCTGCTTCACTCCAATTTTTACCTGACTCATACACAAGCAATGCTGAAAATTCATGTTTACGCTCACGCATAAGTTGAGCAGCTTTGAACAAATAGCTTGCACGTTCAGCAGGAAGAACTTTTTTCCACATCTCGAATGTTGTTAATGCTTGTTGCATTGCTTTTTCTGCCAAAGCTGTTGTACCTCTGCTTACTCGGCCAATCACTTCATCAATATTTCCAGGATTAATGGAAGTGAGGTAATCACCTGTATCAATTTTTTCCTCACCAATGATGATTGGATAAGTTTGATTTAAATCGCCTTTTACTTTTTCTAACGCTTTTTTCATCGCAACTTTATTTTCTTCTACAGCAAAATCCGTAAACGGTTCATTTTTAAACACAGTAGGTTGAGTAGTTGTTGTCATCCAAATCGTCCTCCTTTTTCATCACATTTATTTTGCTAAATTCTTTAAGACAAACCATACATTGGCTGGACGCTCTGCTAATCGTCTCATGAAATAACCGAACCAATCGATCCCATACGGAACATAAACACGTACTTTATATCCCTCTTTGACTAATTGATCTTGTAGGTCAACACAAATGCCATATAGCATTTGGAATTCAAACTGCTCATTTGGAATGTTAAGCTCCTTCACAATTTGCTTTGTATAATTGATGATTTGCTCATCATGGCTAGCTACTGCTGTATAATTGCCATTCATTAAATGAGTCTTGATAATCTCTTTATAGTTTTCATCAACATCTTTCTTTTCCGGAAAGGCTACTTCTGATGACTCTTTATAAGCACCTTTTACTAAACGTAAGTTGGCTTGGTATTGATTCAGGTCAGCTATATCTTGCTTAGTTCGATATAAATATGCTTGAATAACAATTCCTACATTGTCATACTCGTTGCGTAATTCTTTGTAAATATCTAACGATACTTGACAATGAGCATAATCTTCCATATCAATACGCACAAAGATCTGATGTGTCCGCGCAACACCTAAAATCTTTCTCATATTCTTCATGCATAACTCTTTACTAATGTCTAAGCCTAAAGATGTCATTTTTAACGATAGATTTGATTGTACATTGGAATGAGCAATGGCATGCAGCGTTTGAATGCACATATTAGTAGATTCATTTGCTTCTTCTTCTGTAAAAACAAATTCACCTAGATGATCAAGAGTAGCAATTTTTCCGCTTGCATTTAGCTCTCGACACGTTTTAATTGCAGATTCAATTGAATCCCCTGCTACAAAGCGAGCAGCTCCCATGCGCAACCCATATTTTTTCGCTAACTTGTTCATTGAATGATTTTTTCCTAATGATTGAAACATCGTTCTCATTAAAACTTCCATCAATACCAAGCCTCCTTCAGTTTAAAAATTAGAAAGAAAATAAATTTTCAGTCTTAATATATGATTATTATACTCTTTGTTCTACAATTTTGTAAACGCTTTCTTTATTTTTTTCGAACAAAAATGTTCAATTGATGTCCAATAAACACTTTTGTTCAAGTTATGTTCCTTATTATATAAAAGATACATTTAAAATTGTATAAGTGTGTCATCTCTTCTTCCCTATTTTTTTCATAAAAAAAATCACTTCTTTTTACAAAGAAGCGATTTTAGATGCTTTTCTCATACGATTATTAGGAAGATTTCTTTACTTTCGTTAACATATGTTTAGCATATAAAAAGCCAATTGCTGTTGAAAGTAAGTCTAATAAAATAATTAGCGGATAGTTGGCATACCCTTTGTAAACCGATACAAAGAGCAATATTATAGTGAGTACTGCTGCAACATAAACATTGTATGTGACCCTCGCAAATAAAACAACGAGAATTGCTGGCAGCAAAATTGCTACAATCGTTTTGGTTGCCAAAAACCATTTCCCCTCTCTTTTTCCTTCTTCAGCAGGCTCTATCTTGAAATTAAGAAAGAATGTTCGCTTTCTTGTCTATTATACAGCTTCTGACGAGCGCTTTGTATAATTATGAACAAATAAAATACCTAATTCATGATGTTCATTATCATATAAAGCACGTTGAGCAAACCGAACTTCACCGTTTTTATCAATAACTTCTAATTTACAAAATGCTCGATTGTTAACTTGTAACGCCTCATAAAATTTATGGACTTCTGAAACAGGAACACCGTTTACTTTTATAATGACTTCACCAACTTGAAGTCCCATTTTCTCTGCCGGTGATTGAGGAATAATTCCGAGAATAATGACACCATTTGTACGTTTTGTAAAAAAAGCTGGTGCATTGTCATCATTAAGGCGCTGACGCAAGCTGATCCATTCCCTGACAACGATCGCGATAACAGCAACTGCAAGAGATAATATAGGATAGAAAATTGCTACAGCTGTTAAACATGCAAGGCCGATCCCTAATGCAAGCACACGTTTTCCACTAAACGAAATGGACTCTGTCGGTAACATACTCTGTATACGTTGATAAAAACCGATTGCAAATGGGACAAAAAACAAACTAAATGATGTACCTTTAATGGATAATACCGGCCACCAAGAAAACATAGATGTAATTGCATCTCCTGGAATTAAAACAACTAGCGGTACAACCCATAGTTTTTGAGAGAAATGAGCACCAATTTCTTGACCACGTTTGCTTTTGACAATGGCTGGCGATGTTCCTTTAGCTCCAAACTTCCAAATTAAATACCCTTCTGCTATAACCAACAGTGATAATAGTACCGCAAGAGACGATAAATCTGCTTGCCCTACCTGCATTAACCAACTTTTTATCAAGCCGTCTCCGATACCAGCAGATGGAATAATAAGCGTTAGGAGGATGGTGACACCAAGCACATAAGCTGGTGACAACCACCGAAACGTCCATGGCCCACTTAAGATAAAGGTCACAGCTGCTAAGAACAAAATCGTTCCTAATGAGAGATACACACCTAGTAAAACCGTAGCGACTGATAAAATAAAACCGATAATCAGTCCAGGAAAAAATAAATATTTTGCTTCTAAAATAAAATCAAATACACGGACATGAAAATTTCGACGTTCTCGCTTTACGCGTGCAAGTCCGACGAAAAACGAAACCAGTAAAAATAAATAGGTGAGCGGATGTAAAAATAGCCTGCCCAGCCCTTTTAGCACTTCTATTACAATTTCCATTTTCCCACCACCTGTTATGACAACAACTGTGTTTTTCATTCGTTTTTATGTACAGTCATTATCTCTATTTTAACAAAGTGAGACAGCAACCGACAATGCTGTTTTTTTATTTAAAAATGCAGACTCACAATAAAAAATGAAACACCTCTGATTTAAGGTGTTTCATTTTTCCATCATTTATTATAATTCACTTGCTAATTGTAATGCGGTTTTTAGCTGACGGTCATCTTCTTTTGACTTAATTTTTTCTAACAGCTTTGTCTGAAGCAGAGCCGCTGCTTCTTCATCAATTTTACCTGTTATTTTTTGTTTGTTAACTTGTTGAAACGCTTTAACAGCAGTCTCAGTTTCCTCACTGAAATAACCATCTGTACGACCAGGTTCAAATCCTAACCCTTGCAACATTTGCTGGGCATTTTTGATTTGATCATCTGTCATATCACGCTCTAACACTTTGTCAACTTGAATTGGATTCACATAATAATAATCAGGCTGCTTTACTTCCACAGTTGGTTTAATTCCTTTTTCATTAATCCAGTTTCCATCTGGTGTCAGCCATTTATAAAAGGTTAACTTCAAATTACTTCCATCTTCCATCGGTACCGCTTGTTGAACAGTTCCTTTGCCATATGACTTTTCGCCAACAATCTCATATCCGCCCGCTTCTTTTAAAGCTCCTGCTAAAATTTCAGAAGCAGAAGCACTTCCTCCATCAATTAACGCGACAATTGGATAATCTTTTGGTTCTTTTAAAGAAGAAGAAATCTTTTGTCGTTTCCCGTCTCGTTCTTCAATCTGAACATATGGTTTAGCATCTGTAACAAGTTCATCCAACATCTTTTCAACACTTTGTAAATATCCGCCTGGATTACCACGAACATCAAGAACAAGGCCTTCAATGTTTTTCTTTTCAAGATTCGCTAGTTGTTTTGTAAATTCATCTTCTGTCGATTCAGAAAATGAGGTAATTTCCATATAGCCAATTTTCTTATCATTCACTGTCTTTATCGATGAATAGACTGTTTCAATTGGGATTTCATCTCGGACAACGTCTACTTTTAATGTGTCTTTGACACCTGGACGCTGAATGTCTAATTTGACTGTTGAACCTTTTTTACCGCGAATCTTTAAAACAGCATCGTACAACTCAAGACCTTCAATACTTTTTCCATCAATTTTAAGAATTTGATCATTTGGTTTTAACCCAGCTTTTTCTGCAGGCGATTCTTTAAATGGTGCAACGATCGTTACTTTACCTTCAACCATGCTCACTTCAGCACCAATTCCTTCAAAAGAGGAATCGAGGGATTGTGTAAATTGCTCGGCAGTTTCTTTATCCATATATGATGAATGCGGATCATCGAGCGTTTGTACCATTCCTTGAATCGCACCTTCTAATAACTGCTTTTCGTCTACATCTTTATAATATTGTGATGATATAAGATCGTACGCTTGTTTAATCTTTTTAAATTCTCCATTCACATCTACTTTATCGCTATTAGATGCAGAGGAAAGGCTTGGTGTTCCTCCCATACCAGCATTTGCGTACTGCAAGCCAAAATACGTACCGCTTGCTCCAACAATTAAAGAGAGTGCCATTAATAATGCAACGAGTTTTCGATTCAAACTTTTTCATCCTCCTCAACCCTGACCCATCTCTTTTTATTATAATAGATCCAATTAAAACTATGTAATAAAAAGGATGCATGTGTTATTTGTAGCAAAAGGCATCACACAAATCAAGTGTGATGCCTTTTTGTTAAAATTTTATGATAAGCTTGTACGACATATGCGCAAAAATTAGAAGTTGATATAACTTTCAGGATTCACAGCTGAACTGCTTCCTCGCCAGTCACCTTTATGCAATTCAAAATGCAAGTGAGCACCGGTTGAGCGACCAGTATTCCCCATGTAACCTAACTGTTGGCCTTTTGTTACTGTTTGACCAGATGAAACTTTAAAGCTCTCTAAATGAGCATAGATAGTAACAAATGTTTGACCATTAATATTATGGCGAACATATACAACGTTACCGAAAGAAGATGAATAATAAGCTCGCATCACGATTCCGTCTGCTGCTGCCACAATTGGAACGTTGGCGCCGCGTTTACCAATATCAATACCGTAATGCGTACGGCCAAATGTTGGGCGATATCCATAACGGGATGTAACAGGACCATTTGCAGGACGCATAAACGAACCACCTGTTACAGTTGGAGTAGACCTCTCTTCTGTTGAAGGTGCTTGATTTGATGATGATGACGACGCACTTGTATTTGCTTTTTCAGCAGCTTTTACAGTTTTTGCAGCTTTTTCAGCTTTTGCAGCTTCTGCTTCACGTTTTTTCTGTTCAGCTAATTCGCGTTGTTTTGTTTCCCAAGCTGCTTTTTCAGCCTGCGCAATTTTCTTTTGATCAGCTAAAATAGCCGCTTCTTCTTCTAACCCGATAACTTCAGCATGAGCATGTTGTTCTTCTGACTCTAGTTTTTTCATGAGTTCATTTTTTTCATCGACTTGTTTCTCTAACTGACTACGAAGGCTTTCAAGGTCTTTTAATGCTTCCTCAAGTGATTGTAGCTTTTCTTTTACTGCTGTTTCCTTCGTTTCTTTTTCTTTCTTATCCGCTTCGTGCTGTTCCAGTAGCTCACGGTCTGCTTCTACGATCGTCGTAACAGCATTCACTCGGCTGATGAAATCACCAAAACTTTGCGCTCCTAACAAAACTTGAATATAATCTACAGATCCGCCGCTTTCTTGTAAGGCAAGAGCTCGCTCTTTTAATAGTTCATTTCGCTTAGCAATACGCTCTTTAACAATTTCAATTTCTTTTTTTAGTTTTTCAATTTCTTTTTTTGTTTTTGAAATTTCACCTTCACGACTGCGAATCTTTTCATTGGTCGTTCCAATTTCTGTATCTAAGCGCTGCATTTCAGCTTCTGCTTTTTTTTGCTCTGATTGCAAATGCTCAATTTCTTTTTTATTCTGGCCGATATGTTCATTCACTTTGGAACTTTTCTGATTAAGATCATTAATCTTTTTATCGATTCCTTCGTTTGCATAAGCAGTGTTTCCCGATCCTAACAACAAGCCACTTAATCCGACAAAAGCCGCTGTTGTGACAGTTAATACTTTGCGTTTCATTTGCTTGTTCTCCTCATTTTTACATTTTTGTCTATGCTTATCATGTCTTGTATGTAAGAACAACAAATCTAGTGTTTAAACTAGATTTGTTGTGGTAATAGATTAGTATTATAAATTATTTACTTAAGAATTTCCGAACTGATAGCACGCTTCCCCAAATTCCGATGAATCCCCCAAGTATCACTAACAGCAGCGATACTTGAATTGTAAATGGAAACGATGGTATTAACTCGAAAAACCCATCAAAACGAGGTTCTACTTCTTTAAATAGAACTGTATATACACCTATGACAACAGCAACTGGTACAATTGAACCAAGTAACCCTAATAGGAATCCTTCAATAAAGAATGGCCAGCGAATAAATAAGTTTGTTGCTCCTACTAATCTCATAATCTCAATTTCCTCACGACGTGCCACAATTGTGATTTTAATTGTATTAGAGATTAAAAACATCGCTGTAAATAACAAACCAATAATTAAGCCAATTCCAATGTTACGTGAAATTTTAAGCACGTTAAATAACTTTTCAACTTCACCTTGCCCATATTGAACTTTAGCTGCATACGGATATTTCTCAATCTGTGCTGCTACTTTGGCTACACCGGTTGGTTCTTTTGTTTTGACAACAAACACATCATTCAATGGGTTTTGCTGTTCAAATGGTTTAAATGCCTGTCCTTCTTCGCCCATACTGTCAATTAAACTTTTTAATTCTTCTTCTTTTGAAGAGAAGGTAACTGTATCTACTTGTTTAATAGACTCTAACTTTTCTTTCATCGCGTTTCGGTCATCTTTTGTTGCCGCTGCATCAATATGCAGACGAATTTCAACATCGTTCTCAATAAGCTTCGCCACATGGTTTAAGTTCAACATTAACATTAAAAATACGCCAACGAGTAACAACGTAACTGTTACCGCACTAGCTGATGCAAACGTCATCCATCCATTTCGACTAAGACTTTTGCTGCCTTCACGTAAGTGGCGACCGAATGTTCTAGCCTTCATATCCGTAATCACCTCTTACTTCATCACGTACAACTTTACCATTTTCAATGGCAATTACTCGTTTGCGAATTGAATTTACAATCTCACGATTATGTGTGGCCATTAAAATTGTTGTGCCGCGTTTATTGATTTCTTCAAAAATATCCATTATTTCCCATGATGTTTCTGGGTCAAGGTTCCCTGTTGGTTCGTCTGCAATGACAACCTTAGGATTATTTACAATGGAACGTGCGATAGACACGCGCTGTTGTTCTCCACCAGATAATTCATCAGGGAATGATCGCATCTTACCTTTTAACTTTACAAGGTCCAATACTTCCATAACTCGTTTTTTAATCTCATCAGGATGTTGTTCAATGACTTCTAAAGCAAAGGCAACATTTTCGTAAACTGTTAACTTTGGCAGTAGTTTGAAGTCCTGGAAGACAACCCCGATTTGACGACGAAAAATAGGAACCTTACTATTTTTAATTTTTGCTACATTCGCACCATTAACGATAATATCTCCTGTTGATGGTTTTTCTTCGCGGTACATCATTTTTATAAATGTTGATTTACCCGCTCCACTAGGTCCTACGATATAAGCAAACTCCCCTTGATTAATCTTGATGCTAATCCCATTGATTGCTTTTACACCGTTCGGATACGTTTTATACACATTTTGCATTTCAATCATAAGTAATCACCTAATCAAGTGTGTTATTTTAATACGATGTAACGCGCAGCCATTCGACAAACGGTTACAAATTAAACCAAAAATTCGACTCTATTCACGTGCTTTCTCATTATAACATCACTTTTCCAGAAAATAAGCCCTAAAAATATTACATTTTCATTTCAAATGTGTCAAAAGTCGGATTTATCTTTTATGAAAATATATATATTACTTTACATGTGGCTTAGTATACAGGAGGTTCTCTTTCAAAGGTACATTGTCACATTTGAGATAAACAATCTGTTCAACGATGAATATTGAGAGGCCATCCCTTATCACCGCGACTCTTCATTCAGATGCATTTTTAATGTGGGATACTAAAACGATTGGGAAATTGATAGGGTGAGCGATACAGCCATTTCCTTTAAAGAAAACTTTACTCCTTAATCTGCCTACATTTTTGCTGTTACTGGAGCTTTTTATGAAGGATATTACTGAAGGCAAAAGAAATCGTAAATGATCTGTAATCAAGCAAAACAAGAGGCCATTTACGGCCTCTTGTTTTGTCATTATTTCTTTTCAGCTAACCATTCCGAAACCTTTTTCGCTTCCTCTTCGTTAACTAAACCTTTAGGCATGTTCCCTTGGCCGTTCACAACAATATCTTGAATTTCTTCTTGCGAATATTTACTCCCCACTTGTTCTAAGCTTGGCCCACGTGCACCTTCTAGATTATTCCCGTGGCACCCTGTACAGTTTTGTTGATAAATTTCTTCACCGCTTGATGCTGATTCCTTTGCTGAATCATCGGCTCCACCACATGCACTTAAAACAAGTGATGTGCCGGTCACTAAAGCGAACAATGTTTTCTTCACACTGTACTCCTCCTCACCGTAAAGTCACAAACCTTATTGTTTCACAATCAATTAAAACACGATTTTGCTAATTGAAGTTTTCACTCTATTATAACCTACTCACGTTCGTTTAAAACCCTCCCCAAGCACTTCTGAAGCATCTGCTACAATGACAAATGCAGACGGATCAATTGCTCGGACTGTTTGTTTCAATTTTGTGAATTCTGTTTGTTCCACTACAACCATTAAAATCGGACGTTCCTCTTCTGTATAACCACCGTAAGCAGATAGACGGGTCACTCCTCGATCAATTGTATGCAAGACTTCTTTTCGAATAGCTTCCTCTTGTTTGGTAATAATAAGCACCATTTTCGAACGACCAATCCCTACTTGCACTAAATCAATGGTCTTACTCGTCACATATAACGCAATTAACGCGTATAAGCCTCGCTCTAAATCAAACACAAATGCAGCCGTTATTACAATAATTGCATCAATTAAAGCTACACAAATACCAAGGGACAACGAGGTATATTTATGAATAATTTGTGCAGCCAAATCCGTACCGCCTGTAGAGGCACGCCCTCGAAATACAAGACCTAAACCAAGCCCCACTCCAATTCCTCCAAATAAGGCACCTAACAGCGGGTCGGTTGTCACTGGATTCATATGACTCGTAAGTAAAACGACAAATGGCAAAAATAACGTCCCAACAAGTGTCTTAGCACCAAACTGCCACCCTAATAGGATAACACCTGCTATAAAAAGAGGGATATTAAAAGCCCATTGTACATAAGCTGGTTTCCACCCTACTAACGCGTCTAAAATGGTGCTAATGCCACTAACTCCTCCTGATGCGACGCGATTTGGAAGTAAAAATAAATTAAATGCAATTGCGACAATGGCTGAACCAGCCAGCACATATAAAATTTGAAGCAACCGATCGTATCGTGATAAGGTAACTCGCTTTGCTTTTTTTCTCATAGCCCCTCCAGCTGTTAAACATAGTGAATGTATCATATGCAGTAAATTCAGCAATCGTTATATTGTATTTTTTGTCATTTCTCTCACGCAGGAATTAAAAAAGAACGTCATACAATCCTTATCATTATTAGGATGATGACGTTCTCTTCTTATTTATTATTAAATATGTGAGCGCAAATATGCATCAATAAATGGATCAAGCTCTCCGTCCATTACACTTTGTGTATTACCAATCTCCGTATTCGTACGGTGATCTTTCACAAGAGAATATGGATGGAATACATATGAGCGAATTTGGCTTCCCCAGCCGATATCTTTTTGTTCTCCACGAATTTCTGCTAATTGTTCTTGCTGTTTCTCAATCTCAAGTTGATACAGCTTTGATTTTAACATTTTCATTGCTTGCTCACGGTTTTTAATTTGTGAACGCTCTGTTTGACAAGACACAACAACCCCTGTTGGGATATGTGTAATACGTACAGCAGAGTCTGTTGTATTAATATGCTGACCACCTGCACCACTTGCGCGATACGTATCAACTTTTAAATCCTCTGTACGAATATCAATTTCAATTTCGTCGTTGAACTCAGGCATAACTTCACATGAGACAAATGATGTATGGCGACGGCCTGATGAGTCAAACGGAGAAATACGCACAAGACGGTGAACACCCTTTTCTGCTTTTAAATAACCATATGCATTATGCCCCTTGATTAAAAGAGTCACACTTTTAATTCCAGCTTCATCACCTGGAAGATAATCAAGGGTTTCCACTTTAAACCCTTTTTTCTCAGCCCAACGGGTATACATACGCAAAAGCATTGAACCCCAGTCTTGTGATTCTGTTCCACCAGCACCAGGATGTAATTCTAAAATAGCATTGTTTTTATCATAAGGTTCACTTAAAAGTAATTGCAATTCAAATTCGTTCATTCCGGTTGTTAACTCTTTTAATTCTTCTGCTAACTCTTCAGCTAACTCTTCATCATACTCTTCTTTTACAAGCTCATATGATACTTGTAAATTCTCATATGTTTCATCTAAGTGATTAAATTGGTTGACAGCATCTTTTAAAGCGTTGGCCTCATTAATGACTGTTTGAGCAGCTTGTTGGTCATCCCAAAAGCTTGGGTCAGCCATTTTTTCATCTAACTCATCAATACGAGCTTGCTTTGTATCGAGGTCAAAGAGACCCCCTAAAGTCCGCTAATCGCTTAGCTGTTTTTTCAAGTTCTTGCTTAACTGTTACTAAATCCATCTTTCAAACACCTCTATTTTATTTTTGACGCACAGGAAGGAAATGAGTAAACTCATTTCCTTCCTTGCTAATTTCATCATGTGATTGTAACGCTTTTCTACAAACTGTTCAATCAGTAATGAAGTTTTGCTCGTAAAACTTTTCTCTCATTTTATGCTTCTTTGCCGCAGCAATTTTTATACTTTTTGCCACTTCCACAAATGCAAGAGTCATTTCTTCCGACATCAACCGCTTTTACTTTCGGCTTCTTTTTAGCTGGCGCATCTCCTTCTTTTGGATGAACAGCAGCCTGGCCTTTAGCCACTTCTTGGCGCTCAAGATTGTTATTAATCTCTGCTTTCATAATATACTTTGTCACTTCTTCTTCAATCGTCGCGATCATGTTCTCAAACATTGCAAATCCTTCCATTTGATACTCACGAAGCGGATCTGTTTGTCCATACGCACGAAGGTGAATACCTTGACGAAGCTGATCCATCATATCGATGTGATCCATCCATTTTGAGTCAACGGCACGAAGTACAATGACTTTTTCAAACTCTCGCATTTGTTCTGAAGGAAGCTGATCTTCTTTTTCGTTATATCGAGCTTTTACATAATCAAGCAACAGTTCGACGATTTCTTCCGGCTCTTTGCGACGAAGATCTTCTTCTGTTACTTGCCCTTCATCTAGCACATTCGCATTCACATAATCAACGATTGCTTGTAAGTTCCAATCCTCTTCTAACTCTTCACGTGGTGTATTTATCTCCACAACTCGCTGAAGTGTAGATGTTATCATACGCTCTACAATGTCACGTAGGTTTTCTGACTCTAGTACTTCAAAACGTTGTTTATAAATTACTTCACGCTGTTGACGTAGGACATCATCATATTGAAGCAATTGCTTACGAGCGTCAAAGTTGTTACCTTCTACACGCTTTTGAGCAGACTCTACAGCACGTGTTACAATTTTACTTTGAATAGGTTGTGAATCATCCATGCCAAGACGGTCCATCATTGCCATCATATTATCAGAGCCAAAGCGACGCATTAGCTCATCCTCCATTGATAAATAAAATTGTGACACCCCTGGATCTCCTTGACGACCTGCACGACCACGAAGCTGATTATCAATACGGCGAGATTCGTGACGCTCTGTTCCGATAACCGCTAATCCACCGGCTTCAATCACACCTTCACCTAATTTGATATCTGTCCCACGCCCCGCCATGTTCGTTGCAATGGTTACAGCCCCTTTTTGACCTGCATTTTCAATAATCTCCGCTTCGCGCTCATGTTGCTTCGCATTTAAAACATGATGACGAATACCTTTTTTCTTTAAGAGGGCCGATAAAACTTCAGATGTTTCAATCGCTACTGTCCCAACTAGCACCGGTTGACCATTCGCATGCCGCTCTGCGATATCTTCAACAACAGCATTAAATTTACCTTCCATTGACTTATAAATTAAATCTGGTTTGTCATCACGTGCGATATCTCTATTCGTTGGGATAACAACAACTTGCATATTGTAAATATTACGGAACTCTTCTTCTTCCGTTTTGGCTGTACCTGTCATACCTGATAATTTTTCATACATACGGAAATAGTTTTGGAATGTAATCGTTGCAAGTGTCATGCTTTCATTTTGAATATCGACATTCTCTTTTGCTTCAATTGCTTGATGTAACCCATCACTAAAACGGCGACCTTTCATTAAACGGCCTGTGAATTGGTCAACAATCACCACTTTTTCATCTTCTACTACATAGTCAACATCTCTTTGCATCGTGACATGTGCTTTTAATGCTTGATTAATATGGTGATTTAACGCAACGTGGGTAATATCAAACAAGTTCTCAATTCCAAATGCCCGTTCAGCTTTTGACATTCCTTCTTCTGTCAACTGAACGCTTTTAGTTTTCACATCAAATGTATAGTCCGTTTCTTTATCAAGCGTACGAACAAAGGCATTTGCTTGAATGTAAAGCGCTGTTGATTTTTGAGCCGTACCCGAAATAATTAACGGTGTACGTGCTTCATCAATTAAAATAGAATCCACTTCATCAATAACAGCAAAGTGCAGTGGTCGCTGAACCATTTGCTCTTTATACAACACCATGTTATCGCGCAAGTAGTCAAACCCTAACTCATTATTTGTACTATAGGTAATATCTGCGTTGTATGCTTCTTGCTTTTCTTCTCGTGTTAAACTATTCAAGTTTAATCCGACTGTTAACCCTAAAAACTCGTAAAGACGTCCCATTTCTGTCGCATCACGACTAGCTAAGTATTCATTAACTGTTACAACGTGCACACCTTTACCAGTAACAGCATTTAAGTATACAGGCATAGTGGCGGTTAACGTTTTACCTTCCCCTGTTTTCATCTCTGAAATATTACCTTCGTGCAGCGAGATACCACCCATTAGCTGTACTTTGTATGGATACATGCCTAATACACGTTTTGCTGCTTCACGTACAACTGCAAATGCTTCTGTTAACATCGCATCAAGAGATTCTCCGTTTTGGTAACGCTGTTGAAATTCAGCTGTTTTTTCACGAAGTTGTTCATCTGTTAAGGAAGCAATATCGGGACCTAGCGCATCAATTTGTTCAGCCATTTTTTCTAAACGACCAATTTGGCGCTGGTTGCCATCGAACACTTTTTTAAATAATCCAAGCATGTTAAAACGCTCCTCTATTTATAATCGGTACATCACGTACTTTTTCATTCATCTGTATCTTCTTCATTATAAAACATTCTGAATAAAATTGTAACATTGCCGGTAAACAAGTAGCAACTTGTACCTATCTTGCTTTCTATTGTTAATGAAAAGAAACGATTAACTTTGCCGGTCGCCTCCTTCATTGTCTTCTTTGTATTTTACCTTTATACTAATCACACTGAGAAGGTCTATTGATCTAAGAAAGGAGAAAAGCGATTGGACATTCGCCAAATAAAAAAAGAAGAAGCATGGACTATTCGCCATATCGCCATGTGGCCTGGCCAAAGCATTGACTATATCAAATTAAAAGAAGATGAGACAGGGATTCATTTTGGACTTTTAGATGAAGGTGAGCTACGCTCGGTTGTTTCACTCTTTATAAAAAAGGAAGAAGCTCAGTTTCGAAAATTTGCCACGCTCCCTTCTCACCAAGGAAAAGGATATGGAACATATTTATTAAACCATGTCTTACATTCGGTAGAAAAACAAGGGGTTAAAAGAATATGGTGCAATGCTCGTCAAACAAAAGCCTCATTTTACAAAAAATTCGGCCTGATTCAAACTGAGCAAACTTTTCAAAAAGGCAAGATCACTTACATTATTATGGAACGTTTTTTTAACTAGCAGGAAAAATGAAAAGCAACAGCGCTTATTGAATAAACGCTGTTGCTTTCAGCTAAGCAAACATGTGAATCTATTTATTAATTCGGTTCAATTAAACCATATCGACCATCTTTGCGACGATAGACGACATTGGTAATGTTTGTATCAGCATTTGTGAAAACGAAGAAGCTGTGACCAAGCATATTCATTTGGAGGATTGCTTCTTCTGTATCCATTGGTTTTAAATTGAATCGTTTCGTACGGACGAGCTCTAATTCATCTTCTTCAGCTTCCGTTGCTACAGCTACGTTTGCATCACTTTTCAGTGCTGCAAAGATATATTTTTCTGCACCTTTTTCGCGCATTTTTCGGTTAACTTTTGTTTTATGTTTTCGAATTTGACGCTCTAATTTATCTAGGACAAGATCGACAGCTGCATATAAATCCGTATGCGTTTCTTCAGCCCTTAATACGAGGTCTGTCATTGGAATTGTAACTTCGATGATTTGATCGTTATTATATACTTTTAAGTTCACATTTACATCAGCATTAGGTGTGCCATCGAAATAACGCTCTAACTTACTAAGCTTTTTTTCTGCGTAATCCCTAATTGCTGGAGTTACCTCAATGTTTTCGCCACGAATGTTGTACATCATGTTCGAACTCCCCCTTTAATACATTGCTATGCGTTTATATTTCTACAATACCCGACACTTTTCCTTCTTAAACTATAAATTTCTTTGAAAATTCATCGGATAAATTTTCGGTTTGAAAAAAGTCTATGTGAAAAGCAAAAAAAAAGACCTTCTTCATGTGAAGAAAGCTTTATTTTTTTAGAATTTAGCACGGTTTATTCAATTTCGCTTATCATAAAATGTCCCATCAAACGTCTCTCCTTCATAAGGATTGACATATCGATTAACTTGTTGTTTTTTTATTTTCAACGTTTGAATATCACGAGCAATTTGTTGACGAATGTGTAAAAGCTCTCGGTCAATTAAGACATTCATTTGAACAATTTTTTTACCTACTTCTTTTTCTTCTAATGAACTAGGTTTTTGTAACTGCTGCATGGCTTCTTGCCGTTTTGCTAACAGAGATTCTAACGTATGAATAAACTGCTCACGGTTATGCTCATCGACAGGCTGCTGAACTAATTGGTGCAAGGCTGCTGTTAATTCATAAGTATGCTGTAGCATCTGTTATACTTGTCCGCCTTGTCTATACGTTTGTTGGCGGTGAACTTGAATAACTTGTTTCCATGCATCGCGAAATTCGACAACATACGCTTCGACTTCGTCTAAAATCGACACATTATTTGTCGTATTTGCTTCGATTAAACGGCGGTTCATGTAATCATACATCACCATCATTTGTTGAGACACCTGAACTTGCGTATCTAAGGTAACCATGAGTTCTTGAATAATCTTTTGTGCTTTAATTAAGTTTGTGTTTTTAACCTCAATGTTTCGCTCTTGCATCGCTGCACGCCCAAGCTTAATAAACTTAATGCAACCATTATATAACATCAGCGTTAACTCACCTGGTGAAGCAGTTTGCACTGCTCCTTGCTGATACGCTTGGTAAGGATTTGCTGCCATGATCTTCACCCCTTATAAATTAACTAAAATATTGCGACAACTGCATGCTTTGAGCATTTGAATTTTGAATCGCTTTTTCCATTGCGGTAAATTGCCGCCAATAGCGATCTTCTACTTGTTTTAATCGATCTTCAAAGCGTGTAATTTGACTATCAATATCACGTAAATCGCGCCCAAGGACAAATTGCGTATTCGTCCAAGTCGAACGGCCCGCCTTTTGTTCAATCTTGGATACAGTTTCAGTAATCGAGTCCCGTAATCGGCGAACAATACCTTTTTCACTCGTTGTATTACCGTCTTTTGAGAACATCTCCATTACTGACTGAAGGTCGTTGTCAAGTGCTTCTTTTAATTTCGTCTCGTTAATGACTAATTTTCCGCGCTCTCGATAGTTGTTGCTCGTTGAAATTCCAATGTCTGTTAGATGTTTAAACGAACCTGTCATACCTTCGACAACTCCATACCAATTAGAGCGAAGTTGATTTACACCACTTGATAAGAAGGAATCATTTCTTAATAGTCCACTTTGTGCTTTTTCATCCCACATTTCTGCTTGTTTATCACTTAAACTCTCTCGCTCTTCATCCGTTAATGGTTGATAATCACGATACCGTTCTTCTGTTAACTTTCCGTTAACTTTGGCGATCAGATCATTATATTTTGTCACAAACTCTTTAATGTTATCAAATGCTTTTTGTGTATCATTGGTAACACTCACGCGTACAGGATCTGTAAAGTTATCTTGAAGAGTATAAGTCACACCGCTTATAGTGAACGTATTGGATTTACGCGTCGTTGCCAGGCCATTAAGTTCAAATGAAGCATCTGTACCACTTGTTTCATTTGCTTCATTAAGCTTTAATACATCGGTTAAGAATAAACCATTAAGCTTCATTTGCGGATCGCCAGGAGCACTGCTGCTTGCTAACTTCCCTGTATCTTTTCGAGTCAGCATTACCTTATCAGTACCTTCATCATAAAAAGCGGAAATTCCTGCTTTTGAATCACTAATCTTCGATAGAATCGTATTTAAAGATGTTGTACCGTCAAATTCAAAGTTCACTGCTCCATTTTCTTGTTCATCTTCAATTGGATTGCCGTCCTTGTCATACGTTGTAATCGAAAACGATACATAATGGTGTTGATAATTAAATGACTGAATTGTGCTTCCTTTGCTCAACTCTTGACCGAATGTCATATCCCCTGTGTTAACATCAATAAACACGTCATCTGCAGCTAAATTCGTTGCATCATCTGTACGAATATTATATATTTGATCATTTCCGTCTTTATCTTTTACAGTAATCGTATTGCCATTTAGACTAGTGGCAACTAATGCGCCTTTAGCTAATTTTGCTTTTGTTGTATCACTGGTAATGGAAATAGCGCTTTGTGTTATATCTTTTTGCTGCCATACACCGTCTGCTTCACCAAAATTATTAAATTGGCCACGCTGCTCCCATAAACTCTTCGTTGGATCAATTTTGCTTCCTGCTGAGATAGTATCACTCACATTTTGTGCGGATGTCGCCATCTGCACATTTGACAATGTATAAGTAGCATTGCCGGCTACAGATGTTGCGGTTGCCTTCACTTTCGTCTCATCCGCTGATGATGTGTTTTTCACAAAATAAGATGATTGCAACGTCATATTAAACGCTGCGTCACTAAATTCTTTTAACAACCGGTTCATCTCCCGATACTGGTCACGCTGCCACTCTGTCGTTTGCTTTTTTTGTTTTATTTTATCAAGCGGGATACGCTCTGCTTTCATCAAATCGCTGACAAGCTGATCAATATCCATCCCACTTGCTAAACCACCAATACGTACCATTTTCATTCACCACCGTTAAATTTTTTGATCAAATAACATTCCTAAAAATTTCTTTATCTCTACATGCATATCTAATAGTTTTCGAGAAGGAATCTCTCGAATGACCTCATTTGTCTTTGTATCGACAACCTTTGCAAAGTATGTTTGTGATTGTTCGTGAAGCTCAAATTGAATCGAGACAAAGGTAGGGTCCAATATCTTGTTCAATGCCTTAATTTTCATTTCTACTTCTTCTTTCGTTGGTTCTTTTACTTTTTCACTGTCACTTTGTTTGTTTTCTTCACTAAGCTGCTTCACTTCTACGATGTTTGAGTTATGGAACGTTTTAGACGAAATGGATACCTGGTCCATTATAGCCACTCCCCTTCACAACGTGAGACCTCTACTTACTAAAAAGTGAATTGGCTAAAATCACTCTTTTCTTTTGTATCGGAATATTAAAGAATTTCTTTATAGGCCAAAAGTTTACTTCCCTTAAAAACTTACTTATTTTATGTGCTCAGCTCAAGCTCATCATTCGAGAAGATAACTGAACCTTTATATAATTAGAAAAGAAGTTTCTTAGTTTCGAATCGTAAGACTTAATTTCGTTCCTTTAAAAACAGGCGTTATCACCTATTTCTGCTAAAGTGAAACGTTCATCAACATCGTGTAGGAAAAAGAAAAAAGATCTTCTCGCTCGAGAAGACCTTTAAAGGGGATAGGGGAATACCTTAGTAACAGGTTTTCCAGAAAGCTAGTTTTGTATACATAGATGTTGCCACTTTTCTCTATAAAATCTTTATTTTCTATCAGTAACGAATCTGCCATTTGGCGCGCTTCTTAGGTGAGAAGAAACTATTGCGATTTTTTCTAGAATGGATTCGACTCTCACAAATATGATTTGCAGCTTCGATAGTCGTTATATTTTTCTCCTTTGCTTGCAAAAACACTTCAAGCAGTGAATGGTAGATTGTTTTTGTCTTATTTAAAACACGCTCTTTATTCGGACCGTATAATTCATCTGATACTTGAATGATTCCCCCGCTATTTACAATATAATCAGGCGCATAAAGGATACCTTTTTCCTTTAAAACAAGCGCGTGACTTTCGTGTAACAATTGATTGTTCGCTGCTCCTGTAATCGCTTTCACTTTCAGCTGTTCAATCGTTTGATCATTAATAATACCGCCAATGGCACATGGAACAAATACATCTGCCTTCACACCATAAATTTCCTCACCTTTTACAGCGATCGCTTTTCTCCCTATTGCTTCAGCTTTTTTAACAATTTCGCTAACTGCTTCTTCATTTACATCTGTTACATATAAACCTGCACCTTGTTCTAGTAGATGTTCTGCTACTTTAAAACCCACTTTACCTAACCCTTGGATAGAAAAAAGCTTTCCGCTTAAATCTTCATGCCCCCACAATGTTTTGGCAACGGCTTGGATGCTATAAAGAACACCAAGAGCAGTAGGAATAGATGTTTCTCCTCCGCCGCCGTATTCCTCTGGTAACCCTGCAATACAATTTGTTTCTTTATAGGAGTGAACAAAATCTTCTAAAACGGTTCCCATATCTGTTCCTGTATAAAAGCGACCATTTAATGAATCAATAAACTGGCCATATGCTCTGAATAGTTCAGGGGTTTTATCTTTTGTAGGATCGCCAATAATCACAGCTTTCCTACCGCCAAAATCAACATCCGCAGCAGCGCATTTATAGGTCATTCCTTTTGATAAACGCAGCACGTCTTCTAATGCTTCTTCAACAGTTTCATAGTCTCGCATTCTTGTACCGCCTAAAGCTGGCCCTAAGGTCGTATCATGTATGGCAATAATTGCTTTTAGTCCTGTTTCGGGATCGTTACAAAATAACACTTGCTCATGCTCTTGCATCTTTTCAAATAAATTCATTGAAATCGGTGATGATAATTGCTTTTTCTCTGATAATAAAGCTGGATTTTTCATATTTACTCCTCCTGCAATCATTTATATTTTCTCTTTATACTCGTTATTGATTAACAATTTTCTCCGTATCATCAACAAAATTTTCTTCAAAACTAATTACAGCATTATCGGTATCATCAATCGGTGCCAATCCAATCCTTGTGTAACCATAGAAGATAGCTACTAAGCTTTAAAGTTTCCTTCCCCGAATCCACGAGAGCCTTTTCGCTGAATAATTTCAAAGAATAATGTCGGACGGTCCACAATCGGTTTTGTAAAGATTTGCAATAAATATCCTTCCTCATCACGATCGACTAAAATTTTTAACTCGCGAAGCTTTTCAATATCTTCATCAATCTTTCCGACACGTTCAGTTAACATATCATAGTAACTATCCGGAGTATCAAGAAAATCAATTCCATTATCACGCAGAGCCTTAACCGTACCAATTAAATCATTTGTTAATAATGCAATGTGCTGAACCCCAGCTCCATTGTAGTAATCTAAGTATTCTTGAATTTGTGATTTTCGTTTTCCGTCTGCTGGCTCGTTAATGGGGAACTTAATTCGGCCTCCATTATGCATAACCTTTGACATTAACGCCGAATATTCCGTACTAATGTCTTCATCATCAAAATGAATCAATTTCTTGAAGCCCATTACGTTCTCATAGTAAGAAACCCACTCTTCCATTTCTTCTACATTTCCTACAACATGGTCAACACCAATAAGACCGCTTTCTTCATTTGAGATGGTAAACTCAACAGGCTGATAGCCAGGCATAAATAAGCCTTTAAAGTTTTTTCGTTCAATTAATGTGTGAATCGTATCTCCGTATGTACCAATGATCGCTTTTTTAACTGTACCAAACTCATCCTTATACTCCTTAGGTGCCATAATGGGAATACCTCCACGTTCAACCGCACCGCTGTAAGCGATTTCAACATTATCTACACGTAAAGCAATATCTTTCACACCATCTCCGTGTTTTTTAATAAACTCAGCCACAGGATGATTCGAGTCTAAAGCACCGGAAATGACAAAGCGAATTTTTTTCTGTTCAATGACACATGAGGTCTTGTCGCGCTGGCCGGTTTCTAATCCAGCATATGCAATTGGACGAAAGCCAAAACCTTTACATAAATAATGAGTAGATTGTTTTGCATTCCCTACATAAAACTCAATGTAATCAACGTCTTGAACTGGAAATATTTCTTGATCTTGCACCTTGTTTTCAAGTATTTGTTGTTTTTGCATAATAACAACCTCCTGTTTTTTCTCATTTTTCACCTTAAATTAAGATTTTTTAAACACTTTTGAATAATTTAATAATTTTAGGAGCCACCGTCATTATATACGCATAAAAAAAAGCTCGCAAATACATGCATTACTGTGAAAATGCTTTATAGAAATACATTGGTTACGCTTTCATGCATGTGCTTGCAAGCATGATTTTTCTCCAAATATAATGAATTCAACACATAGATAATTTTTTAATTGAACGAAAAAGGGAGGAGAAAGAATGAAACACACCATTAAATTTTGCATGACAAACTATATCAATGGCTCAGATCTTATCAAAGACATGGCCGAACAAAATTCTGATTTGCAAATCATCGAAGAGACCTGCCTAGGAAACTGCGGACAATGCTATATGAAGAGCTTTGCCGTTATTGGAGAGAAACCTGTAGCTGTTAATGACTATGAAGAATTATTAGAGAACATTAGCTATACCCATACAAAAAAAGAAACACCTAAACAAAGCGTAAGCCACTAGTTGGGGCTGTTGAACGTAAAAAACCTAGTTCTCTACGAAACTAGGTGAGTCATATCATTTTCCGTGAAAGAATCCCGTAACTGAAAAGCTAGGTGAAGGATACGAGTAAACTAAGCCATCATTAACTAGCCGTATGGCCGCTCATCAACTCAGCCGCCTTTACCATGCTGAATGAAGTGTAGAAGTGAATTTTACAGAAAACGATAGCTAATGACATCATTTCCATTCTCAAAATAGCTGGAACAAATATAATGAATGATCTTAGTTAGTTGTTTTTGAGCTGTTTAAGTATGTCCATGACATTTGCAAGCGGCTGTGAAGCATTTTTGTTTTCACTTTGAATGTCTTCATAGACTTCTTGGCGGTAAATCTCGATTTCCTTTGGTGCTTTAATACCAAGTTTAATTTGATCACCGTTAACAGAGAGGACGGTAATTTCAATATCGTCGCCGATTCTGATTGTTTCGCTTAGTTTACGTGTAAGTACTAACATCGTGTCCCCTCCTTAGTTTTTCGCTAATTGAAATAGTGGATGTTTAGTTTGATAAGATTCACTGTTTAAAATCACTTGTTTGCCAAGGTTTGTTTTTGTATTGATCAAAATTGGCGCTTGCAAATTGGCAGTAATTTTTTCAATATGATCACTCATTGTTAAAACCACATACACCGCTGCATCGCTGCCTGACTGAAGCTGAAGCTGGTTTACACTTGCATCATCTAATTTAAAATCATAGTCTGGAAAAAATTGAAATGGTTCTGCAACAATAAACGCAAGTTCTGCTGTTTTAGTTGATTGCAAGACATGAAACACATCCGCTTCAGGCAATGGCAGAATCACAAATTCTGTTTCATCTAAAAATCCAGGGAGTCCTTTTTCAAATGTAATAAGCTGTTTATTTTTACAGTCAATGTCACCATGATACGTGGTTTTCATCATTATTCACACCTTTAGTTCATTTTAGTTGTTGAAATCAAAAGTTTAGCTGGTTGATAGTCTATTTTGACACTAAATGGACTCGGAATAAAGGCAATATTGCTTGGATGAATTTGTTTTTCTGTATTTCGCTTTGCCTGGTCTGCAATTACATTGCCTTTATTCTCAATTTTCATAAGTTCTTCCCCTTGCTGAACAGCCCGCTGAATCGATTCCAACACTGCTTGCCGCCCCTTATCGGCTTCATCTTTAGTTCGTTTTAAGATGCTTTTTAGATTCATCTCTTCCCATGCTTTTGTTTGATCAATCGTTAATTTAGATGGGGTTCTTTCAATTTGAATTTCTACTCTTTCAGGCGGTGCAGGGCGAGCCTCGCTTTTTTGATGAATCATCGGCACCGTATGCATAGAAGTAGTACTAACTTTCATCACACTCTCTCCTTTAAAAAAACTCCTTCAAAGCAGAAGGAGTTTTGGTTAGCGTAAAAAGTCAAGTAACGTTGGTTGAATCAGCTTTGCTCCGACCGCTAAAGATGCCCGGTGAACACTTTCTTGAATCGTGAGTTCAGTAATCACTTCTTCAATATCGGCATCTTCATTTTCTGATAGCATGCGATTAGCAGTAATTTCTTGTGAACTAATCCGATTTTCAACGAGCTCTAGTCGGTTGTTTCTAGCACCTAGTTCAGATCGTTCAGCTGATAACGTTGACAGCGCATCATTAATTTGTACGGAAAGCTGCTTTAAAGAAGCGACGTCATTTGTTTCAAAGCTTTCTTGTACATCATTCATCAAATCAAACGCCTCTTGGCCAAAGATCTTCTCAGAATGAATGTTTACACGAAGATGGGTTCCTTTTGACACTTCAATAGAAAAAGGATCTGTATTCACTGCTGCTGTAATTGAACCGTCTCCGTTTTGAACAACTGGAGGCTCCCCAACATTGACCCCATTAAAGATATAGCGACCGGCCACTTGCGTATTTGCTACTTGAACAAAATCAAGTTTTAATTGTTCAAGTTCTCTAGCAATGGCTTCACGATCTTCACCTTCATACGTTCCGTTCATTCCTTGAATAACAAGTTCTTTCGTCCGGTTTAAGATCGAATTAACTTGCTCAATCCCTGCTTCGGAGTTATCAAACCATGAATAGGCTTCCGTTAAGTTTCGTTTGTATTGGTCAATTTCAGATAGATTTGAACGATACGCCATTCCTTTCGTGGCAACAACAGGATCATCAGATGGACGTGTAATCTTTTTACCTGTTGATAATTGGTTGTGTAATGTTTGCAGTGTATTATAACTGCTGCTTATATGTCTAAGAGAATTTGTAGCTAGCATGCTTTGCGTAATTCGCATTTTTTACCTACCTTCCTCCAGTACCAAGACCGTTTACAATTTTCTCAAGCATTTCATCAATCATCGTGACCATACGTGCACTGGCATTGTATGCATGTTGAAATTGAATCATATTGCTCATTTCTTCATCAAGTGATACGGCACTTATGGACTGGCGACGCTGGTCCACAGCGAGTTGCAGTATTCCTGAATTTTCTTTTAAGCGATTGGCTTGTTCGCCTTCTACAGCCATTTGACCAATTGCCGACTGATAATAGCCTTCAAGTGACGTCATTTTACCATCGCTCGATGTGATTGTAACCTTCTGACGAAAACCTGAAAGTTCACGCGCATTTGTTCCATCTCCCGTGCGATCGCTATTATCGGTTGACGGTGAAGCGGCCGCAATGTTGTTAGTGCTCTCTTTAATTGCGTCGGATAACACAATCATTTTGGCTGCGCCTTCTTTACTAGCAATCGGATTAAAAAAAGATACACCGGTTGCACCGTCTAGTGTGACACCTTGCTGATGCTGCATATTAAACCAGCTGACAAATTCATAGGCCATTTCATCAAGAGTTGCAATCATGTCTGGATATAACCCAACACCTTCACCATCTGCATTGATATAACCAGCTGATTCAATTAAACCTTTCAGCTTTCCTTGTGATAAATTGTCTAATCCAATAGCTTGGCCTCCTACGGCAACACCTGTGACAAATGAATCGGCATTACGCTGAACAGAGAGTGCGTTGACTGTATTTGTTATCCCATCTACCAATGTAACCGGCCCATTTGCTGTCTGCATCTGAACCGTTGCAACCCCTTCTGCCATCAGCAAATCATTTCCGCCACTTTTAGTATATGTGATGTCAATAGCAACAAAGGTTGAAAGTTCATCCAACAAGCGATCTCGCTCATCGTACAAGTCATTCGGTAAATACCCGTGTGGTTCAACGTCTTTGATTTGTTGATTCACATTATTTAATTGCTCCATCAATGAATTAACTTGCGTAACAGTGACATTGATTTCATTTTGCAACTCACTTTGAATTGTTTGAAGAGACGAAGATAAATACGTAAATGTATCTGCAACGGCCAGTGCTCGTTCTCTTACAACTGACCTTGCACCTGCGTTTGAAGGACTAGCTGCCAAGTCTTGTAACGCTCCAAAAAATTGATCAAATGTTTTAGCTAATCCGCCTTTAGACGGTTCATTTAAGATTTCTTCCATTTTCTCGATAGCTATTGACCGCGCATCCCAATACCCTAATTTTACAGTTTCACCTCGATACTGAGAATCAAGAAATTTATCACGTACACGTTCAATTGTTTTCGCCTCAACACCTGTGCCAAGTTGCCCAGTCATCCCAGGACGGTTCATGCCTGGTGCTGGCAATGGGTGAGTTGCTTCAAATGTTACACGTTGGCGAGTGTAGCCAGGCGTATTGGCATTTGCTACATTATGACCAATCGTATAAAGAGCGGCCTGCTGGGCGGCCATTCCTCGTTTCGCTACTTGAAGCCCGTGAAATGTTGAACCCATTTTTGTTATTCCTCCGTTTCTATCTTACGCTTTTGATTGAAAGATCGCATTTGACATCACCACTGGCTGATTTTCATCCTTGGCGTAATTATATGAATTCGTCTGTTGTGATGGAATGAGTAAGTCTAACTCTGTATTAATGAGTTGCAGAGATTGTGTGAGCAATTGCTGATTCAATTCATTTTGTCGTTGAATCTCTTCAATCACTTTGATGAGTTGTTGTTGGAGTGGTTGAAGGGATGCAGCAGCTGTTTCATCTTGGAAAAGAGAAACATTCATGTCTGACATGAACGCCATTCGTTGTTGTTCAAGTGCTGTAATAGCTGTTACATGAGCTTGTTCATCTTTTAATAAGTTTGTTAGTTCTGCTACATCTTGTTGCACAATAACAGACGTCTTTTTTTCAGCAATAGTCAGCAAGCTCTTATGAAGTACTAGTTGTTTTTCTAATAAGATTTTGACACTTTCTACATTCAACTTTTGTCATTCCTTTTACTTTTGATAAAAATCAATCAACCCTTTAGCGATGTCTTTAGCATTAATCTCATACGTGCCATTTTCAATTTGTTGTTTCAGGCGTTGAATCTTTTCTTGACGTTCACTTGACATCTGTTTCATTTGCTGTAATTCTTTTGCTTCCGTTGAAATTTGTACATCATCTCGTTTTCCTGCCTGTTGAAGTTTTTCTATTTTTTCTGCTTGCTTTTTATACGGGTTAACCCCTAGTGAATTGGATGAATTAATTTTCATTTTTCTCACCTCTTTTTCGTTTTTATCCACTGTTTGTATCCGTTGTCTTTGTAATCATTATATCGGAATGTTTTCTTAAACGTTTAGCACCTGCCTAGAAGTTGAGACAAAATTCACAGACCTCCAAAAAATTAGGTCTATCGACATTTAATACACCCCTCACTTATACCCATAAAAAAACTGAACAGTACTAACTGAAGCAATAAACATACCGCAATGGTATGTTTGTTGCTTTTTATTAATCCCGATTTAAGCGATACGTCGGATTTTTTTCTTTTGCATTTCTCTCTTTTTGGCGCTGCTGCTCTGCTTCATATTGAGCAAGGTCTTTTTTCAATTCAACTGCACAAGCTGTACAAAGCTTCCCTTCATGAATTGGGCTCCCACATTCCAGACAAGGATAGTCAATATTTGGGAATTGAGATACAAGTAATCTACCTTGCTGGATAAATTGATGAATGATTCGTTCAGGTACTCCCGTTTTTTGCACCAAGTCATAGGTCGTAGCAGTACGGTTTTGTCTTTTACGTAAAAAAGCAGATACAAGTTGATACTGGCTTTCTTCCTCTTGAAAACACTTTTGACAAACTGCACGCCCACCACTTTTAATAAAAATGCCACCGCACTGTGAACAATTTGTTAATACGCCCATCGTTAACCCCTCTTTACTTTGTTTCTTTTACTATCGGTTATTTTTTGATTGTTTTTACCTACCTTTTTTATCTGGCGATTGTTAAAGATTGAACAGACAAAGCCCCTCCTTCTTTTAGACAGTTGGCCGCCATTCGTAATGTTACGCCTGTTGTGTACACATCATCTATTAATACAATATGTTGACCACGTACAAGACTATCGTCCAAAAGAGCAAATAGCTGTCGATTTTGTAGACGTTCTCCCCTCGTTTTCTTTGATTGTTTTTCATGATGTAGTCTTTTTAATGGATAAGCCATCGTTTGTGAAAGTAAGGAGGCAAGCGCTTCTGATTGATTAAATCCTCTCTCATATAAGCGCTCTTGACTAAGTGGGATGGGAACGAGGATAGAAGGAGAGTGAATCTTCTTTTTATACAGATTCATCCATTGATCTTTAAAGATAGTGTGTAAAAGGTAATCGCCGCGGTATTTGAATTGAGCCATGACACCTTTCAAAAAATCATTATATACATATAAAGAATGATTTCGAAGTAAGAAAGACCCTTCTTGCTTCCACGTTAAACAATCGATACAGTGATGTTCACGATAATACGCTCGTTGTAGCAGATCGAGCATACGGCCACAGCCTTTGCATAATTCTCCATCAATAAGATGAAGCTTTTCTTCACAAAGTCCACAAAGTAGCAGTTGCTTGTGAGGATATAACAATGAAGTCCAATTACAGACTGGAACAAATGAATCATAACAATATATACACTGCTTCATAAATCAATCAGGCCTTGTTTCTTAGCCAAATTGTTCATATCAATAATATGCTTTCTAGCTTGCTGCATAGCTGCTGTTTGACCAAAATGAAAGAACACGATATCCCCTGTGGGGAAATCTGCACTCCGACCTACCCGGCCGGCAATTTGAACGAGTGCACTTTCAGTAAAAATATTATTTTCTGCTCCTAAAACAGCTACATCAAGATTAGGAATAGTCACACCTCTTTCTAGAATAGTCGTTGTCACTAAAATAAGCAGTTTACCTTTTCGGAATTGCTCTATTTTTTGCTTTCGATGTTCATCTTCCGCATGAACACCAGCCACTTTCCATGTAAGCTCTTTAACAACATCTACAATCATTGATATCCATTTAAGGTTCGGAATAAATAAAAAACATTGTTTATTGTGTTCAATGCGTGCTGTTAACCATCTAATGACGGAAAGAGATAATTTCTTCTTTTCTAAAAACTTTTGCCAATTGCCACACCATTGGAATTCAGGAACTGGGATAGGCTTTCGGTGATAACGAGCGGGAATTTTTACAACATGCCTTTTATTGGTTGCTACTTCTTGTTTCCATTGTTCATTCGGTGTTGCTGTCAAATAGATGATGGCGGCTTGCTTTTTACAAGCCTTTTGTACAGCGTATTGCAGCATTATCTCAACTGAGTACGGAAATGCATCTACTTCGTCAATAATCATTACATCAAAAGCCTCATAGTAGCGTAAAAGTTGATGGGTCGTAGAAAGAACCAGTAACGAAGACTGATCTTTATCTGGACTTCCACTGTATAAAGCGACCACCTTAACATCGGGAAACGCTTGTTGAAGACGCGGTTGTAACTCAATGACCACATCCGTGCGCGGTGTAGCAATACAAACAGACTTACCCGCACACAGCGCCTCTTCAATTCCCTGAAATAGTACTTCTGTTTTTCCAGCTCCACACACAGCCCAAATGAGTAAGTCTTGGGTAGTTCGAATTGTCTTCATCATTTCTGCTGAAGCAACTTGCTGAGCTGATGATAAATGCCCTCGCCATTGTAATACGTTGTTTTTGAGAACTGCATGCTTTAATGGCGGTCCGCACCACGTCAAAAGCGGTGTACATTGACTAACTCGTCCCATTTGGATGCAAGAACGACAGTACATGCATACTTGCTTGCAACGTGCACAGTGAAATGAACCAAATAGATGAGTTTTTTCATTCCCACAGCGATTGCAATGAAGGGTAGTCGTACCTTTAATTCCTTTATGATAGGTAAGATAACCATTTTCATAATGACGTTGAATAAGAGAAAGTGGAAACGAAAGTTCGTCTAGAAGTAAATGCTTACCTGACAATTTCTGTTGAAGCGATTTGTTAAAAGAATAGGTGAGATTAACAGAAGGGGTACGCCATGAAGGAATACTTGAAATGGGGTGTGTAACGTCCTCTTGTTCACACAATAATTCTGGGTATAAATAATGTTCACGCAGCATAAATCTCATCGGCATTTCTCCTTTCTAAATGTACTATACGTGCTAACCATCGTGTTCTCCTGCTAACAAAAAAAAAAACAAATTGAGCATAACTCAATTTGTTTTTCATGTTTTCTTATTTCTTGTACCAGCCTACACCAATAGCTCCTTCGCCTAGATGCGTTCCAATCACACCACCGAAATAAGAAATACTCCATTCAATATGAGGATACTTTTGCGCCAGTTCTCTTTGTAATTCTTCTGCTTCAGCTGCACGATTAGCGTGAATTACGACGCCTTTCATCGGAACTTGTTCTTGCGCATCTTCATCAAGCAATTCAATAATTCTCTTAATTGCGCGCTTTCTTGTACGAATTTTTTCATATGGAACAATTTTTTTATCAACGAAGTGAAGAAGAGGTTTAACTTGAAGCAAACTTCCAATGATGGCTTGTGCTGCATTTAAGCGGCCGCCACGCTGAAGATGAGATAAATCATCTGCCATAAAGTAAGCACGAATAGAAGGTTTCATCTCGTCAAATCTAGCAATAATCTCTTCTGGTTTTTTTCCTTCTTTAGCCATTTGGGCTCCTTCAAGTACGTAAAATCCTTGAACCATACAGCTAATCTCTGAATCATAAGCGTATACCTCAAAATCAGATACCATATCTCCAGCTGAAATTACCCCTTGATATGTCCCACTAATACCACTTGACAGCGTTACAACAACTGCTGCATCATAACCGTTTTTCTTTAATTGCTCAAACAGCTCAACAAATTCACCAATTGGCGGCTGTGATGTTGTTGGTAGATTTTTTGCTTCTTTTATTTTTTGAAAATACTGTTCAGCCGATATATCAATCTCTTCCCGATACGTCTCCTCACCAAAAATGACGCTTAGCGGAACCATATGTATGTCGAATTGCTTGCGCATTTCTTCTGATATGTAGGCTGTACTATCCGTAATAATTGCGGTTTTCATTTGAAAGGATCCATCCTTTTATAGTTTTTAAAGATAAGTTCACTCTATTTTACAACATTTCACTTTAAAATGCATGCACCTAGCAAGACAACTAAAAAAGATAAACTCAAGCAAAAACCTCTTCGATTTTACGTATATATATTCAAAAGTAATCCTTGAATTTCGCCAACTTGACTTAATAATTGAATTCCGTCTTTTTCTTTGTGTAGCACATCATTTGTTAACTCAATTAATTTCGAATCAACTTCTTTTACTAATTTATAAACTTTTGTCGTTCCACGACGATTGAAGCCCCGCTGTTCATGCATTTCAAATCCATTTTTCACAGCTTCATCCATAAATTGTTTCACCAGCGTTTTATATTTCCGAAGCGAATCAACTGTTTGATGTTTCACCAGGTGACGACCTTGTTCCTCAATTTTTGTCATCATTTGAGACAATCGTTCATAGTTTATATCTCGTTGCTTTTTCGCCATTACTTCTGTAAATGAAACCGATTCTTGTATTTCTTTTTCCTTTGATACTCTGCTTGGATTCGAGATGCTGTTTATTCGTTGAACATCCACGTCCATCCCTCTTTCTCGTTCTTTTCTCTATTATATAATAAAAATGAGGAAAAGCGTGATGCTTTACCTCATCATTCATTTTCTTATTTCAATAATTGTAAAATTCCTTGTGGCAATTGATTAGCCTGTGCGAGCATTGCTTGTGCAGCTTGATTTAAAATATTATTTTTCGTAAACTCCGTCATCTCTTCTGCCATATCCGCATCCCGAATACGAGACTCAGATGCTGTTAAATTCTCACCCATTGTGCGGATGTTGCTCATTGTATGTTCTAGACGGTTTTGAGCAGCACCTAAGGTTGAGCGGAATCCAGATACTTTTGAAATAGCTTCATCAATAACTGGAATCGCCGCCGATGCACCGGCTGCTGTTCCTACCGTTAGACCGTTAATTAGCAAACCAGTTGTTGTAACATTTGCAATAATCGGCAATGTTAACGCTGAAGCAGGCTGATCTGGCGAAATTTGAAACTGGATGTTAGTTGTTGTTCCATCCAATAATGGAATTCCATTAAACTTTACTGTAGAAGCAATTCGATCAATTTCTTGCTTTAGCTGTGTCACTTCAGCATCTATAGATTCACGGTCCACTCCATCTTGATAAGTTCCATTTGAAGATTGCACTGCTAATTCACTCATACGTTGCAACATGCTATGTACCTCCTGCATGCCTCCTTCAGCTGTTTGAATCAATGAAATCCCATCTAACGCATTACGCTCAGCCATTTCTAAACCACGTATTTGCGAGCGCATTTTTTCTGAAATTGCTAATCCGGCTGCATCATCTGCTGCACGATTAATACGCAAACCAGATGATAATCTTTCAAGACTTTTTGATGTATTAAGTTGATTTGTCGATAAATTGCGATAAGCATTTAACGCTTGAATATTGTGATTAATACGCATATCAGTTGCTCCTTATCTGCTTAAGATTTAGTTATACTAATTTGTTGTTCGTACGTCGATAATCGATTCTGGACTTGACGCTTAATCGTAATCGCACCATCTGTTTTTTGAAAGGCTTCATTCCAAGCCTGCGAAATTTTCACAAGTAACGCTCGAACTTCCGTGAGTGTTACAATGTCTTTTTTTATATTTGCCTCGACCAGCTGATTAGCCATATAGTTATACAGCATATCAAGTTGCTCGGCAATAACCCCTGCTTCATACTTCAATCCGACACCTAGTCGATGTAAGATGTCATTCGTTTGCTGTAGTTTTTCATTCGCTCTATAGAAATCTTTATGTTGAATATTAACAACGCTCTCTTCTATATTCATAATTGCTTTTTCATATAACATAGCCGTTAATTGCTGAGGTGACTTCTGATAAATAAGATCTTCTGTTAAAAAATCCAATATGCTCACCCTCCTTTGACTTCTAGTTAATGTATCGGTTCGCATCCTTTATTTCTTAATCAATTTCTTCCACTTTTTTAACAAATAAAAGAATTTCTGCAATCACTGCATACAACTGAGGCGGGATTTGGTCACCTAATTCCATGTTCATTAAATTTGTCAAAAGCGTTTCATCTTCTTGAAGAGGAATATTATGTTGTTTTGCAATATCTAAAATTCGATTTGCTACGCTCCCTGTTCCTTGGGCAACAATCTTTGGTGCCCCCTCTTGTTCCTCATACCGAATAACAGTTGCTGAAAGACCTTGTTTTTTCTTTTGATTCACTCCATTGATGTATTGATAATTCATATTGAATAGTCAAATCCTTTCGGAGGTAAATGTGGTAGTCGTGTTTCTACAGCTGCTTCTTTTTGTTTCTCTTGTTCATGAAAAGTGGAATAAGAAACACCTGTGATGCGATAACCAATTTGCTCAATTCGATCCTTAATTTCTGCAACAAGAAGATTTGCTTTTTCTTCAAACTGCTGCTCATTATTTCGAAATGCAATCGATAACTGTCGATCCACAGATGTTAACATCACTCCCACTTCTCCAAGCTTTTTCGTTTCAAATAAAAAATAAAGACTACTGTTTTTCCAATCAATTTTCTCATCTTGTTTTTGTGATTGAACAAATACTTTCATATTTGCTACCTCTCCCTGTAGCACAAACGGCAGTTGCATATATAATTGTTGTGATGATGGTTGATCTTGTTTATTTAAAAGTTGCTGGCCTGTTACATTTTGAAGTGCTAGTTCTGTTGTCTGAGGTGAAACAAGTGCCTCGCCTTTTAATAGCAAACTTTTCAAATCAGTCGGATCAGCCCCCTTGTGAACCGGTAACTGCTGAAAGATTTCTCGCTCGCGATTTACTCCTAACTTTTTCATCACTTCATACACATCTCTTGCTCCAATTTCATCACCTTGTGCAAGCGGCAGACTTTTCATGAATTTTTGCATCGTTGCTTGTGAATCTATTTTATTAAACAATTCATCTTTTACAAAGTGAACCATTTTTTGTTCAGAAGGCTTATATTCAATTTGTTTAATGGTATCTTTCACTTGCTCTACAAGTGCATGAGCTTGTTGTGATTGACCTTTTGCAAGCAAAGATTTCGCTTCTTGAAGCCATTGACTAGCTTTTAATAAGTCTTTTTCTGACTTCATATCCGCATATAGTGTAAATTCACTTTGTAAAATCGCTCGGTCAAGTTGCTTAATCGTTGTTTCTATTAAATGACTGGCTTGTACTTTTCCAATAGCTTTAGGTTCATGAAGTAAGTCTGAAACATGAAGAAGTTGACGATTAATGTCTTTTTGCATTTGACTGAACTGTTCTGTCACTTCTGCTAGCTTTTTCGTGATTGTTGTGACAATAAGGTCTTTTGTTTCACCTTGAAAATTTAGAATATCAAGCGGCTTCATCAAGTCTGCAGAAACTTCCATTTGATATTGTTCTTTAACCATCGTTAACGTTTCATGCATATGCTGCCTTGCGACCGTTTCTTTCTGGTTATTCACAAGTTCTTCTGCTGTTTTTATCGCCTGCTGCAAGGATTGATGGACATCTTCTTGTTGACTAAACAACGGCAATATTTGATCTTTCACCTGTTGCAGTTGATTGTGCACTGCTTTTGGTGTGGGCAAAAACTGCTCGGCAGCCTCTGCTAATTTTGTTGTCATAGGTAGAGAAGAAGATGTGATTCCTTTTGCCTCGATAGAACCTTTCACTTCATAAGTGTCTTTAACAGATATTAAGGCATTGTATATATGCTGTCTTGCCTCTGATTCTTTATGGGCACTCAAGAGCTCTTCTGCGGTTACAATCGCTTGGTGCAAAGATTGATGGACATCTTTTTGTTGACTAAACAACGGCAATATTTGATCTTTCAGCTGCTGCAATTGATTGTCCACTGCTTTTGGCGTAGGCAAAAACTGCTCGGCAGCTTCTGCTAATTTTGTTGTCATAGGTAGAGCAGAAACTTTTAGCGTAGCGTGAGAAAAAGATGTGGTTTCGGTTTCTTCCACTGCATACGTGTCTTTAATAGACATTAAGGTATTGTATATATGCTGTCTTGCCGCCAATTCTTTATGGGCACTCAAGAGTTCTTCTGCGGTTGTAATTGCCTGCTGCAAGGATTGATGGACATCTTTTTGCTGACTAAACAATGGCAATGTTTGAGTTTTTATTTTTTGAAGCACCTGTTGTACGTCTGGTTGGCTTTGCATGTCTTTTGCCGCTTCCTTTAATGATTGGCGCAAGCTATCTAATTGATTGGATTGTAACGATGTTTGTTTTAATAATTGTAACAGACGTGCAGTTGCAATTTGTTGCAGCTTTATCCCATCATTTAATTTTCGAACAATGGACTCCTCTTCTTCGTTGACGTTAAAGGTTTTAAGAAGTGCTTGTCTATCTATTTTGATGAGTGAGTCTCTGGCGATAGATTGCAACAAGCTTTCGTGATTTTTTTTCTGATTAGATGATCGTATCGCGTCTACAACTTCTTCTTGACCTGTACGAAAAATACGCAAAAGTTGCTCAAACTCTTTTTGTTGAATAAATGAAAGCTTCTTTACCTCTTTAAGTACATCTGACAGATTCTGCTTACCTTCTACTGCTTGCATAAGCCGATCAATCTTTTCAGCAAATCCTTCATCTTTTGTTTTTACATTTTGCATTTGTTGAGTTAACACTTTAATTATTTTTAATAACTTTTGATCTTCTTTATCTTCAGTTCGATCTAGCTTCGTAGCCAGCTGTAAAAAAAGCTTTTTCAAACCGTTTCCATGAAGGACTTCATCTACTGCTTGTAGATGGTTAGACGTAATTTCTAACCGTTTAGCAGCCAGCATTTCAATCGTTTGCCTCACTTCACTTTCTGAACGATTGCCTTGTCGTATAAAACGATCTAATATTGCTGCTATCTTGGTATTTACAGGATAACCTGTCTTAACTACATGTGTAATCAATTTCTTTAGCTGAGGTGAGGAAGCAGATACACCAATTCGCTTAAATAACTCGTTCATCTGTTCTGTCTCTGTCCCACTCAATCGCGGCTTTGTTAGTATTTGGGCATCGATGCTGTCAGATCCTGTGCCTTTTACTTTTATCATAATCAATTCGTCTTGCTTAACAGGTTTATCCACTGTCATTTTTATATCATAACCACGAACTTGTATAACAGCTTCCCTGTCACTAATCTTTTCTTTCACAATTCCTTTTACAATATCCCCTTCAGTTAATGTAAGAGGATCAAAATTCGCTACATGAGCAGTCGAAGGAAAAGAAGATTGGATTTTCATAAGAATCACACTCCATAAAGTGAACGTCCATTTTATTTTTTCATCCTACTTCTTTTATCGGCTGTTTTTTTAGGGGCTATATATGATTTTTCACCTATCCAAAGAGAAAATCAATAAAAAAAGTCCGATATCCCTATGGTATATCGGACTTTTGGATTACCTCACTTCAACCCAACCGTTTTTAATCGCTACAACGACTGCTTGAGTGCGATCATTCACGTTCATCTTTTGTAAAATATTACTTACATGGTTTTTAACTGTTTTTTCACTAATATAAAGTGCTTCGCCAATCCCACGATTGCTTTTTCCATCTGCTAGTAGTTGTAGCACTTCGCATTCGCGGCGCGTTAACAAGTGTAGCGGACGACGAATTTCAATCGGCTCATGCGGATACGATGATGATTGCCCTTGTGAAGCAAGACGACGATATTCCTTTACTAAACTATGCGTTACTTTTGGATGTAAATAAGAACCACCTTCTGCTACTACTTTAACAGCTTCAATGAGCGCATCAGCATCCATTTCTTTTAATAAATAGCCGCGGGCACCTGTCTGAAGTGCATGAGTCACATATGTTTCATCATCATGAATAGATAAAATAATGACTTTTGCATCAGGGTTTACTTCAACAAGTTGCTTTGTTGCTTCTACACCATTTACTGCTGGCATATTAATATCCATAATGACAACATCTGGTTGATGTTCTTCTACAAGAGCGATTGCTTCGTTCCCATCGTCACCTTCTGCTACTACTTCAAAATCTTTTTCAAAATCTAAAATACGTTTTACTCCTTCACGGAATAATTGGTGATCATCGATTATGACAATTCTTGTCTGCATGTCTGATTCCTCCCCAAATCGAACAACGAATTACTTACTCTCTAGTGATCCTTTATACATTTGTTTGCTTTCTAAGCAGCTATAATCGGTACTTTAATCATAACGAGCGTGCCTTGATTAAGCTTTGAATGAATAGAAATAGTCCCATCTAACAAGTCCACTCGTTCTTTCATTCCTATTAAGCCGAACGAATTCTCTTTTTTCTCTTCTTGATTAAAACCACAGCCATCATCTTTTACAAGCAAGACAGCATGTTCATTATTAAATTCTATCTTCACTTGAATTTCATTTGCATCTGCGTGCTTTAATGCATTCGTTACAGCTTCTTGCACTAGGCGAAAAAGTGCTACTTCTAATTTTGAAGCAGTTCGCTTCTCTTGTCCAATAGAAATAAACGTAATACGCGGTTTACCCTCATTGTATTCCTCTATCGTATCTAAATATTTCCTTAATGTCGGAATGAGCCCTAGGTCGTCAAGTGCCATCGGTCTTAAATCATATATAATTCGACGCACTTCGTATAGGGCAGAACGAACCATTTTTCGCAAATCACGAATTTCCTCCATTGCTTCTTTAGCACTACGTTCTCGATAGACTCGTTCAATTAATTCTGATCTCATCATGACATTAGCAAGCATTTGAGCAGGACCATCATGAATTTCTCTTGATAATCGCTTACGTTCTTCCTCCTGTGCCTCAATGATTCGAAATCCAAAGTATTCCTTTTGAATAGCATCTTCAACAATTTCACCTACTTGTTTTAAATCACTTGTTAAATAATTTAAAACAACCGAAATTTGCCCTACAAGGTGATCTGCCCGTTTAATTGTTTCCTCAAGGGTAAGTAAACGCCGCTCTAGTTCATCTCGCCGATTTCGTAATTGATATTCCGTTTGTTGATTCATTAATAATCTTGTTTGCAACTCATGAGCTTTTTCATATGCGTCCTTTACCTCAGGTTCAGAATAAATTTGGAAATGTCTACTAACGTCAGATAAGCGCTTACGAGCAAGTCGTGCTTGTGATTCTAGCCGATCACCTTGTTCAATGGCTTCAAGAACTTTCCCTTTTAGCATTTCCAACTCTTCTTTAATTGTTTCATATTCTTGCCTTGCATCTTCTGATAGACGATACACTTCATCTTTACTGTTTCCGACTGTCCCAATAATTTTATCTAAAATTTGATCTAATGCCTTACTTGTTAATTTATGTTTTGACATTTACTCACCCCAAGCTACGCTCACATTCGGAGAAATGCCTATACGGTCATGCTATATCATTCGTATGACTTATCTGAATTGTGAGGATATAATACAGTTTTTCTCAATTGATGAACAGCTGGTTTCTGTGGTGAAAACAGCTTCTATAGATATATCATTCACAGTGAAACGAAACATTAAAGCTTTTATTATCATCAGCCTCATAAAACGAGTAAAATGATGCAAGTTTCTTTTTCAAATTATTACTTTTTTAATGTTACTCATTCTATCTCAAAAGACTATCATTTCTCACCCCTTAAAAACAGGGACAATCATCCTGTTTAACCTAACAATTACGAGTCATTCGTAACATTTATGTGATGATATTAAAGACAGTTCTTTAGTAAAGGAAGTAGATCCACGTCCTGCACTCAAAAAACTTTACATAACTTCAATAAAAGCAGCTCTAAAATTGATGTATCTGTTTGCGCGCCTTATAATTAAGAAGAAGACTAAGGCTAGAAATCGCCATCTACCTATTTGCCTAATTTTTGTCCATATCTAACATTTAAAATATTTAGGGAGGCTTTTATATACATTGTTACCTCAATATTATACTGTAAAACAACAAGGTTCACACGAAATCACCATTCAAAAATCAAGATTTATTTGTCATACAAAACGTGTTTCAACTGAAGAAGAGGCGCAAGCTTTCATTCAAGAAGTGAAAAAAACACACTGGAATGCTACTCATAATTGTTCAGCTTATTTAATTGGTGAACGTGATCAGTTCCAAAAAGCAAATGATGACGGAGAGCCAAGCGGAACAGCCGGTGTGCCCATGCTTGAAGTACTGAAAAAAAAGGGATTAAAAGACACAGTTGTCGTTGTAACAAGATATTTTGGGGGAATTAAACTAGGTGCAGGCGGTTTAGTTCGCGCTTATGGTAAATCTGTTTCTGAAGGATTAAATCAGATTGGAATCGTTAAACGTACGTTAATGCAAGTCATTCACACAAAAGTAGATTATACTTGGCTTGGCAAGCTAGAGAATGAATTACGTAGTTCCGTCTATTTATTAAAAGACATTCATTATGCAGATCAAGTTGACATTGAAACCTTTGTCGAACAGAGTCAAACAGATGCGTTTATTGAATGGATGACTGAGTTGACCAATGGCCAATCCACTATCTCTACAGGTGAGATGACCTATCTAGAAGAAGATGTGTAAGGGATTATTTACGAACAATTAAAAACATTGTACAATGAAACGTAGCGCAACTAGCCAATAGTTGCGCTACCTGTAAAGAGAGCAATTATTGTCATATTCGTACAGACAGCAACGTTAAAAATAGACAATCTTCTCTTTCTTGTGACAAACTTTGTTCTCTATGGATTGAAGTTTTACTTTACAACATATACTACTCAATAAAATATATGTGGGAATATTTTCATTAAAGGAGAAAGCATATGGCTCAATATAGGCGTTTTCAGAAAAGAGTGAATCGCAAAAAGCGAAGAAGACGATTGTTTTCTTTTTTGCTCCTGCCAATTTTAATTATTGGCTTAACAGCAACTGCTTATGGCTCTTATTTATTTGCTAAAGCAAAAGGAATTGCGTCCAATTCATTTGAAAGTCTAGGTGGCCGGGAAACCTCGCCAATGAGAGATCGAAAGATTGATCCTAAAAAAGATAATATATCAATTCTTTTTATGGGTGTTGATGATAGTGAAACACGGAATTTTGGTTCATCTGCTCGAACAGATGCGCTAATTTTAGCCACACTCAATGAAGATGATAAAACGGTTAAATTAGTAAGTATTCCGCGTGACTCACGTGTATATATTCCTGAAAAAGAGAAAAAGGACAAAATTACTCATGCTCATGCATATGGTGGACCGAAAGCAACGGTTGAAACTGTTGAGGAGTTGTTTGATGTACCGGTTGACTACTATGTTAAACTTAACTTTAAAGCCTTCACAGACATTGTTGATTCTCTCGGTGGTATTGATTTTGATGTTCCTTATGATCTAAAAGAAAAAGATTCAAAAGATCGACACAATGGGATTGTTCTTAAAGCTGGCGAGCAACATTTAAATGGAGAAGAAGCACTTGCAATTGCTAGAACTCGCAAGCTTGATAGTGATATTGAACGCGGGAAGCGGCAACAGCAACTTATTCAAGCAATGATGAAGGAAGCTTCCTCCATCGGCTCCTTAACAAAGTATGGAAATGTGCTTGAAGCAGTTGGTGATAATATGAAAACAAACTTAATGTTTGGAGAAATGTTATCTTTTTATGACTATGCATCAAAGGATGTAGATATTGAAACCTTAAATCTAAAAGGTACAGATGACAAGGTAAACGGAGTTTACTACTACGAATTAAGTGATGAATCTATTGAAGATATTCGTGACACATTACATGAGCATTTAGGTCTAGACTCCACTTCTACTATAGAAGAATAACCATAAAACCCCTCCTTGGATAAATCCAAGGAGGGGTTTTGTTAGTTTTTCATCCGACTATAACGCAAACCGCGGAACATATTAAGCAATGGACGATACGTTTTATCCACTAATCCAATTTTTTCAACAATAATCTCAATTGCAAACAATAATATAGCTAGTACAAGAAATGAGCCCCACATGGTTTCTACTTTTGAAAAAATAACCGCTGCTAATCCAAAAATTGCACTCATTCCATAAATAATAAGCACTGTTTGGCGGTGACTATAGCCTAATCGAAGTAGACAGTGGTGCAAATGTGACTTGTCAGGTGCTGACAATGGCTGCTTTTTCACAATGCGGCGAATAATTGCAAAAATTGTGTCTGAAATTGGCACGCCTAAGATAATAACCGGTACAATAAACGAAATTACTGTTACGTTTTTAAATCCAAGCAAGGCTAAAACAGAAATCATGTAGCCTAAAAATAGTGCTCCTGTATCTCCCATGAAAATTTTTGCTGGGTGAAAATTATAAATTAAGAAGCCAAGTGTACTCCCTAACACAATAAAGCCCATGCTCGTTACAAACATGTTCCCCATCATAATCGCCATTCCAGAGATGGTAATTAGCACAATAGATGAAACACCTGCAGCTAAGCCATCTAAACCATCAATTAAGTTAATTGCATTTGTAATACCAACAATCCACAAAATTGTAATCGGAATGCTTAAGATTCCAAATTCTAACCTTCCGTCAAACGGTAAGTTAATGAAGTCAATTTGTACACCGCCATACACAACAACAATCAATGCTGCTACTAGCTGGCCGGCTAATTTAATTTTAGCCGACAATTCAATCATGTCGTCTAATACACCCGTAATCACAATGATGAGACTCCCAATCACAATTGGAAGTGCGTATTCACTGGTTGGTTGTAAAATGAAATATCCAACCAAAAAACTAATAAATATCGCTAAGCCTCCAAGGCGAGGCATAATTTTTTGATGAACTTTCCGTTGATTTGGTTTATCTGTCGCACCTATTTTAAACGCTAACTTTTTGACAAGTGGAGTGATCAGAATAGATGTAATAAAACAAACAAACAAGGTCAAATATAACATGTAGACCCTCCTCAGGTTTATGTTAACCAAAACCATAACAAATGTATCTTATACTTTTTATTTGGATAATATTACATTAAAAAAACCATTTATTTTGCTTTAACAAACGATAAAGAGACATTCATTATTCATAAAAAGTACAGTAAACTGAACTACCAATTAGCAGAGTCTATATTCCACCACTCATTGAAGTTTCACTTTACTTCCCATAAGCTTATTTTTCTCCTAAAGTGGATTATATCACATTGATTCTACTACTTAAATAAGAAATTATCTTCAAATATACATAACTACTATTTTTTATATCTACCTTTTTTATTACATTCCCAACAGAAACATCCTGAAAATCATTTTTAAAAATCTCGACTAAAAGACTGATTCTACATCTATCAATCAAAAGCACCCTAATTTATTACTCACTATAATAGTTTTGGGTGTAATAAGGTATATTTCGAGAATCAAATGAAACACCTATTCCTAAAAATCTCCAGTCTGTATATAGAATGTTTCGCCGGTGACTTAATGAATTCATTAATTCTTCATGAGCATAAATGCTGCTAAATTGTCCCATTGCGATATTTTCTCCCGCAATTCGATAATCAATTTGATCATTATAAATTCGGTCAAAAGGTGTTTCGCCTTTTAAATTACCATGGCTGAAATAGTGATTTTCAGCCATATCTAGACTATGTGATAAAGCTGTCTTAGCAATGCGGTCATTCCATTCAACGAGTGATAAACCATATTTGCTGCGAGTTGAATTAATTAAATCAAACATCTGAAGTTGAAAGCCTCTTTGTAGTTCTACACTTTGCTTAGCATAAAATCCCTGCTTTTTTTGCTCCATGTTTTTTTGCAGAAGTTGCACTGCTGTTAACCGATTTGAATCTTGGGTATCATAAAAACAAGTAAGGTACATGTTTTCAATTTCATACGTATCATATTCATTATCTTCTATATTATACGTCATTCCCTGTTTTTGAAGGTCTCTAACAGGATTCCCTAATTTTTTACGAACTTCTTCTTTAGTGGCTCCTAATTTTAACCCATTATTCCCGATAAAGCCTGTTTGGTTCGTATACAAGCCTGTTACTTTTCCTTTTGTGTAACTAACCATAAAAAATTGATCATAATGATGATGATAAGCATGCCAATATGATCCATATTCATTTAATGTTGAACGATTAGGCAGACCAAACTTTTCTTCTACCTCTTCTTGGGCATCTCCGATAGTAACACCGTGAATGGAGTATGGCTTCACTGAAGAAGAGCGATGAACCTTCTTCAGCGTATTCCGTTCATTTTGGTAAATTGCATAGAATAACGTCACCGCTTCTCCTCTTGTTATTCGTTCATCAGGCTGAAACCCCTCATATGTATGAGCTTTATGAGTAGAATCTTTCACAAGTTCTTGATCATATAACCACATGACCGCTTGTTTTTCAGATTGTTCTTTTCCAGTTAACGCCTCTACAAGCAACTTAGCTGCTTGTCCTCGTTTGATGTTATAAATAGATGACCCCTTATCATTAGATACAGCTAAATTATATCGGTCTGCCAATTCATAAATCATAGAAAAGTCATCAAAAAAATGGTTTTGTTCAATTTCTTTTGGCTTAAAATAGCGAAACATCATTTTTAAAAAATCCAGTTCAGTCATTTCATCATACGGATGTAACTTTGTGTCTTCATTATTTAAACGAAGAACCTTATTAGTTAATGACCACTCAACAGACTCTGCCCAATAAGCAGATGCATCGTAATCTTCATAAGAGCTTGCTTTTTTACCTGTTTTAACCTGATCTGAATTTGAAGTAGGAATCTTCCCCGAAATCATAATGAAAATGATAGACAATGAAATCATAGCTATACTTACTTTTTTCAAGATGACATCACCTCTGTCTATCTTTTTTTTCATTATATCAAACGAATAGCTCATTTAAGATTACTTTTAATATTTTTCTTAAATTGGCAAAATGGACTCATGCTTCCCATATGCACGCTAGTTATTAGGTACTGACAATATCGCTTTTCCTCTCCGGCAACTAATTAATATTAAAAAATATAAGAAAATTTGAAACCTTTTTACACAACCATCGTAATACATATTATAGAAAAACTGGAAAGGAGAGATTCGATTGGAGCTGTTCGGTGTACCTATTCAATCACTGTATCTGTATACGCTAATTGCATTTGGAAGTATGACCTTTATCTATATTTTATTTAGCGATGTCATTGAAGGAATGTTTGAAGGCATGCCTGTTGTCAATCCTACGCTTATTTTTTCATTTTTTACACTTTTCAGCGCATGCGGTTATATATTTGAACTTATTCATCCATTTTCAAGCATTCTGATTATGCTAAGTTCTATTGTAATTAGTCTGTTATTAGTTACATTATTGAATATTTTTGTTCTTATTCCGTTGTCATCTGCTGAAGAATCCATTGCCTTCACCGAACAGTCATTAACAGGACGACTAGCAACCGTTATTACATCCATTCCACCTGAAGGATTTGGTGAAATAATGATTGAAGGAATAAGCGGAACCATTGCAAAACCTGCAATTAGCTTTAAAAATGTGCCTATCCCCTCTGGAACAAAAGTATTAATTGTTGATATTAAACAGGGAAATGCATTAGTTGTTTTATACAATGAATGAATCAATGATAGTCAGCTCTTTCTAAACTAACTATATACAAGGAGGATTTCCTTATGCTCTCTACACCTATATTAATTATTATTGGAATTGTTGTTTTTTTATTAATTGCACTCATTGGTGTATTTATTACAAAATATCGTACTGCTGGTCCTGATGAGGCCCTGATTGTAACAGGCAGTTACTTAGGAAGTAAAAATGTGCATGTAGATGAATCAGGGAACAAAATTAAGATTGTACGTGGCGGCGGTACGTTTGTCTTACCTGTTTTTCAACAGGCTGAGCCTCTCAGTTTGTTATCGAGCAAACTAGAAGTTTCAACTCCAGAAGTCTATACCGAACAAGGTGTTCCTGTAATGGCTGATGGTGTATCAATCATTAAAATTGGAGGTTCTATTTCAGAAATCGCAACAGCAGCTGAACAATTTTTAGGTAAAGCAAAAGAAGACCGTGAAACTGAAGCACGAGAAGTATTAGAGGGTCACTTGCGTTCAATTTTAGGTTCCATGACCGTTGAAGAAATTTATAAAAACCGTGAAAAATTTTCACAGGAAGTACAGCGTGTGGCATCTCAGGACTTGGCAAAAATGGGATTAGTTATTGTTTCATTTACGATTAAAGATGTACGCGATAAAAATGGTTATTTAGATTCTCTTGGTAAACCTCGCATCGCTCAAGTGAAAAGAGATGCTGATATTGCCACTGCAGAAGCCGAAAAAGAAACACGCATTAAGCGTGCCGAAGCACATAAAGATGCTCAAAAGGCAGAGCTTGAACGCAATACAGAAATTGCTGAAGCTGAGAAAATGAACCAGTTAAAAACAGCCGAGTATCGTCGTGAACAGGATATTGCCAAAGCACGCGCTGACCAAGCATATGACTTAGAAACTGCACGTGCTAAACAAGAAGTAACCGAACAAGAAATGCAAATTCGAATCATTGAACGTCAAAAACAAATTGAACTAGAAGAAAAAGAAATTTTGCGCCGTGAACGTCAATATGATTCTGAAGTAAAGAAAAAAGCCGATGCAGATCGTTATTCAGTTGAACAATCTGCCGCTGCTGAAAAAGCTAAGCAATTAGCAGAAGCAGATGCAAACAAGTACCGAATTGAAGCAATGGCCAGAGCCGAAGCTGAACGTGTACGTATTGATGGTCTTGCTAAAGCCGAAGCCGAGCGTGCACAGGGTGAAACAGAAGCAGATATTATTCGTTTAAAAGGGTTAGCAGAAGCAGAAGCCAAACAAAAAGTAGCAGAAGCGTTCGAACAATTCGGTCAAGCCGCTATTCTTGATATGATCATTAAAATGCTTCCTGAATATGCAAAACAAGTGGCTAGCCCTCTTTCAAATATTGATAAAATTACAGTTGTCGATACAGGTAGCAGCGGGGAAAATGGTGGAGCAAATAAAGTAACAGGCTATGCAACAAACTTAATGTCCACATTGCAAGAATCATTAAAAGCTTCCTCTGGCCTTGATGTAAAAGAGTTGATTGAAAATTTCTCAGGTAAAGGAAATGTGCGTCAAAGCTTGGATGCATTAACAGAAGAAATGAAAGCAGACAAAGAAACCAAAAAATAAGCCCAAACTAAAAACCACCCAATTGGGTGGTTTTTAGCCTTTTAATACTCGAATTAAAAATTTAGGCAAGTCTAATTGTCTTTTCCAACGCCACGGTTCTTTGATTAAACGGTATAACCATTCTAAACCAAACTTTTGAAACATTACAGGCGCTCGATTTAATCGGCCCGAAATAACATCAAACGAACCACCTACACCTTGGTAAACAGATGGTGTTAGATGCTCTTTGTTTTTGATAATCCAGTTTTCTTGTCTAGGGCTACCTAATGCAACAAAGATAATCTCAGCGCCTGAGCGATTAATGGTTTCATTAATGATAACCTCATCCTTCTCATAACCATCTAGCGTACCTACGATTTGAATGCCAGGAAACATCTCTTCTAATTTCTCTTTGGCCTCATTGGCTATACCTGGCTTTGCTCCATATAAGAAAATTTTCTTATGATGCTGTGCAGCTGCTTCACAAAGCTTTAACATCATATCGATGCCGGTAACACGCTCTCGAATCTTTCCTTTTTTTAACTTCGACGCTAAGATCACACCAACACCATCTGGAATTTGATACGTCGCTTGATTCAATAAAAGACGCAACGATTCATCATGTTGTGCTTTCATAATTTTTTCAGGATTAATCGCGACAATAAACGACTTTTTATTGTGATTGATATCATCTAAAAGCTTAGCTGTAAGCTCGTTATATGTGTCACTGCATACATCTATACCTAAGATGTTTTCTTTCATTACATCACCTATTTAACAAGAATTAGCACACTACATCTTATCTTTATAAAGTAGACGCTTTTGAATCTCCAAGTAAAACAACATCAAAACCAGCATCCTGCCACTTATCACGTTGAATACAATTTTTTGTATCGAAAATTATTTTTGTACGCATTTGATCTTCAACTGACGATGGAAGAAGCTCTTTGAATTCATTATGATCTGTTAAAATTAACAGAATATCTGCGTGAGAAACAGCTTCTTCTAAGCTTTGTGTTTGGCGCTCAATTTTATTTTCTTTAATATGTGGATCAAATGCTGTGTAATCCACACCTAATTTCTCAAGATGTTTAAGAACATCCGTTGATGGACTTTCACGCATATCATCAATATTTCCTTTAAAGGCTAGACCTAAAACAGCTACTCTTCCGTGCTGAATGCCTTTTTTAGCTAAAATATCTTTTACTTTTAACGCTGTATATTCTGGCATTGAATCATTTGTATGACGAGAAAGAGTAATAATTTTAGCAAGCTCTGGCTGCAGTTCTGTTAAGAACCATGGATCAACAGCGATACAATGCCCGCCAACACCAGGACCTGGCAAGTGAATGTTCACACGCGGATGGTAGTTCGCTAGCTTAATCGCTTCCCATGCATTGACCCCAATTTTCTCACTAATTTTTGCCAGTTCATTAGCAAAGGCAATATTTACATCGCGATACGTATTTTCAATTACCTTCACCATTTCCGCTGTTGTTGCATCTGTTACATGGATATTCCCTTTAACAAATATTTGATAAAGCTCCACTGTTAAGCGGCTTGATTCTTCGTTAATTCCTCCAACAATTCGATCATTGTTGACAAGTTCTTCAAATACTTTTCCTGGAATTACCCGCTCAGGTGAATGTGAAACAAATAAATCGGTTCCGATCTCAAGTCCAGTCTCACGCAATACTGGCAGCATCACATCTTCAACTGTACGAGGTGGAACTGTTGATTCTAAAATCACTAAATTCCCTTTACGCACATAAGGAACAATCGACTTCGTTGCTTCTCGAACGTAATTTAAATTAGCTGTCTTGTCATCATTAATTGGGGAAGGAACCGCAATAATGAATACATCTGCTTCTTCCGCTTTTGTACTGACTGTAAAATGACCATTATCTACTGCAGCTTCTAAACGCTCTTGCAAACCATTTTCTTCTATATGAAGTTGCTTATTTCTAATTAACTTTACTGCTTGTTCATTTACGTCAACACCATGTACCTGCAAACCGTGATTTGCAAACATAACAGCTGTTGGTAAACCAATATATCCCAAACCAACTACACATAATTTCTTTGCCATTACAGAAAATCTCCTTTATATGACATACTTAGTAACTGAAACCTACCTGCTATTATATCGAAAAATGTTGTATCATGATAGCATTTATATAAAATCATGAAATAATTTCTTTCTAATATATTATGTAACAGTTTCAACAAATTCATCACTAAACGATAGATTCATCTTTCAAACCTGTTCTGATAAAGCAAAAGAACTAACCGTAACCACTTTCTGGTTTTCGGCTAGTTCTTCTGATCTTTTATACATTCAACTCATTTCCTTACTTGAATGTCGTATCACTTTATCTCATCACTTTGTTAACATGATTTTTCCTTCATGGTGCAGATTGAATGGTGTAGGTGTTAGATAAAGTAGCACAGATAACATCTTCCCTTCCAATTGACACATAAGTGACTGGGTACTTTTTAGCCTGTTCAACTTGATAACAATTGCGCCCGTCAAATATTAAAGGCTGTTTCATCCTTAGCAGATAAGATGAAAATGAGATTTCCTTAATTTCATCCCATTCTGTGACAATAAAAACAGCATCGACCCCTTCAATTGCTTCTAACGCAGATTTGGCGTATGTGAGCCGATCACCAAAAATTTGCTCGACAGCCTTCATAGCAGCCGGATCATAAACAGTAACAACTGCCCCTTCTTCTAATAATACTTCAATCATCCGGAGCGAAGGAGCTTCTCGAATGTCATCCGTATTCGGTTTAAATGTTAAACCTAACACTACAACCTTTTTCTGAAAAAATGATAGGGCCATTGATTTAGCTTTTTCATAGAGACGCATTTGCTGATGATGATTCACATGAATAACTGACTCTAAAATAGAAAACGGATAATTAAAATTATGCGATAAATGCAGTAATGCATGAGTATCTTTTGGAAAACAAGAGCCGCCATATCCAATTCCGGCACGCAAAAATTTTTTCCCTATCCGCTGATCTGTTCCAATACCATTTGCTACATCTTGGATATCTGCTCCGATATATTCGCAAAGGTTAGCAATTTCATTGACGAAAGTAATCTTCATCGCCAAAAACGCATTAGCAGCATACTTAATCATTTCTGCACTTTCAATACTTGTTTTAATAATTGGTATCTTAAAAGGTTCATTTATTTTTTCAATGACACTTGCTACCTCTTCACTTTCAGCTCCGATAACAATGCGATCTCCATGAAACGTATCATGTACAGCAGAGCCTTCCCTAAGAAATTCGGGATTAGATGCAACGTCAACTTTAATTGGATACCTTTTATGTGCATTCATCAGCTCTTTAAGCTGCTTATTCGTGCCAAATGGAACCGTACTTTTTGTCACTACAATCACATCTTTTTGTACATAGGTAGCAATTTCTTTTGCAGCAGAATTTACATAATCCAGATTCGCAGCACCATCTATCTTTTCTGGTGTACCAACAGCGATATACACAATTTCGGCTTGTGTATATGCTTCTAGAGGTGAAGATGTAAAGTGTAGACGCTTAGCACGTATATTTCGTTCAATTGACTCCTCAAGAAGAGGTTCATAAATCGGAAGGTGCCCGCTTTTTAATTGTTCAATTTTCACCTTATCCACGTCATAACAAATTACATCGTGTCCAATCTCCGCTAAACAAACTCCTGTAACTAGCCCAACATAACCAGTTCCTGCAACAGAAATCTTCACTCATTTCCCCCCGCATATATCAGTGTCGTTTAGATTTTCTGATCTTTTTTTATAATTTCATGAAAGTAATTCATTAACTCATCACGAAGATGGTCTCTTTGTAACGCAAAATCAATTGTCGCTTTAATAAATCCAAATTTATCTCCTACATCATAGCGATTACCCTTAAAATAATACGCTAGCACACGTTGAAATTCATTTAAGCGAAGAATCGCATCAGTTAGTTGAATTTCTCCTCCTGCTCCAATTTCTTGTTCACTTAAAATATCAAAAATTTCAGGTGTTAAAATGTATCGACCCATTATTGCATACGTAGATGGGGCATAGGCTGGATCTGGCTTTTCAATTAGTGTTTCTACTTCTAATACACCATTCAAAGGTTCTCCTTTTGGGCCTATGATGCCATATTTGTTCGTCTCTTTTTGAGGAACTTCTTGCACACCAACAATTGTGCATTCATGCTGTTCATGTATATCCATGAGCTGCTTTAAGCACGGTATCTCCGATTGAACAACATCATCCCCTAGCATCACAGCGAATGGTTCATTTCCAATAAAACTGCGTGCACAATAAATAGCGTGACCTAATCCTTTTGGTTCTTTCTGTCTAATGTAATGAATGTTGGCCAACGTTGATATTTCTTGAATTTGTTCAAGCATATCCCACTTTTCTTTCGCGGCTAACGTTTCTTCCAATTCATATGATTTATCAAAGTGATCTTCAATCGCCCTCTTGCCACGTCCACTAATAATTAAAATGTCTTCAATCCCGGAAGCAACGGCTTCTTCAATGATGTATTGAATGGTTGGTTTGTCGACAATCGGTAACATTTCTTTTGGCTGTGCTTTTGTTGCTGGCAAAAATCGCGTACCTAGTCCAGCTGCTGGAATAATTGCCTTACGAACTTTCATTATCGTTAGCCTCCTATTTAACACGCTTCACTATTTTGATTACAGTATATTAAAACTATACTATCGTACATACGTGTTTTAGATGTTAATTTCTTGTAAAATTAAGACCAAAATTATGATTGATCGCTTCTTTTTATCATATCAAAACATTTTGTCTAATTCTATTTCCATCCATTATAATAGAATGAAACTTCATTCGTTTGATTTACAAGCTGACTACTCATTGAATTTGTTGAATATATGTTGATTGAAAGGAATGGGAAAAATGAACGAATTTCGAAAGAGCTTGCTGCAACAATTTGTAGATGTATTTCCCTATTCAGACTCTGCATATAGGAAAAAAGCTCAAATTGGATTAAACTTTTACCGAACTCTCTCTCTTCAAATAGAGAAGGAAGACCATGCTTATGTACGTATCCGTGTTGATGGCTATACAGTTTCCTTGCACAAACAAAACTTGATGGAAAGTACTTGTTCATGCGATCAACCATCTTTTTGTGAACATCAATTTGCCGCAGTGTTTTATGTGTATTCTTTAAATGAACCCTTAACAACACTGTTTGAAGCATGGAGAAATAGTCCTTCGTTAGCCACGTCCTTATACTATCCAAAAAAGGAGATCTCACTGCAAACTTATACTTTTGCTCAATGGATGAACGTATATGAAGAAAAGTATACGGCTTTTCTTCAAGGACGTCCTACAAACAATTTTTCCATTTTTCATGATTTATATGAACATTTTTATCGACCGTTATCAAAAATAGCCCCATCTAAACAACCATTTCATGACTTGTTTCTTCTATATGGTGCTATTTATACGTTTTTCAAATTAAATGAACACATGAAACAAGAAAAGCTTTCTACCAATTTGAAAGAGTCATTTATTTATTCGCATCTTTACAAGCTAACAAATGCAGTTTATACACTAGCTGATTCACGCCATCTTCAAACGTTATCACCTCCTGCCAAACCATTGATCATGGACAGTATTCCATTTATTCGAATGCTGCTAGAAGACAATGACTTGCTACAATATGAAAAAATAGAACTTTACCGTATTATATGGAAACGAATTTTTAAAAGTGAAAAATGGAGAAGTCGTGAAGAACAATGGCTGCGTACTGGCTTGCAATCTTTCCTATCTACTGTAGCAACAGCCTATCTCTTGTTTTTACAACAAAAAGATGATGAAGCAATGGCACAGCTAAAAGAGTTGACTGCTTTTCCTTATGTCATTCCTTGGATGAATGACTTGCTTTCAGCTAAGGATACACATCGATTTGCAAGGTGGTCCACATATTTAACACAGTATATGGGTACATATGTAAGGTCTGTTCCTTCTACTTATCAAGGAAGCCGAAACATGGTCACGATGCTTTTAAATTTATTTAAGCAGTATAGCCAATTAATTGAGAATGATGAGTTATACGAGCGTTCTCTCAGACTACTGTTACCGTATAGCTTTATTGAATATAGCGAATATCTCTATCATGCCAATCAAATTAAAGCATGGGTAGAACTACAAACTCTGCTTCCATTTGATCATGATGAGGCGATGAATATATTTGAATATGTAAAAGAAAAAGATCAACAACTGTTAATCCCTATTTATCATCAGTTAATTGATCGCTTACTTCATGAGAAAAAGAAACAAAGTTACGAACTAGCTTATCAGTATTTAACCAAGGTAAAAGATCTTTATGTTCATACAAAACAGCTGCCTGCTTGGGAAAATTATTTACTTTATTTAAAAGAAGCAACAAAATCATTACGCTCATTTCAGCAACTATTAAAAAAAGGAGATCTCATCGATGTTTGATTTACTTTATCTGACGATACATATAGAAGAAGTAAATAATGATTTTTTCATTTACTGCACAAGTACACATGAACAAACTCTTTCTCCTGAGGTATGGAAAGACTCTTTATTTTTATGGCATGCCCCGACATATTATGGTATTACGTTACACACGATTCAAATTGATGGAAAAGAAGGAATCCTTCTTTCTCCATGGGAAAGCTTTACTTTTTTTATTTCAAATGTAAAAAATCATATACTAAAACCAACTTTTTCTCAAAAAGCAAAAGCTTATCAACAATTAGCCTATAGCATAAAAAAACACATTGAGCAAGGAAACTTCCAACGCAAAATTGATTTGCAAATAAGTGAAATGGTAAAAGACTGGATACCGCTTCCTCAACAACAACAATGGCAAGCAGACATTCTACGTACTCTTATACAACCGAAAGGCCATCAATTCATGAAACAGCTTGGTCTAATCCAATATGAACCGCCATTTGAGCTAACTCTGCGATTGGTTGAACCATCTGTAGATGGAGATGGATGGAGAATGGAAACCTTGATTACTCCAAACAACTATGAAAAGGACCCTTTTGTTTTTTCAAATGCATTGCCGGATGAATGGGCAATCTTTGAAACATTTATCATCTACGAGCATGAAAAATGGAAATTATTAGCTCCCACTTTACAAAAACCAGGACCTTTTATTCAGCAAACACTAACAGATGAACACGTATGGAAATTTTTAAACGAAGATAGTCTTGCACTCGTTGAATCAGGTGTATCGATTCATTTGCCTAGCTGGTGGAATTCATTAAAAAAAGCAAAGATAAACATTGTTGCATCAACATTTGAATCTAACCCATCTGCCTTATTTGGTTTACAGTCCATCACGCAATTCAACTGGTCATTTTCTATTGGCACATTGTCTCTAAATGAAGAGCAATTTAAACAACTTGTGGAACAAAAAAGAAGATTACTGAAAATGAATGGACAATGGATTCAGCTAGATCCTAAGCTCATTAAACAAGCTCAACGGTTAGTAAAGGAAGCAAAGAAAAAAGGTGTACATATTCAGGATATTTTAAAAACGCAACTTGCAAAGGATGTCATCCGTGCAGATCAACAACAAGATGAATTAGAAATAAATTTTGAGATAAGCTCGTCTTTTCACTCTTTTTTAAATCAATTAACAGATATTTCGCAGCTGCCAATCATTGAACCACCATCTACTTTTCATGGAACGCTTCGATCTTATCAACAGCATGGTTTAAATTGGCTCCTCTTTTTGCGGAAATTTGGACTGGGGGGGTGCCTAGCAGATGATATGGGACTTGGAAAAACGATTCAACTCATTGGTTATTTAACGCATGTTCACACAGAAAAAGAAATGCCTTCTCTTATTATTTGCCCTACTTCTTTGATTGGAAATTGGAAAAGAGAACTGAAACACTTCGCTCCGTCATTAGATGTTTATACCCATTATGGGCAAAAAAGATTAACGGGTGACGCTTTCGACGGTGTTCAACAGAATGTAGACGTCGTTATTACAACTTATCAATTAGCACTTCAAGATTATGATTTACTCGTAAAACAAAACTGGAACGCTATTTGTTTAGATGAAGCCCAACATATTAAGAATCCACAAACTAAACAAGCAAGGGCAATTCGTCAATTGCAAGGAAAACACAAGATTGCCTTAACAGGTACACCCGTTGAAAATCGATTAACGGAGCTATGGTCAATATTTGAATTTATAAACCCTCATTACTTAGGAAGCTTAACTGCATTTAAAAAAGAATTTGTAACATCTATTGAAAAAGAGGATAATCAACAAACACTAGAGCGCTTAAACAAATTAATTTCACCTTTTTTATTGCGCCGTACAAAGAAAGATCATCAAATTGCTTTAGATTTACCTGATAAACAAGAACAAAAAGAATACATCCCACTAACCATCGAACAAGCTTCATTATACGAACAACTTGTGCATGATACCTTAAAAGAAGCCGATGGAAAAACAGGTTTAGAGCGAAAAGGATTTATTTTACAAATGCTAACAAAGTTAAAATTGCTCTGTAACCACCCTGCTCTTTATTTAAAAGAAAGTGCAAACAAGCAAACGGTTTCTCGCTCATATAAAGTGGAAAAAATTATTGAACTTGTACAACATATCCGAATGCAAAACGAAAGTTGTTTAATTTTTACACAGTATATTGAAACTGGATTTATGCTCCAACGTTCGCTTCAAAAAGAAGTCAACGAAGATGTGATTTTCCTTCATGGTAGTTTATCAAAAGAACAACGAGATGAATTTGTTTCGTTATTTCAAACAAATCAACGTCATATTTTCATTCTTTCTTTGCGAGCTGGTGGAACTGGTCTAAATCTAACAGCTGCCAATCATGTTATTCACTTTGACCGCTGGTGGAACCCTGCGGTTGAAAATCAAGCAACTGACCGAGCACACCGCATTGGACAAACGAAATTTGTTCATGTTCATAAGTTCATTACCCTTGGTACTATTGAAGAAAAAATCGATACTATTATTGATCAAAAACAATTATTAAATGAACAGCTAATTCAACATGATCACTGGCTAACTCAGCTATCACCTACTGAATTGAAGAGTTTCCTTCAATTTGAAAATTCGTGAAAAAAGGATAAAAAGACCTATTTTCTAACAGAAAAAAAGCGAGATCAGAATCATTACGTTAGCAATTATTGAAGAAAAAGGAAAGATTACGGCTAAAATATCCTTTACTTTTTCTTTTTTTTCTAGCATATTTATACATATAGTATATTTCTAGGATAAAAGATTCACTCATTATAAATACATATCTTTTACATACTTAGGAGGATTAATGAATGAAAAAAAAGCAACTTGCCCTTTCCGTTGGCGCTATTATGGGCGGTACATTTTTATTTCAAGCTTCAGCTGATGCATCTACAAAAGTAGTAGAAGTACAACCTGGGGATACTTTATGGTCTTTATCTCGTCAGCATAATACAACGGTCGAAGCTTTAAGAAGCACAAATAAGCTATCTTCAAATGATATTCGTATTGGGCAAAAGTTAACTGTACCTTCTAATTCAACAACGGAAAAAACTGTTTCACAGAAGCCTGCTTCATCTACCACTAGCTCAACATACAAAGTGCAAGCTGGCGATACGTTGTGGAAAATTGCTACTCGCTTTAATATGAACATCGAAGACTTAAAACGTTTAAACTCACTCTCTACTAATACTATTTACATTAATCAGCAATTAAAAGTAAAAGGAAGCACCCATTCAAGTGTTCCAGATTCGTCGTCTGTTACACCTCCACCTAAAAAACCTGTGGTAGGGACAAATGGAACTTATAAAGTACAAAGTGGGGATACATTATTTAAAATAGCTAATCGTTTTAATATGAGCGTCAACGATTTAAAGGCAGCAAATAACTTAACTTCTAGTAATATTTATGTCAATCAGCAATTAAAAGTAAAAACAAACGGAGGAAATACAAACTCTTCTTCTAAACCAGGTACAACCGCACCGGCAAACGGGCAACTTAATGTATCAAAGATGATTGCTGATGCAAAAAAGTATATGGGAGTTCCTTATAAATGGGGAGGTACAACACCTTCTGGATTTGATTGCAGCGGTTTTATTTATTACGTAATGAAGCAGCAAATCTCCTTGCCAAGATATACAACTGCAGGCTTTTGGAGCACATCACAATCTGTAAGCAGCCCGCAAGTCGGAGATCTTGTATTTTTCTCAACTTATACGTCAGGACCGTCGCACTTGGGAATTTATTTAGGAAATCGTCAATTTATTCATGCAGGTTCATCAACAGGGGTAACGATCTCAAGCTTAGATAATAGCTATTGGAGCAAACGCTACTTAGGCGCCAAACGCTTCTCAAAATAAAATGTCTATTCGTAGACTATATAATTGAAAAACTTCAAGAGGTGTAGGATATTACACCTCTTTTTGCATAAAAAAACCATTGAATGATAATCATCAATGGTAAGAATAGAAGAAGGATAGAGGAATATTTTTTCTCTAGAGGGTTAATTAGAAGAGTTGTTTAGACTCCTAATGAGAATCTATCATTTTTATGATAGATAAGAGAAAGGAAATTAAAAGTCGAATCATCACCTCCCTTTCTGGAAATGCAGTGTCATCAATCATCCTTTTTTTCTTTAAATGCTAAAGGAGGCGCTTCTATATTTTTACTACTAAGAAATCGAACTGTATCTGCCACAATATCCGTCATATATACTCTCTGCTGAAGATTATTTTCAAAATTACGGGTTTGTAGACGACCAACCACACCTACAATTGACCCTTTTTCACAGTATTGAACAGTGTTTTCAGCATTTCTTCTCCATAATGTAATAGACACAAAATCCGTATCAATCTCACCTTCTTGATTTCGGAAATTACGACTAACAGCTAAGGTAATCGTAGATAGAGGGATGCCTTCGCTGGTGTAACGCAACTCAGGCTTTTTAGTTAGACGACCAACTAAAATAACTTCGTTTATCAAACGAACCATCTCCTTTTGCAAGATAAAACTCGATTATATGATTGAATAATAAGAATACTTAGCGGAAGACGTGATATAATGTGGATAGAAAAAGGGCAGATTACCAAATAAAGGAGGAGCTTGTTTATGAAGACATTTAAATTAGTAGCGTTACAAACGGTGAATAAACAAGAGGAGCGCCAACAAATCGAATTAACAAATGGACTCATTATTAATAAGGAAGATGAAGAAAACAACTGGGTAATAGAAGCAGTAATTGATAAACATTTCCACACAATGTTTGAGCTTCTATTAACAAATAAAGAGAAAATAAAAGTAGAAGCCACTATTTCTAAAAAAACAAATGATCCAGCTACTTTTTTAGCCATTATTGTTTCTATCACACCTATAGGGGAGCACCACATTAGTATACTGATGAACGGTATATTGTTAGAACGACGGTTGCATTTTGCTGAAGTGCTACTTGCTAACTTAATTGAACAAGGGCTAACTGGTTCAAATTTATTAGCACAATTTAAACATAACCTTCGCAACAAAGGAATAAAAAACTCCTCTTCTACAAAGTAATCAGATGCAATAAATACAATGGTCTCTCTTGGAATTTCTAAAGTGTATAAAAAGGAAGGTTATGATTTTCTTAATTGCTGTTGTGTTAGGCGATGATGTACGTAGTGGGAATGTAGATAATCATGTGTTTTAAAATTTTCCTGCTTACCTAAAAATAAATGCTGGTAGGGGAACTGTTTCTTGCGCCTTTTACTAGGATAAAATTCGTTTTGTTTCAAATGAAATTTGACCATTTTTTCTCTCCTCTCTTCTTTGTAATATGTATAGTAATACATTTTTTACCATAATTCAACAACTTTTTTTCTATAAAACTCGACAAAACATAGTATTTTAAGCCTAAATAGGTTATTTTCTTTTCTTTATTTCAACTAAATTGTATTTTTATTCATTTTTATAATTTTATATACTTTTTATATTCTCTATTTCCCTAAAAAAACGATTCAAAATTTTGATTTTTTTGATAGTGATTGCATAAATGTTCTAATATTGAGCAAAGATTTATTTTGTTCTAAAATAGATCATAGATTCAGCTCTAAAGTTTTATATTTTACAACATATACTCTTTAAAGAAATATGGTGATCATGTTGCATACATTGGGAGCAAGAATTAGATTTCTTCGTAATCAAGCTGGTTTATCACAAAAACAATTAGCCATAGAATTAAACATGTCTAGAACTAAAGTTTCAAAGTGGGAAAGTTCAATTCAAGATCCTTCTTTACAAGATTTGCTATCTATTTGTGATTATTTTGATGTAAGCTTAGATCAAATAATGGGCCGTTTTTTATCAAGAAAAGATGTATTACATGAATTAAATACATTATATAAACCAACCGAAACTTATATAGATGTTCACACCAATGATATCCTTCATTTAATTCACCAGCATCCTAATCTAAAAGAGGCTCTTTTAAAGATGTCGGTTTTATCTCCCGAATCACAAAAAGAATTATTACATACAACAGCTCCTCTTCTCATTCAAATGTCAGCTTTACTCGATTAAAAAACAAAGCATTTACATATGGCCTACAGCTGTATGTAAATGCTTTGTTTCACACAAATTTACTGATCTTTTGTATCTTTATCATTCATATCTTCTACATCTTCTATTGGATCTTCTTAGTCATTCTCAGTGTTTTCGTCATCAGGGACCATCTCTTGTTGCTGTTCTCCACCATTTTCACCGTTCATATTATCTTGATCATTCATTTCATTTTCTGGTGCTTGCTCTTCCATGTTTTCATTGTCTTCCGGAGGCGGCTCCTGAACATTACATGCTACAAGAGCATTCGCTGAAAATGCCATAGCAACTAACCCAACTAACCACTTTTTCTTTTCCATCATTTATTCCTCCTTTTTATTAAATGACCGCTATCCAAAACGGCCTGTGTATAGGCTTCCACATTTAAACGAATCTATTCACTTAGATGTGGAAACTTATCTTAAAACATAAAATAAATCAGGTTTTTTATTCAAAATCAAAAAAGCTGCCGTAGCAGCCTTTTCATTCATATCTTTTTCATATACAAATTCACTGTCTCTGGTTTCCATATTATCCTAAATACATCTCATTCACGTAGCATCTCTACTTCTAAACGAATTTGGCCACCGGCCTTTATTTATTAAAACGCCAGTTATCAATACCGGTAAAAAACGCAAACCTGCCACGATTCTCAGCTTTTTTAATACGGTAACAGCACCCACTTGTGCCAATGCCTCTGCATAACTGTAACTAGGTATTAAGTTCGGATTCCGTTTACAAGCCCCATCATCTGATCGGCAATCGAAATAGACTTAGCATTAAACTGATAAGCGCGCTGTGTCATTGTCATATCCGTTATTTCTTTGCGGATATCTACATTAGACTGTTCTAAAGCTCCTTGCTGTATACCAGCTAAATCACGGTTTCTACCCACTACATCAGCAAAAAGATTTGGCTCATTTATTTCTGCAGGGAAGGCAAATAAGTTTTCACCTTTAGCTTCTAACAACTGGGGCTTATATATCTCTGTAATTCCAAGTTGAAATGTTTGATTTCCCTTGCCTTTATCAGACGGTATAATGGTCATTTCTCCATTCTGGTTAACTCGAATATCACGAAAATTAGCAGTAAATTCAATTTTATTGCCATTGACATCAAGAATAGAGTCTCCAGATCCATTTACTAACTGAACGGTGTTGTTAGCTGATGGTGCTACATGAAACGAGCCATTTTTTGTGTATTGAATAGATTGGTCTCCGTTATCATTAATTTGCACCTGAAAAAACATATTTGGATTGGTCAAAGCTAAATCCAACAAACGTTCTGTCTTTTGAAGCGTTCCTTTGGTTAAAATAAGTTTTGTTTGATTTAATTTAGCTCCTATACCTTGCCGTATGCCTAATGGTGTCAAACGTCCTACTTCTTGAGGTTCCTCTGATTGATTATCAATTTGCTGATACAACATCTCACTAAATGATGCATCTCGTTTCTTATAACCAGTTGTATTTACATTAGACATGTTATGACCGATTATATCTAACTGTTGTTGAAGTTGACTCATTGTATTAGTCGCATTAATCATCGAGCGATTCATCTTCAGTGTTGCCTCCTCATTACTTTCATAACCATCGTACTAGCGTACCCGTCCAATCTCATTAACAGCTTTATCCATACTACGATCATAGGCTTGCATTACTTTTTGATTTGCTTCAAAGGCTCGATAAGCTGTTAACAGCTCTGTCATCGTTTGAGATGCATCAACATTTGAACGTTCAATAAATCCTTGATTAAGCGTATATTCAATTGCATCATTTTCAAGTGCTGTTGGAAGTGGTTGATCATCATTCGTTCGATAGAGACCATTTCCTTCCTTTACAATATTTTGTAGGTTGTTAGCAAACGCAATATCTAATTGTGCAATCAGTACATTATCTTCTGTTATGTTTCCTTGATTATCTACTTTAAAATTTTCGCTTTGCAATTGAATTGGTTTACGGCTTCTATCCAGCACATATTCTCCACTATTTGTTGTTAAAAAGCCCGCTTGATCTAACGTAAAATTTCCATTACGCGTATATCTAAACGTATTATCAGGACCTTGCACAACAAAAAACAAGCCACCTTTTGCTCCTTCATCGCCTAGAGGTATCTCTCTTTCAACTAACGCAATATCTGTAGAATGAGTTGTTTCCTGCAAATCTCCTTGCATAAAGTTTGGGATTATTTCTTGCATGTATACACCTGTGTTTAAACGCCCTATTTCCTCTTTATGCCCAATTGAAGGTGAACGACTCGTTGAAAGCTTTTCTATTTCTAGCCGTTCAATTAGCATTTCAGGAAATGCTCTTATAGACGATTGATCTGCTTTAAATCCTGTTGTATTTACATTAGACATGTTATTCGTTAGCATGTCCGTACGGCGCTGTTGAGACAGCATACCTGCCGTAGCTGTATAGAATCCTTTAAACATGCGTTGCACCTCACAATTTTCGCAAAATAAGAAACTTCTCTATGTACATACTCGTTACGGAGAAGTTATTAGAAAATCTCGTTCATTGATTCGAAATCTCTAGAAACGCAGAGAGTTTCTAAAATGATTTTTGTTTATCAAACAATTTTACGACGAGACAGTTTATCTACATTATCTAACATAATGCCTGTACCGACAGCTACACAATCCATTGGATTTTCAGCAATTAACACCGGAACTTTAAGTTCTTCTGCTAATAATTGATCTATTCCGTGTAGCAGTGCTCCACCACCAGTTAAAATTACACCTCTATCTATAATATCGGCAGAAAGTTCAGGAGGTGTACGCTCTAGTACACTTTTTGATGCTTGTACAATTACACTGACAGACTCACGTAACGCCTCTTCTACTTCATGAGACCTAACTGTAACCGTACGTGGTAATCCTGATACCATATCACGGCCACGAATATCTAATTCTTCGTCTCGAGAGCCAGGAAATACAGTCCCAATTTTCACCTTAATTTTTTCTGCTGTCCGTTCGCCAATAAGGAGTTTATATTTTTGTTTAATGTATTGGAGTATTTCCGCATCAAAGCGATCACCAGCCATTTTTATAGAAGAAGCTGTCACGATATCGCCCATTGATAACACAGCTACATCTGTCGTTCCTCCGCCAATATCAACGACCATGTTACCGCTTGGTTGAAAAATATCCATACCCGCTCCAATTGCTGCTACCTTTGGCTCTTCTTCTAAGTAAATCGTCTTGCCCCCGCTCTTTTCAGCTGCTTCACGAATAGCTTTTTGTTCTACAGATGTAATGTTAGTAGGACAGCAGATCAAAATTCTAGGCTTTGATAAAAAACCTTTTACATTTAATTTATTAATAAAATATCTCAACATCGATTCTGTAATGTCAAAATCAGCAATTACTCCATCTTTTAATGGACGAATTGCGACAATATTACTAGGTGTCCGACCAACCATACGACGCGCTTCTTCACCTACTGCTAACACTTTTCCTGTATTTTTATCAATGGCCACCACTGATGGTTCATTTAATACAATTCCTTTACCTTTTACATGAATTAAGACGTTAGCTGTACCAAGATCGATACCAATGTCTTTTGCTAACATACCTTAAATCCTCCTTCTATTTACATATCTTTGCATGATAATCATTCTTTTTTCCTAATTTATTATTTTATCACAATTTGTATATGTATGTAGTTATTAACAAAAATATTTCCCTTTTCTTTCGTTTAAGTTTTATAAAAATTACCCTTTACTACCTTTAAAGAAGAGGTACTAAAGGGTAATGGAACTACTTTACAATTTCTTCTTCTTTTTTATATTTTAGTTTTGTTGCTTCCCCTCCACGCAAATGTCGAATCGATTTATGATAATCAAGAATTTCTTTTACTTCATTTGCTAATTCAGGATTAATTTCTGGCAATCGTTCTGTCAAATCTTTATGAACAGTACTTTTGGAAACACCAAATTCTTTCGCAATTACACGAACAGTTTTTTTTGTCTCTACGATATAATTTCCAATCTTGATAGTTCGCTCTTTGATGTAATCGTGCACACTACTCGCCCTCCCTAAATTGGATGTGAGAAGCATGAAATAAAAAAATCTCTTCTTATTTCAAACTATCTCTTTATAGGTTTGTAACAGTGTATTAGCTTGGAAGAAGATATATGCTAGAAAAGTCAAGAGGGACAAGTGAATTATTTCTTTTTTTTAAAAATTTCAGCTTTTTTATCGATTTTTTCTCGCTTTTCTGGTGATAACAGCCTCCTTATTGTAGCGGATTCATTTTTATAACAATCTTTTTTAGCTTATCTATTCCTTCCCTATGAAAAAAGGTAGAGCAATCGCTCTACCTTTTTTCATTTAGGCATTTGACTTAGTTGTGTCAGCTGACTCTTCTTTCTTGCTATCTTCACTTTGTGAATCTTTGTCCTCTGCCTCATTTTTTTGCGTATCATCTGACTTATCTGATTCATCTGATGATGAGTCATTTGTTGATTTTTGCTCTGTCACTTCAGCCGCTTTTACTTCTTTAATTGATGCAACAGATTTCCCAAAGTATTCACTAGGATTAATTGCTACACCATCTTTACGAATTTCAAAGTGAACATGCGTATTTGCTTCCTGGTTATAGAGACTTTTTCCTGCTTTTGCAATCATTTGACCTTGTCTAACAATATCACCTGCTTCTACAGTTGCTTGATCAAGTGATTGATATTGTGTCACAAGTCCGTCTTTATGATCGACTTCAATCACAAATCCAAGAATAGGATCTTTTTCTGCTTTTGTTACAGTTCCGCTAGCCGCCGCGACGACATCAAATGGCTTGTCACCTTTTACCGCTAAGTCTAGTCCTGTATTCGGATGGTACGTATTATTGTAAAAAACAAGCGCTGCCTCTTGTTGCTCTTTAGATGCTTGATCATCATAAAATGGCTTTTTTACAACAACAGATTCTTTATTTGCAATTGGCATGTTCAGATTTTCAAGCGACGCATTTACTTCTACTGCTTCTTCATTATAAGCAGTTCCATCTTCAGTATAGCCGTCTTTATTTCCTTCACTAATATCATTGTTTCCATTAGCTTGGAACCAAAGAACTGCTGTAAGAATAATTGCTGCACTTGCTAAGTAAATAGCTGGAAATATCCAACGCTTTCTAAAAAGTTGTTGAACCTTTGACTGTTGAGAAGTACGTTTCTTTTCTTCCTCTCTCATGTATCATCACCTCAGCAATCAGTGTAAACACAATTAATTGAATCTATACACATCGTTAAAAATTTTTTCGATTATTTTTCGACAAACGGTTCAAAAATATACATTTTTTATGAACCTCTTATACTTTTAGACAATTTCTTCGAATAAAACCGCATTTCAAACGAAAAAGCAGCTCACTCTCTAGAGAGTAAGCTGCTTTTTGATCAAATAGTAAAAGATTCATTATTATTGTTTAGCTGTTAACTGCGCCACATATTGATCAGTAGGAGTAATAGCAATCCCTGTGTAATAGTGTGTCACAATATCTTTATATGTTTTTCCTTCAATTGCCATTCCATTTGCACCGTACTGACTCATACCAATTCCATGTCCGTAGCCTTTTGTATTAATCACAATATTGTTTCCTTGTTTCATCCATGTAAAATCAGCGGAGTGCAGGTCTAATTTTTCACGAATTTCTTTGCCTGTTATTTTATCCCCATTTATTTCTACGTAATCAACTCGTTGACCAGATGTTCTTGCTGTAATTTTGCCAACTGAATCTGTTCCTTTTATATTTACACCTAGTTTATGCTCAAAATCGGCTATGGACATAATTTTTTGATTTATGAATTCTGGTGACTGTTTATCCCAATGACTTTCTACACTTTTTAAATATGGAATGGAATTAGACCAATATGATTCGGAATCTTCGGTATAACCGTTGCTAGTAGAAAAAAAAGTTGCATTAATCGGTTCATTCTTATATGTCAAGATTTGACCTTCTGTTTCCTTTACTGCCTGCGTTATTTTTTTCATTTTCCAATCATAGTTTTCGGCCCATCTTTTTTTCAAGTCTGCCCGACTTAAATACACTTGATAATCTACAGTATCTGTTACATGTGCTCCTTTTGGCAATGTAATGTCTGGGTTTTCCATCATTTTCTGTACAATATACGTACGTGCTGCTAAACTTTGCGCTTTTAGTGCTTCTAATTCAAACTCAGCAGGCATCTCAGCAGCTACTACTCCAACAATGTACTCTTCTAAAGGTAATTTCTCGATCTGCTTTGTTTGGGTTCGATAAACAGCAACTTCAACAGAGGGATCAGCACTAGATGCTAGTTCCTCTTTCTCTGTCGATTGCCCTCGATTTTCTGTCGGCTTTTCACTAGTGTTCTCAGCAAAAGGAACGACCAATACAGTTGGAATTAACAATACAACAACGAAGAAAATTGACACTAGTACGACAATTGGCTTTATTTGTTTCATGTACGCCGAGCCTCCATATCTATGAATTTAACAAGGAACATCAAATATCCTTATATTCACATATGTATGGATGTGGACAACCTTTTATGACTGCTTATAACTTGTTGCGCCTGTCTGTCTACAAAAAAAGTATCTCGACAAAATCGAGATACTTTTCCATTTAAATGTTTACATCAGAAGCTTGCTGTGGCTGCTTGATTTGTTGTGTTTCATCATTTACACGTTCAATATCAGCACCCAATGCTGCTAACTTTTGATGGAAATTCACATAACCGCGATCTAAATGTTTTAGTTCAGTTACACGTGTATAACCATCTGCTACTAGTCCTGCTAATGTTAAAGCTGCGGCTGCGCGAAGATCTGTCGCTGCCACTTCTGCACCTTGTAACTGAGATGGTCCATTAATAATAACAGAACGACCTTCAATTTTTATGTCTGCATTCATTCGACGAAATTCTTCTACATGCATAAAACGATTTTCAAAGACTGTTTCTGTTATCATGCTTGTTCCTTCAGCAGCTAATAATAGTGCCATCATTTGAGATTGCATATCTGTTGGAAAACCAGGATGTGGCATTGTTTTGATATCGACTGACTTTAACTTTTCTGGGCCGATGATACGCAATCCATCTGCTTCCTCAGTGATTTTCACACCCATTTCTTCCATTTTAGCCACAAGCGAACTTAAATGTTCTGATACAGCTCCACGCACAAGAACATTCCCGCCTGTAATTGCTGCAGCAACCATAAATGTTCCAGCTTCAACACGATCGGGAATAATTGAATGCTCTGCGCCATATAATTTGTTAACACCTTCAATACGAATTGTACCAGTTCCAGCTCCACGCACTTTAGCACCCATTGCATTTAAGAAGTTTGCTAGATCTACAATTTCAGGCTCTTTTGCTACGTTTTCAAGAATTGTTGTACCTTCCGCCAATGTTGCTGCCATCATAATATTTTCAGTAGCACCTACACTAGGGAAGTCAAGATAAATTTTTGCACCTTGTAATCTTCCTTCAACTTCTGCATCAATAAATCCGTTTCCGACTTTTACTTTAGCACCCATTGCTTCAAAGCCTTTAAGGTGTTGATCAATCGGTCTTGATCCAATTGCACAGCCGCCGGGTAAAGCTACACGCGCTTTACCTGTACGGGCTAACAATGAGCCCATTACTAATACAGATGCGCGCATTTTTCGTACATATTCAAAAGGTGCATCTGTTTCTAGCTCTCTTGATGCATCTACAACGACACGATTTGTTTCAAAATCTACTTCTGCATTCAGATGTCTTAAAACTTCGCCAATCGTAAATACATCGGAGAGAGCTGGTACATCATTTAGAATGCTTTTTCCATCACTAGCTAATAATGTTGCAGTGATAATAGGTAAAACGGCATTTTTTGCGCCTTCGACTTTTACTGTACCGTTTAATCTATTTCCACCGCGGACGATGATTTTTTCCAAGGTATTCCCCTCCGCGTCCATTTTCTCTATATTAATATTCAGACGTAATGATAGGTGTGCCAACAACGAGGGTTGTTTGACCGCCCATTCCTGTCTTGCGTAATGCAATTTGTAAGTTCATTTCCTGTTGTTGAGTTGAAAGAGCTTCTTCCCACATTTCAGTATATGCGGATACTGATGTAAATGACTCTTCCACTAGAGATTCAATCGGCTGGGCATTGAATGCTCTTAATAGGTCTTGAATTTGTACAGACAAAACACTTTCCATCTTATCATTTACTTTACCTTTTACACAAGAGAAAATTAATGGTTTTGTTAAGAAAAGTTGTTCATAATTGTCTTGAAAGACCTTTTCCACATAATTTGTTTCTTTCTCTTGTAAACCTTGTCCTGTTACTTGATACGATATGTACCCACCGCTTTCCTTTTCATCTACCGTATGTGTTAACATAATGACTTCGTTTACAGCTTTTTGTTTCTTCACACCTATTGCTTTCCATACATCTTTTTCCCGCTTTACTTCCCAGTCAAAACCTCTAACTTGATTTTTTAATAGATTTATTTTTGACTGAAAAGATGACTGATCCGTTATAGCTGATAGTTCTTCTCGCGTATATAAGGACCACTCCGACACCAAAACATCCTCTTTATTTAACACGTAAACAAGCTTTTCAAGGGTTGATGTAGCCCCTTGTGCATTGCTTACATAACTTCCATAATATACGATTACGCTTATAATGAAAATAGCCAAAAAGACACTAATTTTTCCCCTCATCCCGTCACTCCCTCTCCTTATGACTCATTTTTTCCAGAAACAAATGAGTCATACATTGAACAGGTCGTCATATTTAGACAGACAAGGACACTTTAACATATTATTGGAAAAGGGAAGGAATACGCTGTGACCAAAATAAGTAATCTAAAAAGAAATTGCTAACAGTAGAGGCTATTGCAATTGTTAATAAAATCAGCATTATTTTTGCTTGAATGACATGATTTGCTTTCATTAGCTTTTCAATTTGAAACCCCTGAAGTGCATACCATGTAATCACAATAAATACTAAATGTGAAATCATTGTAAGCAACGCTTGAGGACCAATTCCTCCTACTAACATGCTTTTCGCCCTCCTTTACACAAATTTATTCCAGAAACTCTTTAATTTATTATTCCACTGAATAACTAACAGTTCCAGTCTCGCTTTATCAGTGATTAAACAAGACAGCACATAACGAGCATTTTTTCTTTAAAAAATATCAAAAGAAGAGACAAAAACGCCTCTTCTTCCTTTATTAAATCATACATCCGTAAGATCCGTAAACATGTTTACTACGAACGTCTAATAAGCTTTACAATTAAAATAATTAGTGCTACAACAAGCAACGCATGAATAAAGCTCCCAATATCAAAAATTGTACCTACTAACCATGCTAAAAGTAAAATTCCAATAATCGTCCATAGCATTGAACATCACTCCTTATGAATTATTTCATATCCGGTTGTCCTTTTTATACCCTTCATCAATAAAATAAAACAACTTCTTTTTCACATAATAAAGGAGTGCCTATGCATGAACAGTACTTCTCGCAGGTTACTGTAGAATAAGAAACCCCTGAAAAGTTATTCTTTCAGGGGTTTTTTTTATATTTTATGCTGCTTAACTTCAATTCGATTAATTGCTCGCTTTAATGCTAATTCTGCTCGCTTAAAATCAATGTCATCTTGCTTGCTTTGAATACGCATTTCAGCTCGCTTTTTTGCTTCTTCTGCGCGAGATATATCAATTTCTTCTTCTATTTCCGCAGCTTTTGCAAGAATTGTTACTTTGTCAGGTCTTACTTCAAGAAAACCTCCACTAACAGCCACAAGTTCCGTGCTGCTTCCTTTCTTCAAGCGGACGGCTCCAATTTGTAATGGAGCAACCATCGGAATGTGCCCATGTAAGATACCAAGCTCACCGCTTTGAGCTCTGGTACTTACCATTTCCACTTCCGATTCGTAAACTGGACCATCAGGAGTGACTACACTGACATGGATCGTCTTCATTTAAAAACCTCCTATGTCCTTTATATTAAACTTCTACTCCCATACGTTTCGCATTTTCAATAACTTCTTCGATACGTCCAACTAAACGGAATGCATCTTCTGGTAAATGATCATATTTACCTTCTAAAATCTCTTTAAATCCTTTAACAGTTTCTTTTACAGGTACATAAGAACCTGGTTGACTAGTAAATTGTTCTGCTACGTGGAAGTTTTGAGATAAGAAGAATTGAACGCGACGAGCACGCTGTACGACAAGTTTGTCTTCATCAGATAGCTCATCCATACCTAAAATTGCGATAATGTCTTGCAATTCTTTATAGCGTTGTAATGTTTGTTGTACTTGACGTGCAACTGTATAATGCTCTTCACCTACAATTTCAGGTGATAAAGCACGAGATGTCGATGCTAATGGATCTACCGCAGGGTAAATACCCATCTCCGATAATTTACGCTCTAAGTTTGTTGTTGCATCTAAATGGGCAAACGTTGTTGCAGGCGCTGGATCTGTATAGTCATCCGCTGGTACATAAATTGCTTGAATTGACGTTACAGAACCTACACTTGTAGACGTAATACGTTCTTGTAGTTGTCCCATTTCTGTTGCTAATGTCGGCTGATAACCTACCGCTGATGGCATACGACCAAGCAATGCTGATACTTCAGAACCTGCTTGAGTGAAACGGAAAATGTTATCAATAAAGAATAATACGTCCTGACCTTGTTCGTCACGGAAATATTCAGCCATTGTTAAACCAGTTAAGGCAACACGCTGACGTGCTCCAGGTGGCTCATTCATTTGTCCAAACACCATGGCAGTCTTTTTAATAACACCAGAGTCTGTCATCTCATGATATAAGTCATTACCTTCACGTGTACGTTCACCTACACCTGCAAACACCGAAATACCGCCGTGTTCTTGGGCAATGTTATTAATTAATTCTTGGATTAATACGGTTTTTCCTACACCCGCACCACCGAATAGACCAATTTTTCCCCCTTTAATATAAGGAGCTAATAAGTCTACTACTTTGATTCCTGTCTCAAGAATTTCAACTTGTGTTGATAAGTTTTCAAACTTTGGTGCTTGACGGTGAATTGGATCACGACGAGCACCTGCATCAATTGGTGCATCTAAATCGATTTGTTCACCTAATACGTTAAATACACGACCTAACGTTACATCACCAACTGGTACTGAAATTGGTACTCCTGTATCTTCTACTTCTAGTCCACGAACTAAACCATCCGTAGAAGACATTGCTACTGCACGAACTGTATTATCACCTAAATGAATGGCAACTTCTAATGTTAAGTCAATTGCAACTTCACTTGTACTGCTTGGTTTATGAGAAATTTTAAGGGCGTTATAAATTGCCGGAAGGTGTCCGCTGTCAAACTTTACGTCTACAACTGGACCCATGATTTGAGTAACGCGTCCTTTTGCCATCGTGTTCCCTCCTAACTTGCTTTTCAATTTCACTCTAACGCAGCCGCTCCACCAACGATTTCTGTAATTTCTTGGGTAATCGCAGCTTGACGCGCACGGTTATATGATAATGTAAGATTACTAATAAGATCTTTCGCGTTATCTGTTGCATTTTTCATTGCAGTCATACGCGCTGCATGTTCACTTGCTTTCCCATCAAGTAAACTGCCATAAATCAAACTTTCTGCATATTGTGGCAAGAGTACTTCTAGAATTTCTTCTTGAGATGGTTCGAATTCATAAGATACAAGTTTTCCTGATGAAGCAAGGTCTGCTAGCGGTAACAGTTTTTTCTCTGTTACTTCTTGAGAGATGGTATTTACAAAATGATTGTAATACAGGTACAGCTCATCAAATGTTCCATCTGCAAACATCTGAACCGTTTGCGAAGCAATTCCTTGGATATCAGCGAAAGATGGTTGATCTGATAACCCTGTGATTTCAAGTAATACAGGGATATCACGTTTCACAAAAAAGTCACGTCCAACGCGACCGATTGCGATAACACCGTACTCGTCTTTTGACTGATGACGTTCCTGAATCGTTTGCAACACTGTACGCAGAACATTACTATTATAAGCACCTGCTAATCCACGATCAGAAGTAATAATAATATAACCAGTTTTCTTCACTGGTCGTGCCGTTAACATTGGATGTGAAGCGCCTTTACTTCCTAATGCTACACTTGAAACGACATCTTGAATTTTTTCCATATATGGAACGAAAGATTTTGCATTTTGTTCTGCACGGTTTAGCTTTGCAGCAGAAACCATTTCCATTGCTTTAGTAATCTGGCTTGTTTTTTTCGTCGATGTGATTCTTGTCTGTATATCACGTAATGATGCCAAAGGTTTCACCACCTTGTTTTAGAAGATCACGTGGTATGAAAGGTGAACTTTTGTTCACCTTTGCCTTACTATTAAAAATTGTCTTAACATACCATTTTGACAATGTATTATTCAGATGCAACAAATGTCTTCTTAAATTGTTCAAGAGCTGACTCAAACGCACCGTCTTCAGGTAAGCCACCTGTTGTACGAACCGTTTCAAGTACTTCTTTACGATTTGAGTCTAACCATGCTAAATATTCGTCTTCAAAGCGATTAATATCAGCTACTGGTACATCATCTAAGAATCCTTTTGTTAATGCATACAGGATTGCAACTTGTTTTTCAACTCGCAGTGGTTTATTTAAGCCTTGTTTTAATACTTCTACTGTACGAGCACCGCGGTTTAATTTTGCCTGTGTTGCTTGGTCAAGATCTGAACCGAACTGGGCAAATGATTCTAATTCACGGTATGAAGCTAAGTCTAAACGAAGCGTACCCGCTACCTTTTTCATTGCCTTGATTTGCGCCGATCCCCCTACACGGGATACAGAAAGACCTGCATTGATCGCTGGACGTACACCTGAGAAGAATAAATCAGATTGCAAGAAAATTTGGCCGTCTGTAATTGAAATTACGTTAGTTGGAATGTAAGCTGATACATCCCCTGCCTGTGTTTCAATAAATGGAAGAGCTGTTAATGAACCTCCACCTTTTGCATCTGATAATTTCGCTGCACGCTCAAGTAAGCGAGAATGTAAGTAGAATACGTCACCAGGGTACGCTTCACGGCCTGGAGGACGACGTAGTAATAGTGAAAGTTCACGGTATGCTGATGCCTGCTTTGTTAAATCATCATACACAACAAGCACGTGTTTGCCGTTATACATAAACTCTTCACCCATTGTTACTCCAGCATAAGGTGCTAAGAATAATAATGGTGCTGGTTGCGATGCTGACGCTGTTACAACAATCGTGTAATCTAATGCCCCGTGCTTACGCAATGTTTCTACTACGTTACGAACTGTTGATTCTTTTTGACCGATTGCTACATAAATACAAACCATATCTTGGTCTTTTTGATTCAAAATTGTATCAATGGCTACAGATGTTTTACCTGTCTGACGGTCACCAATGATTAACTCACGCTGACCGCGCCCAATTGGTACAAGTGCATCAATCGCTTTAATACCTGTTTGTAATGGTTCATGAACAGATTTACGATCCATTACTCCAGGTGCTTGGCTTTCAATTGGACGCGTTTTTGTTGTTTCAATTGGCCCTAAACCATCTACAGGTTGACCTAATGAGTTTACAACACGACCAATTAATTGCTCACCTACAGGAACTTCCATGATACGGCCTGTACGGCGAACTTCATCACCTTCACGAATACCTGTATATGGCCCTAAAATAATAATACCTACATTGTTTTCTTCTAAGTTTTGTGCCATTCCCATGACACCATTTGAAAATTCAACCAGTTCTCCAGCCATGACATTGTCGAGGCCATGAGCACGCGCAATACCATCCCCAACTTGGATAACAGTACCTACATCACTCACTTTAATCTCAGACTGATAGTTTTCAATTTGCTGTTTTATCAGCGCACTAATTTCTTCAGCTTTGATGCTCATGAATTTCACCCCTATCTACGATCTATGTGCAAGAAGTCCGCGATGGATTGTCTCTAATTTACTACTGATACTACCATCATAAATTCGATTACCAATGCGAAGCTTCACGCCGCCGATTAGGCTTTTATCTACTATATTTGAAATATTTAAAGTATGCTTTCCTACTTTAGATGCAAATGACTCTGAAATCGCTTTTTCTTCTTCTGCTGTTAAAGGTTTAACAGAATACACAATCGCATCCGCTACGCCTCTCACTTCATTTGCAAGAAAGCGGTATTCAGCAACGATGTCTTCTACAATTTCAATACGGTGTCGCTCTAGTAATAAGAAAATTGTATTTTGAACAGTTGGTGCTAGCTCAGCTAACGCTGTGTGCACAAACTGTTTTTTACGTTCAACCGTGATTTTTGGATGTGTTAATACATCTAGCAATTCTGGATTATCTTTAAACACCTGTTGAACAATTTCTAACTGCCCTTGAATTTCATCAATCATCTGTTTTTCTGTTGCTAATTGAAAAAGAGCTAATGCATAGCGCTTCGCTACAACTGATTGATTCATCGTACATCCCCTACTTCTTGAATATACTCATGAATTAACTTTTCTTGGTCTTGTTCAGAAAGTTCTTTTTCAATTACTTTCGACGCAATTAAAACAGATAATGAAGCTACTTGCTCACGTAATGCAGCAACTGCTTGCTCTTTTTGTTGCTCGATTTCTTGTTTTGCAGCAACTTTTAAACGCTCAGATTCCTCACGCGCTGCTGTAATAATTTCTTCTTTTTTGTCTTCTGCAGACTTTTTCGCATTTTCCATCATCACTTGTACTTCTTGACGAGATTGTTTTAAGAGTTCACGCTGTTCTTCTACAAGCTTCTTTGCTTGTTCGTTTTGCTGCTCTGCTGAATCAATCTCGTTCGCGATATGCTCTTCACGTTGTTTCATAATGCCCATTACTGGACCAAACGCATATTTTCGAAGTAGGAAAAGTAAAATCATGAAGACAACTAATTGGAAAACAATATCTCCAGTATTAACACCTGTTGCTCCTAACACAAACATGTTTGACACGGTCATGTTCACTCCCTTCAGAGACTCAACATATATGAATTACTCATTAAAGACATAAAGCAATGGCGAAGGTTCTTTTCGAATGATCTTCGCCACATTTAAACCATTATTATTTACCTTGTACCATAAATGCGATAACTACAGCGATAATTGGAAGTGCCTCAACTAAAGCGACCCCAACAAACATCATTGTAGTTAATGTACCGCGAGCTTCTGGTTGGCGAGCAGTACCTTCAATTGTCTTAGAAACAATTAGACCGTTACCAATACCAGCACCTAGTGCCGCTAAACCAATCGCAATTGCAGATGCTATTAAACCCATTTTATAAAGTCCTCCCTTAATGTATATGTTTTTACTTAACTAAGCTTTGATTTATCCAAATTGGGTAGTGATTGAACAAATCTTTTATAAATTAATGGTCGCTACTCACTTTGTGAGATAAATAAACCATCGTTAACATTGTAAAAATGAAGGCTTGAATTGCGCCTACAAAAATACTAAACCCTTGCCATACTAACATCGGAATAGCCGCGCCTAGTGTACCTAATACACCAGTTGTTGCTAGCCCTGCTAATAAGCCTAATAAAATCTCCCCAGCATAAATATTACCATAAAGACGTAAACCAAGTGTTAATGTATTAGCAAACTCTTCAATAATTTTAAGCGGGAATAAGAAAGGCATTGGTTTCAAGAAGTCTTTCCCATATTCGGAAATACCTCTCATCTTAATACCATAATAATGTGACAACACAACAACCATTACAGCTAAAGTAAGCGTAATCGTTGGGTCTGCCGTTGGTGATTTCCACCATAAATTGTGATCAATCACAATTGAAAATGGAAGACCTAACATATTAGATACAAAAATATACATTAGCAAGGTTGCCCCTAATGTTAAAAAGCGTCCACCTACCTGCCAATCCATATTGCTATTAATGAGCCCTTTGACAAAATCTAGCACCCATTCAATAAAGTTCTGTGCACCACTTGGCTTCATAGCTAGCGTACGAGTACATAAAACAGCAATTAAAAATACGATAACAGAAGCTACTGTAACCATTAATAAGTTACTTTGACTAAAAGTAAGGCCTAAAAATTCAATAGTTGGTGATCCGTGACCCAACTGTTTTCACCTCTCTTTCTATCTTCTACGTAAATTTTGAACAACAAAATCTATGACAATGACAACATAAGAAGTCATTAATCCCACAACTACACTAATAAGATGAAATGTTTTTGGATAAGAGATTGTAATCACAACCGCGAGAGCAGCTGTTGCAAATCTTGTAACCGTTCCGAGTGAACGAGGCTTTTTTCCTTCATCGAATGCTCGTCCGAACTTTTTGAATTTCCTCACTAACCCCCACAAATTATACAAGCTGATTACGGTTCCTAAAATGAGTCCTGCAAAAACAGATTGATAACTTGTAAATCCCCATCCGAGAACGTACAATGCTAACAAATACAATATGTATGAACGAAGCCTTGGAAAAATATGTTGCAATTCTTGCATGAATTATTAATCTCCTGAAAAAAAATGGTGGACTGTTCGCAACATCGCAAAAATTCCTGCTACGAGTCCTAAAAGAAGGCCTATAATTAAAAATAGTGGTTCGGTCGCAAATCGTTGATCGGCCCATTTACCGGTAAATACGCCAACTAAGATTGAACCTGCTAACTGTGAAAGAATGATTGATACTAGTGCCATGGCTTGAAAAGGTTGACGTTTTCTATTTTTCATCTGTTTCTCATCTCCTTTTTCAGCAAAATTATCCTTTTAAAACCAACTCTCTTAGTCTAAAATATGACTAAAAAAGTGAAAAACATGCTAAAAAAGTGAAAAACAGTTGAATGAAAACGCAGTCAAAGCATTGATTTTCCAGCATTGAAAACCTTATCATCTATATTCATTGTTAGCATACAATAGCCCATATTTAATGTCAATGTGTTTAAGCTAAAAACTTCACAATCTGTTCTTCCTTGTTCACATTTTTGCCACACATAAATGAAAGTTTTTACAACAAAAGCATGATTCTAGATGTGAAAATTCTCCTGCAGAATCATGCTTTTGTTCACTTTTTTACTCAATAATAATCGAGCATTGAGCTGTGTGTTCCCGCCCATCCTTTTTAGCGTAAGCAAAAATTTTATAGGCCCCCGGCTTAATCGAGTCTTGAATTGTCACTGTTTGCTTGAACATTCCCCTTTCCACCTGCTTTTCTACATCTAAGTAAGTGATAAACCTCATGGTTTCAGGCTCATACATAGCAACCCCTACCTCATCCGCTCCTTCAGGTAAAAATAATTCATACGAATACGTATTTTCCTTTTCACCCTGTACTGCTTGAAGCCCCATTACGCGAGGATAGTCTGGTTTTTTCACCATATACATATATGGAATTGTAAATGTTTCACGTGAATCATTTATCTTTAGGCGCCCGTCGTAGATACCTTTCTTTTTTGTAAGTACATTGACATGTAATTTCAAAGTTACCTCTTTTTGCTCTTTTGGTTTAACTGTAAAAGATAAAGGAATCTCCCACCTCACTCCAGCCTCTTTGTCAGGTGCTTCAATATGATATTTCTTGAGTTGACTTGACTGATTATCAACTGTAATTGTTACTTCTTTTGTACGTTCTTGATCAAATACACCAAATGTAAGGGCACCTGGGTATAAAAGTGATTCAGCTTTCACTGCTTTTTCTATTTGAATTCTTCCCGCTCCTTGTTCATAGGCATGATATAGTGAGCCATTTAATTGCTCAATTGGCTTAGCTGTATTCATAAGTGCTGCTTTTACTTGAGTCGGAGACCAATCAGGATGAGCTTGTAAAATAAGGGCACAAGCACCTGCAACGTGAGGAGCAGCCATACTTGTGCCGTGGAGAGATTCATAACCATGCGGAATTGTACTATGAATTGCATACCCCGGCGCTACGACATCAGGTTTAATATCCCAGCTGCTCGTAACAGGGCCACGAGAACTAAAAGAAGTCATTACATCTTTCACTTCTTCTTCATGAGGATGAAGATACAGTTTACCTCTCTTTACTTGTTTTTGGATTGCTTCTCCTGCCTCTTTATTAACAAACACTACAGGGATAGACACTTCTTTGGTCAACTGCTCCATGACTCCACCATTTAATGGATTATACATCATAACTGCTGCTGCACCCGCATGCTCAGCTTTCATCACTTTTTTCATTAATCCGATCTTCCCTGTTTTTAAAAGCACTACTTTCCCATGTACATCTTTCATTGTTTCTCCCGTCCCTCTCTCTACTGCTTCAAGTGTATGATTAAAAGTCCAAGGAGCTGAACCTACTAAAGGAAAAATACTAATTTTTTGTTTTTGAAACCCAATGGTAATAAAAGGGGTTTTCGTTGGTGAAACAGAGGCTCCAACCGAAATAGCATGCGCTGCCGTCCCAGGTGATCCAACTGTCCATAACTCCGGTCCTGAGTTCCCGCTTGATGTAACAGTTACAATCCCTTTTTCCGCGGCGCGGTTTAAGGCTAAGCTTGTTGGTAAATCTGGCCCATTAACTTCATTGCCTAAAGATAAATTAATAATATCTACTCCATCTTGAATAGCTTTTTCTACAGCTAAAATTACACTTTCAGAAGATCCGGCTCCTCCAGGTCCTAGCGCACGATAAGCATAAATATCTGCTTCAGGAGCTACACCTTTCATTTTCCCATTAGCTCCGATAATTCCAGCAACATGTGTTCCATGAAGTGTCGCTTCCCCTTCGTAATCGAGTGTTTCCATAGGTTCGTAATCTTGATCGATTACATCATAACCACCACGGTAATTTCTTTGTAAATCAGGATGCGTAAAATCCATTCCTGTATCGATGACTCCTACTTTTATTCCTTTCCCTGTTAAGCGCTGATGCTTGTTATCAAACATCCCTCTTACTACGTCTGTTCCGATAAAAGGAATACTTCCTTCAGTAGTCACTTTATATTCATTCATCATATGAGAACTGTGTACAAAGGACTCCTTTTCTAACTTTTCTAAATCAGACAATGAACCAGAAACAGATAAGCCAGAAAAAGCGGTATGAAATTCATTTCTTACTGTTATATTTGGATACATTTGTTGAATTTTATTTTTAATCTTGTTCGGATGATCACTGTTTAAAACAATAATTTTCGTTTTTTGAATTTCCATCGCTTTTTGGCTAATAGATGGAAAAACAGGCTGATTGCTATAAGCTTCTGTATCACTGATTACTAATAAGAACACTAACAACCACTTAGCTGTCCACATAAAAAAACACCTCTCACAATAGAGTGTCACAAATGGACACAATTCATGTGAAAGGTGTGAAATTCACTTAATGATTTCTTTTAAAGTGGGCGAAACGGCTCAGGTTTATCCGGACGCTGCTTAAAGTAATAGCTAATAGCGTCACAAATTCGTTCAGATGCATGGCCGTCTCCATATGGATTGGACGCTTTTGACATTTGCTCATACATATTGGCATCAACAAGCAATTGCTTTGCTAATTGATAGATGGTTTCTTCTTCTGTGCCTGCTAACTTTAACGTACCTGCTTCAATTCCTTCAGGACGTTCTGTTGTATCGCGAAGCACTAGTACAGGAACTCCTAAAGAAGGTGCTTCCTCCTGCACGCCACCTGAGTCTGTTAAAATTAAGTATGCGCGTTCAGCAAAATTATGAAAATCAATAACATCTAAAGGTTCAATTAAATGAATACGCGGATCATTTCCTAAAATCTCATTTGCTGTTTCACGAACAACCGGATTTAAATGTACAGGATAGACAACCTGGACATCTTCATGTTCATCAACAATGCGCTTTACTGCACGAAACATATTTTGCATTGGTTTGCCAAGGTTTTCACGGCGATGAGCTGTTAACAGGATAAGACGATCACTTCCTAAATCATCTAACACTTGATGTGTATAAGAATCTTTTACTGTTGTTTTTAAGGCATCAATCGCTGTATTTCCCGTTACAAAAATACTTTCATCTACTTTATTTTCATTGTGCAAATTAGCCGCTGATTTATCAGTAGGGGCAAAATGTAAATCTGCAAGTACACCTGTAAGCTGACGATTCATTTCTTCTGGATAAGGAGAGTACTTATTCCATGTGCGTAATCCTGCCTCTACATGACCAACTTTAATTTGATTGTAAAAAGCTGCTAATCCTGCAATAAACGTGGTCGTTGTATCACCATGCACAAGCACAATATCAGGCTTTACTTTTTTCATCACATCGTCTAAGCCTTCCAAACCTCTTGTGGTCACATCCATTAACGTTTGACGATCCTTCATAATATTCAAATCATAATCAGGTTTAATGTAAAAAATATCCAAAACTTGATCTAACATTTCACGATGCTGTGCCGTAACCGTTACAATTGCTTCAAATTCTTCTGGACGTTTTTTTAATTCTAATACAAGCGGAGCCATTTTAATTGCTTCTGGTCTTGTTCCAAATATCGTCATTACTTTGATCGGTTGCTTCATTTTTATCACCCAAATCTGCGAATTTATTTTGTGCCGAATAAACGGTCTCCTGCATCGCCTAAACCAGGAACGATATAACCATGATCATTTAACTTTTCATCTAATGCTGCAATATAAATGTCTACATCAGGATGCGCTTCTTTTACAACTTCTACGCCTTCTGGTGCAGCGATCAAGCACATAAATTTGATATTTTTAGCTCCACGCTTCTTAAGAGAGTTAATCGCCTCTACAGCTGACCCCCCCGTTGCAAGCATAGGATCAACAACGATAAAATCACGCTCTTCAACATCATTCGGTAATTTCACATAGTATTCAACAGGTTGTAGCGTTTCAGGATCTCGATACAAACCAACATGTCCTACTTTGGCTGCTGGCATTAATTTCAAAAATCCATCAACCATACCAATACCTGCACGTAAAATTGGGACGATGCCTAGCTTTTTCCCTGCGATTACTTTTGATTTCGTTGTGCACACAGGTGTTTCAATCTCTACATCCTCTAGTGGTAAATCACGAGTTGCTTCAAATGCCATTAAACTTGCTACTTCATCTACTAATTCACGAAACTCTTTTGTTCCTGTTTTTACATCACGTATGTACGTTAACTTATGTTGAATAAGCGGATGATCAAATACATATACTTTACCCATTGAAATCTCTCCTTCAGTTTTCAAGATGTACACATTGAAATACCATTCAACGAATTGAATGGTACGTATTGATAAAACTTATCATGTTACAAGAACTTATGCATTGCGTTTATTTTACAGAAAAATATTTTTGAGTTCAAGCATAATCAAAAAAATGATTACATTTATGATGACCTTATTAGATAAAAAAGCTGAACTTTACGTTCAGCTTTTTTATCTATCATTTATTATAGAGATTTATACATTTCAAATTTGCTTGTTAATGCTTCTACACGAGCTTTCGCTTCAGCTAACTTTTCTTCATTTTCAATATTCTTTAATGTTAATCCAATAATAGATGCAATTTCATCCATTTCTTCTAAACCGAAACCACGAGTTGTGACAGCTGCTGTCCCAATTCGAATACCACTTGTTACAAATGGACTTTGCTCATCATACGGAATTGTATTTTTGTTAGTCGTAATACCTACATCATCAAGAGCTTTTTCAGCTACTTTACCTGTTAGTCCCATTGAACTTACATCAATTAATACAAGGTGATTGTCTGTTCCACCAGAAACAAGCGCAAACCCTTCTTTTGTTAGTCCTTCAGCTAAACGATTAGCATTATGAATAATGTTTTGAGCGTATTGCTTGAACTCTGTTTGTAACGCTTCACCAAATGCTACCGCTTTTGCTGCAATGACATGCATTAAAGGTCCACCTTGAATTCCCGGGAAAATCGATTTATCAATTGCTTTTGCGAATTCCTCTTTACATAAAATCATTCCCCCGCGCGGCCCGCGTAATGTTTTATGTGTAGTTGTTGTAACGAAATGTGCATGTGGAACTGGATTTTGGTGAAGACCCGCTGCTACAAGCCCGGCAATATGAGCCATATCAACCATCAAATAGGCCCCTACTTCATCTGCAATTTCACGGAAACGTTTGAAATCAATTTCACGCGGATACGCACTTGCACCTGCAACAATTAATTTAGGTTTGTGTAGACGAGCCTTCTCTAATACATCTTCATAGTTAATACGATGTGTATCACGGTCAACACCATATTCAATAAAGTTATACTGAACCCCGCTAAAGTTAACTGGACTTCCGTGTGTTAAATGGCCACCATGAGACAAATTCATACCAAGCACTGTGTCACCAGGGTTTAAAATTGTGAAATAAACAGCCATATTTGCTTGTGCGCCCGAATGAGGTTGAACATTTACATGTTCAGCACCAAAGATTTCTTTTGCACGATCACGAGCTAGATCTTCTACAACGTCAACATGCTCGCAGCCACCGTAATAACGCTTAGCTGGATAGCCTTCTGCATATTTATTTGTAAGCACAGATCCTTGAGCTTCCATTACTGCCTGCGTAACAAAGTTCTCAGAAGCAATTAGCTCAATTTTTGTACGTTGTCGCTGTAACTCATCTTTAATCGCATTATAAACTGCTGGATCTTGTTGCATTAATTGGTTCTCCATCTAATCCCTCTCCTCGTTTCATACTCACAATGTTCGTTATTTGTTTACTCATGTACATTGTAACATGATTTATTTAGAATAAAAAAGAAAAAATATGTATTATTTTAATATACTTGTAACTTATTGTTCGTAAAAAGCTCTCATTCCGCCAATTAACTTAGGCCGTGTCGTTGCAACTGTTACATGAGCCTTGCCAACTTGCTTGACTGAACATCTAACGGGAACAGCCACATGCTTTAAATGCATACCAATAAATGTATCACCAATATCTATCCCTGCATCTGCTTTTATAAATTCTACAACCACAGGATCTTGAAAGTGACGATAAGCATATGTTGCCATTGCTCCGCCTGCTTGATGTATTGGAGTAACCGTAACAATCTCAAGCCTTTGTTCAATAGCTGCTTCTCGCTCTATAACAAGTGCACGGTTTAAATGCTCACAGCATTGAAAAGCAAGGTAAATACCATTTTTCTTTTGAAACGCTGTTAATGCATCAAAAATAACTTTTGCTGCATCCTCCGTTCCTGCTGTACCAATTCTTTGTCCTGCCACTTCACTTGTACTGCACCCAATGACTATTGTTTGACCAGGCTTCATAGTTACTTGTTTTGAAAACTCAAGGAGAATTGTTTCTAACTCTTGTCTCCACGTGTCGACATTAGACATGTTAGTCAACCCCTTCTCTTTAATTTAGATTACTCTGATTCATACGTCGTTATTTTGTTTATGCGATTTTGATGGCGGCCGCCTTCAAATTCTGTTGTTAACCAAATTTTCGCAATTTCTCGCGCCAGTCCCGGCCCAATGACACGTTCTCCCATCGCTAAGATGTTACTGTTATTGTGCTCTCTTGTAGCTTTTGCGCTGAATGTATCATGAACAAGTGCACAACGAACACCCTTTACTTTATTTGCAGCTATACTCATTCCGATGCCCGTCCCACAAATTAAAACTCCTCGATCGACTTCTCCATTTGCCACTTTTTCTGCAACAGGAATTGCATAATCAGGATAATCCACAGAAGACTCACACTCGCAACCTAAATCAATGTATTCAATTTCTAATTCTTTCATTAAGGTGATTAATTCTTGTTTAATATTGATTCCACCATGATCTGATGCAATAGCCACTTTCATATCTGTTCCCCCTGTATATTAAGCTAATTTAAACGTTTCTATTTCCGATCACCTCATATAATGAATAAGTAAATAGAGATAGAAACCCTTTACCCATTTTATAACTAACTATGATAAATCATATCTTTTAAATTTTCTAACATTTTTTGAAAAAGAGTCGTTTATTTCAGATAGAAATAAATAGAGATTATAATCTCACCCTTTCTCCTGCCTTTATATGATGACTTTTATTTTAACTTTTTAATCATTTTATTTATTAATGCTTCAATTTCTTCTAACGTATGTTGATATACTTGAATTGAACCTCCAAAAGGATCAGTAATATCTCCTTCTTGGCCAGCGAATTCTTTAAGCGTAAATGTTTTGTGTGCCACTTCTGGTGCTTGACTAATAATCAAGGATTTATGCTGATTCGTCATTGTCAAAATATAAGTGGCCCATTGTAAATCTTCATTTGTAATTTGGGAAGATGAATGAGAAAACGACACTCCATAATTTTTTAAAACTGTCTGAGCATGATTTGAAGCGCTTTGACCTTCTCCAGCGAACAAACCAGCTGATTTTACGTCGATCCCTTCTATGTTTCTTGCTCTTAAAAGAGCTGCAGCAATAGGGCTGCGGCATGTATTTCCAGTACAAACAAATAGAATATTATTCAATGCAAAATCGCTCCTTATTTCAGTAAGGCGAAACTCTAAATGAACGCCTTCTTTCTACTCTTATTGTATCTCTAATAAAGAGATTAGTTCAACCGAATAAAAATTGAATCTCATTCATATCTAACATACATATGATTTTAAATAACCTAAGGAACACAAGCCTATTGTTTATTTTACATATTATATAAAACAAAAAACGGCTATGTCATTGATGCGAACTGAAAGCCGTTTTCTTATTAAATGATATGAAATTTGAATTTACTTGCCCATCAAAAAGGCAAGAGAAGTTTAATGCCAAAAGCCAACAGAATACTGCCGCCTAATGCTTCGCTATACGAGCCCAACCACCCTTGAACACGCTTGCCTAAGAGTAATCCTAACCAAGTAAGGAACATACTGACGAATCCAAATGTAAAAATCGTTAGAAACGTTCTTGCGCCAAAAATACCCAAGCTTAGTCCAACGGAAAAGCTGTCCAAACTCACACTTAAAGCAAATATAACAAGTCCCCATCCAACTGGCTTAATAAAAGGAGTATCATCATGCTTAAATGATGAGTATATCATTTGACAGCCTAAAATGAGTAGTAAAATACCCCCTCCATACGTTGCAAACATCCCTAATTTATCTGACAATAACTTACCAATAATCATACCTAGTAAAGGCATCCAAATATGAAATAAACCGATAATCACACCAATGTAAAAAATTTGGCGGAAGCGCAATCGGATAAGACCCATACCGAGTCCGACCGAAAAGGCATCCATTCCTAGCGCAAATGCCATAATCACTAACGTAATCATTTCATTAATTAACTCTGATATATTCATCCTGCCCCTCCTCGGACGTGCCTATTTCACCTTATGCAGGCTCCGAAAAATTTAGAAGATGAATATATAAAATTATTGAATGATAAATTGATGACCAGCTGCTTTGACTAGACGGTTCATAATCGCTTGTCCAACGCCATCTTCAGGGAAGCTCTCACTTAAAATAACATCGACTTCATATTCATTGAATGAACGTAGCGTACTGTACAACTCACTGGCTACCGTTTCTAAACTTGATCGTTCACCACATACAATAACTGCATCGGCTTGATAAACTCCTTTATTTTCAACTGTTGTTAGCACCCCTACTTTTTTACCTTCGTTTTGATACTTAAGTATTTGCTGTTGAAGAAAATCCTCCGTGCCTTGAACAATAATCAAAGGAGCATCTGGCGCGTAATGTGTATATTTCATTCCTGGTGATTTAGGCGCTTGATTATTATCAAGAAGAGCTTGATCTATTTTTACCTCTCCAATCACAGCTTCTAACTGAGACTTAGTCACACCTCCAGGGCGTAAAATAACCGGAATGTCTTCTGTACAATCGAGCACAGTGGACTCCACTCCCACTCCTGTAGCCCCACCATCGACAATACCGCTAATTCGGCCTTCTAAGTCCTTCATCACATGCTGTCCATGAGTAGGACTTGGTTTACCAGATAAATTAGCACTTGGAGCAGCAATCGGCAAGCTTACCTTTTTTAGTAAAGCTAATGCAACTGGATGCGATGGCATTCGAACAGCTACAGTATCCAGCCCAGCAGTTACTTTCACAGAAACATAATCTTTTTTAGGTAAAATAACTGTAAGAGGACCTGGCCAAAAAGCGTCAATGACTTTAGCAGCTTTTATCGGAATATGTGATGCAATTGAGTCTACCTGCTTAACATCGCCAATATGTACAATCAGTGGATTATCACTTGGACGTCCTTTCGCTTTAAAAATTTTATCCACAGCTTCATCGGAAGTCGCATCCGCGCCTAATCCATACACCGTTTCCGTCGGGAACGCAACCACTTCATGCTGTTGCAGCAATTTAGCAGCTTCTTCGAGCTGTGGACAACAAATGTTATCTACATTATTTTTATCCACAGTCCACAATCTTGTTTTCATATTTATCAACTCCTAGTTCTTTCTATATATACTGTTAATCATGAATTTTACTGTTAAATCACACTAGTTATAGCTTTTCCTTCTTATTTCTACTATTCACTAAATAAGCTTTATCCACAAAATGTGGATAAAGCTTATGATTTTGTGGGTAACTTTGTGGATAGTGTCGATCGTGATTTTATCCACAAGGGATAGATTCACATTGCTTCATATGCCATCACGTATACTTGATTTAAATCAGGGAGTTGCTGAAGATAAGAGCGTTGTTTTAGACCAAGCGGAAGGTCTTGGTGGTTAATTTGTTGAAAATTCATCATCTCAAAAAATTGTACAGATGATGCTTTATTTGTTACTAAATAAAGTTCATACACTCCATGTTCCTTTGCTAATTGTACAACACTTTCAAATAACATCAAAATATCAGATTTCATAAGAGCAGGCGATACGACGAGAGAGCGAAGAATTCCCGCTGTTCCTTCTTTCTCAAATCCGACTGTTGCCATGACTTCTTTTTCATCATTCTCAATTACAACAAAGTGATGGATATTTTCCGCCACACCAATTGTACTAATCTCTGCTTTTTGTAAAAATTGCTGAATACGATCATAGTCTTTCATTGTTGCAATTTTTAACTGTTTCTTCATCTATCATCACCCCAACTCATTTTCTAGTAAAAAATCTATGAGATGATGTAAAAGGATAGAACCAATTCGTACTATTTATTTCTCTATCTATTTTTTATTTTTCACGTATGGAGCCTTTAAAAGAGAGAAGATGCCCATTCTGCAAGAAAGAACTTCACTTCTACTTCTTCATTTTTTTTGTTTTTCTGTTCACTTTGCTTTCTATTATGAACTTGGTTTTGATGCAAGTGCTGACCTGAATCTGACGGTAATTTTTCTGCTATTGTCTCTGTCGAAGCTACTAATGTAGATTCATTCTGCTTAAATGTATTCAATTCACTTGCTGCATCTTTAGGCTCATCTGTTAATGGTTCCTCTACTAATTCATCTGATTGAGCATCTGCAGGCATTGGTGATTGAATAGCCTCTCCATTTGAAAAATCAAGAAAGCATAATGGAGGAAATAAGACACACCACCAGTTTGCACCTTCGCCTTTTCCTAATGTAATAAGCACCGCCTCATAATCTCCAGCTGGGTATAGAAATTGACCATATAATTTTGTTGGAAAGCTAACTTCACCAAAGTCAACATGAACGGATTGTGTTACACCTTGCTCCTGTAAGACATTTTTAGCAATCGATTCAAGCTCAGGTAAATTACTCTTAATTATTTTTCTTGCTTCTCTAACAGATGTTAAATCCTGAACCCATGTTGTAATTTGAGCATTCACTTCATCACGAATCAAACGCTTTACATGCTGATCCTTTTCACCATCGCTATTTGCTAAAATACGCAGGCGAATTGCTTCATTTGGAATAACTGTAGGTTGTGTTGCATTTACATGCTGATTTGTATATAAAAGTTGAGTATTTGCACCAATAATAAGTAAAAGAAAATAAATAATTGCATATTTTTTCATTTCATCCACCGTCCCTTCAACACATAGTATGGACAGTGAATTTCTATCTTAAACTAGCAATTTATTAAAAAATACAAAATAGTGCTTCTGACAAAAAAGGAAATAAGAATCCCTGCCGCTCCCTCCAAATGTAAACCATTGAAGAAATTAGCTTGGGATTTTTTATAAACAAGCAAATACCATACGGTCTTTGCCATTAATATCATAGACAATTTCAATATCAGATTGAGGGAAGGTGTGACAAAGCATATCCGCTACTGCTTGAGTTTGCCCGACGCCTACCTCAAAGCCAATTATTCCATTTTCATTTATTACCAAAGGTAATTCTTTCATAAAACGCCGATAGAAATCTAAGCCATCTTCGCCTCCAAATAATGCTCGATTAGGCTCATGATCTTTTACAACTGTCGATAGTACATCGCCATTTGGAATATAGGGCGGATTCGAAATAACTACATCAAACACTTTTTGCTGCCTAATAAACGGCTGTAATAAATCACCTTGTACAAATGAAACATCTGCGTGTAGTTCGATAGCATTTTCTTTTGCCACCTCTAAAGACTCTGGCGCAATATCCGTTGCTGTTACCTTGACTTCTGGCAATTCTAAAGCTAGGGTAATTGCGATTGCTCCGCTCCCTGTACCAACATCAACAATATGAACCGGATGCTTATAAAACTTCTTTCTAATCCGTGCAATCATGCCAATTATAAGTTCTTCTGTTTCTGGCCTTGGAATTAATACTTCCTCATTGACCTTAAATGTCCGTCCATAAAAGTCCTCGGTACCAATTAAATATTGTACCGGAACTCCCTTTATGTGTGATTGAACATCTTGTTTAAATTTATTTAACACTGATACTGACACTTCTTCTTGAAGCGCACCTAGCAAATGGGTGCGACTTATATTTAAATGATGACGAAGCAACAATTCTCCCGCATTTTCATCTCGTTGTGCTTGACGTAAACAAGAAGAAGCCCATTTAAGGGCTTCAAATACTTTCATACGTCAGTTAGCGTCTTCCATTTTTCTCGCTTGATCTTCCATAATTAAAGCATCGATTACTTCATCTAGCTTACCTTCTAGAATCTGATCAAGCTTTTGGATTGTAAGACCAATGCGGTGATCTGTTACACGATTTTGCGGGAAGTTGTATGTACGGATACGCTCTGAACGATCTCCTGAGCCAACCGCTTGCTTACGGTTTGCATCATATTCAGCTTGTGCTTCTTGCTGAAATTTATCATAGACACGTGCACGTAATACTTTCATTGCTTTTTCTTTATTTTTTATTTGTGACTTTTCATCTTGACACGATACCACTGTTCCTGTTGGCAAATGCGTTAAACGGACAGCAGACATAGTCGTGTTCACACTTTGACCTCCAGGCCCACTTGAAGCAAATGTATCAACACGAATATCTTTTTCATGAATTTCTACTTCTACTTCTTCTGCTTCTGGTAAACAAGCTACTGTTGCTGTAGATGTATGAATACGGCCACCAGATTCTGTTTCTGGCACACGTTGTACACGGTGTGCACCATTTTCAAATTTCATTTTTGAATAGGCACCTTTACCATTAATCATAAAAATGATCTCTTTATATCCACCTACACCTGTTGTGTTGGCTTCCATTATTTCTATTTTCCACCCTTGCGCTTCGGCATAGCGAGAATACATACGATATAAGTTACCAGCAAATAAGGCTGCTTCATCTCCACCAGCAGCTCCACGAATTTCCATGATAACATTCCGGTCATCGTTTGGATCTTTTGGCAATAAAAGCACTCTTAATTGTTCTACTAATTCTTTTTCGCGTGCTTCAAGTTCATTGATTTCTTCTTTAACCATTTCACGCATCTCAGCATCCAGCTTATCTTCAAGCATTGCTTTCGCATCTGTTAACTGCTCTTTGATTTCTTTATATTCTTGGTAAGATGCTACTGTTTGTTGTATATCTGATTGTTCTTTTGAATATTCTCTTAACTTAGAGGGATTATTTATAATTTCAGGGTCGCTAAGAAGTTCATTTAACTTCTCGTAGCGTGCCTCTACCGCTTCTAAACGATCAAACACGTCATTCACCTCATTTTTTATCCATAACATTCTAATTATAGTATAGGTTAAAGGTTGAGTCAAAATAAAGTGAATTTTTTCCAAGTTCTGTTATTTCCCCTATTCAATATTCACATGGAATTTCAAGCGAGGGAGCCCTTTGTATAAAATGTGATTCATTTGTTTTATGACTTTCTGTTTTTCTGCACGGCTATAATTCTCATCGCTATGAATGGTCACCCAAGCGTCTCGGCCACTAATAATCACATTTCCTGGCTCATATGGTGTTTCAACCTCAATAATTTCTTTTATTTTCTCATAGTCATCTTTCACTTTTGTTCGTTCACTTGTTGTATTTAAAAAATTAGGGTTTTGGTCTGTAAATTCTTCATACTCTTCGCCTTCACGCTCTTGATTAGCTGTAGGGTTATTAGATAAGTCTTCATTACAAGCAGTCAATATTATAGGTACCGCTATCATTAACAGTAAAAGTCTCATTGCATCGACCTCCTACTGTTATTTTTCCGCATCCTTCTTTTTTTATCCTTACATTCGCTAAATGTTCATATTTTCAGCAATAAAAAAACAGAACCTAATGTTCTGTTTTTTAGCAAGAAGTAGCCATTGTATTGACTAGTCGCTCACCATTACTTCATTAATTTTTCAGGTTCACTTGTCTCATTTAACTCGTTTGGCTTTTTCACTACATGACAGTGGCGACAGCGTGGTTCATACGATTCTGAGGCACCAACTAAAATGATCGGATCATCATAGGAAGCTGGTTCATCATTAATTAAACGCTGTGTGCGACTTGCAGGAGAGCCGCAGGATGCACATACAGCTTGTAATTTCGTAACTGATTCTGCAATTGCCATTAATTGCGGTACGTTCCCAAACGGTTCTCCACGAAAATCTTGATCAAGTCCCGCTACAATCACACGAAAACCTTTATCAGCAAGTGTTTGTACCACTTCTACAATATGGTGATCAAAAAATTGAATTTCATCAATAGCCACCACTTCTGTCTCTTCTTTTACTTGTTCGAGAATCGTTAGCGAATTTGAGATAGGTTGTGCTATCACAGACGTGCCGTTATGAGAAATAACAGCCTCTTTACTGTATCGATCATCAATAGCAGGTTTAAATACTTGTACTGCTTGTTTTGCAAATTGTGTGCGACGCACACGACGAATTAATTCTTCCGATTTACCCGAAAACATACTTCCACAAATTACTTCAATCCAACCGCTTTGTTTCATTACGTACACCATGCGGGACTCTCCCTTCTTGTCGTTCCATTTTGAGCGAACCGCTACTAACTTACTCTACGTTTACTATGTAAATAGTATCCTTTATAGTCAACATTCATCCATTTTGAACAAATGACATTAGTTTTCTTGTTATAAAAGTAAAAAAACAGGCAAGAAGGTAAGCTACTTGCCTGTTTGTTTCGACAATCTTGATTATTTGATACCGTATTTTTTGTTGAAACGGTCAACACGGCCACCAGCTTCAGCGAATTTTTGACGGCCTGTGTAGAATGGATGACATTGAGAGCAAGTCTCAACACGAATTTCTTCTTTTACAGAACCACTTTCAAATTCATTTCCGCAACTGCATTTTACCATAACTTTTTTATAGTTTGGATGAATTCCTGCTTTCATTCTTTTCATCTCCTTCCGCCCTGAATCATTCTGAAACAGAGTTTATTGATAAAGAAAATGATGCAACATTGCTGTTTCATCGTGTACTTTATCAACACACATGATGAAATTATAACAAGGGTTGTATTGTTTTGCAACTACATGTTTAAAACATCTTTTTGTTAGAAAGCTGCAAAGGATAAACAAATGGCTTGCTTGTAACGTTGGTAGAAAAAGCCTGAAAAAAAACACAAACCCACCCTTATAAAATTTCACAGCTAGCAAATTGATTAGTTACCGTTTATTCGCTAAAAGAGCTTTTTTCTCTTCTGTTAACATCGCAAAAAATTCTTCATTTGTTTTTGTTTGACGCAAGCGTTTCAAGAATTTCTCAGCAAAGTCAGGTACATCTGCCATTGATTTACGTATTGCCCATAAATGATCTAAATGCTCTTTTGGAATCAATAGTTCTTCTTTACGAGTGCCAGAGCGTCGGATATCAATAGCTGGGAATATCCGCTTTTCTGCTAACGAACGATCAAGGTGAAGCTCCATATTGCCTGTCCCTTTGAATTCTTCATAAATCACATCGTCCATACGTGAACCTGTATCAATTAATGCGGTTGCTAAAATGGTTAAACTACCGCCATCTTCAATATTACGCGCCGCTCCAAAAAAGCGTTTTGGACGGTGAAACGCAGCCGGATCAATCCCTCCTGACAAGGTACGACCGCTTGGCGGAATGACTAAATTGTATGCACGTGCAAGACGTGTAATGCTATCCATTAAAATAACTACATCTTTTTTGTGTTCAACAAGTCGCATCGCACGCTCAAGTACTAGTTCAGCTACTTTAATATGATTTTCAGGTACTTCATCAAACGTTGAACTCACGACATCACCTACAACAGAGCGCTCAATATCTGTTACTTCTTCTGGACGCTCATCAATTAATAGCACAATAAGTTCTGCTTCAGGGTGATTCGTCGTAATGCTATTCGCAATTTCTTTTAATAACATGGTCTTGCCGGCTTTTGGAGGCGCTACAATCAATCCCCTTTGTCCAAACCCAATCGGCGAAATGAGATCCATGATTCGTGTAGAGAAACTTCTCGGCTGTGTTTCTAAAACCATTTGTTCATTTGGATAAATCGGTGTTAAAGCAGGGAAATGAACTCGTTCTTTTGACGTTTCAGGATCTTCCCCATTGACTGCTTCTACATGCAACAAGCCATAATAACGCTCGTTCTCTTTCGGCGGACGTACTTTTCCGGATACTTTATCACCGTTTCGTAAATCAAAGCGTCGAATTTGAGAAGCTGAGATATAAATATCTTCTGAACTTGGGGAGTAATTAATTGGTCGAAGAAACCCAAAGCCTTCAGACTGAATAATCTCAAGGACACCTTCCATAAATAATAGCCCATCTTGTTCAGCTTGAGCTTTTAAGATTGCAAAAACAAGCTCTTTTTTCGTTAATTTACTATAGTATGAAACTTTATACTCACGAGCATGCTCATATAGCTCTTTTAACTTCATATTTTCTAAATTGGATAATGTTAAGTTCATTAGGACACCACGCTTTTAATGAATAATTTTTGATTTTCCCTTCCATATTAAATTTATATAAAAAGAAAAATGATATGGATGGAATGCATGCGTTAAAGATGGAGAAGGCAATCTAGAAGTATACATAAGTAGAATCATTTAATTTAAATATACACTTATTAGAAGAAAAAACTATTTTATATATAAAACTTCAATGAATCAGTATAAATTTTACGTAGCAACTTATATTCTAACCTTTTTCTATCTTTTTAATCAATCTTTTTTTAAGGATGCATAAGAAGAGATAAGAGAAGTTTGATTAGTTTGCTAGCTAATTTGGAAACCTTTTCAATTTTACACATCATTACATACCAAATTCGACACATTTGACAAATAGATGTGTCGAAAAAAATACTATAGCCATACATATTACGCTTGCTTTTATAGATTCAAAGAGGTAGATCAATCTTTTCATTGCTTTAACTAACAATCAGTGAGGGAATTCCCTCACTGATTGTTATTGTACTTTATTATAGACGAAAACATCGTATTGTCTAGTCTACTTTTTCCATTAAATAATACACTAGTTATGGCTTAATCACAAGATTTGGCTTTTTCTTCAAGCTGTGTTGTCCGTCAATAAAACGAACCGTTCCTGACTTCGCTCTCATAACAACGGAATATGTTGTGCCAATCGACCCTTTAAATTGGACGCCTTTTAAAAGCTCACCATCTGTTACACCAGTTGCCGCGAAAATAGCATCTTCACCCCTTACAAGGTCTTCCATGCGTAACACACGCTCAACATCAGCAATTCCCATATCTCGGCAGCGTCTTAATTCTTCATCATTTTGAGGTAAAAGCTTTCCTTGAAGTTCTCCTCCTAAGCATTTTAATGCAACTGCTGCTATAACTCCTTCTGGAGCCCCTCCTGATCCAAATAAAATGTCAACGCCTGTATGGTCGAAAGCCGTATTAATGGCACCAGCAACATCTCCATCATTAATTAATTTAATGCGAGCACCAGCTTCTCGTAATTCATTGATAATGCGCTCATGACGTGATCGATTTAAAACAGTTGCCACCACATCTTCAATATCTTTATTTTTCGCTTTTGCTACGGCTTTTAAATTATCAATGACAGGTGCATTAATGTCAATCATGCCTACTGCTTCTGGACCTACTGCAATCTTTTCCATGTACATATCAGGTGCATGAAGTAAATTTCCATGGTCTGCCACTGCTAATACAGCTAACGCATTCCATCCACCTGATGCAACAATATTTGTCCCCTCTAACGGATCAACAGCTACATCAACACGTGGACCATACCCCGTTCCAAGCTTTTCACCAATATATAACATTGGTGCTTCATCCATTTCTCCCTCACCAATCACAACAGTTCCTTTCATCGGAATGGTGTCAAACACGTCCCGCATAGCAGATGTAGCGGCATCATCAGCTTCTTCTTTTTTACCTCTTCCCATCCAACGAGCTGATGCCAATGCAGCCGCCTCTGTTACACGAACTAACTCCATTGATAAACTTCTTTCCATTATGATTCTCCCCTTTGTTATTCAATCATTATTTTCTCTTTACTTATGAGTTTTGAAACTGTTCAATTTCCTCTTCTGTCATTTCTTCTCGCCAAATCATTGCTCCAAGGCTTGAAAGTTTATCCACTAAATGACTATATCCGCGGTCAATGTGCTCTAATCCTGTAACTTCTGTAATCCCTTTGGCCATTAATCCAGCTGTAACAAGAGCAGCACCTGCTCGTAAATCAGAAGCTTTCACACGAGCTCCTTGCAGGTCAACAGGACCATTTATAATAGCAGAACGTCCTTCTACTTTCATAGAAGCGTTCATGCGCCTTAATTCATCAATATGCTTAAAGCGGGCTCCATAGATTGTATCGGTCACCACGCTTGTCCCAGATGCTTTTGTTAAAAGTGTTGTAAACGGCTGTTGCAAGTCTGTTGGAAAGCCCGGATATACTAATGTTTTAATATCAACAGGCTTTAGTAATTGACGAGTTGCCACTAAAATTTGATCAGCACTTGTTTCAATATGAATCCCCATTTCACGCATCTTTGCAGTTAATGACTCTAAATGCTGAGGGATGACATTATCGACAATTACTTCTTTTCCCATACTTGCACCCATAACCATATATGTACCCGCTTCAATACGGTCTGGAATAATCGAATGTCGGCACCCTTTTAATTTATCTACACCATCTATACGGATAACATCTGTACCTGCTCCTTTAATACGAGCTCCCATGCTTGTTAATAATGTAGCGACATCGATAATTTCTGGTTCTTTTGCTGCGTTCTCAATGGTTGTACGCCCTTTCGCGCGCACAGCAGCTAACATAATGTTGATCGTTGCTCCCACACTGACAACATCTAAATAAATGCGGGCTCCTTTTAATTCATCAGCACGCAAGTAAATAGCACCTTGTTCATTCGTAACCTTCGCCCCAAGTGCTTCAAAACCTTTTATATGTTGATCAATAGGACGAGGCCCTAAATAACAACCTCCGGGTAATCCAACAACGGCTTTTTTAAAACGGCCTAACATAGCTCCCATTAAATAGTATGATGCACGTAACTTTTTCACCTTTCCGCTCGGTAACGGCATCGCCACCATGTTTGATGGATCAACCGTTAATGCATCATTATCAACCGTTACATTGCCACCAATCTCTTCAACTAAATCACTTAAAAGTTCTACATCCGATATGAGGGGAAGTCCCTCAATCGTAACAGGTGACTCAGCTAGAATTGTTGCTGGGATGAGTGCAACAGCACTATTTTTAGCACCGCTTACACGGACCGTTCCACTTAAGGTAAAGCCACCTTGTATTTTTAATTTTTCCATTTATAGCTCCCTTCTAGTGAAAGAAAGATTCTCACTTCGTAGTAAAGGAAAATATTGGTATTTGTATTATCTAAACAACGGCTAGTTTTCCTATTACCTACTAGTGTACACGAAAATAAAAAAATCATGTATAATTTCGACAATTTTAACGAAAATATGGCATTTACATATCTAGAAGATAGTAAATGCCATCAAACACTATATTTATTTACTACGCTTTTCCCAATCGGCTAAAAACTGTTGAATGCCTGCCTCTGTTAAAGGATGGTGAAATAATTGCATAATAACTTTATAAGGTACAGTAGCAATATGAGCACCATGTTTAGCTGCTTCTGTTACATGCATTGGGTGTCGAATGGAAGCTGCAATAATTTCAGTTGGAATATCATGAATAGCAAAAATATCTGCAATATCAGAAATTAATTGCAATCCATTAAATCCAATATCATCTAAACGACCTAAAAATGGTGAAACATATGTTGCACCTGCTCTTGCCGCTAATAATGCTTGGTTAGCAGAGAAAATAAGTGTTACATTTGTTTTGATACCAAGGCTTGTAAACTCTTTAACAGCTTTCAATCCATCAGGCGTCATTGGTACTTTGATGGTAATATTAGGAGCAATTGCCGCTAATTCTTTTCCTTCTCGAATCATACCTTCTGCATCTAACGCAATGACTTCTGCACTAACAGAACCCTCTACAATCTCCGTGATTTCACGAAGACGATCTTCAAATGTAATGTTTTCTTTAGCTACTAAGCTAGGGTTTGTCGTTACCCCTGCTACAACCCCTAATGAATACGCTTCCTTAATTTCTGATAAATTTGCCGTATCAATAAAAAATTTCATCTGTTTCATCCCCCATACTGTACTATTAGAAATTATATGATAAGAAAATTATAGTAAAAATAAAACCGCCTTACAAGATAAAAGAAGGCGGTTTTATTACCATGTTCAACCAACCGCAAAAGATTGATTGTTAATGCATATTATGCTTTGTTTGAAGAACCAAACTCACGCATTTTACCTTGAACCGTTACTTGAATTGCTTCACGAGCTGGTCCTAAGTATTTACGTGGATCATATTGCTCAGGTTGTGCAGCTAGTACTTCACGAACTGTTTTAGCTGAAGCAATTTGGTTTTCAGTGTTTACGTTGATTTTAGCAGTACCTAAAGAAATTGCTTTTTGGATGTCTTTTGTTGGGATACCAGTACCACCGTGTAACACTAATGGTAAGCCAGTACGGTCACCGATTTCTTTCATCTCTGCAAAACCTAAGTTAGGCTCGCCTTTGTAAGGGCCATGAACTGATCCTAATGCTGGAGCAAGGCAATCAATACCTGTGCGTTTCACAAGCTCTTCACACTCGTTTGCATCTGCATAAATAACGCCATCAGCAATAACATCATCTTCTTGTCCACCAACAGTACCTAGTTCAGCTTCTACAGATACACCATGGAAGTGAGCTAATTCAACTACTTTAGAAGTAATTTCGATATTTTCTTCAAAAGGATGATGAGAAGCATCAATCATAACAGAAGTGAAACCTGCATGAATTGCTTTTGCACATGATTCAAAGCTTGAACCATGATCTAAATGGATTGCAACTGGAACTGTTACATTGTAGTCTTCGATTAAAGCTTCAACCATAGCTACTACTGTTTTAAAACCGCCCATATAGCGTGCTGCGCCTTCAGATACACCAAGGATAACTGGAGATTGCTCTTCTTGTGCTGCTTTCAGAATCGCCTGAGTGAACTCTAAGTTATTTAAGTTAAACTGACCTACTGCGTAGCCTTCCTCTTTTGCTTTAATAAGCATTTCTTTCATTGATACTAAAGGCATATTGAAATCCTCCTTAAAATCAACCTTGAATTAGATACTAACCAAAAGCCTCGCTAAAATAGTATGCTCTTGGATAAATCGTTTCATGTAGAAACGATGTGTATCTGTAAATAATAGATTGTCGAATTATGAATACAGTAAATAGGATACCAACTAAAAATCAAAACAGCAACATTTTTAAATCGATATTCCAAATTTATTGGTTAATACACTTTTTGAAAGCACTTACTTAGACTTTAATGGTATATATTCCCTTACCACTTTCCTAATTTCATCAATATCAAACGGTTTAGCAAAATGAGTTAATGCTCCTAGATCTTTTGCTTCTTGAATCATATCTAATTCACCATAAGCAGTCATAATAATAACTTTGATGGTCTCATCATACTGCTTTAGTCGCTTTAAAATTTCAATACCGTCCATTCCTGGAATTTTCATGTCTAACAATACAAGATCGAGTGACTGTTCTTTTGCAATATCAATCGCTTGAAAACCGTTAGCTGCTTGAAACGTTTGATAACCTTCTTTTTGGAGTACTTCTGTTAGCAAAATGCGTATTCCGTACTGATCATCGACAATTAAGATTTTTTCAGTCAACATAATCCCACCTTTTTATCGTCCTCTTCTTTAGACAAAACTAACATATGTATTTCGCTTTTAAACTCAAAATCCCTGCTTTTGAAAGAAAATGTTACAAAAGATAGGTTTTTTTGTCATTTTTATACTATCTTTGCTCTTTATTTTTATTATAACGTGTTTCACACTAGAATATGGATACATTTTTTCGATATAATGGCTAACAGACTCTTGAAACGTTCAAATAGAAAGGTGATTAAAAGATGCTAAAAATTTTCACAACACAACTCTCTAGCTACTTTAAGCGAATTGCAGATAAAGAAGAATTCAACTTAGAAGATGGGGCTCGCATTTTAGCACAGGCGGCTGTAGGAGAAGGATCTATTTATATTCATGGCATTGATGAAATGGAAGCTGTGACACTTGAAGCAACCAAAAGTGCCGAACCACTGCCATATGCAAAACCGTTACAAGATGAAAATGTTTCATCTTTAACTCCTATTGACTGTGTCCTGCTTATATCCCGTTTTTCTACTGATAAATCTGCCATTAATTTAGCTCAAAAGCTCCAAGAAAAACACATTCCTTTCGTCAGCATCAGCGCTATTCCAAAAGATGTAAGTGAACCATCTTTACATGAATTGTCAGATGCTCATATTAATACTCAGCTTGTTCAACCGCTAATTCCTGGTGAAGACGGCTCTCGTTTTGGCTTTCCTGCAGTTATGACAGCTTTGTATGCCTACTATGGGCTAGCGTTTACCCTAAAAGAAATCATTGAAGAATATGAATAAAAAAAGACACGTTGCTGCAGCAACGTGTCTTTTTTATAAAGCAAGTCTGTCTATTTATTTTTGTTGACCTAATTCAATAGATGCACGGATAAACTCTCTGAATAACGGCTGCGGTCTGTTAGGGCGAGATGTAAACTCTGGATGAAATTGAGATGCTAAGAACCATGGATGATCTTTTAACTCTACAATCTCAACTAAGCGCCCATCTGGACTTGTACCTGAGAAGATAAATCCTTGTTTTTCCATCGCTTGACGATATTCGTTATTGAATTCATAACGATGACGATGACGCTCATAAACGACCTCATCTTCATACGCTTCATACGCCAATGTGCCTTCCGTTAGCTTACAAGGATACAAACCTAGACGCAACGTGCCGCCTAAATCCTCTACATCCTTTTGTTCTGGCAATAAATCAATAATTGGATAATTCGTGTTTGGCGCAATTTCAGCAGAATGAGCACCTTCTAGTCCTAATACATTGCGAGCAAATTCAACAGATGCTAGTTGCATTCCTAAGCAGATGCCTAAGAATGGCACCTTTTGTTCGCGTGCATATTGAGTCGCGATAATTTTACCTTCAATTCCGCGATCACCAAATCCACCAGGAACTAAAATACCGTCTACATCTCCTAGTAAATCATGTACATTTTCCTTTGTCACATGCTCAGAGTTAATCCATTTAATCTGAACATCCGCATCAAAAGCATATCCTGCATGACGCATTGCCTCTACAACTGAAATATACGCATCTTGTAATTCAACATACTTTCCAACTAATGCAATGTTTGTTGTTGCCGAAAGTCCTTTTACTTTTTGAACAAGTTCTTTCCACTCTGTCATATCTGCTTCTTTGCAATCCAATTTTAAGTGATCGCATGTGATTTGATCTAAATTTTGTTTTTGTAAAAATAGTGGAATTTCATATAATGTTTCTGCATCCGGTGCTTCAATAACAGCTTTCGGATCAATATCACAGAATAAAGCCAGCTTATCTTTCATATCTTCTGAAATTGGCATTTCAGTACGAACAACAATAACGTTTGGCTGAATACCTAAACTTCTTAATTCTTTAACGCTATGCTGAGTAGGCTTTGTTTTCATTTCTCCGGCTGCTTTTAAGTAAGGCACTAATGTACAATGAATATACATTACATTATCGCGGCCAATATCACTTTTAATTTGGCGAATCGCTTCTAAGAATGGCAACGATTCGATATCCCCAACCGTTCCACCAATTTCTGTAATGACAACATCGGCATTTGTTTCTTTACCTGCACGGAAAACACGCTCTTTAATTTCATTTGTAATATGCGGGATAACTTGCACTGTTCCGCCTAAGTAATCGCCTCGACGCTCTTTTTTTAACACTGTTGAATACACTTTACCTGTCGTTACATTGCTATAACGATTTAAATTAATATCAATAAAGCGCTCATAATGCCCTAAGTCTAAGTCTGTCTCTGCTCCATCATCGGTTACAAATACTTCACCGTGCTGATAAGGACTCATCGTACCTGGGTCTACGTTAATATATGGATCGAATTTTTGAATCGTTACATTTAAACCTCGGTTCTTTAACAATCTCCCTAAAGAAGCAGCTGTAATTCCTTTTCCTAAAGAAGATACAACGCCACCTGTTACAAAAATATACTTTGTCATCTATTCTTCCCCCTCTAGCTAAATTAAAGTGTGCAATATTAAAAGTTTTTACATAAACAATCACAATTCATTCATTTTAGCATGTGAAATTATACGAAACATTACTTTTTGTGATACGTTCGATAAGAAAACATACTTTGAATCTAACTGCTTGTAAATTAAAAAGTATATTTGAACCATATTTCCTGAGGCAAAATAAAAAAATTGCTCCCAATGCCATAACAGGATTGGGAGCAATAATCTATATAATATGTTCAAACTTCTTGAATGCTTATTTAAAGAGCCCAAAAAAGATTCTACATATTTCGATAGAAAAAGTCAAGACTGATTATTTGTCATCCTCGTAATCAAGGCTATCGGCTTCCTCTTCTTCTAAATCTTCACTTAAATCGTCAAAGTCATCTTCTTCTACTACATCATCTTCTAACTCTTCAAAGTCGTCAGTATCACCTTCATCATTTAGATCATCTAAATCTTCATAATCAAGGTCACCTTCTTCTAAGTCGTCAAAATCATCTAAGTCGTCAATTGCTTTTTTCGGTTTTTTCTTCTTCGGTTTTGCAACTGGAATAACTTCTTCTTCTGCTTGATCAAACGGGTACCAACCACGTAGACCCCAATGGTTATTTCCGACAGTTAAAAAACGACCATCAATGTTAATATCTGTATAAAATTGAGCAATTCTTGTTTTCAGCTCTTCAGCTGACATTTCTGTTGCTGCTGTAATTTCATCAATAATTTCTTGAAATGAAACGGCTTGACGATCTGTTTTCCCTGCTAAAAATGCATAAGCAATCTCAATCATCGACATTTCTTTTAATTTCGCTTTTGAGTATTGTTCTAAACTCAAATGTGGCACATCCTTTCTATGTATACCTAAAATCTATCAAATCAATTCATCATAAGTACAAATGATGGACACGAATAAATACATACCATTCATTATAAACAAATTCAATGCATTTATGCTAGCCTCGTTTCTAAAAATCTCTCGAAAAATAATAAATGAAACAGGAAATAGAAACAAAATGCTTGTTCCTCTCTATTTCCTGTTTCTCAAAAACACAGATTACATGTTTCGACGATACTGTCCTCCACATTCATATAAAGCTTGTGTAATCTCCCCTAAGCTTGCCACCTTTACTGTATTCATCAATTCTTCAAAAATATTACCATGTTGATTGGCTACTAATTTTAAGGTCTCAAGCGCTTTTTTACTTTCTTGTTTATGCTTTTCTTGAAATTTTCTTAACTCGTTAATTTGATGATGCTTCTCTTCTACTGACGCACGTGCTAACTGCATATTATTCATGGCATTTTCATCTTGTTCTTGTGGATTCACATACGTATTAACGCCGATGATTGGTAAGCTCCCTGTATGCTTTCTCATTTCATAATCCATAGACTCATCTTGAATTTTCCCTCGTTGATATTGTAATTCCATTGCACCTAATACGCCACCGCGCGCACTTAAGCGTTCAAACTCTTGAAGGACTGCTTCTTCGACCAAATCTGTAAGCTCATCAATAATAAATGAACCTTGTAGCGGATTTTCATTTTTCGTTAATCCATGCTCTTTTGTAATAATCAGCTGGATTGCCATTGCACGCCTTACAGATTCTTCTGTTGGAGTAGTAATCGCTTCATCATAGGCGTTTGTATGAAGGGAATTACAATTATCATGCAGGGCCATTAATGCTTGAAGTGTAGTACGAATATCATTGAATTGAATTTCTTGTGCATGTAACGAACGTCCTGATGTTTGAATGTGGTATTTTAATTTTTGGCTCCGTTCATTTGCTCCGTACTTATCTCTCATCACAATTGCCCAAATTCGGCGAGCTACACGTCCAATAACCGTATACTCCGGATCTAACCCATTGCTAAAAAAGAAAGATAAGTTTGGTGCAAAGTCATCGATATTCATCCCTCGACTTAGGTAATACTCCACATACGTAAATCCGTTTGCTAGTGTAAAAGCAAGCTGGGAGATGGGGTTTGCTCCTGCTTCAGCAATATGATAACCCGAAATTGAAACGGAGTAGTAGTTTCGGATATGGTTATCTGTAAAATATTGTTGAATATCTCCCATCATCTTTAATGCAAATTCTGTTGAAAAGATACATGTATTTTGACCTTGATCTTCTTTTAAAATATCGGCTTGAACAGTTCCTCTTACTTGGTGTAAGGTCGTGGTTTTTACCTGTTCATACTCTTCGAGAGTTAAGCTCCGTTCCAATTCTTTCTCCTTCAACTCAACTTGCTGACTGATCGCTGTGTTCATAAACATAGCCAATAAGATTGGTGCCGGACCGTTAATTGTCATCGACACAGAGGTGGAAAGGGCGCACAAATCAAATCCTTCGTATAATTTTTTCATATCATCTAACGTACAGACATTCACACCACTTTCTCCAATTTTCCCGAAAATATCTGGACGCTCATCAGGATTTTCACCATATAACGTAACTGAATCAAAAGCTGTACTTAAGCGCTTGGCTTCATCATCTTTTGATAGATAGTGAAAGCGCTGATTCGTTCGTTCCGGTGTTCCTTCTCCTGCAAATTGACGTTTTGGATCTTCTCCTTTTCGTTTAAAAGGAAACACGCCCGCTGTGAATGGAAACACCCCTGGTACGTTTTCTCTGTAAAGCCACTTGAGAATATCACCTTCATCTTCAAATGACGGCAAAGCAACTTTAGGCAGCTTTAAACCAGATAACGTCTCAGCGTGCAGAGCTGTAACAAATTGCTTACCACGTATATTCGTTACAAGTGTAGGTTGGGAGTACTGCTCTTTTAATTTGTACCACATTTGCAGCTTAGTGACCGATTCCTTTGATAACCGTGCTTGATAGCTTGCTATTACCTCTTCAATTTCACGCTTAGCAGATCCGCTTGTTATTTCTGATAAGACAGCCTTTAATTGATAAACTTTACGAACAGCAGTTGCTTGAACAGATGCTTTATGATGATACTCTCTTACTGTGCTTACAATCTCCTGTAGATATTGTTGTCGGTCGCTCGGAATAATCGTATGTTGTTTTTCAAGCAGTACAGGCTCATGTGCCATAGTATTCCAAGACGTGTGGAACTCTTCGTTTATCTTCTTTACTAATTGCGTGAAAAAATAATCTGTTCCCGGATCATTAAATTGGCTTGCAATTGTTCCATACACTGGCATTTCTTGAAGTTCAACTTCAAACAATTGATGATTCCGTTGATACTGCCTCTGTACCTGTTTTTTAGCATCCTCCGAACCTTTTTTTTCAAATTTATTGATGACAATAAGATCTGCATAATCAAGCATTTCAATCTTTTCAAGCTGTGAAGGAGCACCATATTCACTTGTCATAACATACAGAGATAGATTTGCAATCTCTTTGATTTGAGCATCTGCTTGCCCAATCCCGCTTGTCTCTACAATGATTAAATCAAAACCAGCACGCTTTACGACGGTAATTGCATCTTTAATGGCCGCCGATAATTCATGCCCTGAGGTACGGGTAGCTAAACTTCGCATATATACTTGCTTAGAAGATGAGCTGTTCATTCGAATACGGTCTCCAAGCAATGCTCCTCCTGTTTTTTGTTTCGTTGGATCTACCGATAAAATAGCGATATTAATTTGAGGAATATTGGTTAAAAAACGTCGAACTAGCTCATCTGTTAACGAGCTTTTACCCGCACCGCCTGTTCCTGTAATCCCGATGATAGGTATTTCTTTCTGTTTATCATCCACTTCTGTCCGCAGCGTTTCTAATGCAGCTGCATGCTCTTTTGCTGAAAGTTGATACGCATCATTTTCGACTACTGTAATCCACTGAGCAATCGTTTGGTGATTACTGACTGTCAACTCATTAACATCACTATATATCCGAGGAGCTTGCACTTTCTCACACTCATCAATCATAAATTGAATCATTCCTTGCAACCCCATCTTTCGACCGTCTTCAGGTGAAAAGATTTTTGCAATGCCGTACTTGTGCAATTCTTCGCGCTCACTCGGAATAATAACTCCGCCGCCGCCGCCATAAATCTGAATATGAGAAGCTTGTTTTTCAGCTAATAAATCATACATATATTTAAAATATTCTACGTGGCCGCCTTGATAAGATGAAATGGCAATACCTTGAACATCCTCTTGTATGGAAGCGTTCACAATTTCTTCCACAGAACGATTATGCCCTAAGTGAATCACCTCCACACCATGTGATTGTAAAATTCTTCGCATAATATTAATTGATGCATCGTGACCGTCAAATAAACTTGCAGCAGTGACAAAGCGAATTGGCTTTTTTGTTCGTTTCAATATAACTCCTCCTCATAATACAGGTTGTTCAGAGAAATCTTTTAACAAAAACTTCAATTGCATCTCCGTATACTCTTTTAACGAGTAATGCTGTTGTAGCCACCATCTTCTAAACGCCCACATTTGCCCTTGCACGAAGATATGATGCGCAAGCAATTCACTTTCTTTTTCATTTAAAATAAACTGATGATTTGAGATACAACCTTTAATCAGCTGTTCAAACATTCCTACCATCTCTAGTTCTTTTTTCAGCACATACGGCAAAGCATCTTTCGAAAGAGATTTCGCTTCCTGATACATCACTAGCACTTCATCTTGAAGCTCGTCAATCACTTTAAAGTAACGCTCAATTGCTTTTTTTAACCCTTCAATTGTGTATCCATCCACTTTTATCTCTTGTTCTAACCGCTCTTGAACTTCATCATAGATGCTATCACATACAAGGTATAAAACATCCTCTTTTGACTGAATGTATTCATACAGTGTGCCGATGCTAAACCCCGAAGATTTCGCAATTTCTCTTGTGGTGGTGCGATGAAAGCCTTTCTCCTTAAAAAGATTTACTGCTCCTTTCACCATTTGCATACGTCTTTCTTGAATGAGGCGTTCATCTTTAATAGACGTAAGTACTTCTCTTTTTTCCATCCTCCTCCACCTTCCACGCACTTATTTTGAAATATAACGGGAAATGACAAGGCGCTGAATTTCTTGAGTACCTTCATAAATCTGAGTAATCTTTGCATCGCGCATAAAACGTTCTACAGGATAATCTTTTGTATAACCATATCCTCCAAATACTTGAACAGCTTCTGTTGTGACTTTCATAGCCGTATCTCCTGCATATAATTTCGACATAGCCGACTCTTTCCCGTAAGGTAGCCCTTCTGATTCTAACCAAGCTGCTTGATACGTAAGTAAACGAGCCGCTTCAATACTCGTTGCCATATCAGCTAATTTAAACGCAATCCCTTGCTGTGCTATAATTGGCTTGCCAAACTGATGGCGTTCTTTTGCATATGCAACTGCTGCATCAAGCGCACCTTGAGCGATCCCAACAGCCTGCGCTGCAATTCCATTTCTTCCTCCATCTAATGTCATCATGGCGATTTTAAAGCCTTCCCCTTCATTGCCAAGCAAATTCTCTTTTGGCACACGGCAATCTTCAAAGATAATCTCAGTCGTAGGTGAAGAACGAATACCCAATTTCTTCTCTTTCTTTCCGACAGAGAATCCTTCCATGTCTTTTTCTATAATAAAAGCACTCGTTCCTTTCTGCTTGTCTTCTGGATTTGTAAGAGCAAATACAACATAAATATCTGCTTCGCCTCCATTTGTAATGAAGATCTTAGAGCCGTTTAAAATATACTCATCTCCATCTTTTACTGCAACTGTTTTCATTCCCCCAGCATCTGAACCAGAACTCGATTCAGTTAACCCATATGCACCTATCTTCTCTCCTTGTGCCATTGGTCTTAGATATCTTTGCTTTTGTTCTTCCGTACCAAATTTAAAGATTGGCCATCCAGCTAAAGAAGTGTGAGCAGACAATGTTACACCTGTTGATGCACAAACCCGTGATAATTCCTCTACGGCAATGCAATAAGCTAAATAGTCACTTCCAATTCCTCCGTAAGCCTCTGGCCAAGGTATACCCGTTAATCCAAGATCAGCCATTTTACGAAAAATCTCTCGATCGAATCGCTCTTCTTCATCTCGTTCTGCTGCTGTTGGCGCTACTTCATTTTTGGCAAAATCCCTCACCATTTTACGAATCATTTCGTGCTCTTCTGATAGTTTAAAATACATGCCTAATATCCCCCACTCTATAATTGTTTGCTAATAACAATGCGTTGAATTTCACTTGTACCTTCATAAATCTCACACACTTTTGCATCCCGAAAAAACCGTTCTACTTGATACTCTTTTGTATAGCCATAGCCTCCTAATACTTGAATGGCTTCTGTTGTCACATTCATTGCAGTTTGCGAAGCAAATAGTTTAGCCATCGATGCTTCTTTTCGGCATGGTCTCCCTTGACTGTATAAATCCGCAGCTTGATAAACGAGCAGCTTCGAAGCTTCAACTGCTGTCTCCATGTCTGCTAATTTAAAAGCAATGGCCTGGTTTTTAATAATCGCCTGACCAAATTGAAAACGCGCCTTCGCATATTCTTTCGCTTCCTTTAATGCGCCTTCAGCAATTCCTAATGATTGAGTAGCAATTCCGATTCGTCCAGCATCCAAATTTGCCATTGCAATCTTAAAGCCTTCTCCTTCTTGACCGAGACGATTGGTAACTGGTACTTTAATATTTTCAAAATGAAGCTGTACAGTTCGAGAGCCGTGCAGCCCCATTTTTTTCTCGTCTTTTCCAACGTGAAAACCATTCATGTTTTTTTCTAAAATAAAAGCTGTGACTCCTTTGGAACCAATCGTTGAATCTGTTTTAGCAAATACAATATACGTATCAGCTTCACCACCGTTTGTAATAAAAACCTTTGACCCGTTTAAAAGATAGTAATCTCCTTTTCTCTCTGCTTTTGTTCGCAAACTCGCAGCATCAGATCCAGCATGTTGTTCTGTTAAACAAAAGGCTCCTAAATATTCGCCCGTGGCTAGTTTTTTAACGTAACGATCCTTTTGCTCTTTACTGCCAAAATGTAAAATAGGATTTGTACCTACGGACGTGTGTACAGATAAAATCACACCTAAAGCCGGACTCACTTTTGAAAGCTCATGAATGGCGAGAATGTAAGAAATAAAATCCATCCCTGCTCCGTTATAGGCAACAGGAATTGGGATTCCCATTAGTCCTAACTCACCCATTTTTTTCAGCACTTCTTTTGGAAAATGCCCAGCTTCCATTTTAGGAACAATTGGATTCACTTCATGATGAGCAAAGTCTCGTACCATTTCCTGAACCATTTTTTGTTCACTTGTAAAAGCAAGCATCCTTTCACCCCTTCATTATTGATACGTAAAAAAGCCCTTACCTACTTTTTTACCAAGCCAGCCTGCTTTTACATATTTTCTTAACAGAGGGCAAGGGCGATATTTATCATCTCCAAATCCATCATGCAATGTTTCCATTATAAATAAGCATGTATCAAGGCCGATGAAATCTGCTAACGTTAATGGGCCCATCGGATGACGCATCCCTAACTTCATCACGTCATCAATTGCTTCTTTTGTAGCTATACCTTCATATAATGTGTAAATAGCTTCGTTAATCATAGGCATCAGTATGCGATTAGATACAAAACCTGGAAAATCCTGCACTTCAACAGCCACTTTATTTAATGTTTTCGTTGTTTCATAGATCGTTTCATAAACAACATCACTTGTAGCCAGCCCTCGAATGACTTCCACAAGTTTCATCACTGGAACTGGGTTCATAAAATGCATGCCAATGACATTTTCAGGTCGTTTCGTTACAGCCGCAATTTCCGTAATTGGTAATGAAGAAGTGTTCGTAGCTAAAATTGCATGAGAAGGAGCAAGCTCATCCAATTGTGAAAAAAGGGCCTGCTTTTTATCCATTTGCTCAATAATCGCTTCAATAACCAAATCAGCTTCTTTTGCCGCTGTAATATCTGGCGTTGCATGCAACTGGCTTAAAATACGCTGTTTCTCTTCCTCTGTTAATGCTTCTTTTTCCACTTGACGGTGTAACTGCTGCTCGATTCCTCGTATTCCTTTTTCAATAGCGATTGGGGCCACATCATGCAAAAAGACATCATACCCGGCCGTGGCAAAAACTTGGGCAATTCCAGCGCCCATTTGTCCCGCTCCAACTACCATCACTTTACGAATCTGCATTACCTCTTCCCCCTTCTTATCCATTAACCTGTACCATCAAAGCATCCCCTTGACCGCCGCCGCTGCAGATGGCTGCAACCCCAACGCCGCCTCCTTGACGACGCAGTTCATGGACAAGAGTAACTACAATTCGTGCGCCGCTTGCACCAATTGGGTGGCCAAGTGCAATCGCTCCGCCATTCACATTTACTTTACACTCCGGGATCATTGCAATATCCATGCTCATTAGCGCCACAGCAGCGAAAGCTTCGTTAATTTCAAATAAGTCAATATCATGAACTGTTTTATTCGTTTGCTTTAACAATTTTTGAATGACAACACCCGGTGTTTTAGGAAATTCATGTGGCGCCAAGGCCAGTGACGTATGCCCAATAATAGTTGCGAGCGGTTCATATCCATGCGCTTTAGCGACTTCTTCATCCATTAGCATTAAAGCGGCCGCTCCATCATTTACACCAGGCGCATTGCCGGCCGTAATCGTGCCGTCATGGTCGAAGACTGGACGTAAAGACGCGAGCCGTTCATAGGAAGTATCCGTTCTTGGCCCCTCATCTTTTTGAATACTGATTGTGTCTTTCCGATTTTGAATTTCCACTGAAATTCGTTCATCATTCCATTTCCCTTTCCTTTCAGCTTCAATGGCTAGTTGATGACTGCGAAGAGCCCATTCGTCTTGTTTTTCTCGGGAAATATTTAATTCTTTTGATAATCGATTTCCATATGTCCCCATTTGAACACCGGTAAAACTACATGTCAAACCATCATAAACCATTAAGTCTTTCGCCGCACCATCTCCCATTCGCATCCCCCACCTTGCTTTTGGCAACAAATAAGGAGCATTGCTCATAGATTCCATCCCGCCGGCTACAACCGTTGAAGCTTCTCCCAAACGAATCAGTTGATCAGCCATTGTAATACTGCGCATACCTGATGCACACACTTTATTAATGGTTTCTGTTTGTACAGACCATGGAAGTCCACCATAATGAAGTGCTTGGCGTGATGGCAATTGTCCTTGGCCGCCTTGAAGGACACAGCCCATTAATACAGAGTCAATTTCTTCAGCTTCAATACCTACTTGGTTGACTGCCGCCTTAATTGCTTCCCCTCCAAGCTGAGAAGCTGTTAATGAACTTAAATGCCCGCCCAGCTTTCCAAAAGGTGTACGTACAGCACTTGCAATGACAGTTTTCCTCATCTCAAATCCCCCTATTTGATTAAATTGAACGATTGCTCAATGCTCAGCCATAACGAATAATTTCCCATATAAAGCAAACAGAGATACCTACCTCTCATTCGGATCTCTGTTTGCGTCATTCCATGAATGAAGTGATTTATTCTGCTAACACTTCTTCTTGTTTAGTTCCAAAAATAGATTTCTCGAGCAATTCCGCTACATCATACGTGCTAATCGTTTCTTCTACTTCTTTCGCTTTTGTTCCATCACTTAACATCGTTAAACAATATGGACAGCCGGAACTAATCACACTTGGATTGACTGCAAGTGCTTGTTCAGTACGCGCAACATTAATGCGCTGTCCTGTCGTTTCTTCTGTCCACATAAGGCCTCCACCAGCGCCACAGCACATGCCGGTTTCGCGATTCCGCTCCATTTCCACAAGTTTCACACCCGGTATGGATTTTAAAATTTCTCGTGGCGGATCGTACACTTCGTTATAACGTCCTAAGTAGCAAGAATCATGGAATGTAATCGTTTCTTCTACTGAAAATGACGGCTTTAACTTTCCTTCTTGGACAAGTTTAGCTAATACTTCTGTATGGTGATACACTTCCGCTTTCAAACCAAAATCAGGATATTCATTTTTAAATACGTTATAAGCATGTGGATCAATCGTAACGATTTTAGTCACTCCGCTTTTTTCAAACTCTTCAATATTTTTTGTCGCTAGCTCTTGAAATAAAAATTCATTTCCTAATCGGCGTGGTGTATCTCCCGAATTCTTTTCCTTATTTCCTAAAATAGCAAATGTGACCCCGGCTTCATTTAAAAGCTTTGCAAATGAAAGCGCAATTTTTTGACTGCGGTTATCATAAGACCCCATCGAACCAACCCAAAATAAATACTCGAACTCTGTTTCAGTTTTTTTCAATTCTTTTACAGTTGGTACATGGACATCTTCGCGCATCTCTCTCCATGTTTCTTTTTCCTTACGGTTTAATCCCCATGGGTTCCCTTGACGTTCGATGTTTGTCATCGCACGCTGGGCATCTGCATCCATCTTTCCTTCGGTTAAAACTAAAAATCTTCGTAAGTCAATAATCTTATCAACGTGTTCGTTCATAACCGGACATTGGTCTTCACAGTTTCGGCACGTTGTACATGCCCAAATCTCTTCTTCTGTAATGACATCGCCAATTAATGACGGATCATACTCAACTGTAGCAGCCGCTTCTGCACTTCCTTGGCTAGCAGACATTACAGCGAGTTGATTACCTTTCGTATGGGAAAATGCATATGTCGGAACCCAAGGAGCTCTAGATGTGACAACTGCTCCTTTTTCTGTCAAATGATCACGTAATTTTAAAATTAAGTCCATCGGAGATAGCATTTTCCCGGTGCCGGTTGCCGGACAAAGATTTGTACATCGGCCGCATTCGACACACGCGTATAAATCAATTAACTGATTTTGGGTAAAATCTTCAATTTTCCCCACTCCAAATGTTTCTTGTGTTTCATCTTCAAAGTCAATTTTCTCTAATTTACCTGGTTTTGAAACTCGGTTAAAAAAGACATTCGCTGGTCCTGCAATAAGATGAGCATGTTTAGACTGTGGAACATAAACTAAAAATGCTAATAAAACGAACAAATGAACCCACCAAGATAGATAAAAAATAGTAATCGCTACCGTTTCATTGATACCGTTAAATAAAAGCGCAATGGAAGAAGCAATTGGTTCTGTCCAGGTTGGCTCATGACCATGCCAAATGAGCGACATTCCATTTCCAAGTAAAACAGATAACATCAAGGAACCAATGAAAATTAACACGAGACCTGATTTAAACCCTCTTTTTAAGCGAACCAACTTTTCAACATATCGACGATGAAAAGCCCATACCACAGCAACTAAAATCATTAAAGTGACAATTTCTTGAAAAAAAGTAAAACCTGGATACAAAGGCCCTAGCGGAAGATGTGTTCCTGGAACAAGCCCTTTTAAAATAAAATCAAGTGCACCAAATTGAACGAGAATAAATCCGTAAAAAAACATGACGTGCATAATGCCACTTTTTTTATCTTTTAATAATTTTTTTTGTCCAAATACATTAACCCATACTTTATTTAGACGCTCTTTTAACTGCTGATCGAATTCAACTTTCTTTCCTAACTGAATGTACATCATTCTTGTTCGAATTAAATAGATAAACAGCGAAACAGCGTAAGCGGTTACAAAAAGAAATGCTACTAAGTTTATCCATAGTAAACTTGACATTTAATCTCCCTCCTCAACATCGTGTCTTCATTGTATTATGTGGCTTGGCTGTTTTTACTTGAGTTCATAAAAAGACGCCTCCTTTTCAAATATAAAGTAAATAATTAATTTTCTGATAATAACTCTTCTTTTATTTTATATAATGAATGAACATTCAGTCAACATCTTTTCACTGTTTTGTTCATATTCTATTTAAATACGGTGACACTAAGAACAAAATCTTTTTCATGTGTTCACTACATTGGATACAAAGTGGCAAGGAGGACACCTATGTGTTGATGACTGTAACAATCCTGCTCCTTATTATGTTAGTCTCTTGGTTTGCGATTGATTTAGGGGTTGGCAAAAAGGTCTGTTCCCAAAAAGAATATACATTTCCGCATCGAAAAGCTTCTCTCTCCATTTTTACAAATGGTAATGAGCTCTATGAGGATTTATTTTCAGAAATAAGACGAGCAACTCGTTACGTTCATATTTCATTTTATATTGTAAAAGATGATCGCTTCAGTCACGATTTTTTTGATTTGCTCATTGAAAAAGCAAAGTCTGGCATTGAAGTTCGCTTATTAGTCGATCGAATCGGAAGCATTAGAATGACTAAAAAAGCAAGACGCACTTTGCAACAAGCAGGTGTTCACTTTTCGTTTAGCCGCCGGCCGCGATGGCCTTATTTTTTTTACACCCTTAATGCACGCAATCATCGTAAAATAGCTATCATAGATGGAGCTATCGGATATCTAGGAGGGTTTAACATTGGACAAGAATATTTAGGATTAGATCCTAAGCTAGGTATATGGAAAGATTATCATTTGAAATTACTAGGAGATGTGATTGCCGATTTACAATTTCAATTTTTATCTGATTGGCAACTTGCTACAGCTGAAAACCTAATGGATGACTCTCATTATTTTCAAGTTTCCTCTCATGGAAATCAACCCATTCAGCTGCGTTCAACGGAAGGAGCTTTACTTGAACATCACTTTCTTTCGCTTATTAACGAAGCAAAACAAGAATTATGCATCGGGACTCCTTATTTTATCCCTAGTGAGCCGCTTATGCATGCATTGCTAGAAGCAAGAAAGCGAGGGGTAACCGTCAATATCGTCATTCCAATGCGAGCGGATCATCCGCTCGTACGTGATGCTGCATTTGCTTATTTTCCGACACTGTTACAAGCCGGATGTAATATCTATCAGTATTATTACGGGTTTTATCATGCAAAAGTGTTAATTGCCGATGAAATAATCTGTGACGTGGGAACAGGCAATTTCGATAAAAGGAGTTTGTTTTTAAATGGGGAAATCAATTATTTTATTTTTGATTCTGCCTTTATTAAACAAGTAAAGGAAACGTTCTATTCATGTCTGAGAGATTCTCCAAAGCTATCACTGTCAGATCTGAGCAAACGAACATGGATTGATCGATTTAAACAATCATTCGCTACTTTTTTTTCTCCTTTACTTTGATTGAAAAGAGGCTAAAACATGAATATTCGTTTTGGTTACGTATCACATGCACTATCGTTATGGAACTGCTCTCCTGCTAAAACGTTCACCTTTACGCGCTGGTCTAAAATGAGTCCGGTAGAACGCATGGACAAACTTTATGATGTTACAAAACAAAACTTACACCATACTAAACGTATTCTACACTATAATATTGCAAATGAAATCATGCTTTATCGTCTTTCATCATCTCTTGTTCCTTTAGCTACCCATCCAGAAGCAAAGTGGAATTTTATTGATGCTTTCAAGAACGAATGGCAAGAGCTCGGCACTCTCATTAAGGAGCATAGACTGCGTGTTAGTTTTCATCCTAATCAATTTACATTGTTCACAAGTGACAAAAAACACGTGACAGACAATGCTGTAAACGACATGAACTATCATTATAAAATGTTAGAGGCCATGGGTATAAAGAATGAATCTTTAATTAACATCCATGTAGGAGGAGCATATGGAGATAAAGAAAGAGCAGTCGCACGCTTTTATCAAAACCTAAGAAAGCTTCCCTCTTTTATTAAAGAACGTATGACACTTGAAAACGATGATAAAACGTACACAACAGAAGAAACATTATGTATTTGTGAAGAGGAACGAATCCCTCTATTGTTTGATTATCATCACCATAAAGCAAATGAAGGAGACGTTCCACTGATACAATTATTGCCTCGAATCTTCCATACATGGAAGTGGATTGGCCTAACACCTAAAGTACATCTTTCATCTCCAAAGTCTAGTAAAGAATTCAGAAGCCATTCTGACTATCTATCCGTTGATTTTATTTTCCCCTTTTTAATCATGGCAAAAGAACTTAATCAAGATTTTGATGTCATGATTGAAGCAAAATTAAAAGATCAAGCCTTATTGAAATTAATGGAGGATTTATCAGCAATTCGAGGAATAAAGCGCATAGGTGGAGCAACGGTGAGGTTTTAAAACAGAAAATAATACATAAAAAGCCACTGACGGATCAGTGGCTTTCATGTGGAATACTTACATTTTTTCTGGTGAAGAGACACCAATTAATTTTAACGCGTTTTGTAACGTTACTTGAACAGCTTTGACTAGTTCCAAACGTGCTTTGCTCGTTTCGATATTGTCATTGTCCACTACTTTTTCTGCATTATAAAAGCTGTGGAATGTAGATGCAAGGTCAAAGATATAATTTGTAATACGATGTGGAATGCGTTTTGTTGCTGCTTCTGCAACAGCTTGTGGGAATTCCCCGACTTTTTTCAACAAATCGATTTCCTTTTCTGCTTCAATACGAGACAAATCAACTTGTCCATCATGCTTGATGCCCATTTCTTCACCTTGTCTTAGGATACTGCAAATTCGAGCATGAGCATATTGAGCGTAGTACACTGGATTTTCATTTGATTGAGACACTGCTAAATCAAGATCAAAATCTAAGTGTGTATCTGCACTACGCATCGCAAAGAAATAACGTGTAGCATCGAGTCCTACCTCTTCAACTAGATCACGCATCGTAACAGCTTTACCTGTGCGCTTACTCATCTTCATTTTTTCACCATTTTGATACAATTGAACCATTTGGATAATTTCAACTTCTAATGTGTCTTTGTCGTAACCAAGTGCTTGAATAGCTGCTTTCATACGTGGAATGTATCCATGATGATCAGCTCCCCAAATATTGATTAATTTGTCGAAGCCACGCTTGATTTTATCTTGGTGATACGCGATATCCGGTGTTAAATACGTAAAGGAACCATCGTTTTTAATCAATACGCGATCTTTGTCATCCCCAAATGTTGTGGAACGGAACCACGTTGCACCGTCTTCTTCATACACATGCCCTTGCTTCTTCAATGTATCAAGTGCTTCTTCAATTTTACTATTTTTATATAGTGATGTTTCAGAATACCAAACATCAAATTTCACACGGAAATGCTCTAAGTCGCGCTTTAACTTTTCAAGTTCGTAGTCTAATCCGTATTGACGGAAAAACTCAAAACGCTCCTCTTCTGATGCATGTACGTATTTATCTCCATATTCTTCTGCTAATCTTTTACCGATGTTAACAATATCTTCCCCGTGATAACCATCTGCTGGCATTTCTTTATCCATTCCAAGCGCTTGCATATAGCGAGCTTCTACTGAAAAAGCTAAATTATTAATTTGATTCCCCGCATCATTAATGTAATACTCACGGGAAACATCATAGCCTGCTTTTGCAAGCACGTTGCACAATGAATCACCGACAGCTGCTCCTCGTGCATGGCCTAAATGCAAATCTCCAGTTGGGTTTGCCGAAACAAATTCCACTTGAATTTTTTGACCATTTCCAACATTTGTTTCACCATATGCCTCGCCTGCTTGTAAAATTGCCGGAATGAGTTCAGTTAAGTATGAATTGTTCATATAGAAGTTAATAAAGCCTGGACCTGCAATTTCAATTTTCTCAATTGAAGCTTTTGACTTATCAAAATGACTCACTAACTCTTCAGCAATTACACGAGGGGCTTTTTTAGCAATGCGTGCTAGTTGCATGGCCATATTTGTAGAATAATCTCCGTGCGCTTTATCCTTTGGAGTTTCTAAAACAACTTCTGGCAACTGCTCCTTTGTCGCAAGACCTGCTTTCACAACTGCATGTTGTATCTCATCTTTTAACTTGCTTTGCACCTGTTCAACGATGTTCATGTTGTTCCTCCTTAAATGTAATGGTTACTGCATATTGTCCAACTGCCTGACCTTGTAAATTCAAGTCGTATGTTAAAAATAGACGACCTCTTCGATTCATTTGTTTATATTCAATGTTATGAGCAAATGTTAATAAATCCATACGTCCATAAGGACTTATATACGTTCCTTCAAGCTTTACTTTCTTTCGAAACGATTGTTTCATTTTAACTGCACCTGTACGATTAATCGACACTTCTTCTTTCCCAATTCTCAACATGGTCTGAATGTCGCCTACTTCTTTTTGGTGTTCAGTATATGTAAGATAAATGGTTTCACCCTTCTCATAATACATACCCGTTGCTTCTACAGATGTAGTTTCTTTTAAATGGCCATCTCGAATCTCTGTCACAACTCGAATCGAAACCGGCTTTTTTGTCGTCGAAGCGTTTCTCATAAAAAGACACTTCCTTACTTAAATGAATACTTTATAACTTAAATAGTATAAACATTACGAGGCAAGAATTCAATAATAGGCCGTTGTAAATTTTATAAATCAAAGAAATGATCATTATAGAAGGAACGTACTATTATTGACGATTGATTTTTGATAAATGAATGATCATTTACCTTCTCGCTTCTTTTGAAAACATTTCTTATCATCCTCGAATTTTTTGACAACTCTTTTTAAATTGTTACACAAAAAAGCATGGAAGAACATATAAACTATGTTCTTCCATGCTTTTTACTTACTCTCAAGTCGCATCAGTTAGCGCTTTTGAACCCATCCTAAAATCATTTCACGAATCAATTTACTCGCTGTATTTGCCGTTTGTTCAGACGGATCATAAATCGGAGCTACCTCTACAAGATCTGCTCCCACAACGCGTACCTTTGATTTGGCAATTTCATGAATAGATGCAAGCAGTTCTTTTGATGTGATGCCCCCAGCATCAACCGTCCCTGTACCAGGTGCATGTGCCGGATCTAACACATCAATGTCAATTGTTACGTAAACAGGGCGGCCTTCAAGAGTTGGTAAAATGGCTTTTAAAGGCTCTAATACTTCAAACTTTGAAATATGCATCCCGTTTTCTTTTGCCCACATAAACTCTTCTCTCATACCTGAACGAATGCCAAATGAATATACATTGTTCGGACCAATTAATTCAGCTACCTTTCGAATCGGTGTCGAGTGAGATAGCGGCTCTCCTTCATACTCTTCGCGCAAATCAGTATGTGCATCCATATGGATAATAGTTAAGTCCGGGTATTTCTTATACATCGCTTTCATCACTGGCCATGAAACTAGATGTTCACCGCCCATACCTAATGGAAATTTATCTGCCGCTAAAAGCTGGTCCATGTATTCTTCAATCATATCCAAGCTGCGCTGCGGGTTACCAAAAGGTAGTGGAATATCACCTGCATCATAATATTTAACTTCCTCTAACTCTCTTTCTAAATACGGACTATACTCTTCTAACCCAATTGATACTTCACGGATACGTGCAGGACCAAAGCGTGAACCAGGTCGGTAGCTCACCGTCCAATCCATTGGCATTCCGTAAAGTACAGCTTCACTGTCTTCAAAGCTTGGATGACTTTTAATAAAGACATTCCCTGAATATGCTTCATCAAAACGCATGTTGATTCCTCCTTATTCATGAAAACAAGATGCCAAACGAGCGGTTTGACACCTTGTTTAGTATTGTATCTTTTACTTGAAAGCGATTATTTTACTAAGTCTGCGACAAACTTCGGTAAAGCAAATGCAGCTTTATGAAGCTCTTTTGTGTAGTATTTTGTTTCAATCTCAATAAAGCGATCTTCGCTTACTTCTAACGGATCATACTTTTTAGAACCGATTGTGAATGTCCATAATCCACTTGGGTACGTCGGAATGTTCGCTACATATAAACGAGTGATTGGGAAAATTTCTTTTACGTCTCGCTGTACAGTTGTAATCAGCTCTGGCGTAAACCATGGGTTGTCCGTTTGAGCAACGAAAATACCATCTTCTTTTAATGCTTTTGAAATTCCAGCATAAAAGCCTTTTGTGAAAAGGTTAACAGCTGGACCAACAGGCTCTGTAGAATCAACCATAATAACGTCGTATTCATTCTCACTCTCTGCAATGTGCATGAATCCGTCGCCAACTTTTACTTCTACACGTGAATCTTCTAACTGACCTGCAATTTCTGGTAAATATTTCTTAGAATATTCAATAACTTTACCATCAATTTCAACAAGCGTTGCCTTTTTTACACTCGGGTGCTTTAATACTTCACGGATAACACCACCGTCTCCTCCCCCTACAACTAATACATTTTCAGGGTTTGGATGCGTAAATAATGGGACGTGTGCCACCATTTCATGATAAACAAATTCATCTTTTTGTGTTGTCATAACCATACCATCAAGCACAAGCATGTTACCAAACTCTTCTGTTTCAACCATATCTAGCTTTTGAAACTCCGTTTGCTCTGTATGTAAAGTACGATTAATTTTTGCTGTAATACCAAAGTTTTTTGTTTGCTTTTCAGTAAACCATAATTCCATTTCAACTCTTCCCTTCTATTTTGAGAATTTCGTCTATGCATAGATTACCCTAACATAATTTATACAAACATGAAAAAAGTATAGATGAATTCAGCAAAAAAGCAAGTAAAATTTTTAGATTTAGACGTTTAAAACACTACCTTCTCTTTCATACTGATGATAACGTGCAATTTTCCCCCTTATTTGGTCTTAAATGACAGATAAAATTGCTCATTCATAAGTTCATTTTATTACTTAGATTGAATTCATCATTAGAGGTGAAGATATGGAAACTGTGTTAATTGAACACTTTAAAAAAGCCCGGCGTGCATTTCGAATTCTACTCGTGCTGAGTATTCTATTCATCGCCTTTTTTCTTTTAATCTATGTAAGTATTTTCATTTATGCAAAAGTTGCGGGACCGCCTGCTCTCACTGTGCCTCAAACTGCTATTTTTTACACGAACAACGGAAAAGTATTAGAGGAAGTACACAACGGAGAAAAACGGTATTGGGTTTCACTTGATGATATTTCTTCTCATGTAAAAGACGCTACTTTAGCAGTTGAAGATAAACGCTTTTATGATCATCATGGCTTTGATATCCGAAGAATTGGAGCAGCGATTGTTGCTGATTTAAAAGCAATGAGCAAAGTGCAAGGGGCCAGTACCATTACCCAACAATATGCTCGGAATTTATTTCTTGAACATGATAAAACATGGAAGCGCAAACTGCAAGAAGCTCTTTACACCGTCCGTTTAGAACTAAATTATGATAAAGACCGCATTTTAGAAGGGTATTTAAATACCATTTACTATGGGCATGGCGCCTATGGCATTGAAGCAGCTTCGAAAACTTACTTTAATAAAAAAGCGAAAGAGTTAACATTAAGTGAGGCAAGCATGCTAGCAGGTATTCCAAAGGGACCAAGTTATTACTCCCCTCTTTTACATCAAAACAATGCAAAAAAGCGGCAAGGCGTTATTTTAAACTTGCTCGTTCAACAAGGGAACATCACACAAAAACAAGCAAATAAAGCACTTGTAACACCTCTAATCTTTGCAAGGGAAGCAAGCGAACAGGCTGAATCGCAAGATGCTTCTTATTTCATGAGTGCGGCACTTTCCCAGTTAACAAATGAATTAGGGATTAGCGAGACGATGATTCACACCCAAGGGTTACGAATTTATACAACACTTGATTCGAACATGCAAAAGATAGCAGAAAAGACGATGACAAACGTGATTGATAGCCACTCAGATATCCAAACCGCTTTTGTCGCTATGGATCCTAAAACCGGAGAAGTAAAAGCGCTAATCGGTGGCAAAGACTATAAAAAAAGCCCATTTAATCGCGCCACTCAAGCTGTCAGACAACCGGGTTCAACGATGAAACCCTTTCTATATTATGCAGCCTTAGAAGATGGATTTACAGCATCTACTCCTGTTAAAAGCGAAGAAACAACATTTACATTGAGCGACGGTGTTTCAACATATAAACCTAGGAACTATAATAACTATTATGCCAATGATTCGATTACAATGGCTCAGGCAATGGCGTTATCCGACAATATTTATGCGGTGAAAACTCATATGTTTATTGGCGAAAACCGGCTTGTTGAAACTAGTAAAAAATTAGGGATTTCAACGCCGCTTAAGCAAGTGCCTTCTCTTGCACTCGGTACTTCGCCTGTTAAAGTGATTGAAATGGTCAATGCATATGGAATGTTGGCCAACGGCGGGAAGAAAATCCAGCCGACTTTCGTGAAACGAATTGAAACCTATGACGGAGAAGTGGTTTATGAAGCGCCGAAAATCCAAACACAACAACTAGATAAACGTTTGGCATTTTTAACAACTCATTTAATGACCGGTATGTTTCAAACAGAATTAAATGACTACACAACGGTTACAGGAAAACCAATCTTAAAGTATTTATCACGCGACTATGCAGGAAAATCTGGAACAACGCCAACCGATAGCTGGATGATTGGCTATTCTCCTCAGCTTGTTTCAGGAGCATGGGTTGGGTATGATCTGGGGAAAACCATTGATCGGGTAGAAGAAAAAGGATATGCCAAAAAAATGTGGGCAATGTTTATGGAAGATGCATTAGACGGAAAGAAAAAACAAGCATTTAAGCCTCCAAAAGGACTTGTACGTGTCAATATTAATCCTGAAAATGGACATCTTGCGTCTAAATCATGCCCTGTCCAGTATCAAGCTTATTATGTATCAGGGACAGAACCAACCACTTATTGTACAGAGCATTTATCATCTGACCAAGAGCAGAAAAAGGCTGATAAAAAGAAAGAGGAAAAAGAAGGTTTTTTTCATAAACTACGTAACTGGTTTTAAAAAGCTTAAGGGATCTCCCTTAAGCTTTTTTCATTCTCTCTTCTTATTTCCCTTCTAAAAGCGCAAGTTTTAATTCATCACTTGAAAGTTTCCAGATCTCTTCATTATGACTAGTTAAAAATTCGCGCAATAAGATCTTTGATTTCTCATCCATATGGTCGACCATAATGTGACGTTTTAATGATTTATCCATTTTATTTACATGTTCAGGCAGAGATTTATAGCCACGGCGAATAGCACGATCTACGCTCATTTCACATGCTGTTACACCCGCATAATAAGAACCTTGCTCTTTGCGGTCAATGGTAACCCATACAAGCCAATACAGTTTTCCATTTGGCACTTCCTCTTTATTTGGTAAAAATTTAATGCCCTTTTCAACGACACTTCGAGCATGCATAGCTCCGATATCTACAAATGCTTCCTCATCTTCTGGACAAACGAATACCGGTGAAATATTTTCTAAGCTTAGCGCACCGACCCCATAACCTCCGTGGCCATCCGTTGAATCATTTTTAATAATATTAAATCCAATGCTTTTTTTCTTTGGTTGATCCATTTTAATTTATCCTCCTTACTCAGTTGTCTCGCTCTTAACGGACAGTAAGATGCTGCTTTACTTTATAACAATAACGTGCCTAGCAATTGTTCAAATAACTGCACGAAAAAGGGAATACCAATGTTATAGATCGGATCAATAATAAATTGATCAAGCGGTGTAATCACAATTAGTAAAAACAATAAAATTCCCCATGATTCATATTGTGTCATCCTGGTTCGAACAGTAGTTGGCACCAGATCCTCAATTACCCGATAACCATCTAACGGTGGAAATGGAAGTAGATTAAATAGAAACAGAACGATATTAATCGTAATAAACAAATTAAAGAATGTATACAAAGGCTCGGTATCTACTCCAAATCTTAACATTAAAAACCAAACTGCTACACCAAGAAAGGCTAAAACCAAATTGCTTAACGGACCTGCAATGGAAACCATTATTCCTGCTAGTCTTGGCTTTTTAAAGAAAAAGCGATTAACAGGAACAGGTCTCGCCCATCCAAATCCCGCAATTAATAATAAAAGAGTTCCTAAAGGATCCAAGTGAGATAAAGGAGAAAGTGTTAATCTCCCTTGCTTCTTTGCTGTCTCATCTCCAAATTTATAAGCAACAAAAGCGTGAGCAAACTCGTGTAGGGTAAAAGCAATAATAAGCGTAATCGCGACATATGGAAGCTGTGACAATGGAAAAGCTAAAAATTGTTCCACTTGCTCTCTCCTTTATTATTCGTAGTCTAAAGTTATCTCGAGTATACTATAAATTATTCGTTTAATCATCTTCTCCTGCTGTATTTTTCTTCTTAAAACGATTACACTTAATATGTAAAAAGAAGAAAAAAGGAGTGATTTGAAAATGCCTTATGTGACTGTAAAAATGCTTGAAGGTCGCACGGAAGAACAAAAAAGAGCACTTGTTGAAAAAGTGACTGCTGCCGTATCTGAAACAACAGGCGCACCTTCAGAGAAAATTGCCGTATTCATCGAAGAAATGTCAAAAAATCATTATGCCGTAAATGGAAAGCGTCTAAGCGATCAGTAATTGATACATACAAGGCTTTCATTATGGGCATAACGTAAAGTGCCATAGAATATTCTATGGCACTTTTCTAATGAATACGACTTAGCAGTGAAGCTTTTAACGCTTCAATATATGCATATGCTTCATCAATATCTTCTTCTGTATAACTTTGCTTACTTTTTAATGTAAATACTTTTTCAACAACTTCATCTTTTGCTGATGTATCAAAATAGAGAATGGTGGAAACCAGCTCCAAAAATTTAGAAGATTGCCCATTCATGTTGGTCATGACTTCTTGTAGGTGAGGCAAATTCAAGTCATAGTGGCTTAAAAAATCTTCCCCAGCCTCCGTTAACGAATAGCGATATTGTATATAGCCGCCCTTTTTTTCTTTTAATTCTTGTAAAAAACCTAAATTACAAAGCTCTTCGATTCGAAGTGTTAATTCTTCAGAGTACGGTCCAAAAAAATGAAAATTATACTTTTCATAAAAAGGAAAGTTAAGTTTTTTTCCAATAAAAATCATTTTTTGAAGTTTTTTTCTACCAACAATTTCTCCCGCCGCTGAAAACACCTTGATAACCTTCGCGTGGTCGTTTAACACAGCCCCTTCAACTCCTATACTATTTAACTCTAATCTCCTTTTAGTAAGTTTAAGATTTGTTCTTTCACTTTCCGTTTTGAAGATAATTGCTCAATCAAATCTTGTGGAAAATACAATTTATGATCCGTTCTTTTCTTTCCTGAAATAGCTTCAACAATTTCTGATTGCCGAGATAACTCCCGTACTTCATCATTTGGCATTAATAAATGAATCGGTAACCGCTCCTCTTCTTCTCCAGGACGATAAAAGTCATATGGCAAATCACTTGATGAATCAACAACTAAGTAATAATCAGGGTTAATTCCTGCTTTTTTAAACAATGTATTAAGTTCCATCCACATCTTCATTTGAGAGTTCGGATTAAATTCAATGTACTTAAATAAGTTTCGATTCATAAAACGGCGACACAAATCAGCCAAAATTGCATCATCTTCTTCTTGCCAAGCTTGAAAATAAAACATAACAATTGATTCATCTAGCTTTAAATACTCTTCTAATGAAATTTCATCTTCAAAAATGGAGTAAAAATGAACCGGTTGATATTTGAATTCATAGTATTTTTGATGAAGTTCTTTTGCCCGATGCAATATTTTGGTTAAAATTACTTCAGCACTTCTCGTTACAGGGTGAAAATAGACTTGCCAATACATTTGATAACGGCTCATAATGTAATCTTCTACTGCATGCATACCGCTGTATTTAATGACAGCCTGGTCCTCTCGAGGGCGCATTACTCGCAGTATACGCTCCATATCAAAATGGCCGTAACTAACGCCTGTATAATATGCATCACGCTGCAAGTAATCCATCCGATCAGCATCTATCTGACTAGAAATTAAACTAACAACTAGTTTATTTTCATATGTTTTAGCAATCACTTCTGCTACTTTTTTCGGGAAATCATGTTTCACTTTGCGCAATACACGATTAACTTCTGTATCTCCTAAAATAATCGCCTGTGTAAAAGCCTCATGATCTAAGTGAAATACTTTTTCAAACGAATGAGAGAACGGACCATGCCCTAAGTCATGCAATAATGCTGCACACAAACACAGCAAACGCTCGTCTTCATTCCATTGTGGTCGATCTCGAAACACATCATCAATGATACGACGAACAATCTCATATACACCTAAAGAATGATTAAACCGGCTATGCTCTGCCCCGTGAAAAGTAAGATAGGACGTTCCTAGCTGCCTGATGCGGCGAAGACGTTGAAATTCTGCTGTGCCAATTAATTCCCAAATTATTGTATCTCGTACATGAATGTAACGGTGTACGGGATCTTTAAAAACCTTTTCTTCATTAAGCTTTCCACCTGGATATGTCATTTGCATACCTCTCTATCTTGATTGTTACTATGTCTTTTCGACATGACCAACGTATTTTCCTATTCAGAATAAAAAAACACCTTTTGTAAATAACAAAGGTGATTTTATTTTATTTGTGTAGTTTTTTCTCTATCTTTTCGATTAGTTCATCTTCTGTTGGTGCTGCAACTGGACGATTATTAACAAACGCAAACGATTTCTTACGCCCTGGTCCACAATAAGACTGGCAGCCCATTTGTATATCTGCACAGCTATCTATTTTTTTAAGCCGAGGTAACAATGTTTTTACATTGGTTGCCTGACAATCATCACAAATTCTAAATTCATTTGCCATGTTGACACAATCCTTTCAAAATTGGTTCCACATATCATTTTGCCTAAAGGGTATTTTACCTTTATTTGAAGTGGGATGCAAGTTCAATAAGATACCAAACTCTATCATACTTCTAGAAAAATTGGTATAAAGCGCGTTGAGTTTGTCCATGCTAATACTACAAAACATGATAGCTATCAATCATAAAAAAGGAGTGAATAATGTGAAGGAGCGACAAGACGCTTGGACAGAGGAAAATGATTTATTATTAGCTGAAACCGTGCTGCGCCACGTACGAGAAGGCAGTACTCAATTAAATGCATTTGAAGAAGTAGGTGATGAGCTTAACCGCACCTCAGCAGCATGTGGTTTTAGATGGAACGCAGTGGTGCGTCATCAGTATGAAAAAGCACTACAGCTAGCTAAAAAACAAAGAAAGCAGAGAATGCGTGCATTAGGTCAAGAGCAAGGGAAAAAGAAATTATTGTATAAACCACCAACTCCAACTTTAGATGAAATGGCAAAGCCAGTTTCTCTACAAGAAACCTATACACCTGTTGCTGTGACAAATACAGACGAACAACTATCACTTGACCATGTCATTCAATATTTGCAGTCATTAACACATAAAACGGACAATTTACATGCTTTGCAGCATGAAAACGAAAGTTTACGACAAGAAAACGAAGAATTAAAGCGTAAAAACCAAGAATTAGAAGTACAGGTTCAAAAGCTAGAAGCTAACGCTACTACTATTCAAGAAGACTATGAAACATTAATGCAAATTATGAATCGAGCGCGCAAATTTGTTCTATTTGACGACGAAGATCGAGCGGCTACAACCTTTAAAATGGATCGTAACGGCAACTTAGAAAAAATGGCAGAATAGCCTTTATCCCCTTTCAACAGGAAGTAAGTGCCCTATTGAGGTTTCACTTTTTTACAATGATGCGATTTCATCGGTAGGAAAGCTGCTTACTTGTTGGCATACTTATATTGGCGATGTCCTTAAGACATCGCTTTTTCTATGGAAAAGAAATACCGAAAACACCGTCTCTTGTACACAGATATGCTATAATATGTTCGTTCACTCGGCAAAGGAGTTATGAGACATGCAAGAACAAAATTTAAACCTTTTAGCACAACCTCAATGGCGTATTATTGACCAATCTAGTCTAGGTCCTCAATTTGATGCTAAACAATCATTTGCGATTGATGATACACTTTGTACAACAGTTGGACTTGGTGATTCTCCCGCTACGATGCGTTCATGGGTACATCATGACACGATTGTACTTGGCATTCAAGACACAAAACTTCCTCATTTAGAGGATGCTGTCACCTATTTAAATGAGCAAGGGTACAAAGCGATTGTACGCAATTCAGGCGGCTTAGCTGTTGTACTTGATGAAGGTGTTTTAAATATATCACTTATTTTTCCCGATGCTGAAAAAGGCATTGACATTGATCGTGGATATGATGCGATGTTTGCACTTGTAAAAGAAATGTTTGCATCATATAATGTGCAAATTGACGCAAGGGAAATTGTCGGATCCTACTGTCCCGGCAGCTATGATTTAAGTATTAGCGGTAAAAAATTTGCCGGTATCTCACAGCGACGGGTTCGCGGTGGTATCGCTGTCCAAATTTATTTATGTGTATCCGGCAGTGGAGCAGAACGCGCTGCTGTGATTCAAGAATTTTACAAACGAGGCATACAGAATACCAAAACAAAATTCTCTTATCCAGTTATTAATCCAAATACGATGGCTTCTCTTTCAGAGCTTTTACAGAAACCATTAACTGTTTCTGAAGTAATGATGCTTCTCTTACAGACGTTAAAAAGGAGAACTCCCTCTTTGTCCATGATTCCGCTTCATGAACAAGAACTGGATTTGTTCACTGCTCAGCTACAAAGAATGTATGACCGTAATAAAAAAGCATTGGGATCTCTAATCGTAAATAAAACCATCAAATAAGTGCAATCCTGACATTGACAAAAAAGCTCCGTCCATTGACGGAGCTTTTTATTACAATGCTTGAGCTGCTGTAATTAAAGCAAGTTTGTATACGTCTTCTTCGTTACAACCACGTGAAAGGTCATTTACCGGCTTATTTAACCCTTGTAAAATTGGTCCAACTGCTTCAAAGTTACCTAAACGCTGAGCAATTTTATAGCCAATGTTACCTGCTTCAAGGCTTGGGAATACAAATACGTTTGCATCTCCTTTAATCACAGAACCCGGTGCCTTCTTCTCAGCGACTGAAGGAACGAATGCTGCATCAAATTGAAACTCGCCATCTAATGTTAAGCTTGGCGCCATTTCTTTTGCAATTTCAACAGCTTTTGCTACTTTTTCCGTTTCTGGAGATTTCGCTGATCCTTTTGTTGAAAAACTTAACATAGCTACACGTGCATCTACATCAAACATGTTTGCTGTACGTGCACTTTCAATTGCAATTTCAGCTAAATCTTGGCTATCTGGTGCGATATTGATCGCACAATCAGCAAATACGTATTTTTCTTCGCCGCGAACCATAATGAATACGCCAGATGTTTTCGATACGCCTTCTCTTGTTTTAATAATCTGTAACGCAGGACGAACAGTATCTGCTGTTGAATGTGCAGCACCGCTCACAAGACCATCCGCTTTGCCCATATGAACAAGCATCGTGCCAAAGTAATTTTCATCTAATAAAATTTTACGTGCTGCTTCTTCTGTCGCCTTACCCTTACGTCGTTCTACAAATGAAGCAACCATTTCATCAAATTCAGCATAGTTATGAGGGTCAAAAATATCAACACCATCTAAAACAAGGTTTAAACTTGCCGCTTTTGCTTGAATTTCTTCTTTGTTTCCAACGACAATAGGTTTTAAAATATCGTCAGCAGCCAAACGGGCAACTGCCCCTAATACACGCTCATCTAAGCCTTCTGGGAATACAATCGATACATCATTCGCTGATACTTTTTGTTTTAAATTTGTAAATAAATCACTCAAAGTAAATCCTCCTCAATATGTAAAAAAGGTTTCCTTAAATAGGATACTCCACTTCGATTAAAAATCAAAGGTATCCACTTTAACATTTCAGTTTTTAAAAGAAGTCTTTAAATTTAAAATCTTCCATCACTTTAGATATTTCAGCATCTCTTTTTATCATGCCTTACCTGTTTCGATTTTAGCCACATCTGATGAGAGTTTTCATTCCAGATATTCGGACAAACTATGGTATAGTAGAGTTGGATTTTATCATAATGAAACAATAGGAGTGAAGAAAATGGCAGAAGCAGCTCAAACACTGGACGGTTGGTATGCACTTCATGATTTTCGATCAATGAATTGGAGCGCTTGGAAACAGTTATCCAGTGACGAACGTCAATCGGCAATTCATGAATTTTTGGCACTAGCAGAGAAATGGACAGGCACTGAAAAGAAATCACAAGGTAGTCATGCTTTGTATACAATTATTGGACAGAAAGCAGACTTTATGCTCATGTTCGTTCGCCCAACAATGGAAGAGTTAAACGACATTGAAAACGAATTTAACAAAACAAAATTAGCAGAGTTTACAATTCCTACTTATTCTTACGTATCTGTTGTGGAATTAAGCAACTATTTACCAGCCGGTGAAGATCCTTATGAGAACCCGCAAATTCGTGCTCGTTTGTATCCGATTCTGCCAAAAGCAAAGCATGTTTGTTTTTATCCAATGGATAAACGCCGTCAAGGAAATGATAATTGGTACATGCTTCCGATGGAAGAACGCCGCAATTTAATGCGCAGTCACGGGATGATTGGCCGTCAATATGCTGGCAAAGTGAAACAAATCATCACCGGTTCAGTAGGTTTCGATGATTATGAATGGGGCGTTACCTTATTTGCTGATGATGTATTGCAATTTAAAAAATTAGTTTACGAAATGCGCTTCGATGAAGTAAGTGCTCGTTACGGTGAATTTGGTAGCTTTTTTGTTGGAAATCTATTAGAAGTAGAAAATATTTCACGCTTTCTTCATATATAAAAAAATGCGCTTTTCTCATTAGAGAAAAGCGCATTTTTTATGTACTAACCATGGTTATATTCAAGATACCTCGTTCATATAAATACAATAGTGCCATAGGTAAGCGAGGTGAAGAAATGGCAGTTGTTGCACACACCGAAGAAGATGTTAAGCTTCTAGCCAGACTCCTTCGAGCTGAAGCTGAAGGTGAAGGGAAGCAAGGAATGCTTCTTGTTGGAAATGTCGGTGTTAACCGTGCAAGAGTGTCTTGTTTAGACTTTCGCGATATTAAAACGATTCGCCAAATGGTATTTCAAATTCCTGGTGGATTTGAAGCTACTCAAAAAGGATATTTTTATCAACGAGCTAGACAACCTGAAATTGCATTAGCACGCCGCGTATTAAGAGGTGAACGGTTTCATCCAGCGACTAATTCTCTTTGGTTTTTTAAGCCAGGCGGAAGCTGTCCTGCTCAGTGGTATAACCAAACTAACGTGGGAAGATATAAATCTCATTGCTTCTTTGCCCCCACTAGAGCGAACTGCCCAAATGTTTATTAATTTTATCTGTACCTAAGGGAGGTTATTATGAAAAAGCCAAAAACAAACCAAGCCCAACAATATGTGCAAAATCCATATATGAGTTACAACTATCCGTATTATATGCCTTATCAGCAACCACAAGGAGTTCAAGGAGCAGGAGGACAAATGCCTCCTCCCATTCCAGCTGGAGGAACAGGTGCACCCCAAGACCAGGGTCAACTTCCATTAGAAGAATCGTACATTGAAAATATCTTGCGTTTAAATCGGGGAAAGGTCGCAACAGTTTACATGACATTTGAAAATAATACACAGTGGAATGCAAAAGTATTTAAAGGAGTAATTGAAGCAGCAGGACGTGACCACTTGATTTTAAGCGATCCACAAACAGGGAAAAGATATTTGTTATTAATGGTTTATTTAGATTACATTACATTTGATGAAGAAATCCAATATACCTACCCGTTTAACGACGCATCTCCCCCATTAAGTAGTTATCCTCCTAGATAACTGAAAAAGCTGACTCAACAAGTTGTAAGAAGTAACTTGGTTGAGTCAGCTTTTTATGCTCCTTATCAACATCGAGCATGTTTTGGATTAACAAGCTTCTTTCATAGCCATTTGATAGCGGCAATAACAAGAAAAACCCATGCTGTTATAAATGCTCCCCCACCTAGTGGTGTAATTGCACCTAATACCTTAATTCCGGATGTACTGAGAACATATAAACTTCCAGAAAACAAAATAATCCCTATGAACATTAACCATCCAGACGCTGAAATAAGGGTCGACTGGGGAATTTTATTGACTAAAAGGCCGATGAGAAACAAGCCTATAGCATGAAACATATGATATTGAACACCTGTTTTCCATACCTCTAGATATTTAGCAGATATTTTCCCCTCTAAACCATGTGCCCCGAAAGCTCCTAACGCTACAGCCAGAGCAGCATTAATAGCCCCTAAAATAATAAAGATTTTCATCTGTTTTCTCCTTCTCTTAAAAATCGAACAAGCTATCTCCATTCGCGCCATCTGACGCAAGCTTTGCACCCTCAAAATTCGGCTTAGCTGATTGAATTACTTGTTGCTGCATCACCTGTGGCATCTCTTTCACAGGCATCCTTTTCGGTACAGGCTCAAACGTTGAAGCTAAAGCTGTTGATTCATGATTGAGAGCCAGCTCACATAGCGTTTTAATCGCAATCAACTGATCGCGTACATGACTAGAATTCTCTGAGTATTGCTTGGCCTGATCGACTTCGATGCTCATTTTTTGCAATAGTTGCTCCATCTTTATTTCCATATCATCACCTCTTTTTATCAGCAAGATGAATCTTACTCTTTTCTTTATTGTACTTAATTATAGTTTATCAAAAGATAAAAAAACGAGCGATGATTGTATAAAATCGTCATGAAATGCTCACTTTTCAAGGTTATCAATTTGCCAATCAATAGGGGAACGATGATGTTGTTCAAGAAATTGATTAGCTTGTCGAAAATGATTATTACCGAAAAACCCTCGATTTGCTGAAAATGGGCTCGGATGAGGACTTTCAAGAATTAGATGTTGAGAACCTTTAATGAGCGTTTTTTTCTCTTGTGCATGTCTTCCCCACAGTAAAAATACCACAGGATCTTCTTTTTGAGCCACTAACTCGATAATACGATTCGTAAATTGCTCCCATCCTTTTCCTTTATGGGAGTTTGGTTCACCTTTACGAACTGTTAATACTGTATTCAATAACAGTACACCTTGCTTCGTCCATTTCGTCAAATGACCGTGATTCGGAATAGAGCACTGTAATTCTTGTTGTAATTCTTTATAAATATTCATTAATGAAGGGGGAATTTTGATACCAGGCTGTACTGAAAAACTTAAACCATGTGCCTGTCCCGGTCCATGATAAGGATCTTGTCCTAAAATGATCACTTTTACGCTCTCGTAATCCGTGTAATGTAATGCATTAAAAATATCATAACGATCTGGATAAACTTCCTTTGTGTTATATTCATTTACTAAAAACTCACGTAGCTTTATGTAATAATCTTTTTCAAATTCTTCTTTTAGCAAAGGCTCCCAATCATTTTTAAAAATACGCATTGTAACACCTCGTCTTATTTAATTTACCTCTTTAGTCTAGCCTAAGTAACATCATATTTCTTTGTCATATTCTATTGTACATGATTGTACTCTTCGTTCCTAACATCACTTGAGCGTTTACATATTCGAGAAAATTATGTCATGTTCTTTTTTGTTTCGTATACACTTGTAAGGAATGCATCTTTTCTTAATAAAGGAGGGGTTTCATATGATTATTAACCGTCCCCGCCAAGTAGATGTAATATATGGATTAGGAATTACACCCACTGAGCCAATGGCTCCAAGAAAATATACAATCTTTCCATCTACACAATCTTCTACACCATCAATTCATGTTGGTCTAGAATTTGCCTACGATCATATGAGTAAGCAGCAGGATGAGTGTTTAGCGTCTTTCATATTTAATAAAGGTTTTTATTCTCTTTCTCTCTACTTCTACGTAGGATCCCATATTAAAGAAGAATTCATACTAAATCGCTATTTTCATTTTTTAGAACAATTACCTGTAATTCTAAATGCCCTCTATCACGCAGAGCGCTTCTTCTTTCAAAAACACCCTATTTTAGAACATTGCCCAATTTTTTTATATGTTGATTCTTCTCACCCTTTATTTGAGCATAAAAAATGCTTAGGCGCATTATATCAATACAAATAGCGCTTTCAAAAATAAGCTATTACAGACATTCTGTAGTAGCTCTTCTCATTTCTTTCTCAATTGCCAAACAAAATGCTTTTAAACTGATAGAAAACATGGAATAATAACAACAAATCATCTTAGATTTGCGTTACGATTTTAAAATCGTTACAATTTAATACTAGATATATACATAAACAAAATTGAACGTAACTCTTATAAAGTGAGGTCCTAGAAGCAATGACAAATGTACAACCCAAGTCAATTATTGTAATTTTTGGCGCTACAGGTGATCTAGCAAAACGTAAATTATTCCCATCTATCTTCCGCTTGTACAAAGCAAACAAGCTTTCAGAGGATTTCGCGGTTGTTGGTGTAGCAAGAAGACCATGGACAAATGAAGAATTGCGTAAAAACGTTAAGAAATCTATCGGCAGTTTTCAAACAAATGGTGTAGATATTGAGAAATTTGCTTCTCACTTTTACTATCAACCATTTGATGTAACAGACGTAGCATCTTATCAGGAATTAAAAACTCTGACAGAAAAGCTAGATACTCAATACAACGTACCTGGAAACCGCATTTTTTATCTCGCAATGGCACCAGAGTTCTTCGGAACCATTGCATCTAATTTAAAAAATGAAGGTTTAACAGCTACAGCAGGCTGGAGCCGTCTTGTAATTGAAAAACCATTTGGTCATGATTATCCGTCTGCAAAAGAATTAAACGAACAAATTCGTCATGCTTTCGCCGAAGATCAAATTTATCGTATCGATCATTATCTTGGAAAAGAAATGGTGCAAAACATTGAAGTGATTCGTTTTGCAAATGCACTATTTGAACCACTGTGGAACAACCAGTATATTTCAAATATTCAAATTACATCTAGTGAAACACTTGGGGTTGAAGATCGCGGCCGTTACTATGAATCTTCTGGTGCCCTTCGTGACATGGTTCAAAATCATATTCTTCAAATGGTGGCCCTGTTGGCAATGGAACCGCCAATTAAATTAACACCTGAAGAAATTCGAAGTGAAAAAGTAAAAGTACTGCGTGCGCTCCGTTCTCTATCAACAGATGAAGTTGATGACTACTTTGTACGCGGCCAGTATGGCAAAGGTATTGTAGATGAAAATAATGTGATTGGCTACCGTGAAGAAAATTCAGTTGATCCAGCATCAAACACTGCCACATTTGTATCTGGAAAACTAATGATTGACAACTTTAGATGGGCTGGAGTACCAATTTATATTCGCACAGGAAAACGCATGAAAGAAAAGGCAACCACTATTGTTATACAGTTCAAAGATTTACCGATGAATTTGTATTTTAATAAAGAAAAAGATATCCATCCTAACTTGTTAGTCATTCATATTCAGCCAGAAGAAGGCATTACACTTCATTTAAATGCTCGTAAAACACCTAGTGCTACTTCTTCAACACCAATTAACTTAAATTATTGCAATAACTGCGGTGATAAAATGAATACACCTGAGGCATATGAACGTCTCATTTACGATTGCATGCTTGGTGATGCAACAAACTTCACTCATTGGGATGAAGTCGCTTTATCTTGGAAATTCGTTGATACGATTTCAGAAGCTTGGGAGAAAAATAAAGCACAAGATTTCCCGAACTATGAATCAGGATCAATGGGACCAAAAGCATCAGACGCTCTTCTTGCGAAAGATGGTTTTCACTGGTGGCCTGTTGGAGAAGCTAGTTTCTCAACGGAAGAATAATGATGTCATCCATCATTAAATGAAGAGGCTTTTGCTCATATTCAATCGAATAAAAAGCAGAGGGTTACTCCCTCTGCTTTTTTCTCATGCTCGAAAATGAAATTAAAGGGTTCTCACAGATGTCTTAAACATGCTCAGTATCTTTTAAATTAGACAACATCAAAAAGGTAACCATCAGATGATGATTACCTTTTTCGCTACAAAAACATTTGTAAAGCAATAAGCAGCTTGCCCTATTTGCTTTTACTTTAACCATTCAGTATGGAATACGCCCTCTTTATCTATGCGTTGATACGTATGAGCACCGAAATAATCACGCTGTGCTTGTAAAAGGTTTGCAGGTAGTGTTTCTGTACGATAGCTATCATAGTATGCTAATGCACTTGCAAAGCTTGGTACAGGAATACCTTGTTTTACAGCAATTGAAATAACTTCGCGTAAAGCTGATTGGTAACCTTCCACAATACCTTTGAAGTATGGATCTAATAATAGGTTTGTTAAGTTTGCATCGCGATCATATGCTTCTTTAATTTTTTGTAGGAATTGTGCACGAATGATACAACCGCCACGGAAAATCATTGCAATATCACCGTACTGTAAGTTCCAGTTATACTCTTCAGATGCAGCTTTCATTTGAGCGAAGCCTTGTGCATATGAACAAATTTTACTCATATACAATGCTTTACGAATCGCTTCAATTAACTCTTTCTTGTCACCTTCATAAGCAACAGCTTCTGGTCCGCTTAGCACTTGACTTGCTTTAATGCGTTCTTCTTTCATTGCAGAAATAAAGCGTGCAAAAACAGATTCAGTAATAATCGGTAATGGTACGCCTAGATCCAATGCACTTTGACTTGTCCATTTACCTGTACCTTTTTGACCAGCTGTATCTAAAATCACATCTACAAGTGGCTTACCTGTTTCATCATCTTTTTTCGTGAAAATATCTGCAGTGATTTCAATTAAATAGCTATCTAATTCACCTTTGTTCCACTCAGCAAAGACTTCATGCAGTTCATCTGCACCTAAGCCTAATACGTTTTTCATAATAAAATAAGCTTCAGAGATTAATTGCATATCTCCGTATTCGATTCCATTATGAACCATTTTCACATAGTGTCCTGCACCATTAGAGCCAATGTATGTGCAGCAGTCGTCACCTTCTACTTTAGCAGAAATAGCTGTTAAGATCGGTTTAACAAGCTCATAAGCTTCTTTTTGTCCCCCCGGCATGATAGAAGGTCCTTTTAACGCTCCTTCTTCTCCGCCTGAAACACCTGTACCGATAAAGTGGATCCCTAATTCCTCTAGTTCTTTATTACGACGGATTGTGTCTTGAAAGAATGTATTCCCTCCATCAATTAAAATATCGCCTTTTTCAAGATATGGCTTTAACGAGTCAATTGTTGCATCTGTTGGTCCGCCAGCTTTAACCATTAATAAGATTTTACGTGGCTTTTCAAGTGAGTTGATAAATTCTTCTACACTATATGTACCTATGAAATTTTTACCTTCTGCTTCTGTTTTTAAAAATTCTTCTGTCTTCTCAGGAGAACGATTGTATACAGATACAGAGTATCCTCTACTTTCGATGTTTAGTGCTAGGTTTTTCCCCATAACGGCTAAACCAATGACACCAATTTGTTGTTTTGTCATGTTATTTTCTTCCCTTCATGTGTAATATGAATTTGTCAATCTAATCTTAACTGAACATACCACAAAAAAACAAAAACATTCAAGTTAGACACAACATTTATCATATCGTTTATGATGCATATTTGTATAGTATCATGCTTTCATGCCCAATCATACTTTCACATAAAAAACGCCTGTATAAAACAGGCGTTTTTTTAACTAGCTTTTTTCATTGTTGCCATTTTATAATGATTTTCAAAGTAATCATTTGTTTCATTTACTACGACTTTATATAAAAGAACTAAAGCAATTAAATTCGGAATCATCATCAGTGCATTAGCCATATCTGCAAATGCCCATACTACTGTTAGATTCGCAACAGCTCCTAGTCCACAAGCAGCTACGTATACGCTTCGGTAAATGGCCGTCATTTTTGTACCAAATAAATACTCGAAACATTTTTCGCCGTATACATACCAACCAACAATCGTTGAAAATCCAAAAAAGATAACGGAAAGAGCCACAATATATTCACCAACAGCTCCAAGTGATGAAGCAAAAGCAGCTGATGTCAATGCACCACCATCTAAGTTAGCGTTATGCGCTACCCCTGACAGCATGCCTCCTGTTGAATCCCAGAAACCTGTAATAATTAATACAAGGCCCGTCATCGTACAAACAACAATTGTCACAATAAATGTGCCGGTCATTGCTACTAATGCTTGTTTAACAGGATGATCAGATCGTGCATTCCCTGCAATTAAAGCCGCAGTTCCCAATCCAGCTTCGTTTGAAAAAATACCGCGCGATACGCCGCTTCGAATCGCTTCCGATACAGCAATTCCTACAAATCCACTCGTTGCTGCAACCGGTGTAAATGCATATTCAAAAATCAGCGCAAATGAAGGAATGATTTTATCAACATTTAAAAAGATAATAAGCAGTGAACCCCCGATATACAGAACCGCCATCATAGGAACAAAAAAGCCTGCTACTGTACTAATGCGCTGGATTCCTCCAAAAATAATTAACGTCGTCAGTATCGCTAACACAATACCTGTTACGATGCCACTTACACCAAAACTTTCATCCATTACACTTGCAATCGTGTTTGATTGTACGCTGTTTCCAATTCCTAATGCAGCGAACGCTCCAAAGAATGCAAAAGCAATCGCTAATATTTTAAACTTTGGTCCTAACCCTTTTTCTACATAGTACATCGGACCACCTGAGTATTCACCTTTATCATTTTTAACACGAAATTTCATTGCAAGAAGTGCTTCTGCATACTTTGTAGCCATGCCAAGCAAACCTACAATCCACATCCAAAAAATCGCACCTGGTCCACCCAATGTAATGGCTGTTGCAACTCCAGCGATATTTCCATTCCCAATTGTTGCTGCTAAAGCTGTCATAAGCGCTTTAAAGTTACTAACATCACCTTCTGCCTTGGCGTCTTCTTCTTTTTCTTTTGTAAAACCTAATTTAAATGCATACATTAATTTTCGAAATTGAAGCCCTCTTAAAACAAATGTTAAAAATAGGCCTGTCCCAAATAAGAGAACTAAACTAGGTGTCCCCCACAAAACACCATTAATTTTCCCTAAAATCTCAAGTATATCCATCGTTGTTCCCCCCCGCCTGTTAGCGCTTACATTAGTGATAAGCTCTAAAAAATGATTCCCTGCTATAATTTTAACATTTTCTTAGACAAGTATTTTTGTTAAAATATAAAAAAAGATTACTAACTTTTTGTTTATTTTAACAAAATATTTTTAATCAATAGTCAAAAGATTATCAAAAGATTTATGATAAATCAATACGTAATTATTTTTTATTAAAGAGGGATTTAATATGAACAAACCACTTAAAGATCCATTTAAGGAAAACCTTGATACACTAGAAGAATTTGCTGACCGTATTAGTGAAGTGTTGCATTGCCCAATTACTATTGAAGATTCAAATCATCGTCTTTTGGCCTATAGTACACATGATGAACGTACAGACCAAGCACGTATTGCGACAATTATTGGACGACGTGTACCTGAAAAAGTCATTAACAACCTGTGGAAAGAAGGTATTATCCCTACGCTTCTTGAAACAGATGAGCCGGTCCGTGTACCTAATATTAACGAGATTGGATTAGGAGACCGCATTGCCATTTCAATCTGGAAAAATGATGAAGTGCTTGGGTTCATTTGGGCTGTTGAAATTGACAAAACACTCGACCAAGAAGAGCTTCTGTTATTAAAAAAAGCGGCAACGGCTCTTAAAAATAAACTATTACAACTACAAATTCGAAAATATAAACGAGAAGAACGTTCACAAGAGTTCTTTTGGAAGCTGTTAACTGGACATATGCAATCTGAAGAAGAAATTAGTGATACATTTCATGATGCTCAAATTACACCCCCTACTTCTTTTTCCATTGCTGTTTTCCGTTTTCAAGAGGATATTACACCCGAGGCAGAGCGGCAAATTTCTTATATGCTAAAGACCATGCATAGATTGAAAATTATTTTGTATACGATTGATTGTAATGACTTAATTCTGCTCCTTTCGTTAGACTCTATTGATAATCCAATGAAAGAACAGCATGATTTCGTAGACTTTTTCACAGCTACTATGAAAGAACGATTTTCAATTGAACAAATTTCCACAAGCTTTAGCAGTATTTATTCTTCTTATGACCAAATTGCTAAAAGCTACAAAGAAGCACTTAATGTATTAGATATTAAACGAAAATTCCCTGATGAAACTGCTGAAATTGTTGGATACCAAGAGCTTGGCATCTATCAATTTTTAGATGTTTTATTAGAAAAGCGCATCCATGATGGATTTGAAAACTATTCACTTAATAAATTAATGGAATACGATGTTCGCCATAATAGTAACCTTGTTGAAACACTCGAAGTATTTTTAGACAGTGACAATAATATTAATGAAGCTGCAAAAGTGTTGAATGTTCATATGAACACACTTAGCTATCGCTTAAAAAGAATTGCTGAAATTGGCAATATTAACTTAAAAGATCCTAATCAAAAAATGACTCTTTATCTAGATATTAAATTAAAAAAATACCAGATTTAAACTATTAAATAGAAACTGAAGAAGCAATCTTAAGCAAAGCTTGTATTAAACGGCTTTGCTTTTCTGTTTAGTTGCAATGATTTGTAACTAAGACTACGGCATATGACTACCGAACACTCTAAAAAGAAAATCCGTTACTATCTCAATCCCTCCAAACAATTAATCAGAATCTTTAGAAAAGTAAACGTTTTCATTTGTGTTTTTTTACAAAAAAGAAGGATATATTTCTTTTTTCTAAACAAAGAAAATGATGTAAAAATTATTTATACTATAACTACAAAACAGATCATCGTATCTAAAGGGAGGAAATCTACCATGATTATTGGTGTACCAAAAGAGATTAAAAACAATGAAAATCGCGTGGCAATCACGCCAGCAGGAGTTGCATCATTTGTTGGTACAGGTCATCGTGTGTTAGTAGAAACCGAGGCGGGAATCGGAAGCGGATTTACAAATGAAGATTATGCACAAGCAGGAGCTGAAATTATCAATTCAGCAGCAGATGTGTGGGCTCAAGCTGAAATGGTGATGAAAGTAAAAGAACCTCTATCAAGTGAGTATCAATACTTTCGTTCAGGCTTAATCTTATTTACTTATCTCCATTTAGCAGCAGAACCTGCTTTAGCACAAGCTTTAAAAGATAAAGGTGTTACAGCTATTGCGTATGAAACAGTGGCTGTTAACCGTACGTTGCCTTTATTAACACCAATGAGTGAAGTAGCTGGCCGTATGGCAGCTCAAATTGGAGCTCAATTCCTTCAAAAGTCTAATGGCGGAAAAGGCATTCTATTAGCGGGTGTACCAGGTGTTAGCCGCGGTAAAGTTACCATTATCGGTGGCGGTGTAGTTGGAACAAATGCTGCTAAATTAGCAGTTGGACTTGGCGCAGATGTCACAATTATTGATTTAAGTCCAGAGCGTCTACGCCAGTTAGATGATATTTTTGGTAACCAAATCAATACGTTAGTATCAAATCCTTATAATATTGCTGAAGCTGTGGCACAAGCAGACTTATTAATTGGTGCGGTATTAATCCCTGGTGCAAAAGCGCCTAAGCTTGTGACAGAAGACATGGTAAAAGCAATGAAGCCCGGTTCTGTCATTGTAGATGTAGCCATTGACCAAGGTGGAATTGTAGAAACAGTTGATCACATCACCACTCATGATCAACCAACTTATGAAAAACATGGAGTGGTTCACTACGCAGTTGCAAATATGCCTGGTGCTGTACCTCGTACATCAACAATCGCATTAACAAATGTTACTGTACCTTATGCATTACAAATTGCTTCAAAAGGTGTCCACAAAGCAATTGTTGAAAACCCAGCTTTAAAACTAGGTGTGAATGTAGCAAACGGTGCAGTCACTTATGAAGCAGTCGCAACTGACCTAGGTTATGACTATGTACCGGTAGAAGTAGCATTAGCAAAAGAGTTAGCTACGATTTAATGAATTCATGCACCCTGAAAACCTTCTCAATGTTTGAGAAGGTTTTTTTATACGTTATTTGTGATGAAGCAATTAGAATAAAAAGGTTGATATGCATTGAATTTCAGTCGTTTAAGATATTATTTCTTAAAAATGTTTTCTATATATTCTAGTTTTAAAAAGAGGAGATTGATATTATACTGATAAACCATTATTATGTTTGAAAATAAACTTTTATTCATTTTTACAGGATAATGGATGTTAAAACAAGCATGGCAAAAACATAGATTTTGGAAATTGAATCTACAAACCAAAAACGCTAGAATAGAAGAAAATAAGCAACAAAATGTGATTTCTTCAGCTAATACGAGAAGAAATATGAGGAGGATTTTCAATGACAATGCAAAAGGCACTGACAATTGCAGGTTCTGATAGTAGCGGAGGCGCAGGCATTCAAGCCGATTTAAAGACGTTTCAAGAATTAGGTGTTTATGGAATGACCGCTTTAACAACAATTGTAACGATGGATCCAGACAACGGCTGGGCTCATAATGTCTTTCCACAAGATGTGTCAACAGTAGAACAACAGTTAAAAACGATTGTTAAAGGTGTTGGTGTACAAGCATTAAAAACAGGTATGCTTGGTTCGGTTGAGATCATTGAATTAACGGCTAAAACCATTGAAGAATATCAATTAACAAACATCGTTGTAGACCCTGTGATGGTATGCAAAGGTGAAGATGAAGTTCTGCACCCTGAAACATCGATTAGTTTACGTGATGTTCTTGTTCCAAAAGCAACGATTGTGACGCCAAACCTTTTTGAAGCTGGGCAGCTAAGTGGTTTAGGTTCAATTAAAACAATTGATCAAATGAAAGAAGCTGCTATCAAGATTTACGAGTTAGGTGCTAAATTTGTGTTAATTAAAGGTGGCAATAAATTAGCGCATGAGAAAGCAATTGATTTACTTTACGATGGGGAAACGTTTGAAATTTTAGAATCAGAACGTATTGAAACAACGTTTACCCACGGCGCTGGGTGCACATATTCAGCTGCTATCGCAGCCGAGCTGGCCAAAGGAAGCGAAGTAAAACAAGCAATCTATACAGCGAAGGCTTTCATTACAGAAGCAATTCGCCATTCATTTGCATTAAATCAGTATGTTGGTCCTACAAATCACGGCGCATACCGACGTCAAAAAGAAGCGATTCCACATTCATAAAAAGGCATGCATGAGCATGCCTTTTTATTTGACATATTCAAAGATATTCATGATGGCATGAGCTACACCATGTTCGTCATTCGTTGTGGTTACGAAGTCTACATATGATTTAATTTCATCAGGTGCATTTCCCATTGCTACTGCACGACCGACTCTTTGAAACATCGAAATATCATTGTAGTTATCGCCAATTGCCATTGTTTCTTCTAATGAAATTCCACGTTTTTTCACAAATTCACTAAGCGCTAACCCTTTTTGAGCATCTTCACTGTTAACTTCAATATTTTCCTTCCCAGATGAACTAACAGCTATGGCTTCTATTTGATTCAGTTGTTTACGAGCCTTTATTAACTTTTCTTCATCAAACGAGAAGGCTAGTAATTTATAGATTGCAGTCGAAGAATCGTTAAAAAGAGACTCATACCGATCAATAAGTTTAACTTTCCCCTCTTCAAATCGTTTTTTAGCCCCTTTTAATAACTCTTCATACTTATTTTTTAAGCTTGCACTCATATAAATATCCATTACAACAGCTAATGCTTTATCATAGTCATTAGAATACGTTCCTTTATTTGTATATACTTCAAAATACAAGCCCTGTTCATCAAAAACAGCTTGTACTTGGTGAACAGTATCCATAGACATACCAATTGATGTTTGTTTTTCACCGCTTTCATCACGAATCTCAGCACCGTTTGCACAAATTACATATGTCCGTATCCCCGCTTCTTCTAAAACGTAACGTGCTTCTTCATAAGATCGTCCTGTTGCAATCACAATTTCCACGCCAGCTTTTTGTGCCTCTTTAATAGCATTCGCGTTTTCCTTGCTTACGATTTGTTCGCTATTTACTAACGTACCATCCATGTCAATTGCTACACATTTTATCATCTTGTACCCCCTGCTATGTTTGATCAATGGTGCTCTTCTTTTATCGTACCATACATCTTTTAGGCCTTTAGCATGCTTATGTAAAAGATATAATAACTTTTTGTATAGATTGTGCAAACAATTAAACTCATATAACCAAAAAGGACATTTTTTTATTAATTTTTAGTAAAATGAAGGGCATTTCCGTTGATTAAATCGCTTTTTCATTTCCTCAAATACTAGCTCTTGAGTTGAAGAGACATGCCAATCAGCAGCCTTCATCTCTTCATGATCACCAATTCCGATTGAAAACATGTCAGTTTGTTTAATTCCTTGCAAACCTGCTGCTCCATCTTCAATTGCAATGCAATCCTTAGGAGCTACGTTCAATTCAAGCGCTACAATAACAGCTTTTAAACGTTTACTCATAATCGTCTCCTCTTCTCACGTATATCTATTGGCTTCATTCTACTAGATTAATCGACTCTTCATCATTAGCCTTAAAAAATTTTTAAGAAAATATAGCCTAAAAGTATTGCATTATGAAAACCCTTTTATTAAAATAGGCTTATGCAAACGATTGCACTTCCTTTGTTAAATTAAGATTTCAAATTTATTATAGGATAGATTGAAAACGCACACATTAAATTGAAAACCCATACAATCGGAAAGGAGAAATAACAATGAAAAAGTTCTTTTCATTTGATTTTTGGCAAAAATTTGGTAAGGCCTTATTAGTAGTCGTAGCCGTTATGCCAGCAGCTGGGATTATGATTTCCCTTGGTAAGTTAGTTGGCATGACTGGAGGTGACATAGTATTTGTGCAAACGCTTGCTCGAGTGATGGAAGATATCGGTTGGGGTATCATTACAAATCTTCACGTCTTATTCGCTGTAGCCATCGGGGGATCGTGGGCAAAAGAACGTGCTGGCGGAGCATTTGCTGCCTTAATTGCATTTGTGCTTATTAACCGTATTACAGGCGCCATCTTTGGTGTGAAACCAGAGATGCTAGCAGATCCTAATGCAACCGTGAACTCATTATTTGGACAAGAATTAATTGTCAAAGATTACTTTACATCCATTTTAGGTGCACCTGCATTAAATATGGGCGTATTCGTTGGTATCATTGCTGGTTTCTTAGGAGCAAATTTATTTAACAAATATTACAACTATGATAAATTACCGGAAGCTTTATCCTTCTTTAATGGTAAACGCTTTGTTCCTTTTGTTGTTATTGGTGGTTCCATTATTACTGCGATTGTTTTATCAATTGCTTGGCCGTTTATTCAAGGTCTTTTAAACGACTTCGGTCAATGGATTGCAACATCTCGTAATACAGCGCCTGTCTTAGCACCATTTGTATTCGGTGCATTAGAACGCTTATTATTACCTTTTGGTCTGCATCATATGTTAACAGTTCCAATTAACTACACAGAACTTGGCGGAACATACAAAATTTTAACTGGATCTGGTGCTGGTTCAACAGTAGCTGGTCAAGATCCTCTATGGCTTGCTTGGATTGCTGACTTAAACAACTTCCTTGCAGCTGGTGACACAGAAAGCTATAAGCAGCTATTAAATGACGTAACACCTGCTCGTTTTAAAGTAGGTCAAATGATTTTATCTTGTGCGGCTTTAATCGGTATTGCACTTGCTATGTATCGAAATGTCGATCCTGACAAGCGTTCAAAATATAAATCAATGTTCTTCTCAGCTGGTTTAGCTGTCTTTTTAACAGGTGTAACAGAACCAATTGAATTTATGTTCATGTTTGCTGCACCAATTCTATACATTGTTTATGCAATTATGACAGGTTTGGCATTTGCTATTGTTGATATTATTGATATTCGTGTTCATGCATTTGGTGCGATTGAATTAATTACACGTACACCAATGATTATTAAAGCAGGCTTGTGGCTAGATTTAGTGAACTTTGTCATTGCATGTCTTGTATTCTTTGGATTGAATTTTGCAGTTGCTAACTTTATCATCAAACGATTCAACTTCCCTACTCCAGGGCGTAATGGCAACTATATTGAAGATGAAGCAGTATCAGGTGGCGGTGAAGTGAAAGCTGATTCGCTTGCACCAGTCATTATTGGTCTATTAGGCGGTCAAAATAACATTGAAGATGTAGATGCTTGCATGACGCGTTTACGTGTAACAGTTAAAGATATTAATGCAGTTGCTAATGAACAAGAGTGGAAAAAGAACGGTGCTCTAGGCTTAATCTTAAAAGATAAAGGGGTTCAAGCCATTTATGGACCAAAAGCTGATGTCATTAAATCTGACATCCAAGATTTATTAGGAGCATAATAAAATGAAACTGTTAACGTTAAACTGTCATTCCTGGCAAGAAAAACGGCAGCTAGACAAAATAAAATGTCTAGCTGCTGCTATTAAACAAAATGATTATGACGTTATTGCTTTACAAGAGGTCAGTCAACATGTAAATGCTCCTATTGCTTATGACCACATCAAAACAGATAACTACGCTCTTATATTAATTGAGGAATTACGAAAGTTAGAGGTTTATGATTATCAGTTTGTGTGGGATGTCGCCCACCTTGGCTATGAAGTATATGAAGAAGGTTTGGCCATTTTAACAAAGCATCCCATTGTGGAAGAGCATTCATTTTTTGTTTCCAAAACATCAGATATTAATCATTGGAAAACGCGCCGAATTGTTGGAGCTACTATTTCTTATAAAGACCAATTACTCTCATTCTATTCTTGTCACCTTGGCTGGTGGAAAGATGAAGAAGAGCCCTTTCAATCTCAAGCGGATGCATTATTGGCTCATATTCAAAAAGACCATTCATTTTTCTTGCTTGGCGATTTTAATAATAATGCATTTATCCGGAATGAAGGCTATGACTATCTAATGAAGCATGACCTCTATGACACATATGAATTAGCCAGTGAAAAAGATGATGGAATTACTGTCAAAGGAAAAATTGCAGGATGGGATGAAAATAAGGAAAAGCTGCGCATTGACTTAATTCTTGCGAGTCATCCGTATATCATTCATTCATCGCGTGTTATTTTTAATGATCAGAATCATCCGATTATTTCTGATCACTTTGGTGTCACCATCAATATGACATTGACTATGTAAAAGTGAGCGTATTTACGTTCACTTTTTCTTTTTAACTTTTACACTTCAAAATATAAGTATGCTATAATGTTGTGATGTTAATGGATATAGTAATGATTGTATTATACTCGCTCATTATCTAAGCAATCTTGTTCTTTTTGTATAAATTTAAGCATGATACATTCAAACTATCATTGTACAATCTTACATAAATAATACAAAGAAAGAAAATAGGTGCAGGATAACTATGAAAATTTTGCTCGTTTCAAATATGTATCCATCTGAACAATTTCCGAGTTATGGTGTATTTGTTAGAAATACTGAACAAATCTTGCTTGAGAACAACATTCATGTAGATAAAGTTGTGATGCAAAAAAAGACGAAGAAGTTCAATAAATTGATTGCATATGCTTCTCATTATGTCAAAATGATATGGACAGGATTAACCAAAAACTATGATTATATTTATGTACATTATGCATCTCATAATGCACTCCCATTATTAGTCCTGAAAAAATTAAAGAAGCATGTAAAAATTGTAACGAATGTTCACGGATCAGACGTAGTGCCTGAAGTTCCATCACAGGAAAAATTTCAGCCAAGAGTACGCCAGCTTTTACATGAATCAACTAAAATTATCACTCCTTCTCCCTACTACAAACAGTTAGTAAAGAAAAAATACGAAGTGGAACGTCCTATTTATGTGTTCCCGAGCGGAGGAGTCAACTTTAAGTTATTCCACTCCTTTCCTACTAAGGAAAAAGCATATAAAGAACTAAATTTGGATGCTACACAGCGTTATATAGGCTGTGTGAGCCGAATTGATGTAGGAAAAGGTTGGGAATATTACTTGCAAGCTATTGCTCAATTAGAAAAAGAAACGCCTACTACATATAAATACATTTATGTAGGTAGTGGAAAAGATGAAGAAAAATTTCATTCAATGATTAAGGAACTACAATTAGAATCAAAAATAGTGCATTTTCCTTTACTGCCCCAAACATCACTAGCTTACATCTATAATGTAATTGATACTTTTATTTTCCCGACTGTGCGGGAAGGTGAAAGTTTAGGACTAGTGGGATTAGAAGCAATGGCATGTGGTGCACCTGTTATTGGCAGCAGGATTGGTGGATTAAAAGATTATATTATAGATGGTCAAAATGGTCTGTTTTTTGAACCTGGGCAAGCGCCTGAATTGACAAGACAATTACGTTCATTTATACATTTTCCTGATCATACGAAAGAACAGATGTCTCAACAAGCTGTAAAAACAGCGCAACAATATAGTGTAGATGTAATTTCTGAGCAACTACCAACAATTTTTTTTGACGAGGTGGAAAGATGAAAGTCGCAATTTTAATTCCTTGTTATAATGAGGAAGTAACGATTGGAAAAGTAATTGATGATTTTAAAAGAGAACTTCCAGATGCGCAAATTTACGTGTATGACAATAATTCAAAAGATCGTACAAGCGAAATTGCTCGTGAGCACGGGGCCATTGTACGAAAAGAAATGAAACAAGGAAAAGGGAATGTTGTTCGCTCGATGTTTCAAGACATTGATGCAGATTGTTATGTAATGGTAGACGGGGATGACACTTATCCTGCAGAATTTGTTCATGAATTAATTAAGCCGATTCAAAATAAAGAAGCAAACATGACTATCGGTGACCGATTATCGAATGGAACATATTTTGAAGAAAACAAACGTGCATTTCATAACTTTGGAAACAACTTAGTTCGTTCGTTAATTAATCGGTTATATAACAGTAATATCACAGACATTATGACGGGGTACCGAGCCTTTGACAAACTATTTATCAAATCTATGCCTGTTATGAGCCCGGGATTTGAAATAGAAACAGAAATGAGTCTACATGCCTTAGATAAACGGTTCCGTCTGAAAGAAGTGCCGATTGACTATCGAGACCGCCCAGAAGGCAGTGAGTCAAAATTAAATACATTCTCAGACGGATATAAAGTATTAAAAATGATTTTCACTTTATTTAAAGAATATAAGCCGCTTCAATTTTTTTCAATTTGGACAGTATTGTTCCTTATCGCTGGACTAGCGGTAGGGTCACCTGTAATCTATGAGTTTTTTAATACAGGGTTTATTACAAAAGTTCCTTCATCTATCTTAGCAACAGGACTCATTCTATTAGGTGTTTTATCATTCGTCTGCGGATTAATTCTAGACACAATCGCTTCCTTAAACCGCAAACAATATGAGCTAGAATTAAATAAAAAGATTGAACAGCTAGGAGAGTAATAACAATGAACAAACAAAGTGTCCCACTTTATCTAGTGATGACTTGTATTATTCTCATTGGAATAGGGGTTGGAGATCCCAGCGGCACTCACTACCCCTTACTGATTATGACATTTGTAGCGACAAGCATAAGCTCTATTTTTATTTATAAAAATAGAGCTTATGCTTCCTTTAAACCCATTGTTTGGATGTTAATGATTATCTTTGCTTTTTTAGTCCAATTTTCGCTTTTAAACAATTTACACATGACGGAATCGACAATTTTCTTATTTGCTTTCTATCTATTTAGTCGAACATTATTGGCTTTTATCATAACGCTGGCCTTTTTATTAGCAATTAAAAAAGTACCTGATTTCCAACATGAGCTCATGCATCCTACCCTTTACAAATGGTTAATTGGCTTTTGTATATTAGCTGTAAGCCTTTTTTATTGGTTAGCCTTCTTCCCTGCTGCTATGACGCCTGATTCCTTAGCTCAATGGAAGCAAGCACATACTGGTGAATTTAACGACTGGCATCCAATCATGATTACATGGCTCATTATGCTTCTGACTAAGGTTTGGGATAACCCTGGCATGATTGCATTATTTCAAATCATCGTGGTCGTTAGCATCTATATGTACACATTTGACTTTTTTATTAAAAAAAAGGTATCCCCTATTATGCTAGGGATACTAGCTATTTTCATAGTGGCTATTCCAAGCTTTTTAATTTTTTCAATTATCATTTGGAAAGATATTTTATATAGTGCCTTTTTATTATTTTTTACAGTTAATATTGCAAAGGTTTATTTATCAAATGGACAATTTATAAAAAGCAAACTAGGTTTTAGCTTATTGCTGTTATCTTCCTTTGGTGTAGCATTCTTTAGGCACAATGGCTTTCCAGTTTTTTTGCTTACATTTATTCTAATGATCATTTTATTCAGAAAGCAGTGGAAGCAGCTTGTTCCTATTTTTCTGTTTATTTTTATTTTAAACAGAGTGATTACCGGGCCCGTTTTTGAGTGGCTAGATGTGAAAACATCTGATCCGAATGAAGCTTTATCCATTCCAACGCAGCAAATTGCTAATATTATCTCAAACGACGGTGAAATGTCTAAAGAAGAGCGGGAATATTTCAATAATGTGCTTCCCATTGAATTATGGAAAGAAAAATATAACCCTTATAAAAGTGATCCCATTAAATTCACTTGGGAATATTATGACCGGGAATTTATTTTTCAGGATGTTGGATTATACTTTAAAAATTATATAAGCATTGTATTAAAAAATCCTTATTTAGCTGCTGAGGCATTCTTAAAGCAAACCGCTCTCGTATGGCAAACTACACCTTTTAAAGATGGCTATACAGATACGTATGTAACGAATATTTACTATGGAAATGATTTAGGATTAAAAGATCAAATAATTCATCCATTCCTAACCAATTCAGCAAATCAGTACTTATCTCTTTTCAAAAGACAGCTTCTCTTTTTCTTATGGAAACCAGCCTTTTATCATTGTGTAATTTTGCTATTTGCTTTGACAATGGCCATGAGAAAAGGGGTAACATCCCTTATTATTTTAGTTCCTTGGTTACTGAATACATTATCTGTTCTTGCTGCACTTCCTGCTCAAGATTTTCGTTACTTATTAGCTAGTGTATTTGTATCTTTCTTCTTTGTTGCACTGCCTTTTATTAAAATGGATGATGAAAAGAGGGAAATAAATTCATGACAAAGGAACAACAATATAATAAAAAGCTAGGAATCTCATTAATTGTTATTGCTTCTGTTTTCACAGCAGTCGGACAACTTTTTTGGAAGTTGTCCGATGCTTCATTTAACTTACAATTAATTGTCGGCTTTTTACTTTACGGATTAGGAGCGGTTTTTATGATTGCTGCATTTAAATTTGAACGTGTTTCACTCCTTCATCCATTTCTGAGTTTAGGATATGTAATCAGTATTGTGGTAGGCTTTTTCTTATTAGATGAATCAATAGATACGATGAAACTAATCGGGACTTTCATTATTATTGTCGGCGTCTTGTTAGTAGGTGGTCAAGATGATTAGTATTCCGATGTTACTTATTATGACGTTATTAGGTTCGATAGGTGCTGTTTTCTTTAAACGTATCTCTAGCTATTTACATGATAAAAAGATTAAATTAGCCATCCTATGCCTTCTTGCAGGAGGAGCATTTTATGGCACGTCAGCATTGTTAAATGTGTATGTATTAACTTTATTACCTTACTCGATTGTTTTTCCATTAACATCCATTACATATATCTGGACTTTATTATTCGGCTATTTTTTGTTAAAGGAAAAAGTAACAGCTAAACAGGTTATTGGATGCATCCTCATTATTGCTGGTTGTTTTTTTATCGCAAATAGTTAATTAAAAACAGCCTGTAAAGGTAGGGATTTAAACGTGAAAAATTTAAAATTCGCAAGTATTTTATTACTGATTTCAACTTTATTTTTAAAGTTTTCGAGTATGATTCGTGATCTTGTGATTGCGAATTACTTTGGTACTAGTTATATCGTCGATGCGTACAACGCTGCGATGATTATTCCAAACGCCTTTATTTTATTTATGCTAACGGGAATGAAGGACGCATTTATCCCAAGTTATTTGCGTTACGAAAAGGATAATAAAGGAAAAATACATTTAACTAACATTGTAAAAGCAACATTTTTGATTTGCCTCATTATTTCCATTGTTGGGGCTATCGCATCATTTTTCTATTTCCCAGCCACTTATTCAAATTTTTCAAAAGCAGCGATTGAAATAGGTATTTACACGGCTGTTTTGTACTTCTTGTCTCTTTCACTTGTAGGAGTCAATGCTGTATACGAAGGTGTATTTGATGCAAACAGCCAATATTCCTTTTCTGTATTTTCACAAACAGTTGTCGTTTTATTTACCATTTTAAGCACCATTTTGCTGCAGTCTTCAATTGGAGGATATTCGATTGCACTTGGTTATTTATTAGGCACATTGGCTTCCTTTTTAATTAAAGTCGTGTACTTCAAACCAAAGCATTTACTCATATGGAAACAAAAAATAGACCGTGAAGAAGTAAAGATCTTTTACAAAGTTTTTGTTCCGGTTGGTATTACGATCATGGTAGGGCAGATTAACTTAACTGTAAATTTCTTTTTTGCTGGTTCATTTGGTGAAGGAGTTATTTCATACTTAAATTACGCCTTTAGACTTGTAAGCATTCCACAAGCTATTTTTGGTGTTACAGTGGCAACGATTATTTATCCGCTGATTGCAAAAGCTATTGCATCGAACGATAAAGAACGATTTAAAACCGGGATTGAGAAGGGCTTAACGTTCATGTTAATGCTACTTGTACCGACTATTGTGATTATGATTTTTTATATGAAAGACATTATACAAATTGTCTATGAGCGTGGGGCTTTCGATGCTAACTCAACATTAAAAACAACCGATGTATCTTATTATTACTTAGGTTCAGTTTTTTTCTATTCACTACAGGCAATCCTTGCAAAAGGGTTTTACTCCCTCGAAAAAGGCTATTTAATTATGCGAGTAGGATTACTTTCTATCTTACTTAATGTAATATTCAACATCGTATTGACGAAATTTTTAGGCTATCAAGGTTTGGCGCTCTCTATGTCAGTAGTCGGCTTTTTCTATACAGCCATTGTATTCTTCATGCTTGACAAACTCGTTGATCGTTTTCACTATAAATATTTAGTAAAAGAAACAGCAAAGATTTTTTTAGCAGCTTCTCCTGTTGTCATCACTATGTTTTTACTAAAAGAGGTGGAGTTTCTAGAGAACTTGCACGTTATGGTTCGATTTACGGTTGTGTGTGTTGCGGGTGGTTTAGTATACTTAATGTCGACGCTAATATGTAAAGTAGATGGTATTATGCTTTTACTCAAAAGAAAACGTTAATTTTAATCAAACAGGAGAGTACTATATGAAGAACACATACTGGTTATTTTTTCTGTTCATTGGATTTATTTCCATACAGCCGATCATTGATATGCTTACAACGTATATGGTTTTAAATATGGAAAGTTCGCTTTCTATCGGGGTTGTCATTCGATTTTTATACATGGTATTTGCAGGAATATTGCTTTTAATTTTTGTTAAACAATCCAAGTGGGCACGCTATTCAATTATTTATTTAATCGTATTCGCCCTATTTTTAGCCATAAACATTTATTTTAATTATCAATGGAAAAACCCTTATTATTTATCACAAGAAATAAAGTTTTTTAACAAAGTGGTGTACATGAATGTTACGTTGCTCGGCATGATCGTCATGTTTTCTATTTACAAGACATCGGTCAATGTAAATAAAATGTTGACTAAAAACCTGATGATTGCTTCTCTCATTATTAGTATTGTTTTCATTGGAACAATGCTAACAGGTACAGCATTAGAAAGTTATCAATATAATAAAACAGGGTTTAAAGGCTGGTTCTATGCAGCTAATGAATTAGGAGCAACGATTGCTCTATTATTACCGATCACACTTCTTTTTGCTTTAAATAAAGCACGTTCTTTCTCGCAAGTCTACTACTGGATTCCTTTTATTTTACTAGCTATTTCATCTATTATGATTGGAACTAAAGTAGGATTAGGGTCGGTTATTTTATCCTTGGGTGTAGCCTTTATGGTTCTGCTTATTAAAACGTTTGTTACAAAGCAAAGAGCTGTAAAAGCAAACTTGATTGTATCTATTCTTTTATTAGTAATTGCAGGAGTGACAACACCAATTTCTCCTGCTTATAAGAATACATACGCACATATTGACTTATTAGAAAATAAAAAGAAAGAACAACAACCAGAAGAAGCGGAAGAAACCGAAGAAACAGAGAAAGAAAAAAAACCAAACTTAGATGATAAAGATATTGAGAATTTAATTTTAAGTAGTCGCGAAGACTTTTTAGCTCATCATAAACAGCAATATGCAGATGCTCCGCTGACTCGAAAGCTAATCGGCATGGGATATGCAGGTGACTATACAGAAGACCAAGAACCTAAAATGATTGAAATGGATTTCTATGATTTGTTCTTTTCTCTTGGAGTGATTGGTTTTATCCTTTGGATACTGCCGATTTTACTCATTGCTTTTTATGTAATTAAACGGTTAATTCGACAGCCTTCTCAACTATGGAATGAAAACTTTATGATGTATAGCACATCCATTGTATTAGCACTCGGAATTGCATTTGTTGCCGGACACGTGTTTACAGCACCTGCTGTTACCATTTATTTTGCTGCAACAGCTGCATACCTCGCTACCATTCATTTTACAACTAAACAAGATGCCATCTAAAAAGCATGAACCGCTCAGCGGTTCATGCTTTTTTATCGTCTGTCTATTAAAGCAATTACAGGCTGCTATCTATCAATCATATAACTAGAATCGGGTTGAAGAAATTTTAGCCTCACTCTTTTTACATAAAATAAAAAGAGTAGACTGAAATATTGAGCCTACTTTTTTTATGGACGGTATTTTGCTTTTGCGTTTAATTTTGATTGTCGAATTAGCTGATTAATGACTTCAGAAAAGACGATGCCAATAGCAATCGATCCTGAGATCATAAATGCTTTTGCTGCAAGGCTGATCGCTGTGTTGTAATCATTTTCCACAAAATTGCGCATTGCATCATACGCAATTCCACCAGGCACTAATGGAATAATACCTGCAACAGTGAAAATAATGATTGGTGTTCGATAAATTTTTGCATAAATTTGACTAATAATTGCAATAAAAAAAGCAGATGCAACTGTACTTAGGACCTCATCCATCCCATTTAACGTCATTAAAAAATAAATGAGCCATCCAACCATTCCTACAAATCCACACTTTAACAATGATTCACGCGGTACATTAAAAATAATCCCAAACGCAGCTGAAGCAATGAAGCTTGTGATAGTCTGCTCGATAATACTCAACTAATCGCCACCTTCTATAAAAATGTAAATACAACGGCAATTCCAGCTCCAATTGCAAATGCTGTTAAAAAGGCTTCAGCACCTTTAGATAAACCAGAGAGTAAATGGCCTGCCATTAAATCACGTACCGCATTTGTAATTAATAAACCTGGTACTAGAGGCATAACGGAACCAATAATAATTTTATCAAGTTCAATTCCTATTCCTATGGTCACAAACAAAGCTGATAATGTACCAATAATCAAGGAAGCTGTAAACTCCGCAAAGAATTTAATCGGAATAAGTCTGTGAAAGTAAACTAAGGTAAAAAAACCAAGACCTCCTGCAAACATAGCTGGAATAAAATCAAGCCATTGACCTTTAAACATGATTAAGAAGCAGCCGCTTGAAATCGATGCTGCAGCCAGTTGCACCCAAAGAGGAAATGAGACATTCGCCCGTTCGATTTCTTTTAGTAATTCATATGCTTCTTCTAAACTAAGGTCTCCTTGACTGATTTGCCTTGATACGCTATTAACCATTGTTACTTTTTTTAAATCTGTTGTTCTTTCAGAAATACGGATGAGCTTCGTTTTTGTAGGCTCACGTGTTTCTAATGAAAACATAATTCCTGTTGGCGTCACATAGCTATGTGATGTTTGAATTCCAAATGACGCAGCGATTCGCATCATCGTATCTTCTACTCGATATGTTTCTGCACCGCTCTCTAACATAATTTTCCCTGCCAATAAGCATACATCCATAATATCGTATTTATCTAACTTTTCCTTTGTCATCCTTTAACATCGCTCCAAACATAAAAAGCTTGGTTTATCCTTACAGCATACAGTTTATAAGAAAGACAGACTTACACGCAATGGCTGTTAAAAAAGTGTGGACTTTTGTCTCACACTTTTTAGCATTTGTCCTTCATTTCTTTATAGTAAGCTGTGATTATACTTCATACAACAAACTAACGAATTTGTCCATCTCCATAGATGATATATTTTACCGTAGTTAATTCCTTTAATCCCATCGGGCCGCGAGCATGTAACTTTTGTGTACTAATGCCAATTTCTGCTCCAAAACCAAATTCTTCACCATCTGTAAACCTCGTCGATGCATTGACATAAACAGCCGCTGAATCTACACGCTGTAAAAAGCGTTGTGCATGATGATAATTGGTTGTGACAATCGCTTCTGAATGATGAGAACTGTACTGATTAATGTGAGCAATGGCTTCATCAATATGACGTACAACCTTAATTGCTAGTACATAATCTAAATATTCTTTATGCCAGTCTTCCTCCGTTGCGATGACAATATCATCAATAATATGATTAACGTATTCATCTCCTCGAATCTCTACTTCTTTTTCTCTTAATGCTTCTGCTACAAGCGGTAAAAAAGTAGAAGCGACATTTTCATGAACCAATAGCTTTTCTGCCGCATTGCAGACAGCAGGACGTGATGTTTTTGCGTTCAGTACAATGGCTTTTGCCATCTCCATCTCACAAAATTCATCGACATAGATGTGACAGTTCCCTGTCCCTGTTTCAATAACAGGAACAGTCGCATTTTTTACTACTGCTTCAATAAGGCCCGCTCCTCCACGTGGAATGAGCACATCAATATATTCATTCAGTTTCATTAATGCATGAGCCGTTTCACGACTAGTATCTTCAACTAGCTGAATTGAATCTTTTGGTAAACCAGATGCCGAGACCGCATCTGCTAGAATTGAAACAATCGCCTGATTTGAATGAAATGCTTCACTTCCACCGCGTAAAATGACCGCGTTTCCAGCTTTTAAACATAAACCAGCTGCATCACAAGTCACATTTGGACGTGCTTCATAAATGATTCCAATAACACCGATTGGAACACGCTGTTGACCAATTTGTAAACCATTTGGACGCTTAGACATTGATAAGACTTCTCCAACCGGATCCTGCAGAAAAGCTACTTGTTTAAGTCCATTTGCCATCGCATGAATCCGGTCACTATCTAACGTCAAACGGTCTAACATAGATTTGGATATCCCTTTGCTCATTGCGTTCTCAACATCCAGTTGGTTTGCCTTTAAAATCATCTCTTTTCGTTCTACTAATGATTGAGCCATATTCAGTAATGCTTGTTCTTTTTGTTTACTACTCACATTACTTAGAAAATAAGAAGCTTCTTTTGCTCGCTCTCCCTTAATCTGTAATTCATTCATTTTATTACCCCTTCTCTTTGTGGTAAAAATAATGTCCCAATTTCTTGCCCTTCGACAATATCCCGTACAATAGCAGGGTCTTTTCCATTAGCTAAAATAACATTCACCCCTGCTTGAGTCGCTCTTTTTGCTGCCGTGAGTTTCGTTACCATTCCGCCAGTACCAACGTCTGAACCACTTCCTCCGGCAAACTCTTCAAGTTCTGGCGTAATTTCTTCAATCACTTTAATTAGTTTTGAATCTGGATTTTTAGTTGGGTCAGAATCAAAAAAACCATCGATATCTGATAAGATAATTAACAGGTCTGCATTAATTAAGACCGATACAATTGCTGATAAGTTATCGTTATCACCAAATCGAACAATATTTTCGATTTCATCGATTGCCACAGTATCATTTTCATTCACAATTGGAATGACTCTGTCTTCCATTAGTTTTTCAAATGTATTGATAACATTGCTACGAATATGTTCATCTTCAATGACATCTTTTGTTAACAAGACTTGCCCGACAATATGGCTATATTCGCCAAAAAACTTACTATAAATATGCATGAGTTCACATTGGCCTATCGCCGCAGCTGCTTGCTTATCTCGAATCGACGTCGGTCTATGTGTTAGTTTCAGCTTTTTAACCCCTACTTGCACGGCTCCTGAAGTGACAAGAACAACTTCTTTTCCTTCATTCATTAAATCCGACAAAACACGAGCCAGCTTTTCAATTCTTGCTAAATGAATACCGCCATTATCATATGTTAAGGTTGATGTTCCCACTTTCACTACAATCCGTTTGCATTGTTCTAATTTGTTTCGCTGATTCATTTCCTTCATTCCTCCAAAAATCTGCACATTCTTGACGCTACAATTTTTAAAAATTATAGCAAACATTATGATAAAAGTCTTATAGTTTATGATGATATATCTAACTTTTTATTGCCTTTACTGCTATTATTTGTTGTGCCGCTTTTTGAATTTCTTCTGAAATGGCTACGCCTGATTCATAGGTTTCATTTAACTGAATAGTAGGAATAGAAGTAGAAAAAACTACAATTTAATGAAAAAAGACAAAAAACTAGAGGAGGGTATTGCCATTGGAGCGAAACCACACAATAATGCAATTTTTTGAGTGGCATATTAAAGCGGATGGGGCACATTGGCACCGATTAAAAGAATTAGCGGCTGAATTAAAAGCAAATGGCATTGATTCTGTCTGGCTTCCTCCCGTCACAAAAGCGGTTTCTCCTGAAGATAATGGTTACGGAGTCTATGATTTATATGACTTGGGAGAATTTCAGCAAAAGGGAGCGATTCGAACAAAATATGGTACAAAAGAAGAGCTTCATGAAGCCATTTCTGCTTGTCATGAACATGATATTAGCGTATATGTAGACATTGTTATGAATCATAAAGCAGATGCGGATGAAAAAGAAAGCTTTTACGTCATTGAAGTGGATTCTTCCGATCGAACGGCTGCTATCTCAGAGCCATTTGAAATTGAAGGGTGGACTAAATTCAATTTTGCCAATCGAGACAATCAATATTCGACTTTTAAATGGAATTTTAATCACTTCAACGGTACAGACTATGATGCAAGACATGACCGGTCTGGCATTTTTCGCATTGTTGGGGAAAACAAAAATTGGAATAAAAATGTCGATAATGAGTTCGGGAATTATGACTACTTAATGTTTGCTAATATTGATTATGATCACCCAGATGTTCGAAACGAGATGATGTCTTGGGGAAAATGGCTAGCAGATACGCTTCAATGCGATGGGTACCGTTTAGATGCCATCAAACACATTAATCACGATTTCATCAAAGAATTTGCTATTCAATTACTTGAATATAAGGGCAATGAATTTTATTTTGTTGGTGAATTCTGGAATCCAGAACTGCAAGCTGCCCAACAATTTCTAAAGGCTGTAGAACACACAATTGATTTATTTGATGTATCTTTACACTACAAATTTCATACTGCATCTAAAGTAGGATGGGAGTTTGATTTGACGACGATTTTTGATGATACACTTGTCAAAGCACATCCTCTCAATGCCGTGACATTTGTCGACAACCATGATTCTCAGCCTAATCAATCATTAGACTCATGGGTAGAAGACTGGTTTAAGCAAATTGCTTACGCTCTTATTTTATTGCGAAAAGATGGATATCCATGTATCTTTTACGGTGATTACTTTGGCATTAGCGGTGATGAGCCTATTGAGCCTAAAAAAGAAGCCATTTCTCCTCTTTTATATGCTCGATATCATAAAGCTTATGGAGGCGAAGACGATTATTTTGATCACCCTAACATCATTGGTTGGGTTCGCCACGGTTCACCCTCTATCGAGCGCTCTGGTTGTGCTGTTGTGATTTCCAATGGCGATGAAGGTCATAAGCATATGTTTGTCGGAAAGGATCGCATAGGGGAAGTTTGGGTCGATTTAACGAATACAAGAAAAGATCATATTACGATTGAAGAAGATGGATTCGGGACGTTTCCTGTCAATCGTAATAGCGTCTCGGTTTGGGCACAACCTGAACAAGATGTAATCTAATTTTTCTATTAATCATAACGAACAGAAGCCGTGGATACCCACGGCTTTTTGCTCTCTGCTGCTTTTATTCCCTTTTATAATATCGGGAATGATAATGAACATTTACTTATGATTTGTCTTCATTTAAGATCAATGGCTTTCATCGATAAGATATCACTTTAAGCAGTGCCTTCTTTATCCTTCACTCAGCAACCTTGAATCGATAGGTTTGCTGCCGGTTGATTACAAATAAACTGCTTTCTATTATTTCCTGTGAAATAATAGAAAGCATGCCATTCATATCAATATTTTAGCGAATTAATTTGATTAACCAAGCGGCATTCGCCCTTTTCTGTTCCACATGATTGCAATAATCAAGCAAGCTTTATTGTTAGTGACAGTAATCATACATCTTACCACCTACTTCATAGCTTGATGAACTTTTAGTTGTTTTCCTTTTATAGTCGTGTGTTTCATCGCCTTTAAGACTACAGGACCTTTTCCATTTAAAATATCCACATACGAGACATTTTCTTGAATCGTGATAATGCCAATATCCTCTACACTCACTCCTGGAATTTTAGCAATAGTTCCAACAAAATCGACTGCCCGAATCTTCTTTTTCTTCCCTCCATTGAAATACAATTTCATAATGTCTTTATTTAATGCTTCCCCTTTACTTTCTTTTAAAAGAGGGCGCATATGGAGCTTCTTTCTAAATAACGGCTGTTTTTGTGCTACCTCTTCTTTTGATGGTGCCGGCCGTGTTGGTATTTTAAAGCCAATATATGTTTCAACATCGTGTAAAAACTTTCCTTCATATGGTGTCATGAAAGTAATAGCTTTTCCTGCTTTTCCACCTCGGCCTGTCCTTCCTATCCGATGTACATAACTTTCTTTCTCTAAAGGAAAATCATAATTAATAACATGTGTAATATTATCAATATCAATCCCTCTAGCAGCTACATCTGTTGCCACAAGATAGCGGAATTTTCCTCTTTTAAAGTCATTCATTACTGCAAATCGGTCTTCCTGCACCATGCCTCCATGGATTTTATCGCAGGGATAATGAGCAAGCTTTAATTGTCTAAATACCTTTTCAACCTGTTCCTGCGTGCGACAGAAAATTATACAGCTATCTGGATTCTCAACAATTGTTATTTCTTCAAGCAACGATAATTTTACATTATCTGGTATTTCGATTAATTCATGAATAATGGCTTTTGTTGTTACTCCATCCCCTTGCACTTCAATATTGATTGGACTCTTCATGTACTGCTTGCAAAGTTGTTCAATGTCATCGGGAAATGTAGCTGAAAAGAGCATCGTCATTCGATTCGTAGGCAAGGTTTTTATAATGGCTTCTACTTGGTCAATAAACCCCATATTTAGCATTTCATCCGCTTCGTCAATGACTAAATATTGAAGACGGTCTATTGAAAGCGTTCCTTTCTCAAGATGGTCTAGCACTCGGCCTGGGGTGCCAACCACTATATGTGTTTTTTGCTTTAGTTCGACTTTCTGTTTTGAAAATGATTGCTTTCCATAAATGGCCGTTGCCTTCAATCGCTTAAACCGTCCAATGTTCGCTAAATCTTCGCTTACTTGGGCAGCGAGTTCTCGGGTGGGTGTTAAAATGAGCGCTTGAGGTTTATTTTCTGACCAATTAACCATTTCACAAATAGGAATACCAAAAGACGCTGTTTTTCCACTCCCTGTTTGTGACGTGACAACCAAATCTTTTCTTTTTAATGCTACTGGAATGACTTTTTGTTGAACTTCTGTGGGAGTAACATAATTCAAATCTGTTAGTGCTTTTAAAATCTCTTCACTTACTTGATAATTTTTAAATTGATTGATACTCATATTGTCCCTCTCTTTTTGAACGTTTATCTCTTTCTTAACAGGTCGTGTGGCGATTTCTATTTTAACGAAAAACCCTACTCTAACGGTCTATTTTTTTAAAATACTGATAGATTTTGTTTAATTTTTTGTCATGTTTTCCTTTTGGGCTTTCCATGTTACCGAATTCAAAAAATTTCACTGTTTTAATGCCGACAAAATTAAAAACTGCTTTTTTCATTAATATTTTATGCGAATTATTCAAGAAAAACAGCGGATAATTTGTCGGTCCTTTCATAGTAGAAATACATACGACAGACTTTCCTTTTAAAAGACCCTCTGGCAGAAGCCCCCCCTTATCCTTATAGGCAAAATCTGAAGCAAATAGTTGATCAATATATCCCATGAGCATGGCAGGAGGTCTTCCCCACCAGATGGGATAAATAAAGACGATTTTATCTGCCCAGATAATCTGTTGCCTATACTTTTCAAAATTAGGATCACAATGCATGTCGCGTCTTCGTTTTTTACGATTAAATACAAGGAGTGGATCAAAATTATCTTCATACAAGTCCAATACCTGTAACTCTTTTATGCGAGAGTTCTCACTACTCCCTTTCATCACTTTTTGCAAGAATTCATAGTTTAGACTCTCATGATTAGGATGTGTATAAACGACTAGTATTTTCACAAGGCCACCTCTTTATTTATCATTTGATAACAAAATGATACCTTCTCTCTTTTTTATTGTCAAATGATAATTGTTTTATGATAATTATTTTGTTATCTTGTCAATAAGAGGTGAGGATTGTGAACAAGAAAGATTTGTTTGATAAATTTATGGCTTTTACGGCTTCTGTCCATCGTGTAACACACGAATTAACAAAAGATGTGAAATTAGAATTAAATACTGTTACGCCAGTTCAATATAGTATTCTTGAGTATATAGCTGTCAGTCAGCCCGTTACCCCTAGTCAAGTCAGTGATTGTCAGCATATGTCTATGCCAAATACGAGTCGAGAGCTTAAAAAATTGAGCGAGAAAAATTTAATCGAAAAATTTTCAGATACTAAAGATCGAAGAAAGCAATATATTCGTCTCTCGAAAGATGGAGAAATAATGATGAACAAAGCTTTCAAATGCACAGAAATTCAATTCCTAAACCGAATACAAAATAGGTCGGAAGAAGATTTAGAGGATATTAATCGTGCATTAGATACACTCCATACAAAGCTATTTTATTAACTTGTTAATGGATTATATTAGGCACAGTAACATATTGATTGTTCCTGTGCCTAATCCTTGAATGCTATAGGTAAAATCCAAAGAAAAGCGGCTTACGAATGTTCCATATCTACTACTCCCCTGTTGACATTGTCAGTCGTTTCCTGATGATTTTGGCTCATTCCCCCGCGTGCGATGGCGAGCTATATTCAATTAATATTATAATATCTCTTCTTAAATTTATAAGGTGAATATTTCACATGTTTATCAAATACTTTGCTAAAATATGAAGGATCTGGGTAACCAACTTCTAAAGCGATTTGTGTAATTGATTTATCTGAGTTAATAAGCAATTTCTTGGCATTTTCAATCCGTAAATTTGTTAAATACATAGTAAACGTCATGCCAACTGTTTCTTTAAAATATCTACTTAAATACTGAGGGTTTAAATGAGAATGCTGAGCAATTTCGTTCAGTGTCAGTGGCTGATTATAATTTTTATGAATATAATCCAAAATGGAATTGATTGCCTGCTTAGAAGAACGAGCAGGTTTGGATGAAATACTATCCAATAGGGAAACTTGGTTAATTGACTTGATTGCTTTATCAACTGCCAGCTCAATATCCAACGTACGAGCAGGTTTTAACAGATAGTCCAAAACGTCATGTTTTAATGCCGTTTGCACACAGTTAAAATCTTCAGCAGCAGTAATAATGATTATTTTTACATTCGGTAAAACTTTCATAATCTCTCTTTGAACACTGAATCCATTTTTACCAGGTAATTGAATGTCCATCAGAATGATATCAGGTTTAAATCTGTTAGCAAGTTTAATCGCTTCAACTCCGTTTTTAGCATCTTCTAAAATGGTTAAATTTAAAAATTTTCTTTTTAAAATAAGCCTTAATGCTTGTCTTTCTAAAGGTTCAGCATCAACAATCATGAGTCTACACATTGCAAGCCTCCTTTATTGCTTCTATTAATCAATACATGGAATAGAGATAGAAACCACGGTACTATCATGTAAGTCGCTTTTGATCGTTAAGCCGTATTGATTCCCAAAGTAGTTTTGGATTCGGCTGTTTATCCTGTGCAAGCTAGGTGCTGCATGGGATTGCACATTTTTATCAATCGAGTTTACGGTATTTATGATGTGAGATTCCATTCCTTTTCCATTATCTGAAACCTCAATTAAGAGACCACTGTTATTTACCATTATACCGCACAATGTAATTTCTCCATCGGATTGTTTATCTTTAAGACCGTGAATCAAGCAATTTTCAATAATAGGAAGCAGGATTCCAGTGGGTATTTTATACTCCAATACTTTGTTATCAACTTTAATTTTATAAGAAATCCGTTCTCCATATATTAACATTTGGATATCCAAGTATCGCTTCATATTTTTAAGTTCATCTTTTAATTGCTTAAAGTCCTCTTTGTTGTTCAGATTATACCTAAGCCAGTCTGATAAATTAAATATTAATTCTTCTGTTTGCGGTGCATTTTCAATTAAAGCCATTCGTGCCATTGTATTTAATGTTGTGAAAATGAAGCGAGAATTTATTTGTGATTGATTTGTTTTCGATGTTATGTTTTTTATTTGATGTTCAAGATAAACACGTTCTTTATTTTCTTTTGCTAATTTTTTCTGTGTTAGTTTAACCATTCCCATTTGTTCGATATATCTAGCAAGATGTGAGGCAAAATCAATATTCCTCTCAAATTCTTCACTTTCAATAACCGGAACGGTTTCTAGCGCTTTTTGAAGTTGATGAAAGGGAATCTCGTACGCTTCAGATAGCATTTTAATGTCAATAGATTGATGTGTTTGTTTACCGTAAATAAGAACTTGTCCTATTATAACTGAACCTATATACGTGCCATTTATATTGATCGCAGCTACACAATTCACCAAGCCGCTTCTATCTTTATAGGTAATGGTTTTATTTTTTTGCATGGCTAAAAAGGCTGCTTGTGAATCATCAATTTGGTATTCTTTAGCTCCTTTCTCAGATGCGTAAATCAATTCAGAAAAAGGTATTAAATTACTTTTATTACGTACAGATACGCCATAAATATCAACGACTCTAATTGGGGCATTTAACCAATTTTCTAGTTTAATTAATTCTTTTTCAAGGGTTTCTATATTAATAATATCATCAAATTTAATGTTTTGTAGTACATCCATTCATAACACATCCTGATTATATTTTGGAAATTTAATTGTAACAAAATTACGTATCTATATTGGTACAAGAAGCTTAATAAATAAAAAATGTACAACTAATTTAAGTATAAATATTGCAAGATTTAATCAAAAATATCAAAAAAAAAAGCTGATATTTCGAGTACTATTATTTTGAAAATAAAGAATCATTAACATTTGAAAGCGCTTTTAAAGCAAAGTAATAATTTATTTTTATATGTATCAACGCAATCAAGTGGGTACCGAAAAAATCGAGAGGGGATTTAATATGCAACTGTTATCTAAAGAGTTACAATCTGTAGAAGAAGTAAGAGAACTTATCGTTAAAGCTACACATGCTCAAAAGATAATGGCATCATTTTCACAAGAAAAAATTGATGTCATTGTTGAAAAAATGGTATTGGCAGCCGGTAAAGAGGCCGAAAGACTTGCAAAATTAGCAAATGAAGAAACAGGATTCGGCAATTGGCAAGATAAAGTCATTAAGAATACATTTGCGAGCAAAGTCGTTTATGACTATATCAAAGACATCAAAACAGTCGGCATTTTACATGATGATCCTTCCGCTAAAATAATGGAAGTCGCTGTTCCCATGGGTGTAATAGCAGGATTGATTCCATCAACCAATCCAACTTCAACTGTTATTTACAAAGCATTAATTGCTCTAAAAGCAGGCAATGCCATTATTTTTTCACCGCATCCAATGGCTGTAAAATCGATCATTGAAACAGTTAATATTCTAACCAAGGCAGCTGTCGAAGCCGGAGCACCAGAAGGCATTATCGGATGTATGACACTTCCAACTAAAGAGGGTACGGATGAATTGATGCAACATCGTGACGTCTCGTTAATCTTAGCAACAGGTGGAGAAGCGATGGTTAAAGCGGCGTATAGTTCAGGAACACCGGCAATCGGTGTAGGACCTGGTAATGCACCAGCCTTTATAGAGAAGTCAGCAGATATCAAAGTGGCAGTTAAACGAATTATGGACAGCAAGACATTTGATAACGGTGTTATCTGTGCTTCAGAACAGTCTATTGTTGTCGAACAAGTGTCTAAAGAAGACGTTGTGCAAGAGTTTAAAAACCAAGGTGCTTACTTTTTAAGTGATACAGAATCTGAACAGCTGTCTCAGTTTATTTTGAGAGATAATGGAACAATGAATCCAGCGATTGTTGGAAAGTCCGCTCAAACAATCGCTGATTTAGCAGGGTTAACTATTCCTAAAGAAACTCGTGTTCTAATTTCAGAGCAAACGACAGTTGGAAAATGGAATCCGTACTCCAGAGAAAAATTAACGCCTATTTTAGCCTTTTATAGTGAAGAAACATGGGAGGCTGCATCTGAAAGATGCATTGAATTGTTAATGAATGAGGGAAAAGGGCATACATTGGTTTTACATTCAGATAATGAAGCGATTATTAAAGAATTTGCATTAAAACAACCTGTTTCAAGAATGCTTGTTAATACGCCTGGTGCACTTGGAGGCATCGGTGGTACGGTAAATCTTGTACCGGCACTGACGCTTGGATGCGGAGCTATAGGGGGAAGCGCTACTTCTGACAACGTTGGTCCATTGAATCTAATTAATATTAGACGTGTTGCATATGGAACAAAAGAATTAGAAGATATAAAAGTATAAGCACTATTTTATACAGATGAATGTTAAAGAACAGCCAATACTTTTATGTTCACTCCTGAAACTTAAAAAAGAAAAACAGAGCAGCGCAAAGATGCTCTGTTTTCTCTTATTCATCCAAACCTTCGAAGTTTCGGGAAAGAAATTAGCCCTAATAAGTTAATGTTATGTTCCTTGCCTTTCGAACGAACCTTGCTGAAGAACGCTCCTAAAAAGTCTTCCCATACTTTTCCTAACATTTTCTTAGAATTAGGATTGCTCTTAATGGATTGAATCGTTAAGTTTATTGCTGACTCTAGATGGGAAATAGCTTGTTTTAAATGATCAATGACATCATTATTTTGGTCACTCATCCGCGTTGACCTCCCTTTTATAAAGTTAAGAGAACATACTTTGTTCTTGGTTTTGCTCTTGATAATCAAAGCTATCAATTGATAATTCTCGGTCAAGTTGTTTTTGCATTCTTTCAAATTTCACTTCTGCTACAATGTCTTCAAGTTCTTCCTTTGCAGAGACCACAAAATATTTCATTTGCTTCGATAAATCATATAGAACTGGACGTAAGGTTTTTCTGGCAACTGGAATAATTGCTGTACTTGCAACAATTAAAGCCGAACCTACAATGACACGTCGGAGCATTTTTACAACCTCCCTTTTAATACTATTTTTTCCATTTTTACAATGCCTTATACTTAGGCAGCTAACGCTGGTATTCCAGCAGTTTGTTCTCTTTGTAGAATTTTTATTACTGGTTTTGCAAGAGTCGCCGAGCTCGCTGCAACTGCCAGCACAGCCATCCATCTAACAGGTGAGATCGCCACTGTATTAAATATACTTTGGAATGGAGGTATATAAATACATGCTAACAACGATAACCACGAAATTCCCATTGCTCCAACTAAGAAACGGTCTTTTGACCATTCATTCATTTTTTCGTCAGAATCTTGCTGTCTCCAAGAGAATGTTTGGATAAGTTGTCCGGCAACAAGTGTTGCAAATGCCGTTGTCTGAGCTACCGCTAACGGTGCACCCAACGCTAGGCTTCCTGCAAATAAAGCAAGTGAACCTGCTCCTAAAATGATTCCACGAGTAGCCACTTGTTGATACAAACTCTTATCTACTATGCCTTGACGTTTTGTTATCTTTTTCTTACTACCTGGGTTCACTGCTAAAACCATAGCCGGCAGTGCATCCGTTAAAAGGTTCATCAATAAAATTTGAACTGGTATAATCGGAAGTGGCAAACCAGCTAATACCGCTGTGCTTGTGACCATAATTTCAGCTAAATTTCCGCATAACAAACAGCCCAATGCTTTTCGAATATTACTAATGATCGTTCTGCCTTCTTTTACTCCATCTACAATGGAACCAAAATGATCCTTTTTCAGTACCATATCTGAAGTTTCTTTTGTCACTTGTGTCCCTGTTTTTCCCATCGCAATGCCGATGTTTGCTTTTTTAATCGCTGGCGAATCATTCACACCATCACCGGTCATAGCTACAATATGTCCATTCTTTTGTAATAAAGAAACGATTCTTAGCTTATGTTCCGGTGTCACTCTTGCATAAACTTTAATATTGTTTATTTGTTTAGTGAGTTCATCGTCTGAAAGCTGATCTAACTCTTTTCCTGTCATTAATCCATCATTGTCCTGACAAATACCAATTTGTTTAGCAATTGCCAGCGCTGTTTTCGGATGGTCACCTGTAATCATGACCGGTTTAATACCTAAATTTATTGCCTCGTTTATACTTTGCTCTACCTCTTCTTTTGGTGGATCAATCATTCCAACCATACCGATGTAAATTAATTCTTTTTCAACATCTTCATAACATGGAGCATCGGATTGACTGTCTAAAGGTGCATAAGCAAATCCAATAACACGCAGCGCTTGATCTGCTAAGTTTTCAGTTTGCATAATAATTTTCTGAATCATTGGTTTTGTCAGCTTGAGCTTCTTACCGTTCTTTTGATAATGTGTACATCTTTCAAGAACTTTTTCAATCGACCCTTTTGTTAAAACATAACAAGTCTTATGATGCTCCTTTTCTTTGCATACAACACTCATCATCCCTCTGCCTGAGTCAAACGGGATTTCATGAACTCGTTTCCAGTCTTTTAGACCTTCGATTGTTTCTTGTCGTTTTGATGCTAGTGCAACAACTGCTCCTTCTGTCGGATCTCCTTTGATACCCCATCCTTCTTCTGCTTCATGAAGAGTTGTGTTATTACAAAGCATTCCAACTTTCAGAAGTTGTTCAAGGTCTAGGCAAGATGACTCCTTGCCATTTTCATTTAGAATTTTCCCGTCAGGACTGTATCCATTTCCAGAAACAGTGTATTCTCTTTCAACAGTAGCAATTTTCGTAACGGTCATTTCATTTTTTGTTAATGTTCCCGTTTTATCAGAACAAATAATCGTTGTCCGTCCGAGAGTTTCAAGGGCAGAAAGCTTTCGCACAACCGCATTTTTCTTAGCCATTCTCATAATCCCTGCCGTTAAAGCAATCGTAATGGTTACAGGTAATCCTTCTGGTATCGCAGAAGCTGTAAGCGCAATTGAAGTCGTCAAGATTTGTGAAACTGGCATTCCTCTTAGAAGCCCAGCAGCAAACACAATACCTCCTGCAACAAGTGCTACTTTTATAAAGGTTTTGCTAATTGAGGTCACTTGTTTCTGTAGTGGCGTCATCTCTTCTTTATCATTAGATAATAATGTTAATAGATGCCCCATCTCTGTATAATTCCCTGTATTTACTACAATTAATTTTGCTCTTCCCCGAGTAACATGTGTCCCCATGTACGCCATATTGGTTCGGTCTGAAAGAGGGGAATCTTTTTCGATAGCTGAGGCGTTCTTCTCAACAGGCAATGATTCACCAGTAAGCGCAGCCTCGTTGATTTCTAAATTCCATGACTCTAAGATCCGCATGTCAGCCGGAACCCGATCGCCTGCTTCTAGCTCTACGATATCACCTGGAACAAGGTCTTCTGCAGAAAGCTCTTGTAATGTTCCATTCCTTAATACACTGCAGTTTGGAGGAACAAATTCGCTAAGTGACTCTACTGTCTGTTCTGCTTTTCTTTCCTGAGCGGTTCCAATTCCAGCATTTAAAAGTAAAATCGTTCCCATAATCAATCCATCAAAAAGATGGCCTGTCAATAAACTGATTACTGCTGTTGAACCTAGAATGATCGTGGTTAATTCTTTAAATTGGCCAACATATGCCTTTAACCAATGCGGTTTTGGCTTACCTTGAATTCGATTTTTTCCATATTTAGAGTGTAATGATGCTGCTTGATCTATCGATAAGCCTTTCCATCTGTCCGTTCCATAATAAGAGTACAAATCTGACGTTTCGATACTATGCCATGAGGTTTGTTCTTGTTGATTTCTTTGAAAATGATCGGACTTTGGTTTCGGTTTCACCATTTTTCTTTCCGTCCATTTTTTAGCTTGCGACATAAATATTAGACAAAGTGAATCGGCAATCAAATTAATAATAGGAGCTGAAACTAAAAGTGGCGCTGCCAAAAATGAACCAACGACATTCCAAATTCTTGTTATATTTACATTTCGATTGACCCTTTTATCTAGCTGCTTCGCTTGATGATACGTATCCGCTAGATCCGGTAAATCTTTAATCTGTAGTGATGGGTAAAAGGATACAATCTTATTGTTTTTATCTGAAATATTTTCTGTTACAAATAAAACTTCCTCTCTTCTCTTCGGAAACTCTTCATCCGTAATCGCACATAAATCCAGTCCAACATCTGCTAATGTTTCTTTCAACTGATTTAAATCAAGATCTTTTTTATTGTTTAAAAAGCTTACTTTCGTTCCTGAAGGTAATTGTTCAAATAATGGAAGACACTCAGGTCGTAAAGCGGCATTCTCCATTAATAAAGAACTATCGTCAAAGACGACCGCTTTCATTTGTGATAATTGATACAAAGATCCGTTTAACGGAATTTTATAATTGTTTTCTTTCGCTATATGATTAGCTTGTTTCCACGTGTATTCCGTAGGTTGAAGGGCTGGACGAGGGTTAGCCGCTAATAAGACTGCCAATGCTGATAAAGGATTGCGCGTCAAAGCGAAACTTGTTCCAGCAGCAGCGAAGCCAATTCTGCTCATTTTCCGGCTGTAATGTTCAATTTCCGGCGCAATATAAGGTTGATCTAACAACTCTTCATCAACACTTTTTTGTCTTTTCCAATTTAAATATTGAAGTAAACTAATGCCTGATAACACAACAAGGTTTTCACGGATTAATGCTAATGCCAATGAACTTACTCCGAGAAGTAAATCCACATTGAATTTTTTCTCCTTATTCAACCGCTTTAATCCGCTTCGAATAAAAGGATATCCTGAGCAAATGGCAACGAGTCCACTTAGATAAAAAGGAACGGGATGCCTTGAAAGTGCAGAAGCACCTTTGACCAGTTGTTTGCCTCCTAGCACTCCTATTCCTGCTAGTGAGAGAGCTAATGATATAGGTACCTTTTCCTCCGAAGTTAATCTTTTATTCGATACTGAAATCGCCTGCAATCTTTCTGGTACCTGATGGTTTGAAAAATAAGGCTCTTTTGCTTCAAGTGTTGCAGCTACTTCTTGTTGCAAATCTTTTGCTTCTTCACTGCAATGATCTGCTTCCTGTTCATGAGAGGAGGAGAGCTGATCCTCTTTATTTATGCCATACATCTTCTTAAAGATGCCTTCTTCAAATTTAGTTATATAGAGACTAAGCTCCTCTAAAGATACTTGTTCACTATTAAAGATTAGCAACACTTTCCCTGTATTCACATCTGCTGTAACAGATTGAACACCTTCAATTGTCAAAAAGATTTGTTCAAACTTTTCTTTTGTTGCTTCATTATGCTGTAAGCCAAATAGCTCTAGCCTTACTCTTCCAGGCAATACACGGTATAATCTTTCTTTAAATGCGAAAGCTTCCATTAACCCCACCCCTCCTTTCACAGATGACCAATTGTAAATTTAATGTTAAGAGAATGTAATGTTTTCATAAAAGATAGTTTGAACAAATTAGCATTTTATATACCTTCTTTTTTCAATATTAAATTCAATTGCTCGGTTATTTTTTTCATTAGTGGTAATACTAAAACCTAAAATAAAAAAATTAAAAAGAGCTATTGGAGGAAGTTAAATTGTTGAAGAAATTATTTTCTTTTAATAATCCAATTAGTTGGATTTCAGCAGCTGCATTAATATTAGCTCTCTCACCTGAAGCAAGAAAAGGAACGAGAAAGCTATTAGTAAAAGGAACGGGTGCTGTGTTATCACTAGGTGATTCAGTTAAAACGTTCGCTCTTGGATCTAGAGAAGAAGTTGGAAAATTCCTAGAAGATGCAAAAGCAGAGAAGGAACAAATAAACATTCCTGTAATGCTTGAAAACAGTGGAGAAAAAATGAAGCAAGGGTTTGAACATGCAAAGGAGAAATCCAAAGAAACATTTGTGAAAACAAAACAATCGATGGACAATATCTTTGAAGAACCAATGGACGCAGCCACTCTAAACACTAGTACTTTTAATGTGATGAATGATGAGGTTGTAAAAGCAAAACTAAATGAAATTGAACAACACTTACATTAAAAAAAGCGTGCATAGTACTATGCACGCTTTTTTTAATGTACCTGCTCCATTCTTTCCAGTAATAACGGATGATTTCCTAATAAAGCGGGATTATGAAACACCATCGTTCCAGCTTGTCGCCCTATATAGGATCCAATACGATCTCCTACAATGCCTCCAGCAGCCATCCCTAAAAAGCTTCCTACACCCGGCAGTAAAGAAGAACCTAATATGGCACCGTACTCTAATCCTGCCATAATACCAATCGCCCCTGTAATGTTTTGTGTTGTACAGACAGCGTAATCCTTTCTACTCATAAGGTCCTGTCTAAATGCGCGAGTATCTTGAAATTGTGAGAAGGCTCCTGTTAATACTCCGCCGATAATGCTCGTTCTGTGAAACATGCTAATTCCTCCTTTAAAATAACTTTAAAATCCCAAATAAAATAAGCAGCATGGCTGGTACATAATTAAAGCGTTTTACCCATTTAACAGTTGAATAAAAATGACCAACCCTTAATCCCGCAAGTAGGAACACACTGCTCATAACACACGTGATAAGCGACGTAATCATCGGAGATAACCCCATTAGGGAAGCACCAATTCCAGCTCCCATAGCATCAAGAGATAAAGCTAGTCCTAACAACAAGGCTTCTCCTCCTGATATCACACCTGATTTATCCAAGTCAGCAGACTGTGGCAGTCGTACGATGTTGATAATGAACAGAAACTTTTTGAATTGGAAGGAAAATACAGAAGATTTCTCTGCTGTTAGAGAATCCGACTCCTCACTTTTTTTACTAGACCTGTAAATGTTATACACATTCCAGCTTCCTACTAGGATTAAAATAATCCCGCCTAACATCTTGGAGTGATTGGTGGAAAGGACATTTATCAACAAGGCGCCAACCTTCATGGAAGAAAATAGTGCTCCTGCTGTACAAAAGGTAATAACCATAACCGAAAACATGGGAATCGTAATTCGCCTTAACCCATAGGAAATTCCTACACCAAACCCATCCAAGCTAATGGCAAATGCCATTGCGAATAAAAGTGCCAGTGGCTATCTCCTCCCCTCCAACAAAAAATCTTACAAAAAACATTTCTAATAATGTGGACATTAAAAAAGGGAAATATGCAAATAAAATTCTATTTGAATGAATTTTAAAAATTAAAAATTATGATATAGAGCGAGGAAGAGTAAATCATAAAAAAGAGGGTTTCTGCTAGAAACCCTCTTTTCTTTGGAAAATAACTATTGTTATTCTATTGTTTACTAAGTTTAATCGTTTCTTTCTTAAATACATTGGCATTTATAGTAATATATAGAACTTCTAACAATCCAGTTAGAACAAACTGGCTTATTCTTTCAACATTTTTTCTTTGATGTCGTTCATGAGTTCTAATTTTCCTAAAGGACCAAAGCTTTTTTCCATAAAGGTTGTATAATCAACTTCATAAACATTTCCTTCTTTTACAGCTGGATTCGCTGACCAGAATGGACTAGCTTGCAATTCATCCATAAGTTCATTTGCTCCATCAAAATCAAAACGAACGATAAACATATGATCCGGTTTATATTCCGGAATAACCTCAAGAGATGCATCCACCATTAATTCATCTACGGGAGTGCCTTCAACAGGTTTCAGTTTCAAATCATTGAAAAGAATGTCTGCATAACCGAAGTTACCGTACACGCGTAAAGACTTTGGTGCAGCTGCAAGAAACATTACGCTTTCATCATTGTATTTCTCTTTAATTTCTTTGCTAATACCGGCTGCTGTTTCTTCATATTCTGTAATCCAATCTTTGGCGATATCTTCTTTTCCTAAATATTCACCCAATGTAACAAAACGCTTCTTCCAATCAGCGATATCTTCTGGAAGTACAATCGTTGGTGCGATTTTTTCCATTTGCTCATAAACCTTTTCTTGACGGCTATTCATGATAATTAAATCTGGCTTCGTTTTCAGGATAGCTTCCACATTGACTTGTGGTGTCCAATAAGAACCGACCTCAACAGTTTCTTTCGGTAACTGATCTTTGATTTGAGAGTGGAATTCTCCGCGATATGCGTTTGCTGTCCCAACAGGTTTATGTCCTAAAATAAGCAATTCTTCTGTTGATCCAGAAATGTCTACAATACGTTTGGGATTAACAGGAATTTCCACTTTCCCTTTAAGGTGCTTTACTACTCGAGTTTTTGGTGATGAATCGGATTTTTCAGTTGAAGCTTTTTCATCCGAGCATGCTGCCATTAATGTTAAAACGGTCATAATAATAAGTGCTGAAATGGCTTTTCGTAAATTATTCATAATACTATTCTCCTGCATGTAATTTTTGTTGAGAATCATTGTGATAATGATAATCATTATCAATTATTGGAGAATTATATGTAGTTTGTCAAGAACTTTTTACCTATTATCTAAGACAGGCCTAAGATAAAAAGAAAAAAGAGAATGAATCAGCTCTACTATAGATCTAAAACTTTATGAAAGCAGGGCAACCATTATAGTTTTCATTAGGTCATACTCTAGAGCTGAAAAGACAGTGGTATTTATTCCTCCTTATTCATTTAGCTTTTTACCAATAAATATATAAAGTACGGGGCACCCAATATTGAAACAACAAGACCTACAGGAATTTCAGATGGAGAAAGGATAGTTCGTCCAATCGTATCTGCAACAAGCAACAAAAGTGCGCCCATCAATGCAGTAGTTGGCAAAAGAACCTGATGCTTAGGGCCTACAATTCTTCTGGCAAGATGAGGAGCTACAAGCCCTAAAAAAGCAATCCCTCCGCCAACAGCCACACATGAACTGGCTAAAGCAACTGCAAGTAATAACAATATTCGTCTTTCTTTCTCAACTGCAACGCCTAATCCTGTTGCCATTTGGTCTCCAAGATTTAACACATTTAAATACCGTGACTTGTACACTGTTAGAGGTAATAGAATAAGGATCCACGGTAAAGTGGTCAATACAAACTTCCAATTCGTTCCCCAAATACTTCCAGAAAGCCAAACGGTTGCTTGCATAAAATCACGAGGACTCATTTTCAGCTGAAAGATAATAAGAGCAGCTCCAAAAGCTGCGTTAATCCCAATCCCAACTAGAACCAGTCTTACAGGAGTAACTCCCTTCTTCCAAGCAAGTGCATAAATGAGAAATGCAGCAAAAGCTCCTCCAATTAATGCAGCCATGGGCATGACAAATATAGACAAAATACCAAGTGAAGACGTGGATCCTTGAAAGAAAAAAATAAATAAAACAACAGCTAACCCTGCTCCTGCATTGATACCTAAAATACCTGGATCAGCTAAACCGTTTTGTGATACGCCTTGGAGGATAGCACCAGAAACGGCTAGACCTGCACCAATTAATAACGCAATAATCATTCGCGGGAGGCGAAATTCAAACAGAACAAGTTGATCTTGCCCTGTTCCTGCACCAATAAATGTTTTGATGACATTGATTGGTGAAATATGTATATAACCTGTGTTTAAGCTTATAAAAAAAGTTAATAAGATCAATAAAGCCAAAATAAACATGATTAGAAATGGACTTTTATATGTTTTTTTCACTAGTTCCATTACAAGCCTCCCCTCTCACGACGAGCCAGATAAAGGAAAAATGGTACACCGATTATTGCTGTTATCGCACCAACAGGTGTCTCAAATGGAGGATTAATCATCCTTGCACCTAAATCTGCCAAAACAAGCAGTAAAGCGCCTAAAACCGCGGCACACGGAAGAATCAAGCGGTAATCTACTCCTACTAAAAAACGAGTAATATGAGGTATCACAAGTCCAATAAAACCAACAGATCCTGCCACAGAAACAGCCGCTCCTGTCAATAATAAAACAACAATTGTTCCAAGAACTTTTACAAGCACTGTACGTTGTCCTAATCCTTTTGCTATATCCTCTCCCAAACTAAGGATGGTAATTGACCTTGATAGAATAAAAGCTAAACATAAACCAATGACTGCTACGGGGAGCATTAGCTTTATGCTAATCCATTTTGTTCCTGCCACACCTCCTGCATACCAAAAACTAATATCTTGCGCCACATCTAAGTGAATTGCAATGGCAGAAGAAATCGAGTGTAACAATGCAGTAACGGCAGAGCCTGCTAAAGCTAACTTTACTGGTGTTAAACTACCTTTTGATAAGCTTCCAACAATAAACACAAGGCATGCTCCTAATCCAGCTCCTGCAAAAGACCAAATCATAAGACCAACATGTGAAGTTCCTGGAAAAAAAGCAAAAGCAATCGCAATTGTGAAGGCCGACCCAGCAGTTACCCCCATAAGAGATGGTGAGGCAAGTGGATTACGAGTCATCCCTTGCATAATTGCACCAGAAACCGCTAAAAAAGCCCCAACTAAAGCAGCCGCTATTGCTCTTGGCATTCTCAACTGTTGAATAATTTGATGTGAAGTATCGTCTGGATTAAAGTGAAGTACTCCTGTCCAAACCGTTTTAAAATTAATATCAGCTGCACCAAATGAAATGGAAGCAGCTACGCTAATTAGTAAAGCAGCAATACCTCCAAATAAAATAAAAATCGCCACTAGAGGACGTGATCTAAGCCTTCTAAGCTCCTCTTGTGACGTTTTTCCTGGTTTAATTTCTACTACATTCAAACCCATCACTATTCAACCCTTTACTCTTTCTAAAAAAAACGATATTGATTATCATTATCAGTTGAATTATAGCTAACCTTCTTTATAAAGTCAAAGAACATTTTATTTAGTCTGCTTTATAATTTAGGTGCATTTTCATGAAATTTATTGTTGTTTTTAGAGGAGTGTTCACCTAACGCTATCTAAGACTTTCATACTATTTGGAACCCTATAAGAAGGTAGGACAAATCAAAAAACACCGTGAAGTGCCTGATAACTTAAAAGAGGCGTACCACCAACATTTCGCGCAAAACATACGGCAAGCAAAATTCGACAAAATTTTTAAGTGTTTTTATATTCTAAGACTGTTACAGCAGAAACAATTTGATTGGCTATACGCTAATCGTAATCGAGAAGTTGAACAACCGAAAAAAGAAATGCGTCAGAAGCTGCAGCGTGAATTTCCTCATGAGATGCGTGAAAGAAGTTGAGAAAGAAATAAAAGAACAATATGAAGGCCAGATCATCGTTTTAAAGGCAAAAAATGATCAATGGGAAGAAAAGTATTCAAATCTTAAAATAATGCATGAAAACAAGATTAATCAAGCCAATGAACTTTTAAGAAATGCGGTACGTAAGGATGCATATGAATGTGTTGTGCAAGATCAAAGGAAATTGCTTATAGTATTACTTACGGTCGTTCCTATTATGATTGTAATCATCAAAACAGTTTTCAGAAGAAAACTGCCGAGCAACTATTACACTCCATTTGATTATATTTCTGCCCAGACTACTGAAGAATTTCATGAGGAAAAAGAAGAAATTAAAAGAGAAGATGAAAATGGAGATAGTAAAAATTAAGTAACTATATTTATTGCGGTACCTATAATTGCGATTATGTAAACTAGCTTTGTATAGAGTATACAAAAATACAGGTATTCTAACGCATTCTTAATTCATTTATATTTGTTATAATAATGTTAACTTTTTACAATATTTACAAAGGAATGATAAAGATATGAAACTATTAAAAAAATTAACTTTATTAATTTTTATTTTACTTGTTGGATGTTCGACTAATGGAAAAGAAGAAATTAAATGGTTTAACAATGAAAAAGAAGCTATTAATTTTGGAATAGAAAATGAACAAATCAAAGAAAGTGACATTATTGATCAATTTACTTTTCAAGAAGATAAATTTTTAATTTTTAGATTCAACGACTCAAATGGTCAAGGAGTAGGAATAGTAAACATAATAAAAAAAGATGGAAAATATGCTTGGAATCGTGAATTACAAAAGGTAATTCTTAAATCTGAAAAACTAAACTTAAGTGCAAATGCAACTTTAAAAACAGAGAGTGGTAATAAGTATAAACTTTACTTAGGAGTTATGGAAAATGGGAAAACGACTATAGAAACTGATAATAACTCAGGTATTACACCAGGAATAGATGAAAAAACAAACATATTCTATTATTTAGAACATTTGAAATAACATGTAGATAATACTTCCAATTTTAGAAAAAATAATGTAAAATATGTTTTTTTATGGAAATAAATATAAAGGAGAGAGAAATTATGAAGCATTTTTTAAAAGGAGTTTTATTTACAACAGCCTTTTCTTTAGGTTTAACAGTTTTTGCTTCCAGTAGTTTTGCAACAGAAAATAAGGAAGAATCTTTTTATGATTCCGAGATTGGAAGTGAAATAACTCCTTTAAAAGAAACGGAAAACGGGCTAGTACCAATGTCACAAGAAGAATATGAAAATCTAACTCAATCGAAACAAGAAAAAAGTAATCCATTAAACTTTTCAACTGTGGAACCTCAACCTAGTTCTGGGATTGTAGCTTCTAGAGCTTATTATGAATATTACAAATTTGTACATAACCGTGGAACTAGTACATATCATGGTAGTCCTAGAAAAGTTACAGCAACAGTCGATTGTAATGTATCTAGTTGTACCATTGGAAAAGGAGTTTCAACAACAGTTTCTGCAAGTTACACAGTATCATCATCAGTACAAAGAAAAGCAATCCAAGTTGGAGCTTCCTTTAATTTTGTAACAAGTGCTACTGACACAAATACTTATGGCTTTACTATTAGTAAAGGAGATAGGGGATATTTAGGGTTTAAACCTAAATTAAAAACAGCTTATGGAGATTTACAAAGATATTCCAATTGGGATGGTTTACTATCTACAACAAGAGCGAGTGGAACATCACCTGTTAAACTTAGTAATGGCGAAGCAGACGGAATTTATGTATTCGTACATCAATAACAAAAAAATATAAAATTAAGTTGAAGTAAAAAGGATCTTCCAATCGAAGATCCTTTTTCATTGCCCATAATATCTCATTATGTTAACTATCACCTTACATTTTAAGATTACTGTATTGCACTAATTAATACAGTTAATAGACGCTTAAGATCGCCCTTTAAATGATTTTAAGGTTGTATTCTTATTGAAAGAAAATCAAAACAAGTCCCTTAAAAAGCCAATATGGAGCTCTCAGAGGTATATTGAGATAAAAAGAAACAAATTTTTATAGGTTTTCCCCCTTGTTTTAGGGTGGAAGCTGGCTGGGGTGTGAGGCTAGCCCTACAAAGCGTAGATTAATAAGTTTAAAGCACAAATTTATGAACGGAAGCTCTGGCGGTTTTGGCGGTATAATGGCTAGAGCAAGCCGATTACGTAAATCCTCGTTTTAGGTATGTCGGCTTGGCGACAGCTGCTGGATTAAAGCGTTGATTCAACCCTTCTGGGCTCATTAGTACCCCAGTGGAAGCTTCTAACCGACTGCACAATTGTGTAAGCGATGTGCTAGCGATTTCCTGGCTGAGCCATACACAAAGGGCCATGAGTTCGTTTGCTTGATACTTACTAGATCGCTGCACAAAGCCAACTTGTTTGGCGATGTCTTGTAGGACTACTGGAGATAGAAAGCGTTGTAATTCTTCAGAAAGCGAGAGGTCCATAAAAAAACGTCATCCTTTTCGAGTATTTTACTGAAAGAATAACGTTTTTTTCATTTTTGGGGAAACTTGTTTTGTTAGCTTGATGGGCATGTGATGGTACCCCAAAGAGTATTAGAAAGTTTGCTTAACATGACAGAAGGTCAGGATAGTAAGTTCATAGATACTTTTATTATATTACAAATTTTTACTTAATAAGGAAAATATTAATTATTCGACTCTGCTGCAAAATAAGATTGAACATATACTTACCTGTTATACGCTTAGAAAAAATAGGCGATCTATATATACCTCTTCTTTACATAGCATTTAGTATAAAAACTAATAAAAAATGGCGTGTGAATGGACACACGCCATTTCCAGTCCACAAACCCATCTACTGCTCGCAGAATTTATTGTCAAAAAGGACGATCAAGCTCATAAAGCCTTCTGTAACGCCCCTCTTTTTTAAGAAGCTCGCAGTGAGTTCCGCTCATCATAATCCGGCCTTCGTCCAGAAACAGGATTTGATCGACTGACTCGGCTCCCATCAAATGGTGGGTAATCCAAAGAATGCTTTTTCCTTCAAGCACGCTGAAAATTGTTTGCAGAAGGTCCCGCTCGGTTCTTGGATCAAGGCCAACCGTCGGTTCATCGAGCACGACAATCGGTGTATTCTGAAGGAGGATTCTTGCCAAAGCGATCCGCTGCCGCTCTCCGCCAGAAAATCGTATGCCCATTTCCTGCATTGGCGTGCGATAGCCTTCTGGCAGAGACTCAATATAATCGTGAAGCTTTACCATTTTAGCCGCTTCCCTCACTTGTTCGTCCGATGCTTCCGGATTTCCAAGCCTGATATTATTTAAAACAGATGTATCAAAAAGATGGGGCTGCTGATTTAATACGCCAATCATACTAGAAATGCTGTCTCCAAACTCCTTCGGCTCAAGTCCGCCTATTTCCACCCGTCCCTTTGCAGGCAGCTGCGCTCCCTCAATCAGCTTGATAATAGTCGATTTTCCTGAGCCGCTTGGTCCGAGAAGGGCTGTTTTCTGTCCAGGCTTGAGGGTAAATGAAAGGTCCTTCAGTACGTTTTCCGCTTGGCTGTATTGAAACGATACGTCCTGAAAACGAACTTCCAGATTCTCAGCGTCTACATGCTGGACATCCGATGAATAAGACGGAGTCTCACTCACTTCCAGCTCCTCCAGCCGCTTCATAGAATCTCTATAGGCAGGAAGCTGACCTGCTGAATCAGAGAGTGGAAGAAAGGCATCAGTCAGCGGAAACAGCACGAGAACAAAGGCAGCAATCAGCGTTTTGGCCATCTCACCGTTTTCATGCTCCAGCCCCGCCCAAATGAGCATACTAAACACCATTACAGCTATGACAGCTTGCGCGGCAAAGTTGCGCCATCTTTTAAAGCGCTGCTCCTTTTTCATGAGCTGCGCAAGCTCCTGCTCTTTTTGTTCGTAGGAAGCAACAAACTCGGATTTGCGCCCGCTGAACATCCAGTCGCTGATTCCAAAGACGGCATCAGCTAGTTCGCCATATAATCGATTCCGGCCGCTTTTCAGCCTGTCTGCCCTGCCTTTTGCTGCCAAAAGGGATACAAGCGGAAACAGCACAGTCAGAATAAAGCCATAAAGAGCCATCAAGGTAGCAAACGGCACGGAGAAAAAGCCAAGCGCAGCCACGGATACCACGTATAAAAATAAAGCAGCAGCACCCGGAAATACCGTTTTTAAATACACATCTTGAAGCTTTTCAATATCTTCAGCCATCACCCCAAGCAGATTCCCCGTTTTATGGCGGGAAGGCAGTTGTAGCGCTGAAGGCTCAAGCAGACGGTAGAGCCGAAGTCTCATATGTGACACAATCTTTAAAACCGTACTATGTCCTGTCAGCTTTTCTAGATATCGTGTGACCGACCTTGTCACACCAAAGGTCCGCACGGCAACAATTGGGACATAAATCAATAAGATATTTTCGGGTCTTGTCGCCGCTTTAGAGATAAGAAACCCTGATGTATACATAAGGGCAGCAGCCGAAAAGACAGTCAGTGATCCAAGGAGGATGACTGCTGCAAAAAGACGACGGTTTTCTTTTAGATAAGGCAAGATCCAGCTTTTCATGTCACGCTATCCTCCCATTGAATGCACGCAAGTCTGTAATAATGACCTTTTGCTTTCATTAGTTCTTCATGAGTGCCGGTTTCGACCATTCTCCCTTCATGCATGACGATAATCCTGTCCATCTCCTTCATCCAGTGCAAGCGGTGTGTCGCCAAAAAGACGAGCTTGTTTTCAAATAGCTTCAGCATCGTTTTTTTCAATTCATATTCCGTTTCAATATCAAGATGGCTCGTCGGTTCATCTAACAGGAGAATCTGCCTGTTTTCAAGAAAGGCTCTTGCAAGGGCGACCCGCTGGCTCTGTCCGCCGCTTAGGTTTCTTCCACCCTCGCCAATCTCTTCATCAAGACCAAGGGGAAGTGTGTTGATCAAAGAAGTTAAACCTGCTGCTTCAGCGGCTTTTTCTACTTCCTCCTGAGAAGCTTCTGGACGGTAAAAACGGATGTTTTGAGCAAGTGAATCTGAAAATACATAAGGATGCTGCGGAATATAGAGAAGCTGCTTTTGCCAGCTTGGCAGCTGCAGATGTTCAGCTTCCTGCTCATTCAGCTCAATTGACCCGCCAGCAGGTTCAAGAAAGCCGCCTATAACATCAATCAGCGTCGATTTGCCTGAACCACTTTCTCCGACAATGCCAATTTTCTGCAAGCCGTGGCATGATAAATTAACGCTATCAAGGGACACAGGTCCATTTTCATCGTGCTTGACTGTGACTCCCTTTAGTTTTAGAGTGCATGTTTCAGACCAATGCTCAATGTCTGTGTCCTGTATCACTGTTGCTTCCCGCTCGTCCAAAATCAACTTCATCGCTTTTCCTGCTTCCTGTCCATTCAACGTGGCATGGTAATCACTACCGACTTCCCGTACTGGGAGGAAATATTCAGGAGCCAAAATCAGCACAGTAAGGGCAGGCCCAAGGAGAATGTCGCCCTCAATCAGTCGCAGTCCAAGAAACACAGCTACGGTTGCAATGGAAAGCATTGTAAAAAAATCAAGAGCAAAGGATGACAGAAAGGCCACCTTCAGCGTACTCATCGTCGCTTTCCGATATCTGTCACTGACTCCTTTTATCTTTTCAGCATGAGATCGGCTGAGGCCAAGAAAAGCAAGTGTTTCAAGCCCTTTAAGAGAATCAGTAAAATGGTTTGACAGCACCCTGTACGTCTTCCACTGCCGATCCGCCTTCACCTTTGCGGCAAGCCCGAGCAAGATCATAAAGACAATAAGAATAGGAAGTGTCACGATTAGGATATAAGCGGAAGTCCGGTCAAGCACAAAAATATAAAGCACAATCATTGGCGGAATGACCGCCAGATTAACCATCTTCGGAAGAAACAGCTCCAAATAGCTTCTTAGTTGAGCGACCCCTTCCATGACAAGGGTCACCATTTTTCCGGTTCCTTCTTTTTTCGCATACTTCGGCCCCAGCAGAAACAACTTATCAAGCACATTTTTCCTGAGTGATGCTCCCGTTCTTTCAGCAAAACGTTCGGAGAAAAACTGCTTCAGCATCGCAAGTGCATGCCGGGTAAGGAAAGCTGTTAAAAACAAGGCAGCGGCTTTATAAAACAAGGATCCCATTTCTCCCTGGAATAAAAGGACAACGGCTTCAGAAAGCGTGGAAGCTGCAAGAAGAATGGCTGCACCCTGCATAAGCGTCAAAATCGCGAGAACCGCTAAAACCGGCTTAACACCTTTGTATTGAAAGAGATCTTTTCCCATTAGTATGTCAAATCCTTTTCATCTACACGTTTGCGGAATACATAGTAGCTCCAGATTTGATAGCCGATCACAAAAGGCAGAAGAGTAACGGCTACAATAGTCATCACCTTCAAGGAGTAACCACCGGATGAGGCATTGTAAACCGTTAAATCATAAACGCTTTGAATCGAGCTGACCATAACCCGCGGAAACAGAGCGGTAAAAATCATGCCGACAGTCAAGGCAATCCCCGCCCCTGTCATCACAAAGGCCCAGCCGTCCCGCTGCTTTGAGATGAAATAAACACCAAGAACATAAGCCGTAACAATTAATCCTGCAAGCGGAAACGTCACATGCCCACGGATAGCAAAAAGGTCAGTTTCAAAATAGGAAAGCACAGTGAAAACCGCAAGTGCTCCTAGCACAATCCAAATCAGCTTTCCTGCAAATCTTCTCGCACGCACGCGAAGATCTTTTGTTGTTTTCATCGTCAAAAATAGAGCGCCATGCAGTAAGCATAGAAGCGTGACCGTTACGCCGCCCATGACAGAATAACTATTTACGTAGTCCGAAAACTTTGCAGAAAGCTGCATATTTGCATCAATCGGCATCCCTCTTAAAATCGTCGCAAACAGCACGCCAAACAGAAACGGAGGAAGAAGACTTCCTAAAAAGATGACCCAATCCCACGTCTTCGCCCACGTCCGGTTTTTAACCTTCCCCCTGAATTCAAAAGCAACTCCGCGACCGATTAACGCCATTAAAACCAGAACAAATGGAATATAATAGCCGCTGAACATCGTCGCGTACCAATGAGGGAATGCCGCAAAAATGGCTCCCCCGGCTGTAAGCAGCCAGACTTCATTCGCATCCCAGAACGGTCCAATAGTATTAATCATGATTCTGCGTTCGGTGTCGCTTTTAGCCAACAGCCTTGTGAGCATGCCAACCCCAAAGTCAAAGCCCTCCAGAAAGAAAAATCCGATAAAAAGGACGGCCACAAGTACAAACCACAACTCACTAAGCTCTATCATAGATTAAATACCTCCTTGTCAAACGGGTCCACAGAGGCTGGCTCATCCTTGGCAGCATCATGCTCCGTTCCTTTTTTAATCTCTTTCACAAACAGATAAACCAATACGCCCGCAAGCACTGCGTACATTGCTGTAAAGGTAATAAGCGAGAACAGCAGTGATCCCTGCGTCACGTTTGGAGATACAGATGCAGCCGTCGTCATCAAGCCAAAGACCGTCCATGGCTGCCTTCCGATTTCCGTCATAATCCAGCCTGCTGTATTCGCAATGAATGGGAACGAAATCAGCAGCATCATGCCTTTTAAAAACCATGGATTCGCATCAAGTTTTTTCCTAAAGCTGTAAAACAATCCTAACGTAGATGCCAGAATCATCACAATTCCCGCCCCAGCCATGATCCGGAAGCTCCAGAAGGTAGTATTGACCGGTGGAATATAATTTCCTTCTCCGTATTTCTTCTCGTATTCTGCCTGCAGCGAATTCATACCTTGAACCTGTCCCTCAAATTTCTCATAGGCAAGATAGCTTAGTAGATATGGAATTTTCACTTCAAACGAATTCTCTTTTTCCGTTGGGTCAATCAGAGCAAACACTGTCCATGCCGCAGGATCGCCGCTATCCTCCCAAAGTCCTTCACTCGCTGCCATTTTCATAGGCTGCGATTCCATAAGATGCTTTGCCTGTGCATGGCCGCTGAAAGCAATTCCAAGGCCAGCCACGAGAGCTATAATCATTGCAATATCAAACGAATTTTTAAAAATGTGAACCTCCTGTTTTTTCAGAAGTTTATATGCACTAACCCCTCCGACAAAAAATGCACCTGTTGCCAGAGCCCCAAAGATCGTATGCGGAAACTCTACCCAAAGTTGCGGATTCGTCAGTAGTGCAAAAAAATCATCCATTTCCGCTCTGCCATTTCGCATAACAAAGCCGACTGGCTCCTGCATAAACGAATTCGCCGCTAATATCCAAAAGGCAGAAAGGATGGTGCCAAGCGAAACAAGCCAAATACATGCCAGATGAACCTTTTTAGACAAACGATCCCAGCCGAAAATCCAAAGACCAAGAAACGTCGACTCCATAAAGAACGCCAACAGCGCTTCAATCGCAAGCGGTGCTCCGAAAACATCCCCTACAAACCTCGAATACTCCGACCAGTTCATGCCGAACTGAAACTCCTGGAGAATCCCAGTTACTACACCAATCGCGAAGTTAATCAAAAACAAATGCCCCCAAAACTTCGCCATCTTCTTATAAATCTCCTGATTTTTCACAACGTATATCGTCTCAAACAAAGCCACCATAAATACAAGCCCGATTGAAAGCGGCACAAACAGAAAGTGAAAAATCGTCGTCGATCCAAACTGAAGTCTTGCCAACACAAGCTCATTCACAAACAAATTCCTCCCTTAACACAAAATGCATGGCGACGCTTTCTGGATAAAAATGATTTGCTCATTTTTTACAAAAGCATTGCCCGATTGCTTAGATATTTTTATACGTCTAGTCTACTTCGAAAATGAGCAAGCGTAACATCTAAACATTGAATGTTCTGTGTCATTCTTTTGAACTATTTGTGACATTCTTCACAAATAGTTCAAAAGAAGACCACTCCATTTCTGAAAGCAGCCTTCTTTATAACCTTAACAAACTCAGATTTCAGCTTCATTGATTCAAATTAATAGATAAATTCATGACTTTTTTAAAGTAGTAAGTTTCTTAAGTTTAGCGATATTATTGAGTTGACAGTAATAACTTCAAAAAAGGTTAGAAGATACTTTCTATCTTTCAAAAGCTGAGAAAATAGATAATGAAACTGAAAAAATAAACCGTACGTGTTTATTCAAAAAGCATTCAATCACAAACAATTTATGGGAAAAAGGTACACCTTTAAAATACACTCCATAAAATCCAACTACTATAATAAGAGATGAGCTCCCTATAACTAGAATTAAAAATAAATATATAAAACTTCGAAAACTTACAAATTGCGACAAAATTTGCGCTATCCTATCTAGTAAAATTGTAGTTGAAGTGTAATAATAAGGTAAAATAATCGTAAATTTTGTAAAAAGAACAAAAGGATAAAGAAAGAATGTCGAAGTTGTATGGGGGGACGTATTTATGGGAAACGCTGTAGAACAACCCTTTGAAGAGATTTACAAGTCTCAAAAAAAGCCAGTTAAGCGGTTTAAAAATTGGAAGTTTATCACAATGAGTATCGTTATTATTTTTACACTCATCGTTATAGCAATTAGCTATTATCAAGCAAACCACTTTAATGCAAATATTAAAATTAATGGCATTAATGTCAGTCACCTGACTGATGACGAGGCTCTAAAAAAGTTACAAACAGCTGTTTTAACAAATGAAGTCTATGTTGGAAACCAACTAATTCTAGACGGCAAAGATACTAAGATGGGATTTACAGAAGCTGACCTAACAGAAATCAAAAAACTATTAAAAAGCCAGTGGACATTTTTTCCATATTTTGAATCAAAAAGCTATTCATTAATGCCAAGAAAACAGGATCAATATCGTAGCGAAATCCTAAAAAATGAGTTTGAACAAAAACTCATCTCAATGAATCAGAATTTAAAAGCTCCTAAAGATGCACACGCAACTCTGGAAAAAGGAAAAATAATAATCTCAAAGAGTATTGATGGTATGCAATATGATGTAACTACTCTGTTAAAAGAATATGATAAACAGAAGTATATTAGCGATATTCGTCTGAATACTACATACATTCTTCCAATCCAGGAAGACAGTGAGGTTATTAAAAAAGAAGTGAAAAAGCTACAAGAGCTCCTTCAGCTTACTGTTGACTATAAGATCCAGGATCAAGTTTATTCCTTAAAAGCCAGCGAGCTCATTAAAAATGCCTCTGTATCAAAAGATTTGAAGGTTACGATAGATCCAGCCAACGTTACAAATAAAATAACTGAAATTAATAATTCTCAATCCACATTGGGTAAGAATTTTACCTTTAAAACCCATTCAGGTAAAGTCATTTCAGTTAAAGGACAAGGTTATGGCTGGGCACTTGATGTAGAAAAAGAAGCAGCACTTGTGCAAAAAGCTTTTGAAAGTGGAGAGAAATCGGTATCTGCAGCTAATATTTACGGAAATGGTTGGAACAATGAGGGATATGGCTATGGCACTATTACAAACAACGGCATTGGAGATACTTATGCTGAAGTGTCAATTAAAGAACAGCGTATTTGGCTTTATAGAGGCGGAAAACTAGTACTAACAACGAATGTGGTTACGGGTAAACATAGTACACAGGAAGATACATCTCCAGGAGTGTGGTATATCCTCTATAAAAGAACACCATACACGCTCAGAGGAAGTTCTGCAGGCAATCCTAATTATTCAATAAAAGTAGATTATTGGGCACCTTTCACAAACAGTGGACAAGGCTTCCACGACGCTAGTTGGCGAAATAACTGGAAAAGCGATGCCTATCTCACAGCAGGATCGGGTGGCTGTGTCAATGTTCCTCCTAACGTTATGAAAGCTGTGTATGATAATCTCGATACCCATGAACCAGTTGTTGTCTATTAAAAATACTCAATCTTACGGAGTTTAACTAAGAGTCTACATCTAATTTAAAAAGAGGGTTCACCCCTCTTTTTTATTTTCTCTGCAAATTTGGCAATGATATTTTCTACGCTATCCTCTAAATAGCGAAGCGTTCCTGCTGCTTGAACCTTTGGATATGTCATCAAGATTGCATATTGTTCAGAAACATCAAAGCTTTCTTGTGTTTTTGTGCTTCTAACTACTTTTCAGTAAAAACCTCATTTACTTATGATACGGTTCACCGTGACAGTTCCATCTACAAACTTTAATAGGCACTATCCTAACCTTAAATTGCTTCCTTTATTAAAATAACTATCTCTTTTCCATTAATGAACCTAAAAACATTTGTGAGTTTGTTTGCCCCCCAAGAGTATTCTCAGAGGCATACCTTCCAATTGGAAGACCATAGAATGTTATATAATCTTTTTCATATATATTATCTGCTGTTCCAAACATGATGACAGTAAAATAATTATATTCTGACTTATCCTCCACTATCTTATTATCTTCAAGAATTGCATATGTAACTCTAGATTCACCATAATCGAATTCTTCTATATAAATAACTTGACCATTAAATTTTGTAACTGTGGTCAAATATGGCATAACATCTTTATTAATTTTTTTAACATCAACTTCTATTGCCTTAGTCCTAACAAAATCCCGCGATTCTTCTATTTGGTGGGAAAACTCTTTTATATTATTTTGAATATACTCCTTTCCTTCCAAAGATAAGGATAGAGTACTTCCACTATAATGACTAATAAGATTATCTATATCAGCAATAAATTTTGATTTATTTATTTTAGGGTTTAAATCTCGCATAATAGGCTTATCATTAAATACATCAATATATTCGTTTATATCAACAAATACCATTGCTTCTAGTTTGCCTTCAATTTTATTTAATACTGGATAATTTGGTAAGAATTTCGGTAGAGAAATCACGAAAAACCAAACAGTAGTGACTATTATTATTTTAAATAACCGGTCATTCAAGTTAGACTTTCTTAACAGTTGATATGTTTTGGGACGAAGAATAAAGGAGAGAAAAAGTCCTCCGCATAAACCACCAAGATGTGCAGCAATAGATACATTAGGTACTAAAAATGTATAGATAATGTTAATTATGAATGCACCCCATATATAACTCTTACTTTCTGAATCAATTATCTTGTTTCGTTGAATAATTAATCCTACATAGAGGCCAATAATTCCAAAAATACTTCCCGATGCACCTGCAGCAATCACATTATTTGAAAAAATTAATATAAATAGACCTCCAACCAAGCCCGTTGCAAAATAAACAAAAGTGAATTTTGCTGAACCAAGAATTCTTTCAAGCGGTGGACCCCAAGTAACTAAACAAGCTACATTTGCAAGCAAGTGCATTGTTCCACCAATTTGTACAAATAAATATGTTGCTAGTCTAAACCATTCTTCTTGTGAATAGTCATTGGATTGGATAGCTCCAAACTTACGTGCTGTTTCAAAGTCAGTAGGTCCTACTCCAAAAAAATATGTGGATAGCTGTACAATAACAATTGCTAATGTAAGAATAACAACAGCAGGATATTTTTTTGTATAAGTTTTCAAATCCTCGTATCGTTGAAATATCAATATATTATACCTCCTTAAAAACTAACCCCTATTACAATTAACCCTAGAATTACCACCATAATTGATAGAAATGGAAGTATAATTTTCCATCCCCTTAGTACATTATAAATTTCCTTATCAATAATCTTACTAAGCCGATTCTTATCAATTAAAATTTCATTATTGCTTAGCTCATCCATAACCTTCCCTTTAAGACTCTTTATAAGTTCATGTCTATTAAATACTCTTCTCCTTAGAAAACCAATGGTTTTGGGATGCCCTTTTATCAACCTTCTTATTTTTATTTTTAGAGATATAGTACGTACCCAAAGCATTAAGAAGTAACACGTAAATCCAGCTAATAATAAATATAGTAGTAATCCAAGCAAGCCTTACACCTCTCTAATTAAAGAATTTATTATTTATTAATAATTACCTAGTCATTTTGTTACACTTGTACATCCTTAATTGTCAAGATTAGAGTTGTTTTACTATCATTCGACAAATGGTAAAAAAATCCTTCCTGTAAATGAGTAAAAAGACATGTTATCAATAACAACATGTCTCCTTACTAGAAATAATGTTAAATATGTCCCTTTTCTTTAAGGGATATAAATTTATCTGCACACACTACGAGATGATCTAAAACATCAATCCCTACTATTTTCCCAGCCTCAACCAATCTTTTAGTTACTTCAATATCTTCTCGACTTGGCGTAGGGTCATTACTTGGATGATTATGTGCAACTATGATAGAAGCTGAATTAGAAAGTATTGCTGGTTTCAGCACTTCCCTTGGATGGACTATACTTGCATTCAAACTTCCTATATGACAAACATTTATGGCTGTTGGCTGATTTTTTGTATCTAAACATACGACTAAAAAATATTCACGATCTACGTCTACTAAAAATTGTTTTAAAAGCTTATAAGCATCATCAGGTGATTTTACATTTCTTTCTGGATAAAGAAAGCTATGCTCTTTTACAAGTTTCAAACTAATTATGTTTACCCTTTTTGCGGGTTGTTTCATAGCAGCTTCCTCACATATTAACTCCAATTGCTTGTTTTGGGTTAATAAATAACTTTTCATATTTAATTCCTCCATTTTTATAAAGTCAGTGAAAAATTAAAAGAGGGCGAATCTTCAATTGAAGATTCGCCCTCTTTTTCACCTAATATATAATTTCTCGACTTTCCATTGAAATGCAATATTATAGAATCGACTTGCCTATCTGTATTTATATTAATTCTTTCTACAACTAGATTTAGAATGGTTTTTTTTCTATCATGATTAGCATTATTAATTATTTCATTAAGATTCTTCATTAGTTTCTTAACTAGCTTAAACTCTATTGGATCTGAGTTATTTAATTTTAATTTTCCTTGGAGCGTTTCCTTGTTTTTGGCATTAACATCCAACTCTTTTGAGATTAAGTTAAGCCTTGATGAAAGATTAACTTTATCGATTACTCCTTCCTCAAATAGCTCAAAAATTTTATTTTTCTTGTTTTCAAGGTCATTATTCTGTTTATCTATTACTTTAAGTTGATCCTCTAGGGGTTTTATAAAATTTTTTCGTTTGTCATTCATACTTTTGACAATATCTCTTAAGATTTCTTCATTTAATAGAGAATCTCGAATTTTATTAAAGACAAATTCTTCTACAACGTTAGCTTTTACACCATTAGATCTACAAGCTGCTGTACCTTTATTCCTCCAAGCTCCACAATGATAATACCGGTGAATGATAAAACTACCATCCTTATGTTTTTTCTTTACCCTTCCAGCAACCATTGAAGATCCACAAACTGGACATTTCAATAATCCTGTTAAGGGATAAGATCCACTATATATTCGATTGGGTTTATTAGATCTTTGACTGTATAACTTCTGAACCTTTTCCCATAATTCTATAGATATAATTGCTTCATGTTCACCATCAACTACTATGGGATTTTTATTTATTCCTTGCCTTCTTTTCTCACTCCAATTTTCTCTCCGATTGTATCTAATCTTTCCTATATAAATAGGATTCATCAATATCTCTTTTATAGCATTTATTGAAAACATATTTCCCTTCTTAGACTTATAACCCAGTTTATTTATGTGATTTGTTAAACTCTTTAATCCTCTTCCTTCAGAATAAAGTTGAAATATCTCTCTAACAATAAAGGCTTCATTCTCTACTACCTCTAATCTTGTTTTATTATCTCCCCCTTCAATTGTTATACTTTTATAACCTAACACTTGTCCACCATTCCATTTACCCTGCTTAGCTCGTTGTTTCATTCCCATCTTGACATTCTCTACAATTGTCTCCCTCTCAAATTCTCCAATAGAAGCTAAAACATTCATTAGTAATTTTCCAGTAGGTGTAGAGGTGTCAAAGGCTTCTGAACAACTCTTAAATCCAATATTATACTTATTTAATTCATCTACTATTTTCAATAGATCTAAATGATTTCTCGCTAACCTGTTCGTCTTCCATACCCATACTTCTTCAAAATTGTTTTCCTTAGCATCTTTTAGAAGCTGTTGAAGAAACAGCCGCTTCTTTATAGATTTACCACTAACTCCCCGATCAATATATTTAAAAACAACTTGTCTTCCTTCTTGCTCACACTTCCGTGTAACAGTATCTATTTGTGCATCAATTGAATATCCTTCTTCTGCTTGTTCAGCGGTAGATACCCTTGCATAGATAACAGCTTTTATCATTTTACTTCCACCTCCTCTTCGATGATCAATTCTTGGTAGAGCAGATCACTTAATAAGTCAATTAAAATTGTATATATGCTTTTTTCATTATTTTCGATCATTCTGTATTCCCCCTATAGTTCTACTTATTAGGAATACATGCATATCAGGACTTAGTATCTAGCTCAAAGGTATAATATATAGTTAATTTACCGTAAAATACTTATTTCATAACTTGATATACATGCTCCTTGAAATCTTTCCACCTGTAGCCAAATGTAGATATAAGTAGTAAATCTTTAATCTTAAATCTACAGTTATTCTGCTTGTAAAGGTAGCAAATTCGGATATTTCACTGATTGTGTAGATAAAGTAGTCACTTTCTTATAAAACTTCTTTTTATTACTTATTCTCCTGGGTAAATTGTTTCAAGGTAATTCCTATGAACCCATCTAGTGGTGTAGACTTTCTATATCGAAATTTAGATTGTTTTATAGGCAGCTTTTTAATCTCATTAAAGAATTCTTTTTTGCTCAGTATATTATGGCAATTATCCCTACCATAATTAACATAAGCTGTATAAAGATCTCTTTTATGAACTCTATATTCATTGTTATTAGGCTCTAACTGACACATTACATTGATAAAATCGTTTATATTGCTCATTTCATTTTGGTACTGTTTTTTGAATTCAATAGAATCCAAACACTCCGTAAATACAAAATTATTACTTATTAACCGTTGCAAACCCTCTATAGACCATTGGACAATATAATCCTTTTCAGAAAGAAGCTTTTCCTTAAGTTTGTAGTCCCTTTTACCTTCTGGAATTGTATTATTAAAAACCACAAACAAAATTCTGTCCGTAAACGCTGTGGTATTATCCAATGTTTGTAATTGAGGCATCGCATTACCAGCCATGATTATCTTAGCTTTATTAATAAAATTTATGGCAGATTTATACTTGATATCAGCTCTTAATCTATCATTTCCTGTTAACGCTTTTATTGTGTTTATATTCTTTAGTTCATTGTCGTTTAACTCACCACAAACATTTAATTTCTTCTTAAATAAATCGGATAAAGAAAATCTTCCGCTCAATTCATGAAGAGGTACATTACTTGTGTATTCCTCTCCAATAATTTCTGTCAATACTTCTAGTATTGTACTTTTTCCAGTGTGAGGGGCTCCAATTAGTGCAAACCATTTTTTTGCATTAGTATAATTTGAGATTGTGTATCCTATTAGTTCTTGAAACTGCATGATTTTCTGTATATCACCTTTTGCACACTGATCGATAAACTGTAAGAAGTGTTTCCCTTCCATCGTTTGCGATGTGTAATTAGCATTTATAAAACTAGTAAAACGATATTTTGGAGAATGATTTAACTCTCTTCCTGTTCTTAAGTCCAATACACAATTTCTGAAGTTAATTAAGTGGGAGTAGGGATCTAAATCGTCTTCCTTTATTTGAATTGCCTCACTACTTTTTAAACGATCAATGATATCGTCAACTCTGCCCTTAGATAGTAGTCTTTCCACCTTATCTGACCATCCACTTCGTACTAGTGTCCTAACTTGATAATCTTCAAGTTCGAAGAAGCAGCCTTTGCTTCTGTTATAAAGGTAAAGGCTTCCTTTCAAACACCTAATAGTGTCTCTATCAAGTATTTTGGAAAAGATATTATACTCAATATTTTTGCTTGTATTATTTGATTCCTTTTGTTGATTAGTTTTTATTGTAGTGACACTTATTCCCTCTTTTTTAATAACGTCACTCCAAATCTCTCCTTCAGAGTTATTATCTATTTCTTTATCTTTTAAATAATCATGGGGAAAATCACCGTATTTAAATCTCGATAAATCATTGTTCCCATCAAAGTTATTATCAATTTCTTTGTCTTTTAAATAATCCTCGGGAAAATCACCGTATTCAAATCTCGATAAATTATTTTTTTCTCCAAAGCTATCATCAATTTCTTTGTCTTTTAAATAATCCTCGGGAAAATCACCATATTCAAATCTTGATAAAGATAAATCAATTACACTAACAGAATTACCTCCAAAATTAGGTACTTCTCGTCTATAATATTTTTCATCTGGAGCAATCAATGAATCCCCTATTTTTTTATGTTTAATTTTTTGAAAATTATCATTAACATTTAGCATTATTAATTCTCTGTTAACTCATTATTTTTATCTACATCTATACCATCTTGGAGAATATCGTTAATACTTGGAAAAATTGTAGTAACTAGCGTAAAGACATAGTTTCGTAAGTCCCCTATTAATGATTCCCTTTTTATAATTATTTCACTAATCTTACTACTCAATCTACTATTATAGATAGTTAATTGAGCAATAGATTTATTTTCAACATAAGCTATGATTAAATTCTTTTCATGAGTTTCTTCATCTTCTTTAAGTGTAATTGCTAAATCATTGCTAACACCATATAAATACTTTTTTCCGGATTTTCTTCCGTCTATAAAAATTCTTAACCCTTTACTAGACACATTCGTTTCATTTTCATATGATAATTTAATATTCTTATTCGCAATTTTTCCATAACAAACTTTCCCTGCTGAAGTTATATGACAAAGTATAAGAACTCTAGGTTTCATCATTTTATTTCCAACACATACAATTGATTCTTCACCATTACTTATCATTAGTTTAATATCTGAATTACCTTGTTGCATTTTTTCCAAAAGTTTAGTTTCCTTATCTGTTAAGTTATTAAGATCCATATTTAATCTCTCCCTTTTATTATTTACCACAATAATAAGGTAACATTCTAAAATTCTGGGTGTATTTACTGAAAATTCAGTAAATACACCCTAGAATCCAAAAAATAAAGGAATAAAGCCGCTCTCTAAGAAAGAAAGCGGCTTTATTTCACTTTTTATTTTTTTAAAAAAAGATTTCATTTTTGTGATATCTCTTCATAGACTTTTTGTACATAATCAGAATCAAGGTCATATTTATCAGCATCTAATAAATTTTTTTCAAACGCTTTTTTTTCTTTATTTTTATCTAAAGAAGCTAATTTCTGTCCTATATCATATAAATATCCTTCTATTAAAGCCGGTTGTTTTTCAATTATTTCAGATAAATTATTCATTGTTACTTCACAAAACTTTTGCCGATTATCATTCATGTTTTTTACTTCCTTATAAAATACGATAAAATCCTCTGAGTAAATAACATTACCATTTTTTTGAGGCACTGCTTCGTTTTTTATATCTGTTAACTTGTAACCTACATATCCTCTAATAGTGTTATATAAATACAACTTGTTCTTCACTTTTTTTAATTCACTTATTTCCTCTTTTAAGTATATTTCATCACTTTTAACTGACAATACACCTTTTTTTGCTTTTATTTGATCTAGAAAGGCTTCTTTTATTAATGGTATGTATATATAAATCAAAGTAAAAAGATTAACATAACCTTTACCTTTAATAAAATATGATATATCCTCTTTCTGAATACACTGTTCGGTAAGATAGAGCTTTAATCTAATATCCTCAATTACAGCGAAGGATGCAATTACCCTTAAGAAGATTTCTCTTTCCTTTTTATCTTTTCTATATTTGAATTTATTAGACTTATCCTTAGGTAATAAGGTATATAACTTAAGTAAAAAGTAAATATCAGTTTCCCTTTCTAATTGTAATATATCTCTTGTAGGGTTAACTCTAATGTTGACCGCATCTTCATAATTATTCAACAATGTAGCAAAATTATGATAATGATCGATAAGTGATTGAGCTAAGCTCTCTTTATCATAATTTTTATCTATTCTGGGTTTTATAACGCCTTGTCTATCCACATATCTATTGTAATAAAATAAATAGAAAGTTTCTTTCCTTTCAGAAAATGGAAAATTTAAATTATTTAATAATTGGCTTCCCTTATTTAAGTGATAAGTCTTTCCTTCTGAGAAAGCCTTATTATCCTTTTTCAAGCTACTATATTGATAATCTTGAAATTTATTGCTTTGTACAAAATAAATTTCATCTTGTATTTCCTCTAATAACTCACCTATGGTTGTATTTAATAGTGTCTCACCAGAATAGCTACTTATTAATTGCAGTTCCGATTTACTAAAATTTGTGGATTCTTCTAAAATTAAATGAAGAACATACTTTTTTAGATACTCTTCAACAATATGAGCATCTAAATCTAAATTAGAACATACTCGTTTGAAATTTTCCCCAAGCTCAACTTTCTCTAAAATATTTTCAGCCTTTTCATAGCTTCTAACTTCAAATTTTTCATATAATTCTTCTTTTAATTTCTTTGATAACTTTTTCATTTCACACCCCAAAAAAATATATAATATAAAAATTATAATTTTAATTAACCAACTAATGCAATAAAGCATTTTATTAGTTTTTGTTCAACGTAAATAGAGTTTTTATTTAATCAATAATAAACAACAATAATGTAAAAAGAGCTGAAGGTGGTGTAACGTAATGTTTGAAATGCAGAATGATATCTTAACTGTTGAAGAATTGATGGAAACACTTTACATTGGAAGAAACTACTCTTATAAATTACTTAATAGTGGAGAAATAAAGGGATTTAGAGTAGGAAGGTCATGGAGAATACCAAGAACATCGTTAGAAGAATTTATAATTAATAGATGCAGAAGATCTCACTTAGAATGAACTAAGTGAGATTTTTTTTGTGTTCCTCTATGTTCCTACCTCTCATGAGGATTGCCTATCGGCATAGGCATCAATTATATAATATATATTTGTTATATTAGAGTAAACATGTCTAAAACTAAAGCTAGGTAGTCGTAATTATTACTTTCGAACATTTCTTTTCTGTAAGGTTAACTCATCAATATCTTTCATGAGCAAAGTACTATTTCCAAGTGAAACCACTTCTAGGATTATTTGATCTATAGATGTTTTAACACCTTCGTCCCAGTACTTAATTTTTTGCCAAGATTAGATAGTGTTTCAGATTGACTCTTAGCTAAGCGTGGTATTGGAGCCTTTTTAAGTGTGTTGCTTCTAACTTTAATGCTCCACCTCCCATTACAGTTCCTATTAATTCACATACAAGTAGAAACCAACTACTGCTATTCAATAAAGCAAGGAAGGAGCGTGGGGACGGTTCTCGTGCTTCTGATGGAGAATGTCGCCAAGATTGTCGCCAAAATACTCTCACCGAATGATTGTCACTTTGATTTTTTCTTTCTGTTGTTTGCTTATAAGGGAATTGATTTCAATGTTATAATTAGGAGAAAAATTGTAAAGGGAATGAATAAAATGGCAAAGATTGAACCAAAGATTTTTGATGAGCTAAAAAGGGCGTTATCTTCTTTTGATGGAAAATACTTAGTTGGGGAAGAATTGAACCGCTCAAAACTCACGGATGATTTACGGAATTATGATGAAGCACTTCTTAGCAAGTTATTTGAAGTGGAATTTATCAAGCAACATTTTATCAAGGAAGTTGCAGGACAGAAGTTATTTCAAATTGAACAACTTGAAGAAGCGATTTTCTACAATGATTACTGGGATACAAGTTACACCAAGTATGAAAATTGTGTCGGGCTAGCTTCAAAAGGGAAGTTCTTACAGGACAGCCAAGACGTGGTGTTAGATTTTCCGTTCAAAGATGGTGTGCTTACTGCTTCCATGACAAAGGAAGATAGCGAAGATGGCTATGATGATGCCTTCTTAAACGAGGTCATTGAAAAGGATGAGATTGACCGCCTCTTTGACAAGAAGATTCTCATAAATGCTGTCAAATTTGACGAAAATGGTGAAAATTCAGTTGTCAAGTTTGACAAAGATACCGACAATTTGATTATCAAAGGAAATAACCTACTTGCCTTACATGCCTTGGCTGACAAATATGCTGGGTCTGTCAAGTTGATATATATTGATCCACCATACAACACGGGCTCAGATTCATTTGCCTACAACGATAAATTTAACCACTCAGCTTGGTTGACCTTTATGAAAAATCGTTTGGAAATTGCGTATGAGCTTTTAGCTGAAGATGGAATTTTGTGGGTTCAAACAGACGATGTTGAGGTTAACTATCTTGGTGTTTTGTTAGATGAAATTATGGGAAGAAATAATTTCATCAATCTCGTTACTGTCAAAACGAAAATTGGTGGTGTGTCTGGTAGTGCTGAAGGTAAGAGTCTTAAAGATGCTACGGAATTTATTCAAGTCTATGCGAAGAATAAAGAACAAATCAATCTTGAGCCTGTTTATGCTATGACGCCAGTATGGGACTATATCAACGAAGAATATATTGAAGCAGGTAAGAGCTGGAAATACACATCGGTTTTGACTGAACTTGGTGAGCGTCAACTTATCAAATTTGACGAAGAAAAAAATCGTAAATACTATCATTATCCAAATGCAAAACAGATGTCTGTTAAGCAATACGCCACTGAACATAATTTGACTGAGGAAGAAGTTTATAATTCCGTTCCAGACAAAATATTTCAAACTACAAATGCTCAAACATCGATTCGTACAACTGTAATGGAAGAAACTGCTGGAATTGATACTGGATTTGTGAGTATAGAATATGTTCCAACGAAAGGAAAAAATAAAGATAAAGTAACTGAAATTCTATATACCAGTACAAAGCGGATGTTTATGTTCTTGTCGGATATGTTGACTGAAGATAAAGATGGTAACTTACTATATAAAGAAAAGTTGACGACTCTTTGGGATGATATTCAATACAACAATCTCTCAAAAGAAGGTAAAGTTGAATTTCCAAATGGGAAAAAGCCAGAAAAATTACTTCAAAACATTATTGAAATGTCTAGTTACGAAGGAGATATTGTTTTAGATTTCTTTGGTGGTAGCGGTTCAACGGCTGCAGTTGCACACAAACTGGGCCGTAAATGGATAACATGTGAACAGATTGATTCACAGATTGAGATAATGAAGGAACGACTTCAAAACGTTGTAAGCGGTAAAGATGATAAAGGGATTTCTGGAGATGTTAATTGGCAAGGTGGCGGTTCATTTGTCTATGCTGAACTGTTCCCTAAAAATATGGGCTACCTTCAAGATATTATCCACTCAAACACTACTGAGGAGCTTAAATCAGTTTATGATCGAATGCTACAAGGAACTGATACAGATGAACCGGCGGATATTTCTTTCCGTGCGGATTTATCTAAAATTGATTGGGCTGAAGGATTTGATGAGAATAAACGTCTGTTAGTTAAGTTACTTGATAAGAATGGACTTTATTATAACTACTCGGAAATTGATGATACGAATGTCCGTGATTTAGTTTCTGATGAAGATTACGCATTCAATAAGGCGTTCTATAAAGGCGGTGAGTAAAATGGCAAGAGCAAAGAAAACTCCTGTGAATGGGAATGTTCGCCGATTTCCATTAGTTGAACAGGCAAAGAAAGCAGAACAAAACTTATTTAATCAACATCAAGGGTATGTTATTCCAGAGTATATCAATCAGAATTTACTCCATACGTTACGTTATTATCAAGATGAAGCAATGCGGAATTATCACTATACACAAACACAGATTAACCCAAGTCCCCAACACGTTCTGTTTAACATGGCAACTGGTTCAGGGAAAACAGATTTGATGGCAGGTCTAATTCTCTACCTTTATCAGGAACATAAGTATCAGAATTTCTTGTTTACTGTAAACACCAATTCCGTCCTTATGAAAACAAAGGATAACTTGGTAAACGAAAATAGTGAGAAATATCTTTTTAAAGAAAAAATTGAGATTGACGGACAACGAATTTATATTCGAGAGATTGAGCGTTTTCCCCGTGTTCCTCAAGATAATACCATTTATATCAAACTTTCATCCGTGCAAAAGGTATCAGATGATTTGTTTGTGTTAAAAGAGAACACAATGGGTTTATCTGATTATGAAAATCATCCTGTAGTTGTTTTGGCTGATGAAGCTCATCACTATTCCGCCAGTACAAAATCAGAAAAAGAAGCTGAGAACACTTGGGAATCTGCTATCAATAAGATTCTAAGGGCTAGGGATGACGAGGAGCAAAAGAATCTATTGCTAGAGTTCACGGCAACAGTGGATTTTGACAAGGAAGTAATTTACAACAAGTATCGTGATAAAGTCGTTTATCGTTATCCGTTAAACAAACTTATGTTTGATGGGTACTCTAAGCAGGTTAAGCGTATTGAAACATCCGCAAGTGATGAAGATAAAATGTTGAACGTAGTGTTACTCTCGCAATTCCGAAAATATAGTGCCTATGCTGAGGGTGTCACGGGATCTTTCAAGCCAGTGATTATGTTCAAATCACCAAAAGTTGCAATCTCACTTGAAGCAACAAAAGTCTTTAATGACCTCATTGCCAATCTAAACGTAAGTGACTTAGTGTCATTCATCCAACGTCAGCAAGTATTGGATAGTAATGAAAGCTCTGCACTAGAGTTGGCTTATAATTTCTACCTGCAAAATGAAGATGATTTAGCAAAGATTATTCGTGAGATTAAACAGGACTTTGACCCAAGAAATGTTTTGAATGCCAACGATGCCAGTGGTAATATGCTTGAAAAAGGTCAGTATGAAGCCTTGAACACGCTCGAAAACCCAAACAATCTTTATCGTGTAGTTTTTGCTGTGGCAAAACTTACAGAGGGATGGGATGTACTCAATCTGTATGATATTGTTCGTATCGAAAAAGAAGCAGGCACTAACAAGAATGCTACAATGGTTGAAGCTCAACTGATTGGACGTGGTGCAAGGTATTATCCATTTGAAATTGATGGTGAGAAAAGCTATCAGCGGAGATATGACAATGATTCCTCAAATAAGCAATTATTTTTGGAAACCCTCCACTACCATACAATGAATGAACCTCAATATTTGAAACAGCTAGTGGGCTCTTTGAAACAAATGGATTTACCAACGGGACAAGATAAGAAAAATCCGCCTATTGAAATTAAAGTTAAACCTTCATTCCAGAAAACAGATACCTATAAAACAGGGAAAATCTATTATAACGAAGCAGAGGACGTATCAGATGAATGGTTCGACTCTATTGGAAAATATGGTATCAACCATAAGTTAGATATTTCTCGAAGCTTGAACTATGGTAGTCGGGAAGTTTCTTATAAAGCTACTGTTGAAAATATTGAAACAAAAACTATCGGTATAGAAAAATTTGATGTTCGTTTCATTAAAAAAGCCATCCAATGCTTGGAGTTTTACCAGTTTGATAATTTGAAAAAGTATCTTCCGCTCCTGACTTCTATGAAAGAATTTATCTATGGAGAAAAATGGTTAAATGCAGGGAATATGAAGCTCTTTTTGACTGTTCCGAAAGAATACAAAGCGTCAGATATTTCTCCAAATGAGATTTTGAAAGTAACTATCGACTTATTGAAAGAGTATGAAGTAAAATTCAAATCAGGTTACATTAAACAACGAGGAACCAATAGATTCATTGGCTATCCGATTAGAGAATACCTTACAAGTTACAACAAGCGTGTTCCAGAGTATGACACCGCAAACCTTTTGAATGAAGTAACTCAAAAGGTTGCCGCTTACGAAATGGACGATGAATTTTACGTTTATGAAAAAGCAATCGTCAACAAGCTAGAATACGAGTTGATTGAGCGAATTAAAGCCTATGTGGACGAGTTGAAACAAAGATATAACAAGGGTGTTTACCTATTTCGAATGGACGAGAATATGCACCGTGAGTCAGCTAAAAGTGAAAAAGTTAAACTGCACCAATATGGCTCACGGATCAATCGTGCAGGTGAAACAGTAGACATGCACTTACAAGGTTTTCAACCTGACTTTATTTTATTCCTTGAGGATAGCGAGTTTTATTTCCAAATATTCATTGAACCAAAAGGAATGAGCGGTGACAGGTTTGTCAGCGAGTTATGGAAACAAGACTTGTTATTGTATATGACTGACCACCAAGCAGAGATGGAATTTGAAGATGATACAAAGAATGTCCGAATTAGTGGGTTGAAATTCTACACTAAGGGTGACGGTCAAAAAACTATGGATCAACTTGCAGATATTACTCAAGTTCAGAAAGTATCTGATTCCTCCACAGTTCAAGAAACCTTTGAGTTATCTAGTGGTATGCTTCTAGACGGAGAATAAGATGGTAAGAACAAAAAAAGAATTAGAACCTACCTTTGAAAAACGGGCAGAGTTAAGATTAGATGAAGAAACCAGCCATATTGAAAGAAGAGTTAAGACAATGTAGTTGTAGAGAAAATTAAGGAGCATGCCAATATGGCATGCTTCTTATGTGTTTTGTCACCATCATGCACCTCTTTTATATTTTACGGTTGCATGGTTTACCGTTACTTATGGTACGGTTCACCACGATTAATTTTAAATGCACGGTAAATTTGCTCGACTAATACAAGACGCATAAGTTGGTGCGGAAATGTCATTTTTGAAAATGAAAGCGTCGCGTTTGCACGGTTCATCACCTGATCGCTTAAACCAAGCGATCCTCCAATGACAAATGCCACTTTACTTTTTCCATATGTAGCAAGGGAATCAAGCTCTTTTGCTAACCCTTCTGACGATTGCTGCTTACCGTTAATCGCTAACGCAATAACATGTACATCGTCTGAAATTTTTGCTAAAATACGTTCTCCTTCTTTTTGTTTCACTTGCTGCATCTCTAAGTCACTTAGATTTTCTGGTGCTTTTTCATCAGGAAGCTCAATGATTTCAACTTTGGCATAGGGTGATAGCCTTTTTAAATACTCGTTGATGCCTTGTTTTAAATATTTTTCTTTCAATTTTCCAATTGTTACAATTGAGATATTCAACTAAATCTCCTCTCCTTTTTTATCCACAGAAGTTATACACATATCCACATAATATATCCACATATCCCGCTGCGTTTTAGTTTTCCACTGTGTATAATGCTTCTTTATCACAATATTGACAGCGATGTTCTTTCGTTGGTTCATCAATTTTTTCAAAAATCGGTGCCAATTCACTTTCATCTACTGCTACATCTAAGGCCAATTCTGTATGCTCTAAACAACAATAAATTTTCATTTTAACCAAGCCTCCTTCAACAATTAACTGCATCAGTAAAAAGACCACAGAAGTTTTAGCTCCTGTGGATAACTTTATCTGACTTTTCATGGAATTACAATGATTCGCGTGTTAATTTTACCTCAACAGATTTTTTCGTTCCTTGACGATAAAAAGTTACTTTCATTGTATCTCCAATTTCTTTTTCAATATATAAATGCTTGCGTAACTCTACAATGTCATTTACTCGTTTCCCATCTAACTCAACGATTACATCATATTCTTTCATGCCTGCTTTTGCAGCCGGAGAACCTGGTTCAACACTGATGACAGCTACCCCATTCACAATTTCTTCTGGCAGCTTTAATGTCTCTCGCAAATGATAGCCTGATACTTCATTTAACGATAACGTTCCGACTCCTAGGTAAGCACGGCGAACTTCGCCATATTTCTCTAGATCCTTAATAATAGGGCGCGCCATATTAATTGGAATCGCTAAACCAATTCCCTCTACTTCTTCTTGAGAAATTTTCATCGAGTTAATGCCAATTAATTTCCCAGCAATATTAATAAGAGCTCCGCCACTATTACCAGGATTAATAGCCGCATCTGTTTGAATTACTTCTGACTGCCAATCTGGATTTCCATCTCCATTTAAGTCTTGAGGGATTACTCGGTTCACACCGGAAACGACTCCTTGTGTAACAGATCCAGAAAATTGTAATCCCAAAGGATTTCCAATTGCAATAACAGGCTCTCCAGCTTTAATTCGGTCAGAATCTCCGAAATCAGCTACTTTTGTCACATGTTCTGAGTCAATTTCAATAACTGCTAAATCCATAAGTTCATCTGTTCCTAATGTGCGAGCAGGCACTCTTGATCCGTCTGATAGGCTCACTTCAATCTGGTTTGCATTTTGAATAACATGATGATTAGTAATCACATACGCTTTATCACCCTGTTTTTTATAAATCACTCCAGAGCCCGTGCCAGCATCTGCGCGTTCTCCGTTCCAAAAGCTTTCTCCTTGCTGAATATTTACAACTCCAACAACAGCTTCATTTACTTCGTCAACAGCTTCTGTCACATTGGTCGTTACATCCACTGCCACAGTTTTTTGAATGGTTTCTCCATTTCCAGCTTGTTCTTCCATTTGTTCTTCAGTTTGTTCATCTACAAACATATTAGGCATAATTCCAAGACGAGATAATGCTGGAAAAGCAAGTAAGACAATCAGTCCACCTATAATTGCTCCAATCAGTGCCGATGTAAACAATCCACTGCGTCGTCTAGAGGAACGACGCGGCGTTTGATGCTCATCATAGTGTTCCACTCTACCACCGAACCTTTCATTTTTAATGATGATTAGTTAAAGCCATTCTGTGTATTACTGTTTTAGACATGTCTATTTTATTCTAACCATCTAAATGAAATTATTTTCTGTTTTGTTGATAAAGACTATACATAAACAATTTCAGTAGGCCTTTTTGGATCTGTGTCATAAAGTTGGACTTGATGATCTACATCTATGCCTTTCTGCTGCAGCGTTTGAGCAACGGACATTCGAGCAATTTCTTTCATGTTATTGTCTTGACTTAAATGGGCTAAATAAATTCTTTTTGTCTGATCACCAATAACATCTGCCATGGCCAATCCTGCATCTTCATTTGAAACATGGCCAACATCGCTTAAAATGCGGCGCTTCACACTCCAAGGATAGCGTCCCATGCGTAACATTTCCACATCATGATTGCTTTCAAATACAAAAGCATCACTGTTATGAATAGTTCCTTTCATGCGATCACTTACATAGCCGGTATCTGTAATAAGCGTTACCTTTTTATTGCCTTGATGAAAGACAAAAAACATCGGTTCGGCTGCATCATGTGAAACCCCAAACGACTCTACTTCTAATTGTCCAAATGATTTTGTTTGACCAATTTCAAAATGAAATTGCTGATCCGTAGAGACTTGTCCAATTAGACCCTCCATCGCTTTCCATGTCTTTGCATTAGCATAAATCGGTAGCTTATATTTCCTTGCTAACACGCCTAAACCTTTTATATGATCACTATGCTCATGTGTGACTAGAATTCCTGAAATATCTTGTATACTGCGATCAACTTGGTGAAAAAGTGATTCCATTTGTTTACCACTTAAACCTGCATCAACTAGCAATGATTGGTTGCCATCGCTAACGAAAATCGCATTTCCTGTGCTTCCACTAGCGAGCACACTAAAATGCAAACTCATGCTTCTCACTCCAATAGTTTATTTAGTGCTCTTTTGGATAATTTGTCCTTCAAAGGCATTGACAAAATAATGGGTATTTTCATTTACAATAATGTGCCATGTTGGCGCAAGAACTTGAGAACTCGGTAATGGTAAATCAAAAGTATAATAACCTAATTCTACTTTTGTTACCTTACTGTTTGCTTTCAGTTCTTCTTTTAAATAAAGATTTTCTATTGCTTTAATAGGCAACAGAACTTCTTGTTTATCATCAAGTTTTTCAATATTTTCTAAAAGTGTCTGCTCATATGATACAATTTCATTCTTCTCATTTAAGTGAACAACAACAATGCCACTTTCATTATCGTAAATAGTTTTACCATTATATCGTTGATAAAATGTAAGCAAATTTCTTTCTTTATTCATACTCCAAAATGTATATGACTCTCCTGAAAACACGTATTCTTTTAGAAATTGTTTCAGTTTTGCTTTTGTATTCTTTTCAGGCAATGGAATTGGTTCATCTAGAATACTTTCAATTGTTTGTTCATCGAGTAACGAAGCTTTTTGCTTTTTTAATGTTTTTAATTCTTCTTCATTAAATGTTTTACTTTTACCGTTCAATGAAGAAGCCGCTGATATATTTTTAGGCAGTTGATTATACGTAATTCCTTCTGCGGCTAATTGCTCCTCTACGCTCGATTCGACAAATAAAGAATACTGGTCTTGGTCATGTTTTTTAATAAACTGATACGCTAAAAATAAATCTAACACGAGGAACGTCACGATGAAAATTGATTTTGTTTTACTCCAATCCATCGTTCAAGCTCCTTTCAGCTGGTAAAGTGACTTGATACCATTTATTGTTGTAGTAGTAAAACCAAGATGGAATGAGTGTAACAGAATTGGAATCGTAGTCCGCTGTCTTTTCTGCTTCTTCATTAATCCCCTCTTCAAGCTGATAGCCAATTGAGATATCTTTTAATAAAGCAGGGTCAAAATCTTGATGATTTTCAATGATTGAAATCACGTCTTGGCCAGGTTGCAGTGTTTCTTCTGTATTTGGCAATGTCACTTGTACAAATCGGTAAAGAGGCCTGCGGTAATTCAAAATCTCAGCATTTCCCCAGCGTTGATAGATCTCGGCCATACCTTGGTTGCTGTATACAGGATAGTTGTCTTGATAGTAGCGGTACGTAATCTCTTTAGTGACTCGATTCCAGCTATCGAAACGATAATTAGGTTCTGTCCACCCAGCATGATCATTTACAAAACTAAAACTGCGATTTAGTAAATTGGATTCTTCCATAACCTCATTGCTGGAATTTACAAGGTTTACATACTCCATTACATTCGTCCTTGTATTAACATTAATTACTTTTGTACCTTCTGTATATAATTCACGATACGGTAAAGTTTCTTTTCGTACATATTCAGGCTTAGTAAATAAGGCTTTTTGAAATTTCTCAATGTCTAACATTTTGTCATATGCGTATACTTTCTTCATTTTCACTTCATTTTGCGGAAGAAAAATATAACGATTTGGATTTTTTTTGTAGACGATGCACGGTTTAGAAGAGGCCATCATGTCTTCTAAATCTCGAATATCTTCTTTCATGAAATTTTTCACTTTGACAGCATATAATTTGTGTTGATTATAATTCACAAAATAGACACTGGCTGAAAGCGTTGGTGTACGCTTTATTTTAATTAAAACACGGTCAAAATCAATCGTCGGAAGCTTATCATCTGTAAACTTAAACATCCGCTGAAATGTTTCAACTGGTAATAAATCTGGATATAAAATTTCAATGGCATTGTTCGAATGAACATATTCTAAAAACTCATCTTGTTCAATCACACTAGAGACATCTGTTATATCGGATAGTTCCCATGTTTTCATTTCTTCAATCCACTTCGTAATATCTGCCTCTTCGTGAGAGAGAAAATGATTGTTATTTTTGTGATATAAAACTTTTGTTGGACGGATATGTTCTTCTGGATTACTTTTTTCTCCAGCTTCTACCTCCTGCAAATACTGTGTATCGGTAATCACATCATAAGAAGGTTGGTAAGACCATAAATTCCATGTTAAGACTAAGCTAATAGCAACAAGAATGAATAGAATAATTGTTTTTATATTTTCATATCTCATTCCCATTCTTCATCATTCTCACTTTCAATTGGAAGTGTAAAATAAATAGCCGTTCCGTATCCTTCCTTACTATCTGCCCATATCCTTCCATCATGTGCTTCAATAATCTCTTTTGCAATCGCAAGACCTAACCCTGTTCCGCCTAGCTTACGCGTTCTTGCTTTATCAACACGATAAAAACGTTCAAATATTTTAGTTAAGTTAGCTTTTGGAATTCCCATCCCTTGGTCTTTGATGCTTACTACAATCTCATGTGTATGTTGTTCAATTGAAAACGTAATGGTACCACCTTCTGGTGAATACTTAATTGCATTGGAAATAATATTATCTAATACTTGGGTAATTTTATCTTGGTCTACTGCTACATAAATCGCTTCATTCGGCAAATCTCGTACAAATGAAATTCCTTGTTCAATCGTCATCTCAAAACGATCAATAATATAATGATAAAATTTCACGAAATTAATCGGATCACGGCTAAAACGATAGTCTTGACTGTCCAGTTTAGACAATTGTAATAAATCATTTACCATCCGAATCATTCGCTCTGTTTCTGTTTGTGTGACATGAAGAAAATTAGGAGCAAGCTCTTTATCTTCCCAAGCACCGTCTGCTAATGCATCTAAATAACTTCTCATAGTTGTTAATGGGGTACGCAATTCATGTGAAACATTTGCTACAAATTCTCGTCGATCTTGATCAATTTTCTCTTGTTCAGTAATATCATGCAGAACAATAATAATCCCATTGATAAAGCCTGTTTCTTTTTGAATAGCAGACACAGTAGCTCTTAAAATAAACGGTTCCGTTTTCGTGCTAAAATCTAAAATTAACGAATCTTGATTTGCTAGCAAACTCTCAAACGTATGCGCCTCCTCTAACCCTAATAGTGAAACGATCGGATCAGACAAAACTGTTTCACGTGAAACATTTAACATAGAAGCTGCTGGATCATTAATTAAAATCACGCGCCCTTTACGATCTGTTGCAATCACACCATCGGTCATATGCGCCAAAACAGAACTTAACTTTCTTCTTTCTCCCTCTGTTGTCGCTTGTGCTTCTTGAAGCTTTCGCGTTAAGTTATTAAACGTCAAGGCAAGTTGACCAATTTCATCATATCCGTAAACTTTGGCTTTGCGTGAAAAATTACCTTTTGCCATTTCTAATGCTTGTTTTCGCATTTCAGACATAGGTCGAGTAATTGTCTGTGCCAAAAATACACCTAGCAATGCAGTAATCACTAAGGCAATCGTGGTTCCAGAGGCAAAAATGCTATTAATTTTTTTCATTTGTTCATAAACAGGCTCCATAGTAGCCATTAAGTATACTGCACCCAGGATTTCTTGATCTGACTGTATCGACTCTCCAATGTTTGGATCTAGTGATGTATTTGCACCAACATCATCTTGTAATCGAATAGGAACCGTAAGTACACGAATTCGGTCACCATTTTTTTGATCGACAAATACCTTATTCGACGCTGTACCTGCTAGTAATGCATTCGTCACCGACAACTGATTTGTCTTCTTACCTACAATTTGTTCTGAATTTGGATTAGAGGTCCCGATAATTCGGCGGTTTTGATCGATAACACGCACTTCTAAAATATCTTTTGATGAGATCCCCTGCATTGAAGTAAAATCTTTCAGAACGATTTCTAAATCTTCTTCGAGTGTAGGAGATGTATCATCTCGCTTTTTTTCAAGTTCCTGCTCAATATTGTAAGCGAGTAAACCTACTCGCTCAGTAATTGAATTTGTAAAGTTATTAACTAGCTCTTTTTCCAGTTGACGTACAAAATACACACCGATAATTTGCATCGCAATTAAAATAAGCAACACATAAATCAACACAAACTTTAAATGAATAGATTGTAAAAATCGGACTTTCTTCATGGTATGACTACTCCTGCTCAGGGCTACGTAAGTAATAACCTACTCCGCGTCTTGTCACAATCCATGTAGGATGACTAGGATTATCTTCAATTTTTTCTCTCAGTCTTCGTACAGTTACATCGACTGTTCGGACATCCCCAAAATAATCATAGCCCCAAACAGTTTGTAACAAGTGCTCGCGCGTCATCACTTGTCCAATATGTTTCGCTAAGTAGTGCAGTAATTCGAATTCACGATGCGTCAGCTCAATCGTCTCTCCTCGTTTTGAGACAATATAAGCATCTGGATGAATCACAAGAGCTCCAATTGTAATTTCATTCGTTTCACTTTCCTCTGCAGTATTCGATACTTGTTGGTGTCTTCTTAAATTAGCTTTGACACGTGCCAGTAATTCACGTGTACTAAAAGGCTTTGTTACATAGTCATCTGCTCCTAATTCCAATCCTAACACCTTATCGATTTCAGAGTCTTTTGCTGTTAACATGATAATTGGCATATCATACTTTTTACGAACTTCTCGGCATACTTCCATTCCATCTTTTTGCGGAAGCATAATATCTAATAAAATCATCTCTGGCTGTACTTCTTCAACTTTCTCAAGGGCTTCAATGCCATCGTAAGCACAAAAAACCTCATAGCCTTCTTTTTGTAAATTAAATTTTAAAATATCTGCAATTGGCTTTTCGTCATCTACTACTAAAATACGTTTATCCATGATCATCGTTCTCCTTTATAATGTGGAACAAAAATATGAAAAGTGATATTCATAATGTTTGAATACACTAATTTTATTATACTTGATAACCCATTAATCGTCACAAGTTCACCCTCTACTATACATGAACAATTATGATTTTCAAGCAATCATGTATGAGCAATATAAAGAAATGAACATAAAGAAAAAGCATGACTTTAAAATAAAGTCATGCTTTTTATGGCTCGGGACGGAATCGAACCGCCGACACAAGGATTTTCAGTCCTTTGCTCTACCAACTGAGCTACCGAGCCATCTTAAAATGGCGGTCCCGACGGGAATCGAACCCGCGATCTCCTGCGTGACAGGCAGGCATGTTAACCGCTACACCACGGGACCTAAGCTATCTATATGTAAATAATGACCCGTACGGGATTCGAACCCGTGTTACCGCCGTGAAAGGGCGGTGTCTTAACCGCTTGACCAACGGGCCATGCTAAAATAGAAATGAGCCATGAAGGACTCGAACCTTCGACCCTCTGATTAAAAGTCAGATGCTCTACCAACTGAGCTAATGGCTCATGATATAATTATCAGCGACATTAATTATAATATCATAAATATAATAAAAGGTGCAATATTTTTTTTGTTTTTTTATGAAATAATTTTGTTATTTATTTTGAGGTGGATCAACTATGGTTTTATCGGCTCACGATAATATTTATTTAAAAAGCTAGCGTTCAAGACAGATCACTTGAACGCTAGCTTTTTTAGTTTAAATTTAACTATAAACACCTCGTAATACGTTTGTCTGTGTACGATCTGGACCCACTGAGAAAATTGAAAGCGGAATGCCCGTTAATTGTGATACACGCTCTAAATAGTGACGTGCATTCTCAGGTAGTTGATCTAATGACTTCACACCTGTGATATCTTCTGTCCAGCCTGGAAGCTCTTCGTATACAGGCTCACATTCAGCTAATACTTTTAAGCTCGCTGGAAACTCTTCAATTACTTCACCTTTATAGCGATATGCGACACAAATTTTCAATGTTTCAATTCCAGTTAGTACATCAATTGAATTTAATGATAAATCTGTAATTCCGCTTACACGGCGAGCATGGCGAACAACAACACTGTCAAACCAGCCGACACGACGTGGACGACCTGTAGTTGTACCATATTCACGACCTACTTCACGAATTTGATCACCAATTTCGTTCGTTAATTCCGTTGGGAATGGACCATCACCCACACGTGTTGTGTATGCTTTTGAAACGCCTACAACATGTTTAATTTTAGACGGCCCTACTCCTGAACCAATTGTTACCCCGCCGGCAACTGGATTTGATGATGTAACGAAAGGATACGTACCTTGGTCAATATCTAACATTACACCTTGGGCACCTTCAAATAAAACACGACGTCCTTCATCTAATGCATCATTAAGAACGACAGATGTATCCACTACATATTTTGCGATCTGTTGTCCATACTCATAATATTCATCTAAAATATCTTCTAATTTAAAGCCTTCTACTTCATACATTTTTTCAAGAAGACGGTTTTTTTCAGCTAAGTTCTGTGTTAATTTTGCTTCAAAAACTTCACGGTCTAGTAAATCCGCAATACGGATACCTACGCGTGCAGCTTTATCCATATAAGCTGGGCCAATCCCTTTTTTCGTTGTCCCAATTTTATTGTCACCTTTACGCTCTTCTTCCACTTCATCTAGTTTTAAATGATATGGAAGAATGACATGAGCTCGGTTACTAATACGTAAGTTATCTGTTGTTACACCGCGATCATGTAAGTATTTTAATTCTTGAACAAGTGCTTTTGGATCAACAACCATACCATTTCCAATTACACATATTTTGTCACTGTAAAAAATACCTGAAGGAATCAAATGTAATTTATAAGTTTCACCATTAAACTTAATAGTGTGACCTGCGTTGTTTCCACCTTGGTAACGCGCAATCACTTCTGCATTTTCTGATAGGAAATCTGTAATCTTTCCTTTTCCCTCATCTCCCCATTGTGTTCCTACTACAACAACTGAAGACATATCTTAAGCACCTCCGCTTAGTAAGCAACAGCTCACTACGACATAATTTAACCGTAGATAAGTGTATCAATTTATCCTAACAAAGTCAATTAAATCCGAACAATTTAACCAAAAACAAACTCTATATATAGTATTTTTCCGAACATCAATGTTTTTTCTCACTAAAAAAACCTCTCAATTAGAGAGGTTACGCACCTGGTGGAATACCTGAATCATCAAACCTTCGTTCAAGGTTCACAAACTTATTGTATTCTTTTACAAATGCTAGCTGTACGGTACCTACTGGACCATTACGTTGCTTTGCAATGATGATTTCAATAATATTTTGATTTTCAGTATCTTTTTCATAATAATCTTCGCGATATAAAAATGCTACAATATCTGCATCTTGCTCGATACTTCCCGATTCACGAATATCAGACATCATTGGCCGTTTATCTTGCCTTTGTTCTACTCCACGAGACAACTGAGATAGTGCAATCACAGGAACTTGTAGTTCACGAGCAAGTGCCTTTAACGAACGTGAAATCTCAGATACTTCCTGTTGACGGTTTTCACCGCCTCGCCCATTTCCTTGAATCAATTGCAAGTAATCGATTAAAATCATTCCGAGTCCACCTTCTTGCTTGAGACGCCGGCATTTTGACCGTATCTCTCCAACACGAACACCTGGTGTATCATCAATATATATTCCTGCATTAGACAATGAACCCATGGCCATTGTCAGCTTGCCCCAGTCTTCAGAAGTTAGTGAACCCGTTCTTAATCTTTGCGCATCAATGTTTCCTTCTGCACAAAGCATCCTCATGACAAGCTGCTCAGCTCCCATCTCTAAACTGAAGATCGCCACATTCTCTTCCGTCTTTGTTGCTACGTTTTGCGCAATATTTAACGCAAAGGCTGTTTTTCCTACTGACGGACGGGCGGCCACAATAATCAAATCGTTTCGTTGAAACCCAGCTGTCATACGATCTAAATCTGTAAACCCAGTTGGAATTCCTGTAATATCTCCTTTGCGATTATGCAATACTTCAATATTGTCATACGTCTGAACCAATACATCTTTAATATTTTGAAACACACCTGTGTTTTTTCGCTGCGCAACTTCAAGAATATTTTTTTCGGCTTCGTTTAACAAAACCTCTACTTCATCTTCTCTTGCATAACCTTCTGAAGCAATATCAGTAGCAGTCCGTATAAGTCTTCGTAAAATCGATTTTTCTTCTACAATTTTTGCATAATACTCAACATTCGCTGCCGTCGGCACTGAATTGGCTAAATCACTTAAATAAGATACCCCGCCAACTTCTTCTAAAATTTTCTGATCAGCTAAGTCGGCTGTAACGGTAACTAAATCTACCGGTTCACCTTGATCTGAAAGCCTTAGCATACATGTAAAGATTTTTTGATGTGCTGCTCGATAAAAATCTTCTGGAATCAGTAATTCAGATGCTAATGTTAAAGAAGATGGCTCTAGGAAAATCGCCCCTAGCACTGCTTGTTCAGCTTCAATATTTTGAGGCGGCAGACGATCATTAAAAAGATCACTCATAGTTTCTATGCCTCTCTTATTTTAATATCCTTATTTTTCTTCTGGGGTAAATGTTGGCGCGAACAAAAATAAGTGTCCGCGCCAACATTTACATGTATTGAATTTCAATTTGATCTAACAAGAAAAAGCTTCTCTATATTTATCTTACTTTTGCTCTTGTACGTGTACTTTTACAGTAGCTGTTACTTCTGGGTGTAATTTAACAGGAACATTTGTATATCCCAGCGCGCGAATTGCATCATTTAATTCAATCTTACGCTTATCAATTTTAATATTGTGCTTTTTCTTTAATTCTTCTGCAATTTGTTTACTTGTAATAGAACCAAAAAGGCGGCCGCCTTCACCAGACTTGGCCATTAATTCGACGGTTAGTGCTTCAAGTGTCTTTTTCAATTCTTTACTTTTTTCTAGCTCTGCAGCTGCTTCTTTTTCTTCTTTTTTCTTTTGAGCATCTAATACTTTTACATTTCCGCCCGTTGCTTCAACCGCTAATCCGTTTTTTAGTAAAAAGTTGTGAGCATATCCATCTGCTACGTTTTTCACTTCACCTTTTTTACCTTTGCCTTTTACATCTTTTAAGAAAATAACCTTCATGATTTCTTCCCTCCGTCTAAATATTCATCAATCGCTTGCTTTAACCGCTCTTCGGCTTGGTCAAGCGTAATATCGTGTAATTGAGTAGCGGCATTTGTTAAATGGCCCCCACCTTGTAAACTTTCCATAATAACTTGCACGTTAATATCACCAAGCGAACGTGCACTAATGCCCACTAACTGATCTCTCCGTTTTGAGATGACAAATGATGCAACTACTCCACTAATCGATAGCAGTGTATCTGCTGCTTGTGCAATCAGCACTTGATCATACGCTTCTTCTTCTTCCGCTCGAGAAATGGCAATCCCTGCTTTATAAATTTCCGCGTGTTCAATAAAACGAGCTCGCTGCACATATTGCGTAATATCTTCTTTTAGAAACTTCTGGACTAAAACAGTATCCGCCCCTTGTGATCTCAAAAAAGATGCTGCGTCAAATGTACGAGAACCAGTTCGCAGTGTGAAACTCTTTGTATCGACAATAATTCCTGCCAAAAGAGCAGTGGCTTCTAGCATATCAATTTTGAAACGCTTCGGTTGATACTCTAATAATTCTGTGACAAGTTCAGCCGTTGAAGAAGCATACGGCTCCATATATACAAGTAATGGATCCTCAATAAAATCCTCACCACGTCTATGATGATCAATGACCACTACATGTTCTACGCGATTTAATAAACGCTCTTCAATCACAAGTGATGGCTTATGTGTATCTACCACAACTAACAGCGTATCATCAGTTACAAGAGTAAGTGCCTCTTCTCGGGTAATAAATCGTTCCCAAAGAGCTGAACTTTTTTTAATTTCTTCTAGTAACCTTTTTACTCCTGTATCAATATGCTCGGGATCTAAAACAATAAACCCTTCTTTTTGATTTACTTGAGCGACTTTTAGAATTCCAATTGCAGCTCCGATTGCATCCATATCTGGATATTTATGCCCCATGATAATCACATTTTCACTTTCAGTAATTAATTCTTTTAATGCATGGGAAATCACTCTCGCTCGAACTCTGGTACGCTTTTCCATCGGGTTTGTTTTTCCACCGTAAAACTTTACTTTTCCATTTGGCTGCTTAATCGCTACTTGGTCACCACCACGACCAAGTGCTAAATCTAAGCTCGACTGCGCTAACGTCCCTAACTCTGGTAAAGTGGTAACACCAGCTCCAATTCCAACACTTAATGTAAGCGGTATATTTTGTTTAGAGGTCTCTTCACGAACTTGATCTAAAATAGAAAATTTATTTCGTTCTAAATGAACAAGAATTTGCTCGTTCATGATAGCGATGAACTTATCAGAAGATGTTCGTTTAATAAAAATACCATATTCATGAGCCCAGCGGTTCAATAAAGAGGTTACTTGGCTGTTTAAATTACTTTTGACTTGATCATCTATTCCTTGCGTTAACTCATCATAATTATCTAAGAAGATGATACCTAAACTGGTTCGTTCATCATCATATAATTTTTCAATCTCAACCTGCTCTGTAATATCAAAGAAATAAAGCAAACGCTCTTCTCTTTTCATGATGGCTTTAAACTTTCGATCATGTAAAGTAATAATTTCTGACTCTACCTCTTGCTTAATAAGTGGAACTACACTTTCTGCTACATCATAAAGTGAACGGCTCACTAACGAGTCTTGATTAAAACAAGACGCGAGAAAAGGATTTGTCCATTCAATTTGATAGTCATCATTAAACAGCATAATTCCAATTGGCATTTCCATTAATGCCTCTTCGCCTACTTTTTTCAGCCGATGAGAAAGCATCGAGATATATTTCTCAAACTCATCAGACAACATTCGTTCCATTTTAATAAATAAAAGAAGGCTACCCAACAACAGTAAAAACCCTACTGCCCCTATTATCCAATTATGATAGGTCACTACTCCTACTAAAATCAGAGCAATGCTATATAATAAATAAAATGGATAACGAATAATGTTCTTCTTGGTAAAGACAGGCATCCATTTCAGCTCCTAATCTTTAAGTTCCACAATGTCTTTTTACATAGATTTGTGTTTATTTTTTCTTAAATTAAACCCTAAGTCAATTATACCTAAGATACGTACAAATTGAAGGAGAATTGGAACAAATAGTGATAAAATCGTTACGACAATCGGAACGGCTTTTGTATAACCTTTTTGATCAGAAAAATAAAAGATAAATGAAAATCCCTGCAGCAACACTAACATTTGTAAACCCATCATAACATTCAAAACTGCAATAAACATGAATGAACCTTCTTCAAAATTAAAAGAAGGGAACGATAGGATTAAGGCAATTAAATAGTACCAAATAATACTTTTGGGCAACTGTAACTCACGAAATGGCGGAAAAGATTGTACTTGATGTCCCATCCGCTTTAAAATTGGGGTTGCAATCAATTGTGAGAAAAACGCAAAAGCGAAGCCAAACATAACAATAAACAATGGCAGTAAATATTTAAATGTTGTAAACGCGTCGCGCACTTGCTGCACTTGTTCTTCTGACACTGTCTGCCCTAGACTCTCCATCATTAATACACTTTGCTGAATCGATTCATTTAACGTTGTCGTAAGTTGCTCCATTAAATTAATATTAACAAATAAACTTACTCCAACAAATAAGAGAAGCAAACTAAAACTAAAAGCAATTGTTCCGCTCGTTAAAATCACATATCGTTTTTTTCCCTGCTGATAAAAATAACCAATAAAAATCCCGCTTATTCCAAAAAGAAAGGTTAGTGGAACCGTCATAACAGTTCCAAATAACAGCGTGAGCAATAAACTTACAACAAAGAATAAAATCGATTTTTGCCACCCATGTCGTACCGTATACACAATAAACGGCACCGCTAATGCAACTGTCAAAATCCCTCCAATAACAGGTACATATAGCGAAAATAATAATAGGGCAATAAATAACGCTAATAATGCCGCGCCTTCTGTTATATATCGAATTCCTTTCACAACTCCACCTCGTCCTGCATAAACTATTATTTATTTTATCGATTCATCTCTGGAGAAGCAACTATTTCACCAATTGATTTATATGTAAAAAGAGACAGTAAGGAGTTTCCTTACTGTCTCTTTTTATACCGTTCATTATTCACCTGAAACATATGGTAATAATGCCATTTGACGAGCGCGTTTAATAGCGATCGTTAATTTACGTTGGTATTTAGCGCTTGTTCCTGTTACACGACGAGGTAAAATTTTACCACGCTCTGAAACGAATTTTTTAAGCATATCTACATCTTTGTAATCGATGTGAGTGATTCCGTTTGCTGTAAAGAAACAAACTTTACGACGTCTGTTACGTCCACCTTTACGTCCACCTGCCATTTTGATACGCCTCCTTCCTACTACAAAATCTACACTCCGTACACTACCATTTTAAAATGGTAGATCATCATCTGAAATGTCAATTGTTTCACCGTTATTTGCAAACGGATCATTATCAACACGAGTATAACCTTGATTACCTGAGTTACGGTTCTGATCATCTCCAAATGGAGAGCCTTGTCCAGATCCTCCAGCGTTAGCAAAGTTATTGCGTTGCATATCCCCGCCACCACTTCTTGGCTCTAAAAATTGCACACTTTCCGCTACAACTTCTGTTACATAAACTCGACGACCGTCTTGTCCTTCATAACTACGAGTCTGTAAGCGACCATCAACACCAGCTAAACTACCTTTTTTCAAAAAGTTCGCCACATTTTCAGCAGGACGACGCCATACAACACAGTTAATAAAGTCTGCATCACGTTCACCCTGTTGATTGGTAAATGTACGGTTTACTGCTAATGTGAATGTTGCAACTGCAGCTCCATTGGGGGTATAACGTAATTCAGGATCTTTCGTTAAGCGTCCTACTAGAATTACGCGATTCATCATCAGAACCACTCCTTAAGGATTAAAACTATTTATTTAAACGTTTAATTATGCTTCTTGTTTAACAACGATATGACGGATGATGTCTTCGTTGATTTTTGCAAGACGATCAAATTCAGAAACTGCTTCTGAAGTAGCCGCCACGTCAAGAATCATGTAGTAACCGTCACGGAAATCGTTGATTTCATATGCTAAACGACGCTTACCCCATTCTTTTACATTTGCAATCTCAGCACCATTTTCAGTTAAAACGCCATTGAAACGCTCAACTAATGCTTTCTTTGCTTCGTCATCAATGTTTGGACGGATGATGTACATTACTTCATACTTTCTCATCACTGTCACCTCCTTTTGGTCTAACGGCCCAATAATGGGCAAGGAGCAATAAAAATATTACTCACGAATTAAAATTATAGCATATCAATATATGAAGCGCAATACGTTTCCCATGCACTCTACTAAATATTATACATTAAATCTGAAATGCATAACATCGCCATCTTTTACGATGTATTCTTTTCCTTCAAGACGTACTTTGCCCGCTTCACGAGCTGCCCCCATTGTACCAGCTGCTAATAAGTCTTCATATGAAACTGTTTCAGCACGAATAAACCCACGTTCAAAATCTGTGTGAATGATACCTGCACACTCTGGAGCCTTCATTCCGTTTTTAAACGTCCATGCACGGACTTCTTGTTCGCCAGCAGTGAAGTACGTAGCTAGTCCAAGTAAATCATATGCAGCACGGATTAATTGATCTAATCCTGATTGTTCAATGCCTAGCTCTTCAAGAAACATTTCTCGTTCTTCCCCTTCAAGCTCAACAATCTCAGATTCAATTTTAGCACAAATTACGATTACTTCTGCACCTTCATTAGCTGCATATTCACGCACTTTTGCTACATATTCATTTGATGAAGCATCTGCTACTTCTTCTTCTGACACATTTGCTACATATAAAATTGGTTTGATTGTTAACAAATGAAGTTGCTTGACCAATTTAAGCTGCTCTTCTGTAAATGAGACTGCACGAGCAGGTTGATCATTTTCAAAGGCTTCTTTTAATTTTAATAAAATCTCATGTTCGTACATAGCATCTTTGTCTTTTTGTTTTGCCATTTTTTCCACGCGCCCAATACGCTTATCCACTGTCTCTAAATCAGCTAAAATCAACTCAAGGTTAATCGTTTCAATGTCTGAAATTGGATCTACTTTTCCAGATACATGTGTAATATTTTCATCCACAAAACAGCGTACAACATGACAAATAGCATCTACTTCTCGAATGTGGGATAAAAATTTATTCCCTAATCCTTCACCTTTACTAGCACCCTTTACAATACCTGCAATATCCGTAAATTCAAATGCAGTTGGCACCGTCTTTTTAGGTTTTACTAATTCTGTAAGCTTTTGCAAACGGTGATCTGGCACTTCAACAATTCCCACATTAGGATCAATTGTACAGAACGGATAGTTAGCAGATTCAGCACCTGCTTGTGTAATTGCATTAAATAAAGTTGATTTTCCGACGTTTGGAAGACCAACAATTCCTGCTGTTAAAGCCATATAATTATTCACTCCTCTTTATATAACCGAAAACAAGTTAACCTTTCACAATTATAGTGAGTCAACTTTGAAAATACAAGTTTTATTCATAATCAATCGATTATGTACAATAATTTAATATTTAAAGGCTTATAAATTTATTCCTCATGCTTAACTAGTACTTTTTTCATTTTACGCACAAAGTCACGCCTTGGAATTAATACACTATGACCGCATCCTTCACACTTGATACGAATATCCATCCCCATGCGAATAAGCTTCCATTGATTTGCACCACAAGGATGCGCTTTTTTCATCTCAACAACGTCATATAAACCAAATTCTTTCTCAGCCATTCCTTTTCTCCTCCTTATTTTCCTTCATCTGAGATGGATAATGCCCCTCTTCTGTCCGATTATACATAACCATCTTAGGGAATGGCACTTCAATGCCATGTTCATTTAAGCGCAGACGAACTTCTTTTCGAATCATACGCGAAATATGAAAATGTCTCATTGGCTTTACTTCACTTGTAATACGCATGACAACTTCTGTTGCTTGCATATTTTGAACGCCTAATAATTCGGGTGTCTTTACCATGTCTTCATATCTCTGTGGCAACTCTTCTAATAACTCTAAAATAACAGCCTCAGCTTTGTGAATGTCTTCTTCGTATGAAATACTCACATCTACAAATGCCACACTATTATGAAGTGAAAAGTTTGTTACCTCAATAATGCTGCCATTTGGTAAGATGTTAATTTCACCAGTCCAGCTTTTGATTTTAGTTGTTCGTAAACCAATTTCTTCTACTGTTCCTTCAAATGTCCCAATCCGAACATAATCTCCTACTGAGAACTGATCTTCAAAAATAATAAAAAATCCTGTGATAACATCCTTCACTAGATTTTGAGCTCCAAACCCAACAGCTAACCCAACAATTCCTGCTCCTGCCAACAGTCCTCTGACTTCAATCGTAAGTGTCTCAAGTATCATCACAAGCGCAACAAAATAAACGGTATACGTAAGCACATTTTGCAATAAACGAATTAATGTCGCTTCTCGACGTTCTGAAATCCGAAGCGGGCTTTTTATGCGTACTTCAACAACTTTATTAAGCATCGCTTTTCCAACACGAATTAGCAGCATAGCCATGAGTAAAATAAGTAAAATCTTTACAGCACCTTCTCCAATATTTGTCCATGTTTCTTCATTAAACATTGGTTGGAAGATACGTTGCAAAACTTTTTGCACTGATTCCATTGTTCTAACTCCAATCAATACGTAAGCTAACTTCTTTGTGCTATCCATTAGCTTTTAGTAATTCATTATTATCTTTTCTTTCAACTTCATTATTTTAGCAAGTTTTCAATAGTTTTTGTAGCTGTTTCGTAGTGGATACATAAGAATAGCAGTTAGTAAAAATAAATTGAGTATACCGTACAGTGGATAAAGAATTGAAATGAGTGTAGAGAATCCAATATTTGCAAAAGGAATCATGAGTATAAGTAAATAAATAGCCATTTTCCAAAGTGGCATCTTTTTCTTTCCTTGAAATCGTGTTATTAACCCTAATATGCCGGATACAGCTGTTGTATAAATGGCAATGAGCAATAAAATACTCATCATAATTAACATTACATATGGAAAATGTTTTAAAATAGCGAACAAAGGTATCTCATATAGAGGAAGCAATTCTGACACCTGCATAAGCGATTCATTATAAATGAATGATAATGCCCCCAATAATACCCCGCTTCCAATACTTGCAACATGAATTTCATGTCTGCTTTTTATCTCTCTTCCAATCGTAGCAAGGACCGCAACTAAAGGTAGAATATTTAATGCTGTAAATGTAAAAGCAGCTGACCAATTAGCCTGAGCTGTCCACTCCAACGCCCATGAATTTCCATTATTGAACATGAACGTAAATAGCACACTGATTAAACCTATAATTAAAATTGGAATAATATACGTATTGATCGAGATCATTCCTTTAATTCCTTTTACAAAAACACCAACTATAAATACGCTAAAGCTAATGATTCCAATCCAATAAGGCACATGGAAAGTTTCAAGAGTTGCTCCTCCGCCTGCAATCATAATAACTGTCGTTGTAAATAGATAAACAATAATTAAAATATCATATATAATTGTCCATTTTTTTCCAATTAATTCAATCAAGACAGGATAAAATTGTTCTGTTTTTAATCGATAACTAATGGACATAATCACATCACAGCAAACCGCAAAAATAACGGTGAATAATAGAATAGCTAGTCCGCTTTCTTCCCCAAAAAATTGCCATAATTCTCTGCCTGATGCATATCCCGCTCCAATCATGGTGCCCATAATTAAAAACATCCATTTGCATCCTGATTTCCACATGAATTTTCCCCCCAACTTTCAAATCTATGTATAGAATCTCTTAAATCTTCGTATACTGTTACTACTATGTATAAGGAGTGGAACCTATGAATCTAAAATCCTCCTTCTTTGAGAAAACACCACGATCAATTCGCGTTTTTCATGACGAAGAATATGCTGTTAGACAATTGGGGCATCAGTTAGCAACTTTCCTCCCGACTGATTCTAAGAGACCCATTGTTATTATTTGTATCGGAACGGATCGTTCAACAGGAGATTCATTAGGACCCTTAGTAGGTACAAAATTACATGAAAAAGGGATATCTTCATTCCATATATATGGAACACTAGAAGAACCTATTCATGCTGTTAATTTAAAAGAAACATTAAAGCAAATACGAAATACATTTTCTAATCCGTTTATTATCGGAATTGATGCTTGTTTAGGAAGAATGAAAAGTGTTGGGTCGGTTTCATTAGGGATTGGACCTGTTAAGCCAGGAGCAGGGGTTAATAAAGAATTACCTCCTGTAGGAGATATTCACATGACCGGTGTTGTCAATGTAAGTGGGTTTATGGAGTTTTTTGTGCTACAAAATACACGTTTACATTTAGTAATGAACATTGCTGAACTTATTGCAGCTAGTATTCAATACACTCATCAATTGAGAGGCACACCTCAAGTATCTTTTTCTACAAGAAATCATATGCTAGAGTATGAAAAGTAAAAAAGGTTGTCCTAATTCTTTGGACAACCTTTTTAAACCGATTCTATCTTATTTACCTTGTGGTAAATCTTGTAATAAATCTAATAAGCGGTTTAAATCATCTTTAGAAAAAAACTCGATTTCAATTTTACCTTTTTTCTTATTCTGTATAATACTGACAGACGTACCGAAACGTTCTCTTAATTTCGTTTCATTCTCTTTAATAAAAATATCTTTTGCTTTTTTTACTTTTGACGTTTCACGTGGAACAGATTGATTTAAGTGGGAAATATAAGCTTCCGACTGCCGAACATTTAACTGTTCTTTTTGGATTTTTTCGACCACTCTTGGCAACAATTTTTTATTTTTTAGTCCTACTAATGTACGTCCATGTCCCATTGATAACTCATTATTTGAAATCAATTCTTGTATCTCTTGAGGTAATTGAAGCAAACGCAAATAATTAGCAATATGAGGGCGGCTCTTTCCGAGTCTAGACGCTAATTGTTCTTGTGTCATTTCTAGCTTTTCCATTAAAAGATGATATGCCATCGCTTCTTCAATCGGTGTTAAATCTTCACGTTGTAAATTTTCTAACAAAGCTAATTCCATCATTTGTTTTTCTGAAAAATTTTTTACAATAACAGGAACCGTTTTGAGATTTGCTGCTTTAGCAGCACGATATCTTCTTTCACCAGCTAAAATTTCATATCCCTTAATACTTTTTCTTGCAACAATGGGCTGTAAAATTCCATGCTGTAAAATTGATTGCTTTAGCTCATCAATTGCATCTGCGTGGAATGTTTTACGAGGTTGATATGGATTAGGCCTTAATTCACGAATATCAATCTCTTGAATTGAATCATCTGCTTGTCCATCTAATCCTGAAAATAGGGCATTAATTCCTTTCCCTAATCCTTTCGCCATTATAAATCACTTCCTTTGCAAGTTCCATATATACTGCTGCTCCTCTAGATCTTGCATCATATAAAATAATTGGTTCACCATGACTTGGTGCTTCACTAAGACGAACATTCCGCGGAATAATTGTTTGGTATACACGATCTTGGAAATATTTTTTTACTTCTTCGGTGACTTGTAAGCCTAAATTTGTTCGTGCATCTAACATAGTTAACAATACACCTTCAATACGCAACTGATTGTTCAAATGTTTTTGGACAAGACGTACTGTATTCAATAGCTGACTTAATCCTTCCAATGCGTAATATTCACACTGAACTGGAATTAAAACTGAATCTGCCGCAGTTAACGCATTTAATGTTAGTAAACCTAAAGATGGCGGACAATCAATAATAACATAATCAAATTGATCTTTCACTGTTTCTAAAGCTCGTTTTAAACGAACTTCTCTTGAAATAGTTGACACAAGTTCAATCTCTGCTCCTGCCAATTGAATAGTAGCAGGAATAATAAATAGATTGCCGACAGATGTAGGACAAATAACCTTTTTCGCTTCCATGTCTTCAACAATAACGTTATAAACACAATCATCGACATCTGCTTTTTCAATCCCCACACCGCTTGTAGCATTTCCTTGCGGATCACTATCAACAAGTAATACCTTTTTTCCATGCTCAGCTAGACAAGCTCCTAAATTTACAGCAGTTGTTGTTTTACCAACTCCGCCTTTTTGATTAGCAACTGCTACGATTTTCCCCAAGTTGTCACCTGCTTTCATTTCCATCCCATTCGCTTATCTTTTATACTTCTTATTTTACAATGCACCAATCATATTTAGAAATTTCTCATCTATTCATGTTTTGACAAAAAAACCTCATCATTAGATAGATGAGGACTATTTTATCTCTATTTTTTCGGAATTTTAATAGTAAATTGATAGTATTCCTCAAACTCTTCTTCTTCTGTGTTGAGAGAGATACCGCTATTACTTACCATCGTTAACGATTGACGAATTGTATTCATCGCAATACGAGTGTCTTTACTAAACGCTTTTCGCTTTCCCTTAGGTCTTTTCACCTGTGTTTCTAGTAATTTAGCGACACGTTCTTCCGTTTGTTTTACATTTAATTGTTTCTCACTAATTTCAGCAAGTATTTGAAGTTGTTTTTCTGGATTTTTGAGAGGAATGAGCGCTCTTGCATGCCGCTCTGTAATTGTCTTTTGCTTAATTGCTTCTTGCACTTCAACAGGAAGCTTTAATAAGCGAAGTTTGTTGGCAATTGTAGACTGCCCTTTTCCTAAGCGCTGAGCTAATGCTTCTTGAGTAAGATTATGTAACTCGATTAACTTGGCATAGGCTAATGCTTCTTCAATAGCCGTTAGCTCTTCACGCTGTAAGTTTTCTATCAAAGCCACTGAGGCTGTCTCTGTATCATTAAAATGCTTTACAATTGCCGGTACAGTGTCCCAACCAAGTGTTTGGACTGCTCTCCAACGACGTTCACCTGCAATTAATTCATACGCTTCTCCTTCTGTAGGCCTTACCACAATCGGTTGAATAATACCATGTGTATGAATGGTTAACGCTAATTCTTCAATTTTTGATTGATTAAACACCGTACGTGGTTGATAGCGATTTGGAATGATACTTGAAACCAATATTTGCTTTACTTCATCTTTCACAACTTTTTCAGCATTTTCAATTTCGACACTTTCAATTTGGACATTCTCTACTTGTACCGGATTTGATGTATCTTTTTCCTTTAAATTAAAAAAACGTGAAAAAGCAGATTTCATAGTCCTACACCACCTTCAGGAAAATCCCGCCTAAAAAACTAATTCGATATCTTTCATTCATATCCTTCTTAACTTCATTAAAATCTAGAAAAGAAAATGTTTCATATGAAACATTTTCTTTCCTTTTCTACCTTTGTACATCCTAAGACATGATCGCTATTCTAAAGGCGATTTTACTGGTGTACTAGGTTTTCTCGGATACTTTTTCGGCGTTTTATTTACTTTATCAATTAAAATAATGTAGCGTTCACTTTTTTCAAATGGCAATTGAAAATGCTCAATACGATTTACTTTGCCACCTAACAGTTGAAATGATTTTTCACCATTTTTCAACTCCTCAGGAGCTGATGAACCTTTCATCGCAATAAAGCGTCCTTTTTCTTTCACAAGAGGTAAACAAAATTCATTTAATATCGAAATCCGAGCAACAGCTCTTGCTGTTACTAAATCAAACGATTCACGTATTTGTTCTCTCTTTCCAAATGTTTCAGCACGATCATGATAAAGCGATACTTGTTCTAAACCTAATTCATCAACGAGATGTGACAAAAATGTAATGCGCTTTTGTAAAGAATCAACAATTGTCACATGAAGGTGAGGAAAACAAATTTTTAAAGGAATACTTGGAAAACCTGCTCCTGCTCCGACATCACAAACTGTATGAATGGAATTAAAATCTTGAAAAAAAGCAGCTGATATCGAGTCATAGAAATGTTTTTCATATACTTCCCCATGATCTGTAATGGCCGTTAAATTCATTTTTTCATTCCACTCTACTAATAAACGATAGTATGTTTCAAATTGTTCTAGCTGTACAGAAGAAAGATGTATTCCTCTTTCTTCCAATAACTGTTGAAATTGTGAAATATTCATTAAGTTACCCTTTCTTCAGTGGGATGTAAATTAATCATTAGATACTTTTGCAATTCTTCCTTGCTCAATATAAACAAGTAAAATCGATATATCAGCTGGATTTACACCTGAAATGCGCGAAGCTTGAGCAACAGTTAATGGCCGAACCTGTTTTAACTTTTGACGGGCTTCAGTCGCTAATCCGTTAATTGCATCATAGTCGATATAATCTGGTATTTTTTTGTTCTCTAGTTTCTTCAACCGTTCTACTTGTTGCAATGATTTTTGAATGTAGCCTTCATATTTAATTTGAATTTCAACCTGTTCTGCAACTTCTGGATGAATAGGTGTGTCTGCTGGTGCTAGTTGTTGAATATGCGCATACGTCATTTCAGGACGACGCAGTAAATCTGCTGCACGAATTCCATCTTTTAACTCGCTTCCACCTACATTTTTAATTAATTCTTGTACATTCGCATCTGGTTTGATAATGAACGATGATAAACGTTTCTTTTCTTGTTCAATTTCAACTCTCTTTTGTTCAAATGCAGCATAACGCTCATTACTAATGAGACCAATTTCATGGCCAATGTCTGTTAAACGTAAATCTGCATTATCATGACGTAATAACAAACGGTATTCAGCACGTGATGTCAATAAACGATAAGGTTCATTCGTACCTTTTGTTACTAAATCGTCAATTAATACACCTATATATGCATCTGATCGGCTTAAAATAAGCTCTTCTTGCCCCAATGCTCTTCTTCCTGCATTAATGCCGGCGATTAAACCTTGACCTGCTGCTTCTTCGTAGCCTGATGTACCATTAATCTGACCTGCTGTATATAAACTCTTAATCTTTTTCGTTTCAAGCGTTGGCCATAATTGAGTCGGTACAATAGCATCATACTCAATGGCATAACCAGCACGCATCATCTGTACATTTTCTAATCCTGGAATAGTTGCCAGCATTTGGCGCTGTACATGTTCAGGTAAACTTGTAGAAAGCCCTTGTACGTATACTTCTTGTGTATTGCGCCCCTCAGGTTCTAAAAAGATTTGATGGCGCGGCTTATCATTAAAACGAACAACCTTATCTTCAATAGAAGGGCAATAACGTGGACCTGTTCCTTTAATCATACCAGAATACATCGGTGATAAATGCAAATTATCATCAATAATTTGATGTGTTTTTTCACTTGTATACGTTAACCAGCAAGGTAATTGATCCGTAATATATTTTGTCGTTTCATATGAAAATGCACGTGGCGTTTCATCACCTGGTTGGATTTCTGTCTTACTATAGTCGATCGTTTGACTATTTACGCGCGGCGGTGTTCCTGTTTTAAAACGAACCATTTCCAGCCCCAGCTTTTCTAAGTGCTCTGATAATTTAATCGCAGGTTGCTGATTATTAGGTCCACTAGAGTATTTCAATTGACCTAAGATAATTTCGCCTCGAAGAAATGTACCTGTGGTAATAACTACTGTTTTTGCTTTATACACCGCTCCAGTTTGTGTGACGACGCCTTTGCATACATCGTCTTCAACTACTAACTGGTCAACCATCCCTTGGACTAAAGTTAAATTCTTTTCGTTTTCAAGTGTTTTCTTCATTTCATGTTGATATGAAAATTTATCTGCCTGTGCTCGAAGCGCTCGTACTGCTGGTCCTTTTCCAGTATTTAACATTCTCATCTGGATATGAGTCTTATCAATATTTCGCCCCATTTCTCCACCGAGCGCATCAATTTCTCGAACTACAATTCCTTTAGCAGGACCTCCTACTGATGGATTACATGGCATGAAAGCAACCATATCTAGGTTAATGGTTAGCGCTAATGTTTTAGCACCCATTCTCGCTGATGCTAACGCTGCTTCGCACCCTGCATGACCTGCTCCAATGACAATCACATCGTATTGTCCACCTTCATATTGCATCGTATAAACCTCCTTATAGAATCATTACTTTCCTAGACAAAATTGAGAAAATAACTGGTCAATTAAGCTTTCATGAACGGCATCTCCAATGATCTCGCCAAGTAACTCCCATGTTCTTGTTAAATCAATTTGAACAATGTCAATTGGTACGCCACTTTCGATACCCATTATCGCTTCATCAATCGTATTGCGAGCTTGTGTAAGCAATGCAATATGTCTTGTATTCGATATATATGTTAAATCTTGGGATTCAATTGTACCTTTAAAGAATAATGAAGAAATCGCCTCTTCTAATTGGTCAATCCCTTTTTCTTGTACCAATGAAGTTGTAACTACAGGGTGATCTCCAGCTAATTCTTTTACTTCTATTAAATCCATTTTCTGTTCTAAATCAGTTTTATTTACAATTACAATGTAATCCATTCCCTTAACTGCTTCAAATAAATTTCGGTCATCTTCTGTTAACTCTTCATGGAAGTTTAATACAAGTAAAATTAGATCTGCTTCTTTTAAGTATTGACGAGAACGTTCAACACCAATTTTCTCAACAATATCTTCTGTTTCTCGAATTCCTGCTGTATCTATCAAGCGCAGCGGTACTCCTCTTACATTCACGTACTCTTCTATTACATCGCGAGTGGTACCAGGTATATCTGTTACAATTGCTTTTGTATCTTGTACTAGGCTGTTTAGCAATGACGATTTCCCTACATTAGGCCGTCCAATAATGACTGTTGCTAATCCTTCACGTAAAATCTTACCTTGCTGAGAAGTTTGAAGCAGTTTCTCAATTTCATTTCGAACATGAGTTGCTTTTTCAATTAACACTTTATGTGTCATTTCTTCCACATCATCATACTCTGGATAATCAATGTTTACTTCTACATGCGCCAGCGTTTCAAGAATTTCTTGACGCAAATGGCGAACTAACTTAGACAATCGCCCTTCCATTTGGCTAATTGCCATATTCATTGCTTTATCTGTTTTAGCACGAATTAAATCCATAACGGCTTCTGCCTGTGATAAGTCGACACGTCCATTTAAAAAAGCGCGCTTCGTAAACTCTCCTGGTTCAGCAAGACGTGCACCATTTGCTAACACGAGTTGCAATACTCGATTAACAGAGACAATGCCACCGTGGCAATTAATCTCAATAATATCTTCTCTTGTAAATGTTTTTGGACCTCTCATAATTGAAAGCATGACTTCTTCAATAACTTGATTGGTCTTTGGATCCACAATATGACCGTAGTGAATTGTGTGTGATTGTACATCTGCTAGACGTTTCCCAGCAACACTTTTAAAAATGCGATCTGCAATCTCTACTGACTGATCTCCACTTAAACGGACAATCGCAATTGCTCCTTCTCCCATAGGAGTTGAAATCGCAGCAATTGTATCAAAATCTAACATTAGCTTTCACCTCATTCCCTTTAAACTGATTTATTTTATTAGTTAAACTGATTAGGTCATTATTATCGTTCACATTTTTATAACAATAGAAACATCTATGCTTAACTTAAAAAGTAGTGTAACCAAATAAATAGGATACCATAGTTCAGTCAATTAAAAAATATTAACTTCATACAGTTATTCACACTTCTCCAAAATAAACAATACGTATTATTTTAACTTATCCACATGTGAATAACAACGAGTATGTATTGAATAAAAAAAAGTTTCATTCATCAAATTTATTATCCCTACGCATGAAATTAACAAACTAAAAAAAGAGCGTTAACTCAATAAGTTAACGCTCTTTTTTAGAAACAGAAGATTGAATGAGAACACTTCTCTTTGGCTCTTTGCCAATTGAGGTTGTTTCAATTGCTTTATTTTTTGCTAATACTTGATGAATTACTTTTCGTTCATGCGAAGGCATTGCTTCTAATTGAATAGACTTATTTGTCTGTAAGACTTGTTTAGCTAACTTCAGCGCTAGCTGTGCCAGTGCTTCTTCTCGACGCTCTCGGTATCCTTCTGGGTTAAGAACAATAGTAAGATAGTGTTTGCTATAACGGTTTGCAACAAGCTGTGTTAAAAGTTGAAGCGCATTTATCGTTTGCCCATGCTTGCCAATTAATAAACCAGCTGACTCACTTGAAATCTCAATTTCACATTGACGCGATGTTTTGTTCACTCTTGTCTCAATTTGAACTCCCATTTGTTGACTCACATCAATGATATATTTTACAGCCTCATCAACTGGGTTCATCATTTTTTCAACTCGAACAATAGCAGGTTTTCCTTTAAAAATTCCCAGAAATCCTTTTTTACCTTTTTCAATCACTTCAATTGTGGCTTGATTTTTTTCAATATTTAATTGAGATAAGGCCTCGTCTATAGCTTCATCAACAGTTTGACCTGTAACCGTTATTTCTTTCATTTTTTAGCTCCTTCTACCTTCGATTGACCAGGTTTTAAATCAGGGCTTTTAATGAAATACGTTTGAACGATCATAAATAAGTTTCCGACAACCCAATAAAGAGAGAGTGCTGCTGGAAAGTTTATTGCGAAAATGACAATCATAATCGGCATAATCCATAATAACATTGCTGCTTGAGGGTTTTGCGTAGTATTACCTGCCATCATCATTTTTTGTTGAATGAATGTAGTCACACCTGCAATGATTGGCAACAAGAAGTATGGATCTCGAGAACCTAAGTCAAACCATAAAAAGCTATTATTTGCAATTTCTTCTGTACGAGTAATAGCATGAAAAATCCCGATTAAAATAGGCATTTGAATTAAAATTGGAAAGCATCCAGCTAGCGGATTAACACCATGCGTTTGAAATAACTGCATTGTTTCTTGCTGTAATTTCTGCTGTGTTTTGGCATCTTTTGAACTATACTTCTCCTTTAACTTTTGCATTTCCGGTTGCAATGCTTGCATGGCTTTTGTATTTCTTAATTGTTTAATCATTAACGGTAGAATGAGAAGACGAATTAAAATTGTGACGATAATAATCGCAAAGCCATAGCTTCCTAGTAAATCGGCAAAGTATGTAATTACCATTGACAGTGGATATACTACATACTCATTCCAAAAGCCTTTGCTCTCAGCTGTAATCGGTTGATTAATTTCTGTACAACCAGATAGAACAGTTAACAGAAAGACAATCGTTATGCCTAAAAATAACTTCTTCCTCACCTGTTTTCCTCCTTTTATAAATTCACCTTTCAAATTGAAAGTCTGTCAAAAAACATTATATAAGGATATAATAGAAACACAACATCTATTCACGCATGTGCTATAATGCGTTCATTTATGCTGAAATAATTTTGCCCGCTTTAACACATGCTGCAAACTCTTTTTAACTTCTTCATAATTCATTGTCGCCGCCGGCTGGCGAGCAATTACAATATAATCCTTATTTTGTTTTAAATAAGGAGAAAGCTCAAACATGATTTGTCGGGCTAAACGTTTTACTCGATTACGAGTAACAGCGTTTCCAATTTTTTTCCCTACAGAAAAACCTACTCGAAAGTGTTGCTGACTAGGTTGATCTAGTACATATATAACAAATTGTCGGTTGGCAAATGAAGTTCCATTTTTAAACACTTTTTGAAATTCTTCATTTTTTTTAATACGATATTTTTTATTCATCTCAACAACTCCTGCCCTTTTTCAGGTAACGTCTTTATTATGTATCCCCTACAGGAACAGAGGTAAACGGGTTCATTAAGTGAAAAAAGACCACTGACGTCTCAGTGGTCTATTATGCTGATAATACTTTTCTTCCTTTACGACGACGACGAGCTAACACTTTACGTCCATTCGCTGAGCTCATGCGAGCACGGAAACCATGTACTTTGCTACGCTTACGTTTGTTTGGTTGGTAAGTTCTTTTCATCTATAAACACCTCCTCGAGGAATAACTGAAAAAGACAGTCTTAACAATTATAATGAAAAGGTTAGAAAAATGCAATGTTATTTATCAAAATAATCTTTTCTATCCATAGTTCATTTATTCTTTTTTTTGCAATCCTCTTCATTTTAATATTGTTGCAACCAACTTGTCCATAGTAAATCCGCTTTTTTTCATTACTTCTTCTTTTTTGGATTAAATCCCTCCATCTATAAAGAGTTTTCCAAGCATAAACTACCTTTCACCGTTTAACGAGATCACGTTTCCTTTCTCTCACCTTCCAAACAAAAAATTAAACAAAACTACAACATTCATACTCGATCAAACTTCTTTTTTATTCATTTAATCGACAATTTTCTTTGTGGATAAGTTTTTTCGACATTTTTTAAGTTTTTCATTTCTTACTGACAACTCATACACATTATCTTGTGTTGTGGAAAACTTTATTCCACAAGGTGTAGTGATTGTGGATAAGTTTCTAAAATTCATTGCAACACAGGCTATTCTTTGATATTATATTTTTGTTTTCACTCTTAATTACTTTTCCACATACGAAGATTATCCACAGCTTGTGGAAAAGTTGTGGACATCATTTCCACTGTTGTTATAAACTCTTATCCACAGCTTGTGGGATATGTCGAATAGTCGCTTTTCTTCTATAATATATATTTACCCACATAACAGCAAATGAATAATTATAAATTTTATATGCATAACGATTTCACAGCGTTGTACAAATGTTGTACAACATATACAGACTATAGAAAAGGAGGGGCTTCTAGTTGGAAAATATTCATGATTTATGGAATAAAGCCTTAAGCGAAATTGAAAAAAAATTAAGCAAGCCTAGCTTTGAAACCTGGCTAAAGTCAACAAAAGCTCATGCACTTCAAGGTGATGCATTAATTATTACTGCTCCTAATGACTTTGCTAGAGATTGGCTGGAGTCTAGATATTCAAATTTAATTGCAGAAACTTTATACGACCTGACTGGTGAAGATCTGGATGTAAAATTTATCATTCCTCTTAATCAATCTGAGGAAGAATTTGATATGCATCCTCCTAAAAAAAATATTAGCAAAGACGAGGGTTCTGAGTTTCCTCAAAGTATGCTGAATTCAAAATATACATTTGACACTTTTGTCATCGGTTCTGGTAACCGTTTTGCTCATGCTGCTTCTCTAGCAGTTGCTGAAGCACCAGCTAAGGCCTATAATCCTCTTTTTATCTACGGAGGAGTAGGATTAGGAAAAACGCATTTAATGCATGCAATTGGTCATTATGTACTCGATCATAATCCAGCTGCTAAAGTCGTCTATTTGTCTTCTGAGAAATTTACAAATGAGTTTATCAACTCTATCCGTGACAATAAAGCAGTAGAATTTCGAAATAAATATCGAAATGTAGATGTATTATTAATTGACGATATTCAATTTCTAGCGGGAAAAGAACAAACTCAAGAAGAATTTTTCCATACATTTAATACATTACATGAGGAGAGTAAACAGATTGTTATCTCAAGTGATCGACCTCCAAAGGAGATTCCGACACTAGAAGATCGACTTCGTTCTCGTTTTGAATGGGGACTCATCACAGACATTACACCACCTGATTTAGAAACTAGAATTGCCATTTTGCGAAAAAAAGCTAAAGCAGACGGTCTCGTTATTCCAAATGAGGTAATGCTTTATATTGCTAATCAAATTGATTCGAATATTCGTGAGCTTGAGGGGGCTTTAATCCGTGTAGTTGCGTATTCTTCTCTTATCAATAAAGACATTAACGCTGATTTAGCAGCAGAAGCTTTAAAAGATATCATTCCAAGCTCTAAGCCTAAAGTAATTACAATTCAAGATATCCAGCAAGTTGTCGGCCACCAGTTCAATGTTAAATTAGATGATTTTAAAGCTAAAAAGCGGACCAAATCGGTCGCGTTTCCAAGACAAATCGCTATGTATCTATCACGTGAACTCACAGATTTTTCATTGCCAAAAATAGGGGAAGAATTTGGTGGGCGTGATCATACGACGGTCATTCACGCACATGAAAAAATTTCAAAATTGGTTCAAACTGATACACAATTACAAAAGCATATTAAAGAAATTAGTGAATCACTAAAAGTATGAGATTTTTTCTCTTGTTTTTTGTGTATAAGTGAGATAGGATTGTACACAGTCTGTCCACATGTGGATAGGCTGTATTCTGGCGTTCTAGGGAGTTATCCACATTTCCACACGCCCTATTACTACTACTATTTTTAAAATATAATAAATAACTAGCCTTTAAGCCTACTTTTAAAATGCAAAAGGAGGAACCGCCATGCAATTTACAATACAAAAAGATTATTTAGTTCAAAGTGTGCAAGATGTTATGAAGGCCGTATCATCTAGAACAACAATTCCTATTTTAACGGGAATTAAGATTGTAGCTACTGACGAAGGAGTCACATTAACAGGAAGTGATTCAGATATTTCGATTGAATCATTTATTCCAAGTGAAGAAGATGGAAAAGAAATTGTAGAGATCACAAAGCCAGGAAGTGTTGTTTTACCAGCACGTTTCTTTAGTGAAATCGTTAAAAAATTACCAAAAGATGTAGTTGAACTAGAAGTTCAAAATCATTTCTTAACGATTATTCGTTCTGGTAAAGCTGAATTTAATCTAAATGGATTAGATGCAGAGGAATACCCTCATTTACCACAAATTGAAGAAAATAACATGTTCAAAATCCCAACCGATTTACTAAAGAACATGATTCGACAAACTGTCTTTGCGGTGTCCACCTCAGAAACACGCCCAATCTTGACAGGTGTAAACTGGAAAGTTGAAGGGAAGGAATTAACCTGCATTGCAACAGATAGTCACCGTCTGGCATTACGTAAAGCAACGATTCAATCTGAAGTTGATGCATCATATAACGTAGTAATTCCTGGTAAAAGTTTAAGTGAATTTAGTAAAATCTTAGATGACTCTAATGAGTTGGTAGATATTGTTATTACTGAAAACCAAGTTTTATTTAAAACGAAACATTTATTGTTTTTCTCTCGCTTGCTTGATGGTAATTATCCTGATACTTCTCGCTTGATTCCTGCTGATAGCAAGACGGATGTTGTTTTAAGTGTGAAGGAATTTTTACAGGCTATTGATCGCGCTTCTTTACTTGCTAGAGAAGGAAGAAACAATGTTGTTAAACTTTCTACGTTAGAAGGTGGAATTGTAGAAATTTCATCTAATTCTCCTGAAATTGGAAAAGTAATTGAGGAAGTACAAAGTGAATCTATTACAGGCGAAGAATTAAAGATTTCATTTAGTGCAAAATATATGCTGGATGCTTTAAAAGCATTAGAGGGTTCAGATATTAAAATTAATTTTACAGGTGCTATGAGACCATTTGTCATCCGTACATTAGAAGATGACTCAATGTTACAGCTGATTTTACCGGTAAGAACATATTAATTGGGGAAGCTACTAGGGGATAGTCTAGTAGCTTTCTTTTCTCCTGAAAGATTATTTAGTAAAATAATATAAGACATACCATTTATGAAAGTGAGCGAAAACATATGAGAACGAAAGTATCAATTTCAACTGAATATATTACATTAGGACAGTTTTTGAAATTAGCAGATGTTATTCAAACTGGTGGAATGGTAAAGTGGTTTTTAAGCGAACATGAAGTATATGTAAATGGTGAATTAGAAGATCGTCGTGGTCGTAAGCTATTTGCAAATGATGAAATTGATATCCCAAGTGCAGGGTCTTTCATTGTTACTTCGTAAAGTTGGTGAGCAGTTTGTATATTAAAGAGATTGAGTTGACAAACTATCGAAATTATCAAAAAGTAAATGTTGCATTTGAAAATAAAGTAAATGTTATTTTAGGTGAAAATGCACAAGGAAAAACAAATATAATGGAGTCGATTTTTGTTTTATCTATGGCTAAATCTCATCGAACTTCTAACGACAAAGAGCTAATTAGATGGGAATGTGACTATGCAAAGATTTCAGGGAGTGTTGAAAAAGCAAGAGGGCCTGTTACATTAGATTTAATTATTTCTACTAAGGGGAAGAAAGCAAAGTATAACCATATAGAACAACAAAGGTTAAGCCAGTATATTGGTGCAGTAAATACGGTCATGTTTGCTCCAGAGGATCTAAACTTAGTCAAAGGAAGTCCTCAAGTTAGAAGACGTTTTATTGATATGGAAATTGGACAAGTTTCACCTGTTTACATGCATGATCTGAGCCGGTATCAGAAGATCTTGCAACAAAGAAATCAATATTTAAAACAATTACAAACGAGAAAGCAATCAGATTTATCGCTTCTTGATGTGTTAACAATGCAATTAACTGAAATGGCAGCAAAGATTCTAAAGAAACGTTTTGAGTTTCTGAAATTATTGCAGCAATGGGCAGATCCTATTCATTCAGGAATAAGCAGAGGGCTAGAAACGTTAAGAATTGAGTACAAAAATTCAATTGATGTATCAGAAGAAGTAGATTTGTCGAAAATGATAGAAGCATATCATGAAAAGTTTGATAAAATAAGAAGTAGAGAAATTGACAGAGGCGTCACATTAGCTGGTCCACATCGTGATGATTTGATTTTTTTTGTGAATGATAAAGACGTTCAAACATTTGGGTCACAGGGACAACAGAGAACAACAGCTTTATCATTAAAGTTAGCAGAGATTGAATTAATTAATCAAGAAATTGGTGAGTATCCAATTTTACTTTTAGACGATGTTTTATCAGAGTTAGATGATTTTAGGCAATCCCATCTGTTAAATACTATTCAAGGAAAAGTTCAAACGTTTGTTACAACGACAAGCATTGAAGGTATTCATCATGAAACACTAGAAAAAGCGGCAACTTATCAGGTGGTTTCAGGGCAAATTGAAAAGATGAGGTAATATTTTTGCTTTATACACCTTTTTTAGAGTCAAGATTTAAAAGGTGTGCTATCATTATAGTTTTAAGTCTCTATTTTTACAGGTAATCCTCAGTACTCAAATGACAAAGTAGACATGTTTATCATTTAGGACTCCGCACGGTTTCCATTCAATCCACTCAAATATAAAGAAAATAACGAATACAATTATAACAGTTCGCTGTTAATGAAAAGTGTAGGTGATACATTTGGCAATGGAACAAAAAGAAATGCAATCATATGATGCTGACCAAATACAAGTATTAGAGGGCTTAGAAGCTGTTCGCAAACGTCCAGGTATGTATATTGGATCTACAAGCGCGAAAGGGTTACATCACCTTGTTTGGGAAATTGTAGACAATAGTATTGATGAAGCATTAGCTGGTTATTGTGATGAAATTAACGTCATAATTGAAAAAGATAACAGTATTACAGTAACAGATAATGGACGTGGTATCCCCGTAGGTATGCATGAAAAGATGGGGCGCCCTGCGGTTGAAGTTATTCTAACTGTTTTGCACGCTGGAGGTAAATTTGGAGGCGGTGGCTACAAAGTTTCAGGTGGTCTGCACGGAGTAGGTGCATCTGTTGTTAATGCGCTTTCTACCTATCTTGAAGTACATGTTCATCGTGATGGTAAAATTCATTATCAAAAATACGAAAGAGGCGTGCCGTCTGCAGATTTAAAAGTCGTTGGAGAAACGAATAAAACAGGTACTGTTATTCATTTTCAGCCAGACAGAGAAATTTTTACTGAAACATTAGAATATGACTTTGATACACTTGCTAATCGTTTAAGAGAACTCGCGTTTTTAAATCGCGGTATTAAAATTGCAATTGAAGATAAACGTGAAGATGAAAAGAAGCGTGAATATCACTACGAAGGTGGTATTAAATCTTACGTTGAACATTTAAACCGTTCAAAAGAAGTGGTTCATGAGGAGCCGATCTATATCGAAGGCAACCGCGATAATATCTCAGTAGAGATTGCGCTTCAATACAACGATAGCTATACAAGTAATCTCTATTCTTTTGCTAATAACATTCATACCTACGAAGGTGGAAGTCACGAAGCGGGATTCAAGACAGCTCTGACACGTGTTATTAATGACTATGCTCGTAAAAATAATGTATTTAAAGAGAATGATGCTAACTTAACGGGGGAAGATGTTCGGGAAGGAATTACAGCTATTATTTCAATTAAGCATCCCGATCCTCAGTTTGAAGGACAAACAAAAACCAAATTAGGTAATAGTGAAGCTAGAACTATTACAGATTCCGTATTTGCTGAGCATTTTGAAACCTATTTACTTGAAAACCCAGTCGTTGCTCGGAAAGTTATTGAAAAAGGTGTAATGGCTGCTAGAGCACGTATGGCTGCAAAAAAAGCAAGGGAATTAACTCGACGAAAAAGTGCCCTAGAAATCTCAAATTTGCCAGGTAAATTAGCAGATTGTTCTTCAAAGGATCCTTCTATTAGTGAATTATATGTAGTTGAAGGTGATTCAGCTGGTGGGTCAGCTAAACAAGGGCGGAGCCGTCATTTTCAAGCTATTTTGCCACTAAGAGGTAAAATTATCAATGTAGAGAAAGCAAGACTTGATAAAATTCTATCAAATAATGAAATTCGAACAATTATTACAGCACTTGGAACAGGAATTGGCGATGATTTCGACATTTCAAAAGCTCGTTATCATAAGATTGTAATTATGACTGATGCAGATGTTGATGGTGCTCATATCCGTACACTGTTGCTTACATTCTTCTATCGATATATGAGACAAATTATTGAATCAGGTTATATTTATATTGCTCAACCACCTCTTTATAAAATTTCACAAGGTAAGCGTGTTGAATATGCTTACAATGACCGTCAGCTTGAAGAGGTTCTATCAACATTTCCAGAAGGATCTAAACCGAACTTGCAGCGTTACAAAGGTTTAGGAGAGATGAATCCGGAACAACTTTGGGAAACAACCATGGATCCAGACACTCGTACACTGTTGCAGGTTAGTTTGCAAGATGCAATTGAAGCAGATGAGACGTTTGAGATTTTAATGGGTGATAAAGTTGAGCCTAGACGTAATTTCATTGAAGAAAATGCGAAATATGTTAAAAATCTTGATATTTAATAAATCATGATTAAATGAAATTCTTATGATTAGGAAGAGAATAAACAGCAGGGTAGATAAGGAGTCTATCCTGCGTTTATATATGCGAACTACTATACTGAACTTCGTGAAGGAGGTTCTTATCGATGTCAGATAAACCAAACTCTCAAATTAGAGAAGTAAATATTAGCCAAGAAATGCGCTCTTCATTTTTAGATTATGCGATGAGCGTTATTGTATCACGTGCACTTCCAGATGTAAGGGACGGATTAAAGCCTGTTCATCGTCGTATTTTATACGCGATGAATGATCTTGGAATGGGCTCGGATAAACCTTATAAAAAATCTGCTCGTATTGTGGGAGAGGTAATTGGTAAGTATCACCCACATGGTGACTCGGCTGTTTATGAAACCATGGTAAGGATGGCACAAGATTTTAGCTATCGTAATATGCTGATTGATGGTCACGGAAACTTTGGATCAATCGATGGAGACGCAGCTGCGGCTATGCGTTATACAGAAGCAAGAATGTCTAAGATTTCCATGGAATTATTACGAGACATCAACAAAGATACAATTGATTATCAAGACAACTATGATGGTTCGGAAAGAGAACCAATTGTATTGCCTGCCAGATTTCCTAATTTACTTGTAAATGGATCGTCTGGTATTGCGGTTGGGATGGCTACTAATATTCCTCCTCATCAGTTAGGAGAAGTCATTGATGGTGTGTTAGCGGTTAGTCAAAATCCAGACATTACAATTGCTGAATTAATGGAGATTGTTCCAGGTCCTGATTTTCCAACTGCCGGTCAAATATTAGGTCGCAGTGGTATTCGTAAAGCATATGAAACAGGAAAAGGATCCATTATTATTCGTGCGAAAGTAGAAATTGAAGAGCAAACTAATGGCAAACAAACAATTATTGTTCATGAATTACCATATCAAGTTAATAAAGCGAAGCTAATTGAAAAAATTGCTGAATTAGCACGTGACAAGAAAATTGAAGGAATTACAGATTTACGAGACGAATCTGACCGTTCGGGAATGCGTATTGTTATCGAAGTGAGACGTGATGCAAATGCAAATGTATTGCTTAATAATTTATATAAGCAGACATCTCTTCAAACAAGCTTTGGTATTAATATGTTAGCCTTAGTAGAAGGTCAACCAAAAGTGTTAAATCTAAAGCAGTGCTTGCAATACTATCTTGATCACCAAGTTGTAGTGATTCGCAGACGTACAGCATATGAACTACGAAAAGCAGAAGCCAGAGCTCATATTTTAGAAGGATTAAAGATTGCTCTTGATCACTTAGATGAAGTCATTGCGTTAATTCGCGGTTCGCAAACAGCTGACATTGCAAAAGAAGGATTAATTAATCAGTTTTCTTTAAGTGAAAAACAAGCTCAAGCAATTTTAGATATGCGTCTACAGCGGTTAACAGGCTTAGAGCGTGAAAAAATTGAAGATGAATATCAATCCCTACTTAAACTCATTACTGAATTAAAAGCAATTTTAGCTGATGAAGAAAAAGTATTAGCTATTATTCGTGAAGAGCTTGAAGAAGTAAAAGAGCGTTTTAATGATGGACGTCGCACTGAGATTGTATTAGGTGGAGCTGAAATTATTGAAGATGAGGATCTTATTCCGAGACAAGATATCGTTATTAGTTTAACTCATAATGGATATATTAAACGTCTACCTGTTTCAACGTATAAAAGTCAGAAGCGAGGAGGACGCGGAATACAAGGAATGAATACAAATGAGGATGACTTCGTTGAACATCTTCTAACAACCTCTACTCATGATACGATTCTATTCTTTACGAATAAAGGTAAAGTATATCGAACAAAAGGATATGAAATCCCAGAGTATGGACGCACGGCTAAGGGCATTCCTATTATTAATTTGCTAGAGGTAGATAAAGGGGAATGGGTTAATGCTATTATTCGCGTAGATGAGTTTGTGGATGATTCATACTTGTTCTTCACAACAAAGCAAGGAATTTCAAAACGTACACCATTATCTTCTTTTGAAAACATTCGTAATAGCGGTTTAATTGCATTGAATTTAAGAGAAGAAGATGAGTTAATTTCTGTTAAATTAACAGATGGTCATCGTGATATGATAATCGGTACAAAAAATGGAATGCTTATTCGTTTCAATGAAAATGATGTTCGTTCAATGGGAAGAACAGCTACTGGAGTAAAAGGAATTACGTTGGACTCTGAGGATGAAGTTATTGGTATGGAAATTCTAGAAGAGCATGCAGACGTTTTGATTGTGACAAAGAATGGATATGGCAAACGTACACCGATCGATGAATATCGTGTTCAATCAAGAGGTGGTAAAGGGTTACGTACATGTAACATTACAGAGAAGAACGGTGAAGTGGTTGCGCTGAAGTGTGTGACACAAGAAGAAGATATCATGCTAATTACAGTTAGTGGTGTTCTGATTCGTGTTTCTGTTTCAGATATTTCACAAATGGGGCGCAATACGCAAGGAGTTAAAGTCATTCGTTTAGGTGAAAATGAGTTTGTATCGACTGTTGCAAAAGTACAAACATCAGATGAAGAGGATACGCAAACAGAAAGCGAACATATTGAGCCAACGAGTGAAGAAGAAAGTGAAGAAGAATAAGAAAAAAAGACCTTTACAATTTTGTAAAGGTCTTTTTAAAAAATCTTGTATATGTATTAAGTTTTTGATAGAATAGAAAAAGTCAGAAAAACAAACTGTTAAAGACAATAAGAAAAAAGTTTTTAAAAGTTGTTGACGAAATCTGACATAAGGTGTTATTATATAGAAGTCGCTTTAAGACAAAGAGTTCTTTGAAAACTGAACGAAACAACAAACGTCAACGTTAATTTTTTATTTTAAATGAGCAATCAAACATTTCTACGGAGAGTTTGATCCTGGCTCAGGATGAACGCTGGCGGCGTGCCTAATACATGCAAGTCGAGCGAACTGATTAGAAGCTTGCTTCTATGACGTTAGCGGCGGACGGGTGAGTAACACGTGGGCAACCTGCCTGTAAGACTGGGATAACTTCGGGAAACCGAAGCTAATACCGGATAACATCATTCCTTGCATAAGGAATGAT
>VTEF01000005.1:0-315000 GCA_008180335.1 Priestia megaterium
ATTAAATAACAAGTGCCCATCCGTTTTACCATAATTACAACAATTAAAATCATTCAGCGCTTATCTTCAACATATAAATACCCAATGAAAAAAAAGTATACTCTCTAGCAATCAACTGTACCTTATCTCTTTGTTAATTAAAGTGTTATTTTATTCGTTTTCTGATATTACCATAATTATACTGATAAAGTCATTAAGAAATAATACTAAATCAAAAAAGCCTGTATGCTGTATTCTACATTAAATATACTTTTTAGTTTACCTGTATCTAAAAAAACAAACTCATTTAAATGAGTTTGTTTTACACTTTTATTTTGTCACTTTCACACTGTTTTGATGCCACTTCCAAGCAGATTGAATGATTTGTTCAAGAGAAAATTGTGCTTTCCAGCCCAATTCTTGATAAATTTTATCAGAAGAAGCAACGAGCCTTGCCGGGTCTCCTGCACGGCGATTAGCCATGATGACATTTGCTTTTTTCCCCGTTACGCGCTCACATGTTTTAATCACTTCTTTCACTGAATAGCCAAGGCCGTTTCCAAGGTTATACGTGGCTGTTTTCTTTTTCCCGTCTAGTAATACTTGCAGTGCTAACAGATGGGCATGCGCAAGATCTGTTACGTGGATGTAATCGCGAATACACGTCCCATCTTCTGTGTCATAGTCTGATCCGAACACTGAAATATGCTCCCGCTCACCAAGCAAGTGCTGCAATATAATCGGAATTAAGTGCGTTTCAGGATCATGGCGCTCCCCAATTTCAGCTGTTTCGTATGCACCTGCTGCGTTAAAATAGCGAAGGATGACATATTCCAGCTCATAAGCATGAGCAAAATCCGCTAAGATCTGTTCAATTACTAATTTGGAACGACCATACGGAGTAATTGGGTGAGTGGATGTATCTTCCGTAATGATATCAGTGGTTGGAATGCCGTATGTAGCCGCTGTTGATGAAAAAATAACTTTCTTTACATGATGTTTCATCATCGTTTTTAAAAGAGTCAATGTCGCAGATACATTATTTTCATAGTATTTCAACGGATCGGCAACGGACTCCCCTATTAAACTATTAGCAGCAAAATGCACGACTGCCTCAATCTTATACGTTGAAAAAATATGGTCTAAATCTGCTTCATTCCCCAAGTTTCCTTCCATAAAAGTCGCGCGTTCATCAATCGCCCAGCGGTAGCCTGTCGATAAATCATCGAGGACAACTACTTCATTTGTTGTCACTAATTCTTTGACAAGATGACTGCCAATATAGCCAGCTCCCCCAATTACTAAAATCATTGTATCAGCTCCTTCTCGTTCATTAAGAGTATGCATCTCCTACACATTTCATAACTGTTTCGTAAATATTGTTAGTTCGTGTAGCAAACAGAGAGGAACTGAATATGAATTAGTTGCTTGACGAATGTAAAGCAGGAATATATTGATTAACCCATGTAAGTAGCTTTTCATCTTGATTAACTCCAGCAATTAACGATAACCCAATCAGAAATCCGTCTATTTCACCTGCAGGAATCGTTAGCTGCGGAAGTCCAGCTAATCCAGCAATACATGTCATTTGCAGCGTCTGGAGCCTTCTTGTTTGTAACGCTTCTCCTTTAGCATTTTTCACTGACGCTACTCCGGGAGCAGTTGGCAAACAGAGCAAGCCTTCTTCTCCAAGCAGCTGCTCGAGCGATTGACACAGTTCTTTTCTTTGCTTGATATACGGCGCAGCAGCTTCTTTGTTCAACGTACTCTCCCACTGAAATTGCTCTGCAATATCGGGACCAAATGTTGGATTATGCTGCTCGTCGATCCACTTGCCATGTGCATTCTAAATTTCCAAACCTTGAAGCGTTCGAAACGCTTCCATGCAGGTCGATAAGCCATTTTTTGCTACAGTAAGTGATTGATGGCATAATAGATTTTGTTTTAGAAGTTGAATGAACGATTGCAACATAGAATGAGTCTTTGAATCAGCTAAATAGAATACATCTTTAGCTATGTACAAGCGGGAAAAGGATGATGAATGAGAGGATGAATCAAGTAGTGTAAGGCATACATTCTGTAACAGCTCCGTTTCTTAATAATTGCTCTTTTGAATGAGCTCGGTGTAAAGTAATACTAGCTTTTTATATTTTTAGCAAAGGAAACGATCAGATGGAACAACATACCACGCTTTTTCTTTTTATTTTACTGGCGTTTATGCTGACTCGAGGTATTCCGTTTGCCGGGAGTTATGCACGTAGCTTCAATCAAATTTTGATGCATATCGGACGCTATTTCTCAAATTTAAATACATTGCTTCATGAAGATGGTCATGCATTAATGGGGCTGATTTTCGGAAAAGGTGTGAAGCGAATTGAGTTATATACAAATACAGAAGGTGTCGCTGTCACGTCAACATATGCGGGCGCAAGAGGCTGGCTTCCTCGCGTCATCATTGCTCTTGCAGGCTATCCTTTTAGTTCATTGATGACCTATGTTTTCTTTTATTTCCTTGCCGGCCAAAAATATGAGTGGCTCTTTTATGGGCTAGGTGCTGTTATCACCTTTAATTTATTCTTTTTAGTCCGAAATCGATACGGTGTTTTCTGGCTGCTTTCCATTGCTGCCATTTTAGGAGGCATTCATTATGCTGATAATCCTCAGCTCATTTCTTACAGCATGATGTTTATCGGCTCGATTTTACTTGTTGAATCCGTGTCATCTTCGTTTGTGATTTTTATGTTAAGTATTAAGCAGCCAGATGACGCAGGCGATGCAACTAGTTTAAAGAGGCTCACTCTTATTTCAAGCCGGATTTGGGGGCTGCTATTTCTAACGCAGGCTCTTTACATCACGTACTTAATTTTTAAACTGTTACGATGACTTCATTATGAAGAACAAAAAGAGACGTCTCTTGGCACGTCTCTTTTTGTTGATTATTCGCTTGAAGCATCGGTATGTTTTTGCACATCATATATTGTATAACTATTTTTGCCGTTTCGCTTTCCTTTATAAAGGGCAGCATCAGCATTTCTTATTAACTGATCTGGAGTTGTTCCATGATCAGGATATACCGCAATCCCGATAGTCGTTGTTGTAAATAGCCTAATATCACCAACATACCAGTGTCCTTGCAGCTTGTGGTGAATCCGCTTTGAAATTGATTCAACCTCTTCCTGATGCTGAACATTTTCTAATACAATAATAAACTCGTCTCCGCCTAAGCGGTAGACGCTGTCGCTATTGCGAATTTGTTGTTTTATCTCGTTCGTATATTTGACTAAAAATTGATCACCGATATCATGACCATGCATATCGTTAATTTCTTTAAAGTGATCGCAATCTAGAAACATGACTGCAACTAACTTGTTTAAGCGTTTTGCTTTTCTGATTGCTTCTTTTAAATTTTTCTCTAAGGAAGCCCGGTTAGGAAGCCCGGTTAGATGGTCATGAAAGGCTTCAAAGAAAAGCTGATGTTCAAGCATTTTCCTCTCTGTAATATCAGTGTGAATCGCGATATATTCAGTAATTTCACCATTTATATTAGAAAGAGGTACAATCGTTGTATACACCCAATAGAGACTGCCGTCTTTGGCTTGATTTTGAATTTCTCCTTTCCAGACTCGGCCGCTTTGAATCGTTTCAAGCAATGATTCATCATGTTGAGGGTTTAATATTTCATGAGTTTGACCAATTAGCTCTTCTTTTATATATTGAGAAACTGCCGAAAACATTTCGTTAATGTATGTAATTTGACCGGCTTCATTTGTAACTGTAACAATAGCGGATTCATCAAGAGCGTACTTCATATTTTCAAGATCTTTTAGCGTTCTTTTTAAGCTTTGCTCTGCTTTTTTCTCTTTTGTAACATCTTGCACAATTAAATAGGCTCCAATAACTTCCCCTTTAATCGTTACCGGCACATTAGTGACGTAGAGATAGACAACTTCGCCGTTTTTATGTGTAAACGAAAGCTCATGACTGATCTTTTCATCCTGCAGCATGCACTTATTCAACTGACCGCAGCCGTTTTCCCTACGCAATAAGTTCATGTAAGGTTGATTCATAATATCTTCTAACGACTCTCTAAAGATACGTTCACACGCCTTGTTAGCTTTTCGAATGATTCCATTTAAATCAACCATAAAAACTGCACTTTGGTGATTTGCAAATAAAGATTTGTACCGTTCTTTGCTTTCTTCTAACGCGAATTCAAGTTCCTTTACATGCGTTATATCCCGATAAATGAGCGAATAAGCAACCGCTTCTTGTTGTTTGTTCATAATCGGAGAGTAGCTAATGGAAACAGGAATTTCTTTTCCTTCTTTTGTTAAGCGCGTTGTATCCACAATAGTTCCTGCTTCACCCTTTTTCATTTCTCTTATAATCCGCTCTGATTCCTCTTCAAGATGAGGTGGAATGATTAAGATTGAAAACCAATCATTGTTGATGACTTCGCCTTGCTTCCATCCAAACATTTCCTCAAATGACTGGCTGACTCGCAAAATACGGGCATGTTGATCCACAATTAAAATGGCATCCACTGCATTTTCCATAAAAGCTTCCATGACTAGATAATCTTCTTCTTTCTCTTTTCGCTCTGAAATGTCTTTTGTCACGGCAAGTACGTAACTGACATGCTTTTTATCGTCTAAAAGAGGCGTTAATATCGTTTCAAAAGAAGCCTCATTCATTGAAAATACATTAATATCTGTATATGTTAAAGGTTTTTTTGTGCTGATGGCTTCCATGTAGTATTGATACAGATAGGCATACACATGAGGAGGTAAAACCGATTGCAGTGATTGGTCAATAATTTCAGGGCCGAATAATTCTTTAACTGTTTTATTTACATCTTTATAAATTAAATGCTCTCCTGCCACTTCGACTAAAAAAACCAATTCATTCATTTGATCAAAATAAAAATCAAACAGTTCTCGCTGATACATAATGAAGTACCTCCTCTCTTTCATCGTTTTATGTATGTCATTTTTAATCCCGCTAATAAACATTAACTATCATAGGTGGAAGCCCCACTGATAAAGTTTCCTTTTATCTTAGTTCTTTTCCCGTAACGGTTCATTTTCTCTAAAGACCATTTAACTATACTTCTGTATCATTGTCTAATCAAAAATTTCCTCTTATCTCATTATCAGGATAGGATAACAATTTCACATCCATCTTTCTTTAGTTGTGTCGAGTTTTCTGATTCTATCTCTCCAGATACAGCCTAGATACTTAATCCTATTTTGTGTATTTTTGTAATAATTATAGTCATTTAACACTATTATAGTGTAAGTCAAATTAACAAAGAAAGGAAGTGATGAACCATTTGGTAGTGGCGATTCAAATTTATCCACTCACTCCTTCTAGGTCTGTAGTGTCAATGTATGCAGCTATTGATGATGAAAATCACTGAATTTGTTTATTGTGCCAAACTTATTTTATCGTATTTATTTATCGATTTCTCACTTAAACGTTGCTATGTTCATCTCTTCATACAGCCTTTTCAAAACACATATCGCATTACTACGGGTACTCGTATGAATCGAACTAGCAAATGGCTAAACGGAAAATAAGTATTCGTTTTTACTCACATGTTTATACTGTCAACTTTTTTTGATGGCCTATAAATTAAAGGGGGATGGTCTGTTGACAAAAACATTATCAAACATAGCCATTATCTGCTTCGCATTTCTGCTCATTCTCGGATCTCTTTTTCTCGGAATCGGAAAAACAGAAGCTACAAGTACGACTCATTTAATCGTTATTAACAAAGCCAATAATCAACTTGCATATTATAAAAGTAGTCGATTAGTTAAAACATTTAAAGTTGCAACGGGTAGAACACATTCTTTAACACCAGAGGGTAAATTTAAAATTGTGAATAAGATTGTCAACCGCCCTTATTACAAAGAAAATATTCCCGGAGGAGACCCTCGGAATCCACTTGGCAATCGCTGGCTTGGAATCAACGCAAGAGGTACAAACGGCACCACATATGCCATCCATGGCAACAATAACCCAAGTTCCATCGGAAAATACATAAGTAGCGGATGTATTCGAATGTATGATCACGATGTGGAATGGTTATTTGGTCAAGTGCCTGTCGGAACATCTGTTGTGATTACAACATCTTCTCGATCATTTGATGCCATCGCTGCAGCAAATGGATTTAAAGTTTCAGGAGGCAGCACTTCTCCTTCTACTCCTGCGACAGGAAATATTTTAAAGAAAGGAGACCGTAGCAGTGCCGTTCAAGACCTTCAGCGTAAATTAACATCCATTGGCTATGATACAAAGGGGATCGACGGCATTTTCGGCTCTAATACAGATATAGCCGTTCGCAAATTCCAAAAAGATCATGGTTTGGCTGTTGACGGGATTGTTGGGCCAGCTACTTATAAAGCACTTGGAGGAAATACAAAACCTCCTGCAAAACCAACACCAGGGAAAGATTCCTCCCTTAATACAAGTCAAATGCTAAAACAAGGGAGTCGCGGCAGTGCCGTTCAAGCGCTTCAGCACAAATTAACATCCATTGGCTATGATACGAAAGGCATTGATGGCATTTTCGGTTCTAATACAGCTACATCCGTTCGCAAATTTCAAAAGGATAACCGTCTTACAGTGGATGGAATTGTTGGCCCGGCTACCTATAAAGCGCTGGGAACTAAATAAGTTAGTGCTTCGATAGAGCCTTTTACAAGGCTCTATCTTTGTTTTGATTTGTCATGACCAGCTGCAGGTGTATAAACTCGCCTCTCCTTTCACAAAATACAGAGAGATGTAAACCTAATAAGCCAACCTTTATGGACAAAAGAAAATTCCTAAACGCGAGCTAACCGTTTTTCGATACATAATAAAGGAGAATGACGCATATGAACGAAGCGATGAAAAGTTTGCCTTTAAACACGATAGTGGTCATTATTACACTTAGCATCCCGCTTATTTTAACCCAAATATATGTACCGCTTGTACTTGGATGGGCATTGCTTATTATAAGCCCGATTATAAGCATTTTAGCCATCATTAATATTTTTCGTTATCACCTTTACTCAAGCAGTTAAAAAAAGCCAAGCTGTTGCTTGGCTTTTTCTGCTCCTTATATCTCTAATAACCTTTTATGTATCCAAATAGCAGCCTGAACTCCTTCTCCCATCGCAACAGTTACTTGTTCAGAGTGTGCAACGAGATCACCTGCTACCCATATATGTTTAATGTTGCTTTCTTTTGTTTTTAGATCATTTATGGCATGATGATTTTCCATGGTATGTATACCCAGTTGTTTCGCTAACTCACTGTGCACTTTATTTCCCCCTAAACCTAAAAAGCATCTTTCAGCATAGAATGTATCACCTGTGTTCAGTTGAATACCTTTAAAGACTCCTTCAGATTCAACCAGCAATTGAGCAGCTTCTCCTCTTATATAGTGAATATTTTGCTTCATGAGCTTCTGCTTCATTTCATTTTTTAGCTCTTTTGCCGCTTCATCAATGTATGTGATCCTATTCGTCCAGTATGTTAACGTTAACGAAAGATTTGCTCCTACTTCTCCCCTCCCTAAAACAATCACACTGCGTTCCATCACTTCATACCCATCACAATCTGGGCATACATATATACTGACTCCAAGACAAGGTTTTAAGTTTGCTAAATTAGGCAAGCAATCCATCACTCCTGTCGCTAAGAGAAGCGTTTTACCAGAAAAAGTCTGCCCGCTTTCTGTTGTAACGATTACTTGTTCTCCCTCTTTTACACATGAAATAACAACGTCTTCCTGAAATTGAATACCATATTGTTCAGCATGTGCTTTTCCTAATGCGCGAAGCGTTTCACCGCTTACACCTTCAGGCCACCCTAAGATATTATGATAGCTTTTACATAGATTTGACCGACCGTGATTAGAATCGATAACCAATACATGCCGCTTGTATCTTCCCAACTGAATTGCAGCTTGAAGTCCAGCAATGCCGCCCCCTACAATAATACACTCGTACATAGCTTCCAACTCGTTCACCTCATTCTGTTCATTTTGTCTCTAGTAATATACACGTTCATTCGGTAAGTTATTTATTGAATCGATTGGTTATCATAAAAAAGCAGCCGTTTCCGGCTGCTTTTAATGAATAAACACACCGCCTGCTTCTTCGACTATGTGTTTAGTTAAATGATAAATCATATTTAAAAATGTTTTTTCTTCATAGATTTGCTCTTGTGTTGGAATCGTTTTATGAATGAGCTGGCTTATTTTATAAGATCGATGAGCCTCAGATTCATGGTAAAGAGCTCGCCATTCTTTTTCACAATTCGTAATGAGTTCTGTCGTTAAGTAATGATGAAGCAATGTTGTAAATTGAGCTGTCATCGACTGAATAACGCGCTGCCTGTCTGTTACAGAATGATAGGAGCTCGACCAGCCCGATGAATTACTGAAAAATCGATCATAAAATGATTGTGCAATCGTGCTTGTTAAGACAGACACAAGCACTTCCCCATTTCCATTAGCAAAGTCTAAGCACTGCCACTTCCTAATATATGGAACTGTTATTTTTTTCACTGCTTCATGAATAGCTTGCGGAATGGTAATATTTAAGTAAATAGGATGAAGCGATACTTGTTCTTCTGTTTGTTTCGGAAGTTCTAAAAAATATTGCCTTGCTTCATTAAGCGGTTGATTGTCTTCTGTTGTGCAGTTGATATTGCTCAGTAACCTTACTGTACCAGCCGTTAAATAATATTGAAGCTGTTTTTTCACATGCGGTGCCAGCGGTTTTAACGCCTGTTCAATTTTGCTAACGAGATGATGTTTCTTTGCATAGTCCGTCATACATGCTTCTGCTTTTAATAAATCACCATGTGTAAACATTACGTGCATTTTTTCGGCTTGACCGTATGTCAGTAAGTTATTCATCCATCCAACATTCACGTCACGCAGCGCATGCTGAACAAATAGAATGGTATCTGCTTTTGAAAATGACTCGCATATTTCTTTTGTCATTTCGTATTGATCATATTCCCGAATCACAACATTTGCTTCTTGTAAAGGAATACGGACTTGAATATGATCAATCAGAGAATAACAAAGCTGGCTCTTTTCACCTTCTTTTTCAGTTGTCATTTTATAAAGTGACGCAAAATAATGAGCACGACTTTCTGTTTTAATACGATAATGCATCGGCCAATCGTTTTCTCCGTATCCCCACTCACCATCGTAATCTCCTTTAAAGGCAGATTCAATTTGAGTCATCATCTGTTCAATGAGACTTTGACACGCTTCTTTTTCTAAAAACACCGTTTCAAAGTCTTTTTGTTCCACCTTTGCTAGCTCGGCTGCTTCTTCTGCTTCTTTTTTAATAATTTCTATATATTGTTTGAAGCTCTGTTCGCCATCATGATTCCATGGAATACTTTCGTCGCTGAAGTAACGGGGTTTATATGGAAGATCTCCAAGCAAAGATCGTATACAAAGTGGGTGTGCTGTGTGTAAAAGTTCAAACACCAAGTCATAATCAGTTCCACCGTCACTTAGATACGCCTCTGCACTTTTTAGGATTATTTCCTCTAGTTGTCTCTTGGCGATATGGCGAGGAATGAATTGAATAATCGCTTCATAAAGCAGGTGATTCGTTGTCATATATGTCACCGAATACTTTCCATTCCTAGCGGTAAGCGGAAACTTTTCTCGTTCTGAATGAATGTACAGAAGTTGGCGGATAAACGATGTTTTTCCGCTTCCTTTTTCACCGATGACATTTAGATAATGATAGCCTTCTTCTTTTTTAGGAAGGTCAAATAACGGCTGTTCAATGACATCATCATCATAAAAAGCATTAACGACTCGTTCATCATATCGTGCTTTTGCCCGGCCTTTTACAGCACTTGTCCAGTATTCTTCCATGCGCAACAAGTCATTCATCTCATCAACAAGACGTGCGATTTCTTGTTCATTTTCCGTGTGCATATACCTCTTTACAAATGGATAAGAACGGCCTCTTTCATCTGTTTTAAACGGATGTTGAAACAAAATGCACCAACCGTCTCTCGCCATGGATCGACATGCTTTCGCTCTGAAAATCTTCATCCTTTTCTCCTTCTTTCCATAACATAATCATATTTGAAATGTATGGTGAAAAGTAGGACTGTATGTCTATGATTTTTATAATTTAGAGAAGGACTTTTCTTACAAATAGCGAAATTCTTTTAAAGAGGTGATGGAGATGTTGACAAAGATTATTAAAGGCAGCATACCAGCAAATAAAAAGAGTTCGTTTTCTTATACGCAGCAGCATTGGGCTGCGCTTGCACATGTAGACGGTTTTATTGGTCAATTAGGAGGATGGAATGTTGAGGATGAAACCGATGCATGCATCATCGGACTTTGGGATAGTGAGGACTCGTATCAAGAGTTTATGAAGCAAACTCACGATTCGATTTTTTATAGCAGCAAACAAGATCAAACCTATACGACACTGGATGTTTCAATCTCAAACCCTTCTCGATTTATAGGCGGGCGCTATAATTACTACCGCAGCAGTGCAATTGAAAGTCGTTATTTGGTTAAAACAGAGATTGAAGTTGACTTTTATGACCAAGCTGATCTTGATATTATGGTACAGAGCTTGGTTAATCCGTCCTATCGCTGTTTATCACATGTCGTGGCACCGCTTAGTCATAATAAAATGACTATTTTTACCCTATACGGATCTGCATGTCCGACAAAAACGGTGGATACATTTGTACATCCGAATGTTTTACAAGCATCACAATACATATATCAATTAGAACCCAATTGGCATGTTTTATCGAGTTAAAAAATAGAAGCTTGGCTGATCGCCATTAGCTTCTATTTTTTATGACTTGTACCTCTTTCCTGCGGACAGTAATCACTTCATTTGTCATATTTACAAACAATCCATTTTCAACTACACCCGGGATCATATTTAACTGTTGTTCCAAAGTGTTTGGATCTTTAAGCTGCTGGAAGTGACAATCTAAAATATAGTTTCCGTTATCCGTAATAAAAGGTGTGTGGTCTTCAAGTAAGCGAAGTTGTGGCACACACCCGAACTCTCGAATATGCTTTGCCGTCATTTCCCAGCCGAATCGGACAACTTCAACTGGCAGCGGGAAAGCGCCAAGCACAGGTACCATTTTTTTAGAATCCGCTACTACAATAAAACGTTTTGCTGCACGGGCAATGATTTTTTCGCGTAGCAGAGCCCCTCCTCCGCCTTTAATTAAGGAGAAGTGTTCATCTACTTCATCTGCGCCATCAATGGCTACATCGATATACTCAACATCTGCTAATGTGACAAGAGGAATATTCAGCTGCCGTGCTAATTCTTCTGTTTGCTTAGAAGTCGGAATGCCTTTTATACACAAGCCGTTTTTAACTCGTTCTCCAAGCTTTAACATTGTATAATAAACAGTCGAACCTGTACCAAGACCAACAATCATATCATCTTGTATAAACTCTGCTGCTTTTTCACCTACCGCTTGTTTTTCAATCATAGGCCAAGCCCTCCTTTTCGTTATTGTACCCGTTTACATAATAAACCAAAACTTCCCTCTTACATTTTCTGACAGAAGTATAAGTAAACCAAAGTTTCTCAGCTATTCTCCGGTCATGCTTTTTCTCTTTAATTATACGCCCTCGCCGTAGATGCTGGTGAAAAACGCACACGATATGTAATGCCCAGTTCTTTTTCTAACTGCTCTGTTAATGCTTTTCCTCTTTTATTATGCAGCTGCTCCATTTCAATACCATTTTCAATAAGCGTATCCGTCTCCCAATCAAACCATGCACCGTAATCACCAGCCCATTCAGTTAATTGTTCCTGCAGCTCTGTGGATAAACAGAAATTCTCTACTTCATAATTACAGCCGCACTCGCTGCACCAAATCGGGTCCGCTCCCACATCGCCTTCAACCTTTAAAGTAGCCGTCTTGCCATTTTCACAAAAGCATTTCATTCCTTCCCTCAACTCCATCTCGTTATAATATAAAAAAACAAATTTACAGATTTAATTGCAACGCTGATGTCCATCTATTCTACAACATCAAAGAGATAATAAATTATTAATTAAATCCAAAGCTCTCACACAAAAATATCGATCACTGTACATAGCATTGTTACATCAGAGTCTCTTGACTATGGAAATCCGGCTCTAGTTATAACAAAAGTGGAATAAATATTTAAACCTTGAAAGTAAAAGATACTCACATGCAGTTCCTCTTCTTATAAGATACTTGGAAAATAGAAAAAAGAACATCTTCCAAGTAAGGAGATGTTCTTTTAATACAATGGAATCTCATTCATTATTTGCTTAGTCAGTTTTCCATATCAGTTACTTAAGAGTATTCAAAGTCTAATTTGCCTCAAGAGTAAATTTTTTACTTTGTTTCACTGCTTTGTAAATCGTTGAATATTTCTTCTAGGTCTTTATCTTCGATTTTTATGTCAGCTTCTTTTTGAAGTTTAGCAATCACTTCGTTAATTGACTTGGCTTTTTTTAATTTTAATTCTTTTTCAATCTGCTCTTTTTTGTCTTCAAACTTGTTTGTTTTCTTATCCTCTACTTTAATGATATGATAACCGAATTGTGATTTTACAGGATCACTGATTTTTCCTGCTTCCATTGAAAACACAGCTTTATCAAATTCAGGAACCATTTTCCCTTTTGTAAAGTAGCCAAGCTCGCCGCCTTTGTCTTTAGAACCAGGATCTTTTGAATATTCTTTAGCTAATTTTGCAAAGTTTTCGCCGTTATCCAGCTTAGCCTTCACTTCTTTTGCTGTTTTTTCGTCATTTACAAGAATATGGCTCGCGTTAATTTCTACTTTATAGTTGTCTTCAAATTCTTTTTTCACATCTGCTTCAGAAACTTCAACTCCGTCTACTGCCGCTTTTTCAGCCAATATCTCTTGTTTAACAAGCTTTTTAAAGGCTTTTTCATCCTTAATTCCCTTTTGTTTAATCGCCTGATTTAAAATTTCCTTACCACCAAACTGCTTCTCATAATCTTTGATCTTGGCTTCAATCTCTTTATCAGTTACTTTATATTCCTTTTCAAGAAGCATGGTATCAACCATTTGTTTTAAAACTTGTTCACCAGCTTGAGTTTTTAATTCGTTATAAAACTCTTCTTTCGTAATGTCACCCGCTTTAGATTGCACAACTGCATCAGACGTAGCACCTGAGGCAGCATGACAAGCAGAAAGAGAAAGAACTCCCGCTGCCATCCCAAGAGAAAAGAACCATTTTTTCATCGAAAACACTCCTGCTATATGTTTATTTTTTAACAATGTCTGTTACTATAATGTTAGCTTCAAAAAAGTTGCCTGCATCTCGTCCCCTTAGACTGTATAAGATTATGGCATAAAGTTTCTTAATATTATTGGTCATACTCGATCACAACCATATCCCAATATTTAAGACTTGGAAGTGTAAATGTCACCTTGTTATTCTCTTGTTTAAAATCAAGAGAGATCGGCATACCGCTTTGTTTGTCCGGTGAAGCCGTCCAAATTTTCTTTATCATTTGATTATCTTCAAGTTGAACCGTCAATTTTTCACGTTGTTGAGGTTCTGCTTGAGTTGCATTTGTATCGCGCCATTCTAATGTTGTAGCATCAAAGAAGTTGATAAAGTGAATGATTTTTTTATTCTCTCTTTGCTTCGCAAAACTCCATATTTTTCCCTGTTCTGGCTGAGAAGAGAAATGAAACCAGTCAGGAGAATGGATGGTAACAGGAACCTCTTGCAGGTTATCACGAAGCAAGTTTTCATAAGCCACCAGAAAATCATAATAATGCAAGAGTTTGTTTTGCAAATCTGAATTCATTTTTAAATTTTCATGCGGGAAATATTCCTTTGACAGCATGTGTTCGCCTAGTTCTAAATGAGACCCTCCGGATGCGAAAATTACGCTGTTTGCCAATAAAATACCAGGTGTGTTAAATTCTCCAGGGTTATTAGAAAATTCATAGTTCATGTACGCTGCTAAAACCGTATTATATTTCCCCTGTGAATAAGCGTTATTTTCATCAATGATTCGTTTTAAATCATGGTAATACTTATATTGCTCCCACACTTCTGTATATAAGAAATCAACTGGCGATTTCCCAAGCTGTTTTTGCCCATATTGGTTTACTGCGTTCATTACTAAACGTTTATCCGGTATCTCTTTTTTAACATGTTCCATAAAAGGCTGAAAGGATTCATCTAACGCTAATAGATTCCCATCGTAGTCATATACATTTCCTCGCGGACCAAGCTGATCAACATGCCAGCCATCAAAAGGAAGTGCATTATATACATGTTTTTGCTGGTTAATTAAATAGGTCTGCCATTCAGGATGCGCTGAATTCAATAAAAATACGTCGCTTTTCCATTCATCAGGTAAGGGATGGTAATCATAATCATTTTTTTGTTGATCCTTAAATAAGCGCCACTCTTTCTTCACACCATCTTTTTCAGCTTCTTCAAAAGCACCGTATAATAAATTATAGGCCATCGTCTTCATGTTTCGTTGGTGAGCTAAGTCGATATAAGTTTTAATAGTTTGATATGAAGTAGGACGATTTGCAATGTCTTCCCAAGCCATTGCCGGGCGATCGTTTTCTAGTTTCATAGGTTGCTCATGTTTGTAATGCCAATCATAAAATTGTAATCCATTAATGTGATAACGATTTAATTGTGAGATAGTTGATGCCATATCTTCATTGGACATCTCGTGAAATTTTGACAAAAATCCATATCGGGGAAATTTCGACCAATCGCTTGAAACATCGACTGCAATCGTTTGTTCATCCTTTTTAGTTTTCGATTCAAACTGTACTCTCACTAAATACCCTTTGAAGTCTTTTCCTGGTGCTTGCCATGTCCACTGTACCTTATTTTTTGTCATGTTTAATTCTCGTTGGGCAACAACATTATTTAGATGATAATATGTAATTTTTAAAATTCCTTGTACGTGCTTATCCGATAGTGTAGTAGTAAAATGTATCGGTTCATTTGGTCCATAAGACGATTTATCGGTTGTTATCTCTTCAATCACTTGACTTTCTTCTTTTTGAATAGTTTGGTTTTCTTCTTTTTGTAATGGTTGTTTAGGGCCAAAGAGAAACTTAGCAGCAACTGCTATAACGATTAATAGCAATAAAATAGATACCAAGATGGTTACTTTAGGTTTTTTAAAATGCATATCTTCTAACTCCTCATTTAAGAAACAACTTGCTTGATATAAAAAGAAAGGACTAGTCTAAGGCAGCCCTTTCTTTTAACTTTTGTATATCTAAATTAACAAACCCCAACGTCCCTCTTCCTCTAGCTATGGAAAACACTCGAACTCATTGCTTAATTAACGTTTTTAAATGAATCGAGTAATCTACTTTTCTATTGCTTAATAGTCGTAATTGGATGAGAGATACACAGGATGAAATTTACGATTCATTCATTTTCTGAACGATAATCTGCATCAATAATCTTATCGACTGGATGTCCATTTTCTGTTAATGTTTCAATACTACAGCCTAAATAAAGATCTGTCTGCCAATAACCGTTCTCCGGCAAATCAACGTGAATCGTATGTGTCCCTGGACCATAGTTGTTTGTGATGCTATCGTAAATAGTTTGACCCTCATACGGTTTTCCGTCTTCTCCAGGTACGATTCCGTCAGGATAAACATAGCTTGAAAAACTAATCTGTACAGACCCCATGGCTTCAGGAACTGTAAATGTTGCGGTTCCGTTGTTCACGCTCGAATTAAAAAACTGATCGAGTGGACGCTGAGCCTGAATCTGTTCGTTTGAGTCCGTGTTTTCTTTAACAGTTAAAGATTCGCTCCACAACTCTCCCGCCCCTGGGTGATTAGGACGCTGATAAGCTTTAAACATATAATTTCCAGCCATAAGCGGATCTAATGGATACGTTAGTGTCTGCGTCTCGCCAGATGTTAATGGTTTAACAACTCCAGTGGCGACAACTTTTCCATTTTTAGGATTACCTGCTTCTGACCAGAACACCTCATACGTTACTTCGCCTTGCATCGCCCTTGAATCTTCACCATTTTTTATGACAGCCGAAACGCTATCGGAATCCATGCATTTACTGATAAATGATAGGGAGCTTTTATCCCATACTGCTTTATCTTGTTTTACTGCTTGATTTTTATCTTTTTGATGGTGGGCCTTTTTCATTTGCTCCTGTTTTACTGTGTCAGCTAATATACTATGTGCAGGATATACAAATTGAATCGCCAGCAGTGATGCCGTTATAATGCCTGCAGAAATTTTGTTTATCTTTTTCAAAGTGCTTCCTCATTTCGATGGTTTCAAAAAATCACATATCAATATAGGATAAGAAAAATTCTTATCATTCATAGTCAATTATTATAGAAGGAACTAACATTCAAGTTAGTTCCTTCCTCATGCTTTTCCATGTTCAAATTAATGAATGTGCACCTTTTTCTTCTCATTGCTTGGAATACTTACATAAAGTGTTTTTGTATTCTTGTCATAGAAGAACGTGTTTACTTTCCCTTGTGTTTCAGTTAGTGAACCAACTTCTTCGTACTTATTTCTGCCTGCTTTAATTTTAGATGGTTTTTCTACATTATTGAGTTTTAATGTATATTGTTGCACTTTAGATTCTGTGTATCTCTTAACTTCTTGTCTTTGCTGGAATGTAATCTTATTTCGTTTACGTGTTACATCAAAATTTGTTAAGTTGTATTCGCCTTTTTTGTAATCTTCTGTTGCGCCGTCATCTTCATAGAATGCATATGAAACATGTTTATCTACATACGTATCAAGCACAAGATTTGTTAATGGTTTTTCATCTGTATATTGTTGTACTTCACGAGTTGGAATAATCGATTCTTTCTTCACAAAAATCGGTAAATGATCAAGTTGCGCATCAACCGTAATCGTTTGTCCACCATGATATTCTTTACCAGTCCAGTAGTCTGTCCAATTTGTATCTCTTGGCAAGTAAACTTCACGAGATGTTTGGCCTTTTTTAACAACTGGCGCAAGCATCATAGAATCACCAAACATGTATTGATCACTGATGTCGTACGTATTTTCATCATGTTGGAATTGATATACAAGCGGTTGTTGAACCGGTTTACCGCTATCCGCTGCTTCTTTAAATTCGTTGTACAGATAAGGAAGTAATTGGTAGCGCATTTCAATATACTTTTTACTAATTTTTTCTACTTCTGGACCAAATGCCCATGGCTCTTGCCCTTGTTTTACTTCAGCTTTTGCATCACTATCAAAATGGATACGAGAGAATGGTAAGAAAGCTCCAACTTCAATCCAGCGAGCATATAATTCTGCATCTGGACGCGATGCGAAGCCGCCGATGTCATTTCCTACAAATGCTACTCCTGACATACCTACATTCATGTTCATTGGAAGTGACATTTGTAAATGTTCCCAGTTACTTTCGTTATCACCAGTCCATAGTGCCGCATAGCGTTGTGTACCAGCATACATATCACGTGTTAACACAAATGGGCGAGTGCCAGGTTTGTGCTCTTTAAATGCCTGATATGTTGCCTCTGCTTCATCATGGCCGTATAAGTTATGGTATTCTGTATGCCAAATCTTGTTATCTTCTGTACCGAAGTACGTATCAAGAGGCATTGTATGTGCATGACGATCGTCATCACGGAAAACGGCTGGTTCGTTCATATCATTCCAGATACCGTCAATTCCTTCATCAAGCAATGTGTTGTGGTTTTTCGCCCACCAATCGCGAACTTCTTGTTTAGAGAAGTCAGGGAAAGCAGAGTCTCCAGGCCATACCGGACCAATATAAGGAGTACCGTCTGCATTTTTCGCCCAGTAATCATTTTTAGTTCCTTCTTGATACATACGATAGTTCTCGTCTTGTTTAACCGCTGGATCGTTAATTGCAATTGAATGGAATCCAGGCATTGATTCTAATTCTTTTAATGCTTGCTTGTATTGATCATTCCATGTAAACACGCGATAGCCATCCATGTAGTCAATATCAAAGTGCATCGTGTCTAGTGGAATATTCTTTTCACGGTATGTTTTTGCAACATTTACAATTTCGTCTGCTGTGTAGCCCCATTTACTTTGATGTAAACCTAATGACCATTGTGCCGGAACATCCATCTTACCTGTTAAATCCGTATAACGGTCGATTACATCACTAATTTCTGGACCGTAAGCAAAGTAGTAAGATAACTTACCGCCATTTGCATAGAAATAATAGTAATCGTCCGATTCGCTAGCCATTTCATAGTATGAACGATGTGTATTGTCAAAGAAAATTCCATATGCTTTTTTGTCTTTTAATCCAATAAAGAATGGAATTGATGTATACAAATACTTTGTATCTTTTGTGTAAGCATAAGCATCTGTATTCCATAAACCGATGCTATCACCACGTTTGTTGAACTCTAATCCTGCTTGTTCACCAAATCCATAGAAATCTTCGTTTTTATCCGTTTTCTTAAATACGTAAGGTTTTCCATTTTCATAGCCTGATGTCTTTCCTTGATTTACATAGTCCTCATTTATCACATTTCCTCGCTTGTCAAGAAATCGTACACCAAATTCACTCAACTTAATTTCGACTGTAATTTCGTTTGTTTTTAGCGTATATTTATCTGCGCTAACGTTTGCACGGAAGTGCGGAGTTTTCCACTCAGACGCTTTTTTGGCGATTCCTCTTGACTCAGGTTCTTTCTCACCTTTTTTTAATACCGAAACTTTTACTAAATCTTTGTCAAATAGACGAATATAAGCATCGTTTGTGCCTAAATCTAATTTGACACCATTTGGCAGCTTCTGAATATTTTTCACCGAAAGCTTCTGAAGGTTTTCCTTTGCTAAAGGAGTGTCCGGCTCTGGTTGGGTAACTGCTAAAACGTTTGGAGCTGCTGCTGTGAAACCAACAGTAGCCGCAAGTGAAAGGCTTGCTAAAACACGTAAGGACTTCTTAGATACGTTCATGTTGCACCTCTGTATGAAAAATTTTTGATTACGAAAACACTATAATTAATTGCAAAACGTTCTGTCAATAAGCCTTCAAAATGCTATAACGGTAGGTATTAAGGCCTTACTCCCTTAATTTAGAAGCAATGAAAACGAATATCATTTTAATAAAGTCTGACTTTTTTTAAAATAAAAAAGGGATATCCTACCTATTAATTCACAAATTAAGGAAAGTGTTTTTAGAGGAAATAATTAGGTGATATAATGCAACATCTTTGTATAAAAAGCTACGTCTCAGTTTCATTTTTTGCTTAGTCAACAAAGTGATGATTTACAAAGAAAACTCCAATAAATAACATTCGGACGGTCATATCCCTATAACATGCTTACCGTTTACTTTTAATAAATTTCTTGCAATAGAAATGGAATTTTGTCAGAGTAAATAGTTAAAATAATCTTCATAAGCGTATGTTATCGTTATTATCTTTCTTTTCTTCGCTGATTGAATTGATACTATTAACCTATTAATATATGGTAAATTATGCATTATCATAAAATATGTAAGCGTTTTCTGAATTTGGTACAAGGAGGAATTTTATGAAAAAAAGATGGTTCTATTTATTTATCTGCTTCGTTTTATTAAATTTTCTCGCACCCAGCCCGATATCTGCTCGTGAAAGTAATGCAACGAACAAAGGGTCAGGTCCGATGTATTGGATCACCTATGAACATCAGTTCGAAAATAATACGTTCATGCCAGAAGACAGATGGCAAAAAAATGTCGATTGGATTGCAAAGGATTTTCTCCCTTACGGATATGATTTGGTCAGCACAGATGGATGGATTGAGGGTTCTACTAAACATAACGAAAACGGTTACGTTGTTTCTCATAATGATTCCTGGAAACATGATTGGAAGTATTGGGCTGATTATGTACATGCGAAAGGATTAAAGTTTGGTATTTATTACAATCCCCTTTGGGTAACACCAGCTGCTGTTAACAACCCTAACGCAACGGTGATCGGGAGACCGGATATTAAAATTAAAGATATTGTCAACGAAGATGACCGCTTTAACGGCGGACAGCCAACTTCCTTGTATTGGGTAGACGTAACAAAAGACGGAGCGAGGGAATACGTTGAAGGATACGTCAAGTTCTTCAAAGCGCAAGGAGCCGATTTTCTTCGCGTCGATTTCCTTTCTTGGTATGAAACGGGAACAGATAAAGGAATAGGTGTAGTCGGAAAAGAACATGGCAGAGAGCAGTATGAAACAGCCCTCAAATGGATGTCAGAAGCTGCAGGAAAAGACATGAACCTAAGCTTGGTTATGCCTCATTTAAAAAATCATGGCGAGCTGGAACAAAAATACGGGGATATGATTCGCATTGATGAAGATACATTTCATGGAGGTTGGGACCATCTATCAGCACGGAGACAAGAATGGACAGACACATGGAGTCAATGGGCAAATCCATTCCAAGGCTTTACCGGATTTGCCGATATTTCAGGCAAAGGAAAAATGATTTTAGATGGCGATTTTCTTCGCTTAAATACTTTTAAAGGTGAATGGGCTGATCATGAGCGAAAAACAGCAATCTCACTGTTTACAATGGCTGGCTCCCCTATTGCTATTGCGGATCAGTATGATACGATTGGCGACAATGCAAAGTACTATCAAAATTCAGAACTAATTGCGCTAAATAAAGCCGGATTTATCGGAAAACCGATTTTCAAAAACGGTGAGCATTATAAATTCAACGGGCGTGACAGTGAGCGTTGGGTTGGACAACTTCCGAACGGCGACTGGATTGTTGCTTTATTCAATCGCTCTGACTATGCAAAAACTGTAAGGATTGATTTTGAAAAGGATTTAGGAATCACAAGTCTCGTGACAGTACGTGATTTATGGGAACATCAAAATTTAGGCTATCAGCAAAATTTTGAGAAAATGCTGCAGCCTCATGATTCTGTTGTGTTAAAGCTAACGCAACCTTCTTCCCTAAAAAAATATCAAGCAGAAACTACTACATTGTTTGGTGAAGCAAAATTCAATAATAATCACAATGGATATTCCGGCTTTGGCTTTATTGAAAATATCCATAGCGAAGGTGCCAAAGTACGTTTTGACGTCAGTGTTCCGCAAGCTGGAGAATACAAAATACAACTGCGTTACGGAAACGGAAGAGCTACAGACAGTATTCAGACATTAACGGTAAACAGAGAGAAGAAAAAAATAACCTTCCCTTCTCTTAGTGATTGGGACAAATGGTCAGATGCTCATACAACCGTTTTACTAAAAGAAGGAATAAATACCTTAACTGTTGGAAAAGAAGCAAATGACACAGAAGCAATCAACCTTGATTATATTCGTGTTAATCAGTGACGATGAAAACAAAGTAAAGCTTCAATCAGCGGGTGTTTTCTTCATCTCCCGCTGATTGTTCATTGAGGTAATCCGATATTCAGGACTTTGCGGACAGCCCTTCATTTTGCAACTTTGAATTTGATGATCTTACTGCTCTTTGAATCGAGACAAATAAACAATTCAAGCTCTTTATAAGAAAGCAATACTCCTTCTCTATCATATAAAAGCCTTCCATGAATAAAAAAACATAATCATTTAATGACTTTAGATCAGCTTTTGGGGAATACTACATCCATCTATAGTACAATGGAGGGCTAATTCTAATGAAAAATCATAGATACTTACTGAAAGATTCCCTAAAAGCTGAAGACATTGCAAAAGATTTAAAAATCCAACTTGAGGTTAATCGTTTGCACACTGTCAACGTTTTTCCAATAGCAGAACGCAATGAGGTCATCGTGCAAGTAGCAGATGCAGACGGTACCGCTGAAGATATCGTAGATGCTTTTATGAATGATTATAAAACAGGAGAAATGCTTGAATAAGGAATTGAAACAAAAGTTCTCTATTGTAGAGAGCTTTTGTTTTGATTAAAGAATTGACTATAATAAGAAATACATGTTAGGAAATCCGCTTCAAGCGGAAGTCCCCACTAGTTTTGTTGCAAAACAAGGTACATTAATTATTGTATCCACACGTTCTTCAAACTTCCAAACTGATACAAGTAGCTAATAAAATGTTCTTTTCAGATTTTCCATTCCAATTGATTATGTTGCCTAAAACAATAATTTTGAACCAGAATAGAACAGTTGTCTATAGAATAGGAACAAAATCCAACAAATCTTAACAAAGTGATCATTCATTCAGAAATCCTTTGAAATTTTCCGTCAAAAATAACTTGACTATTCAAATAAAAATTATTTTTTTCTTGTATCCCTAATTCTAAAGTCACATTTCCCAATAATTGTTTGTAAAACATTGATAAACTTTGTAAATAATTCTGATTCGGCGTTGAATTTTTGCTGTTTCTCTATAATATGATAGGTGAAATATATCCTAGTCGGAGGTAGAGAATCTATGAAAAAATGGTTGTTGCTTTTTACCTTTATTATCGCTGCATTTGCGGCACCTTTTACGAATGCTTCAGCTGCTCAAAATTATGACCAGCAAACAAAGTCTAAGAAATGTAACCAACAAGCGGTTTCACCTCTTAGCAGCGCGCATGCTCATAATGACTATTGGCATAACCGCCCATTATTTGATGCTTTAGACCAAGGATTTACGAGTGTCGAAGCGGATATCTTTCTTGTTGATGGAGAATTGCTTGTCGGCCACGACAGGGAAGAACTAAGTCCAGAACGTACATTAAAATCCCTTTATCTTGATCCTTTAATGGAGAGAGTCAACAGCAATCATGGAGCTGTTTATCCATGTTATAAGCAAGAATTTCTCCTTTGGATTGATATTAAAACGGACGGCGAGAACGCATATCGCGTTTTAAATGAGCAGCTTCGCCAGTATCAAAAAATGCTTACAAAATCCACACCGAAAAAAGTAAAACAAGGTGCCGTAACTGTGATTATTTCAGGAGACCGCCCACGTACTTTAATGGAGAACCAGCGCATTCGTTATGCAGCCTATGACGGACGACTAAGCGACCTTGGCTCAGACGTTTCAAATAAATTCATGCCCGTCATTAGCGATGATTGGCAAGAAAACTTCACATGGATGGGTGAGGGAGAGATGCCAAAAGAGGAGCGTGAAAAACTAAATAAAATCGTTGCAACTGCTCATGCTAACGGCCAGAAAGTTCGCTTTTGGGCTAACCCGGACGACCCTTCTCCTGAGCGAGAAGCTGTTTGGAACGAACTTTTGAAGGCTGGAGTCGATCTAATCGGTACTGGTGATTTAGCCGGTTTTCGCGAATTTATGCAGTGATCTACGCTGCAGCAACTCTAATTCTATGTTTTCCTACTTTTCATTTAAGTTATCGTGTTAGAATACTAAATATATTGTAGACAGATAAGAGATGCTTTTATTTGAGAAGCATCTCTTTTGGTTCTCTTAAAAACACTTAAAACCTTTGCAAGTGAGATCAAGGACTAACACCTCCTGATACTGTAAAAAATAAAGTTAAACATTGATCAGCAAGGATACGTACTGATCGTAGAATAAATCTTTTATAATGGAAGGCTTACTTCAATCGTAGTACCCTTATTTTCTTTACTCGATATGACAACAGTTCCGTTATGGTTTTCAATAATCTGTTTGCTTACCATAAAACCTAGACCTGTTCCCTTTTTCTTCGTAGTATAGAAAGGCTGGCCCAGCTTTGAAAGCAGATGTTTCGGTATTCCACAGCCTTGATCGATAAAACGAATTAATAGCTTCTCTTCATTGACATTCTTAATTTGAATGACCAATTTCCCTCCTTTTGGCATAGCTTCCATCGCATTTTTAATAAAATTAATGCACACCTGCTTTATTTGGTTTTCCTCACACCTTACACATGTTTCACTATGGTCAAACTTAATGATGATTTGAACATTATTCATATTAGCTTGAGCATCCAATAAAGTAACAACATCCTTAATTAATGACAAAATATTTTTTGACTCAACATTGATGGCTTGAGGTTTGGCAAGCATCAGAAGTTCGCTAAGAATTTGCTCGATGCGATCTATTTCAGCTGCGATAATACCATAATAAGCTTTTTTTTCAATACTGCCAGACTGCAAAAGCTGAAGAAATCCTTTTATTGCAGTAATAGGGTTGCGTATCTCATGAGCAATACCTGCAGCTAATTCACCAGCGACAGATAACTTTTCAGTTCTAATTAGCAACTCCTGCGCTTTCTTTCTTTCACTAATATCTCTAATAATAACTGCCCGTCCACTCACTTTGTCTTCTTCATCTCGCAAAGGGAAACATGACAGCATCATATTAAGAATTGTACCGTCTCTAGTTTTCCTTACAGATTCACACCCTTCAATATTTTCACCTAATATCGCAAAGCTTCGATTTCTATTGACTTCAAATCTCTTGTCATCTGGAATAATTGGCAGGTCAGTAGCATTCAGCCCTACTACTTCATCTGCAGACCAGCCAAACGTTCTCTCAAAGGCGCGATTTATCGTAATTAGCTTATCATCCTTATCCAATATTAAGATGGGATCTGAGTTTTGCATAATAAATGATTCCAGCTGGTGTTTGATTGCCTTTAACTGCTTCTCCACTTTTTTATGGTCGCTTTGTACCGACAAAGAAGGAAAAACAACCGTTCTTTTTTGATAGAGATTGGACTTGACTAGCTCATTATCGGTCATCAAGTATTCATGACTTTTAAGCATCGTATTTTGAAGTAAAGCTGAGATTTTGTTACCATCATAGGCGCAAATGGAAACTAACCCTGAGGAACTTACACTTTGATCAGCTATGTTTTCAAAGTGTTCGAGTTTTGAAGTGATATGGTCTTGCTCTTTCCATTCAACATGAGCCCATGTTCTGAATGAAATCTGTTGACTTAGAAATGGTTTTATTATTTGTGTAAAGTGGTTAACAATACTTTCACAATGACAATCTCCGTACAAACGGTAAAATTCATAATTATCAATGTAATGAATATAGTCTAATTGATCATGAGATAACGCTTCTTGCAGCTTAAGATAAATCTGTTCGTATCTTTCCTTATTTTCAATAATCAAAAGATGATGTCCATGTTCGATACCCGTCATAATATAGGAAACAGCATTTTCAATGTAACTATCAATTGCATCGTAGATATATAAGATATGTCCATGGTTTGCTATCTGCATCATTTGAGTTAACTTTACTGTCTTTGAATTCATTGAGCACCTCACCTTAGTAGTCATCATGTACCATTATTATACATTAAAGCAATTCTTTAGAGTACACCTTGTTATAAAGACCTTGTTTCGAATTCACTGAAAAAAATAGAAATCATAGAACTTTACATCAGCAAACTGCATTGCTCATGTACTCAAATACTACACAAGATGAAGCTTCCATTAATAAATGGTTTATGAATGACGTATGATTTTCAACATATAAAACCTCCTAAAAGAGTTAAAAATAGAAGGTGCTCAAACGAAGAAAAAGGGATTGTCTCATAAGCTCTTACGGTGACTTGTGAGACAACCCCTCCATACATAACCAAATACTTTCATTAAGGCGCAGCCAGTCCATTATAAATACTAGAATTGTTCAATTGGATTTAAGCTCATCTCCCTTGAACTTTCCAAACATTTACAGTTAGTTTAAGATTATTTCTTTCCGTTTCATTACATCCTTACTTCACTAAATCTGTCAAAGTAGCGTTCGTTACTTTTACAAGATTTTCTAATTTCAATTCAATTTGTACACCTATACTTCCTCCGCTAACAATGATTGTTTCAAGTAATTGTGACCGTTCATCAATAAAAGTAGGAAATAGCTTTTTCATCCCGATCGGTGAACATCCGCCCCGAATATATCCCGTAATTTTTTGAATGTCCTTTACAGCAATCATTTCAACTTTCTTTTCTTTAACAACTTTGGCAGCTTTCTTCAAATCAAGCTGAGCCTCAACAGGAATTAAAAAAACGTAATATGCTTTACTGGCCCCTTGCGCTACAAGCGTTTTATAGACGATGTCCGCTTCTCTCCCTATTTTTTCAGCAACAGATACGCCGTCGATTTTCCCGTCTTCTCGGCTATACGTCATCATTTTATATTCTATTTTTTCAGCGTCTAGAATTCTCATTGCATTTGTTTTACTCTTCGCCATTTTTCTGCTCCTTAGTTAACGACTTTTTTCTTTATATACTATCAATTTACTGAACGTTTACAAAATGAAAAAGTTTCTACTATTGCTTTGGAATGATTCTGCTTTTTTAAATGGTTCTTCGGAAAAGAAGGAAAGTAATTTGAGAGGGGCATTTCTGAGAAGATAAAGAACATTTACAGATAGTAAAGCCTTCAAGAATTTTCTTAGAAGGCTTTCGATCTGCAGAAATTTTCTTTTTATCAGCGTTAAATTAACATAATGCTTTTGCTAAGCTCTGACCAAATTCTTTTGCACCATCCGGACCGTCGCCTGTAATAATATCGTCATGAGCTACAACATGCTCGACAACATATTCTACGTTATTTGCTTTTAATTCGTTAATTTGCACATCCACTGGGTAGCATGCTGCTGTTCGGCCAGAAAGTAATCCTGTTTTAACGACCGTAACCGCTCCTGCACAAATTCCTGTAACAAGCACTTTTTGCTCATGTGCTTGCTTTAAGTAAGCTTGCAATTCTTCATTTTCCCATAAATGATCGTTCGTGCCTGATCCTCCGATGACAGAAATCACATCATAATCACTTGATGAAACATCAGAGAAAATAACTTCTGCTTTCGCTTTCCCTTCGTAATCTCCAGTAATTTCACCTGTTTTTGTGCTTGCAATTGTCACTTCAACCCCTGCGTTTTCTAAAGCTTCTTTCGGTTGAAATAATTCATCTTCATTAAACCGTTCTGGTGGTATAATAAATAATGCTTTCTTATTCATTTTAGATTTTCCTCCTAAAAGTTAAATTAAGTTGTCTTTAAGACTAAATTTAGTTTATAGTAAATTATTTCCCCTGTGAAGAATGCACTTTTTTGTGCGGAGGTTACCAAAAGGTTACTATTGTAAAAATACAAGGAGATGAACGATCGTGTCAGATACATTGCGAGAAGAAATTAGAGAAAAAATAGTAAATGGAGATTTTAACTGTGAAAAAGAACTTACCTTATCCATTCTTAGCGGAAAATGGAAAGTGGTTATTTTATGGCATTTAGGCGTAGAAGGACCACACCGATTCAGTGATCTTCAAAAACTGTTCCCTAAAATATCTCATAAAATATTATCAAATCAGTTGCGTGAATTAATGGAAGATGGGATTGTTCATCGGGAAGTGTTCCCTGAAACCCCTCCTAAAGTTGAATATTCAATAACTGAGCTTGGAATGACTTTATTGCCCATCGTTGAAATGATGTATGAATGGGGACAAAAACGAATGATAGAGATCAAACGACAAATACAAGTTCCAGAAAAAGAAAATGAAGCATAAAAATCCAGTACATTTGACTCTTAAAAAACAGGAAGATCCCCACTCGAAGTTCTTAAAAAGCAAAGAGAATAAGTGGGGGCAGCTGCCTGTAAGAGTCTGACCATAAAAATACAGACTACGCTGCACACTATTTAAATCGTTATAAAACTCCTGAGAATAAGCGAGCAAATGACTCTTTTGAACGTGCAGCAAGCCCTCTTTTATAAAAGGCAACGGGTTTAATAAGCTCACTTTCCTCCATATCTTCTTGAAAATTGTCAATTAAATTTTGAATCGTGCTTGTCCCAACTAAAAAAGCGTTGACTTCAAAATTCAGATGAAAGCTTCGCATATCGACATTCGCTGTTCCAATTGAAGCTAAGTCACCATCGATAATGACAACCTTTTGGTGCAAGAATCCTTTTTTATATGAATAAATTTCAATGCCACAACGCAGCAACTCTCCAAAATAAGACCTAGTCGCATACTGTGTTAAAAAACCGTCGTTAACTTTCGGAACCATAATCCGGACTTCTATACCTTTTCGGGCCGCAATGCGGAGAGCAGTGCGAATCGCTTCATTCGGAACAAAATATGGCGTTGAGATCCAGATTGATTTAGCTGCGCATGAAATCATTGTATAATAATAATCACTCATATTTTCTTGCGTATCAGGACCAGTGGCAACAATTTGAACCATACCATCTCCTTCTACAGAACTAGGTGACGTATAAATATGGTCTTCTAACAAATTTTCACCAGAGACATATTCCCAGTCAAATAAGAAGATGGCATGAAGTGTCTGTACTGATTCCCCTGTCAGCATCAAATGCGTATCTCGCCAAAACCCGATTTCTTTGTCTTTTCCTAAATATTCAACTCCAACATTTAAACCGCCAACAAACCCAATTTTCCCGTCAATGACAACAATCTTGCGGTGATTTCGAAAATTAAATTTCTGATTAAAAAAACCATATTTAATCGGTGAAAACGGATAAACCTTTACACCTCTTTGTTTTAATTTCTTAATATCAGCGCCTGATAACGCAAGGCTTCCAATCGTGTCATATGTAAAACGGACTTCTATGCCTGTTTGTGCTTTTTCAATTAATATGTCCATTATTTCTTTGCCTAAAGGATCGGAACGAAAAATGTAATATTCCATATGAATAAAATGCTCGGCTGCCTGTAAAGCTTTTTTAATTTCAGCAAATGTCGCTTCGCCATTTGTTAACACTTTCGTCTGTGTACACGTGTTCATCTTCGTTAACGAAACGCTTTCTGAATACTTAGCGAAACATTTTTGATGAGCCTTTAAAGCTGAAAAATCAACATCCCGTTCTTTCTCAGTGATTTTTTTTAATTCTTCACGATCATTTATTCGTTTACTTTTAAATAAGTAGCCTTTTAAGTATAACTGACCTGAATATAAATAAAACACGTATCCGATAACAGGAAAAAATAATAAAACATATATCCATAAAAGTGTATTTTCAGGTGTGCGATTTTCAAGCATAAGTGAATAAATACTAATAAAAATCATCACTCCGTAAAGAAGCACAAGCACAATTTTCCACATGATGTAAATGTGCGTAAATAGTACAAAATAAAGGGCAAGAATAATAAGAAATAAAAATAGAAAGTCTACTCTTCTTTTTTTCATATACTATGCTCCATATCGTCTGTATTCGCTTTCTTATTTTGACCTCTCTATCCAAAAATAATTTAGTCAACTTGTAAAATAAAGTTTCGATTAACGGGGGTGATATGGGTCACATAAATATTGCCTCAGTCCCCGGCAGCGTCTGCTCTTAATATTCACTCCTTTATAGGATTTATGTAATAAGTTCATATCCTTTAGCCGTCATAACACCAACATTTAGATGGTATTTAGTTTCCCTCTTTAAACAATTTACACACCTCATTTTTTCTTCTCAATCAAAAAAAGCTCATGTTAGGTACCCTAACATGAGCTTAATCATAAAAACACGTAATGTAATTCACCGTTGTATTGATGAAGTTGCTCCTTCAGCTTTTTATGCTACACCTTTTGCATTTGATGAATGTTCTTGCGATTTTCCTTTATTAATGAGTAAAGCAAAAATAAGCATAATGACAACAAATACGATTGGAACATTAAATCCAACAGAAGGGCCTAAAAGATCCGAAAGAACCCCCACAAGCCAGCCTGCCATCGCTCCGCCGATGCCAGCTGCCACATAAACAAAGCCTAAAGCTGAACCGCCTTTGTCTGTTGTTTTTGCGCCAATTGCTGTTGCAGTTGGAAATAAGACAGAAAAAGCTAATCCAACAGACATAAACAAATACACCCACTCGGCTGCGAACAATTTGCTTCCAATTAAAGTCACAACAGAAAATATTGAAAATAGAAGGAGCGTCTTTTTCTCTCCTAATTTATAATTAATAAATCCGCCTGCAAAACGGCCAATTGTAAATAATACAGAAAAACTTGCAATAACGTAAGCCGCAATTTTACGCTTCTCTTCTAACGACATGTTCGCAATATCTAGCGAAGTATAATAAATCGGGAAGAAGTTCATAAATGCGTTTTCTGCTGATACGTAAAAAATTAAGAAAAACACTACAAGGAGAAACTCTTTATTTTTAATTGTTCCTAAGAAATCTTTAATGTTTAATTCTTCTGCTGGTGGTTTTGGTAAATCAGAGAACGTAATCACAACCATTGTAACTGCAATAATAATCGCCAATCCAATATAGAAATAACGCCACGTTAGACTGTTGTCAAACATCATGTTCATAATAATAGGCATCACTATCATTCCAAGTCCAAAGACACCGTTTGCAATATTAAACATCGACCCAGCATTTTCCTTATATAATGCCGGAATAATGGTATTAATAGATACAGTCATCGAACCAATGCCCAGACCAACAATTGAATAAAAGCCTAAAAAGAATAAAGCGCTTCCTGCAAGGCCTGTTAAAAACAGGCCAACCGTCATGCTCGCTGCACCTGCTAGCATCATGAAACGAAGCCCTTTTTTATCGGTTAAGTATCCTGTTATCATACTCGCAATAACAAATCCCCATTGAAACACAAATAAGACTAGGCCAATTTGACTTAAACTTAACCCAATGTCTCCTTTTACTTGCTCAAGAATAATTCCTTTTGTGTTTGCTAGCCCCCCTAATATAAACATGGTGACAAACAAAAGAAATAACACCTGTATTTTTTGCTTATTCAACCTTTCCACTCCTTTAACAAACGTAAATAACTAATCAGCTTCAAATACGAATTCTATTCTGTTAAAAAGTACATTCATTTTTGAGATTTACACTAGCACTTTTTTTATGCAAACGTTTGCACTTTATGATAAAAAACAATAGCATTATTTTACCCTTTTTTATTTTTTTTTGCAATCATCATTTTAGACAACAAAGATACATATTGCATATAAGTATTGTAAATGTTTTCCCGAATACAGCTGATTGATTGAATTTCCGTTGGTTATTTATGCTAAAATTACTTATATCTGATAGAAGAAGGCAGGGATAACATGAAAGCAAATTATGACCGTGCATTTGGCGTATATGGAATTTGCATAGAAGATGGAAAATTACTTGTCATTCGCAAAAATCGCGGACCATACATTCATCGATTCGATTTACCAGGCGGAAATTTAGAGCATGCTGAAACATTAATAGATGGAATAAAACGTGAATTTGTTGAAGAAACAGGCTTTACAGTTGAGATTGTAGACCAAGCCGGTGTAACGGATTTTCAATACCCTTGCAAATGGAAAGAGTTCACTCATGTTCATCACATTGCTGTGTTTTATTATGTTCGCATCACTGGCGGGCAGCTTGCTAGCAACCCCGACCAATTTGACGGCCAAGATTCATTAGAAGCACTTTGGGTCACACCTGACCATCTACATATTGATAATGCTTCTCCTCTTGTATTAAAAGCAGTTGAATCTCTTTCTTTATCTTCTTAGCCCTATCAATCTCATATTTATGAAGAATGGGAGCTAAAAAAAAAATAATTAACGTTTTGAATCGTTATAAGATAGGGTAATATGAAGATATTGTCCAGCTTATTACAAAGCTTTGAGCCGCCTAAATGTTTCATCGGTCTTTCAGCTAAAGATGAAACAAAGTCTTACTAGTTAGCAGCTTTGAATGGAGGTTATGATTTGTCAAAATTAAAGAAATTTCAGTTTTGGACGATCCAACTCGTCCTAATTGCATTATTCATTTACATATGCACAAAAATTTCATTTGTGTTTGAACCAATCGTTGTCTTTGTCACAACGCTATTCTTTCCTATACTCGTATCCGGATTTTTATATTTTTTATTTAGCCCTATTGTTTTTTTCCTGGAAAAGAAACGCGTGCCTAAAACTGTTAGTATTTTAGTATTATATGCTGTTTTTATTGGCGTTATTTCACTAGCAGTCGGAACATTAGGGCCTGCACTATCAAAAGAAGCGAATGATTTCGCCGACAAGGTGCCTACATATGTAGAGAAAAGCCAAGCAGCGATTAAAGACCTCTCTGAAACAGAAGGGTTTCAATGGATTGTCGAACAAGAATATGTTTCACTAGAAAAAATCGAAAATTCCATTCTAAAATTTTCTTCCAACATTACAAATGGAATAACATCGAGTCTGACGACGGTATTTAGTGTGTTAACAAATATTACACTAACCATCTTCACCGTTCCGTTTATCTTATTTTATATGTTGAAAGATGGGCACCGGCTTCCGAAATATATCGTCAAAATATTCCCGCCTTCTTATCAACGAGAAGGATTAAAAATTCTTGAAGAAACAACGGAAACATTAGCAACCTATATTCAAGGTCAAATGCTTGTCGCCTTATTTGTAGGTGTATGTGCTTCCATTGGCTATTTAATTATTGGTTTGCCCTTTGCACTTGTTCTTGGTTTAATTGGGGCTGTGACAAATATCATTCCTTATTTAGGTCCTTTTATCGGAGCCGCTCCTGCTGTCTTAATTGGAATTCTCGATTCGCCAACTAAAGCGCTCTTAGTTATTTTGGTTATGGTTATTGTACAGCAGCTTGAAGGAAATGTGATCTCTCCTTTAATTATGGGGCGTAAACTCAATATTCATCCGCTAACGATTATTTTACTTTTACTAGTAGCCGGTAATTTAGCAGGTATACTTGGAATGATTCTTGCTGTCCCGGTATATGCTGTTACAAAAACATTGATTTTAAATATTGTTCGCCTCGTTAAACTTCGCTCAAAATCAAAAGCAGAGGTACAAGCTTAACTGCTTCTTCTCTGCTTATAAGTAAGTAACAACATAATAGCGGGGTTTTACTGCCTGTTGAATGGGAATCAATGATAGATAAAAAAGGTTCAAGCTGTCATTTATGACAGCTTGAACCTTTTTTATCTAATTATTTTTTAATTAACTGTGTTAAATCTTGAATGACAACATCAGGTGCTAAGTCAGGATGTTCAATTACATTTCCTTTTCGATTCACCCAAGCTGTTGAAAATCCATAGTTTTTTGCTCCAGCAACATCCCATGTATTCGATGATAAAAAGAGAATCTGTTCCCGATTAATACCTAATTTATTCGTTGCATAGTGATAGCTGGCCATTGCTGGTTTATATTGTTTAATCTCATCAACTGAGATTACATCATCAAATAAATGATTCAGCCGATGATGCGCCAAAAGAGGGGCAATCATTTGCTTTGGCCCATTTGTAAAAATCGCCAGTATATATCCCTTTTCTTTTAAATAAGCTAGTACTTGCTTAGTCTCTCTATATACATTTAATTTCAAGTACGTATCCATTAATATACGCTCTGCTTCGTCAGTCAGCGTGAAGCCACTTGCCTCTACTGCATATTTTAGCGATTGGTTTGTTAGTTGATAAAAGTCGGCGTAACGTCCCATTAATTGGCTTTGCATCGCATATTCAACCTGCTTTAGACGCCACAAATAGCTGATTTGTTCCCCTTTTCCAGGATAAAGTTCATTACATATTTTAACCACAGTATGTACATCAAATAAAGTGCCGTATGTATCAAACAGAATGGCTTTAAATTTCATAATCGACTCGCCTCCTTCTTTCATTTTACCCAGCAACTGAAAAACATAACGTTTTTTCTCTCAAAAGAAAAGAGATTATATTTACAATAAACAATAGACATATGCACAATTCACATGTCTATTGTTTGTAATCCCATGCAATTTTCCATTCACCTTTTTCCTTGACTGCAAATACTAATTGATGCAAGTTGAAATTGCCGTATTTTCCTTTGTACGTCTGAACAATCTGTATTTCGTATACTTCTTTAAAGGCTTCCATCTCATTAGTCATCTTCCATTGCTCTACCTTTTGAACATCTTTCACCTCATATGAAAAAGTATCGACACCGAAATGATTTAAAAACACATGAGCTCGATCTTGAATATACGCCCCCTTTGGAAACCTTTCTTTCATCGCCGAGTGAAATAGTTCCCAAGAATCCGAGAAATTCCCTTCTTGTTCAAGCGTATAAAATTCCTCTACTGTGCTTTTCGCTTGGTAAGTAGACGATAAAAATGTAAATTGAAAGCCCCATACGCACAATACAATCATACTAACTAAACCGATGGCGACAAACAATCGCTTAATGAATAGCGTTCGTTTAGTATACAAAGAACATGCTCCTCTACGATTATTGATTTTTCGTTTTGCTTTTATTCATACGAGAATCAGCACTCAACACAGCTTATTCATTAAAACAAGCATTTATCCCTCTAGTCAGCATTCTAAAAAAGTGGCATACCTCAATGGATATGCCACTTTTTCTAGACAATATGAAAAGCCATTTGCATAGCTGCTAAAAATCCGATAAACACAAGCAGCGTAATGAACCCTTCTTTCCAATCCGGCCGATCACCGCGTACAAATTTTGCGATATCATAAGATAACATCGCTGCTAAAAAAATGGATAATACAATATAGAATGGCTCCACTCTTCATTCACCCTTTCACTTTCTCTTTTAGCTTAGGCAGACCATGCAATTTACTTAAAGTCATATTTAGTATACATAGTTCATACTGTAACCTGTTCTTTTCATACTGTACAGAAATGTTTCCTGTTTTCCTTGACAATTTTGTGAAATTTTCCATCCTTTATGCATACACTAGTTAAAAGTATGAAAGGATGATGCAGGTTGTCTGCGTTTAATCCTCAAAAGTTTAGCGTCACTTATCGAAAAGGAAGCACACCGACAACACCTTTTGTCGGGAGGCACTATACACTCACTCACTCTGAACAAACGGATGATTTATTTTTATGGATTGATGATGCATTTGCCACAGACCAACTAACTGAAAAACGAAACGAACTCTTTGCAGAATGGCTTCATAAAAACGGCGTTTACGTCTTATATATTTATGTCTTCGTTGGAAATGAACATACAGAAAAAGCAATTCAAGCAATTCGCTATACCATCTTTAAAAAAGAAATGCCAACATTACTAACTGCTCTTCGATATGGAGATGCCACGTTTTTTCAAACACATCCTACTCTTGATCAATCCCCTATTTACGTTCACTTTCATTCAAATGACAAAGACTTCCATACTGTCAGCTACCTTCACACTCCATCTTGCTATGTATTTAAATGAACATAAAAATAAGAGGAGATTTCTCTCCTCTAGAAGTCATTGTTTTACTTGAACAAAAACGGACCTTTTAGTGTTATATCTCTCGAAGAACAATGGACTTATGCTTATACTTATCTGCTCTAAAGAAAGAGTTTCCAGCTACAACACATCCAAAACCTTCTGCCTTCAGATCAGAATAGCGATATAAAACAGGGGAACCTTCTTGGATATCTAGAAGCTCCGCTATCTCCTTATCAGCGAGACGTGCCTCGATTTCTATATCAGATTTAATAATATTTACGTTGAATTTTTTTGAAAAAATATGAATCAAAGAAGTGTTTATGAACTCTTCATCACTGATTTTCTGCCCAAATTTCAACTGCATATAATGATTATCAACAACAGCAGGAACATCTTTTACCAGTTGAAGACATTTAATATAAATGACATCTTCAAAAGGCTTTATTCGCAGCTTATCAGCTACCCATGTTGGGCATGGTACAATCTTTTTTACCAGCAGTTCTCTTTGTACCTCTGGATTCTGATAACATTCATTTACAAACTTATCTAAGCTCTCTAGATTATCTTCCAGCTTTTCATAGTACGTTATAAATGTACCTCTGCCTTTCACTCTTTTTAGGATACGTTCGGCTACTAGAACTTGGACTGCTCGTTGAATCGTCCACCTTGATACCCCAAACATCTCCATTAACTCACTGTCTGTGTAAATTTTCTCGCGATTTTCCTCAATAGAACATGTAACTATTTGTCTTAACTGTTCTACGATTTGCAAATAAATAGGAATGGATGATTTTCGATCTATCATATGACTCATCTACTTTCTCCTCTACATGATGTTTCATCCACTGCATACTGTTCATTTGATTACTTGCGAGTGCCTTAAAATTCTTGTTTTAGAACTGTTTTTGAAGGCATCTGTTCTAGAAAAGCGGCAACTCCATCTTCATCATTTGTCGTTGTAATAAAGTCGCTCTTTTCTTTTACAACCGGAGCTGCATTTTCCATCGCAACACTGCAACCTGCCACTTCAAACATCGGCAAATCATTGTGACTATCTCCGATGACTACTGTCTCTTTCATATCAATATTGAAATGAGAAGCTAGTTTTATTAAAGCTTGACCTTTTGTAGCATCTTCATGATTAACCTCAATATTGTTTGGATGGGAGGAAGTAATGGCAAAGCCGCTCACTTCAGAGAATTTACTAGAAGCCTCACGTAAAATCTCTTTGTTTAAAGAAAATACGAGAACTTTGTAAATTTCTTTATCTTCCTGTAGCCAAACCTTTTGAATATCTTCAGTATACGTCACAACCGCCTGTTGGAATTGCTTTTCTACAATCTCTCTTAACTCTGATTCTTCAATGAGTGTATCTTTCAGGGATTCTAAATGCTCACGATTATGAAGACCTGCATACACTTCATCGTTTGTGTAAATTTCGCAGTATAAATCGCGTTGCTGTCGAACCCATTCAAGAGCAGGTGTAAGCTTCTTTTTATCTAAAGGCTGATTGCTAATGGAAATTTGGTCCGTCAGTGTAATCGCTGCTCCGTTCAGGCTGATAATCGGACAAACAAGCCCCACATGTTGCAATTGACGATTGGCGTCCTTATATGCTCTGCCTGTTGCAATTACGACAAGATCACCTTTATTTTGGCAGCGAATGATACTCTCCCGATTTCGATTACTAATCTTTCCTTCTGAGTTTAATAATGTTCCGTCCATATCTAACGCAATGATCATCTTTTTACTCCTTACTGTATAGTGTCCGCTTCTTCTAACATAGCAATATTTCACACACTATCGTTTTGTCTTAACGCTGAATTAAATAAATTCGGGCTTCATAGGGTCTTAGTTCAATCTTATTTTCAGTCTCTGTACGATTTTCTTTATAATTTGATATAAGCAAATCTGCCTCTGAAAGATTTATTTCAGCTGGTATCTCGACTGTTTCGTTGTCCTCTGAAAAATTAGAGATAAAGAGTAATGTCTCATTGTTATAAGTGCGAAGATAAGCGTATAGATTCTCCTTTTCTTCAAGAATTGTTTTGAAGTCTCCATACACAAAAACTTTATATTTTTTTCTCAGTTCTATTAATTTCTTATAATAGTAAAAGAGAGAATCTTCATCTTGCAGAGCTTCTTCTACGTTAATTTCTTTATAATTAGGGTTTATATTTATCCAAGGAGTGCCTTTTGTAAAACCAGCATGCTCCGAATCATTCCATTGAATAGGAGTTCGGCTATTATCTCTGCTTAAAGGCTGTAACTGTTTCAGTACATCTTCAGGATCTTGTCCGTTTTCTACTAGTTCATTAAACTTATTCTTCATCGCAATGTCATTGTAGTCATCGATTGAATTAAAACGTACGCCTGTCATACCAATTTCTTCACCTTGATAGATATAAGGCATGCCCGGTAAAGAATGCAGCATCGCAGCGAATAGCTTTCCAGACTGAATGCGGTATTCTGCGTCATTCCCATATCTCGTTACTAACCTTGTATGGTCATGATTATTCAGGAATTGCGAATTCCAGCCTTTTCCCCACAATCCTTCATACCAGCGTTTTTGAATTTCTTTGAATCTTTTCAAATCCCAAGTTGGCATTTCATCGCACACTTCAAAATGAAAAAGTGTATTTAGTTCTTTTCTATTTTCATCTACATATAGTAACCCTTCTTTCGGTGTTACGTACGCTACTTCTCCGACTGTTAACATATCATAATGGCTAAATACCTTCTCATTCATTTCTTCTAGATAATCATGAACGCCTGGATTGTTTGTAAGATAGCTTATGTCTTCAGGATTTTCTGCGTTAGGATATCCTTCTGGTTTCGCAAGTAAAGCAATAGCATCTAACCGGAAGCCGTTAATTCCTTTTTTCAGCCAAAAATGCATCATGTTATAGATTTCTTCACGAACTTCTTCATTTTCCCAATTTAAATCAGGCTGTTCAACAGCAAAGGAATGGAAATAGTATTGATCTGTGTTTTCATCATATTCCCAAGCAGAAGGGCAAAAATAGGAGCGCCAATTGTTTGGCGGATTGTGATGATCGCCATCACGCCAAATATACCAATCTCTTTTTGGATTGTCTTTGCTTGATTTCGACTCTTTAAACCAAGGATGTTCATTAGATGTATGATTCACAACCAAATCCATAATAACTTTAATCTCTCTCTTTTTTGCCTCTTCCATTAATTCTTCAAAGTCTTGCATGGTCCCGGCTTTAGGCATAATCGAGTAATAATCGGAAATATCATAACCATTGTCCTTATCAGGTGACACATAAAATGGATTCAGCCAAATCACATCCGCGCCCAGATTTTTAATATAATCTAGCTTTTCAATAACACCTCGTAAATCGCCGTATCCATCTCCATCTGAATCATAAAAACTTCTCCAATACACTTGATATACAACTGATTCCTTCCACCATGTTTCTTTCATGCTGAACACCTCTTTTAAAAAACTAGTCTTCTTTTCCTCGTAATTCATTTTACTACTCCGTGCTTGATTCCGCTATTAAATGAAGGCTAAATGATTCCAAAAAACGGCACAGCTGCAATTGATTATTGCAGCTGACACCCCATTTATATTTCGTAGCAGAACAAGGCTAGGAACGGCTTTAACTGATTCCTCGTCTTGTTCTTCATACAGTTAATGATAGATTTATTGAATACAATATTCCAAGAAAGGGTTATTCCTTCCACATTCATTGGTAACGCTAACATAAGTGCAGATAAAAGGATTAACTTATTTTTTTACCTTCTCCTCTTTTCACCCAGCTCTCTTCAATGTCTTCAAGAGTTCGATTGTGTGTTTCCGGAATGATAAGCCAAGCGAATAAGAAGGCGATGGCTGTCATGCATCCATAAATTCCAAATGTGACAGCTGGTCCGAAGTTACTTGTAAGCATCGGAAATGTTTGAGAAACGATATAGTCTCCTCCCCAAAGCAACACGGTCACAATTGACATGGCTCGTCCACGAATACGGTTTGGAAAAATTTCTGAGATAATAACCCATGTGACAGGTGCTAAGGACACTGCAAAAGATGCGATAGCAAGAAGAATGAACACTAAAATCCATACTCCATCTGTATATCCAAAATGAAAAGCTGTTGCAATTGCAATAAGAGATATAGACATACTGGCAGACCCAGCTGCAAGCAGCACTTTACGTCCTAACTTATCGATTAACCAAATCGCTACTAATGTAAAGAGTAGATTAGTAGCACCGATTAGCACGGTTTGTATAAATGCCGTGCCCTCTCCGGCTCCTGCACTTTTAAATATTTCTGGAGCATAGTACATAATCGCATTGATTCCAGAAAATTGTTGCAACAAAACGAGTACAGAGCCTATGAACAAGGCCATTCGAAATCCTGGTTTAAACAGTTGCTTAATCGAACCCATACCTTCACTTTTTATCGTTGCTTGAATTTCTGCTAATTGCTCTTTTGCATCACTTTCGTCATTATTCATACGTTTTAACACTCGTAAAGCTTCATCTCTTCTTCCTTTTTGCTCTAGCCATCTTGGGCTTTCTGCAATAAATAATAGTAAGACAAAAAACAGTACAGATGGAATTACTCCCATAGCAAGCATCCAGCGCCAACCGATTTCAACATTCCAAGCTATCTCTCCGTTATTGGCAATAGCCGCATTGACGAAGTAAACGACAAAAATTCCGATGACAATTGCTAGCTGATTCAAAGATACGAGCCTTCCGCGCACATGAGCAGGCGCAATTTCTGCAATATATAGCGGAGACAATAATGCAGTAATACCTACCCCTATCCCGCCAATAATACGCCAAACGACCAGTACCGTTACAGTATTGGCCAAAGCCGATCCTAGTGAAGAGATTATAAATAAAATCGCAGATAAAATCAGGATCTTTTTTCTTCCAAAATGATCGCTTAATACACCCGCTATTGCAGCGCCGATCATACACCCAATTAAAATACAAGAGGTTACCCAACCTGTCATCGTTGCATCTAAATGAAAACGCTCTTGCAAAAATCCGACTGCTCCTGATATGACAGCCGTATCATATCCAAATAAAAGCCCACCTACTGCTACTGCACAAGAAACCAATAAAACAAACCGATTAATCGGTTTTGTTTGAACATTTTGACCTGTGTTCATTCTTCCATCCCTCTATTTCCATCCCATTGTTTCTAAAGGCTAAAGTTTCGCTTCCAAATCAAAATCTACTAAAGCTGAGATTCTGTATCGCTTATCCCCCTTAAAGAGTCCACAGTATAGCTCCTGTTTATGGATACATTCTCTCTAGCAAGTTATTATCAACCTGTATAACGATGTGTTGACAAGTCGGACAGTGACGGCATCATCTGCTGAATCAGCTCTTTCTGCCCTCCTTTGTCGTCAACGTATACAATCCTCTCCTGTCGCCGATTACTTCACAACCGGTTTTCCATCCTCTTCCTTTACTCGCACTGAAAAACCGTTTTCTTCAATTGTTCCATAATCATGCCCCGCATCAGAAGGCCAACAAGCTCCCACAACTAGCATGCTATCGCTCGTATTCACAAGTCTATGTGCAATATGACCAGGTATATAATGAAGAGAGCCTTGAGTCACTTTTTCAACTTTAGCCTCCCCTTTTTCATCCATTAAAACTAAAGCTCCTTCTCCTTGAATGCCCCAATAATATTCAGCTCGATTTTTAATTTCATGAAAATGACCTTTTGTCATAAAATATTCATTTCCTACTTTACCAGGAAACAAATAGCTTGTACCAAATAGCAGTCCACCCTCGTTCCCTTCTTCCTGTGCATGCATAAGTACTTCATACACCGGTGTTTCAGGATCCATTGAACGGAATGCTTCGGTATCTTCATAGTACCCTTCCATATGCTTTAGTTGACGCGATGACTTACTTACATTTTTGCCTGAAACTTTACCAGATTGCGGATTATATAAAACACCTGTCTCCATTAGTTTCATTTTCTTTCCTCCTTATAGAAATGGAATATTACCTAAACTCTTTTTTCTAGTCCTACAAACTAGCACTGTCTTTTCGACTTCCACCTAACTATCGGCATTAGATGTTAAGATTTTTTATGTTAGATTCAAAGCATGTTCACTCTAAGGACAAAGTCATAATTTCTTAGTTGCTTTGCTGCATTAAGAGAGCTTCTAGTCCAAGCAATACAGACTTCTCTGGGTGCTCTGCGACAATAAAGCGTACATCTCCCCAAGGTGTCCACGTTCTTTCTTTGACTCGTTTTTGAAGCTCTGGAAGAACAGACTCTTTTGCATTCATCAATCCACCACTTAAAATAACAACCTCAGGATCATAGGCATGAATCATGTTTGTAATCCCCGTGCTCCATTGGTCTAGTAAGTAATTTAAGAACGCGACACTAAAAGGGTCCTGTTGCTTTGCACACTGGATAACAGAATAATAGTCAATAATTTTTTCTTGCGCTAGTAAACTTTGATCAAACCCTGATCGTTCTTTTGCTACAATCGGCATAGCCCAATTACTAGATGAGGCTTCTACGCATCCTGTGTTTCCGCACGTACAAGCAAAATGATTAGATTGTGTCGTCAGATGTCCCCCTAAACATCCTGCTTGATGGTGTTTCCCTCTGAGAAGTTGATTATTGATAAAAACTGCAGTTCCAATTCCGGTCCCAAATGTCATTAAAACAGCATCTGTTTCATTTTTCGCACTGCCAAAACCAATTTCACCAACCAAAGCAGCCTTTGCATCATTTTCAAGAACAATAGGGAGGTTCAGCACTTCTCTTGCCCACTTTTCAAACTCGAATTCAATGGCTTGTTCGTATTTTTTATTAATTGAAAGAACTCTCTTTTCGTTAAAATCAATAATACCGGGCACAGCCATTCCAATTCCGCGGAAATCAGTCAGCTCTAAATGATGTTTACTTTTAAATTGATGAAAAAAATCCGTAATCTCATCAAGTAGCCCTTCTAAATTACACCCGGAATGCGAAGGAATCTTTTTGAATTCTAACACTTCACCTCCTCTAATTATTCCCATTTTTACAAATGTCCCACCCAAGTCAATGACCAATGAATTCACGTGTTCCACTCCTTATTACATTCGAACATTAGCGCTTTTCACTATATACTCTCTACCATCCCCTGCATGCAAACCATATGTGATTCAAGGTGTGTTCAGAAGTAGTGAATGTTTTGCATAATGAACAATGAAATACTTCTTTAGCTATCTTTACTTTTTTTATAGTGATGGAGCAATTTCTCTCTATCATTAAGGTGTATAGTTTTTCCACAGTTTCTCAGCCACTTGAGGTTGAGTCACGAATTTAAATAGCTCTTTATTATGTTCATATTGCTCATAAATCGGAATTCCTTTTTTAATTCCGAATTCTGTGTATTCACGAGCAGATAAAATATTTAATGAGCGATCCACTGGATATAATTCATTTTTTGTCCATTGGATTTCACCATCTTCTACAATCGGAAAATAAGCTAGCCCGCCATGTGCACGAACGCCTTCATATTCAAATCCGTAATCTCGTACACACCAAGCGCCAAATACCATTGGTTTATCTACACTTCCGTTAATTGTGCAATGCGCCCAATTAGGCGGAACAATGACGACATCACCTTCTTTAGCTCTTACTGCGAAGCAGCGGCCTGGATCATCCTGGTCATATTCCTGCATATAAATGATTGCTTCTCCAGACCAAATTTCATAAACCTCTGGAGTAGACATGCCACATGAACCAGACACAGCATGAACGTGTCCTTGACTGCGAACAGGCTCATTCCCTATTTGCCCTTTGGAAAACATAACCGTACCATATAATAAATCTTGCTTAAGCAAATCTTCATAATCCGTATGTTTTCCAACGTCCATTGCAATCGCATATAAGATTTCCGGGCCGTCAGCATTTGGATCCTTCAAACTTTTACGAATGTCATCCAGATGACGACGTTCAACATCAGGGCCAAATGTCGATTCCCCGTACACAAATTTCATGTTTTCAATATCAGCTTTTATATCAAATCCTGGACTAAACAAATTTGCCACCTCCATAAATTTCAAGCATACATATGTGTTACTGCTATTCTTTTTTTACAGAGCCTTGAAATGCGTATACCACTTTAAAGGTTTTCAGTATTTAAAGCTTGAATCACTTCCAGCTTTTCACTATGTTATTACTTGTAGGCCACTATCAATTCTGCATCTCCATCTATTGAGAATTCTCCAAATTCACATGGTAGAATAAAATGATCTCCTATTGTAAACGGATAGGATTCATTGTTTTTAGAGATCACTCCTGTTCCTTTTATAACACTTACAAGCATAAAATCCTTTGTCTGTTCGAGTTGACTAACTCCAGAAACGTCCCATTTTTGAACTGAGAAAAACTCATTCTCTACAAATGTAGTCATGGTCATTTCTTGAATGTTTGTGACCTTCGGCTCGCAATGGCCAGCTTCATGAGGGATTGTTGTAACATCCATTGCTTTTTGTAAATGAAGCTCTCTTTTATTCCCCTGGTCGTCCACTCGGTCGTAATCAAATACTCGATAAGTTGTATCGGAACTTTGTTGTGTTTCAAGAACTAGCGTACCGGCTCCTAAAGCATGGATAGTTCCACTTGGTACGTAAAAGAAGTCCCCTGGTTTAATAGCAACCTCTCGTAATAACTGGTCCCATTCTCCTCGTTCGATCCGCTCTTTAAATTCTTCTCTCGTAGCAGCAGTATGCCCATAAATAAGCTTTGCCCCTTCTTTACAGTCGATAATATACCAACATTCTGTTTTTCCTAATGCATCTGTTTCATATCGCTTAGCATATTCATTATCGGGATGAACTTGCACAGAAAGATCCGTATTCGCATCCAATATTTTCGTTAGAAGAGGAAAAGCTTCCCCTTCTTGTCTACCAAATAACTCACGGTGGTTCTCCCATAGGTCACCAAGGGCCACCCCTGCATATTGTCCGTTTTTGACAACACTTTGACCATGAGGATGTGCAGAAATCCCCCAGCATTCTCCTGTTAAATCAGAGGGAATATCCTCATAGTGAAACTTGTCTCTTAAGGCTGTTCCTCCCCAAATCCGCTCCTTAAAAACTGGGTTCAAAAAAATGGGGTATCTTTTCACTATTCATTTCTCCTTCTGCATTGAAGTCTAAAGCCGTAATAATTGGATTAAACAATGAGTCTATTAGTCTATTTTTTAGTTCTTACACTCTTACATAAGCTTGAATGACTGCGATTGTCTTCCCTTCTGATTTTCCATATGGACGAATCGTATATTCTTTTACGCCTTCAGGAACAAAGAACGTTTCTGCGTAATGAACAACAAACGGTTCGAATTGATTAGTCGGACTTTCAATCATTGCTTCTTCACCTTCAATAAGGTTTAATACATGTACACTTCCATTTGTTTGGTGATCGGTTTTTTTTGAAAGCCAATGTCTTCTTGTTTCAATAAATTCCCGTTCATGAAGACCTGTTTTCTCTTCTACCCATCCATCTTCTTCTTTTATTTTTTCAACTCGGTTGATTAAGTTTTCTTCTACCCATTTTGTATCTCTATCCATCTGTACGACTTTCTTCCCGTGCTCTAAGTGAACCGGCCTTGGTAAGCCGTCTAGTCCCACTCGATCCCAATCCCATAATTTAAAGGTAAAAATATAAGGAGTTGCACTAATTTCTAGAACCATGCAGTTTTTACCAGAAGTATGAATTGTACCTGCCGGAATTAAAAAGTGATCATGCTTTTTAGCAGGAAAGTGATTAATATATTTCTTATCATTAAATGACTCTAAACCTTGATTTGCTTTTTTCAAGTCTTCAAACATCTCTTCTTTATTGATGTTTTCTTTTACACCGAGGTAAACTTTTGCATCTTCTTTGGCATCTAGAATATAGTAGCTTTCATCTTGGGTATAATGCATTCCAAAATTATCTTGGATATATTCCGTTAACGGATGAACTTGTAAGCTTAAATTTTGGCCGTCCATTGTATCTAGGAAGTCAAATCGAATGGGGAATTCTGTTCCAAAGCGAGCATGCACCTTATCTCCAAGAAGTTCAACTGGGTGTCTGAACACAAGGTTAATTGAAGGTATTTCAACTCTCACGTCCCCATAACGTAAATACAAACTATTTTCCTCAGGAACGCCGTCGAAACTCCATGCAAAGTTTTCTTTTGTCGGATCAAGACCACACACTTGTTTCATCCACTGACCACCCCATACTCCCGGATCAAAATAAGGTACGACACGGAATGGTTGTCTAGCGACTTGTTGAAGTCCATCTAAGTAAGCTTGGCCAGTGATCATTTTTGGATTGTTTTTTTCATTTGTATCTAACAAGTAGTCAATTTCTGTAAATAATTGTTTTTTATGACGATCCGCAATACGCCATTCTACAAAATATCCACGTTTATATTTCCGTAAAATATCTTCATCAAAATTCTTCATTTTCCAGTTGCCAAATTCTTTTGAACGGTAACGCTGCTGAATCTCCCATCTCGCCAAATCAGCATAGACAAGAATATCAGAACGGTAAACAAGACTAGCGCCCACTCCGTACACAACGATTAAGCCGTTTTCAATTTTATTAATATTTTCTCTTGCATTCTCAACTAGGCTCGAATCAAAAAACTCGGTCAATTGATGACTGCTCATCACACCAAAAACTCGGTCATCTGTTAAGTTTCGTTGGATCATTTTTGTTATTTTCTCTCCTGAAAAAGCAAGATTATCTGAATGAATAAGCAACTCTGGGCGAAGCGGCAAAATAAGACCTTCTAAGATTTCTTGATATCGAACACCCGGATAACAATCAACAACAAGCACTGTCTTATTGTGTTGAGTATTCTTAAGTGCATTAGAAATTTCATTTTGTATGTGTTCATATCCTTGCCATGCACTACTTTCTTCTTCTAAAATTCTAACTTCAGGAAATTTTTCATAATTTGACATATTGAATCCCCCCACTGACATAATGTTATAATGTCATGACATTAAAAAGTTATTAAAGTCATGATGTTATAACGTTATTTCTAACCCCATATTATCATAATGTTATAACAATACCAATATTTTTTTCTTATTATTCTTAAAAATTTTATTGGATTAGATCAATGTAGTATCGATAGCTGCTGCCGATGTAATACCACTCTGTATATTCTGCAAAGTTAATTTGGTGATTACTAGCATTTCTTACTCTTTTTAAAATAGGTGTGTCTTCAGAAACTTCTAACCATTCTTGCGCTTCCTTATCAGGTTTTATTGCTTCCAAATACTCTTTAACTTCTGCTAAAATAATGTCCCTTTTCTTGAGTAATTCATATAGTGAATCATAGTATTCATTTGAATTAAGAGATATGAGTTATATGTTAAATAAGTTTTAAAGAAAACCGGTACTTTGTTCTCTAATCCTCTTAAACGTTTTTTTAGTAATAGCCGATTCAGTAAAGTTACTTTTACGTTCTGTTTTACATTTTGTCACCCGCTGTTTTCTCTTACTTTCCCAATCTGATTTATTATGAGAAAATAAAAACAAACTTAACTTATTTTTTACATAATCATTGCTGTCGCTAGTTTAACAGCTATTGCATAACTGTATATGTTTCACATAAGATTTCATGCTATACTAAACTTGTAATCACTTTCATAAAATAGGAGACGATGACAATGAACCTTGGATTTGGAGAGATTGCTCTAATTGTATTTGTCGCTCTGTTACTATTTGGTCCAAAAAAACTGCCAGAACTAGGTAAAGCTGCTGGAAAAACATTAAAAGAGTTTAAACATGCTACAAGAGATATCATAGAAGACGATGAGGATTATCAGCCCAAAAAATTAAAGTAAAGAAATTCGCACAGAGAAGCTGACTCTATTATATATGAGAGTCAGCTTCTTTATGATATTCTTTTAGACTGTAAAATGAAAATTCAATCAATAGAGTCTTGCTGCTTATTGAAATCGGATAAGCTTTTAGAAAAAAACTCCCCCAAGCTCGGTGTAGACTCCAACTTAAATGCCTTCGCTGCTTGTATAATCTTTATTTTTAGCTCTTGTTCAATATCTTCGCGATCACCATATGAAAAAAACGAAATAGATTGATTAATTTTGGGCTGCAGCCTCTCTAATAGCTCTTTAACCGCTTCTTGATCATCGGCTTGTACTTTTTGCACTAATTCATATAAAGTCACCATTGTTTATCACTTCTTTCGCAAGTCAGTTACTAGTTCATCAACAACTTGTTCTAATTGTTTAATATTTGTCTCGACTCTTACAAGTAAATAAAACGATACAACCATAGGAAATCCAATGTTATCGATAAGCTGAAGCCACTGTGGATCAAACATGTCCATCCTTCCTTTCCATCATTTTTTTTAATTTGTTTAGTGCATACCGGTACGTGTAAGAAACAGACTGCTGTGAAATACCAAAATACTGAGCAATTTCAGCTTGACTCCACCCCTCTACAATACGAAAATGCAAGACAAATTGCTGTTTGATTGTTAAACATCGAAAAGCTCTATACAATAAGTTATCTTCAATTTGTTTAGCTAAAAAATCATGTTTCCAAATAGCCTCATCCCTTCTGCCGATACATTCTCCATACGTAGTTTGTTCTTCGTTTGCAACCGGCTGTTCTAAACGAATCGGCGTATAACTTGCTTCTTTGTTACGTATGGACAATGAATCTCGAACAAAATGTTTACAGAGAATTGAAATGTAAGAGAGGAAACGAATTTCACCATAAAATAGTTTAAATTGCTGATCTAATATGTCCCATTTTTGTACGTTCCCTTCACAAACTGCTATTTTTAAATCCTGATAGCGATTATAATCTTTTAAAAAATGTTTCATTAACTTAGTAGACAGAGTTGATTTGTTTTTCATCAAAAAAGCGGTAAATGTATCGTTTGTAGAATGCGGTAAATTGTGCTGAAAATTCATTTGATTCATTAGGCAAACCCCCTTCTGTTTTTTTCAATATACTACTTAAAAAGGAAAAAACGTGAAAAAAACAACAACAAATCGAACATTTGTTCTTATTTTTATCTTAAATGACCTTTCTATTAAAAGTCAAACAGGTAAAAAGAAGGGTTTTTATTATGGAACATTCAACTAATGAGAGATTAGAATGTGATATAATGAAAAAAAAGGAAATTCATTAAAAAAAGCGGAGTTTTTTGTACAAGGAAGTCAATAAGCAACAAATTTAACAACCTTCTTGTTCTAATAGCGACTCCATCTGTGAAATAATTTTTCTGTTGGTATGTTCATTTATTAATAGGAAACGTTAGAGGTTAGAAACCACATTAATCTTTGAAAAAGTCACGTATTGGATTTCTATGTTTCATTTTTCGCTTTTCATCTATATTCGACTCGACAGAATTTGCAGAACTCATTCCTAACAGACGGTTCTCCATCCCTTATTTTTGTTTAGGGATCGCTCTTTTACTTTCAGCGAACTTTTTGAAGAAACCAAGAAAGAAGGAATCGAATCATGGTTATAAAAACAGCTAAATCACTTCTTCTTTTTCTCACTGTTTCTGCCATTTGTTTTATCATTGGACATTGGTTTAAGATTCCTCTGCTCATGTATCGCCATGAGTATATTGATGAAGCCGGTCTTTATACGACTACTGGTTCGTGTGCACCTGTTATCATCGGTTTCATCGCAAGCATTGGTTACCAAAAATAGCATACATAAAAAAGCGTTTCTGTCTGAAGACAGAAACGCTTTTTACGTTAAAATGATTACCAGGTATTCAACTGACATCGAACATGCAACTTTACTCAAGTCACCGTTTCTAAAATCCCAGTCAACGTTTAAATCTTACTTCGCTTCTTTGCCTAATACGCGGTTAATACGTTTGCGAAGCATGTCCATTCCGCTTCCGCCTGCTTGGAAGTGACGAAGCTGACCTTCTTTATCAAATACATAGTATGCAGGTACATATTTGTTTTCAAATGCATCTGTTAATTTATGCTCGCTGTCTACAAAAATAGGCTGTGTAATATCATGCCCCATTGCCATTGCTTCAATTACACCCATATCCAAATCATCTTCAGAACGTGGCATATGAACCGCTATAACATTTAACTCATCATCATATTCGTCACGTAAATCATTTACTTCTGGCATCGCTTCTTTACATAAATGACAACTTACAGACCAAAAGTGAATAAGAGTTGCTTTATCTCCTACTAAATCTGCTTTTGTTACTTCATCATTAATCCAAGCTGTAGCACCATCTAATTCTGGCATTTGTTCACGTAATTTCATGTTAACTAATTCCTTCCCGTAGTAATTCTTTTTCTCAATTCACCGAAGGATGGATTTCCCTTTCCATCTATAGGGTGTTTTATTCGTTAATACAAGGGCTGTAAGACTGTATTCTTCACAACCCTTGTCCATTGTCCTAAAAAATTATAGTGTTTTTTGACCTGGTTTCCAGTTAGCTGGACAAAGACCGCCTGTTTGAAGTGCTTGTAATACACGTAATGTTTCCTCTACATCACGACCAATATTGTTATGGTTAACAACTGAATACATCAATTCCCCTTCTGGGCTAATGATGAATAATCCGCGTAGTGCTACACCTTCTTCTTCAATAAGTACACCGTAATCACGAGCAACCGCATGAGTTGGATCCGCTGCTAATGGGTAGTTTAAATCACCTAAGCCATTGTCTTTGCGATCCGTGTTAATCCATGCTAAGTGAGCGTGGATTGTATCTGTCGAAACACCAATTACTTCAGCATCTAAATCTTCAAACTCATCATAACGGTCTGATAATGACGTAATTTCAGTTGGACATACGAATGTAAAATCTCTTGGATAGAAGAATAATACTGTCCACTTGTCATTTTTCATGTTTTCTTCTAAACTTACTTTTCCAAATTCTTTATTTGCTAACACTGCTTCCATTTCAAAGCGTGGTGCTTGTTTTCCTACCATGCGTTCTGCCATCTTAAAAATCTCTCCTTTAAATATGTGATTTATTTCACAAGAAAATACTTGTATGTATCTTTTTAGAAATTGGAACCGATGAATGACCCTTCTATCAGAGAATGATTATTATTATTATTATTATTATCATTCTAAAGTAGTAATCAATCTCGATTACATTTCTTATTATACACGAGCTAATTTGATAGTCAATACTTTTTTGTAATCATTTTAATCTAGGAGTGATTATTCCGTTTGCACTGCTGTTCCGAACCTTTCCGTTGCCATTTTCTACTCGCTTATAGCCTGCGTCGACGTTTCATTTTTTGTTCTTTTAATGGAATTTCGTGACTTAATGACCTCTCAACTATCAAAGAATTTTCTTTATAAAAGAGAATATAAAAAGCGGACCTGTTAGGTGTCCGCCATACTTTATCTTAAACAGCTAAAATCATTCTCAGTTAAATGTCGATTTAACTTTCATCATTTGGATAAACAAGACCAATTTGTTCACGTACTTTGTCCATCACACGCATCGTTGTATACGAATTTTCATAGGAGTTTGTTGCTGACTCTGTTTCCCCTTTTTTCACTAAATCGATAAACTCTTTGATTTCATAATACATCGGAGGATGAGATTGATCGACTGTTACATCCTCAACTGTGCCATCATTATAGTGAATTTCTACTTTTTCAGCTGTATGAATCTTATCAATAATGATACTACCTTTTTCTCCTTGAATTTCACTTGGCAAATAAGAATTTGTAATTTTAGAATACATGACAACTGCATCTTTATCATCGTATGTTAAGACGATGCTTCCTTCTCCATCAACACCCGACTCTAGCATGACAGCTGTTGCTTTTACTTGCTTTGGTCCGCCAAAAAGAGTAACAAGCGGATACAAACAGTACACTCCGAGATCCATTAATGACCCGTTAGCGAATACAGGATTAAATGCATTTAATACAACGCCTTCTTTATACTTATCATAGCGTGAAGAATATTGGCAATAGTTCGCAAAGTAACGGCGAACTTGCCCTATTTTATGTAGATTTTCTTGAATAGCTTTAAAATTCGGAAGTAATGTTGATTTCATCGCTTCCATTAATAAAACATTATGATTTTTCGCCACTTGAATCATTCGATTGACCTCTGTTGCATTAGCCGCCATCGGTTTTTCACACAGTACATGCTTTCCATTCTGTAAAAACAAAATAGCTTGACTGGCATGGTAAGAGTTCGGCGTTGCAATGTATACTGCATCAATTTCATTGCTTGTTGCCATCTCTTCTAAATCTGTAAATATTTTCTCTACCCCATACTTACTCGCAAACTCTTTTGCGCGTTCACTCGTTCGAGAATAAACGGCTGTTAATTGAAAATCTTCTATAAGGCTTGCTGCTTCTAACAATGATTCTGTAATCCAATTCGTGCCGATAACACCAAAACGAACCATCTAGATCACTCCTTTCAATACTACAAATATTGTAACGTGGTTTTTTCATAAAAGAAAATTTTCTTTAAAATAACACCCATCCGACAAGACGGCCTATTCCATACCCAGCCATAATAATAGTGAATCCACCTAAAACACAGGCACTTGCTTTAAAAAATTGATGTTTTTCTAAAAATGTTTTTATGTGCATAACCATACCTAATCCCATTCCTTTTTCACTATATTTATATTCATATACTATACCCTACAGTTTTCATAAACGTTTCATCGTATAAGAAAAAAGCGAGACGTTAAGACTCATCTCGCTTTTCGTCGCTTCGTTTATTCAGTTGTCCTTCTCGACGTGCGGCATCTCTTAGTAAAAACTCAATATGCCCATTGACGCTTCGAAATTCATCTTGCGCCCAGCGCTCAAGTACTTTATAAAGTTCGGGATCAATTCGAAGCGGAAAACTTTTCTTTTTTGCCATCATTTCTCACAACCATTTAATATAAGCTACCTGTGTTAACAACAGGCTGTGTTCCCCGATCTGAAATAATTGCGACCATTAGGTTATTAACCATATGGACTTTACGCTCTTCGTCTAAATCTAGTATACCATCTTGTTCCAATTGCTCAACCGCCATTTGCGCCATTGATACAGCACCTTCAACAATTTTCTTTCGGGCTGATAAAATGGCAGTTGCTTGCTGACGCTGCAGCATTGCGCTTGCAATTTCAGTTGAATAAGCCAAATGAGTCAATCGGGCTTCTATCACGTCTACACCTGCTACTTCTAAACGTGCTTGCAATTCTGTTGCTAATTCAGCTGAAATTTCATCTGCGTTTCCTCTGAGTGTCAATTCGACATCTTCAAATGTGTCATATGGATAGCGAGTTGCGACAGCACGAATTGCAGTCTCACTTTGAATTGCTACAAATTCTTCATAGTTGTCTACATCAAATACTGCTTTTGCAGAATCCACTACTTTAAAAACAACAACAGCCGCAATTTCAATTGGGTTTCCTTCTACATCATTTACTTTTAATTTTTTACTGTTAAAATTTCGAACACGCAACGAGACCGTTCGACGAATTGTTAACGGAGTCGTTAGAAACAGACCGCTTTTTCGAATGCTGCCCAAGTATTTCCCGAAGAAAATCACAACTTGTGACTGATTTGGCTGCACAACCGTAATTCCAGAAGCAAACACCGCCCCAATTGCCACAAGTAAAATACCAACAATCGGCAGCTCATTAATAAGGGCGACTGCACCTATGCCTACAATCGCTATAATAAGTGGCACACCGATAAATCCATTTAGACACCATGCTTTACGCTCATTCACATCAATCTCCCCTTTATATCTTTTTGATATTAATATGATATCACTTATAGAAATAATTGTAAATATTTTTTAGGTTATTCATTTAAAAGCAAAGTGGACGTATTAGAAATAAAAGTTGATATTTTTTGTATACAGATGTTCACCACATAAAAAAGAGCACCATTTTCATGGTACTCTTCTCAGCGTTCAGCTTATGCTTTTTCACCAACAACCGTAAAACGTTCTTTCACATGATTGTTTTGTTCAATCTCATCTGCTACTGCAATCGCATAATCTGCATAACTAATATAACTTTGGTTTGCACGATTGACTATTACATGATCTTTTCCTTTTTCATATTTTCCAGTTCGAGCACCGTTCACATCAAAAAAGGCAGCTGGACTGAGATATGTCCAATTAATAGAGGACTGTTCAAGTGCTGCTAATCCTTTGCCCATATTAGAAGCTATTGAATAGTAAGCAGCTGAAAAACCTTCTGAATTCATAAGACGCATTGTCTTTGCTTCATCTACAAATAAGCTTCCAGCTCCTCCAACCATTAGTAAACGTGTATTAATTGATTGAAAGATGCTAATTAAATGGTTAACAGTCTCTACATGTAAGTGCTCTTGACCTTGCGGAGCGTTAAATGAATTTACAACGACATCAAACTGCTTAACATCTGCTGTTTCTAAGGCTAATAACTCTTTTTCAATAATAGTTACTTGATCATGCTCAACTTTTGATGCATTTCGTACAATCGCTGTTATTTCATGACCTCGTGCTACCGCTTCTGCTAAAATTAATTTCCCGGCTTTACCTGTTGCACCAATAATTCCGACTTTCATTCTCAATCTCCCCTTTGTTATAATCAGTTGTAACTAATTTAGTTACATCAATTCCAAAAAAATTTATCTTCTTAAAGGCTTGCTATTATCATAGCAAAACAACTTAATGTAACCATTATAGTTACAACTAACTTTCTTTGTCAACTAAAAAATAAAACATCAAATTGAAATTTTTTTACTATCTATATCCCTTTCATTATCTTTTTAGACTTTAAATGATTAACATAATAAGCCGCATCACAAAAAAGACTTCTTCTATACAATCATCCATATCATACAAATAGCACTATAAAAAGGTTTTTTTTCGTGAAATCAGAACTTTTTTTCTATAAAAAGGTTTCTTTTTCAAAAAAAAGTGTTATACTAGGTATATTATTTCTTGTTCGGTGTTTGAAAATAGAAAGACTTTCTTTAAAGTGGTTTTTATTGAAATTGAGCAGAGATAGTAATATATTCGTGGATTTCCACACAGGAGGTACTACAATGGTACAAGGTAAAGTAAAATGGTTTAACGCAGAAAAAGGTTTTGGATTCATCGAAGTTGAAGGTCAAGACGACGTATTCGTACACTTCTCAGCTATCCAAGGCGAAGGTTTCAAATCACTTGAAGAAGGTCAAGAAGTATCATTTGAAATCGAACAAGGCGCTCGTGGACCACAAGCTGCTAACGTTCAAAAGTAATTAAGTAAGAAGCTCTCACTCTAGTGAGAGCTTCTTTTTTTATCTTGCCAACTGATGATTACCATCTAATTATCTACTCAAATTGATGACTTAAATAGCAATTTTTCTCTTTCAAGTCACCCTCTTTTAGCCAATTAAAATTTGGTTCTCTTGCCATAACGCCGTCAAATTATTATCCGCTAAACGTTGATGTGTTTCTTTTACACTAACCCACCGGTGCTTTGCAAATACAAATCTTGTTTCAGGAATTTCAGTCCAAATTTCTTCAACCGATTGCACATTCAGTAAAACAAAATTGGCTGCATTTCCTTCTTCAACACCATATTTCATCTTGCCAATTAAACGTGCAGGTATACTTGTAATCATTCGAAGAAGCTGCCGTTGTTCACTCGGGCTCCCCATATGCGCTACATACCCTGTTAATAAACCGATTTGTAACAAGTCTGCTTTACCAAATGGATGAAATGGATCATGTACATTGTCAGATGCCGTTGCAATCGGAATCGCAGCATCTTGAATTTCTCGAATACGTGTAACACCTCTGCGAACAATCCCCTTATCTTGGCGACCTTGCAGATACAAATTAGCAGCTGGCAACGTAACAACACCCATTTCAGCTTTTTTTATTAATGTTAAAATTTTCTGAACTTTTCCCTCGTCCATTCCCGCTAACGAACAAAGATGGCCTACAACTACTTTCCTTTGCATGCGGTAATCGAGGGTCTTCTCTGCAATATAAATGATCGTGTCAACATTTGGATCATCACTTTCATCTACATGTAAATCTAGTGGTTTATTATAGCTTTTAGCTAATGAAAATAATGTGTCAATTTCGAGTTTTGGATTTGGCGCTAGATGTGGGCAGCCACCTATTGCATCAATCTCCATATCGATTGCTCTCTTAATCTTTTTCATGACAAGATCATCATTAGGATTAATCGAACTGAATAACGGAACGACTTGGATATCCATGTACGGGCTTAATTCATCTCTTACTTCGACCGCTGCTTGAATTCCTCTAAATAGAACATCCTCATCTAATGAACAATTAAAATCAATATGTGTACGAATAGTCGTCGTTCCATTCGCTAACGCCTGTAATGCTGTTTTTAACATGCGCTGGCGCAACTCTTCTTCTGGAAACGACAGAATACTAGCTGAATAGTTTTCTACAGCCTCTCGTAATGTACCTGAGATGTTCGGTACTTGCGGTAATGAATGAGCTTTGTCTAAATGCATATGCATATCAACAAATCCTGGCAGCAATACACGGCCCTGGACATCTAGAAATGTTTCTCTACCTAGTATTTCTGCATGTAACGGGATAAAATCATCATCTTCTAAATAACCATTTTGCAAAACGATAGATGTGTACATTCCGTCTGATATTTTCACTTCAAATAACGCATGATCGTGCATGATTGGTAAACGGACATTAATCAAATGCAGCACGCTAACTCCTCCTATTTTTTCACATGTACTCATTTTCCTTCTATTTCCGGCAAAGCCCTGCACTTCGAAGAACATTGATTGTGGGGTATCGAAGCTTTTCCTTGCATTAATTCGCCAATTTTCGCAAAACACCTTCTTTTTATGAAGGGAAAATGAATACGGTAAAAACGGCAAACGTCCCTCACCTTTATAACAGTCATAAAAAAAGAGCAGCGTCCCCACGCTGCTTAACAAAGAAAAAATGCTAGAAAATAGATAAGTGTACTTCAAACGGTTAATGAGGTCCTATAGATAATGCTAGAGTGTGTAGCTTCGCTTCCCTCCATTTACCCTTCTCCCCAGAACGTAAATAGTATAAATGGAAAACTAACACAACACGTCGCGTGCTGTAAAGATACAAAGAAAAAGCCCAAAGCAAAGGTAGGTTTCTCACATACAATGAGCAAAAACCTACCCGCCTGGGCTTTTATCCCTTCGGTGTCATATCGCTATTTCATTGTAGGATAAAACAACGACATGTGAACCGCTCGGACCAGACTTTCTGAATACACAAAAACGGGATCCTAGATTCACTTTTTACTCATAGTCTCATCATTTACGGTGACGAGGTAGAAACGTTCGAGCCATATCCTCAAACATATATGAGTGAACCGTATTTAGCTTTTTCTTGCTTATAAAGATACCATCTTTCCACACCACCGTCAATATAAAAAAACGAATATTTATTAAATTAACAATAGAAATGTTCGTTTATCACACTTTCTGAATGATAAAAATAGAGTAGCAATCCTTACAAATCCGGTCTGAGAGCGCATACGGAATATTTATGTATATAGAACGAAAACAGCCCAGGATATTTCGCCCAGGCTTATCATTTACAAAAAGAAAAATAGAAAGAAGCTTTATTCAGTTTTCCCCCATTCATTTTCAAAAATAAGCTTCTCTAACGACCGTCTTTTTTCCCAATTCGCTTGTTCTAAAATTGGTTTTTCAGGATAATTTTCAGTGTAACCAATTGACATTAGCGCAACTGGTTCAATATGAGGGGGAATATTTAAAATATCCCGTACGTCATTTTTCTTGTAGAAACTAACCCATCCCATCGCCAACCCTTCAGCATAAGCGGCTAACCACATATTTTGAATCGCACATGCTGTTGACATGATATCCGTTTCTGGAATTGAATTGCGCCCCAATACATGAGAACCACCGCGAGTTGGATCACACGTTACACAAATCGTAAGTGGCGCTTCTTTGATTCCTTGTATTTTAAGAGCTAAGAAATCTTCTTCTTTTTTCCCTTCGTAATGAATGGCTAGTGCCCGTCTTTCTTTATCAGCCGCCCATGCCAATTTTTCTTTTACTTCATTTGATGAAATTAAAATAAAATTCCATGGTTGCATAAATCCAACTGACGGGCCATGATGCGCTGCGTCTAAAATTTTATGAATCGTCTCCTTTGAAATCTCATTCGGCAAGAACGTTCTTACATCTCGTCTGCCATAAATCGCTTTATACACAGCATCTTTTTCTTCTCTTGTAAACATCCTTCTCCCCCACTCCATAAAAAACTTAACTAGCTAAACATAGAGATACTTTTTTACTATTTTCGTTAAACGAATCATCCAAACGACCATTTGGTTCATATTACTATATGAATCTATCATAAGGGAGGTTATTCATATGTTCAATGATGTTTTAATCAAGCTTTATAATCTGAGTAGCATTATTAATAACATTGGCTAAAAAAATAAAGCACAAAAGAAAAGGTAACTGCCATTACCGTTACTTCAATGCTTTATACATTCAGAATGATATACGTTGACCTCCAAAAGAGCTCTTATCCGCCCAGGATTTCTTTTAATTAAGTTCTGTTTTTGCTCTTCTTCTCTATGAGTTTACCAAGCATAAAGAGCTGTTTTGAACTACTCAACACTGCATACGTAAAGTAAAGCTTGCAGTTCATGACGGATTTGCTTCAGTGGCGCAGTGGCTTTTTGCAACGCACGCTTCCGCTGTGCATGATACACATCTAACAATGTTTTTTCAACTTTTATTCGTTCTTCATACAGCACGTCTATTTTTTCTTCATTTCCTTCTAATGAAATAGGTTTTAACATCGCAAACTGATAAATAGGTTGTCCGTATTCTAATTTACTTAAAATCGAACAGACTAACGCTTCATCATGTACATCTAATTCATATAAATAGTTTAATAAGCTGCACAGCTCTTCAATCACACTCACTTCTAACTCAGCCTCATCACTGACAATGGTATCGATGTATTGAAAACACCCATCTTGTAAATGGGAATATAGCTGCTCAATTCTTTCTAATGCTTCATCGATTTTCATCATATGACCCCCTAAACAAAATTGTTCATACAACCATATGATGAAAATCACCGTTTTATGTCTGCAACAACAAGGAAATTGATTCTCTGTTGTTATTGCTTAACGAAACATGTCAACGATTTCTTCAATCATCGTAAGCGGTTCTTCTTCCTCAACAGGTTTAATCTCTTCTACAGGCTCTTCATGAATTAAACTATCATTTATATCCTCAATATAAGTTAATGTCCCTTCATTCTTGATCGGCCGTTTTGAAGCAAAGCGCTGCAGCTCAGCTGATGCAGCTACTGATAAAATATGCTTTGGAAATAGCTGTTTTGTAATTCCTAAACAGTAAAGTGGCTTATTTTTAATATACTGCTTAATCTCATCTTGACGGTTGTATAAACTGCCATAATCCCCCCATGCTGCGATAATTAAATCCACATGCTCAATGGCTGACAAAAGATAATAATCATTGTTTACCCCAACAGCTTCCTGCTTTGTTAATGTTCGAAGAAACGAAATATGGTCTGTTTGATAACTAAATAAATGAACAATTTCTAACGAACCAAACCCCCATTTTTTTGCTAACTCTACACATTTCCTGACTGCTGGATCTTCTTTATATTCATTTGCATGATTCGGATACGCTAAAATGAACGTTACTTTCCGATCATTTTCTTCACTCCATTTACGAGTAAGAGAATATCTGTATGTTCCTGTTTCATCAAAAATAGCTTCTCTTTTCATTTGCATAACCACCCTTTTCTCTATCTTTTATACATGTATTTCATTCTATATGTATTTAAAAATAAAACCGTCATGACAACTTTCCTATCATTTTCAAAAATTCTCTTTTCATCTCTTATACATGCTTTTTACAGGTATCTTACTGGTACATCTACATCAAACTTGTCTAACATTCAAACGTTCAAATAGATAAAATAAAAGGAATGGTCTATAATAAAAAATAAAGTAAAAATTTTAATTAGTAGGAATGTCTGCCCATTGAACTGGGATAAATTTTATATAGAAAGGATTTTTACATGGCAAATACACATACGTTTACAAAAGGTGAAGAAATCGCCAATGCGATTACACATGGTATCGGTGTTGTACTCAGCATTATTGGATTAACACTTTTAATTGTATTTTCCTCGTTAGAAGGCACAGCTTGGCATATTGTGAGTTTTACAATTTACGGTATAACGATGCTGCTTCTTTATGTATCATCAACACTCGTTCATAGCTTTCCTCAAGGAAAAGTAAAAGACTTGTTTGAGATTTTTGACCATTCATCCATTTACTTGTTCATTGCAGGAACGTACACGCCGTTTTTATTTGTAGCCGTAAAAGGAACCGTTGGCTGGACATTGTTCGGTGTCGTTTGGGGAATTGCAATTGCAGGAATTGTTTTTAAGGCGTTTTTCGTAAAAAAATTTCTGTTCATTTCTACAATTCTGTATATTTTCATGGGGTGGATGATCGTATTTGCATGGGATTCACTCACTGAGTCTCTTGCGAAGCCAGGTTTAGCTTTACTAGTGATTGGAGGTGTCCTGTACACCATTGGTGCTCTTTTCTATGTATGGAGAGGCTTTCGCTTTCATCATATGATTTGGCATTTGTTTGTTCTTGGTGGAACAGTTGTTCACTTCTTAGCTATTTTATTATATGTGTTACCAATCTCAACTTACTAAAAAGAGGCGGATTTGATCCAGCCTCTTTTTTGTCTACTGATTAACGTCTACGTTATGTTCCGCCTGGAGCGACTAATTGTTCGCCTTCATACATTTCATAGACATATGGATTATCCGGCTGCTTAATCTCTTTTACAGTTTCAATTTGAAGATAAGGTAAATCTGCATCATGGTACGAAGTTTTCTGAATCGTGCCTTTTACTTGAATCCAATCATCTGTTTTAAAAGCTGATGCGTTTTTAACGGTCGAAAGCGTTCCATATACAGAGGCATCCGCCACACAGCATGACAACCCAAAACGAGCGACCACAAATTGATTCTTTTCAAACCCTTCTTCTCGGTAGACAAACCCTTTTATTTCAAGCGTTTTACCAACAAACTTCTCAACATTGTTTTCGATAATATTCATAACCGAAATGTATTCTGGATCGGTTACGACAATATGATCTTGTTTTACAAGTTTTTGTTCCAGCTTCTCATAATATCCGTCTGGAGCTGGCTGTGGGACAAATCCTTGTGGATGTTCAAGAGGAATTTCCCTCTCTTCGGTTGGCTCTTCTACTTCGCTTGCCAATACATCATTCATATATTGTTCTAATTCAGCATCTGAATTACGTTCTTGTAATTCCTGCCGCTGTTCAGCGGTCGGTCTTTCATTTACACCTGAAGCAAATGTTACGCCTCTTTTAGAAGCTACTGAACTATCCAATGTATGGTTGGATAATAGAAAACCTGTCATAATCGGCAATAAAAACAACCCATACATGAAAAAAGTGCGAATTCGCCCTTTTTCACCATGATCATGTCCACATTCACATGAAACAGCTGACGGTACACTGCTCCGCCAAATTTGCACAATTCCTAACAAAAAAAAGGTAAAAGAAGCAACATATACGAACGGCATCATTTTTGGTGCTATAAAATAAACCAGTTTACCCGTCAACATTAATTTAAACATCAAAAGGGCAAAGCCAATCAGCAATACACCTCGTATATAGGTGATAAACTGTTCATCAATCCGTTTCATATAAACCTCCTATCCACTAAATGCGCCATAAATCATCACTACTGTGTAGACAACAACTGTGACAACAGCAATAAAAGTCACTGCAAATCGCTTTTTAAAGAAGGCAAGTAGCATAATGGTATTTTTCAAGTCAATCATCGGTCCATAAACTAGAAATGCTAATAAGGATACCGGTGAAAAAGTGTGAGCAAACGATGATGCTACAAATGCATCGGCTTCAGAGCAAAGAGACAATATATATGCAAATCCCATCATCACAGCAGAAGACGCATAATCATTACTTGCAAGTTGTGTTAAAAGCTCCCTGTCTAAAAATGTTTGGAATAAACTGGCCACAAGTGCTCCAAGCAATAAATACTTGCCCATATCAAAAAATTCATCACTTGCATGATATAAAGTTTGTTTAAATCGATTGCCTATTTTTGCGTCTGACTGCTCATGAATATACACATTTCGCAGCTGATTCTGGTTACGAAACAGCCAATAAACTGTCAGTCCAATAAATAAACAAGCAACGACCGCTAGTCCCATTCGGCTGTACACCATTGTCATATTTGATTGAAATGCATAAAAAGTGGAAGCAAATACAATTGGATTTAAGATCGGCGCCCCAACTAAAATGACAATACCAACATGCAAGGGCATTCCCTTTTTCAATAGCCTTCTGACAACAGGAATAATGGCGCATTCACATACAGGCAATAAAGCACTTACGAACAAAGCTGGCAAAAGCGCGAAGTACGGATTTTTCGGAATCATCTTTTGAATGAATTGCTCTGATATAAAAACTTGAATGAGCGCTGAAGCAAATACCCCTAGTAGAATAAATGGAATGGCTTCAAGAACAATACTTAAAAACATGATATTTACATTTAGTAACGAAGCCGGAACAGATAATTCTTTTGTATCTATATCAACAAAAAAGAAGCAATAGCCAAACACCAAAAGCAGCAATACGCCAACTAATTCTTTACTTATTTTAGATAATGTCATAATCTATCATTTCACCTCCACTTACTAGACTATATGCTAGAGTTGAAATGATTTATGCTTATTTTTAAAATTTATTTGATACGTTGTTTGATGAATTTAATCTAAAAACAAAGTCAAATCAATCTGCTTTCATACTTCATAAAATGATACTCTCAACAATGAAATCACATATGCAAGCAGCAAAAAACGGCCATAAACGGCCGTTTTTTCTTAAAATAATTTTGCTAGCTGTGTAAATAGCGTGTATCCGCCCATAATTGCCATAACTACCACAACAAAGGCACCAAATACGGTCAGCCAAACAGGATGTTTATAATCACCGACGATATTTTTCTTATATGCTGCGACTAGCATCGTTCCTAATGTAATCGGTAAAATCAAACCGTTTAATGCTCCTGCTAATATGAGCAGTTTCACAGGTTGACCGATGGTTAGAAAAATAAGCGTAGACACTGTGATAAACCCAATAATCACCCAGTTTTCATATTGGTCAATCTTTTTATTGAATGACTTAATAAATGAAACAGATGTATATGCTGAACCAATCACAGACGTAATCGCTGCTGCTGCCATGACTACTCCAAATAATTTATACCCAATATCACCAGCTGCTAATTGAAATACAGAAGCAGGCGGATTATCTGCGTTCAATGTCAACCCTTGACTGATTACGCCTAAAGTAGCGAGAAATAAGAAAATACGAATCAGTGATGCAATTGTGATTCCAGATACTGCACCTCTTGTCACTTCTGGAATTGCAGCCTTCCCTTTAATACCTGCATCTAGTAAACGATGCCCTCCTGAGAAGGTAATGTATCCGCCCACTGTTCCACCCACAAGCGTCACGATTGCAATCACATCAATTTGATCAGGTATAAACGACTTAACGACTGCTTCACCAACAGGGGGAGATGAAGAAATCGCTACGTAAACCATTAAAAGGATTAACACGCCACCCATTAACTGAGCAAAGCGGTCCATTAGTTTCCCAGCTTCTTTTACTAGAAAAACAGCAATGGCAATCACAGCTGTAATCACGGCACCTGCTTTAGGTGATATTCCAAATAAAACATTAAAACCAAGCCCTGCACCACCGACATTTCCGATATTAAAAGCCAAGCCGCCTAGTACAATGAGAATGGCAATAAACAACCCCAAACCAGGTAAAACAATATTTGCAATGTCTTGCGCCCGTTTTTCTGATACCGCAATAATTCGCCATACATTGAGCTGCACACCGATATCTAAAAGAATGGAAAGCAAAATAACAAAGCCAAAGCTAGCAGCAAGTGTTTGCGTAAAAACTGTTGTTTGTGTTAAAAAACCAGGCCCCACTGCAGACGTCGCCATTAAAAAAGCAGCACCGAGTAAAACACTCCAATTGCGTTGTTGCTTCATTCCGTCACCTCATCGCTGTTGAATTGTAATACCTTCTTTCGTTAATCGTTCATGTATGGACTGAGCAAACTCTAAAGCATGATCGCCATCCCCATGAATACAGATTGTATCCGCTTCGATTGAAATATCTGTTTCTTGTAGTGTATGTACTTTTTGTTCTTTTACCATGCGAACCACTTGTAAAATAGATTGTTCAGCATCAGAAATGACCGCATCTGGCAAGTGGCGCGGTGTTAACGTACCATCTTGCTGATAAGTCCGATCGGCAAATACTTCGTTAGCAGTTTTTAATCCTACTTTTTTCCCCGCTTTTATGAGCTCACTTCCGGCTAATCCATATAAAATGGCTTCACCTTCTACTTTATAAACGGCTTCAGCAATCGCCTCAGCTAAAGAAGGGTCAACAGCTGCCATGTTGTATAAAGCTCCATGCGGCTTTACATGATGTAACTTACCGCCTTCTGATTTACAAAAAGCAGCTAAAGCGCCGATTTGATAAACAGTTAAATCAAACGCTTCTTCAGGTGAAATCTTCATCATTCGGCGCCCGAAACCAACTAGGTCAGGCAAACCCGGATGAGCCCCTAAAGCTACATGTTCACGCAACGCTAATTGAACGGTTTTTTTCATAACAGATGGATCACCAGCGTGGAAACCACATGCAATATTCGCTGACGTTACATATTGAAGAATTTCTTTATCATTCCCCATTCGATAAGCACCGAAACTTTCTCCTAAATCACAATTTAAATCAATGGTAAACATCATCCACTCCTCCTTTATCTCTTCTATTGTTTGCAACACCGTTCTATCTCACTTTTATTTTTTCATACGAAGTATTAGTTTAATGTGGTCTAACTGTTTTTCTTGTTGAATCAATAAACGTTGAGCTTCTTGCAAAGAAATCAGCTTAAATGCCACTTGTTTTCCTGGCGGAATTTGCGCTAATATTGGCAAGTCGACCGTAGCGACTTGTCCAATTCGAGGGTAACCACCAGTTGTTTGGTGATCGGCTAATAAGACAATTGGATTTCCTTCTTTTGGAACTTGTATCGTTCCAAACGTAACAGCGCTTGATAAAAGCTCTTTTTCATTTTTAAATAGTAAAGTTCTTCCCTTTAATCGATATCCCATTCGATCCGACTGAGGAGTAACGGTAAACGGCTGATCGAAAAATGCTTGTTGGCTCTCTTCTGTAAACCATTGAAATTCTGCACCTTGAAGGGTCCTAATCGTAGGATTTGCTTCATAACGCGGCAATAGCTTAGGATGGATGCTCCAAAATGCCTGCTTAAAAGGGCGATCGGTTTGTTTACGCTTTAACCGCTTCATAATTTCTTTTCCTGTTTCCGTCGGTTGATGACATGGAATTTGATCATTTGCTTGCAATGCACGGCCGTTCATTCCGCCAAGTTCTGCGCGTAATGATGTAGCTGTGCTCCCCATGACCTTATCAATAGCAAATGAACCAGAAACAGCAATATACGAACGGCACCCAGAAACCGGAACACCAAACTGCAGTACACTTCCTTTTAAAACATAGACAGGGCGCCACATTTTAACAGGTTCACCATCGATGACAGGTGATAAATTGCCACCTGTCATCGCAATTAGCGCATCGTTCTCAAACTGTAATCTCGGACCCATTAACGTTACTTCTAAAGCAGCTTTGCCCTCGTCATTGCCAACAAGCAAATTCCCAATTCGAAGCGCTAGCTTATCCATCGCCCCGCTCACAATAATGCCATCTTTTTGAAAACCGTATCTGCCTAAATCTTGAATCGTTGTTAACAAACCTGGCCGTATAACTTTAATACTCATAGACTTTCTCCTTTCGCGCTTCATATTCTTCTTGTGTGATCTCAACAAATCGAATACGATCTCCCGCTCGGAGCAAGCTTGGTGATGCTGCGTTTGGAGTAAACAAAGCTAAAGGTGTGCGCCCAATTAATTGCCACCCGCCAGGTGTCTCAATTGGATAAATGCCTGTTTGTTTACCTGCAATGCCAACAGATCCTTTTGGAATCGCAGAACGAGGCGTTTCCTTTCGAGGTGCTGCAATTTTCTCACTCATACCGCCCAAATAAGGAAAGCCTGGTGCAAATCCGATCATATAGACCAGATACTCTTTGCTTGTATGAATGTGTATTACTTCTTGTTCAGTTAAGGAGTTATGTTTTGCCACCTCAATTAAGTCTGGTCCATACTCTCCGCCATAGCACACTGGAATGTCAATTAATCGAGACTCTGCAACAACTTCTTTTCTATCATGCTTTAACAAGGATTCAACTCGTTCTTTTACCACTTGGTAAGGATCGTGTTTGCCTTTGTCTCCAACTATCCATGGATGATAATAAATAGTTACTGTTGTAAAAGCTGGCACATATTCAATCATTCCCTCAAAAGGCTCTGCTTCTAACAATTTCGTCAACTTTTGAACTTGCTCATGAACTGATAACTGAATTTCATCACCAAATGAAACAACCAGCCCACTATCGCCGAGCGGATATATGGTGTATGTATCGTGCATCTGCTGCCCGCTCCTTTCATGCTTATATTGTTTCAAGAAACTAAATCTTCCATCCTTAACCTACTTGTTTAAATAAATATTATAAAAACACGAAATTTATCTCTATGTTCTACTTAATCAGAATACTATAAACATTTCAAGGTTTAAGCTTTAGATGATGTCAATAAAAGTCATGTGTATACGCTGTTAAACTCTCTTAGCGGCTTATGAAGTAGTAGCGATGCATAATGTAACTAGCACTCCTGCTAAATTTTTGTCCTCTAAAGTAAAACTTCAATTAGTGGAGCCCTGTCGGATGTCGTTCACACAGACGTTGTCATTAAAGGTGGGGGATTTATTATTCTTTATGAAAGTAAAAGCAAGCATAAAAAAGCAAGAGATTTTTTCCTCTCTTGCTTTTACACTCCGCGTCTTGCAAATTCAACAAATCGAAATTTATCAAGGCGATGGCGGGACTCGGTATACTGAAATAAGCTTGCATCTTCTAGATACACATAGTTGCGAACGACTACAACATGATCATACTCTTTTAAATCTAAATAACGGTGGTCCTCCTCCGTTAATTCATCAACTGAAATTTCTTTTTTGGCAAAGCTAATTTTTAAGCCGACTTCCTTTTCTAAATACTCATAAATGGACCCTTCACATATGTCTCTCGTTAAATGAGAGACATACTTGCGGTTAAAAAAATCTTTATCAAGGATAATCCGCTCTCCGTTAATTTCTCTCGATCGAATCACTTTCCATACAGAATCTTTATGGCTTATATTTAATCGTGTTCGAATTTCTTCATTTGGCTTAATAAGCTCAAGCTCCTCAACAATTGTTTTTGAATCATGCCCTAATTTTTCAGCTACTTCTTTAAAACTGACGAGCCCTGAAATCGGGAAGTCAAAACGGGACACATCTAACACAAAAGAACCTTTCCCTTTCATTTTTTGAATATATCCATTTTGAGACAAAAGATTGAGTGCTTTTCTTATCGTCTCGCGGGATGTTTCATAATGCGCGACTAATTCATTTTCAGAAGGTAATTTTGTATTTGGACGCCACTTTCCACTTTTAATCGTTTCCGCTAGGTCCTCATAAATCACCATAAATTTATTCTCTTTCAATATAATCACCTATTTTTTAAAGTTAACGCTATTGTATAAAAAGAACGATGGGTTGTCACCCACCGTTCTTCTATCACGCTTCAGTCAACAACCTACAGGACAAATCGCACTGATTGATGTTCTACTTTCCATCATCTTCCCATTTTTACTATGTGAATCTAACATTAAGTTTTTACTTTATTTCTTTAAATGATACACAATTGATTCATATGGTCTCAATGTCATTTGCTTGTAGTCAGAAGGTGAATCATTGTAATTTGAAAGCAACACTTCACTATTGTATCCGTCTACGTCTACTTCTGCTGGCAACTCAAATGCCGTCTCGTTTCCGTAGAAGTTATTGACAACTAGAAGCTTCTCATTTTCTCCATTTCGAACATATGCAAAAATTTCAGGGTGATTTTCTAAAATTAGTTCATAATCGCCAGCTGTAATAATATCATACTGCTTGCGTAACTGAATTAACTTTTGATAGTGATAGAAGACTGAATTTTCATCTTGAAGGGCACACTCAACATTGATTTCTTTATAATTGTCAGCAGGATAAATCCACGGTGTTCCTTCTGTAAAGCCTGCATGTTTCTCATCATTCCATTGAACTGGTGTACGAGAATTATCACGTGATTTACTTTTTAAAATGTTGATAATGTCCTCATGGCTCATGCCTTCTTCTCGTTTAATCTGATAAATATTTAATGATTCAACATCACGATACTCTTCAATGTTATTAAATTTAGGATTTGTCATCCCAATTTCTTCACCTTGATAAATATAAGGCGTTCCTTGCATCATATGAACAGTTGTGGCAAGCATTTTTGCTGATTCATTGTGGTACTTATCATCATTTCCATAACGAGAGACAACACGCGGCTGGTCGTGGTTGCACCAGAACAATGCATTCCAGCCTCCGCCTTTATTCATCTCCACTTGCCATGTTGATAAAATCTCTTTTAATTTCAGAAAATCAAAATCAGCTAATGCCCACTTTTCACCGTTTGGATAGTCCACTTTTAAATGGTGAAAGTTAAATGTCATGCTAAGCTCATGACTATCTGGGTGCGTATATTGGATACAATGATCAATTGTTGTTGAAGACATTTCTCCAACCGTCATACTGTCATATTTTGAAAATACTTCTCGGTTCATTTCCTTCATATACTCATGGGCACGCGGACCATCTGTATAAAACTTGCGTCCATCGCCAGGAGCAACGGAACCATCATCATCTAAAAAGCGTTGATCTTTTGAGATTAAATTAATCACATCAAGACGGAAGCCATCAACACCTTTTTTAAACCAAAAGTGCATCATATCGTAAACATTTTGACGTACTTTTTCATTTTCCCAGTTTAAATCAGCTTGTGTGACATCAAATAAATGGAGATATGATTGTTCTGTCAGCTCATCATGCTGCCAAGCAGAGCCTCCAAATTTTGAAACCCAGTTCGTTGGTGCACTTCCATCTGCTTTTTGATCTTTCCAAATGTAAAAATCACGATATGGGTTATCCTTTGACTCTCTCGATTTTTTAAACCATTCGTGCTCTGTAGACGTATGGTTCACAACAATGTCCATAATAATTTTGATATCACGTTGATGTGCTTCTTCTAATAAGCAATCAAAGTCTTCCATTGTTCCATACTCTTCATGAATATTGAAATAATCACTAATATCATAACCGTTATCTCGCTGCGGAGATTTGTAAATCGGTGTTAACCAAAGTACATCTACACCTAACTTTTTTAAATAATCTAATTTTGATATAATTCCCTGAATATCTCCTACACCATTTCCTGATGTATCATAAAAGCTTTTTGGATAAATTTGATATACAACTGATTTTTTCCACCACGGTTGTTTCATAATACGCACCACCATTATTTTTTTATGAATCTGAATGTTATATTGTTAACAAGAAAAGAGACGAAACCCATTATACATAGAGATATCTCATATGTCTCGGTCTCGCCCCCCTTTTTGTACGAATTATGCTCGTTTCTGTAATTTACCTAATAGTAATGTTAAGACAAACGGCACAACGATGACAATCACCATACCGATAATAAATGGACCCCAATCTTCTGGCAAGATTGAAAGCGGAGCTGGAATACCGCCTACTCCAATTGAAGCTGCTCGTACACCGCTCACCGTCACAACAATACCAGCAATCGCTGAACCGATAATCGCTGAGATAAATGCAAATCTAAAGCGCAAGTTTACCCCAAACATTGCCGGTTCTGTAATCCCTAACCATGCCGAAATTCCTGATGTAAGTGATAGCCCGCGTAGCTTTTCATCATGCTTAGACAATACCATCATCGCAAATGCTGCAGATCCTTGAGCAATATTGGATAATGCAACCATCGGCCATAAGAATGTACTACCAATGCTTCCTATTAACTGTAAATCAACTGCTAAGAATGTGTGATGCATGCCTGTAATAACAAGCGGAGCATACAATCCACCATATACAATTCCGCCAATAAACGGAGCTGTTTCAAATAGCCATACTACTGCATCGGTAATCACGTTTCCGATTGCAAATGTAATAGGTCCAATTGCGATGAACGCCAGAAATCCTGTTAGTAATAACGCAACAGGTGCAACAACTAAAAGTTGAAATCCATCTGGAATGCGTTTTCGTAAAAAGACTTCAATTTTTGCTAATACAAATGATGCCACTAACACTGGCAAGACTTGTCCTTGATAACCTACTTTTTCTACTTCAAAACCGAATAAGTTCCATGTATCAATCGTTCCTTTTTGAAGCGCATCACCATAAGCCCATGCATTCAACAAATCTGGATGTACAAGCATGAGCCCAAGTACAATCCCTAATAATGGATTTCCACCAAAACGATTAACTGCTGACCATCCAATCAACCCTGGCAAGAATACAAAGGCTGTATTCGCAATTAAGTTGATCATGCTCGCTAAATCTTTCCATTGTGTATGAACATCAACTAGCGACTTTTCATCGTAAAAAATACCAGGTCCTGTGAGGACATTGTTAATTCCCATTAACAAACCAGCTGTTACGATAGCAGGTAAAATCGGAATAAAAATATCGGCTAGCGTTTTAATCGCACGTTGAAGTGGATTTAAATTTTTTGCTGCTTCATTTTTCACTTCCTCTTTTGACAACTCGCCAATTCCTGTAATCGCAACCATTTCTTTATACACTTTATCAACTGTTCCTTGTCCAATAACCACTTGAAATTGTCCATTTGTGGAAAAAGAACCTTTAACAAGATCATGATTATTCAGCATTTCTTGATCAACTTTGCTCTCATCTTTTAGAACAAACCGTAACCGTGTTACGCAATGAGTTGCTGCAGAGATATTTTCTTTTCCGCCAACTGCTTGAATAATCTGTTCGACAGATTCTCGATTTATGCTCATTTCATCTTCCCCCTTGTTAACGTTTTCATATTTGATTCAAATAAAACGATACCTCTTTATAACAATAGCTTTCCCTAAAAAAAATGAAGTAAAACGATTTAGGTAACGTTTTCATTTCTAACTTGTATATACAGGTCACTTACAATTGATATTGTATCCTGTATATACAAGTTAGTCAACAAAAATCGACATTTTTTTCGAAAAAAATCACTCTTTCTATTAGAAAGAGTGATAAAGCTTACTGGGATACATGTGAATGTGCTGATTTCTTACGGTTCATCCATCGCTTTTCAATTAAGCCGCTGCCAAGTAATACCCCCATTACAATAAATAAAAAGCCCATTAACTGTGCTGAATGAACTTCTTCTTGCAGAAAAATCGCCGAGCTTACAAGCGCAAAGAATGGATTTAAATTAACAAAAATCGAGGATTCAGCTGGGCCAATATGTTGAACGGCTTGATTATAAATCATATGCCCAAAAGCAGTTGCTAATAAAGCCGAACCAAAAAATAACAGCCAGAGATCAATACGGGTTTGCTTCATCGTCGCCAAACCATTTGGTTCTAAAAGCAAGCTAATGACAAATAAGAAAACGGATCCTGTCACAAGCATCCATCCAGTCATCAGCGGTGCATCAATTGTTGCAGACGCACGACGAATAAATACGTAACTAACAGCCTGTGTTAAAATAGATAAAAAGACAAACAGATCTCCTCTCGTTCCAGTTGTCACAGCTCCACTTCCTGCTAATACGATAAAAGCAACCCCTGAAAACCCACTGACAACACCTAAAAATCGTAAAAACGTAAGGCGTGTTCCTAAAAACAATACCGCACAAATCGTTGTTAGAATTGGGCTTAACCCTAAGATTAACCCTCCATTTGAAGCACTCGTTTCTTTTAATCCTGTTGATAAAAAGAAATGATGACACACGACATTAAAAAAACCAACAATTGTAATAAACAACAATTCTTTTTTCGTGATTTTCCGCAATTTTTTCTTCGCTTTTAACAACAGCAGTACTGCTAAGCCTGCAAATAAAATGCGAAATGACGTCATCGTTACCGGTGCAAATGCTCCAACTAACAGCTTTAACGCAACTACATTTACTCCCCACAGAAACATTACAAACACTAAAACGCCATAAATTTTATATCTATTCATCTTACTCTCCCACCTAGTCTATGCATTTAACGCAGCCTCTTCCTTTTCAACTATTCTATTGTAACGCTAAAATACTTGAATATCTAGATTTTCCCATACCGAAATAATTACGAAAATCGACGTTTTTGCAGAATTCATGTTATGATACACATCAGACAAAAGTAAGGAGAAGAGTAAGATGATACAAGTACGTTTATTAGGAGAGCAGCAAGAAATTAAAAAAATGATAAAAAGCTTTGAAGAACATTATCATGTAGAACACCAATCAGATGCATACACACGGAGCAATAACCCTAAATATGCTAACAAGAAAGATACACGCATCTATCTTTCAATGAAATTAAAAACAGAATAGCTTAAAAAGGAGCTTTTACAAACAAATTATTTTATATTATAATTTCACTAATCAGAATATAGTGTACAAATTCCGATTTATTACATATTGTTAACAATGGAAAGAGGTCATATCATGCCTGACAATACATCGTCTCTTTGGAAAGAAAAAAGCATCGTATTCATCGGCTTCATGGGTGTAGGAAAAACGACAATTGGCGAATTAGTTGCCGAAAAGCTAAATCGAGATTTTATCGATGCCGATCAGGAAATTGAGAAAGAACTGGGCATGAAAACAGCGGATATCTTTCAAACATATGGCGAAGCTTTTTTCAGAGCCAAAGAAAAAGAAGTCATTACTTATTTATCGCAGCAAAAAGAAGCCATTATTTCTGTCGGCGGAGGCGCTTTTTTACAAGAAGAAATTCGTCAGATCTGCCTGGATCACTGTATCGTTGTTTGTTTGGATTTATCTTGGAAATCATGGAAAGAACGAATGAATTTACTTATTGATACACGACCGGTATTACAAGGTCGAAGCCTATCTGATATTAAAGACCTGTTTTACCAAAGACAAGCGATTTATTCAAATCACCACATCAATATCAATACGGACAGCTTGCCCGCTGAAGTAGTAGCTGAGCACGTGATTACATCCATACACAATCTTCAATTTAACCAAAAATAAAGCCATTATTTCCTCGACAATAATTCTTAAAAAAAGACATTACCTGATTCGGTAACGTCTTTTTTTATGGGCCATATCGAATTAATGACCCATCATGTAAAAATTAATTAAAAAAGCAACTGTAATTATATACATCATCCAATGAATTTCACGCTGCCTGCCTGTTAATAATTTAATCGCTGTATAAGAGATGAAACCAAATGCTAAACCTTCTGCAATACTATAAGTTAACGGCATCATAATTATCGTTAAAAATGCAGGAACGACCTCGGTAAAGTCATCGAAATTCACATTGCGGATATCACTTAGCATTAACGAACCAATGATAATAAGCGCAGGTGCTGTTGCAACAGATGGAATGAACTGAATCAGCGGCGCAAAAAACAATGTAAAAATAAATAAAATAGCAACTGTGAGCGCTTTTAAGCCTGTTCGTCCCCCTTCTGCAATTCCTGTTGCATTTTCAATATATGTGTTTAAAGCCGTACTACCAAAGATTGCACTAGCCATTGTACCAACAGAATCCGCCGCCAGAGCTCGGTTTAAATTAGGAATTTTCCCGTCTTTATCCGCTAAGTTTGCTTTTTTCGATAGCCCAATTAACGTAGCCAACGTATCAAATAATTCAACAATTGTAAATGAAAATACGACAGAAAAAATTCCATAAGCTAGGGCACCTTTTAAATCTAGCTGCATAAATGTTTCACGAATACTTGGTGGCTTTGCTGAAAAAATATCTCCTATCGATGTCGGAACTGCTTGTATCCCAACAATCATTGCTGCAATTGTCGTTACAAAAATGCTAATGATTAGTGCTCCCTTGATATTTCGGGCCATTAACACTGCTGTTAAAATTAAGCCAAAAATCGCAAGCAACGGACCAGGCTCCATCACATTTCCAAGCCCTACAAATGTGGACTCATCTGCTACAACAAGACCCGCATTCTTTAGCCCGATAAATGCAACAAACAAGCCAATCCCAACTGCAATCGATGCCTTTAACACATTCGGGATTGCATCAACTATTTTACTTCGTACTCCTGTTACCGTTAACAAGAAAAACAAAACCCCTGAGATAAATACAGCACCTAATGCTGTTTGCCATGATAGGCCTTGTCCTAAAACGACTGAATATGTAAAGAAGGCATTTAACCCCATACCTGGTCCAGTAACAATTGGGAAATTTACCCATATAGCCATAATTAAGGTACTAAACACAATTGCATAGATAGTGGCAGCTAATGCCGCTTCACGTGGAATACCTGCATCCGATAAAATTAATGGGTTTACAATTACCATATAACTGACTGTCATAAATGTTGTAAGCCCTGCGAGTATTTCTTGTTTTGGCGTTGTCTTACGCTCTGACAGTTTAAACAAGCGCTCTAATATTCTATTACGCTCCAAAACTTGCGCCTCCCTGCTATAAATTAAAAAAGTGAGATCCTTTACTCCTTTAGACTTTAGATGTTCTTATCGTCTATAAAGCTGTTTGTTGTCTGTATCCACAGATTTGGCTGAAAATACAATAAGTGGGGGATGATGTCTCCCCCACTTAATTAGCTGAACTAACTTACCTTTCACATCATGAAGTAAAATCTTTTGTCTTATTATAGTCTTAATTAAAATAGATGCATAGTTAGAAAACGCTCACATGATAAAACTCTTTATATTCAATTACTTTTTAATTTTCAAAACACAAAAGATAGAGTTAGAACGCAAGAAGTGGCATTCTTTTTAGAAGCCGATCAATCGAACGGTTCGCTTCCTTTAAAACAATTTGCTCATCAATCGTTTTTAATTGCCGGTTTTCCATCACTACCTCACCATCAATCATCGTCATTTCTACATCACCTCTTGTTGCAGAATATACAACGCGTGAAATAGGATCAACTCCGTATGATGGAAATGTATGAAGCTGATAAAGGTTCAACATCGCAAGATCTGCTTTCTTCCCTACTTCTAAGCTACCAATTTCGTGTTCAAGCCCTACAGCCTTTGCTCCACCAATTGTAGCCATCTCTAATACATGTTTTGCATTCATGGCTGTCGGTCCATATGAAGGTTTATGAATTGTTGCAGCTAAACGCATTTCATTAAACATATCTAAGTTATTATTACACGGTGCGCCATCTGCTCCTAAACTTAAAAAGACTCCTTGTTCAAGCAAGTTCGGAATATCTGCAATTCCAGATGCTAACTTTAAATTAGAACCCGGACAATGACTCACCTTGATTCCTCGTTCTTTAATAATGTTCTTTTCTTGTTCATTTAACCAAACGCAGTGAGCAAGAATTAGCCGTTCATTAGCTAAACCCAGATGATCTAAATACATGATATTACGCATCCCTGTTTCTTCTTCAACAAGTCGGATTTCCTCTTGATTTTCTGACGCATGTGTATGTACATGAACTTGATATGAAGCTGATAGACGGCTCACTTCTTTTAATAAATCTTCTGTACAAGATAATACAAATCGAGGAGAGAATGCATAACGGATCCGTTCATTATGAGAATTATGCCATTTCTCAAGTAAATCGACACTTTCTTTAATGGAATGTGATGTTGTTTCCTGCAGCGCCTTTGGCATATCGTCGCCTTTCTTATCCATCATTACTTTGCCTGTCAACGCACGAATGCCGCTTGTTGAGATGGCTTGAAAAGCTGATTCAGTATGATGAACAGTTTCCATATCGACAATGGTTGTCGTTCCGCTTTGAATTAATTCTCCAATCCCTAGTAATGCTGAATAGTAAAGCGATTCTTCATCATGAGCAGCTTCTAACGGCCAAATTTTCTTTTTTAACCATTCTAATAACTCTAAATCATCCGCTTGGCCTCTAAATAACGTTTGACAGAGGTGAATATGTGTATGCACGAATCCAGGTACAATGGTGTGATTTTTCGCATCAATTACTTTATCTATCTTTTTTGGGGTTAAGTTCTTTCCGATTTCAGCAATCCGATTACCTACTATATACAAATCACCATAAATGATGTCGTTCTGTTTGTTCATGGTAATAATCTCAGCATCTTTAATTAAAATATGTTTCAAATTAACGTCCCCCTTTTGCCCATTTATTATCTTTCTAGCTCGTTTCTTTTTCTGCTTTACATCAGCTGTTAATCGCTGATACAATGATCACTTCGCTTACATAGAAAGCTAATCAATCATTCTTTCTCTTTTTGATTGAGTAAAACCTGCGGTTAGATAAAAAAAATTCCTAGCTGATTATACAGCTAGGATGGTGGATTCATGACAAAATCCCAAGTCCCTTTTTCAAGAGGTTATACGAAATCGCAGGAGAATAATGTGATCTTGAATACATCATATTCCCTTTTCATGCTTCATGCCAGTAAATTGTAAGGAAAGCTAACACACTTTTTTATAATTTGAATCACCTTACTTTTTCACCCCTGTTAATACGCTTTTAGATAAAGTAAAACTGCAATTTTTGTAGTTTTCTTCACTTCATGCTAATCGTTTTAATTGAAGAACACCAGCCGTGGCTTTACCACAAAGCGTAACGATGTTCTTTACGAACTGTTCTCTTTTACTAACTCCCTCATCCTCTTGATTTAAGATCTTACATTAAAATTAAGATAAAAAACATTTCACTTATAATTGATACCCTTTCAAAAATAGGTAATGAACTGACATATATTTTCTAGAATGGTGTCGATTAATTTCGAAAATATGGTAAAGTAGTAGTGATTAAGAGTCACAAAAAGTAGAAATCATGATCATAAATGAAAATATTGCGAAAGGATTTTATGTAAATGTTGAAAAGTAGAATAACTATTTTTTTAATCGTTTCTAGTATTCTAGTATTATGGATTCCTGCCTCTGTTTTTGCCGCAGAAGCAAATGAACCTGCCGGCGTGTATACTGCAAAATCCTACCTTAACTATCTACATGAGCAAGGTGAAGAAAAAGCAGCACAAGAATTTGAAAAATTTCCTGTTCATAAACAGCAAGAAATTATTTATTTTCTAAATCATCCTGATGAGATGATGGAAGCAGCCGAGGTAGAAGAGACATTTAATCCAAATCCAGTCACTTATGAAGAATCAGCAGACCATACAGAAGCTGGATCTTCATATGCAGTAAGATCATATTCAACTGCAGCATCCTCTAAGGTTCGAAAAGGTACTTATACAGCTGAATATAAAGTAGCTGGATTTACAACAACAAAAGTCCAAACAGCTGTCATTTACCGAACTAGCGGATCACGTGTCACATCTGTCAAAGGCGTTTCTGGAAAAGTAATAAAAAATGTAAATCCTCTTGTATCCATTTCAAGAAAACAATCGAGAACATGGATCTCATCAAACCGAGCATACGGTCAAATAGACTGGGAATGGAAAGTAGGTCCTAAAAAGGTGGGTACAAAACGTCAAACCGTCTATGGGACTGCAAGCGGTGCATCTGGTGGGTCATCTATAACATTAAACTAGCAGAGGTGTATTGTGATTGAAAAAAACAGCTGTTTGGCTAATTAGTATCACCGTCATCCTACTATTGTTACTTATTATTGCAGGTTACGTATCATTTTATAGTGTATAAAAAGGTGTATCGCTCATGCGACACACCTTTTTTTATGCCAAATAAGTTTTAGAGCCTATTTGGCATATAGCCAGATTAAGAGATTGTTGGAATTGCTGGTTGGATATAAAGCTTTCACGAACTTTCACATAAAATTGACTTAAATAATGAAAATCGACGCGTGTAATATATTCCGTTAAGAATGCTGATTGTTCCGCGTTTTCTTTCCTTTTCGTATTTAACGCATCAATTATTCCCTTGGCGCTTCGAATACCAATGCCATGACCATAATATAAATCTTCTTCTACAATAATTGCATTTTCCCCTTGCCACTGGGGTGTGTCTGGATTATGATCTGGATTTTTAAAGTACACACAGTCTCCAGGGAGAAAATCACTTCCTTTATAGGTAAATAGATTTAAATCTTCATCATATTTTCCGTTATAGAGTAAAAGATTAGTAAAAAGCCGGTTAAAGTATGTTTCCCCAATGCATTCTAATACACCTTTATAAAAAACGATGATGATTGCTGTGGCACATTCAAAAGCATATTGATGCCCGTTATGGAAGATGTCCTCAAGCGCACTAGCTGGCAGTACATTTTCTTTAAGCTGAAAACCTCCTTTTTCAGTTCGATTCCAGTATTGTTCATTGCATTTAGACGTTTTAAATGTTGCAAAACGAGCTTTGCTTTGCCATAACAAATAAGAAGCTTGAATAATTTGCGTCCTCAATTCAAGTTCAAATTCGAGCTGCTGCATCGTCTGATAGCTATAAACCTCACTATACTTATTCATTAGTTTAAGAATTCTTGATTTTTCAGTTGATAAAAGTTCTTGATTTATTTGACCAAGCTGAACCAACTGCTGATTAATTACAATCATCGACTCCCCACCTTCTTTTTAGAAAGTAGTACTTTCTTTAAAATTTCTTATTTTAAATACTGAAACTTTTACCATACTTTTTTCGTATATATAAGTATATGATGTAACAATCGAGATAGACGACAAAAGGAGATGAGTGGGAATGAAAAAATGGATGTTCTGTTTTACAATGCTGTTATCGGCTCTATTAATTACTGCTTGCAGCAGTCAAGTTGCTGAAGAAAAAGAGGCATCAGCTAAAGAGGTAGCAATCAATGAAGAAACAGAACAAACAGATCGCATTTCTACTATTTTGAAAAAAGAGACGTTAATTAATCAATATAAAGAGTTTTCCTCATCTAAGGATGAACAACTGCTAAAACAGGCAACACCGTATGATATCTTTTTACTGTATTGGGCAGCTGTTGAAACCGATGATTACGAAACGATGTATGCCTTGTATGCAAAAGGTGTAGAAAGCGGCACCCCTTCTTACGCGGAGTTTAAAAAAGAGTATAAACAGTATAAAGCAAATACTATTACGCTATTAGGGGATTTAAAAGAGCATGGCATGCATTCATTTGAAGAAATTAAAAATGATCAGGAAAACTGGGCCTATATTTCAATTGACGAAGAAATCGGAATTGGGTTTGGTTTAACCAAACAAGATGGGGTATGGAAAGTGAACTGGATGCCTGTCGGATAAAGTGATACTGACAACTGTTTCATTTTATTAACTGATTCCAATGAGCAAATTAGCTATACTTCTAAGCAAATAAAAACCTCTTCGCAAATAAAAACCTCTTCTTTTAGAAAGAAGAGGTTTTTCTATACAAAAAATCATCTCGTAAAACCAGCTTCTTATCTGCCAAGCGCAATCGTTTGCTAGAATTAGCACAGTACTTTCAAAGTCTAGTGCTGAGGCATCACAGGGCCAGTCCCTCCGCCTCTCTGGATAAGAATAACTAGTATAAAGTTTATTAGATAAAATTAAAACCCCCACTTACAGTTTCTTGATGACTGCAAGAAGAGGTTGGGATCACAAAACGAATTAAACCAGCACTCTTCTTATCTATCAAGCATCTGCTTGTTGGAGTTAGCACGGTACTAAAAGTCCGCTGCTGAGGTCTCATAGGGCCAAATCCCTCCACCTCTCTGAATAAGAAGTTTGTCGAATATTGTTGTTAAGTTACGTATTATGTTACACGCTGAACAAGGTATTGTCAACAACTTTCAGAAAAGATTTTTCTTTCTAACAATATGATACCGCTCTCATTACTATTCCAAGAAAGAGGATGATTATCCTCTTTCTTTTCTCCTATTTTTAATGCGTTAGTTTATAAAGTGAAATTTCAGTCAGCCAAAGGCTTACTATCCACTAAGAATAGAGTTCAAATACGTTCTAACACCCTTCTTTTAAGAATTAGCGATTAGTTTTTTCTCATAAATTGTAATAGCCTCGTCTAACATGCCAATACCGTCATCAATTTGTTCTTTTGTTACAGTTAGCGGCGGTACCATTCGAATTACTTCACTTTCATTTCCACAAAAGTAAAACAGTACACCTTTTTCCAGCGCTAAGTCCAAAATTTCAAATAAGCCATCTCCATTCGGCTCTTTTGTTTCTGGATGGACAATCTCAATTCCGATCATTAATCCAACACCGCGGATATCTCCAATAACATGATGCTTTTTCTTTAATTCTTGAAGTTGTTTAAGCGCATACTCCCCAACTTCTTTCGCATTATTCAACAACTCTTCTTCTTTGATTACTTCAAGGGTAGCAAGTGCAGCTGAACAACCAATTGGATTTCCACCAAATGTTGTACTGTGTGTACCTAACGGCCATTGTTTCATTAACTCTTGTGATGCAATAGTCGCACTTAATGGAATCCCAGAAGCAATTCCTTTTGCAATCGCCATAATGTCAGGAACAACATCAAATGTTTGCGCTGCGAACCACTCACCTGTTCGCCCAAAACCAGTTTGCACTTCATCAAAGATAAGTAAAATGCCATGACGGTCACAAATTTCTCGTAACTTCTTCATCCAGCTCTTTGGCGGAATAACATAACCACCTTCCCCTAATACAGGTTCTAAAATAACCGCTGCTACTTCCTCTGGTGTTACTTGATGCTTAAACAATGTTTCAAAATCTTTTTCAAGCTTTTCTGCAAAGAACACATCAACATTCGCATCAGCAGGGCATTCTTTTGGATTTGCATATGGAATTTGATACGTTAAACCCGATGGTTGCTGAAACTGACGATACTTACTTTTTGATGTTGTGACACTTAAAGCCCCCATTGAGCGCCCATGAAAACAGCCTAAGAATGAAATCACATACGGGCGCTTTGTAACGTGGCGTGCTAACTTTAATGCACCTTCAATCGCTTCTGTTCCACTGTTTCCGAAGAAAAAGCAATCTAAATTTCCCGGCGTCACTTTTCCAAGCTCATCTGCTAATTTTAAAATCGATTCATACATAATAACACCGGAAGGCCCATGTAATAATTGATCTGCTCCATCTTTAATAGCCTGCACAACTTTTGGGTGACGATGACCAACATTCGTTGTTGCAATACCTGAGGTAAAATCAAGATATTCCTTTCCATCTAGCCCATAGTAATAACAGCCTTCTTCTTTTACAACAGGTAAGTTTGGGTGATCTTTTGCCATGGTTGGTGCTAACAACTCAGGCATTCTTTTAAATAAATGATTCCAGTCACGTGACATCATAATCCTCCTATTGTTATATGATTATTATAAAAATTCAAAAAATAAAAAATGATGTTTTAATCATAAATTATGCATTCGTTAAAGTAAATACACATTAAAGTATCGCTGTTAGAGACCGCTTTACAACTTCTTATCGATCTATTGAATAAACATAAATATCTTTTTATATTTTTTCATCTTTCTTGCATAAATGATTAAAAATAATTTTAATAGAATAGTAATTTCGCTTTATTTTACTATGTATTTTTATAAAAATCAACTGTATAAATATTTATATAATATGTGTACAATCATTGAGTTGTTCAAGTTTCCACTTTCCTTGATTGTATGTAAATGTTGTAATAGAGGTATTGTGAAGAATGGTTTTACCTGTTCCGTGTTCTCCACTTGTCACATGATGAATAAATGCATTAATAACCGCTCCATGACTCACCACCACGACTTTTTCACCTTTGGAGTTTTCCATAATCTCTGTTAAACGTTCAATGAAACGGCGCTGGGCTACTTCTAGTGCTTCAATGTTATACAGAGGCTTCGCTCCCCAGTTTGTTGCATAATTAGGAACAAGCTCATACAGTACCTTCACTGATTTGGCCTCTAAATCTCCAAATGAACGCTCTCTTAATTTCTCACATGTTTCAACTGACTTAATGCGTGCTGCTTTAGCAATTTCTTTAGCTGTTTCATAAGCGCGAGATAAATCACTTGCATAGATGCGGCTGATTTGTTTATTTTCAAAACACTTCGCTACTTTCTTTGCCTGTTTTTTTCCCTCTTCATTCAATGGAATATTTGAATGCCCTTGAATTAATTTCTGTTTATTCCAATCTGTTTGACCATGACGGATCAAATATAACATAGCTCCTCACCCTTTTTTTCTTTTATTGTATCAAGTCTATTACAATGAACACAAAAAAATGAGCGTATCATACGCCCATTCAGTTTCCCTTTAAAAATTGATATACAACCTTGTCTACTTCTTTACTTTCATGAAGGTCGGAATGTGCTTCATGAAATGTCTGCAGATGAACCTCCGGCGTAAAGTCTTCTAAACCATGCGCACTACTTACCGTAACCACGCCATCTGTTCTGTCACCTATATCGCCCGCTCCTGAAAATACTTCAATATGTCGTGCAAATGTATGACGGTTTATATATATTTCTTGCAACGCATTTGAGCCAAATGATAAATCTCTTGCTCCTAAAGAAGATTGATGCTCCCGAGATTTTGGATACATTTCCATTAACTCTTTGTGGTCTAATCCTTTAATCGGTGACCCTAATGTTACAAGCTTATTAATATGCTGAGGCACTGACAAACTGACAGCTGTTGCTGTCAATCCTCCCATGCTATGAGCAACAATGTGTACAGAAGAAACCTTATATATTTTCTTTACTTCTTCAATAATTTGTTCAACCCACTGCTTTTGCTCTTGAACACTTGCATCCGCCCGTTTAAATACGACATGAATAAGCGGTAATGTACCTTCTTTAATTTTCCCGGTCGTTTTCCAATAAAGTGTTCCATCTGCATGAACCACACAATAAACAATTTTATTTCCCCAGCCGTTTTGCTCAAAGCGTTTAATCATTGTTCCTAAACTTTTTTGACTTCCTAGATAACCATGGATAAAAAGGATAGGAGTTTCACTGGATGAATCTACTCGCTTTGTTTGTGAAGAAAAGATATAAAAGCAAAGTGAAATAAATAATACGATACTAATGAGTAAAATAATCAGCCGCAAGTTGTTATCCTCCGATCGTACATGTAACACACATACAGCTTTTTTAAATAGATTTATATATAGTATAACCAATTCATTTTGTTAGTCAAAAAATCGCTCATGAATCTTTTGCTGATAGGCGCGATAGGCGCTTGAATCAGTCATTTTCTTTTTGTTTATTAATTGTTCAAATCTAATCCTTTTTTCATTTAATTCTTCTTTTAATTTCGCTTTTTCATCTTCTTCGCACACCATGATTAATTTTTCAATCGTCATCATATCTCTTTTTAACTCTTGTTCATCTGTAATCATTCCTGCATTTTTTAACATTCGGTATGCTTGGCGCAGTTCTTCTGGAATATGGGTTAAATCATCAAGTTGCAATGGCTTTCCTAAGCCTGGCAACTGTTTAAAATCACCGTCTTTGATTGCTTGTTTAATGCGTTCTTCCGCAATAATATGAGCGATATCCATTCCTATTTCTCCTCCTTTATATAGTACTTCATTTTTATTTATCCTCTTTCAGCTAGAATCAGACCACCAGCTGAATATGCCAGGCTGTTTAAAAAGAAAAAGCCTCCTTATCTAGTAGTATAAGGAGGTGAAAAAAGGTAATTCAAAGGTCATCATTATTATGCCCATACATTAATAAAACCACAAAACAGAAGCGTTTTCAAGTGTTTTTTCTTTTACGTTTTAACAACAATGAAAAGGACATAGTTCTTGTTAAAATCTTTCTTTTCAGGTTTAAAAGCAAGTTAATTCCGGTATATGATTAGTGTGAATGTTCCTTAAACGTTTCCCCCTCCTCCTTCTGTGTAAACTCTTGTTCGAATTCAGTGATTTCCGCAATTTCGTCTTGATAGCAAATGGTAATAATGTCGATTAATAGCGTTTTAATTTCTTGTGTATTCCACATTTGTTTAGACTCAGCTTCGACTTTCTCCATTAAATGTCTTGCAACCTCACCTAAATAATTAAGTCCAATCGTTGCAGACGTACCTGCTAAAGAATGTAAAAACCTAAGTATTTCTGACTTCTCACCATCGTTATCCTCTTCAAACCATTGTTGCAGCTGCTTGCGAATATTAGTCAATAAAGCTAGCTGATATTTTTCCATATAATTCAACACCTTTTTACATTTAATTCTACTATCATCCTACCATTTTTTTGAAAATTGTTCTTTTTTTAACTGTAAATATGAAGTAAACAAAAGCTAAAATACAGTAATTACTACTAATAAAACAACTAGTGAAATCCTTTCTTTGTAGCAAATTGATAAAGATTGATTCGATGAAGAGACTTCAATTATCATAAACTACCTTTACCCTTTTTCCAATGAATCCATTGCATCACCGATTCATCAGTTAAGAGTAACTTCTGTTGACAACTCTTTCGTTATTTGTTAGCCTAGTAAACGTTGTTTATTTCATTGTACGGAGCAATCACATTTACTCTTAATTATATTTAGATCTTTTATGAGCCTGTATCTTTTATAAAATGATACATTGCAAGCTCACGATACAAAACGATAAGGAAAGTGCCTGCTTTAATGTTATTTAAAGCGATTCGGTATTTTCCTTTTTTATTTGTTATAAACACAACTGTTTACGCCACGTCCTAAACCATTTGTCTTAGGAATCATTTAACCGAAAACAGACGGAGGGAGGAAGAATCATTGTTTACTAAATTGAAAGATGCTGAAGAGTTAAAAGAAACATTAGACGGTTTGGAATTTCAACTATATCGTATGCAAGATAATTTAAAAGAAATCGCTAAAAAATATGAGGTCATTGGTATAGATCAGCCTGAAGATCACAATCTAGTTATTGTATCGGCACAAAACGATGGAAATGAATGCAAAATCATGATAAATGAATGCAAAAAAGCATACAAAGGTGTCTGGGATTTCGCTATCCATGGTGTGTATAAAGATGATTACACTATTCATATAGGAGATATTAAAGGCCCTGTAAATAAAGGGTATGGCTCTGTTTGCATGAGCTACTTAAAAGAAGTGGCGCTTGATCAAAATATTCATTCAATCAAAGGCGATATTGCTAAAAGAGATTGGGATCATTTAGACCGGCTCGTTCATTTTTACGAAAAGCATAACTTTAATGTAGAAATTGACCATGATAATCAATGCGGAGAAATTGAATGGAACCCTGCATATCAATAAAGTAAGCCTTTAATCAGCGGTAGTTATTACCCGTTAGAGCAGAGGAAGCAACATTTCAAAACGGAACATGCATAGATACATGTTCCGTTTTAATTTATAAATTTACTTGTATGCTCTTAAATAATGCAAGCTTTGTTTAAGGCTATCTCCTGGACTTCCTGCACATTCATCTTATTCAATAATCCACCATTGCACATTAAAAGATGCCTCTTATTGTAAAAATTTCGCTTATTTGGGTCTTTTCAATGAGAATAGCGTCCCTAATCTGCTATAATTAGCACCACCCAAACGACTGATTGGGTTTATTTTTTCCGCTGAAACTCTTTCATTCTCATATACCTTTTCATTTACATGAAACATGACAACTTCACCAATAAAGAGATCACTGCTATATCTATCTTCTTTTCCAAGAGGAACAACTTGATGTAATTCACACTCGAAACGAATGTTTGCTTCGGCAATTCCAGGAACTTGTATTCTTTCACTTTCAACAAGCGTTAAGCCCGTTTCCTCTACCTCACTAACGTTAGAAGGGTATGAAGCTGCTGATTGATTGACTTGTTCAATAAAGGAATCATCAACGACATGAACAACAAACTGTTTTGATGCATGGATATTCCTACCTGTATCTTTTACAACTTCACCATCTTGTCTCCCAACAGATATCGCAATAAGAGGCGGCTCGGATGCAACAATATTGAAAAAACTAAATGGCGCTGCATTGACAATGCCTTCTTCACTTTGTGTTGTAACAAAAGCAATTGGCCTTGGAATAACAGTACTTGTTAACAAGTGATAATTTTCCTTCGTACTTTGTTTACTTGGATCAATAGCTTTCATTTCATTTCCTCCTTATTTCATCCTCTTATCTATCATAGCGAAAACTAATTTTTTCTGCGAGCAACTTATCGATAAAATGTCATTTACGCCTCATAAAAAAAGTATGGATGCATTTATGCATCCATACTTTTTTTGAGCTTATACTTATATAAGAAATTAAATGATGTGTTTTAATTTAATACTGTTACTTTCACTGTACGGCGCCCCCAAGAAAGTGCCGCTGATTTTGAAGGTACAAATACATCAATTTTGTATCCTTTAATTGCACCGCCTGTATCACCTGCAATTGCCACTCCGTATCCTTCTACATACACTTTTGAACCAAGTGGAATGATCGATGGGTCAACCGCAATTACTTTCATGTGTGGATTTGCCTTTAGATCAATACCTGTAGCTGTCTTGCCACTACATCCAGCACAACTTGCTGTATAAGCAGTTGAATTCATATACATTTCTTTGCCAGATGGTTTCTTCGCAGGCTTTTCTTCTTTTGGCTTCGTAGCTGTAGAAGATTTAGAAGGGGTAGAAGTAATTTCTTTTGGCTCTTCTTTCTTTTCTACTTTTGCTACTGTTTTCACTTCAGTTTTTGCTTCTGCTAATTCAGCTTGACGAGCTGCTTCCTCTTTTGCAGCCTGAGCTTGTTCTGCTTTTGCTTTCGCAACTTTCTCTGCTTGCAAGCGAGCTGCTTCTTTTTCTGCGTTAATATTTTGTTGAATAGTTGCTAATTGAGATTGAAGGCTTGCTTTTTCATCAGCTGCATTTTGAAGATCACTTACAACTGCACTGTACTTTTCTTGCATCGCTGTTAATGATTCAGTTTGCTTCTGAACATTTTTTTCTAACTCTGCTTCTTTTGCTTCTAAGTTAACTTGTTCAGACTCTAATATTTTCTCTTGCTTATCAATCTCTTTTTTATCTTTTTCAATTTGTTCTAAATCTTGTTGATGTTGCTTTAAGATATCATTATCAGCTGATAAAAGTGTTGTAACTGCGCTCATACGAGCAACTAAATCACCAAAGCTTTCAGCATTCATTAACGTATCAATCACAACATTTGATTTGTCATCATGTTGCAGCGCAACTAAACGCTCTTCAATAATATCTTTTCGACTTAATACTTTTTCTTGAAGCTGCACAATTTCTTTTTTCTTCTTCTCAATCATGCTTTTTGCTTCTTTAATTTTCTTTTCAGTCGCTGCTAATTCTTTCTCATTTTGAGAAATTACTGTATGTAATGAATCCAGTTCTTTTTGAATTTGCTGTACATCTTGATTGATTGACTGTTTTTCTTTCTCTTTTTGTTCAACAGCCTTTTCATTTTCTTTAAGTTGATTTTCAGTACTTTGGAGCACTTCTTCATTTGATTGGGCGTGAGTCTCTGTGATGCCTGTCATGAAAAATATTCCTGTGACTGCTGCAAGAGTCATACGCTTTAAAATTTTCATAAAGTAATAGTCCCCTTTCCTCATAGACATAGTTATACCATAAAAAAGAGCAGAGTTATGTTACAAAACCATTAAAAATTTTCCATTTTATGTATAAAACGATATTTACATCTTCCCATCTATCGCTTAATCCGCTCTATATAAAGGTTTATCACCTAACAAACATTTATTATTTTTGTTATAAAATGATCACTTTTTTGTACAAATAAAATGGCCAATAAACGTTATGTTACAGAAATATTACAGTTTTTCAGCTGAAAATTTCACTGTTATAAATCTTTTCACTTATTTTTTGGATTTTTTTAGAAATAAGTCCTCTAACTTCCCTCCTAATGTCACATACATTTTAGTGCTTTCTCTTTACTGTTTTTTATCTTTATTTATTACTCTATTTAATTTTGCCAATATAGCGAACGCACTTCCTCAATGTAAGGATTGCACACCTCTGTCTTAAACGTTAGGAAGCTAGTAGACTCCTGAAAATCAGCAAACACATGATGCCCTTTTGTAACATCTGTGTGACCGGCCAGCCTTAAAATGGAAATACTTGTAATTAAAGTTTCTCTCTATCTGCCTTGCGCTACTAGAGACGAAAAATGACCTCTTAGCTTTGTAACACTACATAAGCTAAGAGGTCTTCTGTTCTATTCCATTTCTGATGTAACTAACTTTAATGGAACCGGTATTTGTTTTTCTACTTTTTTTCCTTGTAATACATCTTTAGCTGCTTTGACTGCTAATTTCCCAATTAATTCTGGCTGCTGGGCAACTGTTGCAGCTAATTTTCCTTCTTCTACTGCATCAATTGCATCTTCATTTCCATCAAATCCAACAACCAAAATATCTTTACCCGAACTGTTAATCGCTTCAATAGCACCTAGTGCCATCTCGTCATTATGAGCAAACACAGCTTGAATATTAGGATGTCCTTGTACAACGTTTTCCATTACATTCAACCCTTTTGTACGGTCAAAATCAGCTGATTGCTTAGCGATGATTTCTAGCTTTTTATCAGCAATGTTATGAAATCCTTCTCCACGCTCACGTGTCGCAGAAGCACCGGGCACACCTTCTAATTCTGCTACTTTCGCTTTATCTCCTAGTTTTTTCACAATATAATCAGCTGCCATTTGGCCGCCTTTTACATTATCAGAAGCTACAAGCGTTTCAACGTTACCTTTTTCTGCTGAACGATCTAACGTAATAACTGGAATCCCAATCCCGTTTGCTGATTGGACAGCTGTTGAAATAGCTGCTGAATCAGTCGGGTTAATCAGTAATGCATTCACACCTTGTTGTAATAAATCTTCTACATCATTAATTTGCTTTGCTGAGTCATTTTGTGCATCTACAACAATAACTTCCATTCCTTTTTTCTCTGCTTCTTTTACAACACCATTTTTTAATGAAACAAAGAATGGATTGTTTAAAGTAGAAATCGATAATCCAATTTTCATATTTTTTAGCTCTCCATTATTCGATGGTTTGGCCCATTGCGGAGGCTCTAAGGAACAAGCCCCGAGTAACAATACAGACAACGACATGATTACTACCAATATTCTTTTCATGCTGATTCCTCCTATGCTGCCTTTTTCCGATCTATTAATACAGCAATTAGAATTACGACACCTTTTACGACCATTTGATAAAATGAAGATACACCTAGTAAGTTTAAACCATTATTTAATGTACCAATAATTAAAGCCCCGATCAGTGTCCCGACAATGCGCCCTTTACCACCTGTTAAACTTGTTCCTCCTAATACAACGGCTGCGATTGCATCTAATTCATAAGACGTACCTGCCGTTGGTTGTGCCGAATTTAAGCGTGACGTTAAGATGGCGCCAGCGAGCGCTGCTAGCAATCCGGCTAATGAATAAATCATCACTTTAACGCGAGGTACTTTAATACCTGAAATAAGAGCAGCTTTTTCATTTCCTCCAATAGCATACGTGCGGCGGCCAAACGGTGTTTTGTGTAAAATCACCCATAATACTGCAAATGATGACATCATCGTAACCGCCGGCACTGGAATACCTAAGAAATAGCCTCGGCCGAACAATTGGAATAAATAATTGTCTCCAAGACCTGTAATCGGATTTCCATCTGTATAAACAAGTGTTAATCCTCTAAAAATCGTCATCGTGGCAAGTGTGGCAATAAATGGCGCCATCTTACCTTTAGTAATTAAAAGTCCATTTACCATTCCCATCACTGCCCCAAGAATGCATCCAATTAAAATTGCTAAAATTGGATCCATACCGGATACAATCATTCCAGCCATTAAAGCACTTGATAACGCCAAAATCGAACCAACAGATAAGTCTATTCCCCCTGTTAAGATAACAAAAGTCATCCCAAATGCAATCAATGCGTTAATCGCTACTTGACGAAGTAAATTTAAAATGTTAAGCGGTTCCAAGAAGCTCGAGTTTAAAACCGATACAATCACAATTAAGATAAATAAACCAAGTAAAGGGCCTAGCTTTTGCATCAGGTTCCCTACATAATTCCCTTTTTCTACTTTCAATTGATTGGTCGTATTCATGTTACTGACCTCCTGTTGCAAATGTCATAATTTTTTCTTGTGTGGCTTCATCTTTCATAAGTTCACCTGTTAATTTTCCTTCATGAATAACGAGTACACGATCACTCATCCCAATCACTTCCGGAAGTTCAGAAGAAACCATAATAATGGCAACACCACGCTCTGTTAACTCGTTCATTAGTTGATAAATTTCTCGCTTGGCACCAACATCTACTCCACGAGTCGGTTCATCTAAAATCAAGACTTTAGGGCGAATGCCAATCCATTTCGCAATCACGACTTTTTGTTGATTTCCGCCTGATAAATTTCTTGCACTTGTTTCAGACGACTGCGTTTTAATTGTTAGACGCTCAATCAGTAAATCCACGAAATCTTGTTCGCTTTTTCGTTCAATCATGCCCTTTGGAGAAAAGCTATAAAGACTCGGCAGGGCAATATTTTCACGGATTGAAAAATCGAGTACAAGTCCTTCATCTTTTCGGTCTTCTGTAATAAACCCAATGCCTAATTTCACAGCTTGATCAGGACGTTGAATCGACACTCTTTCTCCGTTTAGCAAAATATCACCACTATCGAATGGATCAAGACCAAAAATAACACGCATAATCTCTGTGCGTCCCGCTCCCATTAGCCCTGCTACTCCTACAATTTCTCCTCTTTGAACAGAAAATGAAATATCTTGAAATACCCCTTTCTTCGTTAACTCTTTTACTTCAAATACCTTTTCTCCTAAGACAGGATTTCGGCTTGGAAAACGATCTGTCAACGCTCGCCCTACCATTCTCCTTACAACATCATCAAAACTTGTTTCAGGAATTGGCGTTGTATCTACGGTCTTTCCATCACGCATAACGGTAATTCGATCGCAAATGGCAAAGATTTCTTCCATACGGTGCGAAATATATACGATTGAAACGCCTTGTTTACGTAATCTATTAATAACATCGAATAATTTTTGAATTTCTCGCTCTGTAAGAGCGGCAGTTGGTTCATCCATAATAATGACTTTTGCATTTGTCATTAAAGCTTTTGCAATCTCAATCATTTGTTGCTGCCCCACCGAACAAAGTCCAGCTTCTTGCTCTAGAGGAACGGTTACAGCTAATTGTTCAAATTGTTTTTTGGCCATTTCTTTCATTTCTTTCGTTTTTAAAAATCCGAAAGAAGTCCTTAGCTCTTTTCCAATAAATAAATTTTCTAATACGGTCATATCACGCCATATATTTAATTCTTGATGAATGAATGTAACCCCGTGCTGTTCAGCTTCTTTTGGATTATTAAAATAGGTTTCTTTACCATCAATCCAAATCTGACCTTCATCTTTTTTATGCAAACCAGTTAAAATATTCATTAATGTGGATTTCCCTGCACCATTTTCTCCCATCAACGCATGAACTTCACCCGGCTTGAGTTCAAAATCAACGCCTGATAACACTTGGTTTTTGCCAAACGCTTTATGAATGTTTGTCATTTTGATATCCATGATGTTCACCTCTCTTTTAGAAAATCACACCTGCTTGCAAGATACAATTCGCATAAGGTGTTGCTTCTCCCGTTCGAATGACCACTTTCGCTTCTTTTGTCAACGCTTTCAATATTTCATGTGAAACAAACTCTTTCTCTGTATGTTCAAAAGCTGTATTCATGTATTGAAGTATTTCTTTATTAGCTGTCTTAATTTCATGAGCAATCATGACTTTTTCTACGACCATATCATCAAGTACAACATCGGCAATATCTTTAAAGCTAGGGACACCCAGTTTCAGAGATAAATCAATTTTAGGAATTCCTTCTGGAACCGGAAGCCCAGCATCAGCAATCACTACCATATCTGTATGACCAAGATCTGTTAACACTTTGGATATATGGCTATTTAAAATTCCATGGCGCTTCATGTTACAAACTCCCTTCTACTTCAGAGCGGGTCGGCATGCCGCCTTGAGCCCCAAATTTTGTGACTGAAAGAGACGCTGCACGATTTGCAAACTTTATTGATTGTTCTAGCGGCATGTTTTCTGCTAATGCAACTGCAAATGCTGCGTTAAATGTATCACCCGCACCTGTTGTATCAATAGCTTCTACTTCATATGAAGGAATCAGAACTTCTTCTTTTCCATTAAAATAACGAACACCGGCTTTTCCTTCTGTTACAAACAATTTATTTTGATATTCACGCAACACTTCTTGCTTGTCTTTTCCTTTAAATAAAATTTCTGTCTCGTGTTCGTTTGGTGTGATGTATGCTGCTTGTCGAATTACTTCTTCTTTTAAGGCTCTTGCAGGTGCTGGATTTAATAAAAGTGGCACATGATAGTTCTTGCAAATGGCCGCTGTATACTCGACCGTTTCTTCTGGAATTTCTTGTTGAATCAAGACAATATCTGATTCCCGAATAATAGATACTGCTTTTTCAACATAGGATGGGGTGACGTAATCATTTGCCCCTTTCACCACAACAATACTGTTATCGCCTTCAGCTAAAATAATATGGGCTGTTCCGCTTTCTGTATGTGTAACCGGTTCCACATAGTCTATACGTACGCCGTTTTTACGAAAGTTGTCAAGAATGCTTTTCCCGTAGTGGTCATCTCCGACACAACCAATCATGTATACTTCAGCACCAAGCCTAGCAGCTGCTACTGCTTGGTTTGCTCCCTTTCCTCCAGGTACTGTTTTGAATGAATCGCCCAGTACGGTTTCCCCTGCTCCTGGGCGTTTTTCAGATGTAACTACTAAGTCCATAGATGAACTGCCAATTACTGATATTTTAGCCATTTGAATCAACCTTTCTTGTCGTATTCCGTTCAATAAATGTGACGGGCAATTGAATATGCCGCTCTTCAATATGCTCTTTTTTTATATATTTTAATAGTAATTTTGCTGCTTCTCTTCCCATATCGTAAGCGGGCTGTCTAATAGTTGATAACGCTGGGAACAGCAAACTGCTTTGAGGGATATCATCAAATCCAATAATTTGCACATCACTTGGAATTGATTTTCCTAGTTTAAGTGCTTCATGCAAAATAGCAGTTGCGACAATGTCATTACTTGCAATAACTCCATCCGTATTTGGATATTTCTCAAATAATTCTTTTGCCCATTTTTTTGCATCCTCAAATGAAAATGATGTCGTATTCATTACATGAAAATCTACTTCAGATTCACTCAATACATCTAGAGCACCTTGAAAACGCTCTTGAGCCGGACGAACAGAAAGAGGTCCTTTTAACAAAGTAACTTGCTTACTTCCTCGTTTAATCATTTCTATTGCTGCCATCCGGCCCCCTTCTCTTCCGTCCGCATATACAGATGGATACTGTTCAGCAATACGGTCAAGAAACACAACTGGATATGGTAATTGTTCATATGTTTCTTTCATTGAAATCGCAGTAGCTGTAATCATTCCCACTACATGATTTTGTGTGAACGTATGAAGGTAGTCTGCTTCTTTCTTTATATCTTCATCACTATTTCCAAACAATAATCGAAACCCTTGACTATGCACTTCATCTTCAATTCCTCGAGCTAACTGCGGAAAGAATGGATTCGTAATATCTGGAAGAAGCAAGCCAATTAATCTTGATTCACGTGTATAGAGTGATCGTGCAACTTCATTTGGACTGTATTTTAATAATTGTATAGTCTCGATTACTTTTCTTCTCGTATCCTCGCTCACATATCCCGTACTATTTAATACACGGGAAACTGTTGCCACTGATACACCTGCTTGTTTTGCTACATCCCGAATAGTGACCATTACGAATTTTCTCCTTCCACTCTTATGTAACCGTTTACACAAGTAAATATATCATGATAAACTTCATTTGACAATACTTAAGTTACGAAAGTGCAACTTCAATTAATGGAGATCTGACTGACCGTTGAAGTAAGATATTTTTAGCTTCTTCAATTAAAGAGAACTGATCCATTTTATCTTTTTTCTCCTTCTTCTTATCAAGAATATATATAATAGAAGAAACTCGTTCTTTTTTTACTATTTTTTACGAATTTAGCACTTTTTAATCCATTAACCTATCAGGTTTTTGTTTCCTTATCATAAAAAAAGAGCATCACCTAAATCGATTTGATTCAGATAATGCTCAGTTATTTGCTGTTACTCGCTATTCATATATTAAAAATCAAAATTGTCTGGATCTGGACCGACACGGTGATTTTGATTTAAAGCATTAATTTTTTCTACTTCTTCACTAGATAGTTCAAAATCAAAAATAGTAGCATTTTCAATAATGCGGTGTTCTTTAATTGATTTTGGAATTGTAACAATTTCGTTTTGTAAATCCCAGCGTAAAATAATTTGTGCTGTTGATTTACCGTGCTTGTCAGCAATTTCTTTTAACACTTCATTATCAAGCAATTCGCCTTGTGCTAGCGGAGACCAAGCTTCAATTTGAATTCCTTGTTCTTTACAATACTCGCGAAGCTCTACTTGTGTTAATAATGGATGAAGTTCCACTTGGTTAACCATTGGCTTTACTTCTGCATCTGCTAATAAATCTTCTAAATGGTGAATATGGAAATTTGATACACCAATTGCACGTACTTTCCCGTCTTTATATAACTTTTCAAGCGCACGCCATGTATCTTTATACTTACCTTCAACCGGCCAATGAATTAAATATAGATCTAAGTAATCAAGACCTAATTTGTTTAGACTTGTTTCAAATGCTTCAAGTGTTGATTCATACCCTTGGTCAGCATTCCAAACTTTTGTTGTAATAAATAACTCTTCACGGGCAACACCAGATTCTTTGATGGCTTGGCCTACGCCTTCTTCATTTTCATAAATTTTAGCAGTATCAATGCTTTTATAACCTGCTTTAATAGCTGCTTTGACAGAGTTAATAACTTCTTGTCCATCTTCTACTTTAAATACGCCTAAACCAAACCAAGGCATTTCTACACCATTTGCTAGTGTTGTTGTAGACTGTAAATTTTTCATGTTTGTTCATCCCCTCTAACAATATATTTGAATCACTCATAATAAGTAATTGCATTTGAAATATGCGCAGCACATGCTTTTACAAGTTGTGCATGCCATTCGTCTTTGTCTGCTGATACTCGAACTGATGGACCTGCTAACGCAATCGCTGCAATGACTTCTTTACGTTTGAATATAGGAGCAGCAATACATCGAACACCTAGTTCCCCTTCTTCATTGTCAATAGCATATCCACGTTCTTTAATATGTAGCAATTCTTGTTTAAATAATTGCCGATTAACAATTGTATGACTTATATAAGGTTCAAAAGCCAATTGATTAATCATATTTTCCTGTACGTCGTGTGATTGATAAGCAAGTATGCACTTACCAATCCCATTTGCATGAACAGCTTTTTTACTTCCCACTTCAGAATGTGTTCGTGTACTGTAATATTCCCCGCTGACAACTTGAGTGGTAACCATTTCATTACGGTGGAGAATACCAGCATAAATTGTTTCATTTGTTCGTTCATTAAGTTCTTGCATGGGAGGAACTGAAAACCAATTCAACTCATAATTTGTAGGAAGTTTGCTGTGGAGTAATGATTGTACTAATTGTTTTGAAATTGTATAACGATGATCCTCATTCCGCTCAATGAATCCGTTTTGCTCAAGTGTGCTAACAAGACGGTACATCGTGCTTTTATTAAACTGAAGCACATCCATCATTTCAGGAATTGTCATATTCGGCTGTGCTAAAAGTAAAGAGAAAATATCTAACCCTTTTTTTAATGTGCCTACTTCTGACATTACTTTCTCCTCCTCTTAGCCGAATACTGATTTCATTATAATGCATTCTATAATTTTATTTCAAATAAAGAGACTTGATATTCTTTTTTTCCCTATAAAAGATAAAGTTTTGTTAAGAACGCTTACTATACGTTATTCCACTCTTTTTTCACTTTAAACAAATTAATGAATAGTACGCTTAAAGTCTACTTATTTGCCGGCTTTTTCAAATCGAGCTAACTGATTTAATTTATTTTCCTTCGTCAAAATCTCACGTTGACGCTCACCTAACAAATCAAAGTGCGGATATCCAGAACGATTATCAATATATTGAGCAGGAATATTATATTTCTTTCCCCATTCAATCAGTTTGTTCATATCGCTGCAGCCAACTTTAGTCACCGTTGTAGCACCAGGAAAGCGATCATCAATCCAGTAATGTGTTAAAAAAGCAATTTCTCCTTGATTAACTGCTTCTTTCCATGCATCTAATTCTTCGCGTTTTAGTCCAAAAGCCATGATTTCACCTTTTCTGTTAATTAATAACTTTCTCTGTTTTTGAATATAATCATAGAAATTTTTCATACAGTCTCTTTTTCTTATAACTAAACTCTATTGAGCATAACAAGATTGTTCATCCTATTCATTAATGTCTATTATAAAATTTATTATATCTAAAACATATATTTTCATTTTAACAATAAACTTCATTAGTACTTATCTAGAAAGTTTATTCAGCTTTGTTATTGCACTATTGTAATCTCTCTTCCTTTTTATCTTATTCTTTTTAGCATATATACGACTTAGTTTGATAGAGGTTGTTGATTAAAATTATTTTTGTCAAAAATTCCAAATTTACATTTTATTCTGAAAACAATATAATGACGTTGTATATGAAGCATGGAAAATCTATGTTTCATTTCAATTTAATTAAAGGAGGAATTGTAATTGGCCATGAATGAAAACACTCTGCAAAAAGCCGAAACTCTTAGTGCCTCACCGGACTACACCAAGATTGTTCAATCTCCATCCTTTCAAAAGCTTTTAAGAAGTAAACGGAATTTTATTTTACCCTTATCACTATTTTTTCTAGCCTTTTATTTTACATTACCTATTTTAACAGCTTATACAACTGTATTAAACCAACCGGCATTTGCTTCGATGACATGGGCATGGATCTTTGCTTTCGCTCAGTTTATCATGACATGGGTACTTTGTATCTTGTATACAAAACGCGCTGCACAATTTGATAAACTTGTTGAAACAATTAAAACTGAAGCCGGTAATTAAAAGGAGGATTAGTAAATGAACGTACTCGCATTCTCACTATTTCTCGCTATCGTTGCATTAACTCTCGTTATTACGTACCTTGCTTCTAAAAAAACAAAAACAACAAGCGACTTTTATACCGCAGACGGAAGTTTAACTGGATGGCAAAATGGAATGGCAATTGCAGGGGATTATATGTCTGCTGCATCATTTTTAGGTATCGCTGGAATGGTAGCGCTTTCTGGTTTTGATGGATTCTTTTATAGTATAGGATTTCTTGTCGCTTACTTGGTCGTTTTATATATTGTAGCTGAACCACTTCGTAATTTAGGAAAATATACAATGGCTGATATGATCGCAGCTCGCTTTGATGAAAAGAAAGTACGCGGTGTTGCAGCATTAAACACGATTACGATCTCTATTTTCTATATGATTGCGCAACTTGTTGGCGCCGGTGCACTTATTCATTTGTTACTCGGCCTTGATTATGTTTACTCTGTGCTAATCGTTGGCGTGTTAATGACCGTATATGTTGTATTCGGTGGAATGACTGCAACAAGCTGGGTACAAATTGTAAAAGCTATTCTATTAATGATTGGTACATTCATTATTTCTCTTATCGTATTTTCAAAATTTGATTTTAGCATCGCAAAAATGTTTTCAGAGATGAAAACAGCGACACCGCTTGGCGAAGGTTTTTTAAATCCAGGAAATAAATTTACAAACCCTCTAGATATGATTTCACTGAATTTAGCACTTGTACTTGGAACAGCTGGACTCCCTCATATTCTTATTCGCTTTTTCACTGTAAGAGATGCAATTACTGCTCGTAAGTCTGTTATTTATGCAACATGGATTATTGGAGCATTTTATATTATGACAATTTTCTTGGGGTTTGGAGCAGCTGCATTTGTTGGTTATGATCAAATTGTCGCAGCAAATTCAGCAGGAAATATGGCTGCCCCGCTTCTTGCTCAAGTATTAGGCGGAGATTTTCTATTTGCCTTTGTTTCAGCTGTTGCGTTTGCTACAATTCTAGCAGTTGTAGCAGGTCTTGTATTATCAGCAGCATCCGCATTTGCACATGACTTTTACAGCCACATCCTTCGCCGCGGTGAAGCCTCTGAAAAAGAACAAGTTGTCGCTGCTCGCTGGGCATCAATTGGGGTTTCTATTATATCCATTATTCTTGCACTATTCGCTCAAAATATGAACGTGGCGTTTTTAGTTGCACTGGCATTTGCAGTTGCAGCAAGCGCAAACTTGCCAATCATTTTATTCACGATTTTTTGGAAACGCTTTAATACCACTGGTGCTGTAACAGGCATGCTTGTAGGATTATTTAGTTCTCTTATTCTCGTAGCAAGTAGCCCAAACGTATGGTCACCTGAACCAGGAGCCGCTATTTTTGTAGGCGTACCGCTCATTACCTTGACAAACCCAGGGATCATCTCCATTCCACTTGGATTTCTAGGTGCAATTGTTGGCACACTTGTTTCAAGTAAAAAAGCAGATGAAAAGAAATTTGATGAGATTTTAGTAAAAGCAAATACTGGCATGGGGATTCACGGCCCTGTTAAGCATTAATCGCTAAATAATTCATGAAAAAGAGCTTCGTTTAAAACGAAGCTCTTTTATTTCTTAACTTAAGCTAACTTGTTCATCTTCTGCTTTATCTTTCTCTTTCTTTGTGTTAAGTATAAAGATAGCAAGTGCTAATCCCATAAACACAAGTGAAAATCCGCCTAAAACGGCTGCTTGTTTCCAGACATAGCTATAATCTTGACCGATTGAAATAATTTCACGCAATCCTCGAATCGCATATGTCATCGGTAAATATGGATTGATTGCTTGGAAAAATTCAGGAACTAACGCTTTCGGGAATGTACCTGAACTTCCTCCAATCTGTAGTAACATGATAACAAACGCTAAATATTGTCCTACTTTCCCTAATGCATTCGATAAGAAGAAGACAAGTGTAAAAAATGTAACACCTGTCAGCATCGTAAACACGTAAAAGCGCCAAATGCTCGTTACTTCTAAATTTAGTCCCCATAGTAGCGCTGTCGCCACAATAGCCGTTTGAAAGATTCCCATAAATAAAATGACACTGAATTTACTTAAAAACCATGAAAATCCTGATGTTGGTGTTATCGATGGTTTTTTTAATGGATAGACGGTTGAAAACATAAGAGCCCCTGCAAATAAACCAATACATAAAATATAAGGTGTTAATCCAACACCGTACTTCTCGATGTTATTTTGTTTATCTCCTTTAACATCGGTTGGGTCTGAAAACATACTGTACGTTTTATCATTTGCCTTTACATCTTTTGCATCATCTGCACCTTCTTGCAGCGATGTATGAAGCTCACTCGTTCCATCTGCTAATTTAGAAGAACCATCATATAGCTTATTCGAACCGTCTTCTAATTGTTTTGTTCCATTTACTAACTGATTGCCACCTTCATTTAACTCACCTAACCCCGATGCGAGCTGACCGCTGCCTTTTTCCGCATCTTTTAAGCCGGTTGCTAACTCTTGGCTTCCTGCTGCTAACTTTTTCGAGCCCTCTGTAGCTTCTGATAATTTTCCGTTAAAGGTAGCAAAATTCTGGTTGAACTCTTTTTCACCATTTGCAAGTGTAACAGATCCTTCGTAAAGCTTTGCTTGGCTACTGGAAATTTGGCTAATCGCTGCTTGAATATCTTTCCCGCCCTGTGCTAGCTGTTGCAGCCCTTGTGCTGACACTTGCACTTCATCAACTTGTTTTTTTAATTCATTTACATGTTGCTGCTGTTCATCCATAAACTGTGTGGAAGTTAATTTTTTAATTTCCTCAATTAATGTCTGTTTCTGATCCTCTGGGATGGTCTCACTATTGTTAATACTTTCAATAATTTGTTGCTGTTGGCTATTAAATTCCTCACGTCTTGCATCAATCTTTTCTTTAATTTCATTAATTTGCTGTTCTTTTTCATTAATTTTTTGAATAACATTGCTTACTTTTGTATTCGCTTCATTTAAGCCCGTTACAAACTCTGGTAGTTTTCCTTCTAGCTTTTTCGTACCATTTTGTAATTTGCCTAACCCATCTCGTAATTGAACTGCTCCACCTTCAAGCTGTGTCGAAGCTGTATATAATTTTTGGCCGCCAGCTGATAATTGACTCAGCCCGCTAGATAGCTCGCCTAGTTTTTCATTTAAGGTTTGAGCACCAGTTAATAGCTGTACAGTACCTGCATGAAGTTCATTAGCCCCTTTATGAGCATCGCTAATGCCAGTTGCTAGTTTAGCTGCACCATCTTCAAACGTGACTGTACTGTCTGCTAATGTCTTTAAGTTGTCACGTAATGTCTTTGAACCGTCTTCTATTTCACCTGCTCCATCACTTGCTTTTTGAAGCCCATCAGCCACGTCTTTAAAGCTGTCAAAAACGGTTTTAGCATACTGTTCTGTTACTTCTTTTTTTATTTCATCGTTAATTTTTGTTACGGCTGTTGAACCAATCTGTGCACCAGAATAGTTTTTACCAGCATTAGTATGATAAATAAATTTCATTTTTTGAGGATTTTTATCCATTAATGTCGTTGCGTTTTCAGAAAACTCCTTTGGGAGCTCAAGTACTAAATAATACTTTTCATTCTGTAATCCTTTTAAAGCTTCTTCTTTATTCGTAAATTTCCAATCAAACGTATGATTATCTTTCAAATTCTCAACAAAATCATTTCCTACCTGTAATTTTTCACCATCTAATGTTGCGCCTTTATCTTCATTTACAACGGCTACTGGAATTTGATCCGTTTTTCCATATGGATCCCAATATGCTGATAAAAAGATGATATTGTATAAGAAGGGAACAAATAATAAGCCACAAATAATTAAAATATTCATCGGCTTTGAAATAATCGATTTCCATTCTCCTTTTATCATGTTCATGTCTAAATCCTCCAATAGTACTTTCTTAAAAATGACTTTATGACCATAAAACAAATTGGGTCAATTAGTTCTAATCAATGTTATCATATATACAAACAGAAGGTCAATTGCTATTTAAAATTGAAAAGAACATCTATCATCAATTTTTGCGAATGGGGATTTAACTGTAAAAATGCTCATTCAATCAAGTAGCTTAATATCAAATGAAAAACGCATCGCGTATAAAACGATGCGCTTTTTCATTACTTAGTAAGATCTACAAATATATCATCTGCTGCAGGCTCTTTTTTAATCAAGCCTGATTTCTTTAACCATTCTGCTGTTTCGTTCCAGGATTGCTTCGTTTGGCTGCCAAATCCGTTTTCTGATTCCATCTTTGGTAATAAAATCTCCAAGCTTTGCTTTTCAACATCTTCAACAAGCGGGAAATTTGCTTTGTCTTGATTATCTAGTAATAATTGCAGTGCCTCATCCGGGTTTTCTTTCATAAATTCATACCCTTTCGTTGCACCGCGCCAGAATGCTCGAATTGACTCTTCATCTTTTGCCCATGTCTGATCACTTGTGACAGCCACTAACTCGTAATAATTAGGTACCCCGTAATCAGTCGGATTGAAATAACGAGTATCATAGCCTTTATGCTTCAACACCGGCACCTCATGGTTGATATACGCACCGATTACGGCATCTACTTTTTTACTTACAACAGAAGAACCCAATTCAAAGCCAACATCAGCCATTTTCACTTGTTCTGGATCTCCTCCGTCACTTTCGACCATCTTCTTTAATAATGCTTCATTTAAAGGAATTCCTGTATAGCCAACCGTTTTGCCTTCTAAATCTTTTGGACGTTTAATTGGACTTTCATCTAGAAATACAACATGATTAAGCGGTGAGTGAACAATTGCTCCGACTGATTTTACCGGTACATCTTCATTTGCTCTAGCCATCACAACATCCGGTTGATAATAAAATCCTAATGTAATTTTACCCGCTGCCGCCAAATTTAACGGATCGGTTGGATTGGCTGGAAATTGAATGTTCACTTTAACTCCTTCTTCTTCAAAGTAGCCTTTTTCTTGTGCAACGTATAAAAAGCTATGTACAGCATTTGGATACCAATCTAACATGACATCTACTTCTTTCAAATTCTTGTCCTCAGCTTTATTGCTTGAAGCAGTTTTATTGCCTCCGCACGCTGCTAACATCGCAACGAGCATAATAGTCATCATAAATGCGACCCACTTTTTCATTTTGTTTTCCTCCACTTTAATGATTTCTTTTCCAATAAGACGACAAATAAAAAGAGACTAATCCCAATGAGTGATAAGACAATGATTGGCGCAAATACCCCAGCACCATCAAATTGCGTCATCATTCTTCTACTAAAATAGCCAAGCCCTGCTTGAGCTCCTAACCATTCACCAATCGCAGCTCCAATTACACTTAATGTCACCGCCACTTTTAAGCCGGAATAAAAGTACGGTAGTGCAGAAGGAACACTTAGCTTAAAGAAGAGATCTTTCTTACTCGCTCCCATTGTGAGTAACAATTCTCTCAAAGCGTTACTGCTTGAGCGTAACCCATCAAATGTATTAACTGTAATAGGAAAGAACGTAATTAATACCGTCACCACGACTTTACTCCAAATTGAATAACCAAACCACAAAACAAAAATGGGTGCTAATGCGATAATCGGAATTGTTTGTGACGAAATAAGGATTGGATAAAATGCTCGTTCAACAGCTTTATTCATACTCATCCAAATTGCAAGGCCAACTCCTAATACAACCGAAATAACCAAACCGACTACAATAATCAGCAACGTAGCCGGAAGATGCTCACTTAATAACACATCTTTCAATTCCCAAAGCTTTATTAAAACCTCAGTTGGTGACGGCAATATAAAAGGCATATTCACGATGTGTGCCCCGACTTGCCAAATGACAAGTACTAAACACACAAGTATCACGGATGCTCCGTATTGTTTAACCTCTTTCACTGCACCACCTTCATTCTTAGCTGATTAATTAAATGTTCTTTCAACTCAAGTACTTCTGATTTATTTAAGTCACTTAATGTACGCGGGCGCCTTAGAGGCACTTGAACTTCTTTTAATTTGTGCACCGGCTGATCAGCGAAAATATAGATGCGATCCGATAGAAATAATGCTTCATTTACATCATGTGTAATAAACATAATTGTATGTTTACGTTTCTCCCACTGCTCTAAAAGCCACTCTTGCATAGACAACCGCGTAATGGCATCGAGTGCACTAAATGGTTCATCTAAAAGAAGGACATTCGATCCGCTTAACACTGTGCGTAAAAAAGAGACCCGTTGTTTCATTCCTCCAGATAAGTCACTTGGGAATCGCTGTTCATATCCTCCTAAGCCAAATCCCTTAAGAAGCTCAGCTGCTTTTTGATGTGCTTCTTTTTTAGCCATTCCTTTTAACTCAAGAGGGAGAGCCGCGTTATCAGCAATCGTTCGCCACGGCAAAAGGAGATCTTGCTGCGGCATGTAGCCAACTGTTCCAAGTCGATTTTGATGTACCTGCCCGTTAATTAAAATACGCCCTTCATTTTCTTTTTCAAGCCCTGTAATTAAGCGAAATAACGTACTTTTCCCTGAACCGCTTGCTCCGATAATACTGACAAACTCTCCATCATTTACATTCAAATTCAGTGAATCGAGCACCCCAGTTTCACTATTTTCATATGTAAAACTGACCTTTTGAAATTCAACAACGGATTTATTCATGAGTCGGCCACATCACATTGTTATAGGCCATCTCCCAAAACACATACTCAAAGCGGGTCGTATTTAAGAAAATCTCTTCTAATTTGGCCAGTTCAGCTTCTGGTTTTCCATCTGCTAATTCATCCATTAACTCCATACACCAAGTAGCCAGTTCACCAAATTCTAAAGAGCTATACATGGCAATCCACTCACCATAAAACTCATGATCGGTTCCTGATTTTTCACTTAACTCTTTTCCAATCTCCCAATAGCTCCACATGCATGGCAAAAGTGCTGCCACAAGTTCTGCTAACGTGCCATTTTGAGCAATATGTAACATATAATGTGTATACGCTAATGTAATAGGAGACGGCTTGGCTTGTTCTAATTCTTCTTTACTAACTCCAAATTTCTTTGCATATTGACGATGAAGTTCCATCTCTTCATTTAACGTTGAATGTAGAAGAGCTGCAAATTTCCCCATCGTTTTTAAGTCTGTTGCTTTCACTGCACCAAGTGCAAAGAGCTTCGCATAATCGATTAAATACAAATAATCTTGAATCATATAAAACCGAAATTTTTCTTTATCTAAAGACCCATCGCCCATTTCTTGAACGAATGGATGAGCGTGATTTTGGCGCCAAACGGGTTGAATCTTTTCATATAAACGCTCGCTAAATTTCATCATCATCACTCCTTATGTGTATGTAGCCACGTGTAAATAAACTGAATCATTACTTTTGTATATTGAACAAGTTGTTCAATTGATAATTGTTCGTTAACTGAATGGGCATATTTTAACTCGCCTGGACCATAGATTGCCGCCGGGATATTCGCATCAGCTAGCCAGCCGCCATCTGTGACAGTTGTTGATACATCGATCGGTGCTTGTTCTTTTACAATGTGTTCATGCGATGCTGCAAGCAGCTGAACAGCCTGATGATTTTTATCTACTTCTAATGAAGGAAAAATCTCACCTCGGTCTTCAATCATAGATGTGCCTCCCCACTCAAAGGTTGGCATATTTTCTTTTAGCCAAGGATCTGCTTTGGCTACATGTAAAATATGTTCTTCAATTTCTTTTGCGACTTGTTCGTATGATTCATTTGGATAATAATGAACCGTAATCCACAAGCGGCATTCGTCGGCGATAAATGCTGCGTGCCGTCCTCCTTCAATCACAGCAGGATTAATCGTATTCGTCCCCGGTAAAAATCCTGGATAGCTTTTGGTAACAGCCCAATGCCGCTCTAATTCTTGCAAACCTTGAATGACTTTTGCCATTTTTTCAATAGCACTCGCTCCAAACAAACCGCCACCAGCATGAATCATATTGCGACGCGTTCCGTCATGGTGTGTCTGTTTACTTTTGATCACAATCCATCCTGTAATAACACCGCCTTGACCTTGAATATGCAAATTACTTGTATCCACCACAACGGCGAAATCTGCTGAATATCCGCGCTTGCAGCATTGCAGCGTTCCTGCTTCACCAACTTCTTCACCTACAACCGATTGAAAAATTAAATCCCCTGGCAAAGTTATTCCGGCTTCATGAAAAAGCTGAATGGCAAACAATGCTCCGGCTAATCCGCCTTTCATATCCGCTACACCGCGTCCAATGATTGCATCTCCTTTTACAACAGGTGTAAATGGATCTGCTTCCCATTCTTCATTTTCACTTACTTCGGCTACATCAATATGGCCATTAATAATTAAGCTCTTATAGTTCTTTGAATCTGTTCCTGTTAACACGCCTACAACGTTTGGATCGTTAGGATATACATCCCACCTATCAATTGAAAATCCGTAGTTCTCTAACAAACCCGCTATATAATGCTGGGCATCATTTGTATTTCGAGCAGGGGGAGCTGGTGTTTTATATGTAACGAGTTTCTTTAACAGCTCAATTAATTCGTCTTTCCTTGAATCCACTTGCTGAACGAGTAATTGAATTGTTTGATCCATTAAAATCCCTCCTTTTTAAACAACAAAAAAAACACTTCTTTTATAGAAAAGAAGTGTTTGAATAAATAAGCTATAACGAGCCTTCAGTATACAGACAAACGCAGCCTGATACATATTTATTACAATACCTCTTTCCTACGCTAGTATTACCTAGTTCAGGTTATAAGGGTTAAGACAAACGTCTCTCTCAGCTTTTAAAGCACCCCTAGTGGTGTTGTGGCAATCTATTAAATTGTGAAAATATCTGCTTATTATCTCTATTAGTTTTATCACACTAAAGAGGTTTATTCAATAGGGATTGATCAAGAATGTACGAAAAGCATTGTTCGAGAGTATGACCTTCCCGTCTTGATAAGCAAGTGAACCAAAGACAGAAGTCTGGTTTATTTAAAGAAACAGATTATTTAATACCTGAACAACAAGCATTGATTTAAGTTGCGAAACAGAAATAAACAATTGGAGATGGAATACAACATAAAAGTAATGATGAATTGTTAATAAACTTTCGCATCATTATTTATCTTTTCAATTTTAATACTTGATTTTCTTCCGAAAAAACGTTTCATAATCGTGATATCTCGCCCATACTCATTACGAACCGCAACTTTTCTTGTTTCGATACATGCGTATAAAAGCGCTGGATTAAATCTATTTGAATCTATTTGATGTTCTGCTATTATTTCAGAGACGCAGAAATTGTATTTATTACGTCTGCTAACTTCTTCTCTTTCATCGATGCGATACGCAAATGATATTTTTCAAACTGCAAATGCTGTGACAGTGGATTAGGAACAATCACACATTGCAAGCCTGCTGCAATGGCTGCTTTAGCACCATTCGCTGAATCTTCAAATGCAATGGCTTCGGAAGGGAGAACCCCTAGTTTCGCGATGGCATTTTGATAAAGAGCAGGATGAGGCTTCACTTTTTCTACATCATCACGCGTTTGCATGACTTCAAAATAATCAAGCAAATTCAATTCACCAAGAAAATTAGTCACCCAATCACGATAAGAACTGCTTGCTAATCCAATCTTTAATCCTAATGCCTTGGCTTCCTCCAAGTAGTCTACTACTCCCTCTCTTGCTGCTAATGTTTTCATTTTTTCTTGATGACGTCTAAGGGATTCTTTTGCAATCTCTTTTTTTGTTAATTCATTTGCAAATTGGCGCTCCAAATAATTATAAAGCTCTGTTGTATCTGTTCCAATATAAGATGCAAACTCAGCAATGGGCAGCTGAACACCTCTTTCATCTAACATTTCCCGATAAACTTCATACCAAACAGATTCGGTATCAACAATTAACCCATCAAAGTCAAATACGATCGCTTTAATCATGTATACTAACCGCCTTTATCTATCATTTCTATACTCAAATAGTAACATGTTCATATCAGGCTCGCTATCAATGTTTTCATTAGCTTTTTAGTTAGTATGTTTTTTTCGTTATCCTTTATTCCGCTTTAGCAGGTGTTGGATCTAAGTGATTTTAGATACTATGATCAATGCTCGTTTTCTTATTTGAGTTAATATACGCTTGATTTTCTTCTATTTCTTTAAATTCAATTTCAGACAAACTCACTCTAAAGCCTTTTGTTACATATAGTAAGTAGATTAAGCCAACAACAGCCCAGCCGATCCCTAACAAAAATGAATTGGTTTCTAAATTAAGCCATAGAACACCGATTGTACCTGCTCCTAAGACTGGCATAACAATATACGTGAAAAATCCTTTTATGGTCATATGCTGTTTTTGTCTAAAAGCATAATGAGCAATAACAGAAAGATTAACAAAAGTAAACGCAATTAATGCTCCAAAATTAATAAAGGATGTTGCTGTTGCAAGGCTAAAAAAGATGGCTGTTGTAGAAACAGCACCTACAAATATAATATTTAAAGAGGGTGTTCGCAGCTTTGGATGAATATAGCCAAAGAACTTATTTGGTAAAATATGATCTCGCCCCATTACATACAACAACCGGGAAACACTGGCGTGTGAGGACATGCCAGAAGAGATGGTTCCGGCTATTCCTCCAGCCAAAAAGATAATTTGAAAAAGAGTACCGCCGACATATGCTGCAATTTCTGGTGCAGCTGCTTCCGGGGCATTAAATACTTCAATTGTTTGGAAAACAGATTGCATAAAATAAGAAGTTGCCGTAAACATTAGCCCCCCAATTAACGCTGTCAGAAAAATAGCACGCGGAATCGTTTTTTTAGGATTGGCTGTTTCTTCGGATAACATCGCTACTGCATCAAACCCTAAATAAGAAAAACACATCAGTGTTGCCCCTGCAATTAAGAGCGACGAATCCATTCCTGTCTGAAAAAAAGGTTGAAGTGAGAAAATTTCGCCACTTCCTATTCCATTCATTAATGCTTTTATAGAGACAAGGATGAAAATAACTAAGATGGCAATTTGGAAGATCACAAGAAAGGTATTAAAATTCGCTGTAAAGTTTACGCTTCGTAAGTTCAATAACGTCACAATTAACACAAAGCTAACGACCCAAATCCATGCCGGAACACTTGGAAATAAAGAAGAGAGGTAAATTTGAAAAATGAGCGCGTTAACCATTGGTAAAAACAAATAATCCATCAAAGCAGACCAGCCGACTAAGAAGCCTAAATGATAATTCATTGTTTTTTGCGTATAAGTATAGGCAGAACCTGCATTTGGATATACTTGAATCATTTTTTTGTAACTCACGGCAGTTAAAAGCATCGCAATGAGTGCTAATATGTAGGCTGCAGGCACATGACCTTTCGTTATTTCGGATGCAATTCCGAATGTATCAAAAACAACCATAGGAGTCATGTATCCAACTCCCATTAGTACAATTTGCCATAATTTCAACGACCTTTTTAATGTTGCCTTCTCTTGTTTCATGTATCTTCCCCTCTCTAAAATTAAGAACATTCAGAATTTTAATTGTATAATTTACCCATTAATTCTTCTTGCTAAAGCTGTTCCTTCAAAAAATGACTGACAATCATTCAATTTATATCATACATTTTATATTTTCACATATTGAATTCAACATGAAATCAACTAATTATTCCATAAGGCGATTTTGTTTTCCTGCTCTGCTTGTCTACTACATTGAATATACCAAAAATAAACAGATTGTCTGCTAGTTAGTAAGATGTTCTTACATTAATACGATCATCAGAAAACAAGCAGGAACCCTTTTAAAAAGGACCTGCTATTCGTTTTCTGCAATTACAATTTATCCCACCGCTCTTACAAACCATGAGCAGAGGATGAAGAGACCACAGCTGCTTGAAGTTTCACTGTATTGACTACATCTCACTTTATTTTTAAAGCGACTAAGCTGGTGAAATCATGAATCAGCGTTGCTGCTAACAGCGAGGTAATTTGAGTAGGGTCATATGGCGGCAACACTTCTACTAAATCAAAACCAACGTAATTAAAACCGGTTAAGGAACGAACCATTTGTAATGTTTCTTTACTAGTGAATCCTCCTACTTCGAGAGTTCCTGTCCCAGGGGCACAAGAAGGATCAACAAAATCAATATCAAATGTTAAAAAACAAGGTGTATCACCAATGATTGTTCTCATCTCTTCAAATACATTTTCAAATCCTCTATTTTGCAATTCATCCGTTGTAATGACGTTATAGCCTAACTCTCGGCTTTCCTCCACATCGCCAGGATGATTTAATGTTCCTCTGATCCCAATTTGAAATACTTTTGATGGCTGCAAAAGCCCTTCTTCATGAGCACGAATAAATGGTGAACCGTGCCAGTATTTTTCCTCATAATACGTATCCCATGTATCTGTATGAGAATCAAAATGAATCAGCGCCACCGGACCATAGACTTTCGCTGCTGCGCGCAAACTGGCTAATGTAACAGAATGATCTCCTCCTAATCCAATTGGAACAATTCCTTTTTTCATTAACTCTCCAACTGCTTCTTCCATTAATTCATAACTTCGGTGAATATTATGAGGAATAACAGATACATCCCCAATATCAATAGCGTTCGTCTCATCAAATGGATAGACTTTATGAATTGGATGATACGGAAATAGTGTCATCGATGCTTGGCGAATGGCTTGTGGTGCAAATCTTGCTCCCACGCGAAAGGATGCAGCTGTATCAAACGGCATGCCCACAATGGCAACTTTGGCGTTTTCACGTTCTGCGGGCAATCTCATAAATGAGCCTGTCGTACAAAATTCAGGTTTTATGTCAGGTGAAAGTGGATATTTCATACTCAATTCCTCCATTTAATTGATTTTAGTTACATAAGAGCACACTCTTTATCTAAAATCATGGAGAGCAATACAGGAATGAGAAGTAATTTTTTCCTCATATCATTCACTCCCAACTAAAGCGTGATGATCACCGCTTATTTTTCACTTAAGTGATTCAACACTTGCTTGAACGTTTTGATAACTTGATCAACTTCCTCCATCGAAATTGTTAAAGGCGGCTCAATGCGAATCGTTTTTGAATTCACTAATGTTCCAGCTACTAAAATCCCCTCATCAAACATTCCTTTTGATAATGCATAACCAATTTCATCATTGTGAAACTCAATGCCAATCATTAAACCTTGGCCTCTAATTTCCATTACCTTGTCATCATGACCTTCAGCAGCCGCTTTTAGCCCTTCTAAAAAATAAGTTCCTATTTCAGCTGCGCGTGCAGGTAAATTTTCTTCAATCAATACATCAATTGTGGCGATAGCTGCTGCACATGCAAGCGGATTCCCGCCAAATGTTGTCGTATGCATAAATGGATTCGGGAAAAAGCTTTTAAAGACTTTTTCAGAACCAACAATTGCTCCTGCTGGCATAACACCGCCGCCAAACGCCTTGGCAAGACATAAAATATCAGGTACAACCTCGTATAGCTCAGCTGCAAACATTTTTCCTGTGCGTCCCATACCTGTTTGAACTTCGTCAAAGATGAGCAGCGCATCATACTGATTGCACAATTCACGTACTTGTTTTAAATAACCTTTTGGAGGTAGGATAATGCCTCCCTCACCTTGAATCGGCTCTAGCAGTACAGCAGCAACGTCCTCTCCGACTAATGCGCATGTTTCAAATGTTTTTCTCATCATGTCAATATCACCAAATGGAACATGACGGAAACCTGGAATTAATGGAAGAAATGGTTTGCGGAACATCCCTTTTGCCGTACCCGATAATGAACCTAAGCTTTTCCCGTGAAAAGCACGTGTCGTTGAAATAAACGTCGTGCGGTCGCTATACATTTTGGCTAATTTTAACGCAGCTTCGACACTCTCTGTCCCGCTGTTGGTAAAGAAGGAATATTGTAAATCACCCGGTGTAATCTCAGCTAAAATTTTAGCAAGCATAGCACGTAACGGATCGAGTAGGTCTTGGCTGTGTAATGCTTGGCGCTGCAGCTGATGTTGAACCGCTTTGACAACTTTCGGGTTACGGTGACCTACATTATAGATTCCAAATCCACCCAGACAATCAATATACTTTTTGCCGTTTACATCTTTAAAACAAGAACCTTCATCTGACCATTCGACTGCAGCAAATTGCGTATCAATGGTGACGGTCTTGCGGTATTCAAGGAAACCCGGGTTTACGTGTTCTCTGAACCCATCTACAGTTTCTTTCGTAATCCACTTCGCTTCTGCTTCTGTCACTTCATTCTTTTCAATGAGTTGCAGCACTTTTTTAATATACTCATTTATACTAGCATAGCTTGCTTCTACTTCTTTACTTTGCCCTTTCGCCAATGTACTCATCTAAAGCACTCCCTTGTCATTTTAGTTTTCAAACCAGCCGATCGGTGTTACATCTAGATTAATATTAATTTGTTTAACCTCTTGAAATTCTTCTAACCCAAATGTACCTAGCCCTCTTCCAATTCCGCTTTGTTTATATCCACCCCACGGTGCTTCATTAAACGTAAAATGATACGTATTCACCCATGTAATGCCTGCGCGAATTTTTTTAATTACACGTAATGCTTTTGCTCCATCATTTGTAAATACGCTCCCTGCAAGCCCGTATGCAGTATCATTTGCTAGTTTGATAGCTTCTTTCTCACCTTTAAATTTTTGAACGGTTACAACCGGGCCAAATATTTCTTCTTGTACGATTCTCATGTCAGGCTTAACATCAGCAAACACTGTTGGTTCGACAAAGAATCCCTTTTTAAGTGAATCTTCTGTTAATTTCTTCCCTCCGCAAACCAGCTTTGCTCCTTCTTGCTTGCCAACCTCAATGTATGTTAAAACTTTTTCCATATGTTCTTGACTCACAAGTGGTCCCATTTCAGATTCAGGATTATTTCCTGGCCCTACTTTAATTTTTTGAGCACGTTCAACAAACTTTTCGATGAACTTCTCATAAATCTCTTCTTCTACTAAAATACGAGAGCCCGCTGCACAAATTTGGCCTGTGCCCGCATAAATACCAAACAATGCATAATCAACTGCTGTATCAAAATCAGCGTCTGCAAAAATGACGTTTGGGGATTTACCGCCTAGTTCTAACGATACATTTGTCACATTTTCAGCTGCAGCTCGCATAATACGTTTTCCCGTAACAGTTCCTCCCGTAAACGAAATTTTATCTACTTGCTTATGACGTACAAGAGCCTCTCCCACAACATCTCCTTTGCCCATCACAAGGTTGACCACACCTTTTGGCAGACTTACTTCTTCTAAAATCTCAAATAATTTTGTCGGAGTCACAGGGGTCACTTCAGATGGTTTAAATACGATTGTGTTACCAGCTGCTAATGCAGGTGCCATTTTCCATACACTCATTAGTAGTGGATAATTCCAAGGTACAATAAGACCACACACACCTATCGGCTCTCTGACGACCATTGCTTGCATTGGTGCAGCTACATTATAAGTTTGGCCATCTGGCTTTGTAATAAGGCCTGCATAATACCTGAAACAAGCAGCTGCATCCTCGACATCTGCTTCCGCTTCACGATACGTTTTACCATTATCGAGCGTCTCAAGTTTTGCAATTTCTTCTTTGGATTCTTCAAGCTTATCAGCAATTTTAAATAAATAAGTAGCGCGTTCAGCAGCAGAAAGCTCAGACCAAACACCGCTTTCAAACGCTTGGCGAGCTGCGGCTACTGCTTTTTCAACATGACGCTCGTTTCCTTCAGCTGCGTATCCTATGATTTCTCCCGTAGCAGGATTAATCGTTGGTCTTTTTTCACTGGTTTCCTTCCACTCGCCATCAATATACATTTTCAAATTCATGACTTTAACAGCTGTGTGCTCCACTTTATCTACCTCCTGTTTTATCACTCTCTTAACGGGAAGTAAGCGCCTCATTTCAACATTCTGAGGAAACAAAGAAGAGAGGCGGAAATACCTGCCCGTGAAGGTCCAAGTAATTGAGCTAATCATTATTTAAGGCTTCTCCCTCACTGATGGAAATTTTATCCTTATCTGAAACAGCACTCCATCACATTTCAAAAATAAGTTTAGGAAATTTAAAGAATAAAAAATTGAATGAATGTCAGTCATTTTATGGCGAAGTAATATTAGAAATTCTAATATTACTTAAGCTACTAATGATCTCTTTAAAAATTGAAACAGTTCTTCTTTCGATTGTTCTAATGTTACATCTTGATCACGTCCGATGTGGAAGCGCTCTGCTGCATTTTCAATAAGATTAATCATCATCTTAGCCGTCCATTTAACATTTAATTGCTCAATGATTTCTTTTCTCTGAATTGCTTGTTCAAGCACTCGTTCAAACCATTGATAATATGGTAAATAAATAGCTTCCCATGTTTCCATCGAATAATCAAAAGCAAGGCCTGCATAGCAAAGAACAAGAACATCCTTATAATCATTTGTTGTTGAATACGTCTCGTCAATCATAACAGCTAATGTACTCCAAAAATCCTTTGTTCCTGCAGTACGCTCTTTAATTTTGTCTAACGATAATGTTAGTAAATTTTCCGCTATTGCCGGAACTAGTGCATTTTTAGAGCGAAAGTACAAATAAAATGTACCTTGAGCTACTCCCGCTTTTTTTACAATGTCTGAAATGGATGTTTTATCAAGCCCTTTCTCTGAAATTACTTCAATAGCAGCTTGTAAAATTTTATCGTATTTCTCACTTGTACCGCTAACCAATGTTTTACCTCCAAATAAAATGAATGACTTTCATTCATTTTACAACATAAAGATTATTCAAATCAAGTTATTCTTTCAGATAATTCCAAAATGTAATTCGAACACTTATAAACTCTTTTTCAAATAGCAATTGTCTTGAAAGATGACAGCATCTCTCATATGTTTTTTCACTATTCACAATTTGAATAACTACTCACTTCATGTTAAACAGCGCCTTCTTATTAATGAATAAAACGAAGCTTCAATCATAGGAAATCTACTTAGAATAAACGGCTAATACATAGAATATATTAGCCGTTTGTTGAAATTTATAAGCCTGTAACATAAGCTTGAGTAACTGGATGAAAAGCATTCTTTCTAATCAAACCTTTTCTTAACTCTACTCTCTTCGTATTTTCTCTGAAACAATGAAATCATTTCCTTCCCACCATAAGCATCGCTTCACCTTGAAATGATTTTACATTGCCATCTTCAGATTTAATAGAGAAAAAGTTTTGAAGTTGTTGAGGCATAGATGTCATATAGACATTTAGTTCAGCTTTGTCTCGTTCTGATACGTTCATCATCTTACACCAATCATCAAATAAAAATATTTTTGGAAATGTAGTCACCATCTCTACACGAAATCCATTCTTCTCAAGCATCGCTAACCATTCTGTTTTTTTGTATGCTCTGTAGTGACTAGGGTCTCTCTTTTTTTCAATGAAATTATAAAACTGATCATATTCATCAATTTCAGGTGAGACATTATCGATTAGTAAAAACACACCATCTTGTTTTAAGACTCGAAACGTTTCACGCACAAACTTAGTCACATTCGGGAAGTGATGAGGAGCAATCCTGCAAGTGACTGTACTAAATGTTTCTTCTTGAAAAGGAAGATTCTCTGCATCCCCTCTTACAAAAGAAACGTTTGAGTGTCCATTATCTTTAATAAGCTGCTCTGCACGCTCTAACATGCCAGGTGTTAAATCTAATGCTACCGCTTTATTAAAAAGCGGAGCCAGCTTATTCACTACATGTCCTCCGCCAGTTGCGATGTCTAATAAACTTTTACCATGATTTTCTGACGCAATTTCAAATAAAACATTTAGATCTTTTCCTCTTGCATGCCCAATACTCTTCACATAGTTTGCTGCATTTTTTCCAAATTGGCTAACTACTAGATCTTTTTCTCTCATACTCGCACTCTCCATTCTTTTTTAGAATTTGAGTTCAAAAAGAGGATACACATCCATTGACTATGATACATGGGAATGCATTTTACGTTCCCCCCATTGATTCAACAATCGAAATATCGGTGGTAAAACAAGCGAGACGACAAGGACTCGAAATACTTGCACTACTACAACAAACGGCGCATCTGCATGTAATACAACTGATGTTGTCGTCATTTCAGCAATGCCGCCTGGGGCGAATGCCAATGCTGCTGTTATAAATGGAATACCCGTTATTTTAGAAACAATGTATGCACAAACAAACATTGATAGAATAAGACCAATAGTACTAAAAAAAGCGACGAGAACGGTTCTCTGTAAACCAACAAACATTCTTTTATGAAACCGAGATCCAATGCTTGCAGCAATAAAAATTTGTGAAAGAGTAATAACAATATGGGGCCACCATGCCACTATATAATGACCTGTATAAGCAGAAGCAATCATTTGGACAATCGCAACTGTGACCATGCTTCCTACTAACCATGGCGCCGGAAATCGCAAGTATTTTCCAACGTAGTAGCCTCCAATCGCGGCAATCGCAAGGATAACCGTCCAAAGCACACTTAACATCTCAAATTCACCAGCGGGTGGTTGAGTAGATAATTCTTGAGGCGCAGTCGATCTTATTTCCAAATAAGAAACAAAAAGTGGCACAGTCAGCACAACAAGAAAGACTCGCATGGCTTGAATAATACTAACAACTGCTGTATTGGCGCCTACTTCTTCTGCGATTCCTGGCATCGCACTCATTCCACCTGGAGCTGTTCCAAAAAAGCTGGTTAATAAATCTGTTTGCCCCCACTTCCAAAGCACAAATCCTGAAATAAGCGAAAATCCTACGGAAACAAGAAGAATAATAAGAATAGTAGACCAATGTTCTGTGAATGTCACTAACACAGATTGATTAATCTTTTGCCCTAATTCAATTCCTAAAATAGCTTGACCAATGTATAACCAGTATTTTGGAATTCCTTTTCTTTCAGTAGCTAAATTTAAAAAAACAGGCCGGCTAAACGCTAGAATCGTAGCCATTACTAACGTCCCAACCATCCATCCGATAGACATGCCTGAAAGTGAAAGTATGATTCCTCCTATACTGCTGATTAAAATAAAGAGAATTGACTGAAAAAAGACTGAGTTTCCTTTCATGATATATCCTTCTTTCTTTGAAACAATTCGAACAAAAAGGCTCTTCCCTTCAACTATAGTCCAACTTTAGATATAATTAAAATATCGAATTTTTATTAACAATCATAACTAAAATAAATGGCTCATACGGAGGTTTAAATGGACGCTCGAGACTGGCTTATTTTACAACTTCTTTATAAGGAAAAAAACATTACAAAAGCTGCAAAATCCCTTTATATTTCACAACCTGCTTTAACCAACCGCCTGCAGCAAATGGAAAAAGAGTTTGGGGTACAAATTGTCAATCGTGGAAGGCGCGGTATTCAATTTACTCCTCAAGGTGAATACTTGGCTAAATGTGCAGATTCTATGTTACTTAACCTGCAACAAATAAAAGAACATGTATTAAATATGGAACATACGCTGACAGGAACATTACGATTAGGTGTATCTAATTTTTTTACAGATTATAAACTTCCGGGTCTATTAAAGTTATTTAAAGATCAGTATCCAGATGTTGAGTTTAAAGTAGCAACCGGATGGAGTAGCGATGTAGCTCATTCGCTATATAACCAAGATGTTCATATTGCGTTTGTGAAAGGTGATTATAATTGGCATGACCAAAAGCGTTTATTATTTGAAGAAACTATCTGCATCGCATCTAAGCAGCCAATTGATGTTCATAATCTTCCCAATTTGCCGCGCATTGATTATCACCAAGACCATTTTTTAAAAACAGCTGTAGATAACTGGTGGGCAGAAAACTTTACACAGCCTCCATTAGTTAGTATCCAAGTAGATAAGGCGGATACATGTAAAAAGATGGTTGAGAACGGCTTAGGATATGCAATGTTACCCCATATGCTTTTAGATGATAGTGAAGACATTCACCTCATTGAAATGAAAACAAAAGATGGAATACCATTGCTGCGCAAGACGTGGATGTATTTTCATGAAGAATCTCTAAAAATAAATATCGTGAAAGCATTCATAGAATTTGTTGAAGACATTGACTTGCGCCGCATTCATTAAATAAGAACAGCCGATGATTGTAAGGACAATCGGCTGTTCGTTGCTTGCTACTTAGAACCGTTCATTAATTGCTCGTACATCTTGCTTTGCTGTTCTAAAAAAACTTTAGCAGCACTGCTGTTTTTATAAAATGGATAAAAATCATTTTCTTTTAGAAGCTCTTTCCATGATTTTGTATGCACCATCTGATAAATCGAGCTGTTCCAATAATCAACTTCTTCTTTTGTCATATCAGGCGGTCCCATTAATCCTCTCCAATGACTAAACGTCAAATTAATCCCCTGCTCTTTCCATGTAGGAATTTCTTCAAGCCCTTCTAAACGTTTTGGCGATGAAACACCTAAGATGCGGATCTTCCCTTTTAAGTACTGTTCTTTCGCTTCCGATACAGACATAGGCGCTACGTCAATCTCGTTTTCAATGAGTGCCTGAATCACTTCATGGCTACTTCCATAAACGAAAAACTCAAGCTTAGCAGGATTCAAGCCAGCTGCTTTACTTGCTTGGACAAACGACAAATGGTCGTCATTTCCCAGTCTGGGCGAAAGGCCGATTTTAAATGAATGGTCATTGGTTTTTAGCACTGTCATCAGTTGTTTTATATTTTGAATAGCCGATTGCTGAGGGACGACAATTACTTGCCATTCTGTTGCCAAAATGGCAAGTGGAGTAAAATCTTCATACGTTAATTGACTTCTTCCTAACAAATGGTTTGTGATTAACAGGCTTGAATTTCCTGCGATTACTCCATGTTCATTTCGCTGCCGGATATACTTCCAGCCCGCTTCTCCCTGTCCCTCTGTTTTATTTACTACTTTAATGGGTGCTTTAATAATTGTTTCTTCTTGCAGTACCTGCTGCACAGCTCTTGCTGTCACATCAGCTCCTCCTCCAACTGCACCTGGAGCTACAAGTTCAACTTGTGCAGGTTCGATATCTTTATCGTCACCTTTTTCACTAAAAGAACAGCTTGTCATCAAAATGGTTACGCATACAAACAGTAACATTCTTTTCATCCTATCATCCTTACTTTCTCTATTAACAAGAAGCGTTCTTTGTTTCAGACGAGATAATATTTTCGCTCAGGACGTCCAACAATCCCATAGTCATATTGAACAGCGCACTCATTTGTTGATACTAAATATTCTAAGTAGCGTCTTGCTGTTGTGCGCGATACCCCCATTTTCTTTCCCATTTCTTCGATTGTAATGCCATCTGTTAAAGATTTCAGAATATCTGTTGATCGTTGTAACGTGATGGGGTCAATTCCTGATGGCAATAGTTTTTCACTTATGTTTTTTTCTTTCGTATGCCCAAAGTATAAATCGACAAGTGATTGATCAATTTCATCATATGCACTTAGTAACTGCTTTTTCTTTTTATACTGTTCAATCGCTTCAATAAATGTTTCCATCATGACTGGTTTGACCAGATAATTCGTTACACCATTTCGCAAACATTTCTCTAGAATATTTTTTTCAGTGGCTGCAGTAACAACAATAACGTCTACATGCGGAAAATGATCACGAATCTTTGGCAATAAATCTGTTCCCATTTCGTCAGGCATATAAATGTCTAATAACAATAAATCCACTTCTTCCGCTTTTAGCATCTCCATCGTTTCTTTCGCATTTAAAGATTTCCCAACCACTTTTACATCTTTTATTTCTAATAAAAATCGTTCTTGAACTTGAGCGATTCGAAAATCATCTTCTGCAATAGCTACTTTCAACATGATGTCTCTCTCCCCTTACTTGATTTTCTCTCATCCCGTTTGACCTTCTTTATGCACTTTTCCTTCGTTTTTAGGAAGATAGATTGAAAAAATAGCACCTCCCTGTTCTTGCCTATGCACTTCAATGGAACCTTGTAATTCATCTACCATCCTCTTTACATTTGCCAAACCGTAGCCCCGGTTCGTTCCCTTTGTTGAGAATCCTTTTGTGAATATTTGATCAATCATTTGATTGTTGATTCCTTTTCCATTGTCTGTAACTTCAATAATGATATCATGGCCCATATCTGTAATAAAAAAAGTAACCAATTTATCTTTTTGACTGCTCACTGCATCAAATGCATTATCAATAATATTGCCAATGATGATGATAAGGTGTGAAATGCCAATGTGTTCCGGCAATGACTTTAGCATGCTACCGCTTTCAATAAAAAAATTAACTTTCTTTTCCGATGCTTTGCCAATCTTCCCTAACAAGATAGCTTGTACTTTGGCATCTAAGATTTGGTCAAATAAAATTCTGCTTTGGGTTTGATGAATATTCGATTCTTTTTGAATAAATTCCAGCGCTTCTTCATATTGTCCTAGTTGAAGCAAGCCAGACAGCACATATAGTTTATTGGTAAACTCATGTGTTTGAGCACGTAAATCCTCGGAATACTTTCTTACTTCAGAAATTGTATTTATTAAATTATTTAATTCGGTTTTATCTCGAAAACTTGAAACCATGCCTACAATTTGGCTGTTCTCAACTATCGGTGTCAAATTTAAAATAAAGGTTTTATCATTAAACGAAATTTCTTGATCATGCTGAGAAATTCCATCTTCTAGTACTTGCATCATGTTGGTATATGGAAACACTTCAATAATCGAATGATTTAAATAATCTCCTTCTAAGCCAAGCATTGTTTTGGCAGACGTATTCATCATTGTAATATGACCCTTTTGATCAATAGCAATAATTCCTTCTTTAATTGAATGTAAAATAGCGCTTCTTTCTCGGTATAATGAGGCAATCTCATGTGGCTCAAGCCCCAAAGTATCTTTCTTAATACTTTTTGCTAAAAAAATGCCGCCAAGCACGCCTAATAGTAATACTGTTAGCGAGCAGAAGATAATCTGTTTAATCCTTTTATGTAAATTCGCATTTACATCTTTTTTTAGAAATTCTACTGTCACAACGCCAACAACTTCTCTATATTCGCCATCATCTACAATAACAGGAGCTTTTCCCATGATTACTAAGCCTGATGACCCCATGCCCTCTAATGTATAGTAACCGCCAAACATAAGTGCTCGATAATTCGCTGAACTTGGATTTTTCTCTCCAATTCTTTTCAAATTAGAATGTGAATAGGCGATCTCTTGACGGTTTTCTACGATAATCGTCGCCGCCCCTATTTGTTCACGGACTTGCTCTGCAAGCGGCTGAATATAGTGAGATGGATTGTCTTTTTCAAATGCTTCTTTTACTTCAGGCATAAATGAAATTGATTTTGCCGCCTGCAGGGCTAATTGTTCGGCCTGACGCTTCGATTCAATCGACTGCATATATGAAAAAATGCTTGCTAAAAGAACAATGACAATGACAATAAGTAATACCGTCAATCCGACTATTTTTGTTTGCAACGAAACGTTAATTCCTTTTTTCATATAGACTTTACACCCTTTAAACCACGAAATACCCCTTTGAACTATTCTTTATCTTAAAAGCAATAACTGAACATGGTATATTCGCTTAATCAAAACAGCTCTCTAGTTATTTTAACAAATTCCACAAAATTGTTTGTTCTTTACACATTCTTTTTCTTGCTTTCACAACTATTAGAAAAGACCATGCCTTATAGCTTTAAAGAATAATAGCTTTCATTTCTTCATTAAATGATCATCACCAAAAAAACTTATCTATTCAAAGAAATAGATAAGTTTTTTCATCCTACTGATAGACGTTTCACTTTATAATGTAATAACCCCTGTAATAATGGCTACAAGCAGCATAACCATTGATGTTCCTGTTGCCCATTTCAGTGTAAAACGCTGAAATTCTCCGAGGTCAACTTTAGCCATTCCCACTAATAAGTAGGTTGACGCCACAAGAGGACTTAATAAATGAACAGGCTGGCCAATAAGAGATGCCCGGGCAATCTCTGCTGCATCAATTCCGTAAGTTGACGCAGCTTGGGCTATGATAGGAAGGATTCCATAATAATAAGCATCATTCGACATAAAGAAAGTAAATGGCATACTTGTAATCGCTGTAATTACTGACATGTACGGTCCTAACGCATCAGGAATTAATGCTACTAAACTATTTCCCATTGCATCAACCATTTTCGTTCCTGATAAAATACCTGTAAAAATTCCTGCAGCGAATACTAGTGATACAACCGCTAATACATTTCCCGCATGAGCTGTAATTCTCTCTTTTTGAAGATCTAAGTTAGGATAGTTAATCATAATCGCAATTGCAAACGCAATCATAAATAAAATTTGTAAAGGCATAATACCGCTAATTAAGCCTACCACTAAAAGAACGGTTAGACCAAAGTTCACCCATAATAGTTTTGGACGCTTATAATCTACTTGTTCTGCAGCTGCTGCTTGCTCAGCAAATGCAACTTGTACGGCAGAAACATCTTGTAAGTCAATGACTCCCAAACGTTTGCGTTCTTTTTTTCCAAATACGTAAGCAGTGAAAACAACCCAGATAGCTCCGCCAACCATTGCTGGAATCAGTGGTGTAAAAACCTCAGATGCATCAAGACCGAGAGCACTCATCGCTCTTGCCGTAGGCCCTCCCCATGGTGTAAGATTCATTACACCACTGCCCATAATGGCAATACAGGCTAACATCATTGTACTCATATTTAACTTCTTATACAAAGGAAGCATAGCTGAAAGTGTAATCATATATGTAGTTGTGCCATCACCGTCTAATGAAATGGTAAGAACAAGTATAGCTGTTCCAACTGTAATTTTTAACGGATCACCTTTTACAATTTTTAAGATTTTCCCTACAACTGGATCGAATAAACCAGCATCAATCATAATTCCAAAATACAAAATAGCAAACATTAACATAACACCCGTAGGAGCTAGTTCTTTTACACCTGTTAAGGCCATTTCTCCAATATCTGTGGTAAATCCGCCAATGATCGCGAAAGCAACTGGTATAATCATTAATGCAATTAGCGGCGTTAAACGATTAGTCATAATTAGAAACATAAAAGTACAAACCATAGCAAACCCTAATATAGCTAACATACGAATCCTCCTATCTTTGAATACGCTTTCAAAAAAAAAAAAAAAGCTTTCCTTATGTAGCTTCAACTAAACATTCTATTACATAAGGTTCACAAACTTATGTTTGCATCATTGTTAACTAAGTTTTATTCCAATCAGAATAATTTTTCTGTTTTTTCTTAAAATAATCATAATTTAAGATGTCACCATCTGTAAATAATTCGTCATATAAATACTTTTAAAACTTTATATATAATTAAATCCTTTTTGTTCACGGAAAATTCAATTAAGAAATGATGGATCATTGAGGAAACAAGAAACTAATAAGCAAAGTTGCGAGGATAAATAACCTACTCCACTTGGAGCTTTAAAGCACCAAGTGAATGAGAGGAATGTTCAAATTGATTAATGGCTTCTTTTAAAAATGGAATGTCTTTCAAGCGTTTTGAATGCATTCCCTCCATTTTCACAAACTTTTCGAGTGCATAAGTATTTGCAAATAATTCTTGTTGTTCATTTCCTTCTCTTAACGTTGCGCCGTTTTGCATACGATCGACATGATGGCCCAGCTCATGTAATACGATAAACGCAAATTGATGCGGCTTTTTATTTTTAATCGTATCGATAAATACAATTGGACACTCTGTTACTGTATATTTGACATAATTGATTTCAAATTGAAGCCGCTTTTGCTTCGAAGATAATTTTTCATTAAATTGCCCAAAGTACACACCTAACACATCTCTCCCTTGTACTTTGACGCTGCCGAGACAATATACTCCTTTTATCCCTTGCCAATCAATTGAATCTGTTACCTTTTCTACTTCTTTTAAAATTGCTTTTTGCTTTTTATTCATCACTCCATAAAACTTAATGCCATGGACTGTTATAACTTCTTCTTTTTTGAACATCCCCTTCTCTCCTTTCTGGCGGCAAATGGATTTTACCCTATGTACATTTATAAAGTTTTTAACAAGTTTACATTCTGAAATCCCCTTCTTTATTACTATATTACAAGTGCATCAATAGATAAAATAGCATTTTTTTATCATTTACCATTATATTTTTTTATAATAAAAAACAGCATCTCGTTAACAAGATGCTGCTTTTAATTTAATGCTGCACTTACCCAGTTCTTCGTCTCCCCAGCCTAAAGATAGCTTGTCTCCATCCGCTACCGGTCCTACCCCGCTAGGTGTTCCTGTAAAGATAAGATCCCCTCGTCCAAGCCCAAAGTGCAAAGCTGTAAAATCAATAATGGTTTGAAGGTCAAAAATGAGGTCTTTGATGTTTCCCACCTGCACTTGTTCTCCATTTTTCTGCAGCCAAAAATTAATATTTTTACACGTTTCAACTCCTGGGAAAGGAATAAATGTACTAACAACTCCTGAGTTAGAGAACCCTTTCGCTAACAGCCATGGATAACCTTTTTGTTTTAATTCTGCTTGCACATCACGCAGAGTAAAATCAATTCCAATTGCCATCAAATCTACTAACTCCTCAACACTCATTCCTGTTTCGTATGACCGGCCGATATGAATAACTAATTCTGTTTCAAAATGAATAGCTCCGCGATTGCTTGGCAAATTAATTTCTTGTCCATTTGCTTGCACGATTGCATGTGTTGGCTTTGAAAATAGAAACGGTGACGTTGGAATATCATTGTTTAGCTCTTTTGCATGCAACACATAATTTCTTCCCACACAATAAACATTTTTAATCTCTTTCATTCATCATGTCCCCCTTGCGATCAATTGATTGATCCGTCCATTGCTTTTATATCGTCTAGAAAGATCTAACATCTGCTTTGTACCATTGGTTCTCACGATAGAAGCTGCAACGTAAGGATTCTATCTTTTAGTTTGACTTTTGAATTATACCTAAAATTTAGTTTGAGCAAACAAATAGCTCCTTGTCTGCCTACTACATGGTTAACAAATCCTTTAACAGACAAGGGATGGAGATACATATAAAAATGGAGTGAATAAGATTCGTTTTATAAACTGAAAACTTTTTGATTCACCTTCAACAACTTTCAGATTATTTAAAATATAAGACAGCAGTGTAAATAACTAAGTGTCGTTTGTCAAGGTATCTCGTATCAAGTCAATACTTAACACCTGCTTAACATTGATTTCACAAATGTGTTTTATTATAAAGTAGAAGATAACCGTTACTCTTGTTATAACTTACCTTTATGACATGATAAGACGCAGTTTTATTGATTTCTGTTCAAATTTTCACAAAGTGTTCATTTTTATCATGAAAACGCTTTCTATTTTTGTATATAATGAAGATAGACAATTTATTTAGTTGCTATTTATACCTCGGTTTTTATAAATAAATCCAATTTGAAAGGAGAAAAAACCATGATTTTAAAAGCTTTGCGTAAAAATGGGCCGGTTACGATTAATTATTATAAAAATGGATTACTTGAGACAGTGCAAGGTCGTGTTCAAAACTTAAATCTAGTTGATCAAACGTTATCGTTAAAAGATGAAAATCAAAACACATTATCTGTTCGCTTATCTGGCATCAAAGAAATTCATGAATCATAAACCTGAAAAGATCATTCTGAATCAAAAGAATGATCTTTTTTACTTAATCACGTACATATTTGTGATATTTATCCATTAACTGACGTATACTGTATTCTCTTGTCATTCATGAAGATCGTTTGTATATATCTCGACAAAGTGTTCATCCAGCCGCTCTTCTTATTTACTTCCTGACACTAAACACACTACTTCGTTTTATCTGTTCTATACGGATGATTTATTTTTCTTATGCCTTATTAGTCTGCTTTACCGGACGACAAGCCTCGCTGACTGAAGGTTTAACATGATTTCAAAAAGAAAGGAGTACATCTAGTGATTTTAAAAGCCTTACGAAAGAATGAATCTGTGACAATTAATTATTATAAAAACGGCCTGCTTCAAACATCTAAAGGACGCATCCAAAACCTAAACCTTTTTGATCAAACACTATCCTTAAAAGATGAAAATCAAAACATCTTTTTAATTCGCTTATCTCGTATCAAAGAAATTCATTAATTATTTATGGTTACAAAAAAAGCTGGCATCACTGAATGTCAGCTTTTTTTATTTTATATTCTTACAAGTTTTAATAAAGCTTATATACACGCGCCTCATACGGTTTTAGAAGAATACGAGCAAGGCTTTCCCCTTCATCCACCATATAATTGCTAATTAATAGTTGCTTCGTATCATATATCATCTCTTCTGGTTTTTCAAACAGTACTTCTTCATCTGTGAAGTTTAAAATCACAAGAAGCTTTTTATCTTCTAATGATCGAGTATATGCATAAATACGTTCATCATCTTCGAGTAATAGCTCATATGAACCATACACAATAATATCATGCGTTTTACGAAGTTTAATTAGTTTTTGATAGTAGTGGTACACGGAGTTAGGATCACTTATAGCTTGTTTGACATTAATTTCTTTGTAGTTTGGATTCACTTGAATCCAAGGATCTCCAGTTGTAAATCCTGCATTTTTACTGTCATCCCATTGAATCGGCGTACGGGCATTATCGCGTCCTTTTACATAAATAGAATTCATCACGCTTTGAATATCTTCATTACGCTGTTCTACTTTTTCATGATACATATTAATCGTTTCAATATCTTTGTACTGGTCAATGGAATCAAAGCGAACATTGGTCATTCCAATCTCTTCTCCTTGATAAATATAAGGAGTCCCCTGCATCATATGAAGCATCGTAGCAAGCATTTTTGCTGACTCTACGCGATATTCCTTATCGTTTCCAAATCGTGAAACAATACGAGGTTGATCATGGTTATTAACATATAAGCTATTCCATCCTTTTCCATCTAATCCTGTTTGCCATTTTGATAATGATTTTTTTAAATCCGTTAATAATAACGGCTTTAACTCCCATTTTCCACTTGGACCTGAATCTAAATCCATATGTTCAAACTGAAAAACCATATTTACTTCGTTACGCTCTTCACCCGTATACAAAATCGCATCATCAATCGTTGCTCCTGGTGTTTCACCAACCGTCATAATGTCATACTTTGATAATACTTCACGATTCATTTCTTGTAAAAATTCATGAATACGAGGGCCGTTCATGTAAAATTCTCCACCAGATGCATACTCTTTACCTTCTTGAAGCGGTGCATCTGGTAAACCTTCCGTTTTAGAAATGAGGTTAATGACATCCATCCGAAAACCATCTACCCCTTTTTCTAACCAAAATGTCATCATCTTATAAATCTCTTTTCGAACTTCTTCGTTTTCCCAATTTAAATCCGGTTGTTTTTTACTAAATAAATGCAAGTAGTATTCATCTGTCTTTTCATCGTACTGCCATGCCGATCCGCTAAAAATTGACTCCCAATTGTTCGGTTCCTTCCCATCTTTTCCAGGGCGCCAGTAATAATAATTTCGGTAAGGATTATCTTTAGATTTTTTCGACTCCTGAAACCATCTATGTTCATCAGAACTATGATTGACCACTAAATCCATGATTAACTTCATATCACGGCGATGTACTTCATCAATCAGCTGCTCCCAATCGCTCATTGTTCCGAATTCATCCATAATGCTTTTATAATCACTAATGTCATATCCGTTATCATCATTAGGCGACTGATACACAGGCGACAGCCAAATAACATCAATGCCGAGATCTTTTAAATAATCCAGCTTTTCAATCATTCCTTGTAAATCTCCAATCCCATCTCCATTTGAGTCATTAAAGCTGCGCGGATACACTTGATAAACGACGCTTTCTTTCCACCATGTTTTGTTCATTCTTTTTCCTCTCCCATCTCATAATCTGGAAATATAAAAGTTAACATTTTAAAACCTTAATCTTATCATTAAACGTTCTACTTAACCGCTCCTCTTGTTACACCGCTAATGATCCATTTTTGAGCAATGATATAAACGAGAAGCATGGGCGATAATGCCATTAAATATGAAGCAAAAGCTAGATTATAGTTTGTTGTAAATTGTGATTGAAATACATATTGAACAAGCGGTAAAGTCATTGACTCCCGATCACTTAAAATAACAAGTGGCAACAGAAAGTCATTCCATGGCCATAAACACGTTAAGATTCCAACTGTAGCATTGATTGGGCTTAATAATGGAAAAATCACTTTCCAAAATACAGTCCATGTACTTGCCCCATCTACATATGCTGCTTCTTCTAATGACTTTGGAATTGAACGAATATATCCAACATAAATAAAGATATTAAAAGCTAAACCATACACAATGTATAAAAAAATTAACCCTGTCATGTTGTTTAACCCAAATAAGCTTGTTTGTTTAACTACTGGTAACATAATAATTGGAAATGGTACAAACATAGCACTTACAAAATAGTAATACAAAAATTTAAAAAATCGTTTATGCATATTACGGGCAATTGCATAGGCCACTAATGAATTAGTTAATAATGTAAAAGCAACCGTAAAAATGGTCACAATAAAACTGTTTTGAAATGATTGAAAAAAATTTGTTAATCGAATGGCTTCTGCGAAATTCTCCCATCTAAATTCAGTTGGCAATGCAAGAAGCGATTTGCTCATTTCATCAGGTGACTTCAAAGCAGTCACAACTGTTAAATAGAGTGGAAATAAAATAACAAGCGAACAAATAATTAGTAAAATGGTTAACGGCCAGTTAACTTTTTTGCTTTCCATTACATCTCCACCTCACGTTTCTGAAGAAATTTAATTTGCAATACTGAAATGATTACAATGACAATAAAGTAAATAACGGAATTTGCTGCTTGATAAGCAAATTCACCGCCTTGGAATCCGCCTTTATAAATTAAAATTGAAATAGCTTCTGTTGCTTGACCAGGTCCGCCATTAGTCATCGCTACAATATGATCAAATACCATTAAGAAATTCTTCATTGCAAGTACCATGTTAATTGTAAAAAAAGACGCGATTAATGGAAACGTTATATGAACAAAGCTTTTCCACTTCCCGGCTCCGTCCAAACTAGCTGCTTCGTACAATTCAGTTGGAATCGTCTGTAATCCAGCTAAATAAAGAATCGTGTTAAACGCAACCGCTTGCCATACTGCCACAATCACAATTCCAATCCACGCTAAATCCGGATTACCAAGAATATTTTGCGTTAGCGATATAATCCCCATTTTTTCAGCGATTTGTGGAATAAAAAATGCAAATAAATAATTAAAGATAAACCCGACAATCAATACACTTAAAATATTAGGAATAAAGAAAACTGCGCGAAGCGTATTACGAAACTTAATTTTCGCATTTAAGCCCATTGCAATGGCTAGACTAATAACATTTACTAATATAGTAGAAACAATTGCAAACTTAAACGTAAACCCGTACGAAGCAAAAATACGCTCATCTTTAAATAAATTCACATAGTTTTTAAGGCCGACAAAGTCATAATCTCCATACCCTTTATAATTGGTGAAACTATACATAATCCCTTGTAAAACAGGAACTGTATGAAATAAGAAAAAGATAATAAAAGCTGGCATTGCCATCCAAAAATACACTTTTGATTGTTTATCCACTGATGTCTCCCCCTTTATTCTCGTTCTTTAATTTTGTTCCACTCACGATCCAATTTATTAAGAAAAGGTTCTACTTCACCTTTAAGCAGAAACTCTTGCACTAAGTTAGCAACTTGCATGCTAGCTGGAAAATAGTGATCTGGAAAACTAGTAATTTTTTGTTGTTCAAAATAGGGATTTAAATCTTTTAAAGCTGGGTCATTCTGCAAGACATCTTTTACAGCTGAAAAACTATTTTGTTCTTGAATGTAATATTGGGCATTTTCTTGTTCAAGCAAGAAATTAATAAACATGAGTGCTTCTTTTTTATGCTCAGTATCTTTTGACATTGTCAAAGCTGTATCGACACCTGACACAAGTTTGTTTTTCGATTGGTCATTTGATACAGGCAGCGGAAAAGTACCAAGTTCAATATTTGGATTGATAGATTTAATCGATGCCATCGCCCAGTTTCCTTGCAAATACATCACAGATTCACCATTAGCAAATGCTTGATTTCCCGCATTATAATCACGGCCGAAATTATCTTTGTGGCCATACTTTAACAGAGTAAGCATTTTTTCAGACGTTTCTTTATACCGCTCTTTAAAAGTCGTTTTATTTTCATTTCGCTCTTGGATAAATCGATCTCCTTGCAAGTTTCCCGCTAACGCATTAAACGGTATCATTGCAGTCCATGCATCCTTATATGTAAAATAAAATGGAACTTCTCCTTCTTTCTTTATTCTCTCCGCTACATCAATTAACTCATCCCATGTTTTTGGTATTTGCAATCCTAACTCTTGAAATTTTGCTTTGTTGTATAACACCATATTTGCATTCGTAGCAAATGGAATTCCATTGTTTTCTTTATTCGTTTGTCCTAATAAATTAATCATATTTACATAGTCCGGTATTACTTTCTCAATAGCTGGATCTTCAGAAAAATCATAAAGCAACCCTTCTTCTGCAATATCACCATACGTGGCATTACCTCCAATCGCCATAATATCTGGTACATCTTCTTTTACTAATCTTGTTCGTAAAACTGTATCAGCATCCGGCACATGGTTTTGTTCAATCTCAATATTCGGATGTTCTTTTTCAAACCTTTCAATTAAATGGTCAAATGTAGAAACTGCTTCTGACTTATTTTGAAAAAATTCAATATGAATTTTTTCATCGCTTTGTTCGTGATTACAACCTACTAGCATCATCGCAGTGGTTGCTGCAACGCATAAAGATCCCCATATTTTCTTCATACTTTCATCTCCCATCTCACAATTTATCTACTTAAGTACAACGTAAACGTTTACTTAAAAAGCATAATAATCTTAGTAAACGTTTACGTTATGTTTACGAATTGAGTGTCAGTATTACTACGTCCACTCAATATACCTTTAATTATAAAAATTTTCTTACTTCAACAAACAAACAGTATGTCGTTCAACAATATGATGAGGATAGATTTTTTGATCCGTTTTAGATGAATCTAATAATAACTCGATAGCTGATTTTCCCATTTCATATAGAGGCTGCGCTACTGTTGTAAGCGGAGGAATGGCTTTTTCAGCTGTTGCTGTATTATCATAGCCAATAACAGATACATGATCCGGCACCTTGATACCCTGTTCATAAAGAACAGATAAAGCGCCTACAGCCATTTCATCACTTGCACAAAACACGCCTGTAATGGCTGGATGATCTTTTAGTAACTTTGTCATTTGTTTTTTCCCACTTTTGAAGCTAAAATCTCCATATGCAATCATTGTGCTCGTCACTTGTATTCCTGCTTCGCTCAAGGCATCTGTAAATCCTTTTACACGTGGAGTGGTCGCAATCTCATCTCCTTTTGTGCCAGAAATCATTCCAATATGTGAATGTCCTTTTTTAATTAAATAAGTTGTCGCATCATAAGCAGCTTGATAGTCATTTACTTTAATAAACGGAAGCGGATAGTCTGACTTTGTTGCCACTAATACAACTGGTATTTGCATCGACTTAATCGCTTGATAATAATCTAGCGTAATAGGCTCACTCACAATAACAATGCCCTCAACCCGCTTTTCATATAGCATTTGCAAATAGCTCATTGTTCGTTTGCCGTCATTATCTGTTTTACAAATCATTACGCTATATCCGAGGTCATGAGCTTGCTCTTCAATTCCTGCTAGCACTTCACTTGCAAAAAGATCTGCTACATTTGGAACAAGTACACCAATTGTTTTCGTTTTACGATTAATCAAGCCTCGTGCTACGGCATTAGGCTGATACCCAGTCTCTTCAATCACTTTTTCCACACGTCTCTTCGTTTCTTCTGAATAACCCGGTAAATTATTCAAAATCCGAGACACCGTGGCAACAGATACATTTGCTTGTTTTGCTACATCTTTAATGGTGACTGACATGTTTCACCAACTTTCTACGTAAACGTTTTCTTAATATACATACATTACCATATTTATAAAACGCTTTCAATATTTTTTAAGTGCACTGATTCGATTTTATCTTTAAAATAAAGTGTAACTTCGAGTAGTACCGGTTTTATAATTAAGACAAATATAGTCCAAAAGAAAACTTCGATGAAAGCTCTTACTTTTCTCTCGTTTCTTCTACTGTCAATAAACGAGATGGAATTTTTAAACAATTAAAAATTATCAAGATTTTGTTATAATAAAGTATCTCTTCAACTTTACTATTCTTGCTGTTTATTCAAAAATAAACTTTCTAGAGAGAAGATAGATTTTAAAATAGCGAGCAGTGAAATTTAAAAGCGAGGTATTAATAGTATGGGTAAAATAAGAATCGAAGAATTAAAAAAATGGTTGCAATCCTATAGGCAGGCAATCTGGATTGCAAGATATCTTATATTAGGCTTCATAACTTTTGGTTTATATGAAAAAATTAACCTTTATCTAAACAAAGAACTGGATTTACTTCACTTTCTCTTTGAAATTACTATGGCTCTTATTTGTGCATTAATTCCCTTTGCTTACGGTATTAAGGAAGAAGAGCCAGAAAGTGATTAAATTTTTCAGTTAAAAATAGAAAAAAGCGAGAAAGCTTTCCCCATAAGAGGCAGGCTTTCCCGCTTTATTTTTTTGAAAGCTATCCTCTCTATTAAAAAGGAATATGCTCAATATCCGATAGCTCTTTTGTCCACTTTTTATATAAATCTAGAATTTCCAGATCGTCTAGTGCTAAGAGATCTTCTTCTAATTCCGGGCGACATTTTAACAAAGCTTCTTCAATTCTCGCTCTTTGCATTTCTTCAAGAATATAGTGTTTTAAAATTAACTTCGACATTCTTTTCTCTCCCTCATCAGCTGGATTGTTTCAACCTAAAACTTTACTATAACAACCGTCAGATATACGTGAATTCATCGTTCAAATAACATTATTGGCATTTATATCTATCTATTATTCGCTTTTTTATTTCGATAGCGATCTCTGTGTATAAAATACTACATCAGCTTTTTATAGAAGTACAATGAACAAAACTAATTATATGTATAAGAAAATGGAATACTTCATAAAACAGCATCATAAATAAGGCTATTTTTTGTTACATTATCTGCTTGCAGCTAGACGATGAGTGCATTCTGCGCCCTCTATCCCCCCTCTTCATTTGTCAGAAAAAGACGAACAACAATTATATAACAGTATTGAAATTAAATACGTGTTATAGTACAATGATTTCAATCAAACATAAATGGAGGTTGTATACATGTTAACTTTAGATTTCTACCGGGACTTACCAAAAAAAGAATGCCGTGAATGTGGAGATGAGATTATTGAACAACATGAATCATATTTATATGAGTGTGAACGTTGCATGAGCAAACATGAAGAATAAACTTTACTCTGAAAAATGATTTAAAATTTGTAAATAAGGGTAAGATATTTATAGATTGAATGATTCATTTCTAACAGAAACATCATATTGGTCGTTTTGCCTTCTAATAAGTCAGAATAATCAAAAATAATATAAAAATATTAAGGAGTTGATTTCCTATGGAAAAGTCTTTAAATCATGCACCGAGGCAGTCTGAAGTAGACGTTACCGTTTCCTTATTTGCTGAAATCGTATTAGACAGGGCAATTCGTGATTTTCAAAAGAAAAGACTCCAAATGGAAATCGACGAAGCATTAAAAACTCGAAACAAACAAGCTTTTTTACAATTAACAGAGGAACTAAAGACCTTTTCTTAAGGTAAGCATACCTAAATTTATGATTTTTAACTAAAGGAATGGAAGCTTCAATTAGCAAAGATCTCACTGCTAATTAAGAGCGGAATAAAAGGAAAATTGAGAAATGCGCATACAAAACAAAAGAAATAAACGCTAATTTTCTCTAGTTTGCAGGCCAAGAAAATAGCGTTTATTTCACCTTTTTATTAATCATATTTATTTAGCAAATACGTGATTGCCGATAACTGCTGTCACTTGTTTTGATGCTAGCCAAGTGTTTGTTGCTATTTCTGGATTGTAGAAAAACAATGCTCCATTTGCATGGTTCGGATTCGACAGCGCCTCGCCTACTGCTTGTTTTGACTCTTCAGATGCAGGCTGATTAATTGTACCATTTCCTACAGGAGAAAATTCATAGCCCCCATTTGCTAATGGCTGATAAATAACATCATGTATTGAATTAGGAAATGCCGGAGATGCTACACGATTTAATACAACAGTTGCAACTGCTACTTTTCCTTGGTACGGTTCTCCCTTCGCTTCTGCTTCTACTAATCTCGCTAATAAGTCTTGCTCTTCAGCTGATACTGCCAGCTGAGTCGATTGAGTTGATTGATTTGGTTGAGCTTCAGCAACTTGACTTCCAATTGCTAACGTTTGTCCAATATAAATCGTATCATGCTGTAATTGATTTGCTGCTTTTAATTGTTCAACTGTCACGCCGTGTTGCTGAGCAATTCTCCATAGCGTATCTCCTGTTGCGACTGTATGTACAGAAGCTGTATTAGCTTGAGCAGCTCCTTGATCAGGAATCGTTAATGTTTCACCGATGTATATAAGATCGTTTTGACGATTATTTGCTGTTTTCAGTTCATCTACCGTTACTCCATTTTGCTTTCCAATGCTCCATAACGTATCTCCTGTTACTACTTTATGTGAAGCTGCTGCCGCTGACGTTCCTTGTCCTGCTAAAAATGCGAAAGTTGCGGCAGAAACCACTGCCCACTTTTTCAATTTTGTTGTTTTCATAAAAACTACCTCCCGAAAAATAATCTGACCCTATCTTAGCATAGAGATTTGCAGTTTCATTGAAAGAATGGGTAACATTTGTTCTAATTGCATTAAGATTCTTACGTAACGGAGAAAAATATTACAAGAGTTATACTAACCTTAAAAAACCTAGTAAATATAACATTTTCATTGCAGAAAACCTTGAAATTTTTTCCTAAACAAATAAAAAACTGTGATTTTATCAAATCACAGTTTTTTACTGTTATCGTAAAAATAGTAGAATATGAAAAATTCCACCTGCTAATATTATTCTTTAAAAACTTTGATTTACTTTGTACTTTCTATTAATTGATAAGTTTCAGCTGCTTCTTTAATCGCCTCATACACAATCTCGGCCATTTTGTTCAGTTCCTCATCCGTCATCGCTAAAATTGGCATCATTGTAATGACCGGACCTAATTGGCGAATAATCAGTCCCTTTTCCTTTGCACGAGTGATGATTTGTGAGATAACGCCATCATTGATCGAAAACATCTCTTTAGAATCACGATTTTTTACTATTTCAACTCCGACCATCAGTCCCCTTTGTCTAATATCGCCTACAATAGAAAGTTCATATAATTTCTCAAGCTGTTTTGTCCATCGTTTTGCTTTTTCTTGAACACTCTTTATTAACTCTCTTTTTTCAATCAATTCAATGTTCTTTAACGCTACCGAACACGCTAACTGATTTCCTGTATACGTATGGCCATGAAAGAATGTTTTATTTTCATCAGGGTTGGCTAAAAAAGCCGCAAACACTTTATCAGTTGTTAAGGTGGCTGCTAATGGCATATAACCGCCTGTAATTCCTTTTCCAATGCATATTAAATCCGGCTCAACATCTTCCTGTTCACAAGCAAATAGTGTTCCGGTCCGTCCAAATCCAACTGCCACTTCATCACAAATCAACAATACATTATAGGTTCGGCATAACTGTTCTACTTCTTTTAAAAACCCTCGGGGATGCGTAATAATTCCTGCTGCTCCTTGTACAAGCGGTTCAATAATTAAGCCCGCAATTTCATTCCCTTGTGTTTGCAGCAATACTTCCAACTCCTGTAGACAATATGCTTTCACACTCTCTTCATCTCCAAGATGATTCATGCGGTATGTATACGGAGATGGAGCAGCAATACGCTCAAATAATAATGGCTTAAAAATACGGTGAAACAAGTCCATTCCGCCGACACTCACCGCACCAATTGTGTCACCATGATAAGCTTCGTTAAAGGACACAAATTTATTTTTGTGTGCATATTTTACTGGATCGAGGTTTTTCCAATACTGATAGGCAATTTTTAATGCAATTTCAACAGCTGCTGATCCCGTATCTGAATAAAACACTTTTGACAGCTGTCCTGGTGTAATCTCAGCTAACTTTTTTGCTAACAGAATAGATGGCACATTGGCTGATCCCAATAAAGTTGAATGGGCAATTTTTTGAATTTGTTCATAAAGTGCCTCATTTAACTTTTTGTCATTGTGGCCATGAACGTTTACCCATAAGGAGGCATATCCATCTAAATAAGCTTTTCCGTCAACGTCAAATAGATAACTGCCCTCGCCTTTTTCAACAATAAATGGTTTCTCTTCCATATATGATTGCATTTGTGTAAATGGATGCCAAACATACTTTTTATCCCATTTTTCTAACTGTTCACTTGTGTATTGCATAGCCGAATACCTCCTGTAACGGTGTAATAAAATGCTGATTAGACATCAAATTTTCTATATAGCTAGTTAAATCCTGATCTATATCAGAAAAAGTGGGTAAACAAGCAAGGAGTGATGCATCTACTAATTTTTCAATAGTCCGTATGTTATCTTGGTGAATATCACTTTTTTTATCAAATTGATTAAAAATGAGCCCTTTTACACATAACCCATGTGTTTTTGCATATGAAAAGGTCGTAGCTGTGTGATGAATCGCACCTAGTCCACTCGTTGAAACTATAATAATCGGGATGTCTGCATCTTTAATCAAGTCTTTCGTCATATAAAAGCCCGTTTCTTCTTCAATAAGCGGAACAGCTAAGCCTCCTGCTCCTTCGACTAGTACAATATCAAACTCTTTTTCTAACTCTTTTATTCGAGTAATGACAACTTGCTTATCAACAGCTTGATTGGTTAATCGAATTGCTAAATGAGGAGAGGTTTCAGGTGTCAATTGATAAATACCTGAGTTAAAAACCCCTAATTTGCTTTCAAACCAGTGAATATCAGGATAACCTTGAATCTCTTCTTTGTATCCCGTTTGAAATGGTTTGCATATGGCGACTTTTAAACCGGTATTTGAAAGTATTTTATATAAAAAACTTGTCACGATAGTCTTACCAATATCTGTTCCAGTTCCTGTAATAAAATAAGCTTGGCCCATCTCTATTTCCTCCTTTTCATTCCGCTCTTAACGTGCAATAACCCCTTGCTGATGGATAGCAAATTCTGCAACGGTCCCAAAAATTATTCAGGAATAAACCGCTTCATTTGAGGTTTTAATCGATAAATAAGAAGTGAGCAGATAATACATAATACTAAGTCACCTGGTATCGGAAGCAGCATGCCAAATAACAGCGTATCCTGTATGGACAGAGGCTGTTCGATAATCCATTTCATTGACCCGTAAAGCCATACACAGCCGATTATATAAACAACAAATAAAGTAGACAAATTTGCCATAAAAATAGAGAAACGTTTCGTAATGTTTAATCGCTGAATAAGGTACCCATTTATAAACGCACCTGCTACATAACCAAGCAAATAACCAAACGTAGGCTTTAAAAGATAGCCTAACCCGCCGCCTTCAGCAAAAATCGGAACGCCAATTAAGCCAATCGCTACATAGCATACTTGACTAAGCATCCCTAGCCGAGGCCCTAGTAACGCTCCAGCCAAATAAACAGGCACAATCTGAAGCGTAAACGGTATATACGGAATCGGAATTTTAATAAAGGCGCCTACAGCTGTTAAAGCTGTAAATAATGAAACATAGGCAATGATTTTCGCTTTCACCTCCAGTAACCTCCTTTCCAGCTTCTTGCATTTAGTTTGCAATACATATCATTATTTGTCAACTTAATTATTATATAAGTTGACAAATAATAAAACTTACATATTTTTCATTTTATCAAGAGTTTTTGAAAAAGGTCCATGCAGATTAACAGTTTTATCTATGTACATATATAAACAAAGATATCATTGAACCTTGCAATATTTAACAAAAAAAGGAATATCGAAAAATGAGGTTAGGGAAAAAAATTCTGTTGAATATAGGACTGAAAATCAGAGTTTTATAAAAGGCCAGTTAACATAACGAGAATCACCAGAACCCAAAAGAAAAGAGCCTGATTCTAATGAATTCAGGCTCTTTTAATTAACAACAGCTATTATCCATTCCTACTAATACAAACCCTGCACCTTGAGGGCTTTCTTGTACATCTAGAGTAAGACCTTCAGTTGTAGATAATACTGTGTTTTCAATCGCTACTTGAATGCCGTTAATTTCTTGTACTGTATCATTTTCAGCTGGTATATCTAATGATAAACCTATTTGAGGACCACAGCATCCAGCGCCTTCAGAGTAGAAACGAATACCTTTTGCACCTTGTTTTGCGAATACGTCTTCTAACTTTTTTTTTGCTTCATTTGTAATGTTCATCTAATCTCTCCCTCTCTTTATTTGCCTTTCTTTATGAATTAAGCTTCTGGAAATAAACGTTGAAGTGAAGCTTTCATTTCAGGTTTCACATTAATTTTAGCACGAGCTGATTTTGCTTTCTCTTCTGCTTCTGCAATGGTATCTGCTTCTCCTAGTGCTAGTAGCGTTCCAATTGCCACAGTACCTGTACGGTTACTTCCCCCTGCACAATGGAAGTAAATCTTTTTGCCTTCTTTATATGACTTTACGACTTCATTAATTGCTTTTTGAATGGATTCGTCTTGATTTTCCGCATCATCTACAATCGGTGTATGAACGCGTACTTCGGGAGAATCATGGTCTAGTGCCTCTGCACGTAAATCGTAAATAACATCAACTCTGTCATTTTCCATCATTTCTTTCACATCTGCTGCTCCACCAATAAAAATACGATTGTCAATTAATGCTTGATAATTCTTGTTACTCATGTTGTCCACCTCTATAGTTTTATAATGTTTTACATCACTTATGAACCGTGCTTCCTTCTAAATAACGCTTCGCATCTAATAAGTATCCCTTTTACTGCATGTATTCTTTAACCTTTTCGTAACCAATTTTCTCTTCTGGCTGCCATGGAATAATGGCACACTTAGAAGTTAGTTCCTCTCTTACTTTCTTAATCCACGCTTTTTCTGCTTGAGCTCTTCCTTTTAACACAGGGTCCTCTGTATTAGTTGCATATAAACTCTGATTGACAATCCACCATTTCGGCGTGATTTCAGCCCTTTTTAAATCCTTTTGAAGGCGACTTGCCTCTAATAAAGGTGTAGCCTCAGCGAGTGTAACAATGACCACACTTGTTTCTTTTGGATTACGTAAGCGCGGCAATAGTTTCTTAACGCTTTCTGGGACTTCACCTGTTGAGCGCTCTAATTCTTTATGATAAGACTGTGTTGCATCAAGTAAGAGTAACGTGTGTCCGGTTGGTGCTGTATCAATGACAACAATTTCATCATCTGATTTAGCTACCACATCCGCAAATGCACGAAATACAGCAATTTCTTCTGTACATGGGGAATTTAAATCTTCTTGGATATACGCGATTCCATCTTCATCAAGTTCCTCACTTGTCTTTGACAATACTTCGTTTTTATAAGCTTCTACTTCAGCCTTAGGATCAATTCGACTAATACTCAATAGCTCCTTAACTTCACTGTTACTAAAGACAAAATCTAAATGTGCTGCAGGATCTGTCGTAGTTAAATGAACACGATGACCTTTTTCAACTAATCCCACTGCAAGCGCAGATGCTACCGTTGTCTTCCCAACGCCACCCTTTCCCATTGTAAAAATGACTCTGGTTCCATTTGAAGAGAAATCTTCTACCACATTTTTAAATACAGAAAGATCGTGTTGAGACAAGTCTACATCTTTTATTTCTGTTGCTGGTAAAGTATACGATTTAAATAAATGGCGAAGATGAGAAATTCCTGTTAAAGGATACGATACGTAAGGGACTGAATACATAATCATCTGTTTTAGTTCTTTTGGCATTCTCTTTAAAGCCTCTTGTTGTCGATTATAGAAAGCCGTTGAGATCTTATCTTCTTTTACATACTGCTTCATTAACCCATTTACAATTAAGTTTTGATTTAAAATACCAATCTCTTTTAATTCCTTTGAAGCTCGGTTTGCTTCTTCTAAAGATGAAATATCAGGACGCGCTACTAACATTAGAGTTGTTTGTTCTGGATTTGACAAAGCTTCCACGGTTTTAGCATATAAATCTTTCTTTTCATCAAGACCCGATAAAGGTCCTAAACAAGAAGCTCCATGAGTGCTTTCTTTCAAGAATCCTGTCCATGCGGTTGGTAATTGCAATAAACGCAGGGTATGCCCTGTTGGTGCTGTATCAAACAGAATGTAATCAAATTGATTCACCATTTCTTCATTTGCTAATAAATTCGTGAATTCATCGAATGCAGCAATCTCTACTGTACAAGCTCCTGACAACTGTTCTTCCATAGTAGAAACAACAGAATCAGGAAGCTTTCCACGATAAGGACCTACAACTTTATCACGGTACGTTTTTGCTGCTTCTTCAGGATCTAGGTTACAAGCATATAAGTTTCGTACATTAGGTATTTCAATTGGCTCATTTGTCAATTTCACTTCAAATACATCTTGTAAATTTGAAGCAGGATCGGTACTAACAATAAGTACTTTGTGACCATTATCTGCTAAAGACACGGCTACTGCACATGCTGTAGATGTTTTTCCTACACCACCTTTACCTGTAAAAAATAAAAATGGTGTTCGAACGAGGTCTTTAGGTTGAAAAGGTTGGAACATTTTATTGCCTCCCTATTTCAGATTATTGATATTTAACTTGATAGGCATACGAGGTTTTTCCCCTTTTAGTTCTTCAGAATTAATGCCAAACCATTCAGCAAACTCCTCATTAGACGGATAACTTCCGGTTTTCTCTACTTCACCATCCACTAATACTACTGGTAAAGCATCTGGCCCTTTATTCATGAGGATTTTGTTTACTTCTACTTGATCAACAAATTTATTCGGTTCATTTGTTAAGTTATAACGTGTAATATCAAAGCCTTTCTTCTCCAGGGCGAATATTGCAGAAGCTACCCTCGTCAGCTCTGGATCAACACTTGGACCACAAACACCTGTTGAACAACACATAGCTGGATCAAAAATCTCTACCTTTTTCATGTCTTCATCTCCTTTAAGTAAACTCTAAATTCTAAATAGCGGTTTATAATAATATACTTATATGTAAGGGGAAGGATAAGCTCTATTTCTTATTGTTTTGCCTATCGTCTACCTTCTTTTACTGTATAAGAAAAGCCGGGAGCGATCCTCCTGGCCTATTCTATTTTAATTATTACTTACCAGTTTCAGCGAAACGGTGAATACGCTCACCGATTTCATCGCGTACACGTTGGAAGAATGCCCACTTTTCTTCTTCTGTTCCTTCTGCTTTCGCTGGATCATCAAAACCCCAGTGTTCACGCTTTACATGAGGAGGCGTTACTGGGCAATGATCTGCTGCGTGACCACATAAAGTGACGACTAAATCTGCATTATTTAAAATTTCAGGATCAATGACATCTGATGTTTGGCTTGAAATATCAACGCCTGCTTCTTTCATTGCTTTTACAGCGTTAGGATTCAGTCCATGAGCTTCAAGACCTGCACTGCGTACATCCCATTCCTCGTTATTTAGATATTTTTTTGCCCACCCTTCTGCCATTTGGCTGCGGCAAGAGTTACCTGTACATAAGAAATAAAGTGTTTTTTTAGACATGTGTAAAATCTCCTTTATGATGTGTTATGAAATGATTAGTAACCAAATATATAAACCAACAAGCGTAATAAACAATGTTGGGATGGTTAAGATGATGCCTGTTTTAAAGTAGGTTCCCCATGAAATTTTCACACCTTTGGTTGAAAGAACATGAAGCCATAAAAGGGTAGCAAGGGAACCGATTGGTGTAATTTTCGGACCTAAATCTGATCCGATGACATTTGCATAAATAAGTGCTTCTTTAATGGTTCCTGTTGCATGTGTGGCCTCAATGGCAAGAGCGTCAATCATCACGGTTGGCATATTGTTCATAATGGATGAAAGAATAGCCGCAATGAATCCCATACCAATCGTTGCTGCAAACAGTCCATGATCGGCTGTTGCTTGAATGACATCGGCTAGTACTTCTGTTAGACCCACATTACGCAGTCCATATACTACTACATACATGCCAATTGAGAAGAAAACAATTGCCCACGGTGCACCTTTTAATACTGTTTTTGTTTCCACTGCTGGACTTGTTCTTGCTATTCCCAAGAAAAAAATAGCAATGATTCCTGCAATAATAGAAACTGGAATGTCGAAAAATTCACCTACAAAGTATCCAAGGACTAGAATAACTAAAACGATTCCAGATAACTTAAACATCTTTTCATCTTTAATTGCCTCAACTGGTTTCTGTAAATCCGCAACATCGTACTTCTTTGGAATACTTTTTCGGAAGTATAGATATAAAACGACAATACTTGCAAAGAGTGCGAACAAATCTGGAACAATCATGCGTGAAGCAAATTCTGAAAAACTAATACCGAAAAAGTCTGCAGACACGATATTTACTAAGTTACTTACCACAAGTGGCAATGACGTTGTATCCGCAATAAATCCACTTGCAATAATAAATGGAAACACCATTTTATCTTCAAATTTCAACGCTCGAACCATCGCTAGTACGATTGGCGTTAAAATTAAGGCTGCTCCATCATTGGCAAACAATGCTGCCACAACGGCGCCAAGAATTGAAACATACACAAACATGCGAACGCCATTACCACCTGCAGCTCGGGCCACGTGTAGGGCCGCCCACTCAAAGAACCCAATTTCATCTAAGATTAAAGAAATAATAATAACAGCAATAAAGGTAAGGGTGGCATTCCACACAATTCCCGTTACATCCAGAACGTCCTGAAAATCAACAACGCCTGCCAATAAAGCAAGAACGGCTCCCCCACAAGCCGACCAACCGATGGATAAGTTCTTTGGTTGCCAAATAACAAAAACTAATGTCACTAAAAAAATCAGTGATGCTAGTACAACTGATGTCACTGTTTAAACCCCCAATTACTCACAACAACTAATACGTAAGCCTTGTTTTTCTAATTCAGCTAAGTGTTCATCTTGACTTGGTAATGAATCAAGCAAACTGATCACAAAATCATGATGTTCATGTGCTTGGTTAAGGGAATAAAAAATCCATTGCCCTTTTCGTTTTTCTTTTACTAGACCAACATCTTTTAACTTTCGCAAATGCTGACTGATTGATGGCTGACTAGCACTGTAGATCTCTACTAATTCACAAACACAACATTCGTTAGTTTGTAAAAGTTTCATCATTGATAGACGTGTTTTGTCACCCAATAATTTCAGTATTTGAGCTACTTTTTCAATTTCCACTACAGTTTTTACGCCCATTAAAGGACACCTCCTAGTTATTAATAATTGTTATATAATAATTTTCTTATATATTTATATTTATATTTATTAATATACGCTTTTTCTTTCTTGTTTACAACCTTTTTAATTAATTTTAAGGGCCTTACAATTATTTTATAATTACATAATAAGATACCTATATTTCGTTTTTATTATGTAAGTTGCACGTTATAAAGAAATTTAGATGGATGAATACCTGTAAAAGAGGAATCGGAAAGGATATTCCGATTCCCTTACTTAACTTCTATCTTTCTTGAGGTTGAAAATATCTCCTTTTTAACCAAAATGCTGCATTTACAAGTGCAATGAGTGCAGGAACCTCTACGAGAGGTCCAATTACAGCTGCAAATGCGGCTCCTGAATTAATACCAAATACCCCAACTGCTACAGCAATGGCTAACTCAAAGTTATTGCCTGATGCAGTAAAGGATAATGAAGTTGTAACAGAATAGTTTGCTCCTGCCCTTTTCCCTAAATAAAAAGAAACAAAAAACATCAAAACAAAGTAAATCAAAAGTGGTATAGCAATACGTACAACATCAAGAGGTAACTGAATAATCATATCGCCTTTCAACGAAAACATGACAATAATCGTAAAAAGGAGTGCAATAAGAGTTAAAGGACTAATTTTCGGGATGAGTACACTTTCATACCACTGCTTTCCTTTGATACTTATAAAAATAAATCGAGTCAATATACCGGCTAAAAAAGGAATTCCCAAGTAAATAAGAACGCTTTTTGCAATTTCCCCCATCGTAATATCAATGACAAAGCTTTCAAGTCCTAACCATTTTGGAATAAGCGTAACGAATAGATACGCATAAACAGAGTAGAAAAAGACTTGGAAAATGGAATTAAGAGCTACTAAACCAGCAGCATATTCCCGATCTCCTTTCGCAAGGTCATTCCAAACAATAACCATTGCGATACAGCGAGCTAGTCCAATTAGAATTAAGCCAATCATGTACTCAGGTAAATCTCTAAGAAAGACAATCGCAAGTAAGAACATCAGAATAGGTCCGATAATCCAGTTTTGCAAAAGGGATATTCCTAAGACTTTTTTATCTTTAAAGACATGTCCCATATTTTCATATCGTACTTTTGCTAGTGGTGGATACATCATCAATATTAAGCCAATTGCTAAGGGAATTGATGCTGTTCCTACTTGAAAGTGATTGAGTCCATCAACAAAGCTTGGAAAAACATAACCTAAGCCAATTCCCACAAACATAGCTAAAAAAATCCAAATTGTTAAATACCGATCTAAAAATGATAGTTGTTTGCTCAAAGGTTGATCCATACTCCAACTCCCCTTCAAATTTAGACCCAAAAGCTAATAGTATACCTACAGTACTTTTTTCCTCTGTCTATTCTATTTGATTGATATATATCACCCTCTTTTCATTGTCGCACAATTATATAGTTATTCGCTTATATAATAAAAAATGCATAAAATAAGGAATTTACCTAAAGAACCGCATAAAAAAACCACTCTTTCTCTAAAGAGAAAAAGCGACTTTAATCTATATCTTATGTTGGTTAAGACAGTAACCAGTCCCTTACATTGTTTTACTCATAACAGCTTGTTTTCTTTCCATATAAATCTTTATCCAAACAACTGCTAACAGACCGAAAACCGTCGATCCCCCCATATAAATAGGCAAAACCATTATGTAATGGGATCCCACTGTGGTTACACTACCGAGTATAACGGCAATAATCCTCCCCGTCCGTAAAGATATTTTTTGATATAGCCATCCAACAAACGGATTAAAAGGTAATCAAATAAACCGGTTGATGGCTAACAGAATACCAACTTGCCAAATGGAATCAAGACCGGCTCCTTTCCAATAAACAGGCAATACAATGTATAACACGGAATCCCCTAAAAGACTAAGCGCAGTGATAATGGATACTAAAATAATAACATATGACGAAGAGGACTGACTTTTTAACGTAGATATGATCATCCCCACCTTCTTTATTAACCTCTTATTTTTCAGATTCTTTTAATTCATTATAAGCTAAAAGGAAATATTCGTAAGAATAGCACCCTAAGCTATTCCTTTGTGATCCGAATAATCGTTGAAATGCTAGCCCTTTCACTTTGTCGACTGTGTTTTGATGTGCGTTCATGATCAAATTCATATTATGAAAGAAAATATTCTTTATTTAATGTACCTGCATGATTAATGGTCATGTTTTATATCCTCTTTCAGGTTAAACCCTACATTTTTAAAAAGGGAGTAAATAATATGATTACTCCCTTCCTAACATCCTATTTAACAGCCACAGTTTGAACTGTTACTATCTGTACTACATGAGTTTTCTTGATGAAGATTCACACTACAAACACCCGTTTCAGGTAAATCAAGTTCTACTCTTCTCGCTGATTCATAGTCTCCAACAAGAGCAGCTGAAATCGATCTTACTTGCTCATAGCCGGTTGCCATGAGAAACGTTGGCGCACGTCCATAACTCTTAGCTCCTACAATATAAAAGTCTTTCTCAGGTTGACGAAGCTCTTCTTCTCCATGTGCACGAACTGTGCCGCAGCTATGAAGGTTAGGATCAATTAACGGCGCTAAGTCTTCTACACTTTCCGTAATCGAGTCAATAGAGGTCCGCAATTCGCTGATGATTGTAAAATCTGGACGATTCCCTGCATTTACAATGATTTCATCTACATTTGAAAGGATTTTCCCCTCTTCATTTTGATTTCCTATTATCTTCATACCATTCTCTGATACTGTAATTTGGTGAATTCTATATGGAGTTATGACCTCCACTTTTCCTGAATCCACAAGATGATGAATGCGACTTCCAAGGGCTCCTCTTGCTGCAAGAGCATCCTTTTCTTCTCCGCCATATGCATCCTCGACCTTTGGTTTTCTCATAATCCAGAGAATTTGAGTTTTCGGATACGTTTCTTGTAATTGAGCTAAGTCTAATAAAGCGTTGATAGCTGAATGACCACTACCCACAACGGCAACACGCTTATCAGCGTAACGATCCTTTTCTTTCCCTAATACATGAGGAATTCCGTAAAAGATATGTTCTTTCAGTGCTTGCTCATCTTTTAACCATACACCACTAGAATTGGCAGGATTAGGGTTTCTCCATGTGCCTGAAGCATCTAAGATAGCCCTAGCTTTATATGTTTGAAGGCCCCCCTCTTTCTCCGTATAAATGACAAATGGTTTATTCTCCCGACCTGCCGTTTTCATTTTGTCTGTTTCTTCACGTGTAATCGAAAGAACTTCCGTATTTACATGTACATATGGTTTAATTTCTGCAATATTTGCTAATGGCTCTAAATATTGTTCTACAAGCTCTTTTCCTGTTGGTAATGTTTCTAAGTTAGGCGATTTCCATCCATGTTGTTCGAGAAGAGCATGTGCTGCTTTATCAATGTTGTAACGCCAAGGTGAAAACAAACGAACATGCTCCCACGTTAAAATATTGGCCCCTACTTGCGATCCAGCTTCCAATAAAATAAAAGGTTGTCCCTGCTTTGTTAAGTGTGCAGCAGCAGCTAATCCAATTGGTCCTCCCCCTATAATGGCTACAGGTAAATGATTGTTTCTATTTTCTTCTCCTTTCGTATTAACTAGTGAAGAATTCGTTTCTGGTGAACAACAAGACACAGTATTTAATGAAATTTTAATAGGGTTCATAAAAATCCTCCTCATTTTCAAGCAATAAAATACTTTAGCCACTTATAAAATCAAAAAAAATTGATGTATTAATTATAAAAAAAGAATTGGTTATTTTCACCACCTTAAATGATTCTTCCTACAATAAGAGGTTTCCTCCCTTCTTACTAAGAAGTATCAATCTTTATAGGGTTAATTTGTTTACATCAAAAAAAGTTGATATAAATATTAAAAATGTATATGAGCTATTAAAGCTCAATATTACATTGGCCGGAAAATGCAACATAATTGTTCTGATAGCAGTGCATCTACTTCCTCTTTATTAATACTATAATAATTCCATGTTCCTTTTTTTGTTTTATTAAGTAAGTTTGCATCTAACAAGATTTTTAGATGATAAGAAAGTTTAGATTGGGAAAGGCTAAAAAAATCCGTCATATCGCAAACACACATTTCCCCACTTTGGCAAAGCTCATAGAGAATATGTAATCTTTTCTCATCTGCTAATGCCTTAAATTTTTTTTCATATATAGAAAATGAATTACCCACTACTTCGTTATATAAAGGTAGCTGTTTCATAAAATTCTCCCTACATCAATTTTTTTTGATATTATTAGTATATCGTCATGTTCAACTTTTTTACAACTAATAAATCAAAAGAAATTGATTTATTGATAAATACTCCTAACAATAACAGGTTTTTATAGCTTTTTAAATAAGATTCCACATGATTTTAAGACGTTTTTTATAGACAATTTAACCGTGTTGATTTTACGTCTATTGGTATGAAAAGCGGACATTAATTAATTCACTTAATCTCATTTTATTCTTTAATTTAAATACTTCATCAATGAAAATAAATAGATCTACAAGGGAAACAACAAACTGGATGAATCCTGTTTCTACTACTCATTGCCCATGTTTGTAATATGTAAGATAAACCTTTTTATTTGTATGTAGTGCTTCAATCATTATGAAATGGATCTGTTCCATTTGTGTCAAAAGAGGCTTAGGTAACTTTAATTGCTTCTTCATGATTTATTGTAATCCTATGTATTGCTAGGGCATACTCGTGAAAACTCTCCATTTACGCCTATTATCAAGAGTTTTTTAATAATCCTATATAAATTATAATATGTAAACATAAATATCTTTTGTTGTTGAAAACAATAGTGAAATTCCTTGACCTCCAAGAGTTTGTATTTGAGTTCCTATGGGAAACCTTTGTCTATGTTTACTAAAGCTGCTTCCATTCATTAATCAATAAGCCTCTAATTAATAACCCTTCTAGAAAAATTCCTGTATAGAATAAATTGAATCTTTAACATATTCTCATTAAAAAAGAACACAAGTTCCCATTTAGAGAGATGACTAGTTATAGATACAGACTTAATAAAGAACCTTAAATGCCCTAACATACACGGTAGAAAAATAAAAAGTGGAAATCATTTGCTTCAATATCTGAGCAATTTATAGGAATTAATAGAGTAATAAAAGAGTAATTTAAAATTAAACAGCCTTTATTCGCATTAGATCAAATAGAAAAAGTTAATCAAATACTTCAGGAAGCTTTACATACAAAGCAAGCGGTTTATCTAATTTACTATTAAGACGGCCACTGGTTTACAAAATTAGGTATAGTAGAATATATAGATATAACTCAAGATAAACTTGCATTCTCACCTCTCTTACAAAAAAGAACATTCGTTCTCACTATACACGAACGAACATTCCTTTAGCAACATGATTTTTCTACGTCTGAAGTCTTAGAGGAAAATCGTCCTGCGGAACATTGCTCTCAAGGAAAAATTTAACTAATATAAATAGTGAAGCTAGTGTATCTGCATTATTCATTATTTTATGAAAGAAAGTAGGTAAATAATGTGAAGAAACTCTTATTTGTGGTTGTTATTCTTATCGGAGCCTTCTTTTTACTTTCTACTGCTTATACAAGTTCAGCCTGGACATTTAACTCTGCCAAAAGCAAAGTTGAGGTAACAGATAAAATCGATTCGATTAACATGAACATCTCTAGCGCTGAGACAGTCATTGTGACCGAAAACCGAAATAACGTAAAAGCAGATTTAAAAGGAAACGGAAAAGTAAGCGTCAAAAAGAGTAGCGACACCATTGATGTAGAATATAAAAGAAAGCCACTTAGCTTTTTCTCTTTTGGTCGTGATGCTAAGCTGACCATTTACATTCCAGAAAACTATAATCGTGAGATGGAATTATCAATAGGATCGGGTGATGTAAAATTTTCTGGCCAATCATTGGCTTTAGAACATTTCACTTTAAAAGTCGGGTCTGGCGATGTTCAATTAAACGACATCACTGCTGAAACGTTTAATAGTAACGTTTCTTCTGGAGATGTACAGATTAATAAGGTGACAACAAAAGAAGGAATATTTGATATAGGATCGGGAGAAATTGATGTAAATAATTTCCAAGGAAAACTCGATGCAGAAGTATCTTCTGGAGATTTGTATATTCAGATCGCAAAACTAAAAGATTCAATTAATGCAGATGTGAGTTCTGGAGATTTAACACTTGAGCTTCCTCAAAACGCTGATTTCACTTTAAAAGGAAACGTTAGTAGCGGAGAAATTAATAATCAATTTAAATTAAAAAATTATACTCATGTACAAAATAAAGTTGAAGGAACACACGGTGCTGGCACACATGCCATCGATTTAAATGTTTCTAGCGGCGATATAGAGCTACGTTAACAAAAAAGGAGACACTGCTGTCTCCTTTTTATCAATTGTTCTTTATTTGCATGACTTTAGTGTTCACAACTAAAGAACAGTTATAAAATATTACCTATATATATTGAAACAGCGATAACCGCTCCTACAAGTAAGACAGCATAAATAGCCGATAAGTTAATAAATCTTCTCTTCGTAGACTTACGATAATTTTCATCGACATCTTTAGCAATCCAAATTGTCCCGAGGAGCGATACAATACCAACCATACCGATTAAAATAAATGCAATGTTCATCTTTCTTCTCCTTTTCATTTATTTTTTAGCATGTATAACCACTATTTTTAAAGCGCTTTCTTTTTTTATTATATAACTTTATTCCATTATAAGAAAAAATACTGCCTTTCTAAATTAGTTTCTTATCATATTGACTTAATTGTCAATGAAACATCTAAAGGTATAGAGTGAATACAAGCTCCTTCAATTTTAGATACGATTAATCAAAGTGAGCAGATGCCGCAGTTATTAGCTTATATTTACCGTGGAAGTTCAAATGAAGCTATACACGAGCACAGTGTCGATTCTTTGCTTTTCCGGCCCCTTGAAGTGGAGTATTACTCTCCGTTAAAAGTGGCAGAAAAACAAAAGAGACATGAATGAACATGCCTCTTTTGCTTTTATTATAATGTGTGAATTAGATTTAATTTGGCTGCTTTATCTACTGATAACATGCCTATTATTATCGAGAACAGTACTAAGGACTACTTGCTATGAAATAAAACTTCTTTCTTAAGGAGATGGAATAATTCCAACTTTCCCTAATGGAGAGCCGAAATTAATCCTAGTATAAAGAATCTACGAAGGTTTTTCTTTATCTAATTCCTCTCTCCTCTTAATTTCTCTTTCAAGCAAATCTATAAAGTCTTTATTTAAATTGAGTTTTACCGCCTAATCATATGCCCTTAACAACTGTTCAATACTCATATTTTTCAACAGCTTCACCTTCTAATAATAGGAAGAATACGTTTAATCCCTGGAAGATTGCAGAAAAAAGATCGGCAACAAACATAGATAGAAGATGTCAATTTTTCGTATTAGTACTTAATTAACTATCACCGTTAGCAATGACAATCGTTTGCACAAAGTCATCTGAACTTTTTCTTGCAAATTCTATTTTAAGCCCTCACCCTCTGAGAATAAGCCAAAACCGCTATGAATATGGAAAGGGCTCTTATTTTTCTATGTTTACTAAACGGCCTGTACCTCGTTTTATTAATTGACGTATGGCATATCATTTTGTAAGCACACCTTAAAGCATTGCTAAATCTTTTTTAAAGCATCCAGCTAGAATAGCTAACTGACTTTTTCTACAGAGACTTATACTGTCCCTTTGTCTTCCTGAGTAGCGTCTTTTTTCAAAAGATCACGGATTTCTGCAAGTAACTCTTCTTCTTTGCTAGGCGTTTCTATTGCTTCTTCTTTTGCTTCTTCTTTTTTCTTTAATTTGCTCAATAATTTAATGAATAAGAAGATTGAAAAACCTACAATTAAAAAGTCAACAATTGTCTGAATAAAACTACCATATTTAACCTCAGCTTCTCCAAACGCGATTTGGAGGTTAGTGAAATTAATGCCACCTAAGAGTAACCCTACTAGAGGCATAATGATATCATTAACTAAAGAAGAAACAATCTTTCCAAATGCTGCCCCAATAACAACCCCTACAGCTAAATCCATGACATTTCCTTTAAATGCAAATTCCTTAAACTCTTTCCACATATGCTTTCTTCCTTTCTAAAATCATGTGTTGTTTTTTATAGTAATAAAAATTTATAAATAATATAATAGCTGGATTTTCTTATAATGATGCATTAAATTTACTGTATGAGTATATTTAATCATCGGTAATTTCATCTGTTTTAGACTAGCGAGCAAACACATGACTACCAATTCTCTTATAAGCATCACGTGTAAAAATCCATTCATTTGTTGCAGTATCTGGATTATAATAATAGACTGCTCCGTCAGTAGGGTCCCACCCTTTATATGCATCTATAACGGCACGATAAGCAATTCTGTCAGGTGTTAAGAAATATTGTCCGTCTTCTACAGCTGTAAATGCATTTTTTTGAAAAATAATATCAGATATCGCATGTGGAAATTCTGGACTCTCAGCACGATTTAAAATGACAGCTGCTACAGCTACTTGTCCAGCATACAGTTCTCCTCTTGCTTCTCCGTAGACAGCATGTGCCATAATTTTCACATTGTCCACTTGCCTATATGTACTAGGTCCCGCTATCCCATCTTCTACAAGTCCTGTATCACCTTGAAACTGCCTAACAGCTTCTGTAGTTAATGGACCATATTGTCCTGTTGGATTTGTGTGTAAATAGCCCATCTTAACCAATTGTTTTTGCAGCAGGATTACTCCTTCTCCTTGTTCATTATTAGCTAATTGTAATGAAGCAGCTTCTGCAGTAGGATGAGTATAGAAAATAACTACACTCAAAACAACAAAGAAAACGACCAGCAGCTTCTTTAAAAAACATCTAATTCCTCCCTTCTGTTAAATGAATATCATAAGCTTGGCTTCATTCTATAAAAACTAATTATTCTTCAAAATGTAAAATAGTACTATTTCAATTTATAGGCGCTAATACCCTGTATATACAGGTATATAATATAGACCATTTAAGATAGGTTAGCAATAGGATGTTTTCTTGATTTTTATATAAAAAAAAGAAAGGAAAAAAGTTAATTAGAACTAGATATTTTATATTACTAATTGATAAAAAATAAAAAGCGCCAAAAGAATCATTATTATTGCGATATTATTAATTTTGATACAAAACGAAATAAAAAACACTCTGAAATACCTATTCTCTAAAAAAAGAATATAATAATAAATTTTTTTTGCAATCTCATTGAACACCTATAATATTACATTTTATAAAAATAAAAAGCTATAATCTCAGAAAAATTATTATATATGCAATGAATAAAACGAACTAAAAAATGACAAACATCCTTCCTTTATACAACATTCTTTTTATGCAAATAATTAATACTACCTTAATTAGATAAGAGAACTTAAAATTCTATAAATTTTCAATTTTTCCTTAGATTACATTTTATTTACTTATAATCCATTACTGTTTATTTTTTGAAACATTTTGTTAAAATACAAAAGCTGCTCTATTTTGAACAGGAAAGGAAAGTTGAAAGTTATATGTATAATCAAGAGTTTCATCTGGATACTCGAGCCGTTTTTCTCTCAAATCAACTTAAATATTCTAAAACACGCTCCTTTTCTCAAGTAACCTGCTTTGTATGCCAAAAAGAGATACGGCAAATAAAGGCCAGTCAGAGCAAATACATACGAGTTAACAAATTGCGAATTTGCTATTTTTGTACGTTAAGAATTTTAAGTCATCCGTATTTTTATCCATACTTAGAAAAAGTTCAAGAGAATAACCGATGCACACCAGAAGAATTAATACAACTACGTATCTCACTCCCTTTATTCATGAATAAGAATCACCTTTTCATGACCAAAATTCACCAATTACGAAACCAAGAAAACGAAAGTGCGACGATGTTACATTTGAATCACTTGTTAAACCAGAGCAAGCAGCCTTAATTATCTTGTGTTATTTTCATCTGAGAATCCCACTAAACCTGAAGCTAACCTCTGCATCTTTACAACCCTGCTGAAAAGCGCGTTCACTTTCTATTAAATTCGAAGCCTTTCTGTTCAGCTAGATTATTATTTCCAACTCCAACAAGTTTGCACAGCGATTTACGAATCTATAAATTTTTACAAAGATGATCGTTTTCCAAAACATTTAAGGTCCCTTCCCCGATTGAGTATCGGGAAAAGGCCCCAGTTTAATCCACTCTTTTTCATTGTCTACTTGATAAAATTACGTGCAAATGCGACAGCATAAACAACCTCTTTTACTTCTCATATTCAAATAATATTCTTAACCATCAGCAGAATTTTACTGTTCATTAATAAGAGGATATATGTTGCATTAGCCCCACGGACGATCTAAGTTTAAAAAAGTAGCCAGGGCATTGCTGCTTTTGCGAACATTTTTTCGGATGGCTGCTCGCTCTGGAGCTGTTTGGTGTAAGTATTTTTCTTCTTCTGTTTCTGGAATGACAGCAGGAACAGCGCATGGTTTTCCATCTTCACCAATTGCGACAAATGTGATAAATGATGTTGCTGCTATTTTCCGCTCTCCCGTTTTAAGATTTTCTTTAATAATCTTTACAAATATCTCCATCGAAGAGCGACCAGTCCATGAAACATAAGACTCTAGACACACTGAATCTTGAGGGGTAATAGGATGTAGGAAATGAACAGAATCAGTCGATGCCGTTACACATTCTGTTCGACTATGGCGAGATGCTGAAATTGAGGCAATCATATCAATATCACTCATTAGTTTTCCACCAAACAACGTCTGATGATTATTAGTATCATTTGGAAATACTCGACTTGTTCTTACTGCTTTTGATTCTTTACAATATTTTGCTTCCATTCTCTGTACTCCTTCAAATTATAAACTAGCAATTTTTTACCCTTAAGGCTCTTATACTAGCACAATTTGATAAAATTGACTCAGAGTATGCAACAATAATAGTAGTTTTTTTATGTAATGGTTTTCATTCGAAAGAAAAGCAAAAAGAGAGGGAGCTTCCCTCTCTTTGTTGTTGATTTTTATCCCAGTTGGTTCAACTAACAATCCGTTAGAGACGCATTTTACCGCACATTCCCTTCAGCAAAAGCTTCAGTAACAGTGTCACTGTAACGGTCGGATTTTTGAATTGACCACTTTCCATCTTTTTCAACCATTAAAATTTCTAATGGTCTTTCACTTTCTTTTGGTTCTAAAGCATTTAAAATATCATTAAATTTAGAGATGGCGTAGGATTCTCTATTTTTTGTATCAAAGTCACCTGTTTCCTCATAGTAAGCTTTTTTGTAGTCAGATACAATATCATATAAATCAGAAATCCTGAGGCCTGTATAATCTACATGAACAACAGCTTTTCCATTTGCATGTGCAGCAGTTGTCATTTCAACTTTTCCTTTCGATTTAAGCGTATTCTTATACATATCATAGAGCTTAGCAGATGCTTCTTCTGTTAAAGGGTCCGTAAATATTCGATTAATCTGTTCTCTAAAAGCTTTTTTTGCTTCCTCTTGAACAGCTTCTTTCTCTGCTGAAACATATTTTTCATAATCAGCATTCTCTTTGTTTAAATATAAAACTTCTGTGTATGCTTTTAATGCCTTAGCTGGATCTTCTAGCTTATTGTAGCTTTTTGCATATTTCTTTGTATCAAGCTTTAATGTGACTTCATCGATCTCTTCATCATAATCAGATGACCGTGGTTGAATTCCAATTTCATATTCTTTGTCTTTTTCTACTTCAAAAATATACGTAAAAGTTTTCACTTTATCAGAACCAATTTTCCCAGAACTAGTATCATAATTTAAATCAAGCTCTTTATTATGGATATCATCTTTAGGAGCTAACTGTTCATCCCCATCATATAATTGAACACCATCGTATGACGATATTGAAATACTTGAATCGGATGTGTTTTTCACTTTAAAACCAACGGCTAATAATGCTTTTTCTGTTTCAGATGTTCCATCATCTTGATTTGCTAGTATGTAAGATCCTTTTTCAATCGATACTTCAACTGCCTTATTCTCTGCAGAAGAACTCGTTTCTTTAGAACCGCTGCAAGCTGCTAATGCTAATGTCAATGCACTTGTTAATGCCAATCCCGCTACTTTTTTCACGTTATCTTCTCCTCTTTTCCACCGTTTTCTGCAACTTTATCTTTTGTCCTATCACCTTTTTACATTTACTTGATAAAGTCTGTTACTAAATTCTCCTTTTTCCATGATAAGGAACTTCCAGAATTTGTTCAATATTGCATAAGTCATTAAATTACATACGTGCTTCCTGTATCGTTTTTCCCATATATTTCGAAACATTCACTTCTAAACAAATGTACTTATAACAAAAACAACCTCATTATTTCTATTATTATAGGGATTCAACTTCCATTTTTACCAATTTACAAATACTATTTTTAGTTTTATATTTACATAGAACAAAAGTAACAAAACTGGTTTGTTTGAGTTCAATAGCTCATATATGAGTAAAAATACTCATACGAATCAAAATCATCAACTGATGCTTTTTGCTTTTAGAAAAGAATGCTTAGCAAAACCGCCCATCAGTTCTCATACTGATGGGCGGCTTTTATCTCGTTAATTCTTGGGTGTTTTCGCTCCTTGTAACCTCAGAGAAAGAGTTTTATTTAAACGAACAGGTTTGATTTGATTAACTTCAATATTGCAAATAAAAATTGATAACTGCTGGCCATATGGATCAGTAAATACATAGATTTTGTACCCGTTTTTGATACTTTATAGCTATTTAGCAACACCTCCCACCATACCTTTTGCTACTAAGCACCTTCACTCCTTCTCCTCTTTATGAGCAGGAAAATGCGGCAGTACTTCTTCCCCCAATTCACGAATGGCTTCTTCTGCTGGACGCTTGCTATCAAAGAGCACAAAGAACAAATGGTTAACACCAATTTTTTTATAAATACTCAGTAGTTCAATCAATGTATTTCTTCCCGCACGAAAGCCTAAGCGAATAGGTGTAGGCATTTCATTTGGATCTTCTGCTAAATCCAGATGCATAGGTTGGGGAAATGGCTTAAACATACCTGGATGATGCTGCTGTACTAACTCTCTCCATTGCCTGATTGATTCTGCTTGAAGATGTGGTGTTCGTGGATAATACATCCACCCGTCGCCGGATCTTGCAACAATACATCTCGAAATCATAAACTCGTAAAGCCATAGTGTTCAGCAAGCTGAGATAACTCAACTTGCTTTTCCATTGTCGACGTTTCAAACTGATAATTTTCTAGCGGTATATGAAGACCAAGCGTTAATTCATTTTCTTTAAACATCCGATTGTATGCTTTATGATTTTCAAAAAACGTCATGATCGGTATCCTCCCGTCTTTTCGTTTTTCGCGTGCACAGTGCTGTGAAACCTATACATAAAACAGCTCCAACAGACAAAACATATTGTAAGTTCTTTTTCTTTGCTTTGCCTTTCGAGACTGTGACATTCATATTGCTTTTACTTCCTTTCTTTTGCTACTGCTTTCAGCTTTTTTCTCAATAGCTGTACTCCAAGCAGTTAATAGCACAGCTCCGATAACCATTACCCCGCCAATCCAAGGTGTATGAATCAATCCTATTGAATCAACAACGAGTCCCCCGATAAACGCACCAATCGCAATGCCGATATTAAATGCTGCAATATTTAAAGCTGAGGCCACATTCACTGCTGACGGTACATATTTTTCAGCTAAATTTACAACTAAAATCTGCAGGCCAGGAACATTCATGAATGCAAATAGACCCATCAAAAAGATAGTAATTAACCCAATAACTTTAAATGGTGCTGTAAAACTTAAAACAAATAAAATAACAGCTTGAAATACAAACATCCAAAATAATGCTTTTAAAGGATTTTTATTCGATGCTTTGCCTCCAACGGTATTCCCAATAGCCACCGCAACACCGTATCCTAATAAAATGATACTTACCCATTTTGCACTAAAGCCTGTTATCTCTTCTAATAATGGTGTTAAATACGTGAATGCTACAAATGTTCCGCCGTACCCTAAAGCGGTAATTGCAAATGCTAATAACAATGGACCATTTTTTAAGATTTTTAATTGCTCACTAAATTTTGCCGGCGGTGCTTCTTTTAAATTTTTTGGAACTAAAATGGCACTTGCGATAATGCCAATCACACCTAATAAAGCTACCCCCAAAAATGTTGCTCTCCATCCGAATGCTTGACCAATAAACGTACCAAGCGGAACTCCTGTAACCGTGGCAACTGTCAGACCTGTGAACATAAATGCAATAGCACTTGCTCGTTTATGTTGCGGAACTAAATCAGCTGCAATTGTTGACCCAATGGAAAAGAAGATGCCATGTGAAAATGCTGTAATAAATCGAGCTGCGACTAACAATTCAAAGCTAGTAGACAACGCTGCCGCTCCGTTTCCGATAATAAAAACAACCATCAATGCCATGAGCAGCGATTTTCTGTTCATTTTACTTGTTAATGCTGTTAACACTGGTGCTCCAATTGATACCCCAATGGCATAACCTGAAATCAATAACCCTGCTAATGTGATTGAAATAGATAAATCATCTGCAATTGATGAAAGCAATCCAACTGGCACGAATTCGGTTGTACCAATTCCAAATGCGCTAATTGCTAAAGCTAATAAGGCAGGTGTTCCGCCTTTTTTTGCTTCCGTTTGTGTATGTGAAAGTGAACTCACTTCAAATTCCTCCTTTAAATGAATAAAATAATAGCTGAAGTACAGATTCCATAAACTTATCGGTACAGGCGCCCATCTAGTTCCCAATGACAGTAACAGAAATCGTACATTTCTTTAGACGTCAATATTAGTGGAATCACAGCTGCACTGGTTCTGCTAACATCTGTTTGCAATTATGCATGATACGATAACGTAAAAAAAGTACGCACTTTCAAGTACGATAGGTACTTCAAAGTGCCTAATAGACTATTTCGAGCCTTAGAGGGTAAAATAAAATAGAAACAAAATAAAAAATTCCAGTATCTGCATGTCGAAAACATTTTAAAAAGGTGACTATCTATTCGTAAATGCTGTATATATGTATGGACTAGAAGGTTATCATCTTTTTATTTCTTTGGCATTGGACGGCTTTGTTTATATGTAAGTAGCTATTTATCGAAATTTTCTTATAAAAGATTCGTGGGATAATTGATGAAAATTGATTACGTATTTTAATGAGGAGGGTTTTTCACATGAAAAAATACAATATCCCTGTAGAAGCTTCATTAGAAGTAATTGGAGGAAAATGGAAGGTTGTCATTTTGTGTCACTTAATTAAAGGGAAAAGACGAACGGGTGAACTAAAACGCTTAATGCCTGGCATCACGCAAAAAATGTTAACTCAACAACTTCGTGAATTAGAAGACGATGGTGTTATTTTATGAGAGGTATACAATCAAGTTCCTCCGAAAGTAGAATACTCTCTTACTGATTACGGTTGGTCGCTTAAAGGGATTCTTGATGCTTTATGCGAATGGGGTGAACAGCATATCGAGAAGACCTATCCAAACAAAGATGAGGTTCTGATGAAAAACACTGAAGACGTGACGATGATCTGATAAACAACTTATTGTGTTAAATTATTGTTTATTTTCATTCTTATAAAAGCAAAAGCCGCACATGAATCTCATGTTCGGCTTTTTATCGATTTATAAAATGGAATACATTTATTTTTTAGAATTTCTTTCTCTTCTCTTTTAAAAATTTCATCTACAAATCAGAATGAATTATACTGTATGTATGCGACATGTTCAGGAGGCAGATTTTAATGACGAACTCTATGCAAATTACAAAAAAGCTGACGAATCAGCAAACAAAGAGGAATGGTGTCTAATGAACGGACAAAATAGAACAAATATTAAACCTGGATTGGAAGTTGCCATTGTATTAAAAGCTGACCAACGAACAGGCAAACTTACAAACGGAATCGTAAAAGATATCCTCACAAAATCAAGCTTTCATCCTCACGGGATTAAAGTTCGATTAACTGATGGACAGGTTGGCAGAGTAAAGGAAATCCGTCCAACCTAACTATTAAGAGCATTGGAACTGTCCAATGCTCTTTCTTATTCATCACAAACTCAACATCCTTCATTCGACAAGAAACTTAGTAATCAGTGGCGATATTTGTAAATAAAACCAGGAAAAACGCCCCAGTTTTCTTCACTTGTTTGTAACTTCTTTTCAATCATTACCACATATTGGATAAACATTCATCGATTACAATAACCTTGGAGAACTTTTTAGATGGGAGATGGAGAGAAATGAAAAAACAAGCGCTAGTAGGAGCTGGATTTGCTTTAGCATTACTTTTTAGCCCTTTGCAACAAACATTCGCAGCACAATCGACTGGAGATACAAAAAAAGTGGACAACGTTGCTCATCGCGGAGCTTCTGGCTATGCACCTGAAAACACAATTGCCGCTTTTGATAAAGCCGTCCATATGAAAGCTGATTACATTGAAATCGACGTACAGCAAAGTAAAGACGGAGAGTTAGTCGTGATTCATGACACAAAAGTGGACCGCACAACAGAAGGAACTGGATATGTAAAAGACTTAACGCTTGAACAATTGAGAAGCTTAGACGCTGGTAGCTGGAAAGGCGAAGAGTTCACTGGCCAAAAGATTCCAACATTTGATGAAATTCTTGATCGCTACCACGGTAAAATTGGTATTTTAATTGAATTAAAAGCACCTGAATTATACCCTGGAATTGAAGAAGTAGTAGCTCGAGAATTAAAAGAACGTCATTTGGACAAGCCTCAAAACGAAAAGATCATCATTCAATCATTTAATTTTGAATCGATGAAAAAAACAAACACCCTTCTTCCAAAAGTACCAATTGGCGTGTTAACATCATCTAAGGTTCACACTACATCAGAAGCGTTACAAGAATTTTCAACCTACGCTGATTATTTCAACCCGAGTTATGGCATTGTAACGAAAGAGTTAGTAAATGAAGTACATGAAGCAGGAATGAAAATCTCATCATGGACTGTTCGCAGTCAAGAAACAGCTAACTTTCTTTTAAGCATGAATGTGGATGCAATTATTACAGATTATCCTGATTATGTGGACAAACGAAATTAATTTTTTAATCTTTGGTACATCTTAATATGCAAAAAGTTCTTCTATGGACAATTTGCTTATCTTTTTAATTACTGAACGCTGTTTTCTGAAAATATAATAAGCCGATGTCTCATACGAAAAGGTCATTTCAAATGAAATGACCTTTTCTGCATTTAATCTCCGGACTTTGTGTTTATTTGTGGAGCACGTTCCAAACAAATAAAGCAAGTCCTGCTGCCACTAAATAAGAAAGAGGCATAGCTTTACTCGCTGTCCACCCGAGACCAACTAAAAAAATTCCAACTGCTAAGATTGGTGAAAGAGATAAAAACCCTAACATACCCGTACTCATAAAACATTTCCCTCTTTATTGTTTCATAGTATGAAACAATCTTTTATTACTAATGAGGAAGCAATGCTATACAGCTGCAATAAATATGTGACATTAAAAACTTTATTCTAAATTTTATTCTATAAATCCTTTTGCAATTTCATTATTTTTAGAAAGTCTAATGAATGAAAAAAGAAATTTGCTCGATATATTTTTTTCAAAGACCTCGAACAAATTTCTTTATAACGCTTAGCTAATCCCGCTTTTAAATCCGAGCCGTACTGAGATTTGGTTTCCAATATGTAACATGCGTGTTTGAAGTTTTTTTAATCGTTCATTCGTCATGCGAATCGTAGGGCCGGAAATACTAACAGCTGCACTCACTTTTCCTAAATGATCAAAGACCGGCACAGCAATACACCTAATCCCATACTCATTTTCTTCTAAATCAAGGGCATATCCCTGTTGTTTTACTTGAATTAATTCTTGCATAAAATCTGCTTTATTCGTAATCGTTTTATCTGTATGCATTGGCATTCCCTTGCGGTCAAGAATATCCAGCACAACATTAGAAGGCAAATGAGCAAGAATGGCTTTCCCAACAGATGTACAATGCATCGGCGCTCGCTTTCCGACTTTTGAATGCATTCGCAATGTTTCATTTCCTTCCAGTTTTTCAATGTAGACCACTTCTCCTTGGTCGTACACCACAAGATGAATAACTTCATTCGTTTCTTGCTCTAGCTCCTTCAAGTAAGGAGTAGCTTCTGCTCGTAAATCAATTGATTCTAATAATTTTGAACTAACTTCTAAAAATTTATACCCAAGCTTATAGCGACCTGTTTCTTTATCTTGTTCAATATAACCGTACTGGACTAACGTGGATAAAATGCGATAGACGGAACTCTTATTAATATCCATCTGCTTTGAAATGTCCGTTACACCTAACCCTCCTTTTCTCATGCTAACAAGCGTTATAATATCTAATGCCCGGCTTACAGACTTAACCATGTTTTCTCTTTCCACAATCTATCACCTCTAGTGCATAATTGATTAGCTTAAATCTCTGCTGACTGAAACAGCCTTGGATCATAGTAAGATGACTCTTATGTTAATAAATCAGCTACTCGGACTTTACTATGATACCGAGGGATGAATAAATTTTATTATAACGCAGTCGCCGGGCATTTTGTGAGCTCCTAACAGCTTTTGACGCTTTCACGTACTTTGATAAACGTATTGCGCAACGCTCCAATTTCCTCGATCCTGCACTCAATCATATCTCCGGCACTAACGAACTCTGCTCCCACTGGACTTCCTGTTAAAATAACATCTCCTGGCTTAAGCGTCATCACATTGGTTAAGTACGCCACCATTTTACAGATTGGTATAATCATCAGTTCGGTTCCGCTATTTTGCTTTTCAACGCCATTAAGCTGTGCTTTCACCCTAATATCAAAAGGGTTTAATTCTGTCTCAATTACAGGACCTAATGGTGTAAACGTGTCAAAGGATTTTCCAATCGTCCAATGACCATCTTCGTGGAAATAGTGCGGCGCTGTCACATCATTTGCTACTGTATAACCAAATATATAATCAAGGACCTCTGACTCAGATACATTTTTTGCTTCTTTTCCAATAATAATCGCTAATTCTGATTCAAACTTTACTTGATCAACCTCTTTCGGAATCACGATTTTTTCTTCTGGACCAACTACAGACGAGGTTGATTTGAAGAAAAATACAGGCATGCCCGGCAACTCTTTCGGAAGATCTTCAACATTTTGCACATAGTTTGCACCAATTCCAATCACCTGATTTGGTTCTAATGGAGCAAGAAATTTTACTTCGTCTGTTGAAAAATTTTCACCTGTGTATTCCCATTTTCCAAAAATATCACCTTTCAGCTCTCTTAGTACATCACCATTGATAATTCCCGTATAATTCGTAGAATCAACGGTAAATCTAGCAAACTTCATGTTCCTTCTCCTTTCTATTGATCACAAATAGCTTCATGCCTATATGTAAGATTCTTCTTAGCTGTCCTCTCTGTAGAAAAGACTGCCTTAATCTCTTTAAGACAGTCTCGTTATCCAACAATGATTTACTGTTTAATTGCAAACTTTGTTTTAGCTTCTAGACGTCGGCGGTGTAAAATTGGTTCTGTATAACCGTTCGGCTGATCATAGCCTTTAAAAATAAGATCGCAAGCTGCTTGAAAAGCCACAGAATTCTCATAATCCTCAGCCATTGGATGGTATGCAGGATCTCCAGCATTTTGCTGATCAACTACTTTTGCCATACGCTTTAACGTCTCTAATACTTGTTCTTTCGTACAAATTCCGTGGTGAAGCCAATTCGCCATATGCTGGCTCGAAATACGGAGCGTCGCACGGTCTTCCATCAGGCCGATATTATTAATATCCGGCACTTTCGAACAACCGACTCCTTGCTCAACCCAACGCACAACATAGCCTAGTATACTTTGAGAATTATTCTCTAGCTCTTCTTGAATTTCTTCAGCAGTCCAATTTGCTTGTTCGGCAAGCGGGAGTTGTAAAACCTCATTTTGTAAATCCTTCGAGTCTTTTATGAGCTCATTTTGCACATCTGTTACATCAATTTGATGATAATGTAGCGCATGTAATGTCGCAGCAGTCGGAGATGGTACCCAAGCTGTATTAGCACCAGCTTTTAAATGACCAATTTTTTGTTTCAGCATCTCGGCCATCATGTCTGGCATTGCCCACATTCCTTTTCCAATTTGAGCACGGCCTTGGAAACCGCTCGCTAGCCCTATATTTACATTAGACTGCTCATAGCCTTGAAGCCACGCAGATGTTTTCATATCCTGTTTCCGAATCATAGGACCCGCTTCCATCGAAGTATGAATTTCATCACCTGTTCGATCTAGGAAACCTGTGTTAATAAAAGCCACGCGGTCTTTCACTTTATGAATGCACGCTTTTAGATTTAATGTGGTTCGGCGCTCTTCATCCATGACGCCAATCTTAAGTGTATGACGTTTTAGCCCAAGCATATCTTCTACCCGATTAAACAGTTGATTCGCAAAAGCAACTTCTTCTGATCCATGCATTTTTGGCTTTACAATGTATACTGAACCTTTTGAGGAATTTTGATATAAACCATTGCCGAGCAGTGTATGTTTTGCAATTAAGCTTGTAATCACACTATCTAAGATTCCTTCATAAATTTCTTCGCCGCGTGAATCTAAAATAGCACTATTCGTCATTAAGTGTCCGACATTGCGTACAAACATCAATGAGCGTCCAGATAACGTCACAGTCTCGCCAGACGGAGACACATATTGACGGTCTGAATTTAACTTACGTGTCATCGACTTATTCCCTTTTTTGAAAGTAGTAGTTAAATCCCCTTTCATCAAGCCTAGCCAGTTGCGATAGACAAGCACTTTATCCTCAGCATCTACAGCTGCTACTGAGTCTTCACAATCCATAATCGTCGTAAGAGCTGCTTCAAGCAGAATGTCTTTCACTCCAGCATCATCAGTTTTTCCAATCGGATGACTGCGGTCAATTTGAATTTCAAAATGCAGCCCGTTATTTTTTAAGAGAATAGCTGATGGCTCTCCTGCCTCTCCTTGATATCCCGCAAACTTTGTCTCCTCTTTAAGATTCGTCTTTTGACCATTATTAAGCGTAACAATTAACTTGCCATCAGCTACCTCATACTGTACGACTTCTTTGTGAGATGATTCCGCTAATGGTACTGTTTGATCAAGAAACTCTTTTGCGAATGCAATAACTTTTTCACCTCGAATGGTATTATACGTCTCTTGGCGCTCTGCTCCCCCTTCTTCGCTAATAGCATCTGCACCGTAAAGAGCGTCATAAAGACTTCCCCAGCGAGCATTTGCAGCATTGATTGCGTATCGAGCATTGTTAACAGGCACAACTAATTGAGGACCCGCTTGAACTGCAATTTCATCATCTACATCCTCTGTTGAAATCTGGAAATCATCAACTTCTGATTCGAGATAACCGATCTCGTGTAAAAACGATTTATATCGGTTGAAATCAAAACCTTCTTTATTTTCCCTATGCCAAGCATTTAGTTTACTTTGTATTTCATCTCGACGAACTAATAATGCTTTATTCTGAGGTGTTAACTCTTCGATTAATAACTCCAAACCAGACCAAAACTGGTCCTTATCCAAGCCGCTGTCTGGAATAGCTTCTGTATTAATAAATTCATAAAGAACAGAAGCTACTTGTAGATTACCTACTTTTACATATTTACTCATCTTGTGTTTCCTCCTTTAATTTAACTGCTTACTTTTTGATTTAGATAACGTTTTCAAAAGAAAGAATGACATCTTCAACTCAAGCTGTAAGATTTGAATCGTCTGACGAAGTAAAAAAATATGTTCGCTGCGCTCTATGTTGTTTGTTATTATAAAACGATGTTTTGTTTTTTAATCTAAAAAAATAATATCATGGAGCAAGATCTACTTCAACAATTTTCATAAAATTTAATTTATTTATTTTTATCTCGTCAATTGCTGTTTTTATAGGGGAGCCCTCCCTTTCATCTCTTGCTTGATTTCCACGCATCGACTAGGGCTTGGAAACAGCTTTCCTGCATTTAATAGATTGTCAGGATTAAACACTTGGCGAATATCGGTTTGAGCTTTAATTTCTTGATCAGTAAATACAAATCGCATTTCCTCTCTTTTCTCAATTCCTACTCCGTGCTCACCTGTAATCGTTCCTCCGACATCCGCGCACACTTGCAGGCATGCACTTCCCGCTTCTAATGCTCGTTCTGTTTCTCCTTGTTTTCTTGCATCGAAAAGGACGAGTGGATGCAAATTCCCATCTCCAGCATGGAATATATTAGCAATACGCAAACCATATTCAATGCTAATTTGATTAATTCGGCTTAACACTTCTGGCAGTTTGCTGCGCGGAATAACGCCGTCTTGAACTAAATAGTCGGGCGAAATAGCTCCCATTGCTCCAAATCCTGTTTTCCGATTGGCCCACCAGCCTGCACGCTCTTGTTCATCTTGGGCTACTTTTACTTCACGCACATTGCGATTGTTGCACACTTCTAAAATCTGGGCAATTTGCTCGTCAATACCTGCTGAAATCCCGTCCACTTCAATTAATAATAGTGCTTCAATGTTTTTAGGATGTCCGACTGGAAAGGCTGCGGCTTCTACTCCTTCAATTGCTGTTTTGTCCATCATTTCAAGCGCTGCTGGTACAATCCCCGCTGAAATGATATCAGACACAGCTTGACTGCCATCTAACACACGGTCAAAATATGCGAGCACCGTTTGCTTCGCTTCTGGATTTTTCAAAATGCGAACAGTAATTTTCGTAACAATTCCTAAGGTTCCTTCAGATCCTGTTAACAGCCCTAATAAATCGTAACCTGGGGAGTCCGGAATTCCGCCGTTTCCTAGTTCAATAATTTCTCCATTTGGAAGCACCACTTCTAGCCCTAAAATATGATTAGTTGTGACACCGTACTTTAAACAATGTGCTCCGCCAGCATTTTCAGCCACATTCCCACCGATTGTACAGCAATACTGACTTGAAGGATCTGGGGCGTAATAATAGCCTTTATCAGAGATTGAATTCGTTAGTTTAAGATTAATAAAACCTGGTTCTACCACCGCTCGCCTGTTTGCTAAATCGACACTTAGCAGACGTTTCATACGCACTAAACTAATAATAACCTCGTTATTTAACGGAATCGCTCCTCCGCTTAGACCTGTTCCAGCACCTCGAGCCAAAAAAGGCAAGGCATGCTCTGAGCAATATTTAACTAATTTCGCTACTTCTTCTGTATCTTTTGGAAACACAACCGCCTTTGGTAAATACCGATGAATCGTAAAGCCGTCACAGTCATACGCAAGCAAATCTTCTTTATGATAAAGAATAGATTGGCTTCCTACAATCGCAGCAAGATTTTTAATATGCTGATCTTTTGTTTTGATTCCTTTTAAGGCCATTATTTCCCCTCCTCTCTCCTGTCCTCTTTTTGATAAGCCCAGTCTAATAATTGGACAGTGTGCACAACCTTTTGATTCCGGCCATATTTCTGCACTCCCATGGCCATTTGCAGCATACAGCCAGGATTACCCATTGAAATCATTTCAACATCTTCAGGAACATACTCCATTTTGCTTTCAAGTACGGCTCCCGCCATTTCTGGGTTTGTAATGTTATAAATCCCTGCACTGCCACAGCAGCGATCTGCATTTGGCATATGCACCATTTCAACCCCCGGGATATCTAACAAAATAGTACGCGGCTCCTGTCGCACTCCTTGACCGTGCGCTAAGTGACATGCATCATGATACGTAATGCGCGTGTTTATTTCAGCCTTTGGTTTTTCATACCCTGTATCATGAAGATACTTTGAAATATCTTGTACTTTGGCAGAAAAAACCTTTGCTTGTTCATGCCATTCTGTGTCTTCTTCCCTAAACAGCTCAGGATATTCTTTTAGCATACATCCGCACCCCGCTGCATTGACAATAATCGTATCAGCGTCTTTAAATGCTTCGATATTTTGCTTCGCTAGTTTTCGTCCTGTTTCCCGGTCGCCAGCATGGACATGAAGTGCTCCGCAGCACGTTTGCTGTTTTGGAATCGTTACATCGTTACCATTTCGGGTTAACACGTTAATCGTTGCTTCATTAATATCACTGAACATCACATCCATGACACAGCCTGTTAAGAAGGCGACTTCATTTTTTGTTTCAGCTTTTGCTTTAATTACGTTTTGATGTGTATATTTTTTACGTACAGGTTCTTTTACTTCAGGCATAATGGCTTCCATCTCTACTAGATGCTTAGGCATAATATTGATGAAACCTGTTTTCCTCACAAACTTTTGCATCCCGCTTTTTTGATAAAACTTTAAAAAACTTCCTGCTGAATTTAAGCGATTTTGATGAGGAAATAACTCCTTTAAGAACAGTTTGCTCATTGCTCCTTTCCAGCCTGTTAGTGGTATTGCCTGACGAATTTGTCCACGCGCCTCTTCAATCAGCCCCCCTACATCGACATCGGCAGGACAAGCTGTTGTGCATGCCCGGCAATCAAGACAGGCAAACACAGGATTCATAAACTGCTCATTAACTTGAAGCTTTCCTTCTGCTACTGATTTAATGAGATGAACACGGCCACGCGGAGAATGCTGTTCCTGACCAGTCAGCTCATAGGTCGGACATGATTCTAAGCACATGCCACAATGAACACAATCAGCCCACTTATTTTCATCTGGTTTATCACGCCACAAATAATTGCTTGCGCTCCGCTTTGCACACGCTGGATCTTTTATGATATCACTGCCTCCTGCATTCATAACTTAAATCCCTCCCACAAAACGTTTGTCATTCAACACTCTGTTCGGGTCCACTTTTGATTTAATTCCTTCTAATAAGCAAAAATGTGCTGGTGGTTCCCCCCATACACTTACTTTCTGCCGCAGCACAAACGGTAAATGCTTCACTACGACATAACCGCCCAATGACGCTACAGAATGCCTCATTTTGCTAATCACGGAAATAATGCTTTCGCTGGCGCCTTTTATATAAATTTGACAGAGTCCATGACCTAACCCGCCATGCGCATCGATCTCAACTTGGTGAGATTGACGGAACTCTTCACTTTCTTTTATCACGTTTAGCACATCAAAATTTGTTACCCCAATCTTTAATGTGGCTTCTGTTTCTTTATTAATAGAAGGAACTGCACCATTTGCACCGAGCTGATAAAATTCATTCCAAAACATCCTCGCTGCTTGTTGCTGTAAAACAGTGATTTCTGCGTTGAGAGGCTTGATGCTTTTAATAAAATTTTCTTGGTATCGAACAGCGCTTTCCACATCTTCGAAGCTAATAGCAAGCGTATACGAAGGCTGATTTGTTAATTTCTGTGAAAGTGATGAATTTAACAATTCAAGCGCAACTGGTTCCATCATTGAATCCAGAAGTGTCGTGACAAATGTACGAATTTCCTGCAAATCTTCTTTTGGAAAAGCAACTAGTGCAAGACTTTCAAACTTAGCGAGTGGGCAGAGCTTCAGTGTAATTTCTGAGATAACCGCTAGCGTACCCATCGAGCCAATAAATAGTTTGTTCATATCGTACCCCGCGACATTTTTTACGACTTTCCCCCCAGAACGAATGACTGTTCCATCTGGATACACAAGCTTCATCCCAATGACAACATCTCTCGCTGAACCGTAACCAAGACGCTTTGGGCCGCTTTCATTAGCCGCGATAACGCCGCCAATCGTTGCATAAGTATGCCAGGGAGGATCTAGTGATACTTGTTGATTATGTTTCGCTAAATACTCTTGCAATTCTTCAAACAAAGTACCTGCTTTTACTGTGACAGTCATGTCTCCAGCTGTATGTTCCACAATCCCTTTATAATTCGATAAAGAAAGCAAGATATCAGCTGATTCAACTAGTCCGCCAAAGCCTCGTTTCGTTCCGCCTCCAATTACCGATATTTTTTTTCCATTTTCATTAGCATATTTCAAAATACTTGAAATCTCTTCTTCAGATTTTGGATAAACCTCTACTTGACCACTATTTCCTAATGGGTGGGCTGATGCCTCTTCTTCATTCACTTGTTCTTCTGCTAAAATCAATTTAAGATCAGCGAGAAGTTTTTCAGCAATCATGAACAACACCTCCATTTGTTTCTTATTACAAAACTGCGTTTCTTTTATTTTGCGAAAAAATGCGTTTTTGACTATTTAGCACTTTCTGCTAAACTGCTTTGCAAAAGCTGTTCAACAAACTGTAAATGTTCCATCATCTGCAGATGCGCCTTTTTTGATTCTGATAATGTAATGGATTGATAGATTTGATCGTGGTGTTTGGCAATTTTCTGAACTGCTTCTTCATTTCGTTCAATATAATGGTGAAAATCAACCATTGCCTTTTGCGTAGTTGTTGAGATAAACTGCATGAACTGGATAAGAATTTCATTGCCTGCTGCTTTGGCAATTGCCTGATGGAAATGATAATCAGCTTCCCATCTACTGATGAATTGTTTGGAGAGACTTTCTTCTAGAAGTTTTAAATCATTGTAAGACCGATTCAATGCGGCCATTTCAGCAATTCCTGGCTCTAATATTTTTCTCACTTGAAAAAGCTCCGTAATATCTCGAGCGCTGGGGAGTAAAATCGGATGATAAAATAATTTTGTTGAGTCAAATTTACAAATAAACGTGCCCTCGCCTTGTTTTACATACACAGTACCTTTTCCTTGTAGAGTGGTGATGGCATCACGGACAGACGACCGCCCAACCCCGAACAAATCACAAAGTTCCCGAACCGAAGGCAGTTTTTCTCCTGCTTTAAATTCTCCGGCTTGAATCATTTTCTCAATTTGCTCAACCACTGACTCAGATATTTTCTTTCTAGAGATTTTTTCTACATTCACAAATCCCCCGCCTTTCAGTTATCACATATCTGATATGTTATCGCTTACATCCATTAAACCACCTTCGTGTTTCAGTTTCAATAAATTTTTAGAATTAACTAAATTTTTGTACATCTCCTAACTGATAGAGCGCTTCTATTTTGGTTAATTTAGAAGATACACTGGCACAAGTCATCTCTTATAGAAAAGACTCTGACGTTAAACTGCCGTCAGAGTCTTTTCTTTTTCTATTTTATCTAAAGATAGTTGATGAACCGTAATTTCAGGACGGCTTCCAATCCTGATGTTGATAGATGTTTGTCCTAACCCTTCACTTATATAGAAAGGTTTTTCATCATAGTGATGCAGCCCTTTGATCATACTCATTTCCATCATTTTACGTCCCAGCTTTGCAAGATGGTATGGCTTAGGCCAGTGTATTTGTCCGCCATGGAAATGACCTGCAAGAAGATAATCATAGTAGAAATTTTTCATTTTAAGAACGATATTAGGATCGTGTGTTAAAACTAAATGATATCCTCCTTTTAAGTCAGAAAATGATTTTTGCAAGTTGCTTCTTCTTGTATGAAAATCGTCAATGCCAATGATATTGACCTGTTTTCCTTCAACAGTAATTGTCTCATTATCATTTTGGAGTGTTTTACAGCCATATTCTTCTAACATTTTTCTCAATAGTTCAAAGTCCTTTTGATTTAACTTGTAATCGTGATTCCCAAATACAGCATAAGTTCCATACTTGGCATTTAAGCGATTAAATACTTGTAAATACGGAATAAGTTTTGTGATACTGCGTTTTTTATCTAGAAAATCTCCTGTAAGAGCAATTAAATCAATTTGCTCATCTTTCAATTTATTATAAAGTTGTTCCGGTGAAATGGAAATCTTTTCAATATGCATATCTGAAATTTGTAAAATGTTTAAAAGAGGAACGTGTGGACGGTGAGCATTTACAGCTGATAAATTGACTTTATTCAAAACGACCTTTTGAGTGTTTTTATATGCTTTATAAAAAACGTGTATAGCAGCGACAAACAACATAATTAGAAAAAGTAGTTTCATGATACCTCCTCCCCCTCATCACATTATAGAGGAATCGAATGTAGATTATTAGAGGTAATTACTAGCAATTATTAAAGAGAGAGCAGAATTAGAATCATTTAACTTTATCTTTTAAAAAGAGAAATATTAGGATAGGAAATTCCTGGTATCAAAAAAAAAACGAAGTGCCCTCTGCAAGTCATCTTCGTTCACTTGTTGAGCTTTAAATTATCTAGGAATGTTAAATGAGTTTTATAAATCAGAAGAGAGCATGATAAAACCGGAAATGCTCTCTCCTCAACAGCTGAAACCCAACATGATTTTCATAAAAAGCTTATAGTACAGCTGTAAAATACAATTCATTATAAAGAAGACATTTTTTAAACCTTCTTAGCACATTACAGCGAAAAGCTTCCTTAGTAAAATAATTTAAATAATCCTCTTCATTTCGAATATAGTCACCTTTATCGTTATATTTCATAAACCAATTGCTAATCGGAGACTTTTCAAAAAAGCAAGGTTCAATCGCGATTATTCTTCCCCCTGGTTTTAGAATTCTTTTAAATTCTTTTACATAGTATTGAATCGTTTCTGGAGGAATATGATGCAGTACGGCCACAATTAAAATAAAATCAAAACTGTTTTCCTCTACAGAAATTTTGTCATCCGTAAAAGATTCGAACTGGTACTCAGGATACATGCGTTTTGCAAAGTCAATCCTATGTATATCAGGATCAATTCCAAAGTAATGATTGGGTGAACATAATGTACAGTTAGCTCCGGTACCCGCTCCAAAATCTAAGACTGTTTGATTTGTAAAATCAAAATGCTGTTGAATATTATTTTGAATGTATATTTTTGTTATCCATTTTGGTCGAATTAATGAATGATAAATTCTAGGTGATAATTGCAATTAAAAACACCTGCACTTTTTCAGTTTTGAAGTTGATTTCATACAAATTTTATAAAAAATCTTTTTCCAACGATTTCGTTGATCAATCTTCTGTCGACAACTGCTTCTGTTATTTTTATACATAATTTAATTTCTCCTTTGTTACATTGGCGATGTTTCCTTAGATAGCTCATTATTTTCTGCAGCCATTTCTTCTTTCTGCTCACGGCAACAATACACAAGTTAAAAATGCTTAATTTATAATCATTGCTATAGCTATATGAATTGATTACCTCCTGAATTGAAGGGCATGTGTCAATGCATTTTAAACATAATGATAGTATGACTTTTGAAAGAAATTTTTATTAGCTTTTATTTTATATGGAATCAATTGGTACAGCCGCATGAATGATTTGCTAGTGTAAAAAAAGAAAAAAAGACAGAGTCTATACATGCCTATACCTATAAGTGAATGAAAGTAGGTGATTAAATTATGAAAAATAATATTCAAGTACTGCCTATTATTGCTTCTATCGGAATTGGTGCTGCTGCTTATAGTATGATGACAGGGCGAAACAGCGGACAACTTCAAAATATGATTCCTCTCTCTGGTATGAATAATCAAGGCATGAATGGTCAAACCTCTCAGCCGATGGCAAATACAGATAGTCAGTAAAACAGCAACGAGCACAAAACAGGAAGTTTAGAAGCTAAATAATTTCCGACATAAAATGAGCCGTGTTTTCTCATCCAAGGAAAAACGGCTCTTCTACTACATATCAGTTTACGGAATATCGATTGATTCTAGCGTCTGAACCCTCGGTAAGGAGTTTGAGACATTAAAATGTCACTTTATTTGCCATTAACTTCTTAAAACAGGAGTTACGTTATCAAGTACTTTTTGTAATTTTTCACTATTTTCACTATACATACGCTTGGCTTCCTGTGCTTCTGTTCCAAGAGCAAACAGCTCTAAATCTGCTTGACATTTCTTTATCGTTGCCAGTATTAATGGTTTTTCTTGAGGAGATGGGACTTTAAGCTTGTCATCAAAAAGATCGACTTGTAATTGTCCGTAAGAATCCACCTGCCCAAGAAAAACATTTTCAACTGTAACTCCTAGCTTCGCTAACTCCGTGTTTAACCAATTTCTGCTTTGACCAATCGTAGACAGCGGCTCGTCTAATATTTCCCCATCCATAATCACAGTCTCAGGTTCTTTAATTGGAGCAACGGCTACACCTAGATCTTTTGCAGTTAAAGGTTGATTTTCTTTCTTTAATAACACGTTGAAATCCCCGTCCGCCTCTAATATCCCAAATTCCACATCAGCTGCATTAAAGACATCTTTTTTTCGAAGCAACTCCAACAGCTCATCGGTTGTGTATCGTTCCTTTTTTAAATTATCTTCCATGATTTTTCCATCTTTAATAAACACCGTTCCTTGTCCTTCTATAAAATCGCGAAAGGTTTTACTCTTTAAGGAAAGTAAACCGGCTAAATATGGGATCCCTGCAAAGATTACAACTCCGATTATCCCTTGCATAATATTTCGTTCAAGCCCCATTGCCACTTCTCCTGCTATGCTACCAATCGTAATCCCTGTAACATATTCAAAGAATGAAAGTTGGGACAGCTGCTTTTTACCCAGCAATTTTGTAATGAGAAAAAGCACAACTAAAAATAATGAGCACCGTATAACTGTATCTAACCACTCAGGCACGGCTTAACACCTCCTATAAAAGAATCGTTTATGTTAAAAGCCTTTATATTGGGGTTCTTCTCGTTCCAATTCCCCAATCCTCTGTTTTAAATCCTTTGCTACTTCGTTCACTACAAGCATTGTCTCGTGTAAAGTACGTTTTGCTTGATCGTCTTGAGTTCGTAATGCTAAACTCGATAAGCCTGCTTCTACTCCTTTAAGATTAGCGAGACATTGCTTTACTTCTGATGCGATAGTCATTCTATCTTCTCCTTATCCTTTTGGTTTAAAAAATATAGCACCGACCATTCCAAAAATAATAGCAGCTGAAATTCCGGCACTTGTTACTTCAAACATCCCCGAGATTACACCAATTAAGCCGTGTTTTTCTGCTTCAGCCATTGCGCCATGTACAAGTGCATTCCCAAAGCTTGTAATAGGAACTGTAGCCCCAGCTCCAGCAAAATCAATAAAGGGTTCGTATAAACCAACCCCATCGAGCAGGGCGCCAACCACAACGAATATACTTAGTGTATGTGCCGGTGTAAGCTTAAACACATCGAACATAATTTGTCCAATCACGCAAATTAAACCGCCTACGACAAAAGCCCAAAAAAAGATCATGACTGCAGCTCACCTCCATACTCAATCGAAACGGCGTGTGCGATACAAGGAATCGTTTCATTTTGCTGAAAGCTTAGTGGTGATAATAAAGCGCCTGTCGCTACAACTAATATTCGTTTAAACTCACCTTTTTTCATTTGATTTAATAAATGACCGTAGACAACTGTTGCTGAACAGCCCGGTCCGCTTGCTCCTGCCAAGACTGGCTGGCCTTCTCTGTAAATCATAAGCCCGCAATCCTTGTATTGTTCTTCACGTATCGGTGTTCCATGTTTTTTAAATAAATCCAGTGATATTTCATGTCCAATTTGTCCGAGATCTCCAGTGACAATTAAATCATAATAAGATGGATCGAGATTTCGTTCCGTCAAGTGAGCTTCAATTGTATCGACAGCAGCCGGAGCCATTGCTCCTCCCATATTAAACGGATCAGTCATTCCCATATCAATGACACGGCCAATCGTGGCAGATGTGACACGCGGCCCCTCTCCAGTATCACTTAATAAAGCAACGCCAGCCCCCGTCACTGTCCACTGTGCAGTAGGTGGTTTTTGCCCTCCATATTCAGTCGGATAACGAAACTGTTTTTCAACGGCGGTGTTATGGCTAGAAGTCCCTGTTAATAAATACTTTGCTCCTTTTGTATTAACGATATAAGCGCCAAGAGCCAATCCTTCCATTGAAGTAGAACAGGCTCCAAATAAGCCAAGATAAGGTGCTCCAAGCGTTCGGCAAGCAAAACTTGTGGGAGTGATTTGATTAATAAGGTCGCCTCCCAGAAAAAATTGAATTTGTTCCTTTTGAAGCTTGGCTTTTTCAATTGCTTTTTGGCACGCTTCTTCTAAAAGAACCTTATTCGCCTTTTCATAAGAATCTTGTCCCAGCCATAGATCGGCATGAAGAAGATCAAAGTCTTCTGCAAGCAAACCTTCTGCCTCAAACGGTCCTCCAACCGTCCCAGTAGAGATAATAACAGGCTTTTGATCAAATACCCATGTGCGATGACCCTTCAACATTACAAACCACCCCACTGTATAAAAATCGTTTTAATGGTTGCAATCACAAACGCAGAAAAGGTACCAAACAAAATGACAGAGCCAGCTAGCTTAAACATATTCCCCCCTACACCTAATACAAATCCCTCAGTTCGATGTTCAATGCAAGCTGAAATAACAGCGTTTCCAAATCCGGTAACCGGAACCGCAGAACCAGCTCCGCCAAATTGAGCAATTCGATCGTAGACGCCAAATCCTGTTAGAAGCATAGAGATGAAAATTAACGTCCCTACTGTTGGATTTCCAGCTGTTTGGTCCGTAAAATTGAAATTATAAATATAAAACATTTGAATGGCCTGACCAATAAGACAAATAATTCCTCCTGTAAAGAAAGCTTTTATACAATTTTTAACTACTGGTCTTTTCGTTTCTCTTTGCTTTTCAAACGCTTGATATTCCTGTTGTACAGGTGTTAATTGTTTCTTCTGATTGTTTGACATGCCGGCACCTCTTTCCTTACGCTTTTTCCTTCATAAGACTTTTAAGATCATCAAATTCTTTTTTTAATGCTTTCTTCTTTGTCTTATCTTTTTGTAGTTTCTTTTCTAGTTGTTCCAGCTCCAAATAAATTTTCTGATCAGTTGACACGAGAATTTTATGATCAGGATACTTTTTTTCTAATTCTGATTTCACGTCCTTTTTAATCCCCTTTAATCGCAACCGGTCAAATTGGTTGACTTTTACTGCCAGCAATAGCTCTTTATCTGTATTCACAGCCTTTACATCCGTAATCTCTTCTTTTTTGATGACCTTTTCCTTTGCTTCATTCGCAACGGATTGATCAATCGACTTGCGTGTATGTACCTTTACAACATCCGCATCATTGTTGTTATTAGCAGATTGATCCTCGTTTCCGGCACACCCTGAGCTAAATCCGATAGTAGCTGTTAAAAAAAGCGGAAAAATAAATGCTCTTATCTTATCTTTCATAAAAATCACCTATCCTTTTCTATTCCTAAATCATTCGGCGTGTAAAAAAGGTTGGTTCAGTTAACCAACCTTCTTGTGTTACTGTTATTGTTTGTATTGAGGTTCTTCTTGCTCAATTTGCTGAACTCGAGGAGAGAGGTTATCGATGATCTCTTGAGTTTGTTGAGCAGCATCCTGATAGAGCTGTTTCGCCTGTTGATTATCAGTTGCCAAAGCAAAACCTTCAAAACTTGCTTGAGCACTCTTTAATCCAGCTAAAGTTTGTTTAACTTGATTGATTACTGTCATAAATAATTCCTCCCAAGATTTATTAACTACAATTCTAGAGTGCTTAAAAAAATGGTTTTTATGCTCGTTAAACAAGTAAATTTAATGTAATTTTTTTACACATTCATGCATCTAAAAATGAAAAAACCCCTTTTAACAAAGGGGATTGTACGGTAAATAAAGCTCTCATTAAATGATGGTTTCTTTTCATTAAAATTCATTTTCTTAAAACGCTATCGTTTCAAACTGCCTTGTTCACAACCCTGTTTTTTCAAAAAAGATAAAAGTAGTTTCGCTTAAAACCATTATAAGTATTAGCAGGAAAAGCAAGATTACCGTGCTGGACTTCCTGACCCACCGCTTTTATTAAAAAGCTGGGAAAAACCTTTAAAGCCGAAAGCTCCAGTAGATAATAACCCAAGAATCATTCCGCCAAATACAGCTACCCATTTGTTAATCAACTCAATCACCCCTAATCCAACTTTTTTCTTGTAATAACCATACATCTCTTAAAGTAGGCATTATTTTTTAAAAAATACCAGTTAATAATCGTAAAACAAAATAAAACTTTAACCAGCAGCGATTTTCTTCATCTTTATTGATTAACAGCCAACCATTGAGGGTAAAAATAGTATTACTTTTCCAGCATATATAAATTCAGCTGTCAAAAGATAAAAGCGTTGAAAGAACATTTTTCTTTCAAACAAATTCTAAAGAGGTATGCACAACATGAATAACTTACGTTGGTTAACACCTTTATTTACTGTCGGCCGTAATAATAAATGGGCATTTGGAAAGAAACGCAATAACAGAAGTATGCTCCTTTCGCTGTTGGGTTTAGGAGTTGGAGCTATTGCTACTTATGGGATGACAAGAGGGCGCGGCAATTTAGCTTCAGCCGCTGTGCAAACAATGAGGAGCAGAAGACAAATGAAAAACGGTTTGGCTAATCAATAAAAGAGAGATTTCCTTTTCTGATGAATGGCTAGCAGAACTACTCATACTCTTATAAAGGCCGCATTCTGTTGAAGAAGCGTATAGTTTCTCAATGGAATGCGGTCTTATCATTCTAAATAGTTAATGGATGGACTTCACTTAATTTCAGAAGGACTTGTCCTGTAAAACAAGCTGCCCTTATGCTTTAATTTAACATCCATTTCATCGATTCTCTCAGATTCATGCCCTTTTCCTTTTGCAATTAAAACCTCCCGCAGCCCCATTGCTTTATCTTGTTAAAGCATGCTATCCTTTTATGTACTGATAGTGAAAGGGTGAATGAAATGTCAATTGAAAGTGTAAAAGCCCATTTTAAACCATGGAATCGAGAAAAAGATATCATGGAGTTTAAAACATCAAGTGCTACGGTTGAACAGGCAGCCGCTACAGTCGGAGTTATTCCTGCTAGAATCGCGAAGACACTCTCTTTTCGAGGAAAAGAAGACAAAGCGATCTTGATTGTAGCTGCAGGTGATGCCAAAATGGACAACAAGAAATTTCGCTATACATTTGGTGTAAAAGCGCGCATGCTTACACCTGATGAAGTTCTAGAACAAACTGGACATGTAATCGGGGGCGTTTGCCCGTTTGGATTAGCAAATGAATTAGATGTTTATCTAGATGCTTCACTGAAACGTTTCAAGACGGTTTTTCCTGCTTGTGGAAGTACAAATTCAGCTATCGAATTAACATGTGATGAGTTATTTCAATATTCAGCTGCTAAACAATGGATAGATGCATGTAAAGGATGGGAAGAAACAGAGCTTGGAGAAAAAGTAGCTGCAAACAATACTGAACTTTGATCAAAATAGAGAAATTGAAATTAATAATTAGCTATCTGTTCATTAACGATAAACAACATACCCAGCTCTCTCTTCAGTTATAGTTAGTATTAAGAATTAAAATAATGAACATTTCGCTTAACTACTTCAGTTTTTTTCTTTCTGTTCAAATCCAAGCTTACCATTCAGCTTTTCCTTTTTTTATTATAACTATAAACCTCAAATCGCAATCTGCCTTGTGAGGCCCTTTCCCTTTGTATATCGGTTCATCGCGAGAGTTCCACTCGCCAGGGAAGTAAATCTGCTTTTCGTTTCAGGTAACACATCTGCTGAAGTCGCTGTTAAGTCTTTCAAAACCAAACCAGTCCCTTCACTTCGTATTTAACCTTTCACAGATACTCCTATTTTGATCTTTCGTATTTAACAAGTTTAATGATTTGTTTTGTACTAGCATCTGTACTATATGTCTACCACGTATCTAAATGATAAAACATCTTTTTTAAAATTTATGGAAGAAATCCATATTGTCTGTTTATTCAACAAGTTCTTTAAAGTTCACTCGCTTATTAATTCCAACCATAATTGGTGCTCCAATCAGCATAACAACAAATTCACCAACGGCAGTTGTTAGCCATGTAAGCATGAAAGGGAGACCAAGTGCCAAGTGCAGTTCAAAAGCAATAATAAACATCGTAAATGTAAATACAAGTGTATTCACGACCATCCGAGCCCAAATATTTTTAACATAACGAATGGCAAAAATCATCAGGAGCAACGAAACGACTGATTGGCCTACACCAAAGACGAGGTCGTATGCGACTATTGGTGAAAAGAATAAATTGGCGAAAAAGACGCCCAAAACAATGCCATAAATATATTTTTTATTAAAAACAATCAAATGATTAAACATCTCTGCAACACGAAATTGAATATTAGTGAACCCAAATGGCTGAATTAGCATTGTGACAGCGATATACATCGCCGCTAAAAGCCCGTTTACGCAAAGCGTTTTTACTTTCATATTACGTTCTCTCCTTAGTTTTTTAGCGTGGGATGGTTACGAACCACGTTAAGTGTAAATACTTGAAAAATCATACAGTAGCTAAGATACTTCGTCAATGTATTAGCTTATTAACCTCTAAAGGACAACTGTCGGCTATGAAATAAAATCAGCTAGAAGTCATTGCTTTCTAATAGGGTAACCTCATTTATTCGTTTTTATCGCTCTGCTTAGCCTTTCATTACAAAATCTGCTTTTTGCTTTTTTTTATCAAAATGACAAATAAACTCTCCAATACACAAAAGATTCCCGCTAAGAAGAATGCCCATGTGTATGAGCTAAATAGCTTGTAAGTAAGCCCATCGCCATATGCAGCTACTGCTGCGCCTGCCTGATGAGAAGCAAAAATCCATCCGTAGATAATTCCGCTTTTTTCTATTCCAAACACTTGCCGTGAAATACTGATTGTTGGCGGTACCGTGGCAATCCAATCTAATCCGTAAAAGATAGAGAAGATCACAAGTAAAGTGATAGAGCCTTCGTAAAGTGCATAGGGAAGCAACAACAATGAGGCTCCTCTTAAGCTGTAATACCAAAATAACAACCATCGATTATCAAAGCGATCCGATAGCCACCCTGATATTGTCGTTCCGATTAAATCAAAAATCCCCATAAAGGAAAGCAAAGAGGCAGCGGTGATCACAGGAATCCCGTAACTCATACAGTAAGAAACAAAATGTGTACCAATTAATCCGTTCGTTGAAAGCCCGCATATAAAAAAACTACCTGCTAATAACCAAAATGCTTTCACTCTCACTGCTTCCAGTAAAGCTTGAAATGCAATGACAATTGGATTTTTCTTTTGAACAACCGTAGACTCTTGACCTTCGTCTTCAAGTCCATATGGAAGAATGCCGATTTCCCTCGGGGTATTTTTCATAAATAATAGAATCATAACTAACATGATGAGGGTAAGAATTAGAATTAAAGCAATTGCCCAGCGCCATGAATAATTCTCAATTATAACGGCCAGCACTGGAAGTAAGATTAACTGACCGGTCGCTGTACTTGCTGTTAAGATTCCAACTGCAAGCCCTCTTCTCTTCTCAAACCAACGATTTGCCACATATGGACTTAACACCGTTAAAAACAGACCTGATCCTAACCCTATAATAACGCCCCAAATGAAAATAAGTTGCCACGCTTGTTCCATAGCAAAAGTGAGTAAAATTCCTCCCAGCAAAGTAGTCATGGCAAGCACCATCATTTTCTTTAATCCAAGTACTTCAATCAACGCAGCCATAAATGGACCTGATACCCCATATAGAAATAAGCTCAAGGCAAAGGCGAATGAAATAACAGAACGATCCCATCCAAATTCATTTTCAAAAGGGACAATAAATACACCTGATGATGACCGAATGATTCCAGCTACAATAATAGAGAAAAAGGCAATCAGTAAAATAATCCAGCTATAATGAATTCGTTTCAAATTCTCCCCCTCAATTCCATTAGTTTTCACTTTTACATACTAACTATATTGCAGAAGAAAAAAGGCCACTCCCCACAATTGTGAAAAGTGACCTTTGGTATGAGCGATGAGGGATTCGAACCCCCGACCCCATCCCTGTCAATTTTGTATAGTTAAAACAAAGTAGTCCATCTGAGTCAATTAAGTATAGAAAAGCCTGATATAATAAGGGTTTTTCCAATTTTAAAATAGGCTCAGTCAAATAAGATAAGCTCAAAAATTTAACTCTGCTAGCAAATCTGTGAGCAAGATGTGAACAAAGTGATGGTTACGGAAGAGTTGCTGAAAACTGCTGTTAGATTAATTATTAAATAAAGTATTTTTCAGCTCACCTCAAGCAAGTGATCCAATAAAATCTTGAGGTGAGTTTCTTGATACAAGAAGGTCAATTAATTCATTTACGTAACTTTATTTTTATGTGGGAAGTATAATATTTGGATAGGCTACACTGAGTTGGACAGAAAAGATAAGGTCAAGTAGAATACAGGAAATACTACAGGGGAGAATCTACTATGACGAAAAAAGCTCGACGAACATTTACGGCTGAATTTAAGGAACAAATTGTGCAGCTCTATCTTAATGGAAAACCAAGAAAGGATATCATCCGGGAGTATGATTTGACACCCTTGTCATTGGACAAGTGGGTGAATCAAAGCCAGAAATCTGGATCATTTAAAGAAAAAGAGAACCTATCCCCTGAGCAACAGGAATTGAATCGACTTCGCAAAGAAATTAAGCAGCTTCAAATGGAGAACGATATTTTAAAGCAAGCCGCGCTGATACTAGGATGAAAGTAAATGTGATCAAGAACAATCAACATAAATACTCGATATCAGCCATGTGCAAAGTCCTACAACTGCCTAGAAGCACCTACTATTATGAATCTAGGGAAAGAGCAGCAGTGGATGACGTGACCTCAGATGTCATTGATATTTTCCAAGCGAGTCGTCAAAATGATGGAACACACAAAATCAAAGTTGAATGAAAAAAGCATGGGCGCATCGTTTCTAGACGGAGAATTGGACGTATTATGCAAGAACAGGGCCTTGTTTCTACTTACACCATAGCTCAATTTAAACCGCATGCGAAATCCTGTAACGAATCCGAACAGAAGAATGAACTAAACCGCGAGTTCGACCAAGAAGAAGAGATGACAGGGATCATCAGCGATTTGACGTACGTAAGAGTCAAACAAACATGGCATTACGTATGTGTATTTATCGATCTCTTTAATCGGGAAATCGTGGGTTACAGCGCAAGTCCGAACAAAGATGCGTTACTCGTCTATCGTACCTTCGCTTCCATCAAGGGTGATCTCCGTAAAATTCAGCTTTTCCATACGGATCGTGGGAATGAGTTTAAAAATAAGCTAATGGACGATGCGTTAGAGACGTTTAATATTCAACGATCATTAAGCATGAAGGGCTACCCCTATGACAACGCTGTAGCTGAAGCAACGTTTAAAATCATCAAAACAGCGTTTGTGAAAGGTCAACATTTTGAGAGTTTAGAAGAATGAACAAGGGAACTACATGACGATGTCCACTGGTTTCATCACATCCGAATTCATGGGACACTTGGTTATGTAAGTCCAATTAATTATAAACTTGAACACCTTAAAAAATCTGTCTAATTTAGTGTTGACATACCACCCGTTTTTGGTTATCGTACCGTAATGTTTATAAGCAGAATGTAAGTAATAATTATACCAAACCATTTTTGATTTATTATATCCATAGTCCCATGATTCCATAGCTTTTGCTGTTATTGGCACTATGGACCCCGCTGCTAAAAACCCTAATAATACAAATGTAACTGCTTTCTTTTTTATTTTTTCCCTCTTCTCCTTAGTTATTTTTAGAGATATTTTACTTATTATACAAATAAATTACAAAAACTACTAAAATTATACTTTTTTTAAAAAAGGTCAATAAATGTAAAAATATTACAATTAGTAGTCGATCAAACGGAATATTCTTTATATTTTATAACTGCTATTTGTTCTGATATAAAAATAGATTGCTTTGTATTTCTTTGAATACGCTACATTTATAATTAGCATAACCTTTTAAAGATTCTAGAAAGAAATAAAAAACACAATCCCTGGTACAACTTTATTACAAATGACTTTTTATGAATTAGGTCTTGATAATGAAATAATCAACACCAGGGGTATTTAATCCCCTGGCTATCTATCATAGATAAAGTATTTTGTTTCAACTTTTTTTCGAATCTACACGACTTTATTATAGCTGAACACATACGTTCTAATAAAATAATTACCCTTTTTCTTTCTCTTGTTGAAAACGCTGATCCATAGCATCATCCAAGACATCCTCGATATTATTTTTAATATAACGGTAAACACCTTCCGGTAAATCTTCTTGCATATGTCGTAGTGCATCACCAATCCCGCGTAATAAAAAATCGATTCCACCATCAGCTATAAAAACCCCCTCACCATGACGGTGTTGGGTTATAAAAAAGTTTGATCAAAAACACGTCTTATTATGTTGATTTTCCAAATATAAAAGATCCTGCTTTTGAAAAAAAGATTGATCAAAACAGGCTCTTTAAATATTTTACGAGGACGATTTTTATAAAAAAATTTGATCATTTTCTACCTGTGTTGCTCAACAATCGCGCCCTTTAACGGAATAACTCAAATCTGACCTTAATCAACGCCAGTTAGTACAACATGAATAACGACTAATTTTCACATTAATTATTCAAACGTGAGGAAAGACCCCGTCCAATAAGGTTTGCAGACACAGGCTTTTTACCTGCTTCCCTTGCCCAAATTGTCCTATATGGTGAATTTCATGGGCAATCGTCAAGTGCTCTCAACTATTCTAACAACTCTACTGGACGAAGGATACGGTGTAATTCGGCCTTTCAAAGCTGGTTGCTCGACCCTGATCATAATGACAATTTTATTGTCTATTAGGGGTAGAAGCAGCAACCGAGACGCTAGTGCATAACATAGAGCAAATACAGTGAATGCCCCCAAAACTTAAGATAATTAAATGATGTACTAACTTCAGGAAGAAAACCTGCTGCTACATATGCAGCAAATCCACGGGAGAACATACCTATTGTAAGAATTAGAACTTTTTCATGTAACTTCTCCCCGTTTTTAAAAGTTAACTATTGATACAAATTTGTTCTTTCTCTTTATGTTGTTTTTTATCTATTGCAAACGAATAATAAGCTAATGCCAATGCTATTACAACCATCACTCCACCAATCCAGCTTAGATTTAAAGTTGATGTGTATTCTATTACCATTCCTCCTATACCAGCTGCTATGGACATACCAATATTCATCACAGTTATATTGAAGCTCAACAAAATTTCTGAGGTCTGTGGTTTCAATGAAATCAAATATACTTGCATTGCAGGTGTTGTTGACCAAGTAGCTAATGCCCAAATTATAATGATCAGCAAAATAGCTATTGTTGAGTTTAAAAATGGCTTCATTAAAAATAAAGATATGGCGTTAACGATTAAACTGCAGGTAATGACTTTAACCGATCCCCAATTGTCTGCCATTAATCCACCAACTTGGGTTCCTATAAAAGCAAAAATACCTAATGCAAATAATGACATACTGATCAACTCAATTGTAAAATTTGCCCCCTGACTCAAGATTGGCGAAATATAAGCAAAGACCAAGGTGTATCCCAATATCCAAAATACAGTTGTTAAAAGTCCTGTTATAACCTTCTTGTCCTTAATTACTAATAATTGTTTTTTCAATGGAATTGAGTTTTCTGCTTCTAATTTGGGAACTAATCTGTTTAACAAGAGCAAATTTATAAGCGTTAATCCTGCAATAATGAGATAAATATAATGCCAGTCTATATACGCAGCAGTTAGAGTCCCAATAGGCACCCCAAATGCTAGGGATATGGTAAAACCTGTAGTAACTGTGGCCATCGCTTTACCTTTTTTGTCAGGAGATGCTAGGTGAGCAGCATAGTTTGTTGCAACAACAGTGAACAATCCGCCACTCATCGCCAATATAATCCTTGATAGCATCGCCAGAATAAAGTTAGAACTTAAAAAAGCAATTAGGTTTCCAATGAAAAAGATAAACAAAGAAATTGAAAGAACCTTTTTTCTATTCCATTTAGCTGTTAATAACACTAAGAAGAACGCTCCTAATGCATAGAAAATGGAATATATTGAAATTAATTGTCCTGCTGCTGATATTGAAACATCTAAATCTTCAGCAATAATTTCCAGAATACCAGAAACAACAAATTCTGCGGTTCCAGTTAAGAATGCACCTAACGCTAAAAGATATATCATTAATTTATTCATAAATTCATCTCCCACTACTTTCTTTTTCTTTCCCTAGTTTAAAACACATGTTATCATGAGTAAAATTGATATTTTTAATATAGGAGATGAGTAAAAATTCATGACTATTGCGCGATTCGAAGTTTTTTCTAAAGTTGTCGAGCTTGGAAGTTTCACGAAAGCAGCCGAAGACCTGCATATGACACAGTCGGCTGTCAGCCATGCCATCGCTAGTCTTGAAAGTGAATGGGGAGTTAATCTTTTAATCAGAGCAAAAGGAAAAGATTTAGCTCTTACTGAAGTTGGAACTAAAATTTTAATTCAGGTCCGTGAAATTTTAAACAGAATGGAACATATCAATCAGGAAATAGCCTTACAAGCGAATTTAGAAATAGGAACGATTCGCATTGGAAGTTTTACAAGTGCATCAGCATGCCTTTTACCGAAAATTATTTCAAAGTTTCATAGGAAGTATCCCAAGATTGAATTGAAATTATTTGAAGGTTCCTATGAAGAAATTATTGAATGGCTTAAAATGGGGGTAATTGATATTGGATTTATAATTGAACATAATTTAGATTGTGAATTTGATACCGTTCCACTTATCGAAGACACGATTGCTGTAGCATTCCCGGAAAACAGAAAATTCTTAGGGAAAGACTTTATTCAAATTGAGGATTTGAAAAACGAACCGTTGATTATGCCAAAAGGAATGTATCAATTATATATAGAAGAAATATTTCAGAAAGCGAAGGTACAGCCTAATGTACGCTTTGAAGTGCAGGATTGTAATACGATTGCAAACATGGTTAATGAAGGTCTTGGAGTTACGGTTGGTTCAGAGCTTTTTCTTAAAACTCAGCCAAATATTCACACAAAAAGGCTACAATTAGCAAGTTTAAGGAAAGTAGCATTAGCTTGTATGTCAAAACAGGACACAACCCCGGCAGTTCAATCCTTTTTAAAAGTAGCAACCGAGGTTTATAGTCAAACATAATTTTGCTCCTTCCTTTTAAGCCAAAAAAACACATTCTAAAATTGTATTTTTGAAATTTTTCCAATTTATTTTTAATTTCTGCAATCTTACCCAATCTTATTATAATTTCAGCCCATTATTTCTGGTTGATCATTCTGCTTATTCCATATAATGGCCCCATTCATAAAGAAAGAGCGCAGTACTCCTGAATTGCGCCCTATTCTTGAATAACTCTAGATTTTCTATAAATGCATTCATTAAAAAATCTATAAGACTTTGATATTTAATAATCTTGTTTTAGAGACCATACCAGCACTTTCTAACGTTTGTTTCGAGGGATCGTTATAATACCAACAACGACAAATCGGATTTAGATTACTGTCATAACACCATTCCTTTAAATGATGTATGATCGTTCTACCTATTCCTTTTCTTCTGTACTGTTCATTTGTAAACATGCCGATATTTCCATACCTGTCGAGTAACTTACTTCTTTCTATAATCCCTATTCCAAGTAGTATATTTCCTTTCGTGAAGGTGAATATTTCCCTATTTTCAATACGTTCCTCCAATTTATCAATGAAGTCCTGACAAACCTCAGTTATTTGTGAAGTATTATTAGAAACAGCAACTCTGAATTCCCCATCTTTATATAATTTTTCTTTTGTAATTTTTACTTTATTATCTTGGAAAAAGTAAGCTTGTTTTTCAATATTATAATCATGGTCTAAAACCAAACTTAAAAAAAGTTCGTCGCATATTGGAACTAATATTGATTGGATTGAATGATTCCTAAGAACATTTGCAAAAATCTCTTGAGATTTTTTATAATGAAGAAGGCTTTTAGATTCTTGATCTTGGTATTAACTGTGACAGGATTGTTATTTTTCGATTTCATACAATAAAGGAAGTAAGATTTCACTGTATTTACTGTTACATCTTCCACATTCAAGATGTCCTTACTAGTACAAAATTCTTGGAACTCATTTAATTGAATCATGTAATTTCTAATTGTCTGTTCAGACAGGTTTTTGAACTCCCTATCATCTTTAAAGTCTTGGATAGCAAATTTTAACAACATAAAAAGACCACTAACCTTCTCATTTTCAAAGAAGGTTAGTGGTCTTAATTGTAAGAAAAAGGTCTAACAACGACCACTTTCTTACTAAGGTTGCAAAATCCTTGCAAAACCCTTTATATACATAGTTTGGTATGAGCGATGAGGGATTCGAACCCCCGACCCCATCCCTGTCAAGGATGTATTCTCCCACTGAACTAATCGCTCGTGATTCGCTTTATGTATTCTCTTATTATATGAAAACTGCCTGCTTTTTGTCAACAGTTTTCTTGAAGTCATGGGAATGGAAGCGGTGTTATAGTTTTTGATAGAATAGATGTATCAAGGAGGAGATTCATTTTATGACTGTTAAAATCGAAATCTATTCAGATTTTGTCTGTCCGTTTTGCTTTTTAGGTAAAAAAACGTTAAACGAAGCCGTTGCAGGAAAAAATGTCAACATTGAGTGGAAACCGTTTGAACTTCGCCCTGCCCTTGCAGAACAGATCTCTACTCAAGAACCATATATTCAACAGTCTTGGGAACAATCACTCAAACCACTGGCAGCACGATTAGGAGTGAAAATGGATTTACCAGCCATTGATCCGATCCCTCGTACACACTTAGCCCATGAAGGTTTTCAATTCGCCAAAAAGCACGGGAAAGAGAATGCATATGTGGACGCAGTGTTTAAAGCATATTGGGAAAGTGGCAAGGACATTAGTAAAGTTGCCATTCTAGCGGATATAGCTGATGAAATCGGCCTCGATCGTCATATTTTTACATTGGCATTAAAAGAACGCACCTTTGAACAAGTGCACCGTGAACAAATTGACTATGCTTGCAATGTAGCAAAAGTAATAGCAGTTCCTACGTTTAAAATTGGGAACCGCACCCTTCACGGTCTAACTTCAAAAGAAACCATTGAACAAGCAATTTTCCAAGCAAATGAAAGAGGAGCAGCCGACGGAGAGAACTGCCGTATCGACGGATGTTAATGGTTGAGCCGAGTGTCTACTCATCTTTTTATAAGGAGGCGTTAAAATGAATAGCAAGTACTATTTCACTCGATTTTTAGCGAAAAAAACAACTGTCCCCACCTATGAGAATTTGGAATTTTTACAAGAAAAGCACATGCTTCATGTTCCATTTGAGAATTTAGATGTAATCAGTAAGACACCAATCATTACAGACTTAGAACGGATTTTTGAAAAAGTCGTGATTAATTTACGCGGCGGATTTTGTTATGAACTGAACGGATTATTCGGCTGGCTCTTACGTGATATCGGCTATAATACTTACTATGTATCTGCTACCGTCAAAAAGCCAGATGGATCATGGACAATGGAAGGCAGTCATGCAACAAATCTCGTAACAGTAGATGGAAAAGACTATATTGTCGATGTTGGTTTTGGTGATTCTGTCCGCAAACCAATGCCGCTAACAGGTGAAGTTATAACAGATATTAGCGGCTCGTATCGCATGATGAAGCTTAACGAGACAACGTATGATTTTCAGCATCTTGAACAGGGAAATTGGAAAACTTTATATCGTGTCTCAACGGTGGAAAAAGAGCTTTCTGATTTTGCACCAATGTGTGACTTTAATCAAACATCCCCTGATTCTCCATTTACACATAAGCGCCTAGTCACGATTGCAACCAAAACCGGACGTACGACACTTTCTGATTTAACGTTAACGTTTACTGAAAACGGTGAGAAGACAAAACAAGAAATTACAGAGGATCAATTGAACACCATTCTTCAACAATATTTTTATATTATTATGATGTAGCATCGCCATAAGCGGTGCTTTTGGCTTTCCCCCTGTTTTTCTCTACCCTTTATTCATATCGCTTCCACAAGCTGGTAGACTCTGTTTATTCGTACATGTTTATTACTAGTAATTTGTATATGTTTTTTAATCAATTCATTCTCCTCTATACCTCCTCATCTTATCCTAAAAATCAGCGCTTATAATCGAAAAAGCTTCTTCCTGTGATTAGGAAGAAGCTTTTTCACATCTTTCTTTTGATTAAATAAACATATTAAGCAATAACACGCCACCAAAAGCAATGAAGGAAAGCAATGTTTCCAACACTGTCCATGTTTTGAACGTTTCTTGTACAGTTAAGCCAAGATATTCTTTTACCATCCAAAAGCCCGCGTCATTAACATGTGAAAACATAAGTGAACCGGCACCCGTTGCAATAACAAGCAGCTCTAGATTTACGCCTGACATGTGTTCAATGACCGGGGATACAATACCCGCTGCAGTCGTAAGCGCCACTGTTGCCGAACCCGTTGCCACTCGAATAAGGCCTGCAATCAGAAATGCTAACACAATTGGTGATAGGGATAGATTTTCAGACATCTGTGCGATTGTAGTGCCGACACCGCTATCAATTAAAATTTGCTTAAAGCCGCCGCCAGCACCAATAATTAATACAATTGATCCAACTGGTAATAGACACTCTTCTGTTAATTTTTTAATCGTATTTTTGTCCATTCCTTGTCGCATGCCAAGGAAGTAAAATGCTGCAAAACATGCAATTAAAAGCGCAATAATCGGGCTGCCAATGAAAATAAACAGCTTTTCCATACTGCTTGTTAACGGTAAATAAGGGGCAATTGCCGATAAAATCATTAAAAGAACCGGAAGTAAAATAACAAAGAATGAAATGCCCGTACTTGGCAAATCTTTAGACGATGTCTTAATGCGAATTAACTCGGGCTCTCCTTCTGGAATCACACGCTTATGAACCCACTTTGCAAAGACTGGTCCCGCTATAATCGCAGCTGGTAGCGCAATGATTAACGAGTAAAGAAGTACTTTTCCAAGGTTTGCATCATAAATACTGATTGCCGCCATCGCTCCTGGATGCGGAGGTACAAGACCATGCACAATGGATAAACCGGCAATTACCGGAAGAGCAATAAGTAAAATATTTTGCTTTGTTGTTTTATGAATTGAAATGACTAACGGTAATAAAATTAAAATCCCAACTTCAAAGAATACAGGTATTCCGATAATAAATCCTGCAAATAACATTGCCCACGGCAATCTTTTTACACCGAAAGATCGAACAAAGAAATCGGCTACTTGCATCCCTGCTCCTGAATCAGCCATTAATTTCCCTAATATTGTCCCAAGTGCTAAAATCCCAACTAAGTGACCTAGAACGCCGCCTACTCCTGTTTCATATGCCGTTACAATTTTATCTAATGATAAGCCAGACGTAATGGCTAAAAATAAACTTGCAACCGTTAAGCTAATAAATGCATGCCATTTAAAAACTGAAACTCCGATGACAACGATTATAATTGATAAAACCGTCATTACTAATAAAAATGTATCCATGCTGTTTTCCACCTTTCTCTCCAAAAGTGTAACCGGTTTCTTTTTATTGAATCGAATTCATTATTAAAAAATAGTCTTATAGTTTGATATTGTTTTCATTTAGATATGTAGAATGGAAAGCGATTTCAAATCATACTTAGATTATATGAAAAAAAATTTCTCAAATCAATAAAAAATAATAAAAAAATTTATTTTTTTCAAACCTCTTCTTCTATCTATTTATTCTGCTTGTCATCGCCAACCTTTTATTTACTACCTTTCAAGGAAAATTCCAGCTTATGAAATACGCTAAAGGTGAACGTTAATAACCCCCATCGTTAGCTTGGCAAGCATAAATGGGGGTGTTAACTAGATAAATCTTGCTATACTTTTCTTGTCCAATGACGGTGCTTAGCAATCGCGTCAATCAATTTCTCAGTGAATGAACTCAGGTCTTCTACATTATTAACCGTAACAACTCCATCTATTTCTGAAGCAATCTTATTTTCTGATTCAGCTGGCTGAATACCTGAAGAAACGAGTAAATCGACTCCTTCATTCGCAGCTCCAATCGGCTTATAATGATCGAAAGCCTCCGTGATAAAGCTTACTCCTTCTTTATTGGCTTTTAAATAGTCTACACTTTGTTTGCCTCCAGCGACATAACATGCATCAAATAATACTGAATCGCTTGTAAGAAATGTATGCATTGCTTCAAGCTGTTCTCCATTAGCACCTTTAATTACACCTAGATTGCTGCTAATAACCTGTGATATGATACCTTGTTTTTTCAATGCTTTTGTCACTTCTTTTACTTCCTGATCGTTAAATCCATTTTCAGCTAAAACAGCGACTTTTCTTGTGCTTGGATGCTTAACAGTACTTTGCTGGCTCAAGGCTGGAGAAGAAAGCGGTTCTTTAACGTGATTTTCATTTGTAGGTGCTTTAGCCCCGATGCCAACTGCAATTTGTTCAGCTAAGTATGAATCAACATTACTGAACATATCTACCACTTGCTGTTTGACACCTTTATTCTTCACCTTTCCTACTTCAAAGCGGAAAGCTTGAATAATATGTTGCTTCTCTACTTCTGACATGCTATTCCAAAAAAGCCTTGCTTGTGAATAATGATCTTTAAAGCTTTCACTGCGCTGGCGAACCTTCCTGCCTTCCACTTTTTCTTGATAATGGACATAGCCGCCCTCTTCTTCTAATGCAGGCTTTGGATCATTATTTTGAAGAGAATTATTGCGGTAAGCTACAGGTCCTCGGTTGATGCTCATTCGATGATAGCCATCATACTGGTTATTATGAAATGGACATACCGGTCTATTGATTGGAATTTCATGATAATTAGGGCCTCCTAAACGAATCAATTGCGTATCCGTGTAAGAAAAAAGCCGCCCTTGAAGCAATGGATCATTCGTAAAATCGATGCCTGGTACGACATTACCTGGATGGAATGCAACTTGCTCCGTCTCAGCAAACACATTATCCTGATTACGGTTTAATGTCATTTTTCCAATTATTTCAACCGGTACTATCTCTTCCGGCCACAGTTTAGTCGGATCAAGAATGTCAAAATTAAAATTAAATTCATCCTCTTCTTCAATCATCTGAATACCAAGCTCAAATTCTGGATAACCGCCTCTTTCAACAGCTTCCCAAAGATCACGACGGTGAAAATCGGGATCCTTGCCTGCTAGTTTTTGAGCTTCATCCCAGACAAGAGAATGTATGCCAAGGACTGGATTCCAATGAAATTTGACAAAATGCGCTTTTCCTTGTTCGTTCACAAACCTAAAGGTATGAACACCAAACCCTCCCATCATCCGATAACTGCGCGGTATTGCACGATCAGACATCGCCCACATAACCATATGAGCCGTTTCTGTATTATTAGCTACAAAGTCCCAAAAAGTATCGTGTGCCGTAGAAGCCTGAGGAATTTCATTATGAGGCTCCGGCTTAAAAGAATGAACCAAATCCGGGAATTTAATTGCATCTTGGATAAAAAAAACGGGAATATTATTACCGACTAAATCATAATTTCCCTCTTCTGTATAAAATTTAGTTGCAAAACCTCTAACATCTCGGACTGCATCTCCAGAACCTTTTGAACCTGCTACTGTAGAAAATCGAACAAATACAAGTGTTTTAACAGATGGATTCTGAAGAAACTTCGCTTTTGTATACTCATTCATCGACTCATACACTTGAAAATACCCATGCACTCCGTATCCTCTAGCATGGACAACTCGCTCTGGAATTCGCTCATGGTCAAAATGAGTCATTTTTTCACGAAAATGAAAATCCTCCATTAGTGTAGGACCTCGTTCTCCTGCTTTTAAAGAATGTTCGGTATCCGATACACGTACTCCCTGATTAGTTGTGAGCTTCTCGCCTCGGTTGTCTACTCTAAATTCCTCTAACTACTTATCCTTACTATGCTCATTGACAATGTTGCGTCGTGGATTGTTGGGCATTTTTCATTCCTCCTACTTGTTATTTGAAAGCATCTCATCTGAAACACTTTTAAACCGATTAAATAAGCTGAATGACTACGCTTTCATATCCATACATTTTTCCCCATAACCATCAAACAGATATTTAATGAAGTACCACGTTACTTCGGCAATTAAACTTATATAAGGATAATTTTCGAAAAACTTGTCGTAACTTACTGCTGTTAAGGCGCCTTATTTACTTCGATTTCATCTGTTAAACAAAACATCAAAAACGCTATGCAGCAAGTTCACATGGCGTTTTTGATGTTTCTATTTATTAAGCAGTTCCTTACACTAATACTTTTAATCAGTTTGCAATATTTTGAACTGCAAAGCCTTATTCTTTTAAAATCTTTTGTTCAGAAAGAGATGCACCGACTTGGTCAACTGTTACATTGTTACTTATTCACTCGTTTTTTCTGGAACGTAGCAATGCTTTCATATTCTTCTTTTAATACCCGAGAAAGACGAATATAAATAGCTGTCAATTCTTTATACACCTCAATGTTCTCTTTGTTTGGTTGATGATGATGAGTAGCACCTACCATATTAGAAACAACATTTAATGAATCAATTTCACCTAAACTATACAAACCTATAATCACCGCTCCAAGACACGAACTCTCAAAACTCTCTGGAACTGATACTTCTTGATTAAAGATATCAGCCATCATTTGCCGCCACAGCGGCGAACGGGCGAAGCCGCCTGTTGCTTGAATTTTTTTCGGCTCTCCAATTAATTCTTCTAACGCCAAAAGAACCGTGTATAAATTGAAAATGACACCTTCTAGTACTGCCCGAATCATATGCTCTTTCTTATGATGCAAACCTAATCCAAAAAATGATCCTCGCGCATTAGCATCCCAAAGCGGTGCGCGTTCACCAGACAAATACGGATGAAACAGCAACCCATCTGCTCCAGGATTCACTAAAGCTGCAATATCAGTCAAAACTTCGTATGGATCTTTCCCTAAACGTTTAGCTGTCTCCACCTCTGCTGCCCCAAACTGATCTCGTGCCCATCTAAAAATCATACCACCGTTATTAACAGGTCCTCCAATAACCCAGTGATTTTCCGTTAACGCATAACAAAAAATTCGGCCTTTTGGATCAACAATCGGCCGATCCGTTACCGCTCGAATCGCTCCGCTTGTTCCAATGGTAACGGCGACAACACCAGGTTCAATTGCATTCACTCCAAGATTGGACAGCACCCCGTCACTTGCTCCTATAACAAACGGAATGGTTGGTACTAAATTCATTTGGCTTGCAAGCTCTGGATTTAATCCTTGCATGCGATGTGTTGTGGAAACAGGCGTTGAAAGTTGATCTGCTGATATTCCCATTATCCGAAGTGCTTCTTCATCCCAAGCTAAATTTTTCAAGTTAAACATGCCTGTCGCTGAGGCAATCGAATAATCAATGACGTATTCGTTAAATAATTTGTAGAAGACATACTCTTTAATAGAAATAAATTTGTATGTGCGTGCCACTAATTCTGGCTGCTCATAGCGAAGCCATGTTAATTTTGAAAGCGGCGACATCGGATGAACTGGTGTGCCCGTACGAAGATAAATTTCATGGCCATTCCATTCGTTTTTTATTTTATCTGCCCACTTCGCACTTCGATTATCCGCCCATGTAATACATCTTGTAAGCGGTTTTCCTTTTTGGTCAACTGCAATAACACTGTGCATAGCTGAGCTAAATGAAACACATAAAATATCATTTGGATTTACACGACTCTTTTCTATAACCGTTTGAATGGTCGTAACGACTGCCTGAAAAATTTCATCTGGATCTTGTTCTGCCATGTCGGGTATCGGTGAATACAAAGGGTATTCAACCCCAAAGCTTGAAATCACCGTTCCATCTGTTGAAAACAGTACAGACTTTGTACTAGTTGTCCCAATATCGACACCAATTGCATACTTCGTGTTCATTGTTCTTCCTCCTGTTAAACGACCTTTTCTTCTACTGTTAACAGACAGTTCCCCACGACTATGAGAAGTTCAGTAGAATGGAGAAAGACTGCCTGTAAAGATCTGTCCGATTTGATTTAACTAACAACCAGCAAGAACGCTCCACTAATTGCTAGTTTTACTTTATTTATTCACAATACCATGACCACCAAATTCATTTCGAAGTGCTGCGACGACTTTTCCTGTAAATGTATCTTCCTCTAAAGAACGATAACGCATCATTAATGATAACGCAATCACCGGCGTTGCTGTTTGAAGGTCTAATGCCGTTTCTACTGTCCATTTTCCTTCACCTGAGGATTGCATCACACCTTTGATCGTATCTAGTTTAGGGTCTTTTGAAAATGCGTTTTCTGTTAGCTCCATTAACCATGAGCGAATAACAGACCCATTGTTCCAAACGGTAGCCACTTTTTCGTAATCAAAATCAAACGGACTTTTCTCCAATACTTCAAACCCTTCTGCGATCGCTTGCATCATACCATATTCAATGCCATTATGAACCATTTTCAAAAAGTGGCCGCTTCCGCATTCTCCAGCATATAAATATCCGTTTTCTACACAAATGTCTTGGAATAATGGCTCAATTGTACGGAATACCTCTTTATCCCCGCCAATCATTGTACAAGCACCGTTTCGCGCTCCTTCCATTCCGCCGCTTGTGCCAACGTCAAAGAAATAAATTCCCTTTTCACTTAGTTCAGTCGCCCGGCGCACCGACTCCTTGTAATTTGAATTCCCGCCATCAATGATGATGTCACCACTTCCTAACAGCTCTTTTAATTCACCAATGACACGTTCTGTGATCTCTCCTGCAGGCACCATCACCCATAAAACTTTAGGACTTGGCAGCTGCTCGACAAGATCTCGAAGTGAGGTTGCAGCTTTGATTCCTTCACTTTTAATTTTCTCAACGGCTTCTTTATTAACATCAAAAGCTACCACATTATGTTTATGATCGTGTAAATTTAATGAAAGGTTATATCCCATTTTTCCTAATCCAACTAAACCAATTTGCATTTTATTGTTCCTCCTGAAAATAATTTTCACTTTACTTTCATTATACGAAATTTTTTTCTTTTTGAAAACTATAATAAGAAAATTTTTTTCTTTAATCTTTTTATGCTATACTACTTTTACTAATACGACGAAAGGAAAATTTCTTATGACGCAAAATTGCTTAGGGAAAATACGTTCTCATTATGCTAGATTCAGTGAAAAAGAGAAAAAGATTGCCAATTATATCTTAGAACATCCTGAACATATTATTCACAGTACCATCAATGAAGTAGCAGATGATTTAAACGTCGCAGATGCAACCGTGTTCCGTTTTTGTAAACGGATTGGCTTCAAAGGATATCAAGCAATGAAAATTTCTCTTGCGGCGGAAATTATGACACCTATTCAGCAAATTCATGAGGAAATTACCGAACTTGACAATGAAAAAGCAATTGCTGAAAAGATTTTCCGCTCAAATGTGAGAACACTAGAGAACACGCTTCAAATTTTAGAAAGTCAATCCGTAGAAAAAGCGGTTCATCTGCTTCTTGAAGCTGACAACGTTTATTTTTACGGAACAGGAGGCTCAGCTGTTATTGCCATGGATGCTTATCATAAGTTTGTTCGAACAGGCATTCAAACATTCGCATTCATCGATTCTCACTTTCAGCTTATGTCCGCTTCGCAACTCACGAAAAAAGATGTTGCTGTTATCATTTCACACTCCGGTACGAACAAAGATACCATCAGCATCTTAAATACCGCTGCTAGAAACGGAGCAAAAACGATTGGAATCACAGGCTTTCCTAAGTCACCTATTAGTCAAAATGTAAATGTAGCTCTCTATACAAGCTCAGAGGAAACTGAATACCGGTCAGAAGCTTTAGCTTCCCGAATTGGCCAACTCAGCTTAATTGATGCTTTATATGTTAATGCCATGATCGCTAACAAAGAACGTGCTAAACAATCGCTTGAAAAAGTTCGAGATGCCATCGCAAAGACACGCATATAATAAAAGCTTCCTTCTGAAAATCCAGTGTAATCAACAAAAAAGCATGTGAAGAATCATCTCACATGCTTTTTTGTTTAAACACCATCTCACTCGGTTCGATAATGGCTTGATTTCCATTTTCATAGCGAACTGCGATTTCCCCCAGCTCTTTTCCACCTGCAGCCGTTACATTTATACGTGCTTTTAACCCTTTGTGATCAACTTCATACGAAACAAATGAGTGAACTGTTAAATTCGGTGGCTGTTGTTCATTTTTTAATACAAGTACATCCTCATCATTGATTTGAATATGGAAGTCTTTATTTTTTCGATAATATTTTACTTCATTCAAAACAAACTTGCGCGCATCTTCTAAGATCAGTTCATTTAACGAGCCGTCTTTTGCTACCTTTAGCACTTTTGCTTCATTGATAAAAGTATTTTTTTTAGCCTTTTGCGGTAACAATACCACCAGTTCCTTTTTCGAATCATTGTCAACGTTCACTTTTTTCACAAGAGGTCTTACGTTCTCATCGTACAAGCTCATCCAATGCGGAAAATTCGTTTTTTGACCATTAATCTCTAAGGAATAGTCCTGATACTTTCCTTCTGTTCGTCTGGCTTCTAGCTTCACATCTTCTTCGAACTGAATAACCTCCGCTTCTGCCATTAGCGGAGCACTAAAAAGCATCATTCCTCCAACGGCAATCAGCCACCCTTTCATACTAACACCCACTTTTTTCCTTTAGTATGAAACAGAGATGGACAATCTATCCATCTTTCTTTAACACTTTATGCTGTCTTACATATGTTATAGTAATTAAACTGAATGGGCTTTCAAAGTCGGTTTCTCTCTTCAGTTCGTTTCATTTTCTGTTCGTCAACTGTCACAAAGAGACTTAAAAAAATAGGTGGGATGTGTATGGACATTATCTACCGCACTGCCAAGCTGAAAGATTATCAAGGTGTCAATAAAATTTTAACAGAATCATTAAAGCTTCACGCAGAAGCATTACCCTCTATGTTTGATGAAGAAATTGCAGTTATGTCATTTGAACAGTATCAAGCAACCTTATATTATGCGACAGTCGATATTATTGTAGCGGAGTATCGAAATCAAATTATTGGCGCTTCTGTTGTTGAATTAAAATATAATCCTCCCACAAAAGCAAATCCTTTTTCTTATACAGCGTATATTCAATATTTTGGCATCAAAAAAGGGTTTCACAACTATGGAATTGGAAAAGGCTTATTTCATGCTACAAAAAAATGGGCGATTCAAAAAGATGCATCTGACCTTCAACTTACCGTTTGGTCATTCAATAAAAAAGCAATGGCTTTCTATCAAAGCCTCGGCCTCACCTCTTTAAGCTACCTCATGTCCACTAAACTGTAATCCGCGCAAAAGAGCTTGAGAAAAATTCATTCTCAAGCTCTACATTTTTAATATTATGATCACAATCTGGTTCTGCAGCGAATAAGAGCTCTGATTCACTATGAATATAACTGCTTTATTTCTGACTTGAACTGCTAACTTTTCAAAAAAATAAATCTCTTTGCGTTTTACTCAGTCTGTAAAAATAATCTAGTCCGTAATGAATTTCAAGACAACTAGAAGCTTTATTGTGTCGTATTTTCTTCTCGTAGACGCTCTTGTTCATCCCGTTGCCGATGAGCTAACCTGCTTGCTGCACTAGAGGCCACACTTGCAATTAAATCATCTAAAAATGTATTCACACTTTTTTCTTTCTTTGAATCTAATCTTTCAATAATTCCTACTTTTACTTTATCTAAATAACCGAATGTTGTAACGGCAATACTACCATACGTAAGGACAGCCCCCAATGCGATCGTTTCATCGACGCCGAATAACCCTTCATCTTGTTCGACAATACTTTGAAGAGGTTCAGATAACATATTTTGCTCAGCTAATTTATCAAGTTCAATTCCAACTAGCAATGCGTGCTGGATTTCACGTTTTTGTAAGACTCGTTCTACGCTTTCTGCACATTGTTGAATCGTTAAATTTGGATGATAAGGAATTTGCAAATCATACACAATCTCTGCAATATCTAAAACCGAAACGCCACGTTCTTCTAAAAGAGCAAATGTAGCGTTTGTTACTTCTTTGCTCGTAGGTACTTTTTTCGCTGTCATCGTCTCTCTCTCCTTTTCAGTATGCTGTTCTCTCTCTTTAAATAGTTTCTACAAGCCATTAACAATACCCTTTTTCCTTATTGAATCTGTCGGACATCCTGCGATGAGAAAAATGACATATTGAGATATGCGGTTTTCGTCATTAATTGATATAATCTTCTTATTAATACAGGAGGTTTGTATATGTCAGAACAACAAGATGGCTATGTAAAAAGAAAGCTTGGTAAAATCATTTTGCTTTTGTTTATGATTGTGACTGCTGTGTTCTTCATTAGCCAGCTACTATTTGTGATTTTTGCTGGGGTTGGTTCAGAGAAATCGCGAGATATCGCTTTATTTGCTGGTAACCGCTATGCCATTGTAGAAGAAGAAAGCAGCTTTCGCTTATATGACAAGAAAACAAGAAAATTGATATTAGATGATGTAAATGGCTATTACGCTAACAACAGTGTGTATAGCTATGTTAAAAATGAAACTGAATACGTCATTATTAATGAACAAGAAGAAGAATACGTAAAGAAAACAATTGATCAATCCACTGAGAAAGAACAAGCTTTTTTCAATAAGTTCACACCGTTAAAGCATGAAAAGTAAGAAATGTTACATAGAATCGTTCAAATCGTTGCATTTCTCTTTCTTTTCAAAAAATTTAAGTGCAATATAAGGAAAGAATTAAACAAAATATGTTACAATCAAGGTAACGCTTTCATTCACTGAGAAATATAGGAGTCGATTAATATGTCAGAAAGTAAGCGGAAGTTAGAAGAACTATCATTTTATAGTGAATCACTTCAAGAAGATGTTACATTGTTAGTGTATTTACCGTCTAATTATTCTACACTCTATAAGTACTCGCTGCTTATTGCACAAGATGGAAAAGATTATGTCATGTATGGACGAACACCTCGATTAATCGATGAGCTGATGGGTGAATCAAAAATTGACCGCACCATCTTTGTTGGCATTCCATACAAAAGTGTAGAAGACCGCCGCGATAAATATCATCCGGATGGAAAACAAACAAATGCATATATTCGCTTTTTAGCCCATGAATTAATTCCATTCTTAGATGAAAAGTATCCGACGTACCAAGTAGGAAAAACACGCACATTGATTGGAGATTCACTTGCAGGGACTGTATCTTTATTAACAGCGCTTGCCTATCCGAACACATTTGGAAATGTCATCATGCATTCACCTTTTGTTAATGAGGCTGTATTACAAGCTGTTGACTCATTTGTTTCTCCTTCTTTGCTCGATTTGTATCATGTCATCGGCACAAAGGAAACAGCGGTAAAAACAACACAAGATGGGGTATTAAATTTTATTGAGCCAAACCGTATACTTCATGAAACGATGAGATCTAAAGGATATTCAGTATTTTATGATGAGTTTGACGGTGATCACACATGGAAATATTGGCAAAAAGACGTCAAACGTTCACTTGAAATGATGCTTAAGTAGAAAAATGTTATATTTTCGGAAAATTTGTTATAATAAAGTAAAGTTTCCATCAGCAGGAGTACTTCTTACTACTCACTGATGGTTAGCTGAGATTTGCCAGACATGGGTCACACAGGACGCAGGATGTATTCTGGTGCTCGGGCCTTTACGGGTAGACGGCTGCCTTTTTCTCTTCTTTGCTTCCTCAAACTATTGAGGCGGAGTCTTACTTCCCGTTAAGAGTAACATTTACTTTATACATATTTTAAATGACTTTATTTTGGAGGGATTTTTATGAAATTTGGCGTTGTTCTTTTTCCATCAAAAAAATTGCAGGATGTAGCGAACTCGTATCGAAAGCGTTATGACCCTCATTATTCATTAATTGCACCGCATTTAACGTTAAAAGAAGTCTTTGAAGCATCTGATAGCCAGATTGATGAAATTGCTGCAAATTTACGAAAAGTAGCCGAAGACACAAAACCATTCACGCTGAACATAACAAAGGTTAGTTCACTCTCGCCTGTCAATAATGTAATCTATTTAAAAGTAGAACAGACTGATGGATTGACATCTTTATATAACAGACTTCACGAAGGACAATTAGCACAGAAAACGGACTATTCATTTATCCCTCACATTACCATTGGTCAGGGTCTATCAGACGATGAACATTTAGATGTATACAGCCAGCTTAAATTAGTCGATGTGGTACATGAAGAAATCGTCGACCGTTTTCATTTAATGTATCAGCTTGAAAATGAAACATGGACTGTGTTTGAAACATTTCGTTTTGGAAAGGAATAAAAAGCATGGAAGTAAAAATAGCAGCGAGTAAACAAGACCTCGAAGATGCTTATTATGTTCGGATGAAAGTGTTTGTAGAAGAACAAAAAGTCGATGCCGAAGAAGAAATCGACCAATATGAAGATGAAGCAACTCATATCGTTGTGTATGATCAACAAAAGCCTGTAGGTGCAGGCCGGTTTCGTATTGTAGATGGTTATGGAAAAATGGAACGTATTTGTGTTCTGCCTACACATCGAAAAGACGGTGTCGGCAAATTAATCATGACGACCATGGAAGAACTTGCATCTGCCCGTAAACTCTCAAAATTAAAGTTGCATGCTCAAACACAAGCAGAAGGCTTTTATAAAAAGCTGGGATATGTAACTGTCTCAGGAGAATTTATGGACGCTGGCATTCCACATGTAGAAATGGTAAAACGCGTGTAAAGCACTAGGTATCTAGTGCTTTTTATTTTAAATTCCAATTGCCTAATTTTTCGGATAAAAATATTGTTTTCGCCTATACTAACAACGAACAATGGAAGCAAGGTGAATATATGGAATTATTAGGAATTGGTCTTGAGTTATTTATTGGGTTCATCTGTTTGTTTATTTTAACAAAACTGTTAGGAAGAGCAACGATTACGCAACTAACAACGTTTGATTTTATTTCTGCACTCGTGCTTGGAGAGCTTGTCGGAAATGCACTGTATGATGCAGAAGTAGGCATTAGCAAGATCTTATTCGCTGTTATTTTTTGGGGAGTACTCATTTATTTAACAGAATTAATCACTCAAAAAAACATCCGCCTGCGCTTAATTCTTGAGGGAAAACCGGCTATTATTATTCGAAACGGAAAGTTATCTTATAAGGAACTAAAACGCAATCGGTTAGATGTCGACCAACTGTTACATATGCTTCGGGCAAACAACGCTTTTTCGATTCGTGAAGTTGAATATGCCATTTTAGAAACAGATGGAACTATGAGTGTTTTGCCTAAGTCAGACTATGCTCCGCCGACAAAGAAAGATTTGCACATTCCAGCGTCAAAATCATCTCTTCCAATTGCCTTTGTCAGTGACGGACGCTTACTTCTAAAAAATTTAACAGAATCTGGCTTTGATGAACAATGGTTAGAGGATGAATTAAAAAAGCAAGGAATTACGAGCTTGAAACATGTTCTTTATGCTGAATGGCAAGAAGGTGGTCCTCTTTTTATTCAGAAATATTAGCATTATCCTTAGGCTGATTTCTGAATAAAAACACCGCCTTTTTCCTTGGATCAGCTTTGTTTCACAAGCATCCTGTTAGTATGCAATAAAGCAAAGAAATGACCTTCCTTTCAATTAAACTACTTTATTAATCACTCCTCCTTTCCCTGTTAATTCTGTATATAATTTATCAAGTTGATGCTGTTTTAACTGCTTTTTTAATGCAGGAGATTCCTCAGGTGAAGAAGTTGAAAATAGTGATTGTTGTTGAAATGCGTGATCGAATGCCGCTTTCGTCACATGATGAAGGGGATGCAGATAATACGTTGGTGCTGTTCGCTGCATACGATTAGCGTACTGCATGGATTGATACGATGTAACCGGTAAAATATAGCCCATGATTTTCCCTCCTTTTAAACTAAATACCCTTTTTATCCATCATATTCCTCCTCTCTTCATTTGAGCTCACCTCTTTTTTTAAAAAGAGCAGTTTGATATGATAGACATTGACTGTTTAAGAAAAGAAAGTGAAACTTCTACTAACGGAGTTTTTTCATTCCAACTTATGATTGAGGCCCATCAGATTTTAGTGGCACAGGCATTGCCATAGTACATAGTTATGTTTCTAATCTTCGGCCCCGCCTAGCTTTGAAGCAGGAATTTTACTGCCTGTTAAGAGCAAGATAAATTTGGTTACGATAAAGGAGGCTAGATTTTTGCAAGTTGCTTATTATCAAGGAAAGAACCTATCACTTGAAACGCTCGGACGGGATCGTTTTCAAGTAATCTATGAAGCTAGTCTTCGAAATGAAATAACGTGTGCTCATTGTCATGAGCCATTGAAATTATACATTGGCATTCAGCAACCTCCACATTTCTATCATGTACAAGCGCCTCATGAACGTGAAGTGTGTAAACAAGAAGTGATGGCTGTGAAGCAAGCTGTACCCATGCAAGCAGCAACCGATGAATATGTTCACAAAGATGGATTTCGCCTTCCAAAAGGCCGTTCAGTTACGAAAGAACAGCAGCAGAGTCGCTCTGTCTGGAAACCTTCGACATCATTTTCGTCAGTTCCTTCTTTTTACTTAAAACAAAAACAAGCAGCAAACATAACTTCCGAGTACTTTCATTCATTGAAAGAGGCAGGTGTAACACTTGACTCAAGTCAATGGCACGCAGTCACTCATACAGATGGCCCTCTACTTATTCTAGCTGGTGCTGGAAGTGGAAAAACTCGTGTCTTAACGGCTCGTACAGCTTATATGATTCAAGAAAAACGAATTGATCCTCGTTCAATCATGCTTGTCACATTTACATCCAAAGCTGCAAAAGAAATGAAAGAACGATTGACTTCTTATCCAAACATGTCACCAAAGTTTTTACAGCAAATGCTTGTGGGAACATTTCATAGTATTTTTTTGCGAATGATTATTCATCATGACCCTTCATCATGGCAAATGGAACGTTTGATTAAGTGGGATTGGCAAAAAGAACAAATGCTAAAAGAAGCCGGACGTGAGTTAAATCTTGATGAAAAAGAATTTCCCTTCGACCAAGCCATTCAACAAATCGGTTTTTGGAAAAATACATTGGTTAGTGTACAGGCTGTCCATCCAAAAGATGAATGGGAAGAAAGAACCCACTACTTATATCGTCGTTACGAAGAAATGAAAAAACAAAAACAATTATTTGATTTTGATGATATGCTGTATGGTTGCTATACCATGCTAAAACAAAATCCAGAGTTGCTTGCTCGTTATCAGCAGCGTTTTCGTTATTTTTTAATCGATGAATTTCAAGATATTAATAAAGTTCAATATAACATTATGAAAATGTTAAGCGCTGATTCAAAAAATTTATGTGTAGTAGGCGATGATGATCAATCAATCTATGCATTTAGAGGAAGTGATCCTTCGTTTATTTTAAACTTTGAACAGGATTTCCCTAACACATCTGTCATTACTTTGAATCAAAATTATCGTTCTTCACACGCAATTGTTGCATCAGCAAACAAAGTAATTGCTCGTAACACAAATCGTCGCATTAAAGAAATGTCTGCTCAATTTCATAATGAGGCATTTCCAACCTTCTTTTTCCCTCATGATGAAGAAGAGGAGGCAACGATGATTGTTACAGATATGAAAGAAAAAATTAAACAGGGGGCTTCCCCGTCCGATTTTGCGATTCTCTATCGAACGCATGCATCGTCACGCGCCGCCTTTGAGCGATTGTCACAATCAAACTTACCTTTTTCTATTGAACAGGATGCTGACTCTTTTTATCAAAGACGAATCGTGCGTAGTTTGCTGTCTTTTTTACGCCTCAGTCTCAACCCGAATGATTCGAGTTCTCTGAATGATTTAGTAGCTGCCTTATTTTTAAAAAAGAGCGTCGTGAACGATTTAAAAGCAATGAGCATTTTACATGATGTTACATTTATTGAAGCACTAGAACACTTAGAAGGGCTAAAGCCATTCCAGCAAAAAAAACTAAAAAAAAGCATCCCTTTATTCAAGTCATTAAAAACAATGACACCTTTAGTAGCGCTTGAAACAATTTCAAAAGATATGGGATTTGACGATTTTGTAAAAAAAAGAGGCAATGAAGGGAATTCAATGGAAAAAGGATCAGATGATGTGAGAGATTTAAAAGTAGTCGCTCGCAAATTCAAAACAGTATCTGAATTGCTCGAACATGCTGATCATATGACAGCTATGAACAAAGAAATGAAAGCTTTAAGCAAGCAATTTACAGAAAGCATTCAGCTAACAACCATTCACCGGGCCAAAGGACTTGAATATAAATATGTTTATCTATTAAGTAATGTAGATGGCGGATTGCCACATGACTATGCGCTTGATTCCTACCGAAATGGCGATGAGGCTGCCCTTGAAGAGGAACGAAGGCTATTATATGTTGCCATGACAAGAGCAAAAGAATCTCTTTATTTATCCATCTTAGAAACAAGACGTGGAAAAAAAGCTTATCCTTCTCGCTTTTTAAAACCTTTTTTACCAACAAAACGCATTGGTGCGGTAACATAAGCAAAGAAAAACGATCCAGTCATCGATTTGTCTGGATCGTTTTTCTTTGCTTATTTTTTTTCGTTTAACATTTTTGAAATTGTACCAAAATCAATTGATTGATCATTATTGACAAGTGCTTTAACAATCTGATCTTCTTTTTGTTTAGAAATAGGTTTGTTTGCGATTTGTGCTACTCGCTTTACAATATTTCTAACCGTGTTTTCATCTTTAAAATTTGCATTTTGCACCGAATTTGCCAGTTCAAAAATATCCTTCATGTTCACTCCGGTTTTCTTTTCAATATTTTTAAACATATTGTTATCCATCCTGCATAACCTCCTTTTACATGAAGTTCAACCGCCGTACCTACAATTGAACTATTCGACCTTCTGTAAGCAATTCCCCGCTTATTATGTGAGAAGAAACGCTTGCTTAACGGCCTTGCAAAGCGGGATATTCTATCGTATGCATCTTGTGCCTAGATGGTGAGCTTTTTGTATCGACGCTTTCTTCTAAAGTTTGTATATGCAACAAAAAACAAAGTACAAGTGAACATTCACCTATACTTTGTTAGTGCTTCATCTTTAGAAGGGATTAGTTGTAGAAACAAGCACAACCAACGATGATTAATAGAATGAATAATACAACGATTAAAGCGAAGCCACCGCCGTAACCACCACCGTAGCCACAACCACCATATCCATAGCCCATATCTTACACCCCCTCTATCTTTGCTCTCTACAGAATATGTGAGAATGTTATATTTGGTATGGGCTCTTCATTAGTTAATTTCTTTTTCATACAGAAGAAGCTATTGGCCAAATGGGTCGTCTGTATATAGGCGATCTAGCTCATCCGCCTGCTTTTGCAACTGCCTGTCATGCCGTTCAGTATTTCCCATGCTAGAATCAATCTTTTTCATCTGTTCTTCATGCGATCCCATTAGATGCTGTTCAAAAATTTTTTCAAATTCATCAAAGAAATCTGGCATTCTTCTCACCTCACACTATCTTATGAGCAAACAAAATAAAATGTTTACTGAGTTGCAAAATTCCTTCCTTATCGCTCCCTAATTTTCACTACTCTATGACAGCTCAGGTAGGAAAGAGAACTAAAAAGAAAGTACTACCAAACTGGCAGTACCCTTGTTTATTTAACGCTTTGGTAATTTTGAGCCACAGCCGCAGCCACCCTGTTTCGGGGTTGGTAATTTAATCGGTTTTGAAACAGAGTGCCCAATTTTAGTTGCTTTTTTCAACATTGGTTGTTGATGAGGGTAAGGTTGATTTGGATTGTAATACATCATGTTTTCCCTCCTTTTAGCAATATCAAATCTATAACAATATATTCATTACTTTATTTAGAAGTTCAGTGTTATTTGTCCATTTTACGCTGCAGTGTTAAAAATAAGTTGGCGCTATCGATGTTTTTTCTTAGCTTTTTCGTTTGTTCTCTTGCCACCTGTTGCTGCACATTTTCTAAACGGCTTTTTAATTCGTCAACACTCTCCTCAAACGGTTGCTGCAAAGGATGAATAGGCTGCACTTCTTTTTTTTCTTCTTGTTTTGGCTCTTCTTTTGCTTTCTGTTCATTAATAAGCGTTTTTAACCACTCAATCTCCTTTAATAACTGTTCCTTTTCACGCTCATGCTCTTTTTTTAATAAAAGTAATTGTTCTTTTAAATCATCATATCGGAACTCTTTATTTTTATATTTCTGGTATTCTTCTTTATAAAAAGACAGCTCCGACTTTAGACTGGCCATATCTTGTTTTGCTTTACCTTCAGCCATATAATCACTCCTTAGCTATCATTTATTTAGATAAATATCTTCTTTTACCATACGCATAAGTGGCTAAAATTTCTTTCTAGATGAATAACACTTTTTCTTAATATGAATATGCTGTAATTGAGTTTATTATTTCCTTCATTTTTATGCTGGCGCCAATGAACTAACATATTTGCAAATTCCGCTTTTATCACGGCACACAAAAGCGGGTCATTCATACACTATATTAGTCCGATACCTAGTTAACGAAAAGCGTAAAGGAAGGACAATTACGATTAGGAGGTAAAAAAGAATGGGAGAACATTTAGAATCATTATGTATTCGCGTACCTAAAATATATGATTGGGTGAAACGCGAAATCGAGATCCCGCGTACTTTTAGTGCATCAGCTTTCGATTTAGGAAGCTTTAATCCAGCTTCACCTTTTGTAGATGTAGAAATTATATTAACAGATGAGAGCGGTAGCCCGGTTGATCTAAGAGACGAAGATGCACTCGCAGAAGTAATTGAGGTAACACCTTACAGATGCAATGGCCGCAAAGAGAGAGAAATTGTTTTACCAGACGGTGATACTGTTACATTACATGAAGTAAGATTATCAATCAGCGGATTTTATCGAGTAAAATTAACGAGAGACGATAATGGCTGCGATGGTGCAGCTGCACCATCATGCTTCGTATCACAGCCATTACCATGGAGTACTAGCCAGCGCTTCTATTTATGCGCACCAGAAGGCACATATCCAGTTGTACATTTAGATTGTTTTGAAGGAGGCGGGAATGTTCAATTATCAGGTGATCTTACACCTACATTCCAAGGCCTAGACTTAACCATTTTAATCGGTCTAAACGTGCAAGTTGAACGTTTCGTGCAAATTGAAGTTGAAGGTAGCTACTGCTACCCTCGTCCAGAGATCTTAGACACATTAGTAGGTTGCGGATCAGGAGCTCATCCGCCACAATGTGACCACATTTATCCTGGTAAGCATCACCACCATCATCACCATGACCACCATGGTTTTCAAGATGAAGGCGATCAGTTCGTTGACCACGGAGGTCAGTACGAATTTGAATAATCCCCCATCTTCTAGAGGAGAAATTTCTCCTCTTTTTTCATTGATTTCTCTCTTCATGCATACATATAAAAGAAAAGTTTACTCCATTAGGAAGCTCTTTCCTTCTAAATTAGTTGACTTAGCTTCTCTTCAACTAGTAGTGATTGTTTTTTATTTCTCATGTTCTGGTGGTTGAAGCTATTTAAAATGAAGTACGGATAATTAAAAGGAAAGGAGATGGTTTTATGAATCGTAACTCCCCTTCCCCGAAAGACGATACAACACAATTAAAACAAAAGCTTATTCATTATAGATCTGAATTGAAACATTATGAATATCAATTAAAGCAATATGAAAAAGCATTAGAGAGGGAAAAAGAGAACACAACATTTTGGAAAAACAAACACGCTGAGGCATTTCTGACAACAGAAAAAGATAAAGAGCTAGAAGAACTAGAGAAAGAGTTATATCACCTAAAAAATGAACTTTCCGAACAAGCCGTCATTACCGATGCATTAAAAGAAAAACTGGCACGTAAACAACCCATCATTGAGGAAAAAATTGTAGAAAAAATTATTGAAAAGCCGGTTGAAAAAATTGTGGAGAAGCCAGTAAAAGTTGAAGTTGAACGTTTTCAAGCAACAGATGTTATAAGCTATTTCCAACATTCCATTGTGATGTCTTCTTCTGAAGATGAGGAGTCCATTGTGTTTGGAAATGTGATTATTGCCAATCAAACGAGTAAAACTCTCCATTCTCCTGTACTATGTTTAAAAATAAAGCCTTCTTCTTCCGCTGTTTTGAACGGAAAGATCATCGATGAAAAAGAGATGGAATCATCTACCATCCCTTCTTCTTCTCTACAATGGCAATATGCACATCCAAAATGGCGGGACAAAATAAAAGAAGATGGCGAATACTGGATTAAGCCTGTTAGAACCGCTGCAATTGAACAAAACAGAAAGCTGGTGTTCGAATCCTTCCAACTCATTATTCCGCCTTCAGAAGAACATACGTCTCTTGTTTTAGAAGGTTATTTTTATAGTGAAGAATGGCCAGGCGGCCTTCCTTTTTTAAATAAAATTGTTCTTAATTTTTCCTGATATAACAACGGACACCTTCACGAATCTGATTGTGTCCGTTGTTATGCTCTGTTTAAACAATTTCCATTTCTAAAGAATCAGTTCTCCACATTTAGCCAACACAGCGTGACCATTCCCTGAAAAGTTCACTTAGATGAATCTATCAAAGCTCGTCCATTCATTTCATACACGATTCAATAATACCAGCACAACCCGCAATAGCTAAAACCGCAATAGCCGGGAATGCAATATGGGGGATTGTTACATAACTAAAATAAATCGCAATCGCACACCACATACCCGTACACCAATAACAACTCAATAGCTCACCGATCCATTTACGCAAACCCGTACCTTTTATTTTTAGATACGTCACATCATTCCCTTCTTCATCTTTTTCTTCAACAATTTCATGAAATGGCTTTCGTATAAAAGCAGTAATTTTATCAAATACAATTAATCGAGTGAGACGAAAGGTAGCCAAAATAAATAAAACCAAATAAATCCATGTCATAAATCTATCCTCCTTTGTCATCAATTTCATTAGGAAAAAAGCTAACAGTGATTAAAAAACCATGTTAGCTTTTTCAAAGCACTGACTATATCTTCACAATCGAGATATTCTTTACTGTTTCTAAAGCAAATTTTAATTCAGTTTCATTTGGTGGAACCACCATACATAGCTGACCCTCTTTTATGCCAGTAATGTTTCCTATATGCTTACTGTTTTCCACTGTCACTTCGCAAATAGGCTGCGACATATGCTTAGGGAAATCACATAAAAATGAAATTTTCTCTTCAATATTCATAGATTGAAACATTTTATTTGGCTTTTTGGCTTCCCTCTTTTTTACTTCTGTGGGTACGATGGACAATGATTTCTCTTTATCCTTTTTCTGTTCACTAACTTCGGCCTTAGCTTCATTTACTTCTTTGATAGCTGAAAATGTCGGCTTATCTTTTAAAGAAATAGACGTATCCTCTGTTTTTTTAGCCGTTACTTCTTCTTGTTTTGTACTAAAAAAATATTGCATCGAACGCTTTGTTTGCGTTACGGTCGGCTGCACAATATACAATAACGGTTCATTTTCTTCTGACTTAGATCGTGAGTTCGTCATGAAGCATACCTCCAATTGCATGTTATCTTTCTTCTTAAAATGTATGCCTCAACTCTAGAAAACTTGTTTATTTTTTATCAAATTAATGGATAAATAAAAAAAGAATGCTACAACCGCAGCATTCTTTTTTATTAATTTAAATTAACGTCCAATGATATGAAAGCCTGAATCAACGTGAATATTTTCACCTGTAATACCGCGAGATAAGTCACTGAATAGGAATACAGCTGTATCGCCTACTTCTTCAGGTGTTGTCGTGCGGCGAAGTGGTGAACGCTCCTCAATTTCTTTTAAAATTGTATTAAAATCACTGATTCCTTTTGCAGACAATGTGCGGATTGGACCAGCTGAAATTGAGTTCACACGAATGCCATGCTGACCTAAATCAGAAGCTAAATATTTTACACTTGCATCTAATGAAGCTTTTGCTACTCCCATTACATTATAATTTGGAACAACACGTTCTCCACCTAAGTACGTAAGAGTGACAATGCTTCCGCCTTCTGCCATTAGCTCTTTTGCTTGACGAGCAACTGCTGTTAAAGAATATGAACTAATATTATGGGCTAATAGGAACCCTTCACGAGACGTATCAACAAACGTACCAGCTAAATCTTCACGGTTGGCAAATGCAATACAATGTGCTACACCGTGAATTGTGCCTACTTCTTCTTTAATTTTTGCAAAGCAAGCTTTAATGTCTTCATCTTGTGTCACATCACAAGGAAGGATGATTGAATCTTCGCGTTCTAGAGAGCCCGCAAGCTCATGAACACTTTTCTCTAAACGGTCCCCTGCATATGTAAATACTAAACGAGCTCCTGCTTCATGTAATGAACGAGCAATCCCCCATGCAATACTTCTTTTATTTGCTACTCCCATTACAACAAATGTGCGATTTTCCAAGGATAAGCTTTTTAACATCATTAATATCCTCCTATTTATTACAAGTTATTAGTACCTAGTATTAATAACAGTATAACATACCTTTTTATGAAAAAGCTATGTATTTATATATACACCCTGACTATACTAAAATTTGAACATAGAAAAAGAGGTAGTCGGTTTGACTACCTCTTTGTTCTGTGAACAGGAATTGCGGGCTTTTATCTAATTTTGTATTCAAGTAACATTTTCAGCTCATTTACATAAGAACGAGAACCCGTTACGATTAAACGGTCTTCTAACTCTAATTCTGTATCTCCATGCGGAACGATAGAATCTTTGCCTCTGAATATACGGACAAAAATGACATCGCCTGTAAATGGAAACTTACGCAGCTCGACACCTTGATACTTAGGATTACGCATGTTAATTTGATACAGAGCAGACTCTTGATTTGTTAAAATGTTTAACACAGTTGGCGACTCAATTAGCGCTTTTAATAATGCAGTAGTTGATAGTAACACAGAAAATACTTCAATTTGGTTAGCTTTTAACTTTTCATCTAAAGCTGGATTTTCTACTCTTGCAATGACACGATTTGTGCCGTATTCTTTTGCAAACAGAGCAATCGCAGCATTGCGTTCTTCTTCACCAGTCGTCACGACTAGTAAATCTGCATCTAAAATTCCTTGTTGAACCAAATTATCTATCTCATACGTATCAATTCCGACAATGTTAAAGACAGAATCCGATGTACGATTATCCAGCTTTTCTTTTGATGTATGATAAATGGTAACATCGTATAAACTCAAATCTAACTCTCGAATTACCGGCAGCGTAAATTGGTTAGCTCCAAGCATGTTAATTTTCATTTTTTGTTCTTTCATTTTTGGCTTAGGGAATAGCTTTTTAAACAAAATCGGTGTAATAATGCACGTAATTACCGCTACTAATATAAGGGCACCAGACATTTGGGAATCAATCACACCAATATTTTCTCCAACTGTAGCTGCTGCAATCACAAGAGAAAGCGTAGATGTTAATAAAAACCCTGATGCAACAACTGTCTTTGTATCATACCAAACACGTAAAATCATTGCTGGAATCAGTTTTGATAATAACAGAGCAATAAAAAGTAAAGGCATTAAAATCAACACTTTTGGATCACTAAATAAAGACCACATATCCAGCTTAACTCCAACCATAACAAAGAAGATTGGAATTAAAAAGCCGTATCCGAAAGAATCTAGCTTGTGAACAAGATCTTTATCCGGTGCTAATAGTGAAACGAGAACACCAGCTAAAAAGGCCCCTAAAATATTTTCGGCCCCAATAGACTCAGACAGCCCCACTAAAATGATAATAAGGGCAAAAACGGCTCTTGTATCAATTTGAATGGTTCCTTTTGACATCGTTTCAAGAAACGATCGATTCTTAAACTGCTTGCCAATAAAGTAAAAGATAACCCCAACAGCAAATAGAATAAGCAGCAACCAAGTATTACCGTTACCTGATTTGTCATAGATTGATGCAAAGACCGCCAATAAAATCATCGTAACAAGATCTGCTATGACGGCAATAAGCAAAATGGTCTGACCAATCGGCTTTTTCATAATTTGGGCTTCTTTTAATGTAGGGACGACCACTCCAAGAGAAATTGTCGAAATAATTAAAGTCATTAAGAATGCATTATCTATAAATCCAGTCCAAACAAACACATAGGATAAAAATAATGAAACTGCAAAAATAGCAAGAAACACCATAAACGCAATAACAAATGCATTCGGAATGGTTTTTCCCGATTTTGTTTTCTCTTTTTTCTGACCTCCTGCAAAAGCAGCGAAATCAATTTCAAGCCCGCTTAAAAACATTAAAAAGATAAATCCAAGAGTGGATAATGTTTCAAGCCAAATGTCTTGTTCAACAACATTAAAGCCGCTTTTTCCAATAATCAATCCCATGATAATTTCTGCTACGACAACTGGGATAAGGTTTAATTTCAAGCGGTGCAGTAGTATGGGCGTTAAAAATGCCACTGTAATAACAATTACAAGTGATGCCACGGATGCATGATGCTCCATCTACTCCCCCTCCTTTTCAGATGAATTCCATTATTATAACGTATTTATATAAAGAACATGTAAATTTGAATTACAAGCATAAAAGGTAACGAACAATCTGTCAACTAATTGGCTATTATGATCTCAATTTCTTTCAAAAGCAGGGGTCATCTGCATTTTTATTTTAAATAGCTCATAAATGCCGTCGCAAGTCCAAAGTAAATAAGAATACTAATAAGGTCATTAATTGTTGTAATAAATGGTCCAGACGCAACAGCTGGATCAATCTTAAAGCGATGCATTAATAAAGGAATGAAAGCACCCGCTAAAGTCGCGATAATAAGAGTTGCAAAAACAGATATCCCAACTAATGCACCGAGTATCAAATCTCCCTGCCATACGTAAACAACCAGCATCACAAGCACACCGCAAGATCCGCCCGTAATCATACCCGTAGCAGCTTCGCGCATTAGTAGCTTTACTTTACTTTCTTCTTGTATTTCTCCTGTAGCCAAACCACGAACAGCTACCGCTAATGCCTGGGTTCCTGTATTACCGGCCATTCCGCCAATAAGCGGAATGAATATAGCAAGAATGGCTACTTGGTTTAATGTATCTTCAAATTGCCCAATTAAACTTGCTGTCATCATCCCTAAAAATAAAAGAATGACGAGCCATGGCAATCTTTTTTTTGCTGCATTTAGGGGATTGTTATTAATTGTATCGTCAACGTCGCTAATACCGGCTAATTTTGAATAGTCATCTGAGGCTTCTTCATCGATAACATCTATCACATCATCAACTGTGATGATACCGAGTAAATGGCGCTGAAAATCTACAACAGGCAAGGCAAGAAAATTATAATCTCTCATTGTACGAGCCACTTCCTCTTGATCTTGTGCTACAGAAACGGATACTACGCGTTCATTCATCACTTCACTAATCATCGTCTCTTCGTCTGCAACAATTAAATCACGTAAGGAAATAACACCTACTAAATGTTTTTCTTCATCAATGACAAAAATATAGTAGATGGTTTCTGCTTCAGGTGCTTCACGCCGTAAAATTTGCATCGCTGAGCGTACGGTTTGGTTAGCTCGGATAGCTACAAATTCAGTCGTCATTAAGCTACCAGCTGTATACTCTTCATAATGAAGGAGCTCTTTAATTTCATCAGCTGCTTCTTCATCCATAATGGTCAAATAACTAGCCACTTGTTCTTTATCCAGCTCATTTAACACATCGACAGCATCATCGGTTGACATTTCTGCTAACATGTCTGCTGCAAATGTTGGGTGCATCTCAGAAAGCAAGTCTTGATATTCTTCTTCACGGATTTCTACATTTTCAAAAATCCCTGCCATTTCTTCTGGTGATAACATTTCATAAAGAGCGAAACGCAACGATTCATCCAATTCTTCAAAAAACTGGCCTTGATCATATGTATGCATCTCTAAAAACTCTTCACGAAATGCATCAATTTCATTGTTTTCTAATAATGAAATGAGGTGTTTCTGTACTAACACTTTTTCTTCTTTTTCAAGTGAATCCATCATTTTACCATCCTCCTCCCAAAACAAAACTCTTACTACTTTATTATGAAATGAAATAGATTTCAACTCATAACCTGTAGTAAGATTTCAGTATTACCTATATTTTGATGTATTTTCAGTAAAACCTACAGAAAAATGGCAAGCCATAGCTTCACATTACTCTTTCCCCATTATGTCATAAATTCTATACATAATTTGCACAATATAAAATGGAATTTCTGCACATGGAGCATTTTTATTGATTTATAATCGAAATAAATAAAAGGTTGTGAAGAAATGAAACTTGATATTATTGGTGATATTCACGGATGTTACAGAGAATTTTTTGCACTAACAGAAAAGTTAGGCTACAACTGGAATAACCATTATCCAGTACATCCACAAGGAAGAAAACTTGCTTTCGTCGGGGATTTAACAGACCGAGGCCCATCCTCACTAAAGATTATAGAGGTCGTGTGGACATTGGTCATAAAGGAGAAACAAGCCTACTATTGTCCTGGTAATCACTGCAATAAACTGTATCGTTTTTTTAAAGGTAACAAGGTTCAAATTACACATGGACTTGAAACGACAGTTGCTGAATATGAAGCACTATCAAAGAAGGAGCAAAAACAAATTAAAGAGAAATTTATGGCTCTTTATGAACAAGCTCCTTTGTATTTACAACTTGATAATCAAAAGTTAGTTGTCACACATGCTGGAATTCGTGCTGATTATATTGGACGATCTGACAAAAAAGTCAAAACGTTTGTATTATATGGGGACATTACTGGAGAAAAGCATCCTGACGGTTCACCTGTAAGAAATGATTGGGCCAAAGATTATAACGGTCAAGCATTAATCGTATACGGTCATACACCAGTAAAACAGCCTCGCATCTTAAACCGAACCGTTAATATTGACACTGGAGCTGTTTTTGGCGGTCAGCTGACTGCACTCAGATACCCAGAAGAAGAAACTGTCTCCGTTCCTTCATCTATGCCTTATGTCAAAGAAAAATTCAAATTGGATTTATAAAAAAAAGTCGCGTTCAACAAGAGTTGAACGCGACTTTTTTAGGCTGCGCTTTGTTTATCTATTGCCTTTATTCCATTAGTGAAACTAACAATCAGTGGGGATCAGGCCCTGTCATTGAAGTTTCACTTTATGGAATCTAGATTTCATGAAGATTTTGCGTACTGAACGATGTCAGTGTCCAGTAAAAAGGTTTGTCATATCATCTGGTAAAGGAGCTCTAAACATCATTTGCTTTTTTAAAATAGGGTGAAAAAAAGTAAGCTCATAGCTATGCAGGGCTTGCCGTTTAATTTTTTCTTGCCTTCCTCCATACAATGTATCTCCAAGAAGAGGTGTTCCTAAATAAGCCATATGAACTCGAATTTGGTGTGTTCGGCCTGTTTCCAGCTTGAGCGCCACTTCTGTGATATCATTTTTTGTTTGGATAACTGAATAATGAGTTACCGCATGCTGGCCATCATCTCGTACTTCCCGTTCAATAATACTTCTATCTTTTCGACCAATCGGCGCATTAATTGTCCCTTGCTTTTCTGCTAACCCACCATGCACAAATGCACGATAAGTCCGGTGAATTAAATGTTTTTGCTGATCTCTTGAAAATAAGCAATGGACATGACGGTATTTAGCGACAATTAACAGTCCTGACGTATCTCGGTCGAGTCGATTCACAAGATGAATAGTAGATTGAATGCGTTGTTGTTCATAGTAATACAGCAGCGCATTACTCAAGGAGTCAATTGGGTGTTCACGTGACGGAATACTTGGCATGTAAGGGCTTTTATTCACAACAAGTAAATAATCATCTTCATAGACAATCGTTAAAGGATGGTACTGAGCAATTAACCCTTCACTAGGATGTTCCGGTGGAAATGCTACCGTTACGATGTCGCCATTGCGAATTCTATGCCTAACGCTCACCTCTTCTCCATTCACTTGAATAGAGCCGCCTTTAAACTTAATGTCAGTCAATGCAGACCTTGATATATCATGTACCTTTAGAAATTCGCGAACGATGCTTTCATGAAACAATTTATCAACTTCCCATGTTAATGTAAATCTATTTTCCATCTACATATACTCCGGCTTTAATCGCATACAAAGGAATCGCGCACACGCTGCCAAAATGGAAAGGCGCGGAAACGAGCAAAGCGAATCTTCTCACTTGCTACTCGACATTGAATGGATTTTACTTCTTTATGCAAAAGGGTCAAGTGATCAATTGTAATTTGAAAATCAGCATCATTCACTGGTTTTAGTAACGCTGTATGATGCCCCGGCAATACAAGCGGCGAACCAATTGTTCGGAATACACGATTGTTAATCGATGCCATCTCAGCAATTTGAATGGCCTGCAACGACGGATGCAAGATTGCTCCACCCAGCGACTTATTATAAGCTGTACTTCCAGAAGGAGTAGACATGCACAGCCCATCTCCGCGAAATGTTTCAAATTGCTGCCCTTTAATTTCAACATCCATCACAAGTGAACCTTCTACACTTTTTACTGTGCATTCATTTAATGCTAAATAACGGGATTCTCTTCCTCCGTTTGTATAGCGAATAATGACTTCTAACAATGGATATTCAACAATTTGATAAGGTGTTTTTGCAATCGCAATGACAAGTTTTTCAATCTCATCTGGTGTCCAATCTGCATAGAAACCTAAGTGACCGGTATGTACCCCTATAAATGCTGTTTTATCTAATCGGTTTTGATAACGATGAAATGCATATAATAATGTACCGTCTCCACCGACAGATACAACAATGTCAGGTTGATTCTCATCATATTCTAATTGAAAATCCAATAAATATGTTTTCATCTTTTGCATTAATTTATTCGATACTTGATCACCTTTTGATGTAATGGCAAATTTCATTTTATTCACCTTTTCACTCCCCCCTATCCCTGTTATTAAATGATAAGCTCACCTTATACTTCTTCAGTATTTTCTTTTTTACGAGAGAAAATTGCTTGTGCTTCTTGAATTTCTCCGCGTATCTTTGACATTTCTTCATCTAATTGAAAGGCTGCTTCAGATGCACGCTGCAAGCGCTCTTTAATTTCTTTAGGAAAGTTCCCGCTGTATTTATAATTTAAAGAGTGCTCAATTGTCGCCCAGAAATTCATCGACAGTGTACGAATTTGAATTTCAACTAATATTTTTTTCTCGCCTTTAATCGTTTGCACCGGATAACAAACAACCACATGATAAGAGCGATAACCGCTTTCTTTTTGATTGGTGATGTAATCTCTCTCTTCTATGACTTCAAAATCTGTACGTTGACGAAGCAGCTCTACCACTGCTTTAATATCATCTGTAAACTGACACATCATGCGCAATCCTGCAATATCTTGCATTTCTTCTTCTAAACGCTCTAACGAGATATTCTTTCTTTTTGCTTTATCTAAAATACTAGCAATGGGTTTCACTCGGCCAGTCACAAATTCAATGGGTGAATGTGTAGACTTCATATCGTATTGAGAGCGAATGCCTTTTAACTTTACTTTTAATTCTTCTACCGCTTGTTTATATGGTGCTAAAAACAAGTCCCAATGTGTTACCATTGCTATCCCCCTCTTGCTTATCTCTTTAATTGCTTTCTTTCTCTAAAAATAATTCTTCTACTTTTGCAACCATGTCATCTCCATAGTTGACATTTCCTTCAATATTACTAATCAAATAGGTGAGCTCTTCTTTTAATGCGGTTAGCTCTACGACTTTCTTATTTACCTCTAAAAATACTTTTTTGTCTTCATTTAATACCCCTTTTAAATGAGGCCAAATATTATCGCTTAAGCCAACATACATAAATTGATCGTTCACTTCTACAATATAGACGAATGACATATTGTCAGAATCAACTAACATTTGTTTTCTATCTTCAATGTTTTCAAACTGCTGCTCAATTGGTTCAGCTTTTAAATGTAATTCATTTCGCTTCATCACACATGTTGTGATTTCGATTCGGTTTTGCATAAATAAACTCCTTCCAACTATACAATTCGTTACTATTTTAACACATTCAATAGCGGTTTAATAAAGTGAAAGCAGAATCGCTTTTAGTTTTCTTTCTATTTCTCTTCTTTTTCTTGCATAACATCAATCCTAGAAGGAGACTGGCGGTTATAGCCTTTTCCTCTTTGGTTGCGTCAGCCTTTTTCTATGTAACACGTTTTACTGCTCATAAAAATATGGTAGATTATAAAGTGAAACTCTCTATAAGTTTTGTTATAAATACATGGCTAATACTGAGCTGAACAGCATGGTATTGCCTAAGGTTTCAGTGTAATTATGTTTGAACAAAAGAAAGGGTTTTAAAAATGAAACAAGAACTTGAAATTGAATTTAAGAACTTAGTGACACAGGATGAGTTTCAACAGCTTATCAATCATTTTAAGATAACAAATCAACATTTTATCTCTCAAGAAAACCACTATTTTGATACACCTGATTTTCAATTAAAAGAGAAAGGTGCTGCTCTTCGAATTCGCCAAAAAAACCAACGGTCTGTTTTAACGCTAAAACAGCCGCACGACGATGGGTTACTAGAAACACATGCAGTTCTAACTACTGAACAAGCTGGACAATTGCTTAACAATAATGGCAGCATCCCAAATGACATGGCAGCATTACTTCAGTCACTTGGAATTACTTCTGATACGCTTGTCTACTTTGGAACATTAAAAACAGATCGTGCTGAAATAGCGTATAAAAATGGCCTATTGGTTTTCGATCATAGCTTCTATTTAGACATTGATGATTATGAAGTGGAATATGAAGTACAAGATGCGAAGCAAGGATTGGACAACTTCCGGCAGTTACTTAAAGATTTTCAAATTCCAGCTAGAAAGACAGATAATAAAATCCGCCGTTTCTATCAACAAAAATATCATTTGCTAAGTGAGGACTAAACAGATGGATGTAAGAGCATATCAAACATTTTTGCAGCTGCAAGCACTACAAACATTTCCAAGCAACAATTCGTCATCAGCCGGATCCATTTTAAACCCATCTATGTTTGCAGATATTTTGGCACAGTACATTAGCAATGAAACTGAACAAAAAAATGTTCTTTCACCTGCTCAGTCAGTCAATACGTTTTTTCAGCCAGCATTTGTACCAATGAATGTTCAATCTCAGCCAGTTTCGCACCAAGTTGACACTTTACCGATCGCTAAAGTATCAACTGAACCAGCAGCCCCATCTTCATTGAATGCTATTATTAATGAAGCAGCGACTACATATAATTTGGATCCTAATTTGATTAAAGCAGTAATTCGCCAAGAATCTAACTTCAATCCAAAGGCCAAAAGCTACGCTGGTGCACTGGGATTAATGCAGCTTATGCCTGCAACAGCTAACTATTTAGGGGTCCAGGATGCTTTAAATCCACGCCAAAATGTACTTGGGGGCGCTAAATATTTACGTCAAATGCTTGATAAATATGATGGAAATCTGCAGCTGGCATTAGCTGCATACAATGCTGGACCAGGAAACGTTGATAAGTACGGAGGCATTCCACCTTTTAAAGAAACACAAAATTATGTGGCTAAAATTACTTCTGCTTACCAGACTTAATTTATTACGGTAAATCAAACTCGTTCATATGTTAGCTCATGCAATACGAGAATGAATAATCGACATAAATGACAAACAACAGAACAACCAATGGATGACCGCTTCTAAAACAGGTTAAAATACACTAAGAACAAGATAATGATCGTATTCATTCAATTAAACGCCCTTTAGCTATATAGGAAATCCTAAAAATTAGCAATGATCATATAAAGTTCCGGCTAATATAAGCGGATAGTTTGAGATAAGTAAGTGACACTGCTAAAATTAAGAAAAAACATACACTTCATAATTAGCATGAGGTATATTTCTATAATAAAGGAGTTATCAACATGACAGAAAAGATCCAGTCCCCCTATGAGCTGTTGGGCGGTGAACATACGATTTCAAAACTTGTTGATGCTTTTTATAGACGGGTTGGACAGCATCCTGAACTGGCGCCCATTTTTCCAGATGATTTAACGGAAACAACACGAAAGCAAAAACAATTTTTAACTCAATATTTAGGCGGTCCTTCTTTATACACTGAGGAGCATGGGCATCCCATGTTACGCGCGCGGCACTTACCTTTCCCAATTACACCGTCCCGCGCCAAGGCATGGCTTACCTGTATGCATGAAGCGATGGATGAAATAAAATTAGAAGGTCCTGCACGAGATGAATTTTATCACCGTCTCATTTTAACTGCTCAACATATGACTAACTCGGCCGAACAGACAGATGAGAAAGGATTTTCACATTGAATAACTTACACAGCGAACATCATTCTTTGCCCCATCTTTGTCAAGGTTCAAATAAAAAGCCACTTGAAATATATGTATTTGTTAATCCGCTCTGTCCTGAGTGCTGGGCTTTAGAACCAATTTTAAAAAAACTGCAAATTGAATATGGCCAGCTAATTACACTAAAGCATGTGCTTAGTGGAAACTTAGAGCAACTTAATGTTGGTTATGCTAAAAAAAAGTTTGAAAACCTGGCAAAGAACTGGGAGAAAATTGCGAATCGATCTGGCATGTCATGCGATGGAAGCTTATGGCTGGAAAATCCTATTTCTACTCCTTTCGCTGCTTCAATTGCGATTAAAGCAGCTGGGCTGCAAGGTAAAAAACAAGGAATTCGCTTTTTAAGAAAACTTCAAGAAGTTCTTTTTCTTGAAAAGCAAAATGTTGCGGAAGAATCGGTTTTGATTCAATGTGCAGAACATGTTGGTCTTGATGTGAAAGAATTTATTCAAGACTTACATTCAAAACAAGCTGCAAAAGCATTTCAATGTGATTTGAAAATCACCTCTGAAATGGACGTAAAAGAAATTCCAACTCTTGTTTTCTTTAATGAAAAAGTTGAAGAAGAAGGCATTAAGATTGCCGGTTATTATTCATACGAAACTTATGTGCATATTATAAAAGAAATGTTAGAAGTAGAGGTCGAGCCATTACCTCTTCCGCCGCTTCGTTCGTTTTTAGCTTATTTTCAATTTGTCGCTTCAAAAGAAGTGGCAGTCGTGTATGGAATGACTATTGAAGATGCCGAGAAAGAATTGAAGAAATTACAATTACAGCAACTTGTCGAAAAAGTACCTGTCAAATATGGAACCTTTTGGCGTAGCATCGAAGAAAAATGTCGATAAACAAAAAAGACTTGGCATAAGCCAAGTCTTTTTTGTTTGTCCTAAGACAACAAGGGGATGGGAGAAATTTTTCACGGTCAAACAAAGGGGTATATGTTTGTTTTGTGATAAACTTCACGATTATTACTATAGCAAATTATGTCGAGTTTTGACAACCCCTTTTTTTGATTTTCACATTTTTTTTACAAAAAAAATTCATAAATGCTAAATTTCAGTCATACAATTTCATTAGTCTGTCCTCTAAAAGGAGTGGTATGATGAGATTTTTAGGAATCATTATTGGATTTATCATTGTTCTTTTTTCTTTTTTCTTTTATATTCTTTCTTTAATGAAAATGGCTCCTTTGTTTATTGCAGCCCCACTTCTATTCTTATCCCTTCTAATCACCATTACACTCATAAACGGTCATAATCAATTCCGCGGATTTAAATAAGGGAGCTCTGTTAACTGTCACAGAGCTCCCTTTTCTGATCCATATGCTAACTTTCTTTTATTTAGAAAGCAAACGTTCCATTTCCTCTAACTTCTCTTCAAATACAGCGAACGCTTCTTTAATTGGTTCTGCTGTCGTCATGTCAACCCCAGCTTTTTTCAATACTTCAATTGGATAATCTGAACTTCCTGCTTTTAAGAAACCTACATAACGTTCAACTGCTTTATTCCCTTCTTCAAGAATCTGCTTACTTAACGCTGCAGCTGCACTAAAGCCTGTTGCATATTGATAAACATAATAATTATAGTAAAAATGAGGGATACGCGCCCACTCTAAACCAATTTCTTCATCAATCACAAGATTATCACCAAAGTATTTTTTATTTAGATCATAATAAAGTTTGGTTAATAATTCTGGTGTTAACGGCTCGCCCTGCTGAGCGCGAACATGCACTTCATGCTCAAACTCAGCAAACATTGTTTGACGGAACACTGTTCCGCGGAATCCTTCTAAATAGTGATTTAATAAATATAAACGCTGTTTTTCATCATCAATTGTCTTGAGTAAATAATCATTTAATAAAGCTTCATTACACGTAGATGCTACCTCGGCTACAAAGATGGAATAGTCACCGTAAGGATAAGGCTGTGTTTGACGTGTGTAATAGCTATGAACAGAATGGCCAAATTCATGTGCAAGCGTAAATAAGTTATTTACATTGTCCTGCCAATTCATAAGGATATACGGATTTGTGCCGTATGTACCGGATGAATATGCTCCGCTTCGCTTTCCTTTATTTTCGTGGACATCTACCCACCGATTTTCAAACCCTTCTTTTAATACATTCAAGTAATCTTCGCCTAAAGGAGCTAAACCTTTTAATAGATATTCTTTTGCTTCTTCATAAGATACTTCCATTTTCACATCTTTCACAAGAGGTGTGTAAAGGTCATACATATGAAGTTCTTCGACACCTAGTACTTTCTTACGAAGATCAATGTAGCGATGTAACAAAGGCAAATGATCGTTCACCGTTTTTACTAAGTTATCGTATACTTCTTCTGGAATATTATTGACACTTAATGCCGCATGCCGCGCTGATTGATAGTTACGTACTCGCGCATTAAAGTTATCTTTTTTCACTGTTCCGCTTAATGTGCTTGCAAATGTATTTTTAAACTTTCCATACGTATCATAAACAGCTTTAAAAGCTTCTTCACGCACACGGCGATCACTGCTTTCTAAAAAGCGAATATAACGGCCATGCGTCACTTCAACTTCGTCGCCATTTTCATCTTTAATGGCTGGGAATTCTAAGTCAGCATTGTTTAACATGCCAAATGTATTACTAGATGAACCTAATACTTCAGATGCTTGCGCTAAAAGTGCCTCTTCACTTTCAGATAAAATATGAGGACGTTCACGGTTAATTTCATCTAATGCATGCTCATACAACTTTAATTCTTCTTTTTGATTTATATATTGCTTAATGATTTCTTCATCAACCGCTAACAATTCTGGTGTAATATAAGATAAAGCACTTGCAATTTGAGTATACAAAGTCTTAATCCGATCATTTACCCCTTGATAGAACGAATTGGTTGTATCTTGATCATAGCGCATGTGAGCATATGTATATAGTTTGCTTACTCTCATGGTAAGCTCGTCTTGCTGCTGCAGCGCATCATATAACGTATCTGCTGATTCACCCAGTTTTCCTTTAAATTTATTTATTTCGGGAATAATTGCTTTTACTGCTTCAAATTCCTTATTCCATTCGTCATCTGATGAGAAAATATCTTCCAGCTTCCACGTGTCTTCTACCTTAATTTCACTTCGATTTGGTAATTTCTTCACTTTAGACTGTTCAGTCACCATACATCCCTCCATCTTTTACTAAATCTACAATAAGTATGTTCGCTTTTTTTGAGCTTGAATCCTTTTTTTCTCACTTATGTTATTGTATGTTGCTTCAGAAAGATTAATCAGTAATTGGTACGCTTAAAAAGGTGAGTCTCTTTAAGCGTACCTATTTTTTAAAAGTGTGTCACTTCTTTTGCTTGATTTAACCATTTATTTATTAATAACCCGTCTTCCATAAATGAATCGGAAGTAAATGGTGGAATCGTATAAGAACGTGCAACTTTATAGAGTTCGCTTCCTATAGATTTTAACAGTCCGATTTTACAAAGAGCCTCAATATACTCAAATAACGGCTGTTCAATAGTTGAATGTTGTAAAGGAAGGCTTCTTAATTGGATTTCTCCCTGTCGAATGCGCTGTGTTAATTGCATATACAGCTGTTTACTGCTGACAATGCTTCCTATACTCTTTGAAGCCAGCATATCAATGAGTAGCCACGTTTGCCAGATAACAGCAGGTGTTTCAATCATAAAAAGAGATGGAAGTGGAAATCCAGCTTCTGCAGGAATGTGTGAAGGCGGGATGCGGAGCTCGTAAAGCTTTTTCAAAAATGAAGCATACTTTTTATTTGGATATAGCATATATTGTGTACGCCAAACTTTCTTTTTTTTGATCCAAGCATCGTAAAATGAAGGTGTTGTGTGTGGAAAAGTTAAATCTTCAAACGTATGAATTTTAGGAGATAACACGGTGAGATGAGCAAATACAATTTGAGGTGAGAACGGAATAAGGTGCTCTAATTTCAAAAGTTGATTCGTTGATGGGGAAAAGTAATGAAGCATCGGAACGCCGTTATACATATGAGTATATTGCCACTCTTGCTGAGAAAGCTGAAACATATAAGCAGAAAGACGTTTTAAACGCTTTGCTCCCATAATCCATAGAGGGACATAATTGAGCTGTTTGTAATTATGAGATCGCTTCACTAATAAATCCGTTGAAAGAGATGCACATTGAAATTCAATGGCGTATTTCTCTTCTGCCGTTTGAACCGTCAAGTCCGGACGCTGCATAATTTCAGGCAAATAATACTCTAGTCTTGTTGGCAGATGGGTATAAAACCATTGAAACAACTTCTTTTTACCATCAAGATGATAGTCTGTTTCTCCTTCATGCTGCACAATACATGTTTGTTTAAAGTGAGCGAAATGTGAAGATCGCTTTATCCCTACCTTTAGTTGAACGGGCTGATGACAAGAAGGACAATAAAATGAAATATTTTTTTGCCATTCCTTTAATTCCTCATATGAAAATCGATGTGCTAAGGATAACAGTTCATTATATTTAGTTTTCGCGACAAGCAACTATACATATCCCCTTTCAAATTAGATTGCTTTTTTATATTCGACATTCTTTTTTAGAATTCCTTTTAAAAAAGAAAAAACACACGTCTTTTGACGTGTGTTCGCTAATAGCCTGCATTATACCATCTAAAGCATCGGAGATAATAAACGAGATATTGATTCAAGTACTCGCTGTATTAACGGCCGCTTCTCAAAGTTTTCTAAGTATAGCACCGATGAATGCTCAAGATCTTGCATGTACTCATACACTAATTTTTGAGTGCTTGATGTTCGATATAAGAAGGCGTTCACTTCGAAATTAAGATGAAAACTTCTCATATCCATATTTGCCGTACCGATAGATGCAATTTCCTTATCAACAATTATAATTTTACTATGCATAAATCCCTTTTTATATTCATAGATTTTGGCACCTGCTTTTAAAAGTTCTGGAAAATAGGAGCGCGATGCATGAAAGACGATTTTTTTATCAGGCTTTTGCGGAACAAGCAAACGTACATCCACACCGCTTAACGCTGCTACTTTTAAAGCGGTAAAAATATCTTCATCTGGAATGAAGTACGGAGAGGCAATCCAAATAGACTCTTTGGCAGATGTAATCATCGAAAAGAATAAATGTTTTATAATTTCCCACTCTCGGTCTGGTCCGCCTGCAATCATTTGAACTCCCCCGCAACTCGCTTCATCTACATCGATTAAATCAGGAGATAAATAGGTTTGAGTTAAGAGCGCTTGACCCGTCATGTAATACCAGTCTTGCAAAAAGGTTAGTTGAAGAGAACGCACCGCCTCTCCTCGCACAAGTAAATGAGTATCTCTCCAAAAGCCAAAGTGACGGCTTTGTCCAAGATATTCATCTCCAATATTTAACCCTCCGACAAAACCGACCGTACCATCAATTACGATAATTTTTCTATGGTTTCGGAAATTGATCTTATTGTTTAAAAAAGGAAATCGAACAGGTAAAAACGGCACCATTTCAACACCTGCATCCCGAAGTTCTTGAATATATTGATTAGATAGCTGGAAACTTCCTACAGCATCATATAAAAAGCGCACATATACGCCTTCGTTTATTTTTTCAATTAAAATCTTTTTAATTTGCTGACCAAGATTATCATGACGGACAATATAGTATTCTAGATGAATATGATGACGGGCATGCTTTAATGCATCAATAATTTCCTTAAACGTTTCTTCTCCATTTGTTAATGCACGTGTATCAGAGGAAAAGGATACAGGGCTTTTACCAAGCTGGGTAGCTAATTTTAATAGTTGCTTTCGATTGCTACCTAGATGTTCAAAGTGCTGATCTGACACAAGTGAATCCCTTTCCATCTTCAATAATACTTGTTCATCCAGCTTTGCTTTTTTAGCAAATAACCGCCGCTTCCGAATATTGCGCCCAAACAGTAAATAGAAAAAGAAACCTACAACTGGAAAACTTCCTAACACGACAAGCCATGTTAATGTTTGTGTCGGATGACGATTTTCTAGTGAAATCACAAGGCCAATGAAAACAACACTAATGGTAATAAGAATACTTAGTATACCAATTAATTGGCTATCCCAATAACCTTTTGTAAAAAATAAAATCATGATCATTCCAATAACAAAAATAAGAAGCTGCAATCGATTTTTCAATATTCTTTCACCTATCCTACAAATAACATTCAAATACTCTGCATTTTATGCTAGATAGTTATAATCCTCAAAGTGTTAAACAATTATTTTATTACGTTCCATCTCAAAAAAAAACAAATAAAGACCGATTTCATATACATGAAATCGGCTACGATTATTTTAACGGAAAATACGTTTTTAGTTGTTCTAATGCATTTTCACTCATTAATTCTTTTCCATATTCGATTAAGCGGTGAACGGTTATATTTGACTCATTTCCGTACTCTAAGATGATGCTTAATATATTATCAATTTCAGTTACGAAATCTTCGTCGTCTGCAAATTCTACATATAAGTAGTATTTTCCTTCAAATACATACATGCTGTTGGCTAAATCATCTAACTCTAAATGGTGACTTAACATAATTAAATCTTCTAAGTCTTGAAAACGTGCAACGAATTGTAATCCTTCGTCCTCTATAACCTCTTCTTCAAACTCATTCTTTTTATTTTGATTTGCTTGATGATCGAGTAACGCTTCAATTTTTCCATCTACAGGGATATCGATTTTATCATTCTCACCAACAGGCACTTCGAACTTTTGACCATCTTTTGAAATTTGGGCTCTTGTAACGATGACCTCAAGTCCTTTTTCAAGTGCATGCACTTGAATCCAAAGAGGACCTTCTGCTATAAACTCTTCTTCTTGATGAATTTCATCCATCATTTCCCAAAAAAGTTCTTCGCTTCGTTCTCTGCTAAACCAAATTTCATTGCGGTCAAATCCTCGTTCTTCAATATCGACGTAAGTGACAAAGAATTTTACCGTATTTTCATTAATGCGTTCGATTTCCATTATTATCTCTCCCTTCGGAAAAATCAGTGAAGGCAATACGGTCTTTTCAATCATTACCTTAAACGCCTAAGGGACTATTTTCCCTTATATTAAAGCAATACTACATGTACTTTCTCTTTTTGTAAAGTATTCTAACTTGTATTAAACAAGCATACAATCTTTCTGTGTACCTCGTATGTCTATTTTATGATAAAACGCTGTGAAAGGGAAATAAAAAAACATGAAAACTTTAGAGCCTTCTAAGTTAGCCTGTTCTTATGTGTTACTTTGTATGCCTGCATTTCTCATACGTACACTCGACACTTTTCAAAACAGCAGCTACTGTTTTGACGATTGGGGGGACCTGTATTGGATTTAGAATTAATTACCTCCATCATACTGATTATCGGAATCGATATTGTACTAGGTGGAGATAACGCAATTGTAATTGCACTAGCTAGTCGCAATTTACCTGAACAACAACGTAACAAAGCAATTTTTCTTGGGACAGGATTAGCGGTTGTTGTTCGTATTTTCCTTACTATTTTAGCTGTTTATTTATTAACTATTCCTTATTTACAACTTATTGGCGGAATTTTGTTATTGATTATTGCCTTTAAACTACTTGTATCAGATGACGATGATTCATCTACTATTAAAGCTGGTGCTACTTTAAGGGCTGCCGTTAAAACGATTGTATTTGCTGATCTTGTGATGGGCTTAGATAACGTTATTGCTGTAGCCGGTGCTGCACACGGTAACATTTTGCTTGTTATTATTGGATTACTTGTGTCTGTGCCAATTATTGTATGGGGAAGTAAACTAATTTTATACTTAATGGAACGTTTTCCATTACTAGTATATGCAGGAGCAGGAATTTTAGCTTACACAGCAGGTAATATGATTTGCCATGAAAAAAATCTCGCTGGATTTTTCGCGCAAAATCATCCGTTTGAACTTTTATTTCCACTGATAGCCATTATTATTGTTCTGTTAAGCGGTATGCTTGTTAATCGAGTGCGCACCAAATAACAGGCTTTTTTGCAACGAGAAATTACCTTGCTTGTGTATGCATGAAAAGAAGAGAATGAAGCCTTCATGGGGAAACATGAAGGCTTCTTTATATTATTCACTAATCACTATGACTTGATACTGGCCTCTATTTAAAGATTTAGCCATTTACAAGGCGCTGTGCTTCACGAAGTTGAAATGTACGCACTTTACGAGGTAGGAAGCGACGAATTTCATCTTCGTTATAGCCAACTTGAAGGCGCTTTTCATCAATAATGATTGGTCGACGTAAAAGACCTGGATTTTGTTGAATTAATTCATATAAATCTTGCAATGGCATTGCGTCAACTTGAACGTTTAATTTTTGGAACGTTTTAGATCTTGTTGAAATGATTTCATCTGTTCCATCCTCTGTCATACGTAAAATTTCTTTAATCTCATCAATTGATAAAGGCTCTGAAAAGATATTTCGCTCTACGTATCCAATATCGTTCTCTTCTAACCAAGCTTTCGCTTTACGACAAGAAGTACAACTTGGTGATGTATATAATGTAACCATTTAATCCTTCACTCCTTCTATCATAATCGGCCATAACATTCAGAAACATGAAATGTGCATCATGTTCTTTTATACTTAAAATCGTGTTGTTTTATACGCAACCCAACGAATGTAAATAATTAATGACTGATAATGAAAATCGATATTACTTTATAATTACTTTAAAAAGATAATATCTATTTTGCATTATACTATAAACTTTATCGGAATGATATACTTTTTCAAAAGACAAACTCTATTTTCTCTGTTCATTAATTATTTACCACATTACTAATACGAATAAACTTTTAATTAAGTTTCGTTTTTTTCATTTTTTTTATTTTGTTCACTATTTTGTCAAAAAAAACACAGGATCGATTAACTAGTCGCTCCTTTCCTCTTTTACAATGACTAAGTGGATGTTTACATGGATTTTTTACATTAGCGTCAGTATACCGCCGCTGTAGCTTCTTTTTCATGACAAAAGAAGCTTAAAAGAGGCAGGAATTTGTCGATGCGTGTATATTAAGTTTGAGACTATATTTACCCGATCATCTCGCATACTAGATATGCTTTTTAATCAATGATTTTAGTCAATTTAAGACAAGCTAACAATAAAACTCGAAACTAGCTAATAAGGTTGATTTCCTTTACATGGCGATGAAACATCCCGTGTCATCGAGGCAAACACACAATTATATTTGATGAGGTGAACTATGTATGAGAATCGTTCAAATAGGTGCTGTACTTCTATTATTAACTGCCTGTGCACCGAAAGAAATCACAACACAAGATACAAAAGACAACATACCTGTTGTTGAAACTGTAAAAGTAACGAAAAGTAATTTAGTGAATACAATTGAGCTTGCCGGAGCAGCAATGCCCGCTAAACAAGTCCCTGTGTTCGCAGCTAATCCGCTAAATGTCGAAGAAATCCATACCTCAATTGGTGATGTCGTTGATAAAGGTGATTTACTTGTCTCTCTCGATGCATCCGAAGCAACAAAACAATTAAATGAAGCAAGACAAGCATCAGCTGATATTGATAAAGCTGTTAAAGAAGCTGAAAATGCCTCCCCTTCTTCTCAAAGCGGAAAAATCGAAGAAGCTCAAAAAGAGCTGAATGAGGCTGTAAAAAAATCAGAATCGTTGCTTCAATATTCACAGAAGAATGAGATAACATCAGCTGATTTGTTGCAAAGTAGTTTAGCTATCTCGTTAAAACAAGCAAAGCTGGTTCAGCAATCATTATCCCAAATTTCATTAACCCCCGATATGCTGCCTCAATTGAAACAACAGCAGCAACAAGCAAATCAAGCGGTTTCACAAGCTGAACAATTAGTTGCTTCTACGCGTATAACAGCACCGATCAGCGGAACTGTAGCCGATATTGGTGTCGTAGAGAATGGGATTGCTACACCAAATTCTCCGGTTGTTACAGTGATTGATCAAAATAATATAGATGCAACATTTCAAGTAAATAGTTATCAAGTCTCGCAGTTAAAAGCAGGAAATAGCGTTACATTAACTTTTGATGGCGTCGATCAAAAGTTCACCACTAAGATTTCAAGTGTTTCTCCAACTGCCGACCCTGAAACAGGACTGTTTACAGTCAAAGCACCAATTGAAAATGCAAAAAACCAAATTAAAGGCGGCATGAAATCAACAGCAGAAGTGACCATCGATTCCTTAACAGATGCACTTGTCATCCCCCAAGAAGCTGTATCGTATGAAGAAGATGAGCCTTACGTATTTACAGTGGAAGATAAAAAAGCCGTAAGAACACCGATTACATTAGGTTTTACAAGCGGTAATCAATATCAAGTGGTGAAAGGTCTAGAAGCAAACGATACGATTGTAACGGATGGAAAGGACCAGCTGCAAAATGGTGCTAAATTAAAAGAACGAGCGAGTGATAAACAAAATGAAAATAGTTAAGTTATCTGTATTAAGGCCGATTGCAATGTCAATGGTGCTTGTTCTACTGTTAATTCTTGGCGGAGTTAGTGCGCGAAATATGCCTGTTGACTTATTCCCAGAACTCACCTTCCCTGTAGCAGCAGTTACTGCTACATACGAAGGTGCCGGGCCAAAAGAAATTGAAAACTTACTAGCGAAACCGCTTGAAAATTCCATGAGCACGATCCCTAATGTCGAAAGCGTCAGTTCTGTTTCTCAAAATGGCGGTGTACTCATCCTTGTTTCCTTTACTTGGGGGACAGATATGAACTTTGCTACTTTAAATATGAGAGAACGTGTTGACTTGGCACGCGAATTGTTGCCTGAAGGAGTCTCTCTTCCTCGAGTCATGCGGTTTGATCCAAGTGACTTACCCATTGTACAGCTTTCTGTAACAGGAGAAGGCGAACAACAATTAGAAGACATAAAACGAATTGCAGAAGCCGATATTAAACCGGCTTTAGACGGCATTGATGGTGTAGCCTCAGTGAATATTTCAGGGGGAGCAGATCATGAAGTAAGATTAACGCTAGATCAACAAAAGCTCTCTTCCTATGACTTGACGCTTCAAGATTTACAGCAAATCATTGGATCTGAAAATTTAAATTTGCCAGCTGGAAACATCGAAGACCAAAATCAAAATTTGCCGATTCGTATTACAGGACAATTTACGTCTGTTGAAGATATTAAATCATTGCCAATTCCAACCAAATCAGGTGTGATTAAGCTTGAAAACTTAGCAAGTATTGATGAAACATTTGCAGAACCCGGTCAATTAAGTTATTTAAATGGAAAAGAAGCCGTTGGTATTTCGATTTTAAAACAATCAGGTTCGAATACCGTTTCCGTTACTAATAACATAAAAAAAGAACTAGATGCATTAAGAGATACATTGCCTGAAGGAGTTAAAATTAATACGATTTTTGACCAAAGCCAATTTATTAACCAATCCATTAAAGCTGTCTCTTCTAATATGGTGATTGGGAGCATTTTAGCGTCGATGATCCTCTATTTATTTTTAAGAAACATTCGAAGCACCTTAATCATCGGCTTTGCCATTCCGCTATCAATTGTTACGACCTTTGTCTTTATGTATTTCAGCGGCCAGACACTTAACTTACTAACACTTGGAGGATTGGCGCTTGGGATTGGGATGATGGTGGACAATGCTATCGTTATTTTAGAAAATATTTTTAGATTGCGTAAGCAAGGTTTAGCTAAAAAGGAGGCAGCTATTAAAGGAACTAATCAGGTTGGAACAGCAATCATAGCCTCTACGCTAACAACAGTCGTCGTTTTTTTACCCATTGTATTCGTAGACGGCTTGGCTGCACAATTATTTAAACCGCTTGCTTTAGTGATTAGCTTTTCATTGTTAGCTTCACTGTTTACAGCCTTAATTATTGTTCCATTATTTTCGTCTTTATTTTTAAAATTAACGAAAAGAGAACAAGCGAAAACCGATGGTGAGGACGAACGCTTTTCCCGCTTTAGAAACCTGTATCAATCCATGCTTGCAAAAGCGCTGCGCCATCCTAAAAAAACGATTAGTGTTGTAATTGTTGCTTTCTTATTATCTTTTGCCGGAATTCCATTTATCGGAACTGAATTTTTACCTGCACAAGACCAAAGCACAGTCTCAGTTTCCGTAAAATTGCCTGAAGGGACAGCTTTGGATGCAACCTATAAAAAAACTCAGCAAATTAATGATGTCATTAAAAACATTCCAGAAATTGATTTAACCTCAGTCACAGTCGGGGGTTCAAATAATTTTTCTGCAAGTGCCGGGTCTAATACAAACCAAGCGTCTTACAATATCTTATTAAAACCGATTAGTGAACGAAACCGGTCAGATAAAGAAGTAGCAGAAGAAATTCGGAACCGGCTAAAAGACATTCCAAATATCGATGCTTCTGTTGCTGCAAGTGATTCTGGTTTTACGGGTGATCCTATTTCACTTGAAATTACAGGCCCAGACTTGGAAGAGCTGTCCCGGATTTCGGATCAGACAATAGACATTCTGTCACAAATCGATGGTGTTCGAGAGCCTGAATCAAGCTACAATACAGGAAACCCTGAAGTCGTCATTTCAATCAACCGGGAGAAAGCTTCACAGTACGGAATTGGAAGTGCCAAAATCTCAAGTGTCATCTCAGAAGCAACTCAAGGTGTTGTTGCAAGTCAGCTAGCTCGTGATGGCGAAGAATTGGACGTTCGTCTTATGATAGACAAGCGCTATATATCCTCAACATCTGACATTGAGAATTTACTAATTAAATCTCCTACTGGTGCCACTGTCCCGTTAAAAGCTGTAGCAGATATTTCACGAGGCCAAGGTCCTTCTCAAATTACAAGAGAGAATCGCTTAAGAGAAATTCGCGTCACTGCTGATATCATCGGCCGGGACTTGGGCAGTATAACAAATGATATTGAAAAAGAGTTGAAACAAAAAATTTCACTGCCAAATAAGCAATACAAAATTGTATTTGGCGGTCAAAACGAGCAAATGAACGATGCATTTTATAAACTTTCACTTGCACTAGCGCTTGCAATTGTGCTTGTTTACATGGTAATGGCTGGACAATTTGAATCATTTCTCTATCCATTTATTATCATGTTCTCAGTGCCGCTCACCTTCATCGGCATTGTCATTGGCCTTCTAGTGACTGTTCAACCATTAGGTGTTGGATCTCTCATTGGCATTCTAATTCTAACCGGAATTGTTGTAAACAACGCCATTGTACTAATTGATTACTTACAGCAATTACGAAAAGACGGGTATGAATTAAAAGAAGCTATTTTAATTGCAGGACCTACTCGCTTACGTCCTATTTTAATGACAACATTAACAACCATTATCGGGTTAATTCCCCTAACTTTAGGAATTGGTGAAGGAACAGAGTTACAACAACCAATGGCAATTGTCATTGTCTTTGGACTAAGCTTTGCCACCTTAATTACCCTTATTTTCATTCCAGTCGTCTACTATTTAATTGAAAGAAGAAGATTGGAAAAACAAAAGAAAAAACAGCTAATTGCACTTGAAGAAAAATAATTTACATGAACCATTAAAAAGGTTACCTGAAAGGACGCGCTGTATTTTATCGCGTCCTTTTATGCTGTCCTATGTTTATTTTTAAAAAATCAGGGTACATTTTAAAAGATATCTTTGTTCATTTCACTAAACACTATTAACGTATAGGAGGCTAATATGAACTGGTACGAAAAATTAAATCAATACTTTCCCGTTGAAGAAATGAAATCGAAAGAACATATTGAATTACTATTGCGCGAACGCAGTGACATATATCATAAGAATGAAGGACCTCATCATGTGTTGATGTATGTTGAAACAGATGATTTTATTTTTATTGATTACTTGTTTGTATCAAAGGACGCTCGAGGTCAAGGTCTGGGAGGAAAACTGCTTGATGAATTAAAATCTCACCAAAAGCCGATTATTTTAGAAGTTGAACCCATTAATTATAAAGATTCAGATTCTGAAAAACGTTTGTATTTTTACAAAAGAGCCGATTTTAAACATGCAACATCCATCGGATACAGAAGACGTTCTCTAGCAACAAACGAAATTAACCAAATGGAAATTTTATATTGGTCACCTACTGAAGAAACGGAAAAAAGTATCCTCGATAAAATGAAAAAAACATATGAGATGATTCACACATATAAAGATAAACAAATATACGGTGCCTCTTATCAACCAGCTGATAAAGTCCTAACGTTTGACAAAGACCGTGCTGACAGTGACATTCTAGTAGATTTATAAATGGTTTTTCTTACTGATAAGAAGACAAGCAACAGCACAGAAATTCTTTCTATGTTGTTGCTTGTTTTCTATATGTTTCATAAAATATTTTATTTTTTCCTCTTAGAAAACCAACGTTAAAATCTTAAATTTCTGAAAATTTATAATAGTATTTTTTAATACGTTACTGTATAATAACTTTAAAGCGTTGATGCTATTTTTAAAACATTGATTTACGTGTTCCTAGAAAATAACCTGACGTCTACTTAACAAAGCGTACCTTCCATTCGGCAAGTTGTTCTCTATTCTCCACTGATTGTTCGTTAAGCGCCCGAACCTTCACAGACAGTAAGAGTGACTTGACTAATCATTAGCAAATAAAAAACGACCTCTTCATGAGATCGTTTTTTATTAAGATTTATACTGGGCAAATTCAGCTTGTGAGCATGACACATAGTGACCTGGTGAGGCTTCACGGAGTTCTGGCTCTTCGCCGTTATAATTATGAATGCTTGGGTCATATACTTGACGTTGACGCTGGCGCTCACTGTCTGGATCTGGCTGAGGAATTGCTGACAGCAGCGCTTTTGTATAGGGATGTAGTGGATTACGATACAATTCTTCACTTGGTGCAAGCTCCACAATCTTCCCTCTATACATTACACCAATACGATCACTGATATATTTCACCATTGATAAATCATGGGCAATGAACAAATATGTTAACCCGCGCTCACGCTGCAGCTTCTTCATTAAGTTAACAACTTGTGCTTGAATCGATACATCTAGCGCTGAAATCGGCTCATCCGCAATAATAAAATCAGGCTCTACTGCTAATGCACGAGCAATGCCAATACGCTGACGCTGTCCGCCGCTGAATTCATGTGGATAGCGATTTGCATGTTCACGATTTAAACCAACTGTTTCAAGCAGTTCATGTACCTTTTCCATACGATCTCGCTTATCTTTTGCTAAGCCATGAATGTCAATTCCTTCAGCAATAATATCTGCTACTGTCATACGCGGATTAAGAGATGCATATGGATCTTGGAAAATCATTTGCATTTTCCGATTGAACTTTTTAAGCTCAGCTTTTGATTTACGGCCGTGTACATTTTCACCGTTAAATAATACTTCGCCTTCTGTAGCATTGTATAAACGAATAATCGTACGACCAGTCGTTGACTTGCCGCAGCCAGACTCTCCAACTAGACCTAATGTTTCGCCTCTAAAGATGTCGAATGTCAGACCATCAACGGCTTTAATAGTTCCTTTGCTTGTTTGGAAATGCTGTTTTAAATTTTTAATCTGAAGTAATCTTTCATTCATTTCATTCACCATCCTTTGATGCCAGTACAGGTTTTTCATATGCATTTTTCACTTGACGCATACGGCGTTGAACAGAAGCTGGCGGCTCGACTTTTGGTGCATCCGGATGTAACAACCATGTTTTTGCATAATGCGTCTCTGACACTTTAAACATCGGTGGTTCTTGTTCAAAATCAATTTTCATGGCATATGGATTACGAGCTGCAAATGCATCACCTTTTGGCGGATTCGTTAAATCCGGCGGTGTACCTGGAATAGCTGCTAACTCTTCTTTTTCATCACTTTCAAGACTAGGCATGGAAGCTAATAATCCCCATGTATATGGGTGCTGCGGATTGTAAAAAACTTCATCTGTGGTTCCCATTTCAACAATTTGACCTGCGTACATAACCGCTACACGATCTGCTACATTTGCGACAACGCCAAGGTCATGTGTAATAAAAATGATAGAAGTATCCATTTTTTGCTGAATCTCTTTCATTAATTCTAAAATTTGTGCTTGAATGGTTACATCCAGAGCTGTTGTTGGCTCATCGGCAATCAATAATTTAGGATTCGATGCTAAAGCCATCGCAATTACAACACGCTGCCTCATTCCGCCACTAAATTCATGAGGATATTGATTCACACGTTGTTCTGGAAATGGAATACCGACTAATGTTAGTAATTCAACCGCTCGCTCTTTTGCTTGCGCTTTTGACATTTTAGAGTGTTTAATAAGTACTTCTGAAATTTGAGCGCCAACTTTCATTGTTGGGTTTAAAGATGTCATTGGATCTTGGAAGATCATTCCGATATCCTTGCCGCGAATTTGTTCCATTTCTTTATCTGTCTTTTTCGCAAGATCAATACCATCAAACAAAATTTCACCGTTTTTAATTTGTCCTGGTGGCATTGGAATTAAGCGCATAATTGTCTGGGACGTGACACTTTTGCCTGAACCAGATTCACCAACAATAGCCAGGGTCTCACCTTTGTTTAAATGGAAGTTAACACCGCGAACAGCTTGAACTTCGCCGCCGTATGTTTGGAATGAAACTTCTAAATCTTTTACTTCTAACAAACGTGACATATCTTTCACTTCCTTACTTACGTAGTTTCGGATCTAATGCATCACGTAACCCATCACCAATTACGTTAAATGCTAAAATTGTTAAGCAGATAAATGTTGCCGGAAAGAACAAGCGCCATGGGTAATATTCTAAAGCTGGTAATCCTTCAGAAGCCATTGTTCCCCAGCTGGCAAGCGGTGCTGGAACACCTAGACCTAAGTAACTTAAAAATGCTTCAGTAAAAATAGCTGATGGAATTGTTAATGTCATTGTAACTAAAATAGGACCCGTTGCATTCGGAATTAAATGTTTAAATAACACTCGTTTTGTATCAGCGCCTAATGTTTGAGCCGCCATTACATACTCTTGATTTTTCAGCTGCAATACTTGTCCACGTACAATACGCGCCATGTTAATCCACCCGGTAATAGTCATAGCAAGGATCATCGTGCCTAAACCTTGACCTAACATAACCATTAAAATAATAACAAGTAACAGATATGGAACTCCGTATAAGATATCGGCTAGACGCATCATTGTTTCATCAGTACGGCCACCGCGATATCCTGAAATGCTTCCCCACACAACCCCAATAAATAAATCGATTAGCGCTGCAGCTAAACCGATGAACAAGGAAATTCGAGCACCTTCCCATGTACGGGCAAATACATCTCGGCCTAGTTCATCTGTACCAAACCAATGCTCAGATGAAGGAGGCTGATTAGCACTTAATAAATCGTTTGTTCGGTAATCATGAGGTGTCATTAATGGACCGAATGTAGCCATAATAACAAGTAAAACCATTAAAATCACACCGAACATTGCTAGCTTATTTTTACGAAAACGAATTGATACATCTTTCCAAAATGAAAGACTTGGCTTTTCAATTCTTTCAGCTTTACTATGATCCACTCCTACCGTTTCAAACATCTCTCTTGGAATTTTTGGCATCTGTTGCATAGTTACTCTCCTTTCTTCGCGCCTGTAAGCTTAATTCTTGGGTCAATAAAGCCGTATGCGATGTCTACAAGGAGAATACATACGAGTAATAAAATACTATAGAATACTGTTACACCCATGATTGTTGTATAGTCACGATTTGAAATACTTAATACAAAGTGTGAACCTAAACCAGGAACACCAAAGATTTTCTCAATTACAAAACTACCAGTTAAAATTCCTGCTGTTAGCGGCCCCATGTAAGATACAACTGGCAACATGGCATTTCTCATGGCATGCTTCACCGTTATTACAGGTCTGCTTAATCCTTTTGCTTTTGCTGTTCGAATATAGTCATTACTTAACACCTCAAGCATGCTTGAACGAGTTAAGCGAGCGATAAATGCCATTGGTGTTGAAGCAAGTGCCAATGCCGGAAGAACCGTATGTGCCCATGATTCCCAACGTGCTACCGGGAACATTCCTAGTTTCATAGCAAGCACATATTGTAAAACAGCAGCCATAATAAAACTTGGTACTGAAATACCTAAAACGGCAATGACCATTGCAGAGTAATCTTGCCATTTGTTATGTTTTAATGCTGCGACCACTCCAAGTAGTACACCAAATGCAAGAGCAATAAGAATCGCTTCCATCCCCAGCATAAATGAAACCGGGAATCCGCCGTTAATTAAATCATTTACAGTCTGACCCTTATACTTGAAGGAAGGACCGAAATCCCACTGTAAAATCGATGTTAAGTAATCAAAGTATTGGTTATACCAAGGTTGATCTAAACCGTAATACGCATTTAAGTTTTTCTCAATTTCAGGCGGAAGTTGTTTTTCAGATGTAAAAGGTCCACCGGGTACTGCTCTCATTAAGAAAAACGTTGCTGTGACAATTAGAAAAAGTGATAGAAACATATACAGCAATCGTTTGCCTATATATTTAAGCACTATTCAACACCTCCAAAATTTTACAATTTTTGCGCATGGGAAAGAAAAGTATATGGAGACAAGCCCCATATACTCTTTTGATAAATATGATTATTCAGTTTACTGGAAATGCGCCCATTTAATTTGAATATCACCAAGGCCAGACATTACAACACCTTTTAAATCTTCATTTTGCACCCATGCATTCGTATAGAAATAAATCGGTGCAACTGGCATTTCGTCCATAAAGATTTCTTCAGCTTGTTTTAGCATTTGAAGACGTTTTTCAGGATCTGTTTCTTTTTGAGAGTCAATTAAAAGCTTTTTATATTCTGGGTTTTCCCAGTTTGTATCGTTGTTTCCGCCTTCTTTGTCACGGAACAGCTCTAGGAAGTTGATTGGATCGTTAAAGTCACCTAACCAGCCCATACGACCAACTTGGTAATCTCCTTGGTGTAGTTTTTCAATATAAACTGCCCATTCAGCATTGTCTAATTCTACATCAATACCAAGGTTTTTCTTCCACATATCTTGGATTGCTTGTGCGATTTTCGCATGTTTTTCATCTGTGTTGTATGATACTTTAATAGCCGGTAATTCAGAAACATCTTTTAAGCCCATTTCTTCAAGGCCTTTTTGTAAATGTTCTTTTGCTTTTTCAACATCGTTATCTTTGAAGTAGCCTTTTGTATTCTCTTCAAACATTGTTGGTGGAACAGCTGCCATTGCAGGAACTGAGCCGTCTTTTGTGATTTGTTCTGTAATACCTTTACGATCTATCGCGTATGCTAATGCTTTACGGATATTAACGTTATCTAATGGTTTTTGTTCTGTATTAAACTTGTACCAGTACGTACCAGCAATTTCTTGAATATTTAAAGAACCATCTTTTTCTAACTCAGGAAGCGCATCTGCAGGCAATTGCCCCGTTGGCATACCAGCCCAGTCTAGCTCACCGTTTTTGAACATTGAAAGCTCAGTGTTATTGTCATTGATCATGTACATTTCAACTTTTTTCAGCTTAACGGCATCTTTATCCCAATAGTTTTCATTTGGTTCTAAAACGATTTTGTCGTTATGTTTCCACTCTACCATTTTGAATGGTCCGTTTGATGTATAGTTGTCGCCAGCATTTGTGTACCATTTTTTAGTTGTTTCAGCAATTTTTGTATTTACTGGGAAGTACGTATAGAAAGCAGTTAACTCTAAGAAATATGGCGTTGGGCTTTCTAATGTTACTTCAAGTGTTTTATCATCTTTTGCTTTAACAGCAACATCATCAATGGAACCTTTTCCTTCATTTGCTGCTTGTGCATTTTTCACATAATACAGCTGATAAGCGTATTGAGACTCATTTTTCGGATCTAACGCCCATTTCCAAGCATATTCAAAATCCTTTGCAGTAACAGGATCGCCATTTGACCATTTTGCATCTTCACGAATTGTGAACGTGTATTGAGTTTTATCTTCACTAATTTTTACATCTTCAGCCATAGCATTCTCTGGCTTGCCATCTTTATTAATACGAGTTAATCCTTCAAACGTTTGCAGTAATACGTTTGATGATGTTGAATCGTTTGCTAAACCTGGGTTTAGAGAAAACGGTTCAGTCTTAATATTTACACGAAGTGCTTGTTCTTTTTTACCATCGCCATTACCGCCTTCTCCGCCGCTGCTTGATTCTTTATCGAATCCACATGCAGCTAAGAAAAGACTCATTACGAGTAGTAAGCTAAAAAGAATAGACAATCTTTTCTTCATTGAATGTTACCCCCTATTAAAATTGTTTGACTCACAAACATACTTTTTGCAATCATCTTTCAATACAAAATAGTCAGTTATTTCCACACAGCAAAATACTGAAGAACTATTAGCGAATAATTCTTCTACTCTAGTAATCTTATAAATCGTGTACACCTAAATCTCTTGTAAATGTATGCGTTTTATATGTAGAAGATCATTGTTGTTGCCAAACTGCGTATTGTAGCAAAACACTTCCTATTTTGTTTTTTCTGAAAAATTAAGATATTGTAACATCTTTGTAAAAAATATGTTTGTTACGCCTATTATAAATAGTTTAAAAATTTATTGCAATACTATTATCTGTTCAAATTTTTCGACCATACCTGAAAAAAGCCTATTTTATAAAGATTCTGACTACTTGTCTGACATCTAAAATCTTTTTTGTAGTATAGGTATTGCAATAAAGTTAAAAAGAATATAGCATAAAAAAATCTATTTGCAAATCTTTTTTTACTTAATACAGGTTTAAATTCACATATATTCGCGTTATAATAGACAGTAAACTGAAAATTTTATACGCTAAAGCAATGATAAAGAATAGTACATAGAGCGATCATTTTTAGAGAGTTTGTGGTCGGTGGGAACAAACAATGAACTCTATGGAATGGACTTTGGAGCTTTCAAGTGCAAAGCTTGAACGTTGTTCTCAACGTTATATGAATGAAGATGGATTATGCTGTGCGTAATCTAATTAGGGTGGCAACGCGGTCTATTCGTCCCTAGCACTAATTGCTAGGAATGAATAGGCCTTTTTGATTTTCATAAACGAAAGGAAGATATTATGCAAACTATTTTTTCAGGAATTCAACCAAGCGGAACCATTACATTAGGGAATTACATTGGTGCCATGAAGCAATTTGTGGAGTTGCAAGAAGACTACAATTGCCATTTTTGTATTGTCGATCAGCATGCCATTACGGTCCCGCAAGATCGTTTGGCTCTTCGTAAAAATATTCGCAGTTTAGCTGCACTTTATGTGGCAGTTGGGATTGATCCGACAAAATCGACTCTGTTCATTCAATCAGAGGTACCAGCACATACAGAAGCGGGCTGGATGCTTCAATGTGTAGCTTACATTGGTGAACTTGAGCGAATGACTCAATTTAAAGATAAATCTGCTGGTAAAGAAGCAGTCTCTGCTGGATTACTTACGTATCCACCATTAATGGCGGCGGATATTTTATTATACAATACGGATTTGGTACCTGTTGGTGAAGACCAAAAACAGCATTTAGAATTAACTCGTGATCTTGCTGAACGATTTAATAAAAAATACAATGACATCTTTACCATTCCTGAAGTACGTATTCCGAAAGTTGGAGCACGTGTGATGTCTCTTCAAGATCCAACCAAAAAAATGAGCAAATCAGATCCAAATCAAAAAGCATTTATTACCCTCTTAGATGATCCAAAAACGATTGAGAAAAAAATTAAAAGTGCTGTAACTGACTCTGAAGGTATCGTTCGTTTTGATAAAGAAAACAAACCGGGAATCTCAAATCTTATGAGCATTTATTCAATTCTTGAAAACAAATCGATCCAAGAAATTGAAGAAATGTATGCTGGAAAAGGTTACGGAGATTTTAAAGGCGACACGGCAAAAGTTGTCGTAGACGCATTGGCTCCAATTCAACAACGCTACTATGAATTAATTGAATCCCCTGAGCTTGATGAAATTTTAGATCAAGGCGCTGAAAAAGCAAATCGGACTGCGAACAAAATGCTTCGTAAAATGCGTAATGCGATAGGACTTGGCCGTAAACGTTAAAAAACCGACTGCGTGTGCAGTCGGTTTTTTAATTTACTTTTGGTTCTTGTTCAATTTCCCACAATTTCTCGAAAAAGGGTTGTCCTTTAATTAAATGCTCACATAATTGTTTATGCTTTGAAGACCATCCTGTTTTTGTTTCTTCGTACAATTTATGCCAAACCTCATGAAATGACATAATTTGAATTTCTTCGTACTCATTTGGGTTCCATTCTGTATACCAATAACGAATTTGTGCAGTGTTCTTCGTTGTATGTAACTGATCTAATGCCATAAATAAAAGCTGTTTTAATTGACGTTCTTTACGTGTCAACCCTCTCATTGTTTCAGGAGATGGAGACAAAATATGATGTTCTTTCTTTGTCAACTCATCTTCATCAAATTTGTAGTCCATGTCTTCTTGATCTGTAATCATTTCATAGACGAGCTGCTCTTGACGTGGAATAAGACGGCTTTTTCGAATTGGAATTTGGTAACCCATTGTATCAACTGCTAAAATATTTGTACCATCTGTCACGATAAAACAATACTCCACTTGCGTACGTTCATGATTTTTCCGAATGTATGCTTTTTGGTATACATCTTGTAGTAATTGTTGAGGTAGTTCGGAAAGATCATTTTCAATGTAATGAAATAAAAGCGGGTTTACTTTTAATAATGGTGCTTGGTCAAGCAATTCCACACAATCATCTTTTCTCCACTCATGGAAATGACACACATTATAACCGTTTTCTTCGCCTTCAAACCAATTTACCCATACATCATGAAGATATAGCATAATTTACCCCTCACTTACTAACTGTTTGTTACCCCTCAGTATAGGCAAACAAAGGAAGATTTATTCCAGATGATGTTATTTTTTCATTTTTCACTAAAGAAAAAACAGACAGTTATACCAGCAATACATTTGTAAATTTACCAAATAATACAATAAATAACCCTCGACTAATTTATAAAAATCACTAAATGCGTATGATTTTAAAGTTGTGTTTCTCATCATGAATCAGCCAGAAAAAAATAAGAGTTCTACTAACAAACCCTCACTGTGCTACAATGAATTTTCGAGTTTCTTCTATAATACATGTGTTTGTCAGAGAAGCTGACAAACACAAAAAATCTATCACGCTTTTGTGATAGATTTTTAACGAGAAGATTTTGGATTTAGTGCATCCTTTAACCCTTCCCCAATGAAATTAATGGCTAAAATTGTAAACGTAACTGCTAGACCCGGGGGAACCCACATCCATACTTTATTCTGCAATACATCTGATTGTCTTGCTTCTGTTAACATATTTCCCCAGCTAGGCGTATCTGCTGGTACACCAAATCCAATAAAGCTAATTGAAGATTCAAAGACAATCATAATGGCCATTAATAAACTTGCTTGAACGACAACTGTTGAGAATACGTTGGGCATTAAATGCTTCACAATAATCTTCAATGGGCTGCACCCGATAGATACCGCAGCTAATACATATTCATTCTCTTTTTCAGCTAAAATTTTACTACGAACAAGACGGGCTGTACTTCCCCAGCTTAAGGCACTTACAACTAAAATCAGTGTCCAAACACCAGAAATTTCCCCAATGAAAATCGTATTCAAGACAACAACAAATACAATTAATGGAAAGTTCAATACAAAATCTGTAAACCTCATTAAAACCTGATCGACACCCCCGCCATAATAACCTGCTAGCGAGCCAATTATCGTACCGAACGAAACGACTAATAATGTACAAGCAACACCAATTAACAGAGATGTTCGGCCGCCGTAAATTGTTCGGGCAAATACATCTCGGCCATTTGTATCGGTCCCAAACCAATGTTCAATAGAAGGTGGTAAATTCATCGCCATGTAATCAATTCGTGCGATATCAACTTTAATAATATATGGCGCTAAGACCGCGAGTGAGGTCATAATAATCATAAAGACTAAACTGATTATAGCGAGTTTATTTTTGAAGAATTTTTTCCGCGCAATCGCCCATGGAGAAAGACTTTTTTTGGATTTCACATTAGGTCCTTGTTGAATGTTTTTCTTTGTTATGATTTCCATATCCATCCTCCTATTCTAAACGAATACGCGGATCTGCTACACCATATAGCATATCAGCTACCAAATTTCCAACTAAGGTTAACACTGAAAACAGCATTGTCAAAGCCATCATCACTGAGTAGTCACGAGTCATTACAGAGTCTACAAATAACATGCCAATACCTGGATACGTAAAGATTGTTTCAGTAATGATTGAGCCACTAATGATTGTTACAATATCAAATCCTAAAAAGGTAATAAGCGGAATAATTGAGTTGCGTAAAATATGAATGTTATAAATTTTTGATTCCTTTGTTCCTTTTGCTCTTGCTGTTCGAACAAAGTCTTTACGGCTGTTTTCAATAATGTCATTACGTAAAAACTGTGTATACTGAGCCGTTGACATTAATCCTAATACTAAAGCAGGTAAAATAACATGATGAATTCGGCTTTGAAAATATTCAAATGTTCCTTTTTCTAACCCCACCTCAACCGAACCGCTAAATGGAAACCATCCTAGTTGAAACGAAAAGAAATAAATCGCCACAATCCCGGCAATAAAAGAAGGGACAGCTAATGCAAAATAATTATATCCTGCAATTAAATGATCTCCTAACGTATATGGTTTCTTTCCAGCGTACATTCCAAGTACAAAAGCGAATACATATGTAATTAATAAAGCTGTAAGAGCTAAAAAGAGTGTGTTCGGCATCCTCTCTAAGATAATATCAGCAGCAGGAAGTTTATGTGTAGTTGATTTCCCAAAATCTCCTTGTGCAATCCCTGTAATCCAGCGCCAATATTGAACGTGAATTGGGTCATTATATCCAAGCTTATCACGCATTTCTTCGATGTATTTTGGATCTGTATTACTTGGATTAATTTCTCCCCCAAAAGGGTCCCCTGGCATCATCTTTGCCAGGGAAAATACTACAAAGGAAATCAGAATCAACAGCGGAATCATACCTAGTATACGTCGCAATGAGTATTGAAGCATCGTTGACTCTCCTTTTATTAAATTTACTTCATCATTATTCCGTTACAGACCATTTATGAGGTTCAATTACGACCGTCCCTGGATCCATTGTGACATTTTTCAAGCGTTTATTGACAACATAAAGATTTTGATTTTCCCAAAGCGGAAGGCCCGGCAATTCTTCATTAAATAATTTTTGCCATTTCACATATACGTCCTTACGGTACTCATCATCAAATGATTTTTCGCTTAATCCTTCTTTAATTAACGCATCTGATTCTTCATTCACCCAACGTCCGTAGTTCCACTCTGCATGAGAACCCCATAACCCTGTTTGGTCAGGGTCTGCTCCTGTATCCCAAGCACCGAAGAATGCTTCTAATACTTTATCATCATTATCTTTCATTTCGTTATACAAATTGAACTCAATCAGTGAACCTGTTGCTAATTCCGTTTTAATACCAATGTCATTCCAGCCTTGAATAATCGCTTTTGCACGACCTTCAAAGTTTGCCGGTCCTGCATAGTGACCAAATGAAATTTTAAACTCTTTGCCTTGCGGATCTTCAACAAATCCATCTCCGTTTGTATCTTTATATCCTGCTTCAGCTAATAATGATTTTGCTTTTTCAGGATTGTATTTGTAATCTACTAAATCTTTCGCATCAGCGGCAATCCAGAACACAGAAGGAACAACAGTATTTGTTACAATTGCTTTATTATTCATAAATGCTTTTACCATCGCTTCACGGTCTAAAGCATAAAGTAATGCTTGACGCAGTTTTTTCTCTTTAAACTTATCAAAATCAGCAATATTTTTTAACGTTGCTTGATCACGATGGCCAAAGCGTAATCCAATATAAGAATAAGCAGTTGCTTTGCCTTCTAACAATTCAATGTTATCTAGTTTATTTAATTGTTCTAAATCAGTGGGACGAATTTCCATTAAATCTACTTCACCCTTTTGCAAAGCACCTGCTGCTACTGATGGGTCAATAACTTTGACAACAACTCCGTCAAGATAAGGCTTGCCTTTCCAGTAATCGTCAAATCGTTCTAATTCGACATACTCACCTGGAACTACCTTCTTCACTTTAAACGGCCCAACACCGATTGCTTCTTGACGTACTTGTTTAGATTCTTGAAGATCTTTTACTGCAACACCTTCATAATATTTCTTCGGCATCGGATAAGGCCAAAGGTTTTCTAAATTATTCACGCGTACTTCTTTAAATGTTACTTTCACTGTATATGGATCTACTACTTCAATACCGGAAATGGAGTCAGCTTTTCCATCATGATACTCTGCTGCACCTTTTACATGCTCAACATTCACATAACGAGGACCTGTATAATCTTTATTTGCTAATGTTTCAAGTGCAAATTTCCAGTCTTCAACTGTTAGTTCTTCACCATTGTGCCATTTAACGCCTTCTTGAAATTTGAATGTATACGTTAATTTATCTTCACTAATTTCCCATGTAGCCAAATTCGGCTCATATTTTAGTTCTTTATCTGTTTTATAAACACCTTCACTAATAAACTCTAAAATTCGTGCATCTGGTGCACCGCCATAAAATCCAAAATCAAGAATTCCCTCAGGTGCTGTGTCAAGTGCAAATGTAACCGTTCCTCCTTCTTTTGGCTTATCTGTTTTTGAGCCATCTGTTTTTGCTTCACTACTTTCATTATTTGAAGACGATGAACTGCTTCCACTGCTACATGCTGCTAAAAAGAATGACAACACAAGCAAAACAGACATTAACGATAAAAAGAATCTTCTCTTCATTGTGTTCCCCCCTATTAATCTACAACATTCAAAATTATGTAGCTCTTAGTTATATATATGACAAGCTACCTGATGCCCTGGCTTCACCTCCTTTAAAACAGGCTTAACCTTACTACATTCCTCTTTGGCATGCATACAACGAGGATGAAATGCACACCCCTTTGGTGGATCAATCGGGCTCGGCATATCACCTTGTAAAATAATGCGATGTCTTTTCTTTCGGGGATCTGGCTCTGGAATAGCTGATACAAGGGCTTGCGTATAAGGATGTAATGGTTCAACATATAAGCTTTTCTTAGTAGCAATCTCTACTAAGCCACCTAAATACATCACACCAATGCAATCACTCATATGTTTTACAACACTTAAATCATGAGCAATAAATAAAAAGGTTAGATCAAATTCCTGCTGCAATTCTTTAAGGAGATTAAGTACTTGTGATTGGACAGATACGTCTAAAGCTGATACAGGTTCATCGGCAATAATTAACTTAGGGCGGAGTGCTAGGGCACGTGCAATTCCAATGCGTTGACGCTGCCCACCTGAAAATTCATGAGGATATTTATAGTAAGCATCTTCGGGTAAGCCTACTTTCGTGAGTAGATCCATAACTTCGGGTTTTAATTGTTTGAGTGACTTGCCGGTAAAATTCCGAATTGGTTCTGAGATTACATCCCCAACCATCTGCATAGGATTTAGGGAAGCATAGGGATCTTGGAACACCATCTGAAAATCTTGTCTAATTTTTCTTAATGACGTTCCTTTTACACTCGTAATATCTTTTCCGTCAAAAATAATCTTTCCACTGGTCGGATTTAATAATCGCAAAATGGTGCGTCCTGCTGTTGATTTCCCGCAACCTGACTCCCCAACAAGTCCTAAGGTTTCACCTTTTCGTATTGAAAATGAAATACCATCAACGGCTTTTACATCCCCAATTTTTTTGCGTAAAAACCCACCTCGAATAGGATAGTACGTTTTTAAGTTCTGCACTTCAAGCAAGATATCTTTTTCCTTTGCTGCTTGACTCATCAGCTTGTTTTCACTCCTTCTGAAGGATAGCTATTTTCATACAATAAACATGCGACTTGATGTCCTTGTTCATCTGCTGCTAAACGAGGTACAATCATTTGGCAGTCTTTCATGACGCTTGAACATCGGTCAGCAAACCGACAACCTGTTCGCGGCATATTGATTAAAGAAGGCACAATTCCTTTTATCGTATTCAATATTTCTGTTTCTTCTTGCATTCGCGGAATCGATTGTAATAATGCTTTTGTGTAAGGATGCTTTGGATTGTAAAAAAGCGTATCAACATCCGTGTGTTCAACTACTTTTCCTCCATACATTACAATTACTTCATCACACATTTCAGCTACTATACCTAGGTCATGAGTAATCATAATGATTGACATGTCATTCATTTCTTGAATTTCTTTTAATAATTCAAGAATTTGAGCTTGTACTGTTACATCTAATGCGGTTGTTGGTTCATCAGCAATTAATAATTTAGGCTGACAAGCAATCGCTATCGCAATCATAACGCGCTGCCTCATTCCACCTGATAATTGATGCGGATATTCATCAATCAGCTTTTCGGCTCTCGCAATTCCTACACTTTTTAACAGTTTAATACTGCTTTGACGGGCTTCTTTTTTGGAAATAGTTGAGTGGTTAAATAATACTTCTTGAAGTTGATATCCGATTGTTAAGACAGGATTTAATGATGTCATAGGCTCTTGAAAAATCATGGAGATATCTTTTCCGCGAACATTATTCATTTCGTTATCTGGTAAGTTTGTTAAGTCTACACCATTGAATAATACTTGCCCGCCAGCAATTTTACTGTTAATTTTAGGAAGCAAACCAATTACCGATAGCGACAAAACACTTTTCCCGCAGCCTGATTCACCAACAATACCGACAATCTTTTTTCGCCCGACACGAAACGAGACATCATCAACTGCATTGTGCCAAGATCCATTGATTAAAAAAGCAGTTTCTAGATTTTTTATTTCTAATAGGGGTGTTTCGTTTATTGTTTTTCCTTTCATATTTATCGCACACCTCTTATTTCCAGAAAATTGTTATATTTGAATAAGATAATATTACAATATCTTTACAAAATCAATATATTTTGAAAATTAATTATATTTAATATCTTCTGTTTTATATCTTTCTTTATCACTTTAACGCATAATCACCTTACATTTTTAAGAATAATAGGGTTAAATTACCTGTTACAATATACCTATTAACCTAACAAAAACAGCTACAATAAAAATTTAGATTTTTGTAGTATAGTATCGGAGTTCATACGAAGCAGTTTTTTTGTTGATTTTGTTGAAGGGGATAAGTGGTGGATACAAGATGCTACGAGGTGGTAGCCTACATTGTATCCAAGCATCGGTGGATACCATTTTTGTCCATATAAAAGATCATTATATTTTCGCTGTGTTGAGTTAATATCCGTGTAAGGCTTTAAATATCTATTCCATAGCTTTAACGCTTCATCTTTTGTATAATAAGCAGTCCATGGTGCCATATATTGCTCTCCGCAATATTCTTTTACTGCATGCTCCGCTAACCCTTCCATAATCATCGCATCAAGCAATGTAATGTCTTTATCTGTTTTGCTGCTTGCTTTTAAACGACACACATGATGGTATTCATGCGTTAAAACAGATAAAACTTCATCATCCGCTGTGTTTTCAGTCAAAAACACAAAAACTTTATCTGTAAAAGCGACCCCTGCTCTTCCATGAAATTCATGTTGCATTTTTCGATTTTTAGGATTACTAGGCAATAAGAGAACTGGTACATCTGGCCCATTCCATGCTTCTTTTAAATGTTCGTATTTCTGTTTTACTTTTTTCCAAAGCGATTGTCTTTTCAACATATTTTCCATTTCTTTTGCAAACATGCCAGACGGAGGGCACATTCCATAATGAATTAATAAATCAATAAACGATTCTCTCTCCAAATCAGGGAAATAAGAGGCTATTTTTTTTACGACATCATCTTTTTCTGTCCACTTAAATGTAGCGACAATTGGCATTTTATCATCCTCACTTTCAAACTGCTGTCGCTTCATCATATGCCGCTTTCAATATTTTGGCTTCTAAATACAAAAAAAGCTAGGTTCTAAGACCTAGCTTTTAAATTAAGCTTCGTATTTTTTAAAGATGATTGTAGCGTTGTGGCCGCCAAAACCAAGTGAATTACTTAAAACTGCTTTTACTTCTTGTTTACGCGCTTCATTCGGCACATAATCTAAATCGCACTCAGAGTCTGGAGTAACGTAATTAATTGTTGGCGGAATCACACCATCTGTAATTGTTTTAACACTAAAAATGGCTTCAATTCCTCCAGCAGCTCCTAATAAATGACCTGTCATAGATTTTGTTGAACTAATAGCTAAGTTTCTTGCATAATCTCCAAATACTTCCTTAATGGCCATTGTTTCAAATTTATCATTATATTCTGTACTCGTACCATGAGCATTAATATAATCAATATCCGTAGGCTGTAAATCAGCATCGGCAATTGCTTTACGCATTGCACGAACGCCACCTTCTCCACCAGGAGCAGGTGCTGTAATGTGATGAGCATCCCCTGTTGAACCGTATCCCACAATCTCTGCGTAAATGCGTGCGCCACGGGCTAAAGCATGTTCAAGTTCTTCAAGGACGATGATTCCTGCCCCCTCGCCCATGACAAAGCCATCGCGGTCTTGATCAAATGGACGACTTGCTTTTTCAGGATCTGGATTGGTTGATAATGCTTTATTTGCACAAAATCCAGCAATTGAAAGTTTCGTAATTGGGGCTTCTGTTCCGCCTGTTATCATGATATCTGCATCCCCACGCTGGATTACTTTAAACGCATCTCCAATTGAGTTTGTACCAGTTGCACAAGCTGTTACCGTACAAGAATTAACGCCTTTAGCGCCTAATGCAATTGATACTTGACCTGCAGCCATATCTGGAATCATCATTGGAATGAAAAACGGACTAACACGACGTTGACCTTTTGTTAGCAGCGTTTCGAATTGATTTTCAAATGTTTCCATACCGCCGATTCCTGAGCCAATCCATACTCCAACATTTGGTGCCATTTCATCTGTGATCGTTAAATTTGCATCTTTAACCGCCATCATTGCAGCTGCCATTGCATACTGTGTAAAGCGATCCATTTTACGTGCCTCTTTTTTATCTACAAACTCTTCTATATTAAAATCTTTTACTTCAGCAGCTACTTTCGCTGGAAATTCCTCTGGATTTAATCGTGTTAACGTTCTAATCCCCGATACACCTGCAATCGCACTTTTCCAAGAAGTTTCTACATCATTTCCAAGTGGTGTAACAGCTCCAAGACCTGTTACCACAACGCGTTTTTTATTCATTTCGTACTCATCTCCTTTAATGACTTTTCTATAATTATTTGCCCCATCTAATCGCAATAGCGCCCCATGTTAAGCCGCCACCAAATCCAACCATAACAAGTAAATCATCATCTTTAATTTTTCCCTGTTCAATTTCATGTACAATCGATAAAGGAATAGATGCAGCTGATGTATTTCCATAGTATTGGATTGTTTTTGACATTTTTTCTTCTGGTAAATCTAAGCGCTGTCTTGCCGCTTCCATAATTCGAATATTTGCCTGATGCGGAATTAGAAAATCAACATCTTCCTTTGATAATCCGGCTTTGTCAAGCACATTGACCGCTGATTCACCCATTTGACGAACAGCAAATTTGAATACTTCTCGTCCGTTCATCACGATATGATCATGTTCATTTTGATATAAGTATTTGCCGCCTGTACCATCTGACCCTAGTTCAAATGATAAAATACCACGACCTTCTGAAACAGGTCCCATTACAACGGCACCGGCACCGTCACCAAATAACACAGCTGTGTTTCGGTCTTTCCAGTCCGTAACTTTAGAAAGTTTTTCAACGCCGACAACTAATATATGTTTATAAGCCTTTGTTTCAATGAATTGCTTGGCAGTAATCATTCCGTACATAAAACCTGCGCATGCTGCACTCACATCAAAAGCAGATGCTTTTTTTGCACCTAATCTTTCTTGAAGCATACATGATACAGTAGGAAACGGCTGATCTGGTGTAACAGTCGCTACAATAATCATATCAATTTCTTCTGCCGCGATACCAGCATTATCTAATGCATTAACCGCAGCATGATACGCTAAATCAGAAGTATCTTCATGATCTGCTGCAATTCGTCGCTGTTCAATTCCTGTTCTTGTACGAATCCATTCATCAGATGTATCCATTATTTTTTCAAGATCAAAATTTGTTACAATTTTTTCTGGTATATAACGTCCAATTCCTAAAACACCAGCGTTCATACAATTCACTCCTTTAATAAAAGGCCTATATTTTATTTTACTAAAAAATAAAACCTAGATCCGTCATTTCATTCATAAATTATAATCAATTATTATGAGTTGGTACTAATTTTACTTCATTTTTTATTTTTTGTCTATATAGGTGTTTGTCCCACCCGTATTTCTTGCTTCAACATATAGTAATTATACAACAACACTTTAGTATGAAAGGAAGGAATGAACGCAATGGCTAGAGAACAGTCATCGGATTTTTTCTCCAACCTTATGTTTGGAAATCAGCAACAAGAAATGAAAGATACAACTGATTTAAGCTTCCTACTTAATCAAATGGATGAAATCATTGGCTCAATTGAACAGCTTGCTCCTATTTTAATTCAATTAGCTCCATTACTTGACTTATTTATCGACAAAAAATAACAGCTCAGATTTTCTGAGCTGTTATTTTTAATTATTTTCTTCCTGTGCTAATGCATCCTGTCTTCCAAGCTCATAGGCATCGTTCATTACTTTAGTAAGTAAAGCCAAGACAGGTTGAATATGCTCCATCGAGAGTTCTACACCGGTTTGATCTAAAATTTCTTTTGCCTCCGGCAAGTATTTCATTGCGATTTGCATAAACTGCATATTTTGTTGTTCCATTTGCTCGTCTCCTTTATCTGATTAGGCTTAGATTAGTCATCTTCTTATATTAAATTGTTCTGAGCCACCTTTTTTAGCAGGTTAACGAACTGCCAAGAAAGATTGGTCTATTAACTAATCATTCATTCCTTTATATTAGCTATTTTTACACCAAAGCACAACTTCTGGACTGTTAAAAAGGTAAAAATAACATTCTCATATGTTTTTTCTGTGCAAAGATGCCTTCTTTTAGCGGAGTGCTTGAGCGATAGTGAAGAAGTTGTTTTCCTTTTTCACTTACTTGATACTTATCTTCTCTATTCGTATCATCAATCGTTTGAATATGAAGTATCTTTGCTCCTTCATTCCATTCACTTATTTGATCATCGAAAAGATGAATAAGTTCATAGGGTGTTGCAACATCTTTGCAATGAACTAATGATTGAACAATATCTTCAATATATGCAATGCAATCTGTTCCTTCTCTAATCGTTGGTGTCTCTCTTTTAATAATTGCTTGTGAATAACACATTGAAAGCGGCTGCCAAGGACCATATACATTAGGGATGCGTACAATCATACACTGCAACCCACTTTGTTTATACTTTAAAACAATTTGCTCAAAATGAAAGAGCAGCCGCCCTTCACTATTATCTGGTTCAGGTAAGGTATGTTCATCAATCATTTCTTGATGTTTTCCAAATACACGCATAGTAGAAATTAAAACAAATTTTGTATCGGTTTGAGTACATTTAACCAATGTATCACGCAAAAACTGTTGAGCATGATTCATTTCATTTCGCAAAAAATCTGAATGATAAAAATCCCCACCGTCAAAATACGCAAAATAAACGATATCTGTATCATGTGTAATAGCTGCTAACGAGTTACCTACCTCTTCGGTCTTAAAGTTCGCATTTCTTCCTAAAAGAAACTTCATTTCATCCTGAAGGGATTTCTCTGATTCATGAGCTGGATGGGTATATCCGCTAACTTCCTCACCATTTTCTAAGAAAGCTGTGCATATTCGAAAACCCACAAACCGATTGGCTCCTATTACCACAATATTTCCCATTTATTCGCCTCCACTTTTAAATTTGAATGCTTTTGATGAAGCAACCAGCATTCTAACTAATTCTAATTAGTCTCTTTTTTCCTTTGATTAATTGTTCGTTAAATTTAAAAAAGCTCCTAAGATATGTATAATCATAGGAGCTCTCCTTATAACACTTTTTCATGCTGTTTATAAAATTGTGAGAGCGAACGTTCAAATAAATATCGCTTCTCCATCAAATAAAGAGAAAGGGAAATAGGAGACTGCAGCTGTTCGCGGTGTTGTTCATATCGCTTACTATGAAGAAGAGGGTAATGTGTGGCTTCATTGGCTGATGTCCAAATTTTTACAGGTAATGTTGCTTTCAGTTGTTCAATTTTAAGATAGTTTGAAATAATATTTCGAACTTGCTTTCGATCAATCTCATAGGCTTGCGTCATATCTCTCATAAATTGTTTGTAGAAAAATTTATGATTTTTTTCATGTTCTACATGCGTATGCAAATCGATACACGGATTTAACAATGCTACTGAACGAATAAAGGATTCTCCGCCTTCCATTAATTGTATCGCAAGTAGTGCACCCATTCCTTCTGCTAAAATGTGAATTCGTTTATTTAAAATTTCTTGCTTCATTGTAAGATGATAGAGTTGTTTCGCCAGTCGATTTGCTTTCGGACATCCCCAGTGACGACCATATAAATTTGAGTAAAAAACCGTATAACCTTCTTCTTGCAAATACTGCAGCAATTGAGCACGGCCACCATGCTGAATCCAAAGACTTGTCGAACTTTCAACAAAATGATCTTTATCACCAAGCACTAACACACCGAAACCGTTCGGTCTTTCTGGTACGTGTACAACATTCCATTGAGTATCTAAGCTAAAAAAACGTCGATGCATCATGATTGTTCCTCCATATAAAAAGCTAGCTTCCTTCCATATACTTTATGAAAGAGGAGTTAAAAATGACCGAGCACAACGCCTATTTCTTATCTTTCTTTTCGCACCTTTTCACAAAGTAAGATACACCTCAACCAGAGACAAAACCTTCACTGATTAAAGCTTTTACTTTACATGTCTCAGTTCGAGTATAAAATCCATGATTTATACGCATTTTTATTTCAACGCTACATTCATGTCGCTAGATATTCATAAAAAATTCAATTTCCTCTTTGTCCTTCCTATGATAGAATAAAATCAAACTGTAATGTAAACGAGGTGAGTACCATGCGTTTCATAATGACCTTTTTTTGGAGCTTCGTATTAGTTAATATGGCTATGTACGTAATCTCTTCAATGTCTAGTGTACCTTATACTTTCGCAACCGCTTCCATTCTTAGCGTTGTATTTGCAGTGCTTGTCATGATTTTAGGAGAAGCAGGCATTCCTAATGAACCTGTACATGACCATCATTAAAAAAAGTGTTAGCACAAATAAGGTGCTAACACTTTTTTATGAATTCTTTAAAAACCCTTATGCCATTTCATAAGTCTGCCCGTGCTTGCTCACACTTTTCCCCTGTTACCTACTGATAAATATCCCCTTATAATCGGTAATTTCTTGCTGATTCCTTCAAAGATCCCCTTCTAAAACATAAAAACATTTTCACGTATATTACACTTTTTTCAGATAATTTTCTGTTGCTGCGGCTAGTCATAAACCACAGCAGCAGCAAAATATTTTTAAATAACTATAGAAAAATGAAAGCGATTACGTTAAAGTGTAACTAACATCTATTTCATTCAAAAAAGAAGGTGAAAATTTGCTAACACAGTTTCATTTGAAAGAGTATGCAACTTATTCCTATCGCTTCTTAGAGTCTCGAACAACCAATGTCGCTCAGCTATGTTCTGTAGGCTGGGATAAAGCATACTCTTCTTTAGATAATTGGAATAATAATTTGCGTAAAGATACTGGTAAATATCTTTTTAAATATACGGTTTCAGGTTATGGAACGCTTACTATTGGTGGTAAAGAATATAAAGTAGATGCAGGCAAAGCATTTTTGATCAATAAGCTTGATGATTACTACTATTATTTCCCAAAAGAAAGTGAAAACTGGGAATTTATCTTTCTGACGCTTTCCGGAGATGAAGTGAATAAATGTTGGAACTATATTCAATCAGCCTTTCAGCCGATTATCCGCTTCCATCCTGAATCATCACCCATTCAATTGTTAACTCAGATTTATAAATGTGCCAGTGAAAAGAGCATAATGGATCCCTTCCATGCTTCTAGTTTATCCTACGGTTTTGTGATGGAATTATATCAATATGTAAAAAGCATGGATGCGTTCACTGACGATTGGCCGGAAAGCATTATTCGTTCTATTTTGTTCGCTCGAAATTATTATCATAAAGAAATAGGACCTGATGAAATGGCAGAATCGGCAAATTTATCACGTTATCATTTCAGTCGGCTATTCAAACAAACAACCAGGCTTACACCCATTCAGTATTTAACGAAGCTGCGTATCGAAAAAGCTGCAGACCTGTTAAATCAAACAAGATATTCAATTGAAGAAATCGCCGAAAATGTTGGCTATGCCAATGCTAATTACCTGACAAAAGTATTTCGTAAAACAACCACTATGACGCCGGGCCAATATCGAAAAAAGAGTGCTTCAATTAATGAACACTTTATTCTACCTGAGTAAAACTACATGACATGATAAAAATAGTGAGCACAAAAAGACCATTTCTCGAAATGGTCTTTTCTTTACATAGATATCGTGAATTCATTATTAGACAAGTCTACTTTCACATTACTGTAGTCTCCAATATGGCCAGCAATTAGTTCTTTTGCTAATTTTGTCTCAATATGCTTTTGAATAAATCTTTTCAACGGTCTCGCTCCATACACTGGATCAAATCCAGCTGTCGCAATGTAGTCTTTTGCTTCATCCGTTAATGAAAGAGAGATATGACGATCTGCTAGTCTTGATTCTAATTGAGAAAGCAATTTATCAATAATTCCTTTAACTTCGTGCGTGGATAGTGGCTTGAACAGAATTGTATCATCTATACGATTTAGAAACTCTGGTCGAAAATGTTGACGAAGTTGGTTAAATACATGATGACGAGCTTCTTCTTTAATCTCGCCAGCTTCTGTCAGACCTTCTAATAAATAATGAGAACCAATATTAGATGTCATAATAATAATCGTGTTTTTAAAATCAACAGTTTTGCCTTTCGAATCTGTTACATGACCATCGTCTAGCATCTGTAACAACACATTAAATACTTCTGGGTGAGCTTTCTCAATTTCGTCCAGTAACAAAACTGAATAGGGCTTTCTACGAACGGCTTCCGTTAATTGCCCTCCTTCTTCATACCCTACATACCCTGGAGGGGCACCAATCAGACGTGAAACTGCATGCTTTTCCATATATTCGGACATATCGATTCGAATTATTTGTTCTTCACTATCAAATAAGGACTCAGCTAATGTTTTAGCCAATTCCGTTTTCCCTACACCGGTTGGCCCAAGAAAGATGAAAGAACCAATTGGGCGATTTGGATCTTTAATACCTGCTCGTGCTCGAATTACAGCATCCGTTACAAGTGAAACAGCTTCATCCTGTCCAATCACACGCTCTTTTAAAATGGACTCAAGCTTTAGTAGTTTCTCTCTTTCTCCTTCTACAAGTTTTGAAACAGAAATCCCAGTCCAACGTCCAACAATTTCAGCAATTTCTTCTTCCGTTACTTCTTCTCTTAAAAGACGATTCTCTTTCTTTTGTGCGGCATAGTTTTCAAGTTGTTTCAGTTCTTTTTCTAAAGCAGGGATATGACCATGCCTTAATTCGGCTGCTTTATTTAAATCATATTGATTTTCTGCTTCTTCTAAGTCTCGTTTCGCTTTTTCAAGCTTTTCACGTACATCTTGCACCGACTGAATCGACTGCTTCTCTTGTTCCCATTGCAGCTTCATTACATCTGCTTTTTCCATCAGATCAGACACTTCTTTTCGAATAGCTTCCAATCGTTCTACACTTGCCTGGTCCGTTTCTTTGCTTAACGCGGCTTCTTCAATCTGAAGCTGCATCACTCTTCTTGTGACTTCATCAAGTTCAGCAGGCATCGAATCAATTTCGGTACGAATTGTGGCACAAGCTTCATCAATTAAATCAATTGCTTTATCAGGCAGAAACCGATCTGAAATATACCGGTCTGACATAACTGCTGCTGATACGATTGCTCGGTCATGAATGTTCACGCCATGATGAATTTCAAAACGTTCTTTTAAACCGCGCAAGATAGAGATTGTGTCTTCAACAGTTGGTTCCTCTACCATCACTTGTTGAAATCGTCTTTCTAATGCCGGGTCTTTTTCAATATATTGACGATACTCATCTAACGTCGTCGCTCCAATACAATGCAATTCACCACGAGCAAGCATTGGCTTCAACAGATTTCCAGCATCCATTGCTCCATCTGTACGTCCTGCTCCTACGATTGTATGCAGTTCATCAATAAACAACAAAATTTGCCCGTTGCTTTTTTTAACTTCTTGTAGCACAGCTTTTAGACGTTCCTCAAACTCTCCACGAAACTTTGCACCCGCTACAAGAGCACCCATATCAAGCGAAAAAATTGTTTTGTCTTTTAATCCTTCTGGCACATCTCTTCTTACAATTCGTTGTGCTAATCCTTCTACAATCGCAGTTTTACCAACACCAGGCTCACCGATTAGGACAGGATTATTTTTTGTTTTGCGTGATAAAATTCGAACTACACGACGAATTTCACTATCTCTTCCAATAACAGGATCTATTTTCCCTTCACGTACTTCCGCCACTAAGTCTCGGCCATACTTAGCTAGCGCTTCGTATGTTACTTCAGGGTTTTGGCTAGTAATGCGCTGATTCCCGCGAATTTGCTTCAACACATCCATCAGCTTTTTTTTAGTGAGACCGTATTTGATGAAAAGCCTGCCATACTCTGTTGATTCTGATTCCTCTGCGATTGCTAAAAAAATATGCTCTATAGATACATAATCATCTTGTAATTGCTGTGCTTCTTCTTGAGCTTTGACAAATAGTTGCTGCATTTTATTGGTTACATATACTTTTCCAGCCTCTGTCCCCGTTCCTGTGACTGATGGTTTCTTATTTAACAGTTGAGTTAAATCGTACTCAAATCGTTCTTGCTCAATATGTAAATGTTCTAAAATTCTAGGTGCAATTCCATCTTGCTGATGAATGAGTGTATATAATAAATGCATGATGTCAATTTCTTGATGATGACGCCTAATTGCTTCAGACTGTGCTTCCATTACAGCTTCCTGCAGCTTTTGAGTCATTTTATTAATATCCATAAGAACCTTCCGCTCCTTCATTAAAATTTGACTATTACTGACCTTTAGTAACTTCATTATACGTTGATCTTAAGAAACAAGTAAAGCCATCTGCATATAGATGGCTTTACCTCTATCTTATTTACTTTAAACAAAAAGTAATTGAATGAAAAAGCTTATTATGGTTTACGAATATAGGTCCAATGACGATCATCATTAGATGTTTCAGGAAAACGTTGACCTGCTTTTAATTTCACTTTCTTTGGATTATTTACATTGCTTCCCGTTTCACCAATCTCTATATATACTCCGTTGTTAGGTGCTTTTTGTCCTGCTGTAAAATGACGGTTTTGTCCCATCTTATCAGCCTCCTCAATGCTAAAATCAATATGTTCCTCTATACTATTCCCTAGTCTATTTGTTTTCATAATGGGGATGTTTTCTACTTCCATTAAATAATGATGCCAATTGTGAGGTACTTGGTTTTTACTTCACAGTTGCTTCAAGTTTTTTTATACTGATTAGAGTGATTAAATGAATAAGCCCATGCATTATTACCTGTCATTTAGCATGAACAGGTTGATGGAGAAAGGACTCTTATATGGAACAACTTTATTTAATGTTAAAATATTTATTTCTAGGAATTTTCCAAGGGGTAACTGAGCCTATTCCTATTTCATCAAGCGGACATATCGTGCTCGCCCAATACTTGCTTGGATTAGAAATCGAAGGATTAAGTTTTGAAATTTTAGTTAATACAGCATCATTAATTGCTGTGTTAGTCATTTATCGTGAAGACATTGTCCGCTTAATTGTAAATGGACTTCGTTTTTTACAAACAAAAGATTCTGAGTTGAAAGCTGATTTTAAATTTATTATTTACTTAATCGTTGCAACAATTCCAGCTGGAGTCATTGGTGTCTTATTTGGAGATGTGATTGAAAATCAGCTGAAAGATTTAAAAGTTCTTGGCTTTGCATTAATTGCGACTGGTATTGCACTTTGGATGATTCGAAATCTCCGCGGCCGCAAAAATGATGCTGCTCTATCGATGAAGGATGCTTTAATCATTGGATTTGCCCAGGCAGTCGCATTAATTCCTGGCATTAGCCGCTCTGGTGCGACAATTGTCGCTGCTATGTTACGCGGAACGCAGCAAGAAACAGCTTTACGCTTTTCATTTTTACTTTACATTCCTGTTAGCGTTGGTGTCACACTTTTAGGGATTAACGACATTATACATGACCCACAATTTTCACAGCTTATGTTTCCTTATGCACTCGCATTTTTAGGATCATTAATCGCTTCTTATTTCTCACTGAAGTGGTTTATGGGAATTATGGCGCGTGGAAATTTGAAGTATTTCGCTGTTTACTGTTTCATTGTAGGTACATTGGTTATCCTGTTTCTTTAACTAAAAAACGAGCGGTATGCCGCTCGTTTTTTAGTGTGTAAATTTTAATGCTTGTTCAATCTCCGTGCGTCCGGCTAATATTTCGAACGTTTTTCCAATCGTTGCTTCTTGATTTAGACACTCAACAAGCACTTTAGCGACATCAGCGCGTGAAATAGCTTTTGATCTATCTTCAATATCGTTATTCACATCAATTTTTCCTGTTGCTTGATCATTTGACAAAACACCTGGACGAACAATTGTATATTGTAAAGTTGATTGTTTTAAGTACTCATCAGCGACTGCTTTTGCGCGCAGATACAGCTGTAACCCTTCAGGACCTTGTTCCGGAGCATCCGTTCCCATTGAACTTAACATAATAAAACGTTTTCCACCTTGCTCTTTAGCTGCATCAATAATGTTTTTAGCTCCATTTTGATCAATTGCAATCGTTTTGTCATCACCGGTTTTTGAGCCTGATCCTGCTGCAAAGATAATAGCATCCATGCCTTCTACAGCTTTTGACACATCTTGTTCTAAATCACCAATTACAACTTCTGCCCCTTGATTTGTAAATGTACTTGCTTGTTTTTCATCTCGAATCATTGCAAATGCTTTGTGATCTTGGCTGTTTATAAGAAGAGAGACGATCTCTTTTCCTGTTATTCCATTTGCTCCTACTACTAGTACTTTCATTTTTATCACCTTTCATTCTGTAAATATGTTTATGTTATACCCTCACCGAAAACGTACTAAACACAAAAAACTCTTAATTTAAAATTAAGAGCTTTTTATATACGCATCTTTAATCCTTTTTTTACAGACACTAACTATGTGCAGAGAATGAAGTCTCCACTGATTAAAGTTTCACTTTATCCTAAAATAGCTTGCAAGAGGGCTTTTTGCACATGCATACGATTCCCCGCCTGTTGAAACACAACAGAATGAGATCCATCAATAATACTTGCCGTCACTTCTTCTTCACGATGAGCTGGTAAACAATGCAAAAACAAGTAATCCGATTTTGCATGCTTTACTAACTCATCATTCACTTGATATGGAGCAAATACTTTTAGACGTTTTTTTGTTTCCTCTTCTTGCCCCATACTCGTCCAGACATCTGCATAAATGGCATCTGCATTTTGAACTGCTTGAACCGGATCTTTTGTAATTGTAATCGCTGCACCTGTTTCTGCAGCCACTTGTTGTGCATATTCCGTTACAAATGATTTTGGCGTGTAGCCTTCTGGACAACCAATAGCAAAATTGATTCCCATTTTTGCACAAGCAATCATTAATGAATGAGCGACATTATTTCCATCTCCCACATAGGCAACTTTCAAATCATGAAAGGATTGCTTATGTTCATATATCGTTAATAAATCAGCTAGTGCTTGGCAAGGGTGATAATCATCTGTTAACCCATTAATAACTGGAATCGAAGCATATTCTGCCAACTCTTCAATTTTTGAATGTTCAAACGTACGAATCATGATGGCATCAATAAACTCTGACAGTACACGTGCAGTATCAGCAACTGTTTCTCCACGTCCTAATTGTAAGTCTTGACTGCTTAAAAACAATGCGTTTCCACCCAATTGCAGCATCCCAGCTTCAAACGAGACTCTTGTTCGTGTCGATGATTTTTCAAAAATCATACCAAGCGTTTTACCTTTTAGCGTTGTAACCGTTTCACCATTTTTATGCTTGTTCTTTAAATCAATGGCGTTTTCAAGAAGAAACATTATCTCTTCTTGTGATACATCTTTTAGTGTAAGCAAATCTTTCCCTTTTAAATTTGTATTAACTGATACTGTACTCACAACACTGTCACTTCCTTTTTTGTAGTTTGAAACCATTGTTGCAATGATGACACACTATAATCATTGACATGAAAAGCTTGTAAAAATAGCTGAAGTGTTTCAATTTCGCTCATCACAAGTAAACCATGTTTTAAAGCAGCCATCCGCTCTTCCTTATGCGCTGGTGTAAGGCTAACAAATAATAATGCTTCTTTCTTTTTCACCCATGTATGCACGTCTTCATCTATAACCGCTGTTAATCCAGCTTGTTTGATTTGATGTATTAATGCTTCTGCGCCTTCGTTGGTATCAACATATACCTCTGCTGCTGTTTTTTTATTTGCTACATATTGGTGAAACACTTTTTTAGCTGCTTCTTGAACAGTTGAAGAAATTGCAATTCCTTCTCCTGTTGATTTCATTTCCGGTCCTACTACTGGATCCACACCTGATAATTTGCTTGTCGAAAACACAGGAAACTTGATCGTTGTATATGCTGGATCTGGCAATAATCCAGTTTGTTCACTCATTTCCGACAAAGATTTCCCGAGCAATATTTGAGTTGATAGCGAAATAAGCGGGACGTTGCACACTTTACTAACCACAGGTACAGTACGGCTTGCACGAGGGTTCACTTCAAGCATGTATACTTCATCGTTGTAAATTACATATTGAATGTTCATAATTCCTTTATACTGAAGTTTTTTCACAATCTCCCTTGCATAAGCCTCGATTTTTTCTTTATGCTCTTTTGCTAAGGTTTGAGTAGGTAATATTGCATAACTATCTCCAGAATGCACACCTGCTTTTTCGATATGCTCAACAATTGTCGGAATTAACACTTCATCCCCATCACACACCACATCTATTTCTGCTTCTTTTCCAGGGAAGTAGGCATCTAATAACATTGGAAAATGCGAAGCTTTGATCATAGGTAAACATTGATGCAGATCATTGTCATTGTAGATTGTTAACATTCCCTTTCCACCAATTACATAAGAAGGACGAATGAGCAACGGAAAGCCCATCTGTTTCGCTTTTTTGACCAGTTCGGCTTCATCATTTGCCATCTCGCCTGGAATATGCGGAATGTTACATTGTTCTAATAACTCATAAAATCGCTCGCGGTCTTCTAATACATCAACAACGTCATGTGTAATTCCCAGCAAATTAATACCTGCACCCTCTAAGCTGTTTACAAGTGAAATAGCCGTTTGACCACCGTATTGAACGATGACGTCTGTAACATTTTCTGCATCTAGCACATTCAATACATCTTCAACTGTGATGGGTTCAAAATAAAGACGATCTGCGATTTCAAAATCTGTACTGACAGTTTCAGGATTATTATTGATTAAAATCGTTTCATACCCCGCTTTTTCTAATGCCAAGATACCATGGACAGAACTGTAATCAAATTCTACTCCTTGACCGATTCGAATAGGGCCTGAACCAATAATAGCTACTTTCTTTTTATTTGACGGTTCAATTTCACTCTCGCCATAATAACTGGAATAAAAATAAGCAGTCGATGATTCAAACTCTGCTGCACACGTATCTACCATCTTGTAGCTAGGAATAATGTGCAGAGCCTTGCGTTTTTTTCGGACATCGAGTTCTGAAACATTCCAAATAGAAGCTAAGTAAGCATCTGTAAATCCCTTTTCTTTTGCTTGCTTCAATTGCTCGGGTGTAATCGAATCGAGTTGTGTTGTTTTTAGTGTCGCTTCTTCTTTTATTAGCTGCTGAAAATGGGTTAAGTAAAAATGATCAATTTTTGTTTCTTTATGAATATATTCAAGCGTTGTCCTGCGACGAATCAGCTCCAAAATTATGAAGATCCGTTCGTCGCTTTGTTCACTTAGCTTTGATAATAATACTTCTGTTGAAAGTTCAGCTAACTCGGCTACTTCTAATCCATTTATGTCTATTTCAAGTGATGATAATGCTTTTTGAAAGCTGCGTGCAAAGTTACGGTCAATAGCCATTACTTCACCTGTTGCTTTCATTTGGGTACCAAGCGCTCTTTCTGCATAGAAAAATTTATCAAATGGCCATCTTGGAAATTTCACTACTACATAATCGAGTGCCGGTTCAAAGCTTGCATACGTATCACCTGTTACAGGATTTAATAATTCATGCAATGTAAAGCCAACAGATAATTTTGCAGCAATTTTAGCGATTGGATATCCTGTTGCTTTTGATGCAAGTGCTGAAGAACGACTCACACGAGGGTTCACTTCAATTAAATAGTATTGTTTGCTATTTGGATCTAATGCAAATTGAATGTTGCATCCGCCGATAATGCCAAGTGCTGAAATAATTTTAATAGAAGATGAACGAAGCATTTGATATTCAACATCTGTTAATGTTTGTGATGGTGCGACAACGACTGAATCCCCTGTATGAATACCAACGGGATCAATATTTTCCATATTACAAATCGTAATACATGTACCGTTGACATCGCGCATTACCTCATATTCAATTTCTTTAAAACCCGCAATGCTTTTTTCAATTAAGCATTGGTGTATAGCACTTTCACGCAAGCCAGATGTTGAAAGCTTTTCAAGCTCTGCCATTGAATATGCAATCCCGCCACCAGTTCCGCCTAACGTGTAAGCTGGACGAACAATAACTGGGAAACCAATCTTTTCTCCAAAGGCTAACGCCTCTTCTACTTTCGTTACAACTTCGCTTTCGGGAACGGGCTCGTTTAATTGATTCATTAAAGCACGAAACTCCTCACGGCTTTCACCTTTTTTAATCGATTCAATCGGTGTGCCTAATAGCTTTACTCCGTACTTTTTTAGAATTTGATGTTCATGAAGTTCAAGTGCCAAGTTTAACCCTGTTTGCCCGCCTAACGTCGCTAACAAGCCATCTGGTTTTTCTTTTGCAATAATTTTTTCAATGCAATCAACCGTCAGCGGTTCAAAATAAATACGGTCTGCTACATGTGTATCTGTCATAATTGTTGCAGGATTGTTATTAACTAGAACTACTTTATAACCTTCTTCTTTTAACGACAGGCACGCTTGTGTACCTGAATAATCAAACTCTGCTGCTTGCCCGATTACAATTGGTCCTGATCCGATGACTAAAATCGTTTTTAATGTTTGGTCTTTAGGCATATATTTTTTCGCTCCCTACTTGCTGTACTCGCTTCATAAATTCATCAAAAATATACGTGCTATCACTCGGCCCCGGATGAGCTTCCGGATGATATTGTACCGATATAACTGGTAGTTTTTTATGCACGAGCCCTTCTACAGATTGATCATTTACATTTTTGAAGCGTACTTGTAAAGGTGTCTCTTCAATGGTCTTTTCATCAACGACATAACTATGATTTTGCGAAGTCATATATACTTTATTTGTCACTAAATCAATAACGGGTTGATTTGCACCGCGGTGGCCAAATGCTAGCTTTTTCGTTTTAGCACCGAATGCTAAGCCAATCAGCTGATGACCAAAGCAAATTCCTAAAGTTGGATAATTCGTCATCACTTTTTGCAAATCTGCTAACTGATCGGTCAGTTGCATCGGATCTCCTGGTCCATTTGATAACACAATGCCGTCTGGCTCTAGCGTATCAATAGCAGATACTGATGTTGAATAAGGAACGACCGTTACTTTACAATCACGGTTCAATAATTCTTGCAAAATAGACTTTTTATAACCAAAATCCATTAATACAATATGTGTTTTCCCATTCCCGTAAGAAACTGAATCTTTTGTTGACACTTGTTTAACAACGAAGCGATTGTGATGATGAGATATTTTCTCTTGGCAAGCAGAATGTGAAAAGCATGCCTGCATCGTACCTTCTTTTCGAATTCGCTTCACGACCGCCCGTGTATCTACATGTGTAATAAGTGGGATCTTCCATTTTTTTAAATACTGTTTAAAACTATGCATTGATTCATAGTGGAACCCTTCATCTGAACATTCGTAGACCACGACACCTGCTACATGAGGCTTTTTGCTTTCATAATCGTCTTTATTAATGCCATAATTACCAATTAACGGATAAGTAAAGACGATAATTTGGCCTTTATAAGATGGATCTGTTACGACTTCCTGATAACCCGTCATACCTGTAAAAAAAACAATTTCTCCTTCTGCTTGATGTGAAGCGGTATCTTCAATTGTTCCTTGAAATGACTCACCGTTCGCTAAATGTAAATACCCATTCATTATGCATCCCTCTTCGAATAATTATTTATACCAAAGAATTTTTATGCAAAAATAACTAAAAAAATAGCTTTCTTACAATGTTATTTTTGTTTCACTAAAGGACTCTTCAATGATTTGAAGCGCTTGATTAAGTTCTTCTTTGGTAACGGTTAACGGCGGCAGCAAACGAATTACATGTGGACCTGCACCTAACGCTAACAAGCCTTTACTACGCATTGCTTCCAATAAAGCAGCTTGGTGATCGTCGCATTCAATTCCAATCATAAACCCTTTACCGCGAATATCTGTTACAAATGAATAAGCTTTTAACATTTCGCTTAATTTTTGCTTAAATTCATTGCTTTTTTCTAGTACTTCTACTAAAAAAGAGTCATTAAAAATAATGTTCAACGTTGCTTTCGCTGATGCAAGTGCAATTGGGTTTCCACCAAATGTTGTTCCATGACTTCCTGGTCCAAATGCCTCTTTTAAATAGGATTTTCCAATCATGGCGCCGATCGGCATTCCGCTTCCTAATCCCTTTGCTGCTGTAATAATATCAGGTGATAGATGAAAATGCTGATAAGCAAATGGTTTGCCGGTTCGACCGATTCCTGTTTGGACCTCATCTACAATAAATAACGCTTCATATGTTTCACATAATTGCTGAATCGTCTTTAAAAATGACTCTGTTCCGAGAACAACCCCGCCTTCACCTTGAATCACTTCAACCATAATGGCTGCTACTGTATCATCCATTTCATTTTTTAGAGCTTCTTCATCATTATAAGGCAAATAAACGAATTCATTGACTAGCGGGCCAAACCCGTCATGGATCTTTGCTTGACCTGTTGCGGTCATTGTGGCGAATGTCCGCCCGTGAAAGGATTTAGTAAAGGTAATAATTTTATGTTTTTTCGTATGTTTACGCGCTAATTTAATCGCAGCTTCATTGGCTTCAGCACCACTGTTACAGAAAAAAACTGCATCTCCGCTTGAATGATTCGCCAGTGTCGTAGCCACTTCTTCTTGAATCGATTGATGAAACAAATTTGAGACATGCCAGACTTGGTTTAATTGCTCTTCTATCGCTTTTTGGACTTCTGGATGCCGATGACCTACGTTACAAACAGCAATGCCTGCAATAAAATCAAGGTATGTCTTTCCCTTTTCATCAATTAACTGTGTTCCTTTTCCGGCTTTTACATGTATATCAAATCGTTGATACGTTGGAAATAATGAACTCATCGTTATGCCCTCCACCTTCGCTATCATGTTTAATCGCTGTACCGACCATATTGCCATTTTCATCTAGAAATCCATGAATACCACTAATGATATTGACTTCGTCTAACGTATCTGACAAAGCATTTACAGCTGCTGTCACCTTTGGAATCATGCCTCCATGAATTGTGCCATTGTCAATAAGCTTTTGAATTTCACCTTTTGTTAATTCTGATATAAGCTGCTTATCTTGCAACACACCTTTAACATCTGTCACAAACATTAACTTTTCTGCCTGCACTGCCTGTGCGATAGCGCCTGCGGCTAAGTCCGCATTAATGTTAAAGCAATCACCTTCTTTGTTTACACCGATTGACGACACGACCGGGATATACTGATTGCTTGTTAACTGATTTAAAAGTTGTTCATTTACCCGAACTACTTCCCCTACATAACCTAACTTATCTAAATCAACAGCCGTTGTTTCTAAAAGCATTCCATCACAACCTGATAGACCAATCGCCTGCAGCTGATGTTGTTGTAAGTCTGTCACCAATTGCTTATTTACTTTCCCTGCTAATACCATTGTGACAACTTCAAGTGCGTCTTTTGAAGTTCGGCGCAATCCATCGACAAATTCTGTTTCAATCTCTAATTTGGTTAACATTTGCTGAATATCTGGCCCTCCACCGTGAACAATGATGACTTTGTAACCATCTTTGAACAATTTCTGCACGTTTTGAAAAAACACGCTTGTTAATTCATTAATGATACTTCCTCCACACTTAATGACAACTGTTTGACCCGTATTCATCTCACTCTCTCCTCACGTGCGATAACTTGCATTAATTTTCACATAATCATATGTTAAATCGCATCCCCATGCTTTTCCTTTTCCATTTCCTTCATGTAATTCTACAGTTACATGAACAGTGGATTGCTGTAAGTATGCTTTTGCCTCTTCCTCATTAAAAGGCTGAGGCTGGCCGTTTTTTAACATTGTGATATTACCAATCGATACATCTACTTTTTCTGGATTAATGCTCACGCCGCTATATCCGACAGAACAAATAATACGTCCCCAGTTAGCATCGGCACCATACATCGCTGTTTTAACTAAGCTCGATCCAACAATTTGTTTTGCAATGATATTGGCTTGTTCATTTGTGTCAGCACCACTCACATTTACTTCAATTAACTTCGTTGCCCCTTCACCATCGCGCGCAATTTGTTTTGCCAAATCCTCTGACACAAGACGGAGTGTTTCATAAAAGGCTAACCATTCAGGATGATTTGGTGTTAATAATTCGTTGTTTGCCATTCCATTTGCTAATACAATCACCATATCGTTTGTTGATGTATCACCATCAACTGTAATTTGATTAAAGCTTTTATTTGTAATTGAACGAAGGGCATCTTGTAGAACTGCTGATTCAATGTTTGCATCCGTTGTGACAAAGCCAAGCATTGTTGCCATATTTGGATGAATCATGCCAGATCCTTTAGCTGCACCGCCAATTGTCACTTTTTTACCATCAATTATCGTTTCATAACAGGCTGTTTTCATGACGGTATCAGTCGTCAAGATAGCAGTTTGAAATCCTTCTGCACTTTGTTTATTTGATGCGGGGCTTAATAGGTGAATACCGTCTACAATTTTAGGCATATCGAGAAGCTCACCAATTACACCTGTTGAGGCTACTGCCACATAATGATCAGGAATCATTAACTTTTCAGCGCACGTTTTACGCATTGTGTAAGCATCTTTTAATCCTTGCTCGCCGGTACAAGCATTCGCACATGCGCTATTCACGACAATCGCCTGTAATTTTTTCTCCACCTCTATACTTTCCTTTGTCACATGCAACGGAGCTGCTTGAAATGCGTTCAATGTATATACAGCTGCACAGTTAGCAGGTACTTCACTTAAAATGATGCCAAGATCTTTTTTTTCATAACGGAGCCCTGCATGAATTCCGTCAGCAAAAAAGCCTTTTGGGGCTACAATTGTTCCCCCTTCTATTTTCTTTATATCTAGTAAACTCTTTTTTGCTGTAATCACATTGTTCCCTCCTGCTTTAGTCATCATTATTTATGGATAAACAGGTAATCTACCAATCCCTGTTTGCTGTTCAAACCCCATGATTATATTAGCGTTTTGAATGGCTTGCCCTGCTGCGCCTTTAACTAAATTATCAATGACTGCAACAATAGTTACACGCTTTGTACGCTCATCAAGCGCAATGCCAATATCACAATAATTTGAGCCGCTTACTTCTTTTGTTGATGGAAACTCACCCATTTTTCGAATGCGAACAAACGGAGCATGTTCGTAAGCTTGAACATACAGCTCGTAAAGCTCTTCTGTTGAAAGTTCTTCTGTTAGCTGCAGATACATCGTGCTCATAATCCCTCTGTTCATTGGCACTAAATGTGTACTAAATGTAACGCAGCCAACTTGTTCATCCCATTTTGCCAAAACTGATTCAATCTCTGGAATATGCTGATGTTGATTGACTTTATAAATTTTCATATTTTCATTAATTTCAGCGTAATGAACAAGTTGTGAAAGACCTCGCCCTGCACCTGAAATACCTGATTTAGCATCAATAATGATTGAATTTGATTGAACGATTTTTCTCTGTACAATGGGTGCTAAACCAAGTAATGTTGCCGTTGGATAACATCCTGGATTAGCAATAAATGTACTTTCTTTTACTTCTTCAGTAAACCATTCTGGCAGTCCATATACTGATTTCTGTAAATCTTCTATCCTAGCAGAAGGCTTTTTATACCATTTTTCATAAAGCTCTTCTGTTTTCAAACGAAAATCTCCCGACAAATCGATTACTTTCATTCCTTCTTCTAAAAGTTGTGGAACAAGTTGGCTCGATACACCTGATGGCGTGGCTGTAAAAACAAGATCAATTTCTTTCGCCATCTTGCCAGGATTAATTTGTTGCAATGTATATACACTATTAGCTAAGTGCGGATATACTTCCGAAATTTCAACACCATGCTGTGACGATGAATACAATGCATAAACATGAAAATGAGGATGATTAGCTAGCAAGCGAATTAGCTCTACCCCTCCATACCCTGTCGCTCCAACGATTCCAACCTTTATTTTATTCATCTTAAAACTCCTTTTTCTACGCAACTATTTGAATTATTTCTCATTATAATACTGTATAAAAATAAAATCAAACGAATATTTAAAAATATATTATTTTTTTCAGTATATTTAAATATCTTTAAATATACATTTAAATTAATTTTTATAACAACATTGACACAAATTTCATTCGTGTAGCTATAGATAAAAAAGGGGTTAGTAAGTCACTATTTCTGACAGAAATGATTCGCCTCAGCATATGAAAAAAAAAAAAAACAAACGTAATCAAATCTTTTCTTGATTAAAAAGAAAAAACAGCACACCCTAGCGGTGTGCTGTTTGTCATTATTGATTATTGGATGCCTAGGGCAATTTTTGCATAACGCGACATACGTTCTTTTTCCCACGGCGGATTAAAGGTAATATTTACTTCCACTTGCTCTACGCCATCAAGTGGCAATAATTTATTCTTCACATCTTCTGTAATAGCACCTGCCAATGGACATCCGATTGATGTCAGTGTCATTGTCACAACGACCGTGTTATTTTCTTGCAGCTCTACTCCATATACGAGCCCTAAATTAACAATGTCCACTCCAAGTTCTGGGTCTACTACCTCTTCTAATGCTTCCATAATGCGTTCTTCTAACTGCTTCTCCATATAAATACTCCTTTCTTTGTACAATTCCGTTTTCACTCTTTGTATATATTAGATATACCCTTATCTAGATCATCTACTCCTACATAACTAGATTTATCTAAGAACGGAACTTTCCCACAATGACTTTAACCTAACAAGCAGTTACTGTACTGTCAATCGTTCTGCTTTTAACCTTGGTGAAATTTGTGTAAAATATGGGAATACATGCATGAATCAACCTATCAGTTAATATAATCGTATCACTGTTTTTTTATAAAGTGAAACTTCAATCAGCAGGGATTTTACAGGCAGTCTTCCTTGATTTAATGGTCTTGGCTTGAGCCGTCGACTGCTTGTTGAATCAAGATAAAGAAATTACTTCGTATAAAGGAGATTTTATGGAGACAAACCAATATTTAATTGCTTTAGATTTAGATGGCACCTTATTAACAGATAAAAAAACAATCTCACCAAAAACAAAAATGACACTTCAAAAAGCAAAAGAGTTAGGCCACATCGTAATGATCGCAACGGGACGTCCTTATCGTTCAAGCGCTATGTATTATAAAGAACTTAGCTTGACAACACCAATTGTCAACTTTAACGGTGCTCTTGTTCATCATCCCTTAGATCAAAATTGGGGTACATACCACGAACCTCTTAATCGAACAACAGTTCATGACATTGTAACAGCAATGAACGATTATCACGTTAACAACATTTTAGCTGAAGTAAAAGATGATGTGTATTTGCACTATGAAGACCGAAAACTCATGGATGTTTTAAGCCTCGGTGATCCTAAGCTACAAACAGGTGATTTACGCCATACATTACAGCACGACCCTACTTCTATATTAATCCATGCTGATGAAGATCATGTAAATGAGATTCGTTCACATTTGTCGGAAGTTCATGCTGAAGTGTTAGAGCATAGAAGATGGGGTGCTCCCTGGCATGTAATTGAAATTGTCAAAAAAGGCTTAAGTAAAGCAGTTGGGCTACAACGAGTTGCTCACTATTATAATATTCCACGCGATCATATTATTGCCTTTGGAGATGAAGACAATGACTTTGAAATGATTAAATTTGCCGGTCATGGCATTGCCATGGAAAACGGGATTCATCAATTAAAACAAATTGCTCGTGAAGTGACACGCTCAAACGAGCAAGATGGCATTGCTTATTATTTGGAAAAAGCCTTGAACTTATAACTTCATTTCTTGCAGGCAAAGGTAAATTTTTCAGAACTATTATTTTTTATAAAACAGCATATACTATAATCGACACTTTTTCAGTGTCGATTTTTGTTCCTTTAAAAGTCTTAGCTGAATTTGTTTCAATATCTTGAGGAGGAATGTATGATGGGTAGAAGCAATCGATCAAAACGTTTTGTAAAACAAGGTGCAGATGCAGTTCAAAAACATGATGAACGTATTCCTTATCATATGACAATGGCCGAAGCTGAACAACAAGGCCAATCTCCTCGTGGAGGGCAATAACTCATGAATCAATCAATATTTGGACAAGTAAGAGATGTATTACGAAATGCTGTATCGAATCGTTCAGAAGACCACAACGAGCATCAGCACGGACACTCTAATAACCATAAGAGTCATAACGGTGAGTTTGACATCTCAGGTGCTATATTAAAAGGAGTTATGTCAGATGTTTCACCACAAGAACAGCAGCAATTAAAACAGTTCGAAAACTCATTAAACCAAAACTATGATTCAAAGCAGTCAGCATCTTCTCATACACCAGCAGGTCAAATGGAAATTGCTGAAAATATGCTGTCTCATATGGAACAAAACGCGGCGCTTGATGAGCGGGCAAAACTGCATGAACTAGCTGAAGACTTAGAAAGCAAATCCTAATAAAAAAGCTGATCCTTGAAGGATCAGCTTTTTTGTTAATCTTTTCGAAAGAGCCCGAAAATCCCAGTTGTTTGTACAATATTTGTAAATGCTTCTGGATCAATTTCTTTAATAATTTGTTCTAAATCAAATAACTCATAGCGAGTTAGCACAATCATTAACATATCTTTATCTTCGTTTGTAAATCCGCCTCTTGCCGGAAGCGTTGTAATCCCGCGAACTAATTTTGCATGAATTGCTTTTCTTAATTCCGGACCTTTTTTAGTAACAATCATAGCTGTTAATTTTACATGTCGAGTATGGATCACATCGATTACCCGCGTAGTTGTATATAGCGCTACTAATGTATAAAGCGATTTTTCTGCTCCATATAACAATCCCGCTGCCACAATAATAATAGCATTTAAGGTAAATAGATAGCCTCCTATTGGTTTATCTTTCATTCTAGATAGAACCATCGCGATAATATCTAACCCACCAGTAGAAGCACCAAACTTTAATGTAATCCCAACACCAACGGCTAGAATGACACCCCCAAATACAGCGTTTAGAATAATATCGGTCGAAAGTGCTTGAATAGGCACAAACTCCAAAAATATCGTTGTAGCAACAACGCTATAAAAACTGTAAATAGTAAATGTTTTCCCAACTTTTTTCCATCCTAAAATGGTGACAGGAATATTCAATAAAAAAAGGAAAATACCAGTTGAAATTGTAAATGGCGTATAATCGTTAACGATACTCGAAACAAGCTGAGCCACACCTGTAAACCCGCTTGAGTATACATTCGCTGGAATTAAAAATAAATTTAGCGCAATTGCATTGAGTAACGCTCCAATTGTTACAACCATTATTTTTTTCACTTCAAGCCAAATAATCAATGATTAAAAACCCCCAAGCTTTAACAAAATCCATGCTTTCTCCAAATTCAACCAAATAGAATAAAGCCAATGCAGCATCATAACATTAACTATAGTATGTACGATTTGTCACAATAAAAAAAACTGATTCCTAAATTGTATTTTTACTCAACTGCTTATACACTATTACTATCACGTGTATACAACTTGTTAGCTTATTTTGATTACCTTGTAGCGATCATTTTAAGTAAGGTAAAAAATAAGCCATCATCCATTTAGTTTTAACAAAAGAACCAACACTTAGATAACTGTATTAGGAAGGTGACATTTATGTCAATTAGAATTTTAACAGATAGTGCAAGCGACTTATCTCTCTCATTTTTTAATGAGTCTAACGTAGCATTCATACCGCTCCGTGTGCATTTGAACGATACCGAATATTTAGACTTGCAAACCATTAATCCATCTGACGTACACAAAGCGATTCGTAACGGAGCGATGCCGAAAACTTCACAAGCTGCACCAGCAACAATGTATGAAGCATTTGAAGAAGTGGCAAAAACAGGTGACGATTGTGTATATATCGCTTTCTCTTCTCAATTGTCTGGTACATATCAAACAGCTGTGATGATGAAAAATGAATTACTGGAGAAATACCCTGACTTTAACCTTGAAATTATCGACACAAAATGTGCTTCTCTTGGCCAAGGTTTAGTTGTCCACTACGCTGTGCAACTGCTTCTTAAAAACGCATCGTTTGAAGAACTTATCGGTAAGATTAAACAATACGCTGCCCATATGGAGCATATTTTTACCGTGGATGATTTAGATTTCCTTGCACAAGGTGGCCGTGTTAGCAAGGCTTCTGCCTTTTTGGGAGGTCTTCTGAATATAAAGCCAATCTTACATGTAGAAGACGGAAAGCTAGTTCCAATTGAAAAACTACGCGGGCGCAAAAAAGTATTAAAACGTATGGTTGATATTATGGAAGAACGCGGGAAAAACTTAAAAAATCAAACAATTGCAATCAGTCATGGTGATGATGAAGAAACGGCTCTTCAATTAAAAGGAATGATTGAAGAACGATTTGGCTGCACGTCTTTCATGATCAATATGATCGGAGCCGCAGTAGGCTCTCACGCTGGTCCAGGCACCATTGCTTTATTCTTTTTAAACAAAGATATCGAATAAACCTTATAAAGACGGGTATTCTAACGATACATGCTATCAAAAAGGAGTGTATATTAAGATGCCTCACACAAGTGATAATGATAAAAAAGCGAAAGACAATAACGCAAAACATCAGCAAAAAAACTTGCAAGAACAACATAATCGGGGACTGGGCAAACATTCATATTCTAAAAAGACAGATCACCTTTAATAGGTAAGATAAACCATCCTGCAGAGGATGGTTTATCTTTTAACAGGGAAACGACTTACTCTTTTTTAAAATAAGTCCACCCTTCTTCTTGATACACTTTTCCTTCTTTCATCAGCTTACCTAATGCCCGTTTAAACGCAGCTTTACTCATATTAAAGCGCACACGAATATCTTCTGGATAGCTTTTATCCCCAAACGGCATGGCCCCTCCACGGCTTTCCATATAGTCATACAAAGCTTGGGCGTCTAAGTCCATGCTTTCTTGCTTGCGGGGTAATAAAGATACATTTAACGTCCCATCTTCTTTTACATGAATAACACGGCCGGTAACCAATGTTCCTAGTTTAGGTTCTTGCTTTCTTTCTGTTTCATGAATAAATCCAACATAGCCTTCGTCTGTCATAATAAATGAACCAACGCGCAGCACACGATAAACACGTCCAGTCACCTCACGATTAAATAATGTAGCTGGAGCTGAGACAGCCATGTCTTTCATCACATCATCTGTTGCAATTTTCCCATATAGCTTGCCTCGATTGGATACTTTCATTGTACAATATAATTTGCTTCCTACCTCTGGCCATAGGCTTTGGAGTGCGGGTAAATCCGTTGCACCGATAAGCATATCTTTATTCATCCCGATGTTAACAAATACGCCTAGCTCATCGTTTACATCGACTACATCAACCCATGCATATGTTCCTTCTTCAATGACTGGGAGATGCATTGTTGCTGTTAAACGGCTTTGATTATCTAAGTATAAAAACACTTCTACCTCATCTTGCTCATTTAACTCGCGTGTAGCTTCATTTTTATGAAGAAGAATCTCTCCTTCTTCATCTTCTAACATGTAGCCAATCGGTGTCTCACGAACAACAGTTAAACGTGCTTTTTGCCCTGCTTCTACTGCATTCATTTTCTAATCCATCCTTTATATAAATTAATTAATTTTCGCATTCACTACGTTTTCTTCTAGCATGTCATAATGAATCATAAGGTCATTGTCACGTAGCGTCTATAAAAATTCTCTTCTCCTAGCTTACAACAAAAATCAAGAATTGTATTGTATCAATTGTCATTCTTCAATTCAATATCAGTTGTATACAGTTTTTGTTTTATTTATAATAAAAACACAAACTTTTTACAGGTTACATTTTACAATTCTTTTTTAAACAAACGATTGTATAACAGCACTAAGCCTGTAAATCAAGAGAATGGGAGGATATTATGGCTAAAGATAGTTCATTTGACGTTGTATCTCAAGTAGATTTGTCGGAAGTAACAAACGGTGTAACAATGGCCTTAAAAGAAATTAAAAACCGCTATGACTTTAAAGGAAGCAAAAGTGATATCTCATTAGATAAAGAAGAACTGGTTCTTGTGTCAGATGATGAGTTTAAACTTGAGCAATTGAAAGATGTATTAATATCAAAGCTCATCAAGCGAGGCGTTCCTACTAAAAACATTTCATATGGCAAAATTGAAAACGCTTCAGGTGGCACTGTACGGCAACGTGCCAAGTTAATACAAGGAATCGATAAAGAAAACGCTAAAAAAATCAATACCATTATTAAAAATACGGGTTTAAAAGTAAAAAGCCAAATTCAAGATGACCAGCTTCGAGTAAGCGGGAAAAATCGTGATGATTTACAGCAAATCATCTCAGCAATTCGCAGCGCTGATTTATCAATTGATGTTCAATTCATTAATTATCGATAACAGAAAAAAATGACTAGTGGATCATCCATTAGTCATTTTTTCTTTACTAGTGAATAGTTGTGTAAACATCACGCATACTAGTAGACGTTCAATTGTTTTGATAACTTGAATTCTACATTAAAGGAGTGTTTGATTTTATGACTCAGCAGTCGCCGCAAAAGCAAAATTTCCCTGCTCAACACCAGCAAAAACAACCAGGGATTGAATCAGCGATGAATCCGAAACCAACATCTATTTCCTCTACCTATAAACCAAGCGGAAAATTAGCTGGAAAAATCGCTCTAATTACAGGAGGAGACAGCGGGATTGGCCGATCAGTTGCCTACCATTATGCAAAAGAAGGTGCAAAAGTAGTCATCACCTATTTAGATGAACATGATGATGCAAATGAGACAAAAAAACAAATTGAAGAATTTGGTTCATCTTGCTTACTTTTATCAGGAGACATTGGAGAAGAGCAGTTCTGTAAAAAAGCGGTACAAGAAACGATTAACTCTTTTGGACAGCTAGATATCCTTGTTAATAATGCTGCAGAACAGCACCCTCAACAAAGTATTAGCGATATTACAGCCAAGCAATTGCAACGAACGTTTCAAACGAATATCTTTTCTTTCTTTTACTTAACGAAAGCAGCCTTACCTCATTTAAAGCAAGGAAGCTCTATTATTAATACAACTTCTGTTACTGCTTACCACGGCCATGACCAACTTATTGACTATTCATCAACAAAAGGAGCGATTGTTTCATTTACACGATCTCTTTCTGCTTCTTTGGCAACTCAAGGAATCCGTGTAAACGGCATAGCACCTGGGCCTATTTGGACACCTCTGATTCCTTCAACATTTGATGAACAAAAAGTCGCTTCCTTTGGCTCAAATACGCCCATGCAAAGAGCTGGACAGCCATCAGAGCTTGGACCTGCTTATGTCTTCTTGGCAAGTGAGGATGCTTCTTACATCTCTGGTCAAGTCATTCATATTAATGGCGGCACCATTGTGAATGGATAATAACATATAAGCAGGAAAATAAAAATAAAACTAACAATCAGTGAGACTTGCTTCCTCTTCCACTAATTGTTAGTTAAAGTCCGCTAGGTGCGGGTCAGATGTTTTCATTTATTTCTTATTTAAGCGCATCCAAATCTTTTATATGCATACTTTCAAGTCATGTTATTCAACGGAACCGCTTTACACACAATATGTTAAAATTTTGTAGCCACTAATTTTTTTTGAATAGGCACGTGCTTCTTTTTCATTTTCGAATTCAAACATTGTCATTTTATTGTTTACATATGCTGTGATAATCCACATTTAGAAACTCTCCTTTACTCAAAGTTTTTATTATAAACTAAAATCAACGAAGGCTTGCTTCCTCTTCCGCTGATTATTAGCTGAGACCCACTAGATGTGGGACACACAGACATTGTTGTAGGTCATGACGGTAGCTATTTTTGTGTGCGTACTTTACGGTCGGGTATTAAACCCATCCCCGAAAATGAGAAGCTTCAGCAGCTTTCCTAATTCCGACCATATATGCAGCTAGCCTCATATCTACTCGATGTGTTTGAGAAAGCGCATAAATGGTTTCAAATGAGTCTACCATTACTTTTCTGAGTTTAGTCTGAACTTCTTCTTCAGACCAGTAATACCCTTGATTGTTTTGAACCCATTCAAAATATGAAACGGTCACGCCTCCAGCGCTTGCGAGTATATCAGGAACGAGCAACACGCCTCGATCTGCCAGGATCTCTGTCGCTTCAATTGTTGTAGGACCATTTGCTGCTTCTACGACAATTGAAGCTTTGATTTGATGAGCATTTTTTTCTGTAATTTGATTCGAAATGGCGGCAGGAACAAGAATATCACAATCTAGTTCTAGTAGCTCTTCGTTTGAAATCGTATGATTAAACAATTGAGAAACCGTTCCAAAACTATCTCGGCGATCTAGTAAATAGTCAATATCAAGCCCATTTGGATCATACAAACCGCCATATACATCTGAAATACCAATGACCTTTGCACCAGCATCATGCATAAATTTAGCTAAAAAGCTGCCTGCATTTCCAAAACCTTGAATTACAATACGTGCGTCTGTTAAAGCAATTCCTTTTTTCTTTACCGCTTCTTCAATACAAATGGTCACGCCACGCGCTGTTGCTGTTTCTCTTCCTTGTGAACCTCCTAAAACAATTGGCTTTCCTGTAATAAAACCTGGTGAATCGAACTCACGAAGCGAGCTGTATTCGTCCATCATCCATGCCATAATTTGTGAATTTGTATACACATCCGGTGCTGGTATATCTTTGGTTGGTCCAACAATTTGACTGACTGCACGTACATAACCGCGGCTTAATCTTTCCAGCTCTCCAAAAGACATATTACGTGGATCACAAATAATTCCGCCTTTTCCTCCTCCATAAGGCAAGTTCGCAATTCCGCATTTCAGCGTCATCCAAATTGATAACGCTTTAACTTCTTCTTCTGTTACGGAAGGATGGAAGCGAACGCCTCCTTTAGTAGGTCCTGCTGCATCATTATGTTGAGATCGAAATCCGGTAAATACTTTTGTTGAGCCATCATCCATTTTAACGGGAATGCGTACTTTTAACATCCGAAGAGGCTCTTTTAACAATTCAAACATTGCGTCTGAATACCCCATTTTTTTCACTGCTTTTTCAATAACTGTTTGTGTTGAAAGAAATAAGTTTAATGATTCTTTTTCTTGTTGTTGTAATTTTTCCATTTCTTGTACAGACATTCTGTCCACCCCATTTAAAATATAAATAGCATTTTATAAACCTTCAGACGATATTTCATCGTTTGATCTCTATTTCCTTTTCTACCATTTCATATTGCAATTTCTATGCCAGTTATAAAATGAATTTCACTCATTTCCTTCTTTTTTTATAGAAGCGGAAACAAGCAAGTAAATCGCGGTTTTTCGTCGTAACGTTTTCTTTTCCACTACCCATTAAACCAAATATTACCTTATTTATGTATTTTTTCATGGCTAAAGCCAACAAAAACGCAAATTTTTTTTGCGTTTTTTTAAAAAATAAGCACCTAAGCATGCAAATTTTTTCGATATTCATTTTCAAAGCTTAAAAGAAAATTTTTTTTGCACATCCTATCTATATTTGATTAAATAGATAGAAAGAACAACTTATATCTGCACGTTTGTCTTTCACAAGGTCATCTAGTTTGACTCGATAAAAACGCTTTTCATAAAGGAGAATTATAGAATGAAAAAGCACACTCACTCTTCACAATCACTTGAATATATATATGAAAAAATCATAAATGAAGTTGACGTAGGCATCCATGCAATTGATGAAACCGGCAAAACCATTATTTACAATGAGAAAATGATGAAGATGGAATTGATGGAAGGAAAAGATGTTCTAAATAAAAACTTGTTAGACGTTTTTATGTTTAAAGAAAATCAAGAAAGCACCTTAGTCAAAGCATTGCAGCATGGAAAAGAAACATTTAATGTAAAACAAACGTATTTTAATAACAAAGGAAAAGAAATTACGACTATTAATAATACGTTTCCTATATTTAAAGAGGGGCAAATCAAAGGAGCCGTTGAAATTGCCAAAGATGTAACTAAGCTAGAACGCTTAATTAGAGAAAATGTTAAAAGAAAAGGAAACACTCGGTTCACATTTGACAGCATTATTGGAAAAAGCACGGCTATTAAAGATGTAATTGAAAATGCTAAGCGGGCAACACGAACTCCTTCTTACGTGCTTATTGTTGGTGAAACGGGCACAGGAAAAGAATTATTTGCACAAAGTATACACAATGGAAGCAGCCGATCATCTGCTCCATTTATTTCACAAAACTGTGCTGCACTACCTGATAATTTAATTGAAAGCCTGTTATTTGGTACAAAGCGTGGAGCCTTTACCGGCGCAACTGATCATCCAGGACTATTCGAACAAGCTGAAGGGGGTACCCTCTTACTAGATGAGATTAACTCATTAAATCCAAATCTTCAGGCTAAACTGCTTCGCGTATTACAAGAAAAGATGGTCAGAAGAATTGGTGATACAAAAGATCAGCCTGTCAACGTTCGGGTGATCGCTAATATTAATGAGGACCCTATCGATGCAGTTGCCAATAATCATTTACGAAAAGATTTATATTATCGCCTTGGCGTCGTTACCCTTTTTATTCCACCGTTGCGTGAAAGAAAAGAAGATATTATTGATTTAGCACAATCTTTTATTAATAAATATAATGACTTGTTCCAAATGGATGTGAAAGGAATTGCCGATGATGTACTTTCTTCTTTTTTACGATATGACTGGCCTGGTAATGTTCGTGAACTTGAGCACGTAATTGAAGGAACCATGAACATTATTATGGATGAAGAAATGATTGAATATAGCCATTTACCTTTTCAATATCGAAGTAAGTTTCAAGTGAACAATCTAATAGTTGATGAACCAAAGATTGAGCCTGCGACTATGAATCCAATTGATATTGCTATTCCATTAAAAAATCAGCTGCGTTCTTTTGAAGCCCAATGTATTGAACAGGCTTTAGCACACCACAATGGAAATATTTCACAAACAGCAAATACGCTTGGCATTAGTCGCCAAAGTTTACAATATCGCATGAAAAGACTTGGAATTACAAGCGAAAAAGAGTAGAAAAATAAAAAGCTCATCAAAAGTTTATAACATTTTGATGAGCTTTTTCGTATTATTTAGCTTTCTCGATTGGACTGAATTCTTGAACAGGGTTGTCCGTTCTTTTTTTAATTACAAAGTGATAATAAGCATAACAAGCAATAATAAACGGAACACCACAATACAATCCAATCCTTTGTTCTGGAATAAAAATAAGGCTAACCAATACTAGTCCGTATAGTCCAAATCCAAGAATCGGAACGAGAGGATAAAAAGGTGTTCTAAATTTCAATTCTTTTAAATCTCCTCCCTCTGCTAAAAAACGTCTTCTAAAAAAGAATTGGGAAGCGCAAATTGACATCCACACCACAATCGTTACCATACCTGAAATGGAAATAAACCATACATATACTGTTTCTGCTGCAACAACGCTTGTAAGCAAGGAACAACCAGAAATAGCTACTGTTACTAAGAGTGCATTTAAAGGTACACCTTTGGAAGATAATTTCCCTAAGCTAGCTGGGCCCATTCCGCTTTTTGAAAGTGCCCATAGCATCCTAGAGGCAGCGTATAATCCGGAATTAGCCACTGATAATACAGCGGTTAAAATCACAAAGTTCATAATATCTGCAGCATATGGAATTCCTACTTTATCTAATACCGCTACAAAAGGACTCTCGATTACTCCTGCTGTTTCATAAGGAAGAATCGCTACTAATACAAACATCGCTAAAACAAAGAAAAACATCGTTCTCCAAATAACATTTCGAATTGATCTTGGCAATGTTTTTTCTGGATTTTCACTTTCTCCAGCTGCAATTCCAACCAATTCTGTACCTTGAAATGAAAAATTCACAGCAACTAATGTTAGAAAGACTGCGAGTACTCCGTTCGGAAATAGCCCTTGTTCCGTGTTAAAGTTAGAAAAATACGGTGCTGGCTGATCCCCTTGAAAGTCAATAACTCCAAAAACTGCTCCACAGCCTACGATAATAAATAAAACAATGGCTGTTACTTTAATACTTGAAAACCAAAATTCTGTTTCAGCATAACTGCGAGCAGATAAAGCATTCACTGAAAACGTTACAACACCAAAGATTAAGCACCAAATCCAAACCGGTATATCAGGAAACCATCTCTGCATTAAAATACCTGCTGATGTAAACTCTAATCCCGCAGTATTTGCCCAACTGAACCAATATAGCCAGCCAATCATAAAACCGGTAGCAGGTCCTAAAAATTTTGTAGCATATGCTTGAAATGATCCAGCTACTGGCATTGCCACTGCTAACTCCCCTAAACAAAGCATCACCAAATACATGAGTAAACCACCAATCATGTATGCAAGAATAGCTCCGCCCGGCCCTGCTTCACTAATTGTATATCCTGACCCTAAAAATAACCCTGTCCCAATAACTCCTCCAAGCGCAATCATAAAAAGATGCCTGCTTTTCATCGTGCGCTTTAATTCATTGTGGTTACTGTCCATTTTCATAGCCTTCTACCCCCTCTTTGTAAATAATCCGTACACATTCATACTCAAGCTATATTGATGACGAGACTACTTGATGACATCTAAATGGCTCATCCTGTTGTAAAAGATGCTTCGTTGTATCCTGAATTAACATCGGCAACACACAAAATGAATAAGGCTTGTATACTCTTTCTGTCCATTTATGCCCGTCCTTGCCATACACCCCCATATTAATAGAAGGAATATTAAGTTCACGTATCTCTTGAAACGGTACAGTGCCGATAATGTCCCAGCCTAGAAAATTACACGTAAACGAATCGATGTCTTCGTTCGTTTCATACAATGATAAAAAGCTGCCATCCGCTAAGTAAGGAAAAATTTCCCCTGTCTTTTCTGAGATTTGTTGAACACTATCTTTTAAAATCATTAAAAGCTGCTGGTCTCGCTGATTATCTTCTTTTAAATAGTTATGAGGTAAATATGGCGGTGCATAAAAGATAATGACTCTCGCTTTATGACTCGAATCCAATTTTTGTAACGCTTCCACTGCTTTAAAACAGCGCATTCTTATCTCTAAATCTTCATATTGTTTAAATGTTTCTCTAATACACAAAAACGGGTCGATTCCTTTGTTTATCAACTCTTGGATATAATCTTCTAAACTTGCAATTTGTATATCCCATGATAAATCTTTCATTGGTAAACCCGTGCGCTTTAAAAACTCCGCATAATAATCTGAAAGAGTTTGCTTCTTGGCACGCTTCTATCGCAACATGAATTAATTGCTGCATGACTTCTTTTGCTGTTTTCTCATAAATAAAATAATTAAAATATAAATACGTACTTACAGCAGTTTGAACATTATAGGCTTCTTTCGTATCACGTTGGTATAGGCATGAAGGCGGTAAAATTAATTCACCATCAATGTTCTCTGCTAGATTAATATTATTATGAATTCTTTTTGTTAACTCTGAAGAAATTAGATTTGGATCAATTCCTGCTAATGTGTCTCCGACATGTGCTTCACGACCGTGAATATAAAAACATGGAAGCAATTTTCCAGCGGCTCCCGTATAAATATACCGAGTCTCATCTCCGTCATATAAAGGTGTAATAAAATCTGTATTAATCGCCGCTACATAATCAAGTTGATATTCGTCTTTTAATCGTTTTAATTCTGAAACAGCAGCAAGTACTCCAGCATGCTGACTCTCTCCATCCGGATTGACCATAAACAAAATATTTCCAGACAATTTATCTAGCTGTTCAGTAAAATACAAAACATTCGTCATATGTACAGCAATTCCACTTTGCATATCTACTGATCCACGCCCAAAAAGCCATTCGCCAGATTTTGCATCTTTTTGAACATCAGCATTTTCAGTGTATGTAGAAAAATATTTCGCTAACTGATCAGAATGTAAAGCATCCGATTTTAAAGAACCAAAGTCTTCAATTCCGACAGTATCTAGATGAGCATGATAAATAATTGTTTTTTGACTGTTCTCTTTTCCTTTTATAAAAGCAAAAATATTTTTTCGCCCAAGGGGATCGTCTGCAATAGATTGCTCCCATACTTGAGCAGGATGTTCTATAAAATAAGGAAAAGTTTGCAGAACACTTTTGATAAAGTCTGCTATTTCTACCTCTCCATACGTACCGTTAATACTCTTAATCTGTATAAGAGATCTAGTAAGCGCTTCCACTTTTTCTTCTATTGATAAATGGCAAATTTGATCATACATCAATGTCCCTCCTATCAAGGTCTAAATAGATGATCAATCAGGTATTCAAGAGAAGTAAAATCGTACGATATCCTAGCCATGTATCGTACGATTTCTTCTTTCACTATTCTTTTAAATTCAAGACTTACTTAGCAAATACTTTGTAGATACGTTCAATTGCCCAGTCTAATTCTTCTTTAGAGATCGTTAGCGGTGGAGCAAATCGAATAACTGTATGATGTGTTTCTTTACATAATAAACCTTCTTCTTTTAATCGTTCACAATAAGGTCTCGCTTCTTCATGCAACTCAACACCGATAAATAAGCCTCTGCCTCTTACTTCTTTGATTAATGGATTGTCAATTGCAGCTAATTTCTCTTTGAAATAGTTTCCTAATTCTAGTGAACGAGCTGGCAATTGCTCTTCTTCAATGACTTCTAGTGCAGCTAAAGATACCGCACAAGCAAGTGGATTCCCTCCGAACGTAGAACCGTGAGAACCAGGATTAAACACACCTAAAACATCTTTGTTTGCTACCACACATGAAATTGGAAATACACCGCCACCTAATGCTTTTCCTAAAATCAGCATATCAGGTTCAATGCCTTCCCAATCACAAGCAAACATTTTACCTGTACGAGCCAGTCCTACTTGAATTTCATCTGCAATAAATAACACATTATGTTCTTTACATAATTCAAAAGCAGCTTTTAAGAAACCTTCTGGCGGCAGGATAATGCCCGCTTCTCCTTGAATTGGTTCAATTAAGAAAGCAGCTGTATTTGGTGTAATCGCAGCTTTTAATGCATCTAAATCTCCATAAGGAATCGTTTGAATACCTGGTAACATTGGACCAAATCCGCGTTTGTACTCTGCTTCAGATGACAATGAAACAGCTGTCATTGTACGGCCATGGAAGTTTCCTTCACACGCAATAATTTGTGCTTGATCTTTAGCTACGCCTTTGACATCGTAAGCCCAGCGTCTTGCTGCTTTAATAGCCGTTTCAACAGCTTCTGCTCCTGTATTCATCGGTAATGCCATATCTTTATTTGTTACCTGGCAAATTTTCTCATACCAAGGACCAAGTTGATCATTGTGGAATGCACGTGAAGTTAACGTTACCTTATCTGCTTGGCGTTTTAATGCTTCAATAATTTTAGGGTGACGATGACCTTGGTTCACTGCCGAGTATGCACTTAACATATCCATGTATTTATTTTGCTCTGGGTCTTCTACCCAAACGCCTTGTGCTTTCTCAATTACGATTGGAAGAGGATGATAGTTATGTGCTCCGAATTTTTGAGTTTGTTCAATAATTTTGGTTGTTTGTTTTGCTTCTGTTGTCATGTTGATTCCTCCTTTTAGAATCTTACTTCTACTTAGCCTTATAGTGACTCATCGATCAGTGAAACTTTATCCGACTCTTAACACCATAGTAAGATTCCTCTCTCAAAATGCTAAGAGAGCAAGATCGCGGATTCCGATTGATTCAACTAACCACCAGTTAGGGATGAATCCCTACTGGCGGAAGTCTCACTTTATTCATTTCCATTGGTCAATGAAGTCTATACTTACTTTGTTTTAAAACATTTCAGATGTTGTTTTTGCTTGCATGTGAAGAAGTAAATAATCTGGTCCGCCCGCTTTTGAATCTGTTCCAGACATATTAAATCCACCAAATGGCTGATAACCAACAATTGCACCTGTACAACCACGATTAAAATATAAATTTCCTACATGGAACTCTTCACGAGCGCGTTCAATATGCTCACGGTTCTTTGATAAAAGAGCCCCTGTTAATCCATAATCTGTATTATTTGCAATCTTTAACATATGATCAAAATCACGTGCTTTGCAAACCGCAACGACAGGTCCAAAAATTTCTTCTTGCATCAGGCGTGCTTTTTCATCAACATTTGCAAAAATAGTTGGTTGAACAAAGAAACCTTTTGAATCGTCTCCTTCTCCTCCTACCATTAATTCGCCTTCTTGCTTTCCGATTTCAATGTAACTCATAATTTTATCAAAAGAAGCTTGATGAATGACAGGTCCCATGTACGTAGTTGAATCTTCAGGATTTCCAACTTTTAATGTTTTTGTTAATGCAACAGCTTTTTCTAGTACTTCATCATATACATCTTGGTGAATAACTGCTCTAGAACCTGCTGAACACTTTTGACCTGAAAAACCAAATGCTGAGTATACAATCGAAGAAGCTGCTAAGTCTAAATCAGCATCCTTATCAACAAGAACAGTATCTTTTCCACCCATCTCAGCAATAACACGCTTCAACCAAATTTGACCCGGTTGCACTTTAGCAGCACGCTCATAAATTCGGCAACCTACCTCACGTGATCCTGTAAATGAAATAAAACGTGTTTTTGGATGTTCAACTAAATAATCTCCGATTTCTGATCCTTTACCAGGAACGAAGTTTAGTACGCCATTTGGAAGGCCTGCTTCTTCCATTAATTCCACAAACTTTGCTGCAATCACAGGAGTCGCATCAGCAGGTTTTAACAAAATTGTGTTTCCAGTTACAATAGCTGCTATCGCTGTACCAGCCATAATTGCAAGAGGGAAGTTAAATGGTGAAATAATAATGCCGACACCTAATGGAACATAATTATATTGGTTATACTCACCTACTCGGCTATTGACAGGAACACCTTTTTTGATTTCAAGCATTTGACGTGCATAGTACTCAATAAAATCAATTGCCTCTGCTGTATCAGCATCTGCTTCATTCCATGGCTTACCAGCTTCTTTTACGAGGTAGCTTGAAAATTCATGTTTTCTGCGGCGCATAATAGCTGCAGCACGGAATAAAATATTAGCACGATGCTCTGGTGTCCATTTTTTCCATGATTCAAAAGCATGTAAGGCAGCTTGCATTGCTTTTTCTGCAAGGTCTTGATTTGCTAATGAAACACTACCAATAACTTCTTCTTTATTAGCAGGATTAACCGATATCGTCTTTTGTTCTGTTTCAATGCGCTCACCATTAATAATAAGCGGATAGTGTTTACCTAGCTGTGTATTAACATAAGATAAAGATTTTTCGAACAATTCTTTATTCTTTTCATCCTTAAAATTTGTAAATGGCTCATGAGAATATGCTAACACCATGTGTCTACCTCCTAATGTGTATATGTATTGTCACTTAATATCTATTGCAAGATTTGTGCCAACATTCTATTACTATGCAATTATCGTTGTCCAACTTCCATAAAACCAAGCAATTCCTTTAAAATCACGACTGTACAATAAAAACATAAGTATCATTTCAATCACCAAAAGTGCAAATTTTTTTATCATGCCAATTTATTAATCATTAAAACAGCAAATTTTTTTGGCATTTTTATTTAAACAAACGTTTGATTAAATGAGTAAAACATGAATTAAATCGTTTTTCTTCCCTCACGTTCCTACATACTTATAACCTTCTATCATACCGATGGTTGTTCTAAAAACTGCGGCCGCCTATATCTCTGTTCTTATATTTGCTCGTTTGTTGCATTCTTTCTTCCTGAAAAGCTTAAAATCGTATAGTAAAGAGGCGGTGAAAACAACTATAGTTGCTTCCACCGCCTCTTTTTAGAAAAAGTGAAATTTGATTACTATTTTATTTTTTTGCAAGACTGTCTTTGAACAATTTTATGTGGCACACGAATTTGTTCAGCAAAGAGGTGCGGCGTTTCAATTTGCTTAATTAAGCAACGTACAGCTTGATAGCCTAATTCGAAAATATTAATATCGACTGAAGTCAGTGCTGGTCTGGCCATTTCAGCAATTAAAACATTATTAAAACTAATAATAGACATATCTTCTGGCACTGAAATCCCCATTTCGCCTAATGTATTCAGCACTCCAAGCGCCATTAGATCATCTGCTACGACAAGGGCTGTTGGGCGCTCTTTTAACGTTAACAGCTCATGAACAGCTTCTTTCCCCCCTTCTTGCAAAAATTCTTCATGTATCACGTACTCATCTCGATATGGCAAATTGGCACTTTGTATCGCTTTATCATAACCGGTTAAGCGATCAATCGTTACAACAAGCTGTAAACTTCCCCCAATAAATGCAATCCGCTCATGCCCTAGGTCCAATAAATATTCAGTCGCTTCTTTCCCTGCTTTGAAGTTATCATTATCAACATACGTAATGACGTCACTATGTTTGAATGGCTTTCCAACGACAACAAATGGCACATTATGTTCTTGCAAATAGGTTAATATCTGATCATCAACTTTTGAATATAACAGTACTAAACCATCTACTCTTCGGCCCTGTACCATTTGAACCACTTCTGTAAAAATTTCTTCTTCAGTTTCACCTGTAGACATATAGATAGCCCGTTTCTTTTCATGAGCACCTGTGCTAATCCCTCTTAATACTTCCGGAAAGAATGGATTTTGAAAAACTTTATCAGCTGAACTCGGCATAACTAATCCGATGGCTTCTGTTGTTTTATTTGCTAAGCTACGCGCGATTATATTCGGATGATACCCTAACTCTTCCATAGCTGAACGTACACGTTTCTTTGTTTTCTCACTAATACGTGAACTATCGGCAATTACACGTGATACTGTCGAAGGAGCTACTTTTGCTAAATTAGCAACATCTTTTATTGTGACACCCATATTATATTCTCCCTCTTTCTTTCATTATAAATTTGACTGCTTCACTAATATGCACATCACTATTACAAAATTATCCAAACATTTATGATAACGTTAACATCTTATTATATTAAACGGATAGTATCATTAAAAGTTTTAAATTCTATAATATTAATAATTATTCTTTATTATTATTCCGAAATATGCTTATCTGTCAATGGTCTATCTCGTTGTTTAGTTTTTTCTTTTTCCTAGAAGCCCTGTATATAAATAATCCAAAGCTAATATAAACAAAAGCTAACATACTAATATAGCCAATGTTTAACCCTGAGTCTTTCACTACCCGGTACACATTTGTCATCTCTGGTGTCAATATAATCTTGTATTTGCCATCTACAGAACGGATAATTTCTTCATTTAACATGCCTCTTAGTTCACTATTTGCGCCAACTTTTTCAGTAGAAACATTTAGCTCAGCTGTTTTATCGGTATTATTAATAGCAACAATCGTCGTTTCATCTTTGTATGTTCTCTTATAAATGGATGCTCCATGATCTTCAATCAGTAAATCTACCGTTCCTTTTCGTAACGAAGGCAGTTCTGTTCTTAATGCTGATATTTTTTTGATATAATCAATAATTTCTGGATTGGCCCGAAAGTCCATCATTCGATGGTTATCAGCTCCCTTACCGCCATCTAGCGCAATTTCAGTACCATAGTACACAACCGGAACAAAAGAAGTCGTATATAAATAAGAAAGAGCTTGTTTCGTTCGGGCACCTGGATGTTCATTTTTATTAAGAGCTTTTCTCGTAAATCGAACAGTGCGTACATTGTCTAATGAATGCCCAATATTAAGGTTCTTTGCATCAATTGCTTGTTTGTAAACAGATTGCTGCGTCTGATTGGTTTGACTGAAAGTGTCTGAAATTAACTGAGACATCGATTGGCTAACAACTAAGTCTAATGGAGAATATGCTTTTAACTTGTTGTCTTTTATGCTCGCTGTTTCTCCTATCAAATAAAACGATTGATGATTTCTTTTTAGCTCAGTTGAAAAGGTATGTAAAAAAGCTGAAGAAAGATGATCGATATCAGTTAAGTAATAGCCGTCTATATTGGTTTTACTTACCCACCACGCAGCAACATCCATTATATATATTTGTACTTCACGCTTAGACAGATTTAAGGAGAAATCCTTGTGATATTGATTCCTTTTAATCCATTGTTCCTTCTCTTTTTCTGCTAGCCATGGATGCGTCGCACTCACAGTAAACGGAAACTCAAGTACCACTTTTATACCTCTCTTATGAGCTTCTTTCACGAGGTATTTCATATCAGCGACCGTTCCAAGATGTGAATCTACTTTAAAATGATCAGTTACTGCATATCCGTGATATCCTTGCTTATCATTTTTCATAATCGGTGTTAAACAAATGGTAGTAAAGCCCATGTCCTTTAAGTAATCTAACTTTTTAGCAACCCCTAGTAGATCTCCTCCGTAAAACCCTTCAGGATCATCATAAACAACATCATAATCGTTTTGCTCATCCCCATTATAAAAGCGATTAACCATTAAATAGTAAATGGATTCATCTTTAATTGTTCGCTCTGAATCTGCTATAGCCGCTTCTCCATTTTGCATTCCCATTAAAGCAAAGATAAGAAGAATGATAATCAACCTCCATCCCACTCCGTCCCTCCCCTTTCAGACAAATTTTCCTATTACTAGATTATCGCTTTTACAATTAGAACGTCAACGCTTACAGAAACGCCATAATCATTTATTTGTATCCAAATAAAAAAGTAGTTCGGCAAATATGTCATTTACCAAACTACTTTATGTTGCATGCAACATGGAAAACACCTGTTAACAAATAGCGAGTTTCACCAATGTTAATCCAATTCTCTATGAATCTTATATAGTTTCATTAACATTGCTACTCATTTTTTCTGAAGACTTGCCTACACTATTTAATCGATCAATTAATCCTAATCCGAATTCCGGACTAACTTCACCGCTTCCCTTCGATAATAAATTTTCGCGGAATTCATATGCCGATGAACCATGCTCAGCAAAGTCTAAACCAGAAATTTCTTCTTCTCTTGATACACGAATTGAAGAAAATCGAGTTAAAATGAATAAAAGGACTGCTACGGTTCCCATTGTCCAAACCATTACTGCTAACACGCCAATTGCTTGAACTCCCAATAATTGAGCGCCTCCACCATAGAAAAGCCCATTTGCTGTATCAAATAAACCAACTGCTAATGTTCCCCAAATTCCGCATACACCGTGAACTGTAATAGCGCCAACAGGGTCATCTAATTTCATTTTACTGTCGATAAATTGAACTGCTTCGACTAAAATAACACCTGAGATTAGTCCAATAATAATTGCTCCTAGAATAGATACATTAGCTGTGCCTGCTGTAATTCCTACTAAGCCTGCTAGCGCACCGTTTAATGTTAAACTTGCATCAATGCGCTTATAACGCATTTTTGTGTACACCGCTGAAGATAAAACGCCGCATGACGCTGACATTAAAGTCGTTGCAATAATAACTGGTACGAGTGAAGGGTCAGCAGCTAAAGTGCTTCCACCATTAAAGCCAAACCACCCGAACCATAAAATAAACACACCTAGTGCACCTAGTGGAATATTGTGGCCTTGAATCGCATTTACTTTTCCGTCTTTACCATATTTACCAAGGCGCGCTCCTAAGAATGTCACCGCTACAACTGCACCTAATGCACCTGTTAAATGAACAACTGTTGATCCGGCAAAGTCAACAAAGCCTAATTCCGATAACCAGCCTCCGCCCCAAACCCAGTGGCCTACTACCGGGTAGATTACCGCTATCATCGCGACGGTTAGCATCATATAACTAGACAACTTCATTCGTTCTGCCACTGCACCTGAAATGATTGTTGCACATGTAGCCGCAAAAACAATTTGAAAAACGAAAAAGCTCATTTGATCATTCTGTCCGTTTAAGAAAAAGCCGCTGGATCCAATAAATCCGCCTTTGGAGTTTCCAAACATAAGAGCAAATCCGATGACAAAATATAATACAGATGAAATAGCAACTGTTAACATATTTTTCATTAGAATATTTAAAGCATTTTTAGAGCGTGTAAAACCGGTTTCTACCATAGCAAAACCAGCATGCATTAAAAATACCAAGACAGCTCCAAACATCACCCACATCATATCAATAGAAGCACTAACCGATTCAACGGTAGGGTCTGCTGCATACGCAGTGGTAGCACTTAATAAACCGACTGTTAAAGCTGCACTAACTTTCTTTTTCATGTACTCCTCATCCTTTCGTTCTTTTCATTTATTATAGAATTGCTTGCAATCCAGCTTCTCCCGTTCGAATACGCACCGCATCTTCTACTGAATAAACAAAAATCTTCCCATCACCAATTTGATTCGTTGAGCATGTTGATTGGACAATTTTAATGATTTCATCTACATGTTCTGCCTCGACAATCATTTCTACTTTCACTTTTGGCACCAATTTAATTTCAAAGCTTTGGCCTCTAAATAAACCTTGCTCTCCTTTTTGCTGTCCGCAACCTGCTACTTCGGAAACGGTTAAACCGTTAATCCCGACTTCTTCTAACTTCTCACGTAACGACTGAAACTTTTCTGGACGGATAATTGCTTCGACCTTCTTCATTTTAGTTCCCCCTGTTTACATGTAAGATTTTATTACATTCTGTGTTATGATTAATATCATATGATGAATTTTCTAAAAATTCAAGTTAATTTATAATAAAAATATATATTTTTTTGAAAAACACAAAATGTAAGCGGAAACAAATAGACTTTCAAGCAAAATGATTAGCTGACTTACTGATAGATGTATTTTTTGTCTAGTTATGTATAAAAAACAGCGTGAAAGAGCCTGTTTCCTCATAATAGGAAATAGACTCTTTCACTTATTCAGCAATTTGAATGTTATTGTGGGTAAACCAGACATGAATTTGTGCTAAATGTGCTAATAGCTGTGGTCCTGTCATTAGTTGACCAAACCACGGTACTTTGAAATCTTCTCCATCCGACTCAATGATAGCGGCTAATTGTTTCTGATTGAAGAATTCATGAAGTGGTGAATTTCGATCTTGAAGCAAAGATTCAAGCCATATTTTGACCGCTCGTGTATAAGCGGGATTATGTGTTTTTGGATAAGGACTTTTCTTGCGGTACAGCACATCGTGCGGCAAGACACCTTCTAATGCCTTACGCAAAATTCCTTTTTCTTTATTTCCTACCATTTTCATTTCCCACGGTATGTTCCATGCATATTCCACTAAGCGATGATCTGCAAACGGTACACGTACTTCTAAGCTAGCTCCCATACTCATGCGGTCTTTGCGATCAAGAAGAGTTGTCATAAACCAAATCATATTTAAATAGAATAGTTTACGGCGTTGACTATCTTCTGCTGATTCTTCTTCTAGGACCGGAACTTCCTGAATGGTTTCCTCATAACGCGCTCGAACATATTCTTGTAGCTTTAACTTCCGCTTCCATGAATCTTGTAATAAATCAATACGCCCTTCTAATGAACGCATCCATGGAAACGTATCAGCTTGCAAATCGTGCTGACGGCGGAACCATGGATAACCTCCAAAGATTTCATCCGCACATTCACCCGATAACCCAACAACAAAATTTGTCTTTATTTCACGGCAAAACCATAGTAAAGATGAATCAACATCAGCCATTCCAGGTAAATCGCGTACCACTACTGCTTCTGTTAAGTGTTGCACAAGGTCTCCCGTCGAAATAACACATCGGTGATGCCGTGTTTGAAATGTATCAGACATCAATTGGATGTAAGCATTATCTGAATTTGGCTGAAATTCATTAGCTTTAAAAAACTTATCATTATCTTCATAATCAATTGAATACGTATGAAGTTGCCCTTTTCCTGTTTCTTTAAATGAATTAGCTGCAATTGCTGTAATCGCGCTTGAATCTACACCGCCTGATAAGAATGTACATACCGGTACATCCGATACGAGCTGTCTTACAATTGCATCCTCAACAAGAAACTTTATCTTTTCCGTCGTTTCTGCTAATGAGTCCGTATGCTTTTCACTTTTTACATTCCAATAACGCCATACCTTTAATCCGTCACGGCTAAAAGTTAATGCATGTGCTGGCCTTAATTCATCTATTCCTTTAAATACACCATGTCCTGGAGATCTTGATGGTCCTAACCCAAAAATCTCCGCTAATCCATCTAATCCAATTTCAGCTTTTACTTCTGGATGCGCCAAGATGGCCTTTATCTCAGAAGCAAATTGAATGCCTCCATCATACGTGCGGTAAAATAGCGGCTTTACTCCTAAACGATCACGTGCAATAAACAATTTTTCATTTGCGGAATCCCAAATTGCAAATGAAAAGATTCCATTGAAATAATGGACGCACGATTCTTTCCATTCCATATAAGATGTTAATAGAACTTCTGTATCTGAATGCCCTTGAAACTGATATCCGCGTTTAATTAATTCTTTTCGGATATCTTCTGTGTTGTATAATTCACCGTTATAACAGACCGTATAAAATTGTTGGTTTTTCTCTCTTGTCATCGGTTGCTTTCCACACTTTGGATCTATGACGACAAGACGTTTATGACCAAATGCAACATGTTGTTTTACCCATACATTTGTATCATCAGGACCTCTTTTCGACAGCGTTTCAACCATTTTAGTCACTGTTTCTCGCTCGTTTATTAGAGCCCGTTTTAGATCAACCCAACCCGTTATGCCACACATCGTTTTATCATCCTTTCTATCATCACGCTCTTTGTTACGAATGAAATAATGTCATTGTATGCATATAATTGTGACAGTTGATTTGTCCGGCGATTTTATTTTGAATTATTTGAGTTATAAACAAGGGTATTTTGGGCAATAAAAAAGTATGGATATTTTTTACACGGAGGTTTTTACTATGAATAAGTATTCTAAACAACACGCCTTAAAAGAACAGCCCCGCTCCTTCGTGACTGGTACTGTAGAATGCATCGATTCTGAATGGATTTTTTTCGAAGATGATAATGATGAAGCGTCAATGTTGAACGATATTGTTAATGACTCATTAGAACTTTTAATTGATACAAAATGGGAAAAAGCGATGATTGTTGAGAATCATCAATTAAAAACTCCTAACGGTACTTATTCACTAAGGAATGGGGATAAATTAAGAGTTACAAAGAAACTGCCATATGCATACGAACAGTTACTATACTCGCTCACTAAAGAAGCATTCTTAGCACTTACTAATCATTTAAACTCTTTGCAAATCTCTTTATATGATTGTATTTACTGTCATAACACATTATGTTTTTTACCTTCAGGCAGCGATATAAAAGGGGCAAATTTTATTATTTATGACAATGAAGAACAAATTTGTGCTGTGCAGCACCTTTTTGAACGTGGAAAACATACGGTTGATCGATTTGAGTATACGCTAAGTAACGGGGAAAGATCATTGGACATTCTTTTACATTAAAAAGGTTACTCTTTAAAAGAGCAACCTTTTTATTTATCCAAGAACAACGTATCCGTAATAAAATACCAATACAAGTGAAATCACTAAAAGCACCCATGCACCACCGGTATTCTTTCCTTTCTTGCTACGAACCAAGACCATTTCCATACCAGCAATAACTAAGAGACCAGCTAAACCTTTAATTAATGCCTGTCCTTGGAAGCTGTACCACGCTGCTAATAAATGAGCTCCCGAAAGTAACACGAGTACATAAAACAGACGAGTAATCATATGTACAATTTTTTGTCCTTTTGGCTTTCCTGAACGCGACAGGACTAGAGATACTACAAATGCAATTAATAACAATGACCATAATGTAACGTGTAAATGAATCATTTTTTCCACTCCTTCCCACAAATATCATACCATGAAATATTTACCCTCACCAATAAAGATCAATCAAGATCTTTCTTCTTATAAATTAATTTTTTCCATGTTATCGCATCTCCTTTGCAATTTCACAATCTCCTCCCGTTTATAAGTAATTGCTTAATACATGGGATAGCGGCACCATTTATTGCATACATATCTATATACTCTTTCTGCTCATAACTCTCCATCGCGATAACAGATAAATCTAAAGAGATTAATATGCTTTTTCTTTAGTCCTATCTAAGTTACTTTAAATACATCATTCACCTTTTAGTTTAAGTATCATACCATGATACTAGACTATTAAAAAAGGGTGTTTGCCTATGCCAGCCATTGTCGGTGTTGTTAATGTCAATAGTGTCAGTTCCGCTAGCATACTTCATATAGGGGACGTGTATACAATCGCTCCTATCTCAACCGCTAAAACATTTGCTGGGGCAGGTTCTTTTAACACTGGAGACGGCTTATATATTGTGAATCAGCAAAGCTCAACGAATACACAAGATAGTGATGCAAATGATCAAAACATTGCAGCTAACGCATAGACTATGACTAACAATTTCTCCTAAAAATCAATAAACGGAGGGTGATTATGAACTTCTATGTAAACCAAAGCATTTGTATTCAAAGCTTAAAAGTAAGTGCAGTGAATAATTCATCTGTTTTACAAATCGGGAGTGCGGGGATTATAAAACCAAACTCTAATTTATTTAATACCGGCGGTTTTACGGAAGCCGCCCCTCTTGAAACAAAGAAAGGGATTTTAGGTTCTATCTCACCAACTACCTTTACCCCTTACATTACACAATCTCCGGCTGTTCCTGCCCCCTTTTCACAGTCCTTAACGCCGCCTGTTCGCACGAACAACTGACATGTTGCTTCACTATTCACCATATGTATAAACATACTTATTTTTTTCTCTTACTTATAGTAGAAAACAGATATGGTGAAAGAAGGTGAACAATATGGATTATCTGCAACAAATGCATCAATACATTCAGCAATTATCTATGCGTGTTGCGATGTTAGAAGAAACCGTACAACAAATGACAGAGAAAATTAAAGAGTTAGAAGAAGTGAACCCTATTCAAATTGACAAAATTGAATATAAATTTGAACAACTAAAAATTGACTCTTTAGATGGAACATTAAATATTGGATTAAACCCGCTGACACCGGATAATTTAGAAGATATCATTATTAACAATCAGACGCCAGAAGTCACCTTTCCCCAGCCCGGTCCGCAAAACCCTAGCTTAAAACCGCTAGATCGCACAGTTCAGATGGGGTGGATTCGGGACATTCATGAGACAATTGTTCAAGAATTAGACATTCATGGACAGTCTATGGTCCAGCATGTATTAGATGAACGTTCCATGACCATTGACGATGCTTATTATGATTTTATATTAGAAGACGTGAAAAAACAGTTAGAGCAACGAATTACGTTTTACGTTGAGCAAGTAAAGCCCGATGAGATGGAACAAAACTTTGACGCCATTAAGCCGCAAATTATTCAAAAAATTTATGAAGATATGAAAAAAGGAATTGATGCGTTTTTAACTTATTTGCCTGATTCATTAAAGAAAGGTGGTCATACTTCATGAACTATACGGTTGTAAACCGTGAATTACTCGTAGGAGATGTTCAAATTACAGGTGTATCTTCCTCTTCATTGTTTTTAATCGGTGATGCTCAGTATATTAATCTATCTGCTACATTTGATACACCTGCTGAGTCGCTTATTATTGGCCCTTTCGTTCCGTTATCTCTTTCATAAAGGAGTTTTTATTATGTTATCTCGCACCTCACATGTTCAATATATTGAAATAAATTCTCTATTGTCGTGTTCACTCTGTCAAATTGGTGATTCAACGCATATGTCTTTGTTAACACGAGCACTAGCTGTAAAACGTGAATATCCTCTTTTTTACGGCAGAGAAGGTGATTTTGATGATTATGTTATTTTTAGTGAACCGATTCCCCAAGCTGCGATGGAACCGATTAATATGCGTGTGACAAATGAAATTCCAATGATTCACGTAAATCGCATTGATGTTACTGGCTGTTCATTTTCCTCAGTTGTTCACGTTGGCTCTACATGCGTTGTATATGCTGAATCACGAGTGAAGCATATTCGTCAACTCCAAGGAGATCAGCCTCAAATCGAAAAAACAAGCCTTGAAAAACAATTGGCTTCAAGCTTAAACACAAGTCAGCTACTTAGTTAACGTTTATCATAATCTGTCATATACTAAACTAACATCACGATAAAAAGGGTGTGTATGCGATGCCAGCTTTAATAGGACCCGTCAGCATTGCGAATGTCGGGGGAGGAATCGTCACATTTGGGGATACGTTTTATGTATCACCTAAAAGTACAGGTAAATCAGCTACAGGTGCCGGATCAGTTAATACAGGAAATTTCATTAATACAAACTCAGGTATTTCTGGAACAAATACACTAGACCCAGATTTAGCTGATCAAAACAACGTTGCGAATGCATAAAAACTTCACTCTCATAACGAGAGTGAAGTTTTTATCGTTTTTTCCGTTTATTTGCTTTCTTAATTTTCGGTAGTTTAGAAGAAGGCTGTTTTCGAATCCATTTAATAAATGAACTCAGCTTTAAATCAGCTTGTAAACTTTGAATTGTATTTAAGCGAATAGCTAACTCTTCATTCGTATATAAAGCATGAATTTGGTTGTGGCATGGAATACAAAGAGTTGCCGTCGGCTCAAATGTTCCGCTCATTTCTTTAGGTGTTCAATGATGAATGGTCGTTAACACTCCTTCTCTTCCACATAATTCGCACGTTCCAATTCGTTGTTCTTTACTTTTCACCTTCTGTGCAACCTTTCTTATAATGTTTCAACTGTGACTTGTGTACCTCGCCCAGATGCTTCAGCAGGCTGAACAATTAACCTTCTTGGAAGACGAGCACGAAGCTCTTGAACATGGCTAATTACACCGATAGACAAGCTATTTGATTGCAACTTTTCAAGTGCGGTCACAACAGTATCCAACAACTCACCATCAAGTGTCCCAAATCCTTCATCTAAAAAGAAGAATTGAAGCGGATATTCACCTCGTAATTGAATTTGTGCTGAAAGTGATAAAGCAAGAGCAAGCGATGTTAAGAATGTTTCACCACCTGATAAGGTTGAAACTGGCCTTTTCACTCCTCCATTTGCATCATCCCGCATAATGAACCCGCCTTGTGAATCCACTTCAATGGCATAGCGCTGACGAGTCAGTGCAGCTAATCGCTCTGAGGCATGACGGCTAATCGACATTAACTGCTCTTCTGCAATATATTCTACAAAGGTATTGCCTTTAAATATCGTTTGTAACTTTTGGTAATGTTCAAATAAAGCAAATTTTTCAAGCCGCTCGCTTTCTAATACTTGAAAACGCTCATGCCGTTTATGAATTTCTGTCACTGTTTGTTGAGCAGCTCCTTTTAATTCATTTGCTTCTTTAACAGCAGCTCGCATGCTAATTAATAATTCCTTGGTTTCTTCCCATTGCTGTTCGCTAATTGCTTGGCCATTTAATTGTTGATCAAGCTTTTGAATTGAAACTTGAGTCTGTTTTAGATTATCCAAAAATTGCTGAATCGTTTCATCCAATAATTTCATTTGAGATGGTGAAAGAATCGCTTGCTTTACTTCATCCGTATCGGCAAAGAGCGAGTTTTGTAACATCATTGTCCATTGTTCAGCCATTTGATTAAAACGTGAAGTGATGTCTCGGAGCGATTCAACAGCCGCCTTTTCTTCCGTTTCTACTGTTTGATAATTGCTTTGAATTTCTTTCCACTTTTCATATGATTTCTGCTCATCATCTTCGAGCTGTTCAAGCTTAGCTACTACTTCGTTGAGCATCTCGGCAATATTACCATCTCCAACAAATTGAAGAAGCTGTTCTTTCTGTTCATTTACTAGTATTTTTTCATTTTCAATGGTTGTTTGAAGCTGAACTTCTTCACGGACTTTTTGATCATATTGATCTTTTAACTGTTCAATAGCTTTTTGCTGCTGCTCAAAATACTGATAGCTCTTATCAATTCTTTCCTTTAAGGTTTGTTCTTTTACTGCCCGAGCCTTTATCTCTTTTTGAACAGAAGAAATTGTCTCAAAAGAAAAGCCTGGATAGCGGGTGTGCCAGTTTTCTTTTTTATGAGTTAGTTGCTCTGTTTCACTTAAAATAGTAGCCTGTGTATCCTTTAGTTCTTTCTCATAATAATTTGATTTAAATATTAACTCTTCAATTCGCCGAGCCATTTCTTTCACTTCTGCTAGCATTTGTTGTTGATAATCATGAGCTTCAAGAAAATCTTGGTGAAGAGCTTTTAATTCCACTTTTACTTTTTGGCTATATGCGATAATATCAGCTGAATGAATATTTTCAAATTGTTCGACTGCGGTTTCATGATGATTGATTTGTGAAAGTGAAGGCACGGCCTCAACTAATGGTTTTGTCAATTGCTCAAGCTGCAATTTTAACGATGAATACTGATATTTTTGTTCTTTTAATGTGCTAATTTCAGCTTCTAGCTTCGTTAGTTCTTCATCTAAATTGTCAAACTCTACTTGATTTGCTGAAATAGGGTTCGGATGTTCTAGTGCGCCACATACAGGGCATCTCTCACCCTCTGTTAGCTCACGAGCTAATTGCTGGGCTAACAGCTTCGTTTGCTGTTCCCGCTGATGATTTCGCAAGTTCTTTGTAATTTGTTCAGAAGCGACAAATAATTGTTCAAATTCCTTTTCGCGCTCACAGACCGTATCATACACGTGTTGAATACAGCCAAGCAAATTCACTGCTTTTTCTTCATATACTTCTTGCTTTTTCTTTTCTTTTTCTAGCATCTGCTTAATGTTAGTAAGCTCTGTTTCTTTCTCAGTTTGTTTCTTTATCTCTTCGTCTACTTTTTGGCGGTCATGATGCCAGTTTTCATATTCACGAAAGGCATTGGAAACAAGATCACGGTCTGCTTCTTTTACTTCAATTTGCTGCAGTTCCTTTTTTAGATTTTGCTGCAAACTTACTGCTCGATGATACTGCTGATTAGCTTCCTTGAGTTTTTGCTCTTTCTCTTGCATCTCCTTAGTAATCAATAGGTGCTGCTGCTCATTTTTTTTAAGACGCATTTCTTGTTCTTTCACTTTTTTCTCTAGCTCTTTTGCTTGCTGCAGCTGCTCTTTACGCACAACAAGTTTTGGTTGCTGTTCATTTTTTGCAGCTCTTGCTTCTTCATATTGCTGACTAGAAGCTGTATGTTGCACTTTCATCTGCTCAAGTTGTTTTTGCAACAATTCGACTTTTTTTTCATAAGATTGCTTCTGAAATTTGGCTTGTTCAAACGTTTCAAGATAAGGAATCAGCTTATCAGCTTGTTCTGCTTTTGCCAGCTTCTGTTGTTGTGCGTTTATTTCAACCTGTTGTTGCTGTAATTGCGTTAGCTTCTCTTCTAGAGCTAGCTTTTCTATTTGTGATTCCCATATCTTCGTCTGCTTTTCATATACTTGTTCAACATCTGTTAATTCACGCTCTCGTTTTTGCAGTAACGTCACGCTCTCTTGTAAAGCTTGCTCTGCTTCTTTTACTTTTTCAGCAGATGCTTCGCCAAGTCCAATTTGTTCAGCTTGAATTTTTTCAATCTCATTTTTCAACCGCTGAACATGATCACGGATTTTTTTATTTAATCGGTCACCATATTGTTCCAGGTTAAACAAACGTTGTAACATTTGACGGCGTTCTGTGCCTTTTAATGATAAAAACTCCGCAAATTTTCCTTGTGGAAGAACAACGGCTCTTGTAAAATCATCAATTGTTAACCCTAATAATTCCTGTACTTGCTGATTTACATCATTGGTTTTATCAGCTAACACGAATGTCTCTTCTCCCACTTCAATTAAGCGACTGGTAGCTGATCGAACTCTTAGTTCATCTGCTCGTTTAAAACTTCGTTCTACAGTATAGCGCTTTTTATGATTGGCATTTTCAAGTTCAAACGTAAACGAAACTTTCAATTCCTCTTCAGCATGATTTAAAATCCCATGCGTATTATTAGAAGCACGTTCCACTTTTCCATATAATGCAAGCGTCATGGCATCTAAAATTGACGATTTCCCACTGCCTGTTGGTCCAAAAATTCCAAATACTCCTCCTGAACAGAGCATGTCAAAATCAATGACTTGTTTTTCGCGAAAGCTATGTAAACCCGCAATCGTTAGTGTAATAGGTTTCACCTTATTCCTCCTCTCCTGTTGACTCATTATCATGAATAAGTGTCAGAAATAACTTCACCAACTCATCTCCAGGGGTGGCACCGCCTGTTTGACGGCGATAAAATTTTGTAAACATCTCTTCAATTGGTACATCACGATGTGCTTGAATCTCTTCTTGTGACATGTCATTAATAAAGACAGGCCGAATATGGACAAATCCTTCATGCAGCTTGCGTAAACGGTGAATTTCTTCAAGAGACAACGCATCTTCCAGATGTACTTCCAAGTCCACCCAGGCATTTTTGTCTTTTCCTTTCTCAAGCCATTCATATACTTCTGCTAGTCCATTTTCAGCTTTCCAGCGTGTTAACGGACGCCCGCTTGATAAAGGCACTTCTGTCATCTTTACTTCTTCACCAGGTGCAACATCTAAAATGGTTACCGACTTTGTGTAGCCTGATTCAGAAAAGCTGTAAGCAAGCGGCGAACCTGAATAGCGCGCAATTGTATGAGCTCTTGAAATATTTTGTGGACGATGCAAATGCCCTAATGCAACATACTGTGCTGTTGCCGGTAAGCTTGTGGCGGCAACTGTATATGCTCCTCCTACTTCAATCGGACGTTCAGAGTCAGAAGAGCTTCCTCCTGCTACATAAATATGGCTCATCGCAATGTTTACTGCATTTGCTGTAAATTGTTGACTCATTTTTTCAAAGATGCCTTTTACACGTTCATCATATGAATTTCTAAGTGCTAACTCATCATTTTCTGCTGCTAATACTTCTTTTAATCGTGATTCAGATGGATAAGGTAATGCTGCTACCCTCAGTATTTCGTCTGTTGAGGGGATGTAAATCTTTTCAACCTTTGTTGTTGGTAAGCCTAATAAAGTAATGTGCTGATGCACAGCTAAAGGTGATGCTGCTGATAAGCGGTCCGGATTATCATGATTCCCGGCAATCACGACAATTGGCCGCTTTCCATACTGACTAAGACGCGACATGCTTTCATAAAATAATTGCTCAGCTGCCGCCGGTGGATTCACCGTATCAAATGCATCTCCCGCCATTAAAATAGCATCTATTTTTTCTTTTTCTACAATCTCAACGAGCTCATCTAGAAATTGTGCTTGTTCTTCTAGGCGGCTTCTTCCTTCTAATGTACGCCCTAAATGCCAATCGGCTGTATGCAATAATCGCATGTTCCCCCCACTTTCATGTGTAAAAAGAAGAAGACGAATATCCGCCTTCCTCTTTTCAGATTTAAAAATACCGTGCTTTTTTTATGCTTCTAAAACATATCCACCATCTAAAAAGTATAGGTAACGGCATTTTAATGGTTGATTGATAATCTGTTCAATCGCTTTTCCATACAATTTCATTTGTATGTGATAACGCTCTAGCAATGTTGCTTTGGCTGCTTCGAAATCTCCGTTAAATCGGTCTGATATATTGTCAGTTTTAAAGTCAAGTAAAATAAGTTCTCCATCTACCTCATATAAACAGTCAATGATTCCTTGTACAAGAATCGTTTCCTCCTCTTCTTCCCAATTCCCATATATCTCTTTAGAAGAGACACCTAAACTAAATGGCAGTTCCCGATAGACCTTTGTTGCCTGTTGCAACTGTTGACCAATAGTACTATGTGAAAAAGCAACAATATCAGCAATGTTCACAATGGCAGCCTGCTCTTTTGACAATAACTCTTTTGTGACCATTGAATCCACAAGCTCTTGTACCATCTTTTTCGTTTGCTTTTCATGAAGAGGTAAATGTTGCATCACTGAGTGAATAGCTGTGCCACGTTCTGCTGCTGTGAAAGAATCAGCTTGCAAAAATTTAGGTCGATCTTCAAGCGGTGCATGAAAACCTCTTATAAGCTCATCACTGCTGCCTTCAGACATGAATTTTTGCTGTCTTTTCATATCGGAAACAGATTGTTTCGAACGATGCATAGAAGCTACTTTATGTGAATAGGACCAGTTTAGTCGCTGAGTAATCATCTCCTTATACTTACTGCTTTTCTCTACTGGCTGTTTATTTTGTAACGCATTCATCAGCTCTTCATGGTGATGTTGTTCTTCAGGCGATTGTTCAGCAAGATCTGTAACTGACAAAGTTGTGAGCTTCCATCGTGATGGATTCTCATAAATCTCTTTATTTGGATAAAGGTCATCCGTTTCAAGCAAATGCTGAAAATCATGATGACGTATAAGAGAAGGACCAATCCAGTCTAAATAAGATTTCGCATCAGAACGAATATAAGATGGTAACACCCACTCCTTATGCTCGAGTACAGAGCTCCATTTTCTTACTTTTTCAGCTACATCTTTGACAGTTCCTACTAAAATGAGCTTCTCTTTGGCACGTGTTAAGGCAACATAAAGAACTCGCATCTCCTCTGCCATGCTTTCTTTCTTCATTTTACGCTTCATTGTCTGTTGCAACAGTGTAGGATACGTGATTCGTAACTTAGGATCAATATACTTCGAACCGAACCCTAATTCTTTATCAAGTAAGTATGACTTATTTAAGTCCATTAAATTAAATTGACGGGCTAATCCCGCTACAAACACAATTGGAAACTCCAGTCCCTTACTGCTATGAATGGTCATAAGCCTTACAACGTCTTCTTGTTCACCTAGCGCCCTAGCTGTACCAAGGTCATTTCCACGCTCTTGCATTCGTTCGATGAATCGCAGAAATCGAAATAATCCCCGAAATGAAGTCGATTCGTATTGCCGCGCTCGATCATACAACGCTCGTAAGTTAGCTTGACGCTGTTTCCCTCCAGGTAACCCCCCAACAAATTCAAAGAACCCTGTATCACGGTAAATTTGCCATACGAGAGCTGATAAAGAATCTTGGCGAGCTCTTGTTCGCCATGTCTTTAACTGATCATAAAAATGGCGTACTTTATCTTTTACATGCCCTTCATTTGCAACTGATAGATATGTTTTTAGCGCCTCGTAATAGGTGCCTTTTTTATGCTCCACTCGAATCGTAGCAAGCTCTTCATCTGATAGTCCAACAACCGGTGAACGCAACACAGATGCTAGCGGAATATCTTGATATGGATTATCAATCACTTTTAACAGTGCCATCATAATCATCACTTCTGTAGCATCGAAATATCCTGTAGACAAATCAGCATAAATAGGAATTCCCTCTTGTTTAAATTCTTCCATAATCTGCGGTGCCCAGGGCATTGAACGAAGTAAGATTACAAAATCCCGATACGTGACATTCCGCATGATATCTAGCTTTCGGTCATATACTTGGAATCGGTCCTTCACAAGTTTTTTTACTTTCCTTGCCATCGCCCTCGCTTCTAGCTGAGCTGTTTCTAATTCAGCATCTGAAAACTCAATAAATGACGGTTCAGCTTCTTCATTCACTTCTTCTTCATTTTCTTTTGAAATAAGCAATAGCTCTGATTCCATGCCTTCTACTTTCGGATAAGAAGCGCCTAGCTTTAAAGAAGCAGCATCATCATAAGAAATTTCACCTACTTCTTCATCCATAAGTTGATTGAAAATAAAGTTTGTAGCATCTAATACCTCTGTACGGCTACGAAAGTTTTTATTTAAATCAATTCTCATCCCAAACGTTCGTCCATCTTGTGTAAACCGCTTGTACTTGGTCAAAAACAAAAATGGCTCCGCTAAGCGGAAACGATAAATGGATTGCTTAACATCTCCAACCATAAATAGATTTCCAGTATTTTTATCATCTTTTGTGACAAGCTTAATTAAAGACTCTTGCACCATATTTGTATCTTGATACTCATCAACTAAAACTTCAACAAACTGAGTCCGATACTTTCTTGCTACGTCAGACGGCTGCAATTGGTCATTCTCTTTATGGCTTAAGATTTGTAGACAGTAATGTTCTAAATCTGAAAAATCTACTAACCCTTTTGCTTTCTTTACTGCTTCATAACGCTCGCCAAAACTTTTCACTAGAAAAATCAATGTTTCAATAACAGGTTTCATTTTTTGAAAGTCCGCCATATAGCCATGCAGCGGCCTAGAAAATAAATCAGATTGCAGCTTTTCTAATGCTGTTTTGGCTTTTTTGCGCAACTCTCCAACCTCATCAAGCAGCTTCGCATCATAAGCATCGCCCTTACAAGGCTTTAAGCGAGAAAACACTAGTTGCTGCATTTGCTCATGCACTGCTGAAAATGAACGATCTCCAGCCATCACCATTCTTTGAACTTGTGCCAAATCATCTTCAATATTACTAGCACGCGGTGCAGGTCCTCCTGGCAACCTTGTTACATTCAAAGCTTGCTGTAAAATAGCTTCGGTGCCGTTCAATTGTTTTTTCACTTCTTCTAACAGAAATGGTACGAACGGTAATGAATCAATGGTAGATTGTTCATCTACATCATATTGATCGATAATCATCTGCAACCAACCGCTTGGGTTTGGATTTGAACGTGCAAAATCATATAATTTTCGAACCATTAGCTGAATATCCTCATCATTTCGATCACTTGTATAACGATCGATTAAATCAAAAAATAGCTCGTTATCTTTCAGACTATATTGCTCCTCAAATAGTTCTTCTAGCACCTCTTCACGCAACAGCTCGGCTTCTGTGTCATCTGCAATCCGAAAACCAGGATCTAAGTCAATCATGTAATAATACTTTCGAATAACATCAAGGCAAAAGGAATGCAGTGTTGAAATAGAAGCTCGGTTTAAAAGATTCAACTGCCTTCTTAAATGCAAAGATGAAGGTTCTTTCTTTAACTCCTTTTCAAGCGCCTCTCCAATTCGATTACGCATTTCTGCAGCAGAAGCATTCGTAAATGTAACAACAAGCAGCCGGTCAACATCAATAGGCTCTTCACTTGATACAATCTTCTTAATAATACGTTCAACAAGAACAGCTGTTTTTCCTGAACCAGCAGCTGCTGCTACTAAAATATCTTGACCTGATGACACAACTGCTTTCCATTGGTCATCTGTCCATTGTGACCCTTTCGGTTTTGCAAGAATGTCATGATTCATGCTTCGTTCCCCCCTCTCTTATTTTCTCTAAAATAATTCCTTGATTTTCGCTTTTTAATTGACGGTACTCATTGTCACTCATCGATTCATCGAACTGACAGATCGAACGATACTCACAAAATGTACATGGTGTTTTATCTTTTAGCTTATAAGGGGCAATATCAATTTTACCTTCCGTAATTTCCGTCCCTGCTTCCACAAACTTTCCACGTACATAATGACGTAAGTGATGAAAATCTTCTTGAGATGCAATTGATGAATTTGAATAGAATCCTCCTGTCTTTTTAATGCCGGCTGATACAATTTTTGAATGTCCGGAATCAAGCGTTTCATCCATTAAACGAACAGCCTCTTCATCTCCTAGCAGCAACCCTTTCATTTTAAACTTTTTAAAAATCTCTTCTTCAATTTGATCATTCGTTAGTATTTTTGTGCTGTTAACCATTGGGTTATGAACATGAAAATACAGTACGCCGGCTGGTAGCGCCCCTCTACTATCATGTAATAGTTGTTCAGCATACGTCACAACCACATCTAAATAAGCTAAGATTTGAAGAGACAACCCATAGTACACTTCTACTAAATTCAATGCACGATCACTAGATTTATAGTCAACAATCCGTAACAGCAGCCCTTTGGAACTATCTGCTTTGTCTACTCGATCAATTCGTCCAACTAATTCCATCGTATTGCCATTTGGCAATTGAAACTGTATGGATGGCAACTCTGCTCCTGGCCCAAACCCGAGCTCTAGTCCTACAGGTACAAATCCGCTCGCTTTTGCATGTTCACTTAATACAAAGGAAGCTCGTTCTAGAATTTGCTGTAGTTTATGAGTCAGATAATGATGCCGGTTCGAACTTAATAAAATTTCATTTTGCAAACGTGGGGCCAATTCTTGAACTGCAGCTGTAGAAAGTTTTTGACAATCTTTTTTCGTTAATTGCTTCCAATCTTTTTCTCCGCCTCTTAGCTCATCCGAAATCATTTTCAATGCTGCATGGAATAGTTCTCCAATATCAGGAGCAGCAAGCTTAAATACTCTGCGTTCTTTTAATTTTAAACCATGTGCGGCAAAGTGAGCATATGGACATGCTTCAAATTTTTCCATTCTTGATACACTTGCTTGTATATGCTTTCCATAAAGTCGGTGACTTGTTTCTCTTGTTAAACGCTTTGCTTCATTTTTATAAAATAAACTGCTTAATACTTTTTGGCTGTATCTCTTCCAAGCCGGAGTCGTCACATAAAAATTATAAACATCCCACCATGTATCACTCATCGGGTAATGCCGTTTCCATCCTTGTAACTGGCCGGCTAAGTGCGCAATAGTTGTTAATGGATTAGTAATGTAGTCAAGCTGATAATTTTCCGGTAAATCAGTGGGTCCTGTCATAAGTAGGTTTTCTTCGAGCAAAGGAAACAACTCTTTGATTCGATTGATGACAAGAGAAGGCAATAACGTTTTCCCTTCTTCATTCGCTAAGGGATATGATATATATAATCTTTCTGACGCACTCACCAATGCTAAATAAATTAAGAACTGTTCATCAAATAACTTCTGTCTGCTGCTAGGCGCTAGTGTCACACCGGATTCGAGCAGTTGTTCACGCTCTTGATCTGATAAAATCCCATCTCCTTGAGACTTAGCAGGAATAACCCCATCGTTTACGCCTACAATAAACGCTGATTTAATAGCTGAAAAACGAGAACGTTCAAAGCTAGCAACTAACACTTGGTCAAGTGCAGGAGGAACAAGAGCAAATTGCATGCTATCAAGTCCTGTTTCCATTAAGTCTGAAAACAACTGAATTGATATTTTTTCATCACCCATCATCTCGACAAATTGATCCAATAAATGAAGGACAGATTTCCACACCTGTTCATGTTCCCTTGCTTCTTGTATTTTTCCGTCTTCTTCACACTGATTTCGGAGAGCCTCTATTTTTCTTTGGATATCTAAGTTTGTTAAGAAGCTATGAAGTGCCTTGGCTTTTTCATATCCTGTGTTGGCTTTTTTTAAGCTATTCTGCAACGTTTGGAACGGTGGAACGATTAAATTTTTTAACTCATTAATCTTTTCCTCAAATTGCAATTCTTCGTCTGTCTTACCTATCTTCATATCTTCTAAAGAACGATACTTTCGATATGTCCAGCGCTCACCATTTGTCCATTTAGAGCCTTGGATACCATATGCAAGCACATAGTTCTCTAGCTGGTCCATCTCTTCGCGCAACTGATGAATGTCAGACAGAACAGGAAATAACATATCCGTTTTGACAGCACGAAAAATCGTTTCATAACGCCAAGAGCCGCTGACTATTTCTAAGCTTGAACGGATAAATTCTATAAGGGGATGATGAAACATCGCACGCTTTTGGTCAATGAAATATGGAATTTCATAGTCTTTAAAAACAGTCTCTACTAATTCATGATAGTCTTGAGCATTTCGTACAATAAGCGCAATATCTCGATAACGATATCCATGGTCTCTTACCAATGCAGTCATTTCACGAGCAATTCCTTCAATTTCTGCTCTGCGATTAACCGCAGGATACACTTTAAGAGCTGTCGGTTTATAAGGGAACTCAACTGTGGGACGCTCATCATAGTACCTTTCTAAATGATTTAGCTCATCTGAATGTACATGCCGCTGACTGTTTTTAAATACAATAGGCTCCGCCACTTTTATACTATTTTCAGTTGCTAATCCCATAAGAGACCGATACGTATCACCTGTTAAGCGAAATAACTGCAGATCATTAGGAATAAAATCTGCATACAAATGGTCACCTGTTAATGTGATATTAACTTTAGGACATACTTTCATTAATTCTATAAGCACATGCAACTCTTGCTGTGTAAAATGATGAAACCCATCAACATATATAACAGCATTCTGCAAATAAGTTGAATGAGGAATTTTTTCTGCTAGTAAATGCAAGTAATCTTCTCCATCAACATATTTGTTCATCAGCTGTTTTTCAAATTCTTGATACACAATGTGCAAGTCATGAAGTTTATCTGCTAATACATGTTCATTATCTTCAACCAGTTGTCTTTGCAACTTATTTAATGATTCTACTTCTAACGTATATTGCTTAAATTCCTTAATCATTTTTTCCAATTCATCAATAAAACCTAATTTTTCAGAAGCTGTTGCAAAAATCTTCAATTCTTCTTTTTGATGCTCAATAATCTTTCGAAGCATTATATGAATGCCGGTTTGATCAATGTGATAGCGGCTTATGCCTCCAACCTCTTGTAAAATCCGCCATGCTAAACGTGTAAAGCTGTACACTTGTGCACGTATCATGCCATTTATGCCAGGTGTGCGCACGAGCTCATACTCTGATTGAAAAGTCATTTGCTCTGGAACAATATAAATAATTGGATTACCAAGAGGATCTTCTTTCAACTGTTTACGAATATGATCCAAGCAATAGGCTGTTTTCCCACTTCCAGAACGTCCTATTAAAAACTGCAACATCAACTTTTCACCTCTACTTGTTTCTTTAATATATTATTCTAAATAAGGCTGATTAAAAATGGCTAAACGTCACGCAAAAACGTGACGTTAACAATGTTTAATCAACTTAACTATGATTATATGAAACGTAATCTTGTCTACTTATTATTTTACTCAACTTATGACTAGAATGCCAACCTCCATATATGTTATGGAAAGAAAAAACAAAAAACCTTTTCAGCCATTAACTGAAAAGGTTTATATCATAGCATCTTTTCATTTACATCATAATGCCGCCATCTACGTGCATTACTGTTCCATTTACATAATCTGATTCATCTGAAGCTAAATACAAGTATGCATATCCAATGTCAGATGGCTTACCAAGCCTTTGAAGCGGAATTGTCGATTTCACATGATCAATTACTTTTTCCGGAACGGTTGCTACCATGTTTGTCTCAATAAATCCTGGAGCTACAGCGTTTACATTAATTCCTTTGCGGCCTAACTCTTTCGCCCATGTCTTTGTCATGCCAACGACTGCCGCTTTTGCTGCAGCATAATTTGTCTGACCGACATTGCCATATACTCCAGATACTGACGATGTACTGATAATTTTCCCTTTTCCTTGAGCGATCATATGAGGGACAACCGCTTGTGTACAGTTAAACACACCTGTTAAATTTACATTAATGACAGCTTGAAAATCTTCCATCGATAACTTCGTTAACATAGCATCTCGTGTAATCCCGGCATTATTGATTAAAATATCCACTTTTTCATAACATCTAATTACTTCAGAAACCATTCCATCCACATTGTCCCGATCTGCGACATTCACTTGAAAAAAGGTTGCATCTCCACCTTCTTCTCGTAATTCCGCAGCTCTTTGTTTACCTAACTTTTCATCATAATCTACTAATGCGACTTTTGCTCCTTCACGAGCAAATATACGAGCAGCTTCAAAACCTAAACCATTGGCAGCACCAGTAATAATGGCGACTTTATCCTTTAACCTCATCTCACCACACTGTCAGAACTTTATTAAGCTGTTTGCTTAATAGCTGGCTTGCTTTCTCACAGTGTATTCCTCCTCCTTTTGACGACAAGCACGTCTTAATGGTGGGGCAAACAAATCGATGTATGTCATCTCAGATAGTGCTAAATCTTTCTACTTACATATGTAGTAGCGAAACTATTAAATCATTCATGTATTTTCAAAAATTTACAACCCATACTATTCCACAAATATCAAGTATGTATTTAACTGAAAAAGTTGTACATTAAACAGACAAATCCTTATTTAATCCACTAATGGCTCGTGGTCATATAAGTAAATAAACTGAATAAATATTCTTTTTTTATCTTAGCATATGTTAAAAAATTCTTAAAATAAAAGCCCTTATCGTTTTTATCAAATCTCAAGTAAGATGTGACTAGCATAAAAAATACAGGATAAAGTAAAAGTGGCTCTACTTCGACTTCATCCTTTTTATCTTACTTATTATATTGTTTAACTTTCGTTTGTACATTAAGACGACGCTCAATTTGTTTACCAACAATCCATAGGATTAAAATAATGACAAGAACGATGACCGCTTTTATTGGTTGCTGAACAAATGAAACAAAATCTGCACCAATAAAACTCATCATAAATACCATTACCATTTTCCCTGAGAGAACCGCTAAAACAAATTGTGCCATACTAACGCGTGATAACCCTGAAACAACATTAATAGCTGCCGACGGAGTAAAAGGGAAACAAAGCATGATAAACAATGGACCAAATCCATGGCGTTCCACCCATATCATAATTTTTCGTATTTGTTCATGACGGCTCACAAAATTTAAAAACCTTGCTTGTCCATATCGGCGAAAAACTAGAAAGACAAGAATAGCGCCCACACAAGACCCCACCCATGAGATGAAAAAACCTAACCACAAACCAAATGCAGCAGCATTAGCCATTACAAACGCAAAGAGTGGCAATATCGGAATAAATGCTTCTAGAATAGGCAACAACAACCCAGGTATAATTCCAAATGATCGATATTCCTTTAGAAGTTCAAGTACACCTTCTAAAGTTAAGTATTGTTTTATAGTATCAAAATCCATTATATATTCTCCTTAATTCAACAACTTTGATATACATTGTACTACTTAAACAAAAGATTTCAAAACGTTGGCAATTATTAATAGAATTATCTAAAAAACAAATAAACTCTACTTCTTCATTTTAATGAGTAGCTCATGATTTCTTGAAACGCTCCTTAAATTACTTATCTTGTTTCTTGTTGGAGCTGTTCATCGAGTGATATTTACGAATGATATACAGATTTTTAGTTTACACAAATCTTCCACAATTAAAGCATAATTTATCAAAACGATTCATTTCAACTTTCCTCTCTATTTCGCTGCTTTAATTTTAAATAAGGATGTTCTTTTCTAATGTATCATTTACTGACATATAAATTGACATATAAATCTAAAAATTTAGAAAATTAGTTGTTTTTTTTATTCGAAATCTATATAATAAGAAAAAGGGTGCAGAGGTGATTATGTATGAACAATGAAAAATCGTACACAGAGATGATGAAGTCCCTCGCTCGCAAGAAAAAGGTCATTGACACTGTAAGTATGCTTGACGTCTATATTGACATGATAATTGACGATTCCTTATTCAAGCGTAAAAAAGAATTATTAGAGCAGCATATTAATGATGCATTAGATGAACGCAATGAATCTGCATTTTATGAGCTATCTATACAATACCAATCGTTGCTGCAAACATCAACGTAACTATTTTTAAACTTTAAAAGTCTTTCCAATTAATAAAATGCTAACGGACAGTCAATAGGTATTCACGTATACATGCCTATTGACTGTCCATTCATTTGTTTATCTTTCTTTTCTTTACATTTTTATTCTCCAATTATTTATAATGCCTTTCTTCATACATTTGGTAAAGAGCAGCGCAACGTTATTCTAGTCTAGCTAAAAGCTATTTTATCCGGACACAGCATAAATGATTTATATTTTCAATCAA
>VTEF01000006.1 GCA_008180335.1 Priestia megaterium
AAAGCGAAGGCGACTGTTTAATTGTGAAAGACGTTGGAGCTTCTGGCAGGGAAACCGTTCTTTGGTTTCACAGGCAGAAGTGAAACGGCCGAACAATTAGGAGCCGTAGCTGGACAACGAAAAGTGTAGCAAGCTCGCTCATATTCATAGGGCATTGGAGCTCCTGAGAAGAAACCGCTCTTTGGTTTCGCAGGAAGGAGTGAAATGACCGTAGAATATAGCTTGCGAAACTGGACAAYGAAAAGCGMAACRAACTCAGCAGCTGTTATCTAGTTTTGAGAGAATCATCTCAATCATGTCTGGTGGCGATAGCAGAGAGGTCACACCCGTTCCCATGCCGAACACGGAAGTTAAGCTCTCTAGCGCCGATGGTAGTTGGGACTTTGTCCCTGTGAGAGTAGGACGTTGCCAGGCTTTATTAAAAGACTAGTCATTGAGACTAGTCTTTTTTGTTATTATCATTAATTTATGTTAAACTATGGCGAGTTATTTTTTTCACTCACTATAAAATACCAGGAGGGTGTATTTTGGCTAAAAAAAAGAAAGCTATGTATGAATTACAAGAAGATGAAACTATTATTGAATGCCTAGATCGAATGAAAAAAGATGGCTACACACCCGTTCGACGTATAGAAAAGCCAGTTTTTGAAGAAAAAAAAATAAATGGAAAAATTGAATATGTTCCAGTACGTCAACAAATTGTTTTTGAAGGGAAATCACTCTAAACACGAACATTAATAATTATAATATGATAAACATTCGATTTTTAGGTTGACTTTTTTCCTTTAACACTGTTATTATTAAGTTGTCAATTGAGAGAAACGAAACCTCATATAATAGCCGGGGATATGGCCCGCAAGTTTCTACCCAATAACCGTAAATTATTGGACTATGAGGAGAGTACAGTTGCTTAGGTAATTCAGTGTGTGTTCTCTAAAAGAGAAACGTTAATACATGAAACCTAGGGTAGATGTGACTTTCCTTTAGTGAGTCATAGCTATCCTAGGTTTTTTTATAAAGTGAAAAAGGGGCTTTTATTCATGAACGTAAAAGTTGCTGTTGTAATGGGAAGTCAATCAGATTGGGAAACGATGAAATATGCGTGTGATATTTTAGAGGAATTAAATATTGGATATGAAAAGAAGGTTGTTTCAGCCCATAGAACGCCAGATTATATGTTTGAATATGCTGAATCTGCAAAAGAGAGAGGCATTCAAGTTATTATTGCTGGAGCAGGAGGAGCTGCTCACTTGCCTGGCATGATTGCAGCTAAAACAATTGTTCCTGTAATTGGAGTACCTGTAAAGTCGAGTAATTTAAATGGGATGGATTCATTGCTATCTATTGTCCAAATGCCTGGTGGGGTTCCTGTCGCAACTGTGGCTATCGGAAAAGCAGGTTCGACAAATGCAGGCCTTTTAGCTGCTCAGATTTTGGCTACTCATGATGAAAGCTTAAGTGAAACGTTAGAAAAACGTAGAGAATCAATTAAAATATCTGTGCTAGAAAGTAGTGATCAGCTTGTCTAATGTCATTATTCCTCCAGGTAAAACAATAGGAATCGTGGGTGGCGGCCAGTTAGGTCGAATGATCGCACTTGCTGCGAAAGAAATGGGATATTATATAGCCGTACTTGATCTTACTGAACATTCACCATGCGGTCAAGTAGCTGATATCGAAGTAATCGGCGCTTATGATGATGAAAAAGCAATTGAGCACCTAGCTTCAGTTTCGGATGTTATTACGTATGAATTCGAAAATGTAGATGTTGAAATGATGAAAAGATTAGAAATGAACTGTCATGTACCACAAGGCAGTCATTTACTAGCTGTGACACAAAACCGTAAATTAGAAAAAGAAACAATTACTAAATTAGGATTGAAAGTCCCTGTGTATCACATTGTGAATACAACGGATGAACTTGATCAAGCAGTTGAAGCAATTGGCTATCCTTGTGTTGTAAAAACCTGTAGAGGTGGATATGACGGTAAAGGTCAAGTGCTAGTAAAAGGTCATAAAAATAAAGCTGAAGCTTATACACTCTTGTCTCAAGGAGAATGCATTGTTGAACAGTGGGTAAATTTAGATAAAGAAATATCAGTTATTGTTCATCGAAATGCTAAGGGCGAGACAGTTTGTTTACCGGTAGCTGAAAATATTCATCGCCATCATATTTTACATCAAACAATTGTACCAGCTCGGATTTTAGAAGGACAAAAAGAAAAAGCTATTCAGTATGCTCAAACAATTGCTAAAGGCTTAAATTTGATCGGCACGTTAGCAGTTGAAATGTTTTTAACAGTTGAAGGTGAACTTTACATTAACGAGTTAGCGCCTAGACCTCATAATTCTGGACATTTTTCAATGAATGCTTGTAATCTTTCACAATTTCAACAACATGTAAGAGCCATTTGTAACTGGCCGTTAACAGAACCGCTTTTATTAAAACCAGCTGTTATGGTTAACCTACTAGGTGAACATATTGAAGATACACTAGCAAAAATCGAATGTTTTGATAATGTTCATCTGCATTTGTACGGAAAAAAAGTTGCAAAAGAAAAGAGAAAAATGGGACATATTACTGTATTAGCTGATAAGATAGATGAGGCGATGATAAAAGCTGAATCGCTTGGAATTTGGGAAAGAACGGAGGAATTAACAACATGATTGAACGTTACACTCGACCTGAGATGGCAGCAATCTGGACAGAAGAAAACCGATTTAAAGCATGGCTAGAAGTAGAAATTTTAGCATGTGAAGCGTGGTCTGAATTAGGACATATTCCAAAAGAAGACGTTGCGTTAATACGTCAAAATGCTTCATTTAATATTGATCGTATTAAAGAGATTGAGGAAGAAACACGACATGATGTCGTAGCATTTACACGTGCGGTTTCAGAAACACTAGGTGAAGAACGTAAATGGGTTCATTATGGACTGACTTCAACGGATGTTGTAGATACAGCTCTATCTTATTTATTAAAACAAGCAAATGAAATTTTAATTAAAGATGTGGAGCGTTTTGTTGCTGTTTTAAAAGAAAAAGCTCAAGAACATAAATATACGGTTATGATGGGGCGTACGCACGGGGTACATGCAGAACCAACTACTTTTGGATTGAAAATGGGTTTATGGTATGAAGAGATGAAACGAAACTTAGAGCGCCTTAAGCGTGCTGCAGCTGAAGTTGAGTTTGGTAAAATGTCAGGAGCTGTAGGAACATTTGCAAACATTGATCCATTCGTTGAAAAATATGTTTGTGAAAAATTAGGTATTCAACCTGCACCAATTTCAACACAAACGTTACAGCGTGATCGTCATGCGCACTACATGTCTGTACTTGCGTTAATTGCAACGTCAATTGAGAAATTTGCTGTGGAAGTTCGTGGATTGCAAAAAAGTGAAACGCGTGAAGTAGAAGAGTATTTTGCTAAAGGACAAAAAGGTTCATCAGCAATGCCTCATAAGCGTAACCCAATTGGATCTGAGAACGTAACAGGTTTAGCAAGGCTTATTCGTGGCTACATGGTTACTGCGTATGACAATGTACCACTTTGGCATGAGCGTGATATTTCTCACTCATCAGCAGAGCGCGTCATTTTGCCAGATGCTACAATTGCTCTGAATTATATGTTAAACCGCTTTGCTACTATTGTGAAAAACTTAACGGTCTTCCCTGATAACATGAAGCGTAATATGGATCGCACATTAGGCCTTATTTATTCACAACGTGTACTATTAACGTTAATTAACAAAGGTATGGTACGCGAAGAAGCATATGATTTAGTACAGCCAAAAGCAATGGAAGCATGGGAAACTCAAGTTCCATTCCGTTCTTTAATTGAGGGTGAAGAACGTATTACTCGTCACCTATCACCTGAAGAAATTGAAGATTGCTTCGATCATAAACACCATTTAAAAAATGTAGATATGATTTTTGAGCGTTTAGGTCTTTAACAAATAAAGGCAAGGCATGACCTTGCCTTTATCTAACACTTAGTATCGGAATATTCTGTGTATAGGGGTGGCATCATGCAAAAACAAGAGTTACTTTATGAAGGCAAAGCTAAAAAGATTTATGCAACTGATGAACAAGACATATTATGGATTGCATATAAGAATGAAGCTACTGCATTTAACGGGCAGAAAAAAGCGGAAATTAGCGGAAAAGCAGAGTTAAATAATAAGATTAGCAGTTTACTATTTTCAATGTTGCATGAACAAGGGATTTTAACTCATTTTGTAAAACAAATTTCTGGTTACGAGCAAGCCGTTAAGAGAGTAGAGATTGTTCCACTCGAAGTTGTTGTACGTAATGCCACAGCCGGTAGTTTAGCAAAACGAATTGGTGTAGAAGAAGGCATTGCATTTGAAGAACCAATTGTAGAACTTTACTACAAAGATGATGAGCTTGGTGATCCATTAATTCTTGCAGAACATGCCATTTTTCTAAAAATAGCTACACGGGAAGAAATTGATAGCTTAAAGCAGCAAGCATTACAAATCAATGATGTATTATCGAAATTTTTCAAAGAAAAAGATATCTTCTTAGTCGATTTTAAATTAGAATTTGGTCGAACAAGCACAGGAGATATTATTTTAGCAGATGAAATCTCACCGGATACTTGCCGTTTTTGGGATGTTCATACAAATGAAAAGCTTGATAAGGATGTATTTCGCCGTGACTTAGGCGGTTTAACAGAAGCATATGAAAAAATCTTACAGCGAATCGGAGGATAACCTAACCATGTATAAAGTAAAAGTATTTGTCACATTAAGAGAAAGCGTATTAGATCCGCAAGGCGTAGCCGTCAAAAACTCATTGCATCGCATGTCTTATGAAGAAGTACAAGAAGTGCGCATTGGTAAATTTTTAGAATTAACTGTTGATACAACAGATGCTTTAGATGAGCGCGTAAAAGAAATGTGTGAAAAACTTTTAGTTAATACCGTAATTGAAGACTATCGTTATGAGGTTGAGGAGGTTGTCGTACAGTGAGGTTTGCTGTAATTGTGTTCCCAGGATCAAATTGTGATGTAGACATGTACCATGCCATTAAAGATGAGCTCGGTCAAGAAGTAGAATATGTTTGGCATGACACAGAATCATTAGATGAGTATGACGGTATTCTTTTACCTGGTGGTTTTTCATATGGTGACTATTTACGTTCAGGTGCAATTGCCCGTTTTTCAAATGTGATGGAAGCTGTTAAAAAAGCAGCTTATGAAGGCAAACCAGTATTAGGTGTATGCAACGGCTTTCAAATTTTATTAGAAGCAGGGCTTTTGCCAGGAGCAATGCGTCGTAACGAAAACCTAAAATTTATTTGCAAGACTGTAAACTTAAAGGTAGCAAATAATGAAACGATGTTTACAAATGCTTACAGCAAAGACGAAGTCATTTCAATTCCGGTTGCACACGGTGAAGGAAATTACTATTGTGATGAGCAAACGTTACAAAAATTGATTGAGAATAATCAAATTCTGTTCCAATATGCAGGTGAAAATCCAAACGGCAGTCTTCAAAACATTGCAGGGATTACAAATGAGAAAGGCAACGTATTAGGTATGATGCCTCATCCAGAAAGAGCAGTAAGTGATCTTTTAGGTAGCGCTGACGGACTTAAATTATTTCAATCAATCGTAAAGCAGTGGAGGGAACAAAATGTCGTTACTTCTTGAACCAAATGTAGAGCAAATTAAAGAACAAAAGTTATATAGAGAAATGGGATTAACAGACGAAGAGTTTGCTAATATTGAAAAGTTACTTGGCCGTATTCCAAACTACACAGAAACAGGTCTTTTTTCAGTCATGTGGTCAGAGCACTGCAGTTATAAGAATTCAAAACCTGTATTGAAAAAATTCCCAATCACTGGTGAAAAAGTGCTTCAAGGACCTGGTGAAGGAGCGGGGATTGTTGATATTGGAGATAACCAAGCTGTTGTATTTAAAATTGAAAGTCACAACCACCCTTCAGCTATTGAGCCGTATCAAGGAGCAGCGACTGGAGTTGGCGGTATTATTCGTGACGTCTTTTCAATGGGAGCAAGACCAATTGCTTTGTTAAACTCTTTACGTTTTGGCGAATTAACATCGCCAAAAGTTCGTCATTTGTTTGAGGAAGTAGTAGCAGGTATCGCAGGTTATGGCAACTGCGTTGGAATTCCAACAGTGGGTGGAGAAATTCAATTTGAACCTTCTTATGAAGGAAACCCTCTTGTAAATGCAATGTGTGTAGGGTTAATTAACCATGAAGATATTCAAAAAGGGCAAGCAAAAGGAATCGGAAACACAGTTATGTATGTAGGGGCAAAAACAGGTCGTGATGGTATTCATGGTGCGACTTTTGCTTCTGAAGAGCTATCTGATCAATCAGATGAAAAACGTCCGGCAGTTCAAGTAGGAGATCCGTTTATGGAAAAGCTTTTACTTGAAGCATGTTTAGAGCTAATCAAATGTGATGCATTAGTTGGTATTCAAGATATGGGAGCTGCTGGTTTAACAAGTTCATCAGCTGAAATGGCAAGTAAAGCAGGATCAGGTATTGAAATGAATCTAGATCTTGTGCCACAGCGTGAAACGGGTATGACTCCTTACGAAATGATGTTATCTGAATCTCAAGAACGCATGCTAATTGTTGTAGAAAAAGGCCGTGAAAATGAAATCATTGAAATTGTTGAAAAGTATGGTTTAGAGGCAGTTGCAGTCGGTCGGGTAACAAATGATAAAAAGCTTCGTTTAACTCATAAAGGAGAAGTTGTAGCAGATGTTCCAGTTGATGCACTAGCAGAAGATGCACCAGTGTATTATAAACCATCGCAAGAACCGGCTTATTACCGTGAGTTCCAACAGCAGCCAGCTTATGTTCCGACAATTGATAACCATAGTGAGATGTTAGTAACGCTTTTGAAGCAGCCAACGATTGCAAACAAAGAATGGGTATATAATCAATATGATTATCAAGTACGCACTAATACAGTTGTCACACCAGGATCTGATGCAGCGGTTGTTCGTGTTCGTGATACAAATAAAGCGTTAGCGATGACGACAGATTGTAATTCCCGTTATCTATACTTAGATCCTGAAGTCGGCGGCCGTATTGCCGTAGCAGAAGCAGCGCGTAACCTTGTATGTTCTGGAGCGCAGCCACTTGCAATCACTGACTGCTTAAATTTCGGTAACCCAGAGAAGCCAGAAATTTTTTGGCAAATTGAAAAAGCAACAGACGGTATGAGCGATGCTTGTCGTCAATTATCTACGCCAGTTATTGGCGGTAACGTTTCTCTTTATAATGAAACAAATGGAGAAGCCATTTACCCTACGCCCGTTATTGGGATGGTTGGTCTAATTGAAGATCTTGCACATATCACAACGCAACATGCAAAACAAAAAGAAGATTTAGTATATGTCATCGGAGAAGCAAAGCCAGAATTCGCTGGTAGTGAACTTCAAAAAGTATTAGAAGGATCAATCTTTGGTAAGTCACCTGAATTAGATTTAGCTATTGAGCAGACACGCCAAAAACAATTACTAGAAGCTATTCAAGCAGGAGTTATTCAATCAGCCCACGACATTGCAGAAGGCGGATTTGCTGTTGCATTAGCAGAGAAAGTAATGAACAGCAGCGGTTTAGGTGTAAATGTAACAGTCACAGGTGATGCGACAACAGCATTATTTAGTGAAACACAATCACGTTTTATTATGACAGTTTCACCTGACAACAAAGCTGCATTTGAATCAATTGTCAAAGATGCTACATTGGTTGGGCATGTGACGGAAGATGCAACCTTGACTATTAAAAACGAAGAACATGTACTTCTTCAATTAGCAGTTGAAGAACTAACAACAGCTTGGAAAGGAGCTATTCCATGCTTGCTGAAATAAAAGGCTTAAACGAGGAATGTGGCGTATTCGGTGTTTGGGGGCATGAAAATGCCAGCCAAATTGCATATTATGGTTTGCATAGCCTGCAGCATCGCGGACAAGAAGGTGCTGGAATTGCTGTAACAGAGGGTAAAAAAGTCACGGTTGTGAAAGGTGTCGGCCTTGTGAATGAAGTGTTTGGCAAAGGTGAGTTAGAGCAATTAAAAGGTAAAGCAGCAATTGGGCATGTTCGTTATGCAACAGCTGGAGGCGGAGGGTTTGAAAACGTTCAGCCCCTCCATTTCCGCTCTCATAGCGGAAGTATTGCGTTAGCGCATAACGGGAATCTTGTAAATGCCAATGCATTAAAACATCAATTAGAAAACCAAGGCAGTATTTTTCAGTCCACTTCTGATACGGAAGTATTAGCACACTTAATTAAACGAAGCGGTTATGCGGATATGAAAGATAAAGTTAAAAACGCATTGTCCATGGTAAAAGGTGCTTACGCGTTTGTCATCTTAACAGAAGAGGCAATGATGGTTGCCCTTGATCCGAATGGTTTGCGCCCGTTATCGATTGGGCGCCTTGGAGAAGCATATGTTGTAGCATCTGAAACGTGTGCGTTTGACATTGTAGGAGCTGTTCATGAGCGTGATGTAGAGCCAGGTGAGATGTTAATCATTGATGATAATGGAATGCGATCTGAGCGTTTTACACTTAATGTAAACCGTGCGATTTGCAGCATGGAATATATTTATTTTTCAAGACCAGACAGCAACATTGATGGAATTAACGTGCATTCTGCTCGTAAAAATTTAGGCAAACAATTAGCGATTGAGTCTCCAATTGAAGCGGATGTCGTAACAGGAGTACCGGATTCAAGCATTTCCGCGGCTATCGGATATGCAGAGCAATCAGGTATTCCATATGAGCTTGGCCTTATTAAAAACCGGTATGTTGGCCGGACCTTTATTCAACCATCTCAAGAGCTTCGTGAACAAGGTGTAAAAATGAAATTATCACCTGTGCGTAAAATTGTTGAAGGTAAACGTGTAGTGATGGTTGATGATTCGATTGTTCGCGGTACAACAAGCCGCCGCATCGTGCGTATGTTGCGTGAAGCAGGGGCAACGGAAGTGCATGTGCGCATCAGTTCACCACCGATTAAAAATCCATGTTTTTACGGGATTGATACGTCCTCTTCATCTGAATTAATTGCAGCTACTCGTTCAGTAGAGGAAATTCGCGAATTAATTGAAGCCGATTCTTTAGTCTTTTTAAGCAATGAAGGCTTAGTTAATGCAATTGGCAGACAGTATGAAGGGAACGGCGGGCAGTGTATGGCATGTTTTACTGGAAACTATCCTACTGAAATTTATCCAGATACTGTACACCCACATGAAAAGGTAACGTGTTAGTTTTAATGTGAAAAGGAGTGACGACATGTCATATTCATATAAACAAGCAGGAGTCGACTTAGAAGCAGGATATGAGGCTGTTTCACGTATTAAAAAGCATGTAAAACGAACTGAACGTGCAGGCGTAATGGGAACAGTTGGTGGCTTTGGAGGCATGTTTGATTTATCAACATTGCAATTAAAAGAGCCTGTTCTTGTGTCCGGAACTGACGGTGTAGGGACTAAATTAAAGCTTGCATTTCAAATGGATAAGCATGATACAATCGGGATTGATGCTGTGGCAATGTGTGTAAATGATGTCTTGGCCCAAGGTGCTGAACCTCTTTACTTCTTAGATTATATTGCTTGTGGAAAAGCGGTGCCTGAAAAAATTGAATCGATTGTCAAAGGGATTGCAGATGGCTGTGAGCAGTCAAAATGTGCACTAATTGGTGGAGAAACAGCAGAAATGCCAGGCTTATATGAAGAAGATGAATATGACCTTGCAGGATTTACAGTTGGGGCAGTAGAAAAGTCCAAAATCATTACAGGTGAGCATATTGAAGCAGGCGATCTATTAGTCGGTATTTCTTCAAGTGGAATTCACAGTAATGGTTATTCCCTTGTCCGGAAAATTATTGAGGATGAGAAGTTAAACTTACATGAAACGTATGAAGGCTTTGAATCAAAGCTTGGTATTGAATTATTAACACCGACAAAGATTTATGTAAGATCTGTATTAAAGGCGCTTAAAACTGCAACAGTTGCAGGAATGGCTCACATTACAGGCGGAGGATTTGTTGAAAATCTACCACGTATGTTACCAGAAGGTTTAGGGGTAGAAATTGATTACGGTTCATGGCCAATTCCTTACGTCTTTGATTTCCTTGAAGAAAAAGGGAAATTAGCCCGAAAAGAAATGTTTGAAGTATTTAATATGGGCATCGGGTTTGTATTAGCTGTGAAGCCTGAAGAAATGCACCGTGTGATTGAAGCGATTGAAAGTGAAGGCGAAAAGGCGTTTATCATCGGTCGGGTAAAAGCTGGAGCAGGAGTTGAGTTTGCTGGAGGGACGTTTGCATGATCAACATGGCTGTCTTTGCTTCAGGAAATGGAAGCAACTTTCAATCGATTTATGAAGCAACAAAGTCCGGTCGATTAAAAGCGAATATTGCTCTTGTTGTTTGTAATAAACCAGATGCATATGTAATTGAACGAGCAAAGGCATGTGAAATACCATGCTTTGTTTGTTCGCCTAAAAACTTTTCAAGTAAAGAAGATTATGAAAAAGCTATTTTACAAGAATTAGAGAAAGCAGGAGTAGAATTTCTTGTGTTGGCTGGTTATATGCGTCTAGTAGGGCCTACGCTTTTACAACCTTATAAAAATCGGATTGTGAATATTCACCCATCTCTTTTACCTGCTTTTCCTGGTATCGATGCAATCGGTCAAGCATTTAATGCAGGAGTTAAAGTAATTGGAATCACCGTTCATTTTGTTGATGAAGGAATGGATACAGGACCGATTATCGATCAACAGGCTATTCGAATTGAAGATGAAGATACGAGAGAAACGATAGAACAGCGGATTCATGAAATTGAACATAGATTTTATCCACTCGTACTAAATAAGTTATTTGGACAATTAGTTAGAGATCGAGGATAAAAGGGCATTATTTCCCGAAAAATGTTTTGTCAATTTACTATGGTAATGTAGTAATAAATAAAAGATTCTGCACGAAAGATTGGATCAGGAGGAGTTTACGAAATGACAGCAAAACGCGCACTTATTAGCGTATCTGATAAAGAAGGTATTGTTTCATTTGCCCAAGAATTAGCAAACTTAGGAGTAGAAATCATTTCAACTGGCGGTACAAAACGCACGTTAGAAGAAAATGGAATTGAGGTTATTGGCATTTCTGAAGTAACAGGCTTTCCAGAAATTTTAGACGGCCGCTTAAAAACATTACACCCTAACGTTCACGGTGCTTTATTAGCATTACGCGATAATGAAGATCATCAAGCACAAATGAAAGAGCATAATATCTCTCCAATCGACTTTGTAGTCGTAAACTTATACCCATTTAAAAAGACAATTGAGAAAGAAGATGTGTCGCTTGCCGAAGCCATTGAAAATATTGATATCGGTGGCCCTACAATGCTTCGTTCAGCAGCGAAAAATTATCGTTCAGTTTCAGTTGTTGTCGATCCAAGTGATTATAAAATTGTTATAGAAGAGTTAAAGGCCGATGGCAATGTTTCGTTTGAAACAAATCAAAAATTAGCAGCAAAAGTATTTCGTCATACAGCAGCTTATGATGCATTAATTGCTGAATATTTAACAAAGATAACAGGTGAAACAGCACCGGAAAAATTAACAGTCACATACGAGCGAGTTCAAGGGCTGCGCTATGGTGAAAATCCTCATCAACAAGCTTCATTCTATAAAAAGCTGTTAACACAAAAAGGTTCTATTGCAACTGCCACACAATTACATGGTAAAGAGTTATCATACAATAATATTAATGATGCAAATGCAGCGCTACAGATTGTAAAAGAATTCACAGAACCTGCAGTGGTTGCGATTAAGCATATGAATCCTTGTGGTGTCGGAGTAGGCCAAACAATCGCAGAAGCTTATGATAAAGCTTATAAAGCAGATCCTACCTCTATCTTTGGTGGCATTGTGGCAGCAAATCGTCCAATTGATCGTGAAACAGCCATTCAGTTAAAAGAGATTTTCCTAGAAATTATTATCGCTCCGTCCTTTGACCAAGAAGCATTAGACGTATTAACAACTAAGAAGAATTTACGATTGTTAACAGTAGAGCTTGATGAAAAAACAACAAAAGAATCATTCTTAACATCTGTAAAAGGCGGCGTTCTTGTTCAAGATGAAGATGTATTTGGTTTTGATGATGCAACAATCACAGTTCCAACAAAGCGCGAGCCAACTGAAAAAGAATGGGCAGACTTAAAGCTAGCTTGGAAAGTTGTCAAGAATGTGAAATCAAATGCGATTGTCCTAGCGAAAGATGACATGACAATCGGTGTAGGCGCTGGACAAATGAATCGTGTTGGAGCAGCTAAAATTGCCATCGAGCAAGCTGGTGAAAAAGCGCAAGGTGCTGCTTTAGGCTCAGATGCTTTTTTCCCAATGAGTGATACAGTAGAAGCAGCTGCACAAGCGGGAATTACAGCAATCATTCAACCAGGTGGTTCGATTCGTGATGAAGAGTCAATTGCCAAAGCAGATGAATATGGAATTGCCATGGTATTTACAGGCATGAGACATTTTAAACATTAATGAGGTGAAAAACGTGAATGTTTTAGTTATCGGAAAAGGCGGTAGAGAACATACCATTGCATGGAAAGTCTCGCAAAGTCCACTTGTCAACGAAGTGTTTGTTGCACCTGGAAATCCAGGTATGAAAGATGTAGCAACCATTTTACCAATTGATGAAAGTGACCAAGAACAGCTCGTTGCATTTGCTAAAGAAAATAAGGTTGGTTTAACGATTGTGGGTCCAGAAAATCCGTTAATTGAGGGGATTGTGGATCGCTTTGAAGAGGAAGGTTTGCCTGTTTTCGGTCCCCGTAAGCAAGCAGCAATGATTGAAGGTAGTAAAAGCTTTGCAAAAGAACTAATGAAAAAATATAACATCCCTACCGCAGCGTATGAAACATTTACGTCTTATGAAGAAGCAAAAGCTTATGTTGAAAAACAAGGGACTCCTATCGTTATAAAAGCAGATGGTTTAGCAGCAGGAAAAGGCGTAACAGTGGCGATGACGATGGAAGAAGCTGTTTCAACATTGCATGATTTTCTCGTCGATCAAAGATTCAAAGAAGCAAGTGCAAAAGTAGTTGTAGAGGAATTTTTAGATGGAGAAGAGTTTTCACTCATGGCATTTGTGCATGGCACCGCTGTATATCCAATGGTAATTGCACAAGACCACAAACGTGCTTTTGACGGCGACCAAGGGCCTAATACAGGTGGTATGGGTGCTTACTCGCCTGTTCCACAAATAGAAGATAAAGATGTACAAGAAGCTGTTGAAAAAATCTTAATTCCGATGGCTAATGGTTTAGCCGAAGAAGGATGCCGCTACACTGGTATTTTATACGCTGGATTAATTCAAACAGCAAAAGGCCCAAGAGTGATTGAGTTCAATGCTCGCTTTGGAGATCCAGAAACACAAGTTGTGTTGCCTCGTATGGAAAGTGATCTAGTTGATGTATTATTGCGTATCTTAAATAACAAAGAAGTGGAAGTTAAATGGAATGACCAAGCAGCAATCGGGATTGTGCTAGCAGCGGAAGGATATCCTGATGCCTATAAAAAAGGCATGCCGATTATAGGGTTGGATCATATTTCTGATTCTTCACTTGTGTTCCATGCTGGTACGGAAGAAAAAGACGATGTCTATGTGTCGAACGGAGGCCGTGTCCTTTTAGTAGGTGCACAAGGTGCTACGCTTCAAGAAGCACAAGCGGAAGTATACAAACAGATGGCTCATATTGATATCGCGAAAGGCTTTTTCTATCGAAAAGACATCGGTCACCGTGCATTAGCCAAAGCCGCGTTAAAATAAAAAGAAGAGCATGTGCTCTTCTTTTTGTTTTAGCTATGATGGATTATACGTTGTTTCTTCTTGGTCATTTTTACAATTCTGTTCCTGATATGAGTTATAGACAAGAGTTAGTGGACAAAAACGTGTAATCCCTTCCGCAATTTTCATAGCTGCCAGAAAGGCTAAAAAAAGGTATGAGTTACAGTAAGGTCTTCTTGTTAGGCGTGAAGTTGCCCACGAAAGAAGGGTAAATCCAACCGTAAGTCGAATTAAAGCATTAACAATTCCGATATTTGGTTTCATTTTCATCACCTTTATTCATAAAGTAGTCAAAGTTCTTTTATGCGTTAATATGATTAATGTGATACGATAAATATACAAAATAAAAGGGGGAACTTTATATGCTTGAACAGCGCTATCGTTGGAAGAATAAGCATATCCGCCAGCAATTGTTGGTGATTAATGGCCAGAAAGCTCCGAGTATTGTATTAAAAAATGCAACGTATTTAAATGCGCGTATTAATCAATGGAATAAAGCAAATATTTGGATCTCTGAAGATCGAATTGTATACGTTGGACCTGATATGCCCACTTGCTTAGATGAGTCGACAGAGCTTGTAGACTGTCAGGATTTTTGGGTCGTACCGGGCTATATTGAACCGCATGTACATCCATTTCAATTATATAATCCCCATACTTTTGCACAGTATGCAGCGAAACATGGAACGACAACATTAATTAATGATAATTTAATGCTTGCTTTACAGTTAGAAACAAAAGAAGCATTTTCTTTAATGGAAAAAATGAAAACGCTACCATATACAATGTATTGGTGGTGCAGGTTTGATTCTCAAACAGAGCTTGAAGAGGAAGAAGTGATTTTTTCACATGCTCATATTAAAGAGTGGTTACAAAACGATGCTGTCTTACAAGGAGGAGAGCTGACGAGTTGGCCGAAACTTTTAGAAGGCGATGACTTAACCCTTCACTGGATTCAAGAAACAAAAAGAATGCGAAAGCATGTAGAAGGTCATTTTCCAGGGGCATCTTTACGCACGTTAGCGAAAATGAAGTTGCTAGGGGCAGATAGCGATCATGAATCGATGACAGGAGAAGATGTAGTCGCACGGTTAATCCAAGGATATGACGTATCATTGCGTTATTCATCGATTCGGCCGGATATTCCTAAATTATTAAAGGAATTACATGAATTAGATGTCCATTATTATGATCATATCACGATGAACACAGACGGATCCCCACCTTCTTTTTATAAAAACGGTGTTTCAGATATGTTAGTGCATCTCGCGATGGAAGAAGGTGTTCCGGCTATTGATGCGTATAAGATGGTCTCTACAAATGTGGCGCGTTATTATAATATTGAACATATACATGGCCATATCGCATCAGGTTGTATCGCAAACCTTAATATTTTAAACAAGCAAAATAATCCAAAACCAATATCCGTTTTAGCAAATGGGCAATGGATAATAAAAGATGGACAAGAACAAATAAATCAAGCTGACCATTTCCCATGGGATCAATATGGTTTTTCACCTTTAAGATTAGATTGGGAGCTAAGCATGGATGATTTTCAATTCTCTATGCCTTTGGGTGTTCGAATGAAAAATGCCGTTATTATGGAGCCTTACTCTATTCATTTGAATATCGGTGGTGACTTGTTAGCTACTACTCATGATGAATGCTTTTTTATGCTTGTAGACCGCGAAGGAGAATGGAGAATTAACACATTGTTGAAAGGATTCGCGAATCAGGTATCAGGGTTGGCGAGTTCATTTTCCAATACAGGTGATTTTATTTTAATTGGTAAATCAAAAACAGATATGCTCTATGCATTTAACCGAATGAAAGAGTTAGGCGGAGGAATTGTATTAGCAGAGAACCAACAAGTTATCTTTGAGTTGCCGCTACCATTAAAAGGTGTTATGTCCATGAATAAGATGGAAGATTTAATGGAAGAAGAACTAAAACTAAAAAATCAATTGTGCAAACGAGGTTATACACATGAAGACCCTATTTATTCATTGTTGTTTTTTTCATCTACTCATTTGCCATATATTCGGGTTACACCAGCAGGAATTTATGATGTAATGAATAAAAAAGTACTTTTTCCGTCAATAATGCGTTAAAATATAAAAGTGCAAAAGTAAGGTGTTTTTTTAGTCAAACAGATAGGCTTTATGTACATTGAACGTATGCAGCAATCATGAAGACGTACTTTACTATCTTGAATAGATGATTGAATCAATGAAACAAAGTTAAGGGCAAAGGAGTTCGACACAATGCAAATTAATAAACTTCGCGGCAAAGAATTAGATCAATTATTTCAAGCGATTTTATCTTTAGAAAACATTGAGGAATGCTACCAATTTTTTGATGATTTGTGTACCGTTAATGAAATTCAATCATTAGCACAAAGATTAGAAGTAGCTAGAATGCTACGAGAAGGAAACACTTATCATAAAATTGAAACTGAGACAGGAGCTAGCACCGCTACTATTTCACGTGTAAAGCGCTGCTTGAATTATGGTAGTGACGCTTATCAGATGGTGTTAGAACGCCTTCAAGATGAAGAACAAATGAAAAAATAAAGCGTGTGGCCATTCAGCCGCACGCTTTATTTTTTATTAAAACTGAATTGCTTCTTCTAAAATCGTTTTTAATTCACTAATTGCTACACGTTTTTGTTCCATTGTATCACGGTGGCGAATTGTGACTTGATTATCTTCTAATGAATCAAAGTCAAATGTAATACAGAATGGTGTACCAATTTCATCATGACGACGGTAACGTTTACCGATTGAACCTGCGTCATCATAGTCAATCATAAAGTGTTTTGCCAAGTCTTCAAAAACAGCACGCGCTTCATTTGAAAGCTTTTTCGATAATGGTAAAACAGCTGCTTTAAATGGTGCTAGTGCTGGATGTAGATGCATTACAGTACGAGACGAATCGTCTTCTAATGCCTCTTCTTCGTATGCATCAATCATGTATGCCAAGGTTACACGGTCAGCACCTAATGAAGGCTCGATGCAATATGGAATATAGCGCTCATTTGTTTCTTGGTCAACATATTGGAAGTCTTCACCAGAATGTTCCATATGTTGCTTTAAATCATAGTTTGTACGAGACGCTACACCCCAAAGCTCACCCCAGCCGAACGGGAATTTATATTCAAAATCCGATGTTGCATTACTGTAGTGAGAAAGTTCATCTTCTTCATGGTCACGAAGGCGAAGGTTTTCTTCTTTCATGCCTAGTGCTAGCAGCCATTTGTGGCATGTTTCTTTCCAATAGTTAAACCATTCTAGCTCTGAGCCAGGTTTACAAAAGAATTCAAGCTCCATTTGTTCAAATTCACGTGTGCGGAATGTAAAGTTACCAGGTGTAATTTCGTTTCGGAAACTTTTACCGATTTGTGCGATCCCGAATGGGAGCTTTTTACGCATTGAACGTTGAATGTTTTTAAAGTTCACGAAAATACCTTGAGCTGTTTCAGGGCGTAAGTAAATTTCATTTGTAGAACTTTCTGTTACACCTTGATGGGTTTTGAACATTAAGTTGAATTGACGAATTTCTGTGAAATTTGCAGATCCGCATTCTGGGCATGTAATCTCATGTTCAGTAATTAAAGCTTTCATTTCATCAAAAGAAAGACCGTCTACAATCATTTCGATGTCTTTTTCTTGAAGTTTTTCTTCAATCAGTTTGTCAGCACGATGACGCGCTTTACAGTCTTTACAGTCAATCATCGGGTCGTTGAAGTTACCTAAATGACCTGATGCTTCCCATGTTTTTGGGTTCATTAGAATTGCTGCATCTAATCCAACATTGTAAGGAGATTCTTGAACGAACTTTTTCCACCAAGCTTTTTTGATGTTGTTTTTTAATTCAACACCAAGTGGGCCGTAATCCCATGTGTTTGCAAGGCCGCCATAAATCTCAGAGCCTTGAAAAACAAAGCCGCGATGTTTGGCGTGAGATACGATTTGATCCATTGATTTTGACATATTTATTCCTCCAATAAGTAGGGTTTTATAAAATAAAAAATCTCTCGTCCCTGAGCACATCCATTGATATGCCCAGGGACGAGAGATCATTTCCCGCGGTTCCACCCTGGTTGATACACAAGTATCCACCTTCATCCGTTCATGCTCCAGATTGCCTTTTCCTTAAACCGTTCTCTAGGCTTTCACCGTCCCTAGATCGCTTAGTGATTGAAGAGGATTTAAGTACTATTGATCCTTCATGGCATGCTATACATTTTTGTAGCTATATATTAGCATATCCTATGCGAGGATACAATAACCATTGCAACAATTCACATTTTTATCAAAAAGAAAGAAGATTAATTTAAGGAGAAAATAAGCAACAGAGCGATGAAAAAAAGATTCGTTTTCCTTTCGTTTCATCGACCTAGTTTTGTTATAATGTACAGATGAACTAAGTGGAAACTTACACTAGACGCATGATAGTGTGTGTGGTGAGTAGGTATAAATGGAGGCTTGCAAAATGTATGAAATAAAAGAATGGAGACATGTCTTTAAGTTAGATCCTAATAAAGAGATTTCTGATGAACATTTAGAACGCATTTGTGAATCAGGTACGGATGCAGTTCTTGTAGGAGGATCTGACGGCGTTACATTAGATAATGTCTTACAGTTATTAGCGAGAATTCGCCGCTATACGGTGCCTTGTGTATTAGAAGTATCTACCATTGAATCCGTTACACCAGGCTTTGATTTTTATTTTATTCCTACTGTTTTAAACAGCAAGGATACAAAATGGATTGCTGGTTTACACCATGAAGCGATGAAAGAATACGGCGAGATTATGGATTGGGATGAAATCTTTGTAGAAGGTTACTGTGTATTGAATCCAGAGGCGAAAGTGGCACAGCTAACTAATGCGAATACAAATCTCACTGCAGACGATGTGGTGGCGTATGCACAAATGGCTGAACGCATGTTTCGTTTGCCGATCTTCTACTTAGAATATAGCGGTACGTATGGTGATCCTGCTCTTGTTGAAAGAGTAAAAAAATCATTAGTAGAGACTCATTTATTCTACGGTGGAGGTATTAAAACAAAAGAACAAGCCAGTGAAGTTGGCCATTTTGCTGATACTGTTGTCGTTGGGAATGTGATTTACACAAATCTGTCCGAAGCATTGAAGACAGTAGAAGCTGTCAAAAAGAATCTTGCACAATAAATGAAATAAAGTAAAATAGAACATATGTTTGATACAGGCGGTGAAGTTATGAACTTTTTAAGTGAAAAGTTACTAGCAGGTTTAAACCCTCAGCAAAAAGAAGCGGTTAAAACAACAGATGGTCCATTATTGATTATGGCAGGTGCCGGAAGTGGTAAGACACGTGTGTTAACACACCGAATCGCTTATTTAATGGCTGAAAAAGAAGTGGCTCCTTGGAATATTTTAGCCATTACGTTTACAAATAAAGCAGCTCGTGAGATGAGAGAGCGTGTAAGTAAAATTGTAGGCGGAGTAGCTGAAGATATTTGGATTTCGACGTTTCACTCCATGTGTGTCCGTATTTTAAGAAGAGATATTGATCGAATTGGCTACAATCGAAATTTTACAATCTTAGATTCAACCGATCAGCTATCGGTTATTAAAAGTATTTTAAAGGAACAAAATATTGATCCGAAAAAGTTTGATCCCCGTTCGTTGTTAGCCAGTATTAGTTCAGCGAAGAACGAGCTGAACGTAGCAGATGAATTTGCTAAAACGGCTGCAGGTCCTTATGAAGAAATCGTCAGCAAAGTTTATAAAGAATATGAGAAGCGCTTAAAGAAAAACCAAGCGTTAGATTTTGATGACTTAATTATGACAACGATTCAGCTGTTTAAACGCGTGCCTGAAGTTTTAGAATACTACCAGCGTAAATTTCAATATATTCATGTAGATGAATATCAAGATACAAACCATGCACAATACATGCTTGTGCGCCTTTTGGGGGCTCGTTTTGAAAATGTATGTGTTGTAGGTGACTCAGATCAATCGATCTATCGCTGGCGCGGAGCAGATATTGCGAATATTTTATCGTTTGAAAAAGATTACCCAGCTGCTACTGTGATTTTATTAGAACAGAATTATCGTTCAACCAAAACGATTTTAGCTGCTGCAAATGAAGTGATTTCAAACAATATGAATCGAAAAGCTAAAAACCTCTGGACGGAGAATACCGAGGGGCAAAAAATCTTTCATTATCAAGCAATGAGCGAGCATGATGAATCGCAGTTTGTAGCGAGTAAAATAAAAGAAGCGGTTGATAGCGGCAAACGAACGTACAAGGATTTTGCGATTTTATACCGTACAAATGCACAATCACGTGTAATGGAAGAAATATTGCTGAAATCAAATATTAATTACACCATCGTAGGAGGGATTAAATTCTACGATCGAAAAGAAATTAAAGATCTTCTTGCGTACTTACGGTTAATCGCCAACCAAGATGATGACATTAGTTTGACTCGTATCGTGAATGTGCCAAAACGCGGAGTAGGGGCAACGTCGGTTGATAAAGTAGCGAACTATGCGCTTATGCACGATATTTCGATTTTTCGGGCATTAGACGAAGTGGAGTTAATTGGTGTAACAGGAAAAGCGACCAATACCCTACGAGATTTTCAAGCGATGATTGCAAATTTGGCGCAAATGCAGGACTACTTATCCGTTACGGAGCTCGTTGAACAGGTATTAGAACGAACAGGGTATCGAGAGGCGCTTAAAGCCGAAAAAACGATTGAAGCACAAAGTCGACTTGAGAATATTGATGAATTTTTATCTGTTACCAAAACATTTGAAAAATCGAGTGAAGATAAAAGTTTAGTAGCTTTTCTTACAGATTTAGCACTTGTAGCAGATATTGATCAATTAGATGAAGAGGAAGAGGAAACAGAACAGGTCATCTTAATGACACTTCATTCAGCAAAAGGTCTAGAGTTTCCTGTTGTCTTTTTGCTAGGAATGGAAGAAGGCGTTTTTCCGCATAGCCGCTCTTTATTTGAAGATGCAGAAATGGAAGAAGAACGCCGTTTAGCCTATGTCGGCATCACGCGTGCAGAACAAGAGCTGTATTTATTAAATGCCCAAATGCGCACACTATTCGGGAAAACAAATGTAAATCCTAAATCACGATTTGTGAATGAAATTCCAACTGAATTGATTCATTCGCTAAATGAAGTGCGCAAAGCAAGACCAAGCTCTAATCAGGCATCTCCATATGCAGCGCGTCGCCAAGCGGCCGTTGCCAAAACGAAGCTTGTTTCAACAGGAGGAGAGTCGATTGGCTGGAATGTTGGTGATAAGGCAGAGCATAAAAAATGGGGAATCGGGACAGTTGTAAGCGTCAAAGGAGACGGAGATTCTAAAGAACTGGATATTGCCTTTCCTAGTCCGATAGGTGTAAAGCGTCTGCTTGCAAAATTTGCACCAGTCACGAAAGTTTAATAGTGAAAAAGGAGTAAAAAGATGGATGTGAAAACAGGGAAATTACGTATTCAAGCGTTACATGACCAGTTAAATCGTTATAACTATGAATACCATGTATTAGACCAGCCGACTGTGCCTGATGCTGAGTATGACCGGCTGATGAATGAACTGTTGGCGCTAGAAGAGGCTTTTCCAGAGCTGAAAACGGCCGATTCACCAACGCAGCGCGTTGGCGGCCAAGTGTTAAGTGCCTTTGAAAAAGTAGAGCATCGTACGCCGATGTTAAGCTTAGGAAATGCCTTTGCCGAACAGGACTTGCGTGATTTTGACCGTCGTGTCCGCCAAGTAGTAGGAGAGGAATTTTCATATGTATGCGAGCTGAAAATCGATGGGTTAGCTGTATCGCTCCGCTATGAAGGAGGATATTTCGTACAAGGTGCGACTCGAGGCGACGGTTCAGTAGGGGAGGATATTACGGAGAATTTAAAAACGATTCGTTCTATTCCTCTTCGTACAAAAGAACCTGTGACGATGGAAGTTCGAGGCGAGGCGTTTATGCCACGAAAATCGTTTGAGGCGTTAAATGAAATGAAAATGCAAAATGAAGAAATTCCATTTGCAAATCCACGCAATGCGGCCGCCGGTTCGTTGCGCCAATTGGACCCGAGAATTGCAGCAAAGCGAAATTTAGATATTTTCGTTTATGCGATGACGGATGCAGGTGAAAAAGAAGTAGACTCTCATAGTGAAGGATTAGACCTTTTAGACCATCTTGGATTTAAAACAAATCAAGAACGAAAAAAATGTGCTACGATTGAACAAGTCATTGCTTATATTGAAGAGTGGCAGGAAAAGCGACCAGAGCTGCCATATGATATCGATGGAATTGTCATTAAAGTCGATTCGTTTGACCACCAAGCTGAACTGGGTACGACAGCTAAAAGCCCTCGCTGGGCCATTGCCTATAAGTTTCCTGCAGAAGAAGTCATGACAAAGCTAATTAATATCGAATTAACGGTTGGCCGCACAGGCGTCATCACACCAACGGCGATATTAGAGCCTGTACAAGTAGCGGGCACAACGGTACAGCGTGCTTCCTTACACAATGAAGATCTTATCCGTCAAAAAGATATTCACATTGGTGATTACGTTGTGATTAAGAAAGCTGGGGATATTATCCCGGAAGTGGTCAACGTCATTGAGGAGAAACGCACAGGCAATGAAGAAGAGTTTGTCATGCCTACACATTGCCCTGAATGCGACAGCGAACTCGTGCGTCTTGAAGAAGAGGTAGCACTTCGCTGTATTAATCCAAGTTGCCCCGCTCAAATTCGTGAAGGGCTCATTCACTTTGTGTCGCGAAATGCAATGAATATAGATGGACTTGGTGAAAAGGTGATTACCCAGTTGTTTAAGGAGAAGCTTATTGAAGATGTGGCAGATCTATATACATTAACGAAAGAGCAATTAATTCAATTGGAGCGAATGGGTGAAAAATCAGCTGATAATTTAGTGAAAGCCATTGAATCGTCAAAAGCAAATTCACTTGAAAGATTATTATTTGGCCTTGGTATTCGCCATGTTGGAGCAAAAGCTGCTAAAACGTTAGCACAGCATTTTGAGACAATGGACAACTTGCAAAAAGCAACGTATGATGAGTTGGTAGCAATTAATGAGATTGGTGAAAAGATGGCCGATGCAATTGTAACCTATTTTTCACAACAAGAAGTTGAAAGTTTAGTAAGCGAACTGCAGGCATCTGGTGTAAATATGGTTTACAAAGGGCCGAAGCTAGTTAATGTAGAAGAATCTGATTCTATTTTTGCAGGGAAAACAGTTGTGTTAACAGGAAAGCTAGAACAGTTAGCACGCAATGATGCAAAAGCGCAGATTGAAGCATTGGGTGGCAAAGTAACAGGAAGTGTAAGTAAAAAGACGGACCTTGTCATTGCAGGGGAAGATGCAGGTTCCAAACTAGCAAAAGCAGAAGAGCTGGAGATTGAAGTGTGGAACGAAGCGAGGTTACTTACCGAATTAAATAAATAAGAGGTGTGTATAGTTGAAAAAGATATTTTTACTGTCTCTTATGGTCATGCTTATAACCTCAGCATGTGCACCTAATTTTTCGGATGAAGAAGAGATTGTTCAACAAACAGAGGATAAAAATGAGAAAGCGGTAATTCCTAAGTACAGTATTTCAGATGAATATTACCGGACAATTCTTCCTTTTAAGCCGGGAGTAGCGAGAGGCCTTGTAGCAGCAAACATGAACAACCGCCTTGATGTCCAAGAGTTTGAAACAGGCTTAATGCGTCTTGCACAAGAAGATTTTTCGCCAGACAAATACGTGTTTCAAGAAGGACAATACTTAGAAAAAGAGACGATTCGTTCATGGTTAAGCAGAAAATTAACAGACCAGCAATTCAATGAATTAAAAGAAAAAACAGATAAAAAAGAGCGTGATTCTCTTAAAAATGATGGGCTCAATCCTGCTGATACGGAACAAGGCGACTTAAAAACCCGAAATGAAAAAAGTCCAATTTATTTAGCCCATATTACAGAGCAGGACTACTTAATTCAAGACGGCGATGAGAAAGTGGTGCTTGGAGGAGTAGTCATTGGATTAGCGATGAACTCTGTTCATTACTATACCCAAGAAGACGGCTATGCCCGTGAAGTGAAATTAGAGGATGCGAAGATTGAAGAACAAGGGAAGCAGATGGCTAACATGATTGTAGAGCGTATGCGCAAGAAGAAAGGCTTAGAAAATGTTCCGATTACAGTTGCCTTGTTTAAGCAGAATCCGAAGTCTTCATTAACACCAGGAAACTTTATTGCAGTCGGCAATGCTGGAAAAGGAAAAACATCTGTAGGCGGCTGGAGTAAAGTAGATGAACAGTACTATTTATTCCCATCTGCTGATGCAGAGAAGGATCATCGAGATGATGCCATGAAATTTAACGAATTTAAGGCGCAGATTGAAGATTATTTTCCAAACTTTACGAGTGTTGTAGGGAAAGGGCATTACAAAGACGGTCAGTTGCAGCGTATTTCAATTGATATTCCAATTCAATTTTATGGAAAAGGTGAGATTGTTGGTTTTACGCAGTATGTAGCAGGTTTAATGCTCGATCATTTCCCTAAATATATGGAAACAACGATTTCCATTAACTCCGTTAGCGGTCCGGAAGCGATTATTGTACGAAAAGCCGACCAAGAACAGCCATTTGTTCATATATACGAAAAATAAAGCGAAACTTCAATGCTTATGTATGAAAAAGCCAGCAATCACGAGATTGTTGGCTTTTTTAACAGATGCTATAAACATCTAGTCCAATCGATTCAACTAACAATAAGCGGGGATGAAGAAAGCCTCAATGATTGCAGTTTCATTTGATTCGGCAAATAGATGAAGCTAAAGTAATAGCTGCTTCTTACCTTGGTTTATAAATTTAGTCAAATGATTTCTTGCATAATTAAATGCATCTTGTTCCGTTTTCCGTTCTTCATAAGGCAAGCGCTTGTCTAATTCAAATTGTTTTTGATAGAAAGGAATTCGCTCTTGCATCACATGCCTTAATTCATGGAATAGCGTTTCGACTAGAGGCAGATATTCATCAAACTTAAAGATAAATATAATTCCTACTTCTCTCCAGTAGACACCTGCAGCGTATTGAAGAAACTCTGCTTCTTCTTCACCGAGTTCTGACACAATTTTATTGGCCTCACATGCATCACAGAACACAATGGGAATAGAAAACGATTGATTTAAACAATGGAATACGTCTTGTTGTAATTTATCTAAACTCCAAGAGAAATCTTCATCTAGTACAAACCATTTACGGTATTGTTGGTAAACAGGACGTTTATGAATAATTGAATGAACGAGCATTCTGTTCATTATGACTCACACTCCTCACACACGATAATCTTCATTTTTAGCTTTTTCTTTATTTCCCATACATCAATGCTTTTGAAACATTTAGGATGGCTCACTACTTTAAGCAGCAAAGATATGCAAAATGATTGCTTGTGTGATGGTTTTGTAGAGTGTTTCTATGAAAAGAAGAGTTGAATGTGTAAATGAGCAGGTTGTGTATTGGAGGGAAATGTTTTGCTCTTTTTAGCGTGAGCATATCCGTCTGTCTTAAACATACATGTCAGTCAGTGTACTTTAGGAATTAACTGTGAATGTTTTGATGGCTAAAGAAAAGAGTGGGACTTGTTACTATGTATATGAATAAAAATCGATATCATTAAAACATTTTTGGTTTAAATAGATACATATGGGTTCGATGATTAAAGCTCGCAGATGTATAAAGCATCATTTGAACTGCTTGTTTTCTAGAATTGAATAGAAGTGAGAAATGCAAGCTCTGTCTTTGTTATAGAGCATTTTATATTTTAGGAACTAGTCTCAGAAATGTTGCTTGATACTAGTGAAGTTTGGTATTATCAGTATATTGTAGTGGGACGAATATTCGGAGGTGAATGAACATGTCAAGAATTTCTGTTGATCAAGTAAAACACGTTGCTCACTTAGCACGACTTGCAGTGACAAACGAAGAAGCAGAGTTATTTACAAAACAATTAGATGCGATTATTACATATGCAGAACAATTAGATGAGTTAGATACTACAAATGTAAAACCAACTTCACACGTATTAGATATGAAAAATGTGATGCGTGAAGATAAACCAGCAAAAGGTTTACCAGTTGCAGACGTAACAAAGAATGCTCCAGACCACAAGGATGGATATATTCGAGTACCGACTATTTTAGAATAAGGAAGGAGGCTTTACGATGTCACTATTTGACCGTAAACTTTCAGAACTACATAACCTTTTACACAGCAAAGAAGTTCGTGTACAAGATTTAGTAGACGAATCATATAAACGTATTAACGAAGTAGATGATAAAGTAGGTGCTTTTTTAGCACTGAATGAAGAGAATGCTCGTGCATATGCAAAAGAATTAGATGAAGCCCTACAAACCAAAAATGAGTTTGGCTTATTATTTGGTATGCCGATCGGCGTAAAAGACAACATTGTAACAAAAGATTTACGCACTACATGCTCAAGTAAAATTCTAGCAAACTTTGACCCAATCTATGATGCAACGGTTGTCCAAAAATTAAAATCAGCAGAAGCTGTTACAATCGGTAAATTAAATATGGATGAGTTTGCAATGGGTTCTTCAACTGAAAACTCAGGTCTTCAGTTAACTCGTAATCCATGGAACTTAGATTATGTACCGGGCGGCTCAAGCGGCGGCTCAGCTGCAGCTGTAGCAGCCGGAGAAGTGCCATTTTCACTAGGATCAGATACAGGAGGTTCAATCCGTCAGCCAGCAGCGTATTGCGGTGTCGTTGGATTAAAACCAACATACGGGCGTGTATCTCGTTATGGTCTTGTAGCATTCGCATCTTCTTTAGATCAAATTGGACCAATTACGAATACAGTCGAAGATAATGCTTATTTACTTCAAGCTATTTCAGGTGTTGATCCAATGGATTCTACATCTGCGAATGTGGAAGTGCCTGATTATCTTTCAGCTTTAACAGGTGATATTAAAGGACTTAAAATTGCGGTTCCGAAAGAATACTTAGGCGAAGGTGTCGGCGAAGAAGCGCGCCAATCTGTTCTTAATGCACTGAAAGTATTAGAGGGGTTAGGTGCAACATGGGAAGAAGTATCCCTTCCGCATTCGAAATATGCGCTAGCAACTTACTATTTACTTTCATCATCAGAAGCTTCTGCGAACTTGTCACGTTTTGATGGAGTTCGTTATGGTTACCGTACAGATAATGCAGAAAACTTGCTTGATATGTACAAACAAACTCGTAGTGAAGGGTTCGGAAACGAAGTAAAACGCCGTATTATGCTTGGAACCTTTGCGCTAAGTTCTGGCTATTATGATGCTTATTATAAAAAAGCACAGCAAGTTCGTACGTTAATCAAACAAGATTTTGAATCTGTATTTGAAAAATATGACGTTATTATTGGTCCAACAACGCCAACGTCAGCATTTAAAATTGGTGAAAAAACAGATGATCCATTAACAATGTATGCGAATGATATCTTAACAATTCCAGTAAACCTTGCAGGTGTACCAGGTATTTCAGTACCTTGTGGCTTAGCAAATGGCTTACCATTGGGGTTGCAAATTATCGGTAAACATTTTGACGAAAGCACAATTTATCGTGTTGCTCATGCATTTGAACAGGCAACAGAGCATCACAAAGCGAAACCAGCACTGTAAGGGGTGAGATAAAGATGAATTTTGAAACGATTATCGGTCTTGAAGTCCATGTTGAACTAAAGACACAATCAAAAATTTTCTCGGCAAGTCCGAATGCATTTGGTGCCGCACCAAACGCAAATACAAGTGTAATTGACCTAGGGTATCCTGGTGTTTTACCTGTTTTAAATAAAGAAGCTGTTGATTTTGCAATGAAAGCAGCGCTTGCTTTAAACTGTGAAATTGCAACAGATACGAAGTTTGATCGCAAAAACTATTTTTATCCAGATAATCCAAAAGCTTATCAAATCTCTCAATTTGATAAGCCAATTGGGGAAAACGGCTGGATTGAAGTAGAAGTGAATGGTGAAACGAAGCGCATTCGAATCAATCGTCTTCACTTAGAAGAGGATGCGGGTAAGTTAACACATACAGGTGACGGCTATTCATTAGTTGACTTTAACCGTCAAGGTACGCCTCTTATTGAGATTGTATCAGAAGCAGATATGCGCTCACCTGAAGAAGCGTACGCGTATTTAGAAAAATTAAAGTCTATTATTCAATATACAGGCGTATCGGATTGTAAAATGGAAGAAGGTTCACTTCGCTGTGACGCCAACATTTCATTGCGTCCAATTGGTCAAGAAAAGTTTGGCACAAAAACAGAGTTAAAGAACTTAAACTCATTTAACTATGTTCGCCGCGGTCTTGAGCATGAAGAAAAACGCCAAGAAAAAGTATTATTATCCGGCGGCATCATTGAACAAGAAACACGCCGTTTTGATGAATCAACAGGCGAAACGATTTTAATGCGTGTTAAAGAAGGTTCAGATGATTACCGTTATTTCCCAGAACCGGACTTAGTATCTTTATATATTGACGAAGAATGGAAAGAACGCGTTCGTGCTTCTATTCCAGAGCTTCCAGACGCACGAAAAAAACGCTATGTTGAAGAGCTTGGCTTACCTGCATATGATGCAATGGTGTTAACTTTAACGAAAGAAATGTCTGATTTCTTTGAAGCAACAATTGCCGCAGGCGGCGATGCAAAACTTTCTTCTAACTGGCTAATGGGTGAAGTGTCCGCATACTTAAACTCAAACCAAAAAGAGCTAGCAGATGTGGCGTTAACGCCAGAAGGTTTAGCAGGCATGATTAAATTAATTCAAGAAGGAACGATTTCTTCTAAAATTGCGAAGAAAGTATTTAAAGAGTTAATTGAAAATGGCGGCAGTGCAGAGAAGATTGTCAAAGAGAAAGGTCTTGTGCAAATTTCTGACGATGCAACATTACGTCAATTCGTAACAGATGCATTAGACGCAAATCCTCAGTCAATCGAAGACTTTAAGAATGGTAAGGATCGCGCAATCGGCTTTTTAGTTGGTCAAATTATGAAAGCATCAAAAGGTCAAGCGAATCCGCCAATGGTTAATAAAATTCTTTTAGAAGAAATCAATAAACGCTAACGAATATTGAATAAAGTGTGAGATGAGAGACAGTCCCCATCTCACACTTGTTATGAATGACAGCTTTGTATATACAGTTTAGGGTTAGAACATACATGTTGTATATACTCATTAATTTCTTTATAATATGCTGTTGATGCCCCCTCGTAAAGTCGTAGAAGAGTTTTAAGAGGGGGTTTTATTTGAGAATAGACACGTTATATATGTGTATAATGAAGATAACTATTCGTGACAAATTATCATTATTAGGATGATGAAGATGAAAAGAGCCAGAATTATTTATAACCCTACATCGGGCCGTGAAATTTTTAAAAAGAATTTGCCAGAAGTGCTGCAAAAATTGGAACAAGCCGGTTATGAGACGTCTTGTCATGCAACAACAGGTGCTGGTGATGCCACAGAGGCGGCAAAAATAGCAGTGGAGCGAAAGTTTGATGTAGTCATTGCAGCAGGTGGAGATGGGACAATTAATGAAGTGGTGAATGGAATTGCAGGTCAAGATTATCGCCCGCAATTAGGCATTATCCCTGTCGGAACAACAAATGATTTTGCAAGAGCCATCAATGTTCCACGTACAATTGATGGAGCCATTGATGTAATCGTCAATGGTGTCACAAAGCCAATTGACTTAGGCTGTGTAACCAATGAAGGAAAGACACATCATTTTGTTAATATCGCCGGAGGCGGCCGTTTAACAGAACTAACATATGAAGTGCCCAGCAAATTAAAGACGATGCTCGGACAGCTTGCTTATTATCTAAAGGGAATGGAAATGTTACCATCTATTAAACCAACATCTGTTGAAATTGAGTATGATGGCAAATTATTTAGTGGAGAAATTATGATGTTTTTAGTATCACTTACGAATTCGGTTGGTGGTTTTGAAAAATTAGCACCAGATTCTTCGCTAGATGACGGGATGTTCGATTTAATAATTTTGAAAAAAGCTAATCTTGCTGAATTTATTCGGGTTGCTACATTAGCGCTGCGCGGCGAACATATTAATGATCCTCATATCATTTACACAAAAGCAAACCGTGTTAAAGTTCATACAGAAGATAAGATGCAGCTTAATTTAGACGGTGAGTACGGTGGATTATTGCCCGGTGAATTTGTGAATTTGTATCGTCATGTTGAAATTTTTGTTCCGAAAGAGACAGCTGAATTAATGGAGAAGAATGAGATCGCCTAATTGCGATCTTTTTTGTTGAGAGTAAACATCGATTAGTGCTTGGTTTTTGTACTCTTTTTGTTTAAAATTCAGCCATATGATACAATCAGTTCAGCATTTTTAAATAAAAAAGGATGTAAGGTAAATGACAAAATTAAAACCGCCTGTAGAAAAAAATGATTATATAGATGTATCTTTTGAAGATTTAACACATGATGGAGCTGGTGTTGCAAAAGTAAATGGCTTCCCTATCTTTGTGCAGAACGCACTCCCTGGCGAGAGCGGCCAAGTGAAAATCATTAAAGTGAAGAAGGGGTATGCGTTTGGGAAGTTAGTAACGCATGAACGTGTGAGTGAAAATCGGACGGAACCGCGATGTCCTGTATACAAACAATGCGGCGGCTGTCAGCTTCAGCACTTAAATTATGAAGGGCAGCTGCAGTTTAAGCAAAAGCAAGTAAAAGATGTAATGGCACGCATTGGCCATCTGCCAAATGTAACGGTGCACCCAACAATCGGGATGAATGATCCGTGGCGCTATCGAAATAAAGCCCAAGTGCCGGTGGCCGAGCGAGAAGGCGGCCTGGTGGCAGGTTTTTACCAGCAGCGCAGCCATGACATTATTGATATGGATGCTTGCCTTATTCAACAGCAAGAAAATGATGACGTGGTTCAAGCCGTAAAATCAATTTGTGAGAAGTACGGGATCCGAGCGTATGATGAACAAAAACATAAAGGCACACTGCGCCATATTATGGCGCGTTATGGGCTTGTAACGGGTGAGATTATGGTTGTGCTGGTGACGCGTACATCCGAGCTTCCGCATAAAAAGCAGATTGTAGAAGAAATTGTCCAGTCGGTACCAAACGTGAAATCGATTATCCAAAATGTAAACAGTAAGCGTACAAATGTTATTTTAGGTGATCAAACCCATGTCCTTTGGGGAGAGGAATATATTTATGATTCAATTGGAGATGTTAAATTTGCGATCTCTGCGAAGTCATTTTATCAAGTAAACCCTGAGCAAACGAAAGTGCTCTACGATAAAGCGCTCGAATATGCAAATTTAACAGGAGAAGAGACAGTGATTGATGCGTACTGTGGGATCGGTACGATTTCACTCTTTTTAGCGCAAAAAGCAAAAAAAGTGTATGGAGTGGAAATTGTACCAGAAGCAATCGAAGATGCGAAGCGCAATGCCGATTTGAATGGCATTGAAAATGCTGAGTTTGCAGTAGGAGAAGCAGAAGTTGTCATTCCAAATTGGTACAAGCAAGGCATTAAAGCGGATGTTATTGTCGTTGACCCTCCTCGCAAAGGATGCGATGAAGCATTGCTTAACACGATTATTGACATGAAGCCCAAGAAAGTCGTCTATGTTTCATGCGGACCGGCAACATTAGCCCGTGATCTAAAAATATTAGAAGAGGGCGGCTATCAAACTTTAGAAGTGCAGCCAGTTGATATGTTCCCGCATACGACGCATGTGGAGTGTGTAACACAGCTAATTTTAAAAGAAGAAGCAGGTAACCAATAAGGGTTTACCTGCTTCTATTCAATTGTTGGAAGGGAGAAGCGATAGTGAATGCCACTGTCTTCATTGACTTCAATACGATCAATAAGGGGATGTAATCCTTCAACTGCACCCATTCTCTTTCTAAAAGAATCTCCTTCCTAAATATAAAAAGATCCTCCAATTAAAATGACAATTGTCACTTAACGAGAGGATCTCTTTTTTTGTTGTTATTATTTTATAGAGTACATTATTTCTTCAGCTGATTGCTTTCCAACTACAACATTCGTTATTTGAGCAGAAACAATCTCTTATAACTTAAACTGTGATATCGTTGACTGTAATTTTTCAGCTAGATTAGCTAGCGATTGAGAGGAGGCGGTAACTTCTTCAACAGCGGCTAATTGTTCCTCGCTCGCTGCGGAACTCTCTTGGCTTACTAGCACACTCGTTAAGGCTAACTCTCCAATATACGTCGTTGCCTTTAGAATCTCTTTATTTATTAATTCGATCTCGCTGATAGCCGTCGTCACTTCTTGGATCTTATTTGTTACATTTGTATTTGACGTCCTTATTGTTTCAAATGAAGTGTTTACTTCATTTGTTAAATCCATTCCTCGTTTTGCTTGATCGAGTCCTGAATTTGCAGACTCAATTGCCTCTGCCGTTTCATTTTGGATGGACGTAACTAGCTGTGTAATTTCTTTCGACGAACCCTTTGTTTGTTCTGCTAATTTCCTGACTTCATCTGCTACGACAGCGAAGCCCTTCCCGTTTTCACCAGCTCTGGCTGCTTCAATAGCGGCATTTAACGCCAGCAGGTTTGTTTGTTCGGAAATATCATTAATAACAGATACAATGCTCCCTATCTCCTTCGAATACGTCCCAAGATTTTGAATGACTGCATGTATACTTTCTAAAGAAATCAAGATGGTATTCATCTGAATAACAATTTTAGCTATTCTATCAGAACCGTCATTTGTTGACACCGTCGATTCTTCTGCTAACTGCGTCATTTCATCAGCGTTGTGAGAAATATGCAAAATCTCTTTTGACATATTCGTTAAAGACGAATCCATTTTTTGAATTTCGACTTGCTGGTTCTGTGAACCTTCGGAAGTGTTTTGAGCCCCACTCGCTACTTTTTCGGATGCTAGTGCACTTTCTTCGGAAACAGCAGACAATTCTTCAGCTGATGCTGCTACTTGTTGAGACGACTCGTTAACCTCTTGAATAATGGTTTTAAGATTCTCAACCATTTGTAAAAAAGCCGCTCCTAATTTGCCTATTTCATCTTTTGATCTTACCTTAACCGGTACATTTAGTCGGCCTGCTGCAACCTCTTGAGATGCCGCGGCCAGTTCAATAATAGGACGACTCATTCTATTTGCGAAAAGGTAGGCTGCTATAATAATGATTAGCAGGGCAATAGTAAGGATTGTTCCTTGCTTTAGGAGCATGTCTCTTACAGGGGCTAATACTTCTTTTTCATCTATTTCAGCAAGAAGCACCCAGTGTAGTCCATTGATATTTAATGGTGTATAGGAACTATAAACGGAAGCACCTCGGTAATCTTTTATGATTTTTGTGTCTTTCTTTCCTTGTAAGGCACTTTTTACACTTTCCGTTTTCACTTCCTTGATGCCGATGGTCTTTTCTTTTGAGAACCTGCTGTCAGACCGCATTAAATAATCTTGTGCAACCAAATACGTTTCTCCAGACTCACCCATACCAGACTTCTCTGTCATCATATGATCTATCGCTTCATCAGAGATTTGCAGCACCACAACACCTTTTAAGGACCCTGCTTTCATAATCGGAGCTGTTAAAAAAGCTGCTGGAGCGTTAGATGGTTCATAATGCGTATAATCAACAATGCTGGAACGATTGCCTTTCCTTGCATTCTGATAGGCTTTAGCTAGATTTGTATTATTATATGGGCCCTTTTCTAAGTTAGTAGCAAAATCAGCCTCTCTCTCTACTGTGTATACAATATCGCCTTTTGTATCTATTAGAAATAAATCATAATATCCATACGTCTTTATGTATTTTTGAAAGAATTTATGGTACTTTCCTTCTGCACTACTGTAAGCTTGAGACTTCACGCCCTCTTTATCGTAGACACTTGTAAATTCCTGCAAAGCATCATCGACTACGGACATTTCGGATAATAAGGAAATATGGTTATACCGTTCTTGAAAATATTCTTCCACCTGGGCTTTTTTAATGTCTCTTACAGCCGTTAGTTTCTGAATGGATGTTTTTTCCAGAGCTTGCTTCGAAGCGAGGAGGCTTTCAACTCCTATAATAATTAGTGGAACAAGACTTAAAATGAGTAGTAATAATAATAATTTTCCTTTAATGCTCTTCACTTTGTTCTCCTTTCTAAAATATTGTTCAATTATCATAAACACAATGAAATGATCGCGGTACATTAGGCCTACACCATTATATAGGCTATTGTGCTTAATAGCACTACAATATTCGTCAAATTTTTCATTTTCTTTTGTAATAAATGTATAGAATTCTATTATTTTTTGTAATAAGTGCATGGCGTTCCATTTCTCTTTTGCTGCAATCAGCATTTTAGTCATGTAGAGACGCAGTGTTAACTTTAAGTTAAAGACTAATCGCTGACTGCTGGGTAAGGAATCTAAGAACACTTGAATTTTAACAAGAAATTCAAGTGTTTTTTATGCTCATTTCCTCTAAAATAGAGATAGTGAATGAAGAAAGTGAGTTAGAGATGAGAATTAATAAATATATTAGTGAAACGGGCTTTTGTTCAAGGCGGGAAACAAATCGATTAATTGAGGCAAAACGGATTACAGTTAACGGTGTCACTTGCGAGGCTGATACGATGGTACAGCCAGGGGATGTCGTACTTATTGATGGAAAAGCAATCCCTCCAAAAGCAGCCCCTGTCTATCTGGCCTTGAATAAGCCTGTAGGCATTACTTGTACAGCATCTAAACAAGTAGCAGGAAATATTATAGAGTTTGTCAATTATCCGTCTCGCATTTTTCCTGTCGGGCGATTGGATAAAGCATCAGAAGGATTGATTTTACTAACCAATGACGGAGAGATTGTGAACAAAATTCTCCGATCAGAACATGGGCATGAAAAAGAATATATCGTCACAGTGGATAAGCCCGTTACAGAAGCCTTTATTCAACAGATGTCTGAAGGAGTAGAAATTTTAAATTGTAAAACGAAACCGTGTGATGTTTTTCAGATGAATGAATGCACGTTTCGAATTATTCTTACACAAGGTCTTAACCGGCAAATTCGCCGAATGTGCAAAGCGCTGGGGTTTAGGGTTTTACAGCTTGAACGGGTTCGGATTATGAATATCATGTTAGGTGACTTAGCTGAGGGAAGCTGGAGATATCTTACTAATGAAGAGCTTGAGCAGCTTTTTGCCCAATTGAATTAATTGGGGATGTATAGGTTGATCAGATGTTAAATAAATGACAAGAAGGATGGAATAACATGTATTTAACAGTAGAAGAAGCAGCAGATTATTTATCTTTATCTGAATCGGATATTCAGAAACTTATTCAACAGGGAAAAGTCAGAACTGTTTTTGATGGTGAGCAATATTTATTAAATAAAGAACAGTTTAATACACATTTTGAACAGTTAGAGAAGTATAAGAAGCAAGTGGAAGAAATATTGAATGAGCCTCTTCCGGAAGATATAGATGTGAAAGACGAAGACTAGCATTTCAAAGCAGGATATAATCGTGGATGTACTATTTACCATTATATTCTGCTTTTTGTCATAAAATAGGCATCGATTCTGCGAAAAATGTCGAAAAAAGAAAGAAACCTTCTAAAACTGTAGTCTTTTTGCTCATTCTTTTTATATAATTAAACCATGGTGATAGGTGAGAAGGAGAACTGTTATGGAGCAAAAGAAACAACTTAAGTTAATTGTAATCAGTGCAACGATGATTGTTGCTGCTGTGTTCTTATTTATTGTCTTAAAAGCTCAGGGAATTTTAGATAAACAGGTAATTACACCAGTTGAAAACAAAAAGGTGGCGATTTTAACAACGGATGTTGTGACAGATCAAAGTTGGGGAAGCCTTGCTTATAAAGGACAGTTGAAAATAGAAAGGAAATTTCCTGCAGCGGTTCAGCTGTTCAGTGAGGTAAATACGACTGATGCCATGAAAAAGACAATAAAAGATGCTGCTGATAGTGGCGTGAAATTAATTATTGGACATGGCCGCGAGTTTTCAGAGGTCTTTGCAGAAATGGCTTTGGACTACCCGAATGTACACTTTGCTACACTTCATGGAAAAGCGGTTCATTCCAATCAAACCGTGTATACATTTGACCAGCGTCATACGGAATATGCGGCAGCATTGGTAGCAAGTGTGAAGACAAAGACCAATAAAGTTGGCTTAATCGACGCGTATGAAGCGAAAGAAAAGAATCCTGGTTTTGAAGAAGGGTTACACGACGCCAATTCTGATATCACCTTTTTTTACCGTGTTGTAAATAGCCGAGACGATGGGAAAAAAGCAGTCGAGTTGATGGATGAGCTAGTAGGTGAAGGAGTCGATGTTATTTATGCAAAAGGAAATGCATATAACCGCGATATTATTAATGCAGCCAAACAAAAAGGTGTCTATGTTATAGGCTATTTAGATGATCAGTCGTATATGGGGAAAGAGCAAGTGCTAACGAGCGTCGTTAATGATGTTCCTCAAGCTTATGTATCAATTATGGAAGATTTCTTTAGTAAAAAAGGAATTCCGGCAGGAACAGTGGTTCTTGATGAAAAGGATGGAGTCTACAAGCTAGCACCGTTAGGGCCGATGTACACCAAAGAAGAAAAAGAGGATATCCAATCACAAATTCAAGCAATCAATCGTAACAATTAGCGATTAAAGTATGAAAAAAGAAAGAGATGATTATGAATAACCTCATTGATAAAATGTCATTTCGTAGCAAGATTTTAAGTGTTTTGCTTTTTATCACCGTGTTATTAAGTGGTTTGTCCTTTATTCTGGTTTATTCGATTGATGATGTGAATGAGATCAGTAATCAATTAAAAGATGAAGATATTCCGGAAATTATTTGGCTCTCTTATTGGGAAGAAGAGCTGCATATAAAACAGTACATTGTAGAGAATAGCTTGGCTGATAATCTTTGTTGTGAATTTGTCAAAGAATATGAGCAATCTGATCAAAGCTTCAATAAGGATCATCAAATTCAGAACACACCTATGCCAGAGTCATTACAATCTCTTCAAGAAAGAATTGAACTGCTAGATTTTAAAGTTAGTAATAATGTAGACGGATTATTGAGATACGGTGATACAAAAGCAGCCAAAAGATATATTGAAAATGAATATTTGCCTGAATTAGAAAGTATTCAAGAAGCGATTGCTGAGGTAAAAAAAGAAACGTCTCATTCAGTAGACAGTCTTTCTGATAAATTACCGCTGATCATCAAAAATTCATTAATTTTACTTCTGCTATTGATGATAATTGCTGTGATCATTTCCATTGTCGCTTCTTATAAAATGAGTGCAAGCTTAACAAAGCCAATCGAAAAAATGGTCGATAAAGTAGACAGAATTGCATATGGAGAATATGGATTAACGATTGATGGCACGAAGCAAGTAGAGCTACAGCGGCTGATTACGTCCATTAATGCGATGTCTTACAACTTGTATCATTCCTTTCATCAAATTGTTACAGATAAAGTTTATCGTGAACAAATTTTGAACTCTTTACCCGTTGGAATTATTACAATCGATGATGAAACATCGCATGTGTTCTTAAATCGAGCGGCTAAACGATTATTGAACGCTGATGATCAAACGGTTCAGGAGTTTATAAAGAATCAGCCTGCTCATAATGAACGATTTTGGCAGATTGTCGGTTCTAGTAAAACCTGTGACAATCGTAAAGTGTTTTTTGAATCAGAAGAGACGGAGTATTGCTTACTTGTTTCACAATCTCAGTTAGTTAATCATGAAGATCAAGTAATAGGGCGGATTTTGCATTTTGTTGATATTACCGATGCAGAGAAGTTAGAGCAGCGTATGCATCAATCTGAAAAACTAGCGCTTGTAGGAGAGTTAGCTGCTGGAGCAGCGCATGAAATTCGTAATCCGTTAGCCGTTATTCATGGATTTGTGTCATTAATGAATCAATCGTTTTCGGATCAGGAAAAGAGCACTTTTCATTTAGAGCTACTGCTTAAAGAATTGGAAAGAATTAACTTAATCATTGAAGAGATGTTAATGCTGGCTAAACCAGGTGCTCCCATTATGCGGGAAATCATGATCGAAGATGTGATAAACGAGATTTTACCATTAATTAAGCATACCTATCATAATCAGTTAACTGTGAGTGTAGAGATGGAACCACGGACTGTATGGGTAGATGAAAAGCAAATGAAACAAGTATTCCATAACCTCCTGCGTAATAGCATAGAAGCAATGAATGGAGAAGGCGAGATTTCAATTTCTTCAGACATCATAGAGGATATGTATTGCATTTATATAAAAGATAAGGGGGAAGGGATTCCTCAGTCGCTGCAAACCTCCGTTTTCCATCCTTTTGCAACGTCTAAAGAAAATGGAACGGGATTAGGGTTAACGATTGTACAGAAAATCTTAGAAAATCATCAAGGTCACATTGAATTGCTTTCTACCTCTTCAAAAGGCACAACATTTGTTATTAAAATTCCGTTGCACCATAAATGATGAATGAGTACGCAAAAAGCCCACTGCATCGTGGGCTTTTTGCGTTATGTTTTTAATGCTCTGTTAAAATAACAGGTCCGTTCTTTGTAATGGCAATCGTATGCTCGTATTGAGCGGATAATTTACCATCTGTCGTTCTTGCTGTCCAGCCGTTGTCATCCATCTTGGCATGCCATGTGCCAACGTTGACCATTGGTTCAATGGTAATAACCATACCTTCTTTTAAGCGCGGTCCTTTTCCAGGTTTTCCGTAGTGCAGGATCGTTGGTTCTTCATGCATTGTATTGCCAATTCCATGTCCTGTAAAATCCCGTACAACTGAAAAATTCTCGCCTTCCACATAGCTTTGAATCGCATGGCCAATATCACCTGTGCGATTTCCGACTTGTGCCTGTGCAATCCCTTTATAAAGCGCTGTATATGTTACATCAATTAGACGCTTCGCTTCTTCTGAAATTTCTCCTACTGTATGTGTCCATGCTGAATCAGCTAGAGCCCCATTCAAGTTTACAACCATATCAATGGTAACAATATCACCATTTTGAAGCGGTTTGTTTGTTGGGAAACCGTGACAGATTTCATCATTTAATGAAGCACAAGTTGCAAATTGATATCCTTTGTATCCTTTTTGTTCTGGTGTAGCTCCGTGGTCAGCCAAGTATTTTTCGACAAATTGATCAATCTGCAGTGTAGTAATCCCAGGTTTAATCATTTTTTTAATTTCTTTGTGGCATTGAGCTAATAATTTTCCGGCTTCATGCATTAAATTAATTTCTCGTTCACTCTTTAATGTAATCAACGATGATTCACTCCTTTAAGTAGTAAGTTTTTAATCCAATCCTGACTTTTTATCAAAAAATCAATATGACTTCTTTTAGAAGTCATTTACTTTGGCATCGAAAAAGCAGAGAGGCAACATCTAGTTTATGCGTCAAACTAAAAAAAGCCACTCAACCATTTTACGGGCTAATGTGGGTGAGATAAATACCAACATTATCATAACGCTCTATGAAGTAAAAAAGCAAGAAAGAGCATTTAGCGATCCTGTTTTCGATTCTCAGCTTTCTATGAAACAAGGGGGAATGGTGATAGAAAGAAGATGGCAATTGCAGAAATAGATGTGCAAATGGAGTTATGATATAGTACAGATAGTATAAACATTAGGAGGGTATAGATTGATGAGTCACAGTCAAACATTTACTGGTTATGTTGGAACGTATACAAAAGGTTCGAGTGAAGGGGTTTATACATTCACATTGGATGTTGCTGCAAAAAAATTGAAGGATGTCCGCCCTGTTGCGAATATTGATAATCCTACATACGTAAATATCAGCAAAAATAATCAATATCTCTATGCGGTTGTGAAAGAAGGAGATCAAGGAGGCGTTGCGGCTTATACAATTGATTCACATAGCGGTGACTTAACGTTTATTAATAAACAATTACTTGAAGGTGCTTCCCCTTGCTATGTTAGTATTAATCAAGGAAATGATATGGTGTTAACTGCTAACTACCATAAAGGAACAGTTGAATCCTATGCGGCAAGTTCAGAAAATGGAGCAGTTGAACCAGCTTCTTCTATCGTGGAACACACAGGAAAGGGGCCAAATAAGGAGCGACAAGAGAAACCACATGTACACTACGCTGATTTTACACCGGATGAAAAGTATGCAGTGGTCGTTGACTTAGGGACTGATCAAATTGTTACCTATACGGTAGATACAGATGGCAAGTTAACGGAAGCGAGCCGATTTTCAACAGCTCCAGGGGCAGGTCCACGACATTTAACGTTCCATCCTAACGGAAAGTATGCTTATGTAATGACAGAGCTTAGTTCAGAAGTTCTTGTTTTAAGCTATAATGACCAGGATGGAAGCTTTACACAGCTGCAAGCTATTTCCACAATACCGGCAGATTTTAAGGAAAACAATCAAGGCAGTGCGATTCATCTTTCAAAAGATGGTCGATTTGTTTATGCAGGGAACCGGGGCCATGATACAATTGCTGTTTTTCAGGTGCATGAAGATTCAGGTCAACTAACATTTGTAGAGTGGACAAGCACAGAAGGGAACTGGCCTAGAGATTTTGTGCTAGATCCGACTGAACAGTTTGTGATTGCGTCTAATCAAGAAACAGGAAATCTTGTGTTATTTGAAAGAAGCTCAGAAACAGGAAAACTAACGCTTTTAGATTCTAGTGTAGACGTGCCATATGCCGTTTGCGTTAAATTTTTAAATCAGTAATTAAAACGAGGAGCAGCATCATTGCTGCTCTTTTTTGCTGTATATAAAAGCAGTCAAAAAATAATTTCTAAATTTAGAAATTTGAATCGTGGTGACCGGTGCAGAACATGATATAGTAAATTTTAGGAAGTGAATCATTTTTGTGAAAGGTGAGTGTAACGAATGTTGAAGACTAAATATCCCATTATTCAAGCTCCGATGGCTGGAGGAGTGTCGACACCTTTATTGGCAGCTGCAGTTTGCAATGCAGGAGGCATAGGTTTTTTAGCAGCAGGATATAAGAGTGCAAAGGACATGCAAAAAGAGATTCATGAAGTACGGACGCGGACATCTGCTTCTTTTGGAGTTAATCTGTTTGTTCCAAACGATGAAGAAGTAGATGAACAAAAAGTGGACGCATACAAAAAGACAATCGAAAAAGCGGCAAATCAATTAGGGGCAGCATTAGGGGAGCCTAGGCAAGATGATGATGATTGGAATGCTAAGCTGCTGGTGCTAGCTCAAGAAAAAGTGCCAGTTGTTAGTTTTACATTCGGCTGTCCATCGCCAGAAATTATTTCAGCTCTTAAACAGAATGGCTCATATATCATGATTACAGTTACAACACCTGATGAAGCCAAACAAGCCGTTTTAGCGGGAGCTGATGCTTTATGTATTCAAGGAATAGAAGCAGGCGGGCACAGAGGGACGTTTCAAAATAATCAAACACAAGATGGGGATTACACGGTCGAAGAGCTACTTCAGTTACTAAACGATGAACTCGATATTCCATTAATTGCGGCAGGCGGGATTATGACAGGCGGGGATATCACTCGTATATTAAAAGCAGGAGCAAGTGCAGTTCAACTTGGCACCGCTTTTATTTGTTGTAAAGAAAGCGGTGCGAGTGAGGTTTATAAAAGTGCGCTTTTAAATCATACGTATAAAAGTACGGCTGTTACACGTTCATTTACAGGGAGGCGAGCAAGAGGATTAGTTAATAAATTTTTATCAAGCTACACTTCACTAGCGCCTGCAGCGTATCCTCATATTCATCATATGACAAAGCCGATTCGAACAAAGGCAGCTGAACAAAAAAACGCAGAGTATTTATCTTTATGGGCCGGTACAGGTTATGATAAAGTACAAGACCAATCTGTTGCAGAACTTATGTCTTTTTTGGTAAAGGAGCTTGAAGAGTAAATTCAACTATAAAAAGAAGAGGCAAGATGACCTCTTCTTTTTATAGTTTTTTAAATAATAGCTCATCGATTATAGTGCACATTTATTTTGTTAAGTGCTCATGTGTTTCACGGTGAAAATCCCCACCAAGCTTTTCAACTTCAGCTTTTGCTTCTTCTAAAATAGCTTTTGCTTTTATTTTTGCTTCATTATTTAATCCTTTTAATAATCGCTCTTCTCTTTTGGGAAACTCAATGCCGAGTGCTTTCAATTTTACTTTCGCTTCGTCTTTTGTTAACGTTCCTTCTTTTACTTGTTTCATGATATCTTTCGCTTTTGCTTGTTGTTCTTCATTTAAATCAGAAAAAGGGTGCTGTTTTTTATCAGGAAATTCAACGCCTAGTGCTTCAAGCTTTGTTTTCGTTTTATTCATAATTGTATCTACTTTTTGCTGTGTATCGGCATCTAATTGCTGCGGCGATTGCTCATGAGCTGTTTTTTCAATAAGGGTGTTTGAACCATGAGCAGATGCAGCGAACACGGGCGTATTAGCAGCTGAGACAGCCCCTAATGTTAAACCGCTTGCTAGGATGTAACCAAACCACTTCTTTTTTTTCATTCTCTCTCGTTCCTCCTATGTAAAATAATTTTATGCAAAGTTCAACATTTAGCGGCATGTTGAACGTATTTGATAATGTAACCATTAATAGTGAAAAAATGGTGAAAGTGAACTGTTTTTTATGGAGAAATATGCGATAGACAGGGAAACAATAGGAGTAAGCCTATTTTTAGCAATTTACTTTTAAAACAGCGGGAATTATACTATGATTTCTTCGAAGGTTTGTTTATTTAGATAACCATCCACACTTAGAGTGGTAGTTATGATTAAGGAGAGTTTAGACAGATGAATAACGCATCAGCGTTAGTAAAAATTTTACTGCTTATGTTAATAGCATATGGGCTTTTTTTCTTTATGAAAAGAGAATGGAGTCTCGCCCCTAACTTAAATGAGTTTGCAGATGCTACGGAGCTGCATCCTGTTGTAGCCGAAAAGCGGGATGAATTGATTCGGCGTTCAAAAGACAAGGGAATTACAGTTGTGATTACCGATGATTTCAGATCAAAAGAAGAGCAAGATCAACTTTATGCCAAAGGCCGTACAACAGAAGGAAATATTGTGACGTATTCAAAAGGAGGAGAGTCCTATCATAATTATGGGCTTGCAATTGATTTTGCGTTAGAGATAGAGAAGGGTAAAGTGATATGGGATATGGAGTATGACGGCAATCAAAACGGCATGTCTGACTGGATGGAAGTAGTTGAAATTGGAAAAGAACTTGGATTTGAATGGGGAGGAGATTGGGAAGGATTTAAAGATTATCCTCATTTTCAAATGAATCCTCAAGATTTGGTGTAAAAGCGCACACGAAGTGAACTGAACCCAAAAAGTTAGACATGGGTATTAGATAGCTTTAAAGGCATGGGTCCAATAATGAACCGGACTCATGCTTTTTAATTTTTCCCTGATTCGTTTGTGATTGTAATAAAGAAAGGCGAATATGCAGGGTTTGTTTCATATCCTTTATAGTTGAACTTCAATTGAGTCAAGCGGGCAATGTTTTATTCATATGAATCTCTTGCATTTAGGCAATCGTCTATGTTAAAGCCTTTTTATTAAAAGAAAGTGAAGTGATAACGAATGGAACTTTCCTTTATCTTTGGCTAGTTATGACATCGAAAAGAATAGATTTTTTAAATTAAAGGTTGATTTATACGATGGTGTAATGAATAATAATAAATAAATATAAATATTTATTCGTTTTTGTGATTTGTATAGGAGGGGTTTTTATGGAACATCTTGGTTGGATCTCTTTAATTCCGGCTGTTATTGCAATTGTTTTGGCACTTATTAGTAAGAATGTTATCTTGTCTTTATTTATGGGCGCACTATCAGGGGTTGTCATTTTACAACATGGAACTCCGATTACATCAGTTCAAACATTCATTGGAGATTATTTATTTTTTCAGCTGACAGACAGCTATAATGCCGGGGTTCTTGTACTACTCGTATTCATTGGTGGATTTGTTACATTAATGGAAAAGTCAGGAGGAGCAGGAGCTTTTGCAGAGAAAGTTATACATATTTTAGATACACGCGTAAAAACACAAGTAGCTGCTTGGTTTGGTGGAATATTGATTTTCTTTTCCGATCTGGGTACGCCATTAATTGTTGGACCTGTCTTTGAAAAAGTATTTGATAAAATGAAAATATCACGAGAGAAACTCGCTTGGATTATTGATTCAACTTCATCACCAGTCGCTGTTCTGATTCCTTTTATCGGCTGGGGAGTTTATACTATGGGGTTGATTCAAAAAGAGTTTGATGCATTAAACATAACAAACATGACAGATTGGGAAGCATTTGTAGGGGCGATTCCGTTTCAGTTTTATTCGATTTTAACCATCTTAATGGTTCCGTTAATTGCGATTACTGGCCTTGATATTGGACCGATGAAGAAAGCGGAAGATCGTGTGAAGACAACTGGAAAATTATATTGGAAAACATCAACACCTTTAAGAAAAACAGAGGCGATGATGGAAATTCAACAAAATAAAAGTAAGGCCAGTTTTATTATTGTCCCGCTACTTGTTTTATTTGTAACGCTGTTTGGCATTTTAATCTCTTTAGGGTTTCCGTTTGAAAAAGTAGAAGGCAGTGCATTTCGTATTGCTTTAACAACAGGTTATTTATTCGCAACCATTGCATTAATGGCGTTGCTTGTGCTTTCAAAAGTGAAAAAACTGGCAGAAGCAATGGATATTTATTTTCAAGGTATGCAAAAAATGATGATTGTCGCTGCGACACTCGTACTCGCATGGTCACTTGGAAAAGTAATGAAAGAAATGGGAACCGCTAATTATATTGTAGAAGTGATGGACGGTAATCTTCCTATCTTCTTAATTCCAAGTATTTTATTTGCAGTAGGTGCCGTCATGTCATTGGCATCTGGAACGTCTTGGGGCACATTTGCCATTATGATGCCACTTGCCATTCCTATGGCCACGCAACTTGATGCGCCTTTGCTTGTATGTATAGGAGCGGTGTTATCTGGAGGGATTTTTGGAGATCATTGTTCACCGATTTCAGATACAACCGTCTTGTCATCAACAGGAGCGGGATGCGATCATATTGACCATGTCAAAACGCAGCTTCCATATGCACTGGTAAACGCTTCTTCAGCATTTGTAACGTTCTTAATTGCTGGTATAGTGGGACATGCAGCTACACTTCTTGTTGCGATTATGTTGATGATTTTTATCGTTTGGTTGTTATCTAAAAGACATCAACAGCATGTAACAAAAACCATCTCACAATAAAAACGCGAAAGAAGAATTATCTGTCTTGTGTCTGTACTATCATTTTAATTTATCTTTTTACTAGCAGTACAGGGGAATGAAGATTGCCTTTTAAGTATCATCATTATTTCAATCACTTGAAGTAGCTGCATAAGTTTGATAAGATAAATGTATTCATATACGGTATAAAAGTTTTCTAGGGTTCCGCGGCTATCGCCGGTCAGGTCCAAGAGAAAACGCACAGCAATCACTGTGTAACACGGAGGGACAAAAGCCCGGGAGGATATCTGATAAAGATATTTTCTCGGGCTTTTTTACTTTGTACCGGAAAGGGGATTTTTACTAAATACTGCGATGTCCAAGTATAAAAGGTTTACTTTTATACAGGTGCTACATGAAGGGATATATGCATAATGGCAGGTCATTAACAAGGCTTTAAAGCGAAATAAGAAGGAAGGGAATCGTTATATGAACATGAGCTGGATAAAAGTAGTTATCGCTGCTTTTTTTGAAGTATTCTGGGTAATTGGATTAAAGCATGCAGATGATCCGTTAAGTTGGATTGGGACGATTATTTCGATTGGTATCAGTTTTTATCTAATGATCATGACCGGAAAAGAATTGCCGGTCGGGACCGTTTACGCTGTTTTTGTAGGGTTAGGTACAGCGGGGACAGTGTTAGCAGAGATGGTGCTTTTTGATGTTCCGTTTAACGCTGTAAAAATTGTCCTTATTTTAATTTTATTAATAGGAGTAATTGGATTAAAGCTGGTGACAAAAGAGAGTAAATCAAAAGGAGTGGATTCCTAATGGCATGGTTTTTCCTAGTTTTAGCAGGAATCTTTGAAATGATTGGTGTTTTGATGATTAATCAGTGGCATAAAGACTATAAATGGACATCATTCTTTTTTCTATTGATTGGTTTTGGCGCAAGTTTTCTTTGTTTAGCTGTTGCGATGAAAACATTACCGATGGGAACAGCGTATGCAATATGGACAGGGATAGGCGCATCCGGTGGAGCTATTTTAAGCATGGTGTTGTATGGAGAACCTAGAAATTTATCTCGCATTTTATTTATTGCGATGATTCTAGGAGCAGCTATTGGTTTGAAATTAATTTCATAGCTAAACCTTTATAAAAATGGGACAGACTGCGGATAACCGAAAAGAAGGACGGTTTCTAGCTAGAAGAGCTGTTCATTTTTTACCTTCATTCTGAACATGCTATACTGAACTTGGAGGTGTTATTATGCGTTTAGAGAATAAAAAAGTCATTGCATTAGTTAGTGCAGATTTTGAAGATCTAGAACTTTGGTATCCAATCATGCGACTTCGTGAGGAAGGAGCTCAAGTGCACTTGGTTGGAGAAAAAGCAAATGAAACGTATATTGGCAAATATGGTGTCCCTGCTGTATCAGATTATGCATTTTCAGAGATTAATCCCGCTCATTATGATGCCATTTTAGTACCAGGCGGATGGGCGCCAGACAAGTTGCGCCGTTATCCTGAAGTTATTGAGATGGTTCGTCATATGGATGAACAGAAAAAAACAATTGGACAAATTTGTCATGCAGGATGGGTGCTTATTTCAGCGAAGATCTTAGACGGCCGCAATGTTACAAGTACGCCAGGCATTAAAGATGACATGGAAAATGTAGGTGCAATTTGGCATGATGAGCCTGTAGTCGTAGACGGCCACATTGTATCAAGCCGCCGCCCGCCGGATTTGCCGCCATATGCAAAAGCATTTGCTGATATTTTAGCAGAGTAATAAAATTACGAGTAATGTATATCCAAATAAGGGTATATGTTGCTCGTTTTTTTATAGTAAAAGAGAGGTTCAATCTGGATTTTTGTGGGTAAACAACACTATTTTATAAAAATAATACTTTACTAATTGTTAGGGTCGAAAAACCAATAATTCTATGAATGCTTACAATTATTGTAGATTGTAAAGTAGCGAATCGTATATTGTTAAAGTAACAGATGATTAGAAGCATAAAATGGAAAAAGCGAGCAAGGAATTCCTGCTCGCTTTTGTTACATTCATATAAGTAACTTGCTCAGTTGCAAGTGTAAAAACAATTAATTAGTTATTTAAATCCATGATCATTGCTTGTGCTGCATTCTTTTGTTGTAGAAGCATAATTAAGATCAAAGAATTTACCCATTGCCGCGGTGCTTTGTCCCACACGATCGTTAACCTAAACGACGCAAGCCCTGCCTCTCTTGCATCCTTACGGCTCCGAAGCCGATCCAGTGTGAATAAGTTGTTTTAAAAAACATGTGTAGAATGCCAGTATTTTTACCCTGCATTTTACAATACATCCTTTCAAGTTACTTCTTTTTGAAGTGAGATATATAATTTTACTCTTTTTTATTTTGGAAGTCAAGTAATCATTTTTTAATAATCGTTTTCAAACGGACTGTTTTTCAGATTTGTAAGAGAAATCTTTTTTATGTTGTTTCTTTTTTTGGTACGATGGAAAGGAAGGGAAGAAGAGGGGGATTGGGATGAATAAGAATGAACAGTTTCGAAAAGAAGTGTTAGCAAGTGTCCAGTCATTGTCATATGAGCAGTTAAATAAGAATGTAGCAGATGACAAATGGAGCGTGATGCAAGTATTAGAGCATCTCTATTTAATGGAACGATTCATTGTTAAGGTTATGGCAGACCAGTTACAAAATGGCGAGAACTGTCCAGTTGATGAAAAACCGTTTCATTTAGCGGTTGATCGCTCACGCAAAGTACCGGCTCCTCCTCAGGTGAGCCCGTCACATGAAAAACAAAGTCTTGAACAAATAACAAAAAAGCTAAAACAATCGAGAGAAGCATTAAATCAAGTAAATGAAAGGGTGAGTGAGGAGGAATTAAGACAAAAATCTTTCCCGCATCCTGTATTAGGTTTAATGGATTTAAAACAGTGGATTGAATTCATCGGTTATCATGAAAAGAGACATTTAGCGCAAATTGAGGAAATAAAGAACGAAATTCATGCTTAAAAAGCAGGCTGCCAGTGCCTGCTTTTTTTATTTTAGAGAAATAATTGGATAATCAGACATTGTCCAAACACCAACACTATATGTTTTGGGACTATGATTTTCTGTCGTCGAACCAGTTTGAATCGTGAAGAGCAGTTTTAATGGGTCGTCTTCATAGTAAAGCATTTGTTCATTATATGGATTATATAGACGTTTAGGAGGAAGCTTTGGGACAAGGTCAGTGGTATTAATAAATGAGCGGCTATTAGAGACTGTCTGAGTGTATGTTTGAACAAATTGTTGATCTCCGACTCGCGGAGATGCAAAGTTATACATCGTGATATGCGGAAAAGATGTGTTGGTTGCTACATCTAATGCATGTAAAATCGCGAGAGCTGCACCTAGACTGTGTCCTGTGATGTAAAGCGGCTTAGCAGGTAGGGTTGAATAGGTGGTGAAAATCTCTTCTCGGCATGATTCATAAATTGATAAGAAGCCTTCGTGAACGCGTCCAGCATTTTCAGTGTAAGGGTACGATCGTTGATGAATACGAGCATCCGCTATCCAATCCGCTTCTGATTGAGTACCACGAAAGGCAATGACAATCGCATCATCTGATTCCAAAATAAAACCGAACCACTCCTTCCGTACAATCGCGGAAGCTTGGATGGATTGAACAAATTGATAGCCGGGGGGGATATCAAAAATTCCATTTTGTTTGTATTGCTTATATGCAAGCACGCACATATAAAGCAAATCAAGAGCAAGAGGTCGATAAAATAAAGGTTCTAGCTTCATGGTCATCCTACTTTCTATAAGGAAAGTCCTGCTAGGTGTAACGTATGACAACAAAACAGAAAAGTGCATGTCTTTTACGGACTTTAAGAATCAGAAAACCGTTTTAATTAACAATAAAGTAATTTCATGTAGAGTGAAGCCGAACTTTTTCTTATAAATAATAGTTATAATATCTATAAAAAATCATTATTTTTGTTTAAAATAACTAAAATATAAATAAATAACTAAAGTTATATTGTTAAAATAAACAATATAACTTATAATTTTAAAAAAACAAAAAAGTTAACAATGAGGGGGAATTTAGTTGGAGCAATTTGTAACGAGTTTGAATAATGTGCTTTGGAGTACGCCTGTTATTTACAGTTGTTTAGCAATTGGACTTTTATTTTCGATTTTGACTCGTTTTTTACAAGTTCGACACTTTAAAGAAATGATCAAGCTGATGTTCAAAGGAAAGAGTTCAGAAGCAGGTGTTTCTTCCTTCCAAGCTCTGTCTCTTGCATTATCAGGTCGTGTAGGAACAGGTAATATTGCGGGTGTGGCAACGGCTATTGCATTTGGAGGACCGGGAGCTGTTTTCTGGATGTGGGCTGTGGCATTTATCGGTGCATCAAGTGCATTTATCGAATCAACATTAGCCCAAATCTACAAAGTGAAGCAAGGTGGCCAGTATCGAGGAGGCCCTGCTTATTATATTGAAAAAGGAACTGGTATGAAATGGTATGGTGTACTATTTGCCATTGCTGCTTTAGTTGCCATGAGTATTCTTATGCCGGGAGTACAGTCTAACTCAATTGCTTTAGGGTTGGATAATGCATTTGGAATTAATCCAACGGTTACAGCAATTGGATTAGTTATTATTTTAGCGAGTATTATTTTTGGCGGTGTAAAACGGATTGCCAATGTAGCTCAAATTGTTGTGCCGTTTATGGCGTTAGGATATATTTTATTATCTCTTGTAATTATTGCGGTAAATATCACAGAATTGCCAGGCGTCATTGCATTAATTTTTAAAAGCGCATTTGCATTAGAATCTGCATTTGGTGGAATTGTTGGTTTGGCGGTATCATGGGGAGTAAAACGTGGGATTTATTCAAATGAAGCAGGACAAGGTACGGGCCCGCACGCAGCAGCTGCAGCTGAAGTGTCTCACCCGGTAAAGCAAGGCCTTGTTCAAGCATTTTCTGTGTACATTGACACATTATTTGTATGTTCAGCTACAGCATTTATGATTTTATTTACAGGTATGTATAATACGAAAGCTCCAGATGGATCATATATTATCTCGAACTTGCCGGGAGTAGAGCCAGGTCCAGGCTACACACAAGCTGCGATTGAAACAGTAATTCCTGGTTTTGGAGCAGGGTTTGTCGCGATTGCTTTATTCTTCTTCGCATTTACAACGATTATGGCATATTACTACATTGCTGAAACAAATATTGCTTACTTAACTCGTGGAAAAAATAGCAAATGGCCTATGTTTGCTTTAAAACTTGTTATATTAGGTGCAACATTCTATGGATGTGTAAAAACAGCAGCACTTGCATGGGCATTAGGGGATGCTGGACTAGGAATTATGGTATGGTTAAATTTAATTGCCATCTTAATCTTGGCAAAACCGGCATTAATCGCTTTAAAAGATTATGAAGCTCAGAAAAAGCAAGGACTAGATCCAGTATTTAATCCTATAAAGTTAGGAATTAAAAATGCTGAATATTGGGAAAAAGAATATCCAAAAGATGAAAATCAAGTTTCATAATATCCAAAAAAGCCCGTCACTTTTTCAATAGTGACGGGCTTTTAATTGATTCTAACTTCTTTTACTTTGTGTTTTATTTTCAGAATAATCAGTCGTTTATTGCTGGTAGCCAATGTATAATGGAAGAAAGCGAGCGTTTTCATATAAAGGGGAGAGTGGAAACATGAAAGAAAAAATTATTGCAGTTGTGGAAGAATTAAAACCTCGATTCGATGAAATTAGTCACTATATTGGTCATAACCCTGAGCTTGGTCATGAAGAAGTAAAAGCTTGTACAGTATTGACGACGGAATTAAAAAAACATGGATTTGCAGTTGAAACCGGAACATGTCAGTTACCGACAGCATTTACAGCTGTATTTGATAGCAGAAAGCCAGGTCCATCAATTGGATTTATGGCTGAATACGATGCATTACCTGAACTGGGCCATGCGTGCGGCCATAACTTAATTGGAACGATGTCAATCGCCGCAGGTATTGGGTTAAGTAAAGTACTAAAAGAAATAGGCGGGAAGGTATTCGTTTATGGAACACCCGCTGAAGAAACACGCGGAGGAAAAGTCACGATGGCAAAAGCAGGTGTCTTTGATCATTTAGATGCTGCGATGATGGTTCATCCGTATTACTGTCATCAAAAAAGTGGCCGTTCATTGGCCATGGATGCTATTCAATTTGAGTTCTATGGAAAATCCGCTCATGCTGCAGCAGCTCCTCATGAAGGAATTAATGCCTTAGATGGGGTCCTGCAAACTTTTAATAATATTAATGCACTGCGCCAGTATGTAAAGCCTGACGTGCGTATTCATGGTATTATACCCGAAGGCGGAAAAGCAGCAAATGTTGTACCTGACTACGCAGTAGCACAGTTTTATGTACGAGCTTCTACTAGACAATACGTGAATGAAGTCACTGAAAAAGTAAAAGCATGTGCACAAGGGGCTGCTTTATCCACAGGTACACGTCTTGAGATGTCCAATTACGAATTTTCATACGATGATATGGTGACTAATCACACGTTATCCACTATTTACACAGATAATCTAGTGTCTCTTGGCATTAAAGAAGAAGACATTTTTGAAGATGCTGGAGACCATGGATCGTTAGATATGGGAAATGTGAGTCACGTAGTCGCATCGATTCATCCCTATATTAAGATTTGCAATGAATATTTTGTTTGTCATACACATGAATTCAAAGAAGCAGCATTAAGTTCACAAGGACAAGAAGCGCTTATCTTAGGAGCGAAAACAATGGCATTAACAGGATATGATTTACTTACGAATGCATCATTGCTTGAGAAGGTCAAAGCTGAATTTAACGAAAGAATTGTTTTAGAAAATAACAAAACGGGTATGCATGATAAATAAATGGACGAGCGCAAAATTGAGGTTATTTTATGATTAAAATTTTAGCAAAAACAAAAGATGGAATTTTAACGAGGCTAACGGTAAAGGAATTACATTCACATCCTTCAATCGATTGGTACTGTATTGATTTTTATAATCCCACAAATGAAGAAAAGCAGGCGCTTATTAACGAATTTAACTTTCACCCTTTAGCTGTAGAAGATTGCTTAAACCAAGGACAACGAGCAAAATTTGAAATATATGATGGTCATTATTTTTTAGTTTATTATGCGTTACAAGAAGAGGAACGAGAAAGCTTAGAGGTATCAGCATTTATTGGCGCAAACTTCCTAGCGACTTATCATTTAGACAAATTAAACAGTATGGAAAAAGTATTAAAGCTTGTAGAAAGAGATCCGATTGTGATTGAAGATAATCCGTGGGAAATTGTATATGAACTGCTTCGAAATCTTTATGATATTCGCAGTGATTTATCTAGAATGAGGCGTATTTTACATCCTATGAGAGATTTGCTTTACCGGATTATGTCTACAAATACGTTAAAAGAGAAAGAACAAATTTGATACTTTAACGACATTTATGATCGTTTATTAAATATGATTGAGATTATGAATGCAAGTCGTGATTTATCATTCGGGAAAGTTTCATGTCGATTAATTCAGAGCGGATGAATTCCATTATGTTGATGCTCACTTTAATGTCTGCTATCTTTTTACCTTTAACATTTATTGCGGGTTTATATGGAATGAATTTTGCCTACATGCCAGAGTTAACGGGCAAATATAATTATTTTATTGTCCTAGGGTTGATGGGTGCACTTGTTGGGGTTATGGTATTTGCCTTTTATAAAATGGGATGGTTCAAATATCGAAAAGGTCCCAAATTATAATTCGTTTCTAAAAATGTAAAATAGCCAATTACATAAAATGAACATAGTTGATAAAGAAAAGATCTTATCCACATGTGGATAAGATCTTTTTGGTCGTTCGATTAATAAGAATTGTAGCAAACATAACAGCAGAAAAGTACAATGTTCACCTTGGTTTGTGAAGGAATTAGTATAGTTAACAGGAAATAGTATACGAATGAACACATTTACTTCTATTAAACAAAGCTAGATGATGACTAATGAGCTTGAAGATGATGGACTGTCAGCCTCGATGACTTCGGACAAGAGCGTTTTATAATAAATACTAAAATTTAAGAAGAACGTATACCATGCAGCACAATTGAAGGGTTAATTTCTGTTTATATGTATAGAAAAAAGAAGCAGGAGGCTAATTTTTATTCATTTGCTTTTGGATTTAGTAAGGGAATAGATTTCTTAATGAAGGATGCACTTTTGAAATGTTATGGCTGATAGTAATAGATGAATCCAATTAAATGAGGTGATTTCTTGGTTGAAGTTGAATGTGTGGAGCGGTTAACAAGAGCATTGTTGCTAGGTAATCAAGAAGAAGCTTGGTCGATCATTTTAGAACAAAAGAAGAGAGAAAAAGATACCTTTACAATCTTTCAAGAGTTAATTGTAAAAAATGAGCAACGTTTATTGGGAAAAGTAGACGAGTAAACCGTAGATAAGATTGTCATTAACTTTCATGCAATCGGTGAAATAAATGAAAAAGGTGTATGGGCGTTAGAACAACTTATTTGGGGATTTAAACTAATGGGAACAAAAATTTATATGACAGGTTTGACACCAGAACATAGCCGGAAATTACATATCTATAACTTTAATGTGGATGTAGAGTACATTAGTAATCTAACTGGAGCCATCCAACAATTTTTCACTACTGCATGAAAAAAGTAGGTGTTTTTTTTAGAGCAAACGTTTAACATAAAGAAGATGGAGTAATTCGTCAATACTAACAATAGGTGAGTAAAATTTGATGAAATATGCTCGGAAAGCAGCTTTTAAAGTTTCGATTATGTATGTGTTTATCGGTGCTATTTGGGTGTTGATATCTGATAAAATATCGCGAACGTTAGCTCAAGACCGATTTGAAGTATATATCTTTTTTCAGCAATATAAAGGATGGTTTTTTGTTTTAACGACAGGTATTATTTTATACGGATTAGTTTATCGTCGAGCCTATCATTTAATTCAATCACAAAACGAACTGATACGAAAAGATCATGAGTTGCAAACAAGCAATGAACATTATCAATCGTTGTTTAAGCATAATCCGGATGCTGTATTTGAGATTAGTAAAGAAGGTCAAATTCTTTCAGTAAATCCGGAAGGCGAAGCTGTAACTGGTTACTCTACTTTACAGTTAAAAGAAATGCAGATAGCAGAATTAACGATTGAAGAAGATCTTGACATGTATCATAGACACTTTGATTCTGTTTTACAAGGCAAGGCAGCAGAGTATGAACTTCGCATTATGAAGCAAGATGGCCAAAGGCGGCTGCTAAGATGTTCATTGTTACCTATTATTGTACATGCAGAAGTGACTGGATTATTTATGATCGCGCGAGATATTACGAATTACAGACGTGATGAAGAGCTCATGATTGCATCTGAAAAACTGTCTGTTATTGGCCAAATGGCTGCTGCTGTTGCTCATGAAATTCGCAATCCTCTTACATCTTTACGAGGGTTTGTCCAAGTCATGCAGGCAACCAAAAAAGCAGATGACGCTTATTTGGCCATCATGATGTCTGAGATTGATCGGATTAATTTGATTTCAAGTGAAATGCTGATCTTAGGCAAGAAACAGCATGTATCTTTTCAAAAAACAAATGTATATGAAGTATTGAACCAAGTTGTTGTGTTAATGGAAGCGCAAGCTAATTTTAACAATGTTTCGCTTCGATTAGAGGCAGAAAGTAAACAAACAATCTTTATTATGTCTGACCCAAATCAATTGAAACAAGTATTCATTAACATTATTAAAAATGGCGTGGAGGCCATTGTTGATCAGGGTGAAATTATTGTGACATTGACAGAGAGTCAGGGCCAAGCTATGATTCAGTTTAAAGATAATGGAATTGGGATGAGTCAGGAACGAATCAATCAAGTAGGCACCCCTTTTTATTCTACAAAAGAATCCGGTACTGGATTAGGCCTTGCTGTTTGTTTTAAAATTATTGAGCGTCATAAAGGACTGCTTAAATTTGAAAGTGAAAAAGGTAAAGGAACCATTGTTACGATCGTCATACCGCTAGCAGAAGAAAGCTACATATAATGTAGCTTTCTTTTATAAGAAGAAATGAAAAAACTCAAAGTTGTTTTCATGAACATTTTTAGCGGACGAATAAGGCAATATATAAGCTTCTATTGTGTTTCATAGAATCAATGTTGTATCATAATTGAAGCCTAGTTATAAAGTAAGCAGAGGTCTTTTTTCATTTTGTCCAGCTGAATTAGTGCAGGTTTTATGGCCAGATAATAAGTTTATCTGTCTTTATGATTTTTGAAATTTGCAATTGCTATATTAATATAGATTAATAAAAAGGAGAACGATATGAGTCAATTTACCGAAGCGTTACAACCGTTTCTGCAGCAAGCATGGGAGAAAGCAGGGTTTGAAGAACCAACCGCGATTCAGAAAAAAGCAATTCCCCTCATTCTTGAGAACAAAGATGTAATGGGAGAATCTCCTACAGGTACGGGCAAAACATTAGCCTATCTACTCCCTGTATTAAATCAGATTCAGCCAGGTCCTTCTCATATTCAGGCTGTTATTTTAGCTTCTTCTCATGAATTAGTGATGCAGATTCATGGAGAAATTCAAACGTGGTCTCAAGGAAGCGGGATTTCAAGCGCTGCATTTATTGGCGGGGCTAATATGAAGCGCCAGATTGAAAAATTAAAAAAGCGCCCTAATGTTATTGTCGGAACACCTGGACGTATTCATGAACTTATTAAGATGAAGAAAATCAAGATGCATGAAGTGAAAACCGTTGTTATTGATGAAGCAGATCAGCTTTTTGTCCCAGAGCACATTCAGACGGTGCAGCAGATTGTGAAATCGGCATTAAGCGATCGACAATTACTTGTTTTTTCTGCAACACTTTCTGAAAAAGCAAAACAAATTGCTGAAAGTATGATGAATCAGCCTTCAGTAGTCGAAGTTAGTCAAAGTGAAATCCCTGCTCCAAAAGTAGAGCATCTCTATATTGTAAGTGAGGCAAGGGACAAAGTAGATGTCCTTCGTAAATTAGCACATCAAGGCCCAATGAAAGCACTTGCCTTTTTTAAAGGAATTGAGACGCTGTCAATCTTTGAGGAAAAATTACGATTCAAGCACTTAGAAGTAGGGGTATTACACAGTGAAACGAAAAAAGCAGACCGTGCTAATATGATTACATCATTTCGTAAAGGCAACTTTCCAATCTTATTAGCAACAGATGTTGCTGCAAGAGGATTAGATATTAAAGGGTTAACTCATGTTGTTCATGTTGATATTCCGCAAAATGTTGAACAATACGTTCACCGATCCGGAAGAACAGGCAGGTCGGGTGCTGAGGGGACAGTCATTTCTCTTGTGACGGAACGAGAAGAAAGAGAATTAAAGCAAATCGCACGAGAGCTCAATATTAAGCTTACTAAAAAAGAATTATACATGGGACAAATTGTTGAAGATGGCATGAAGCAACAAGTACGCGCGAGTCAAAAACCTCGAAAAAAGCCATCGAAAAGAACTTTTAAAAAATAAACAGCGAAATAGGTAGCTGAACTTTTGTTTTTGCTATCTAAAGACTGTTTGTCTTCAATAAAACAACGTTTGCAGATGCTTTACAGGATCGGCAAACGTTGTTTTATTTTCCGTCTAAAACATATAGATACTTTTTCCTAGGCATGAAAATAGTTTAAATGATGCATTTTGTTTTATATAGCCTTATTTTAACATTACTTTAAGAGACTTCTAATAATCAAGGAATAAGGGCGTGGGATATTTTGATTGATGCAATTGGCGATTTCTTTGACGATATGGATCGGAAAAGAAATCGAATGGAATATAAACGAGATGCAGATCAGCTAGAATCTTATTTGCAGGCGGTGCAACATATTATTAATTTTTTTGAAGAAGGAATTTATTTACTTCAAAGCGCTCATCAACAGTATGCATCAGGTTGGTCTGGACGCTCAAAAGAATCGTATGAAAGTATCAATAATGAAATGATACAAGCTGCATTTCACTTATATGATATTCGCGATGAACTGTATCGCTCATTGCATCAAGAAATTGCAAGGTTACGAGAGAACGCAGACTTTTTAGCTTAAGATAGTACATTTGGCTCACATCAATTTAAATGAAGTGAGCCTTTCAGTGTCGGAGGATTTTTAACAAGAAAGAATCATTTTTTAAATTGCGGGATTTAATAGTAGAAAGAGATGGGGGGTAGAGGATATGGAAATCAAAGTGAAACCAGAGGAGCTTGAGTTGTTTGCAGAGCGAATTCAGCAATCCCGTGCCCAAGCAGCTGAGACACTACAGCGCTTAAATTGGGAATCTACAAACTTGCATTTCTTGTCAGTAGCTAATGTTGAAAAGGTGTTAGATTTACAAGAAGAATTGCAGCAGATGATTCGTAAGCTAGAAACCTTAACGGAAAACGCTCATTTCTTGGTGAAACAAACAGCTGAGAAGATGCGGCAAGCAGATCAAGATTTTGATGAATCCTCAGGTTGGACACAGTTTTGGAGCGGGGTGTGGGACGGAGGAAGCAATGGCATACAGGATACGTGGGACGGAATAAAATCATTAGCTGAATGGGATACATATGAGGGAATGTGGGAGGCTATTCAACACCCATTAGAAACACTGGATTCAATGTGGGCATCTCTTTCAAAGTCATGGGAAGATAAAGTGGTGAATGGAGATTTACACAGTCGGACGGAGTTCTTTACATATGGTGTTGTTCAAATTGGTTTAGGCATACTTGGCGGGAAAGGCATTGATAAAGTAAGTAAACTTTCTAAAGTATCATCTCCAATTGAAACAGTAGAAACTAGTGAAAGAATGGTCGTTGACCAAAGAGGGAATTCTAGTGAATACCGTCCTTTAAACCAGCAGCTTGTGACGATTACTCATGGATTCGATACAGCGTTTAGCAGTGCTCAGCTGCCAGTGAAGAGAGGGTTTATTGAAGAGGCAAACCATGTCATTCATGAAGTAGGATTAACGAAAGAACAGTTTTTTGAAAATCAAGTCGAGCATTATACTCGTTTATCAACAGATCAACTCCAAATGATGTATCAAGTACGTGAAGCTGTGCCGCCATTGACAGAAACGAGTATTTTACAAAAAATTGTCCCGGTTGAAGCACTCGACACATATTTATCGGGAAACCGGACAAAGATCGGTGGATGTGTTGCCCGCATTGAAGACGTAGCCGATATTCAAAGCGCCAGTGATGTGTTTTACTCCTTGCGTTTAGATTATGAGGGAACCCCATTTACACCTTCTTCAGAATACGGAGTTATTCGTTTTACAACTGAGGAGTATGATAAAATGAAAATTCCTTATGCACAAAGCTTAAATAGTGAGAAAGCAGTTAAACCAGATGAATATATCAACTTTCCACAAACTGGACATGGCTTTACTTCTGCAGAAAATGGCCGCATTGTTCCTGAATTTGAAACGGCCTATCAGGACGGGGCTGCGCCAACCTATGGAGAAGTGTATATTGTTCGGGGAGATGTGGAAGAATTAGTCGGGCTTTATGATCCAATCGATCAACAATTTGTTCGAATAGAGGATGTGAAATAAAACGATGATACAGCAAGGCAAGTACGGTGTGTATAAAGGCGCAGCTTACAAAATGATTAGTCAAAAAAATCCTGTTACGCTACGCTCTGATAATCCCGCAGATCAGGAAAAAGGTTTTCAATTCGTTAAAACACTCACATCAACAGCATATATTAAGAAAGTTGCATTAGATGAATTAGATGATGCATATGAAATTATTCTTTCTGCTAAATATCAAAATCATCACTTTGGACTGGCAAGTATAAATGAGCAAGAACAAACAGCGCTTTTAGTAACAAACAACCCAGCTCTTCAAAAAGAAATACCGTTAAATGCAGAAGGTAAATCAGAATTTACTATTCAAGTTTCACTGCAAGATGTGCAAATCATTGAAGAGAAAAAATCAATTTTAGGATTTTCAGCAGAATGAAACATTCATTTAATTTATTAGAACGAGCGCTTATTGAAGCGCTGAAAGATAATCGGAAAATTGCACATTTCTATGAGGTTTTACTGAATAGCAAGCTTTGGTTAATTGCTAAACGTGATCAAGAAACAAACCACGTGCTCTCGATTGCCGATGTTCAAATGATGAAAAAAGGTAAGCTGACCTATTTACCGGTATTTTCATCAAAGTATCCATTTGAAAAAATGTTAAAAAAAGAAACCCCTGTTTGTCTATCATTTGTTGAGATTGTTGAGGCTGTAGATGAGAATACGGCGATTTTATTAAATCCTGATACACCATTATCTAAATTGTTTATCCCAAAAGAAATTGCAATGTTAAAGAGGAAGCAAAATTACTTTAAACACAGTGAAAAAACTAACAATTCTCTGTAGTTGTTAGTTTTTTATAGCTAAAAGTGTCGGTGATACAAAAATAGGAGAAGGTTATAAAAAAAGAAAATTCAGAAAAATACTTAAAATAGGTACATATCTCTTATGTGATGTCGAAAAACATGTGAAAAAGTTCTTGGTTATAAAGTGTTTATTTGCATTTTTTAGGGGTGTTTATAGATATATATACTTATTTTTTCTAATTTTTACAAGTTATCTTTGACCTTTCACCCCTTTTTTTCTTACAATTATAGTAAATCCATAACAAAAAGGAGAGAGAAATATGTCAGGAATTATTCGTGTAACACCAGCAGAACTTCGTGATATGGCAGCTCGCTACAATAACGAAAGCGGTCAAGTTCAAGATTTAGTAGGTCGTCTTGATACAATGAAAAGCCAATTACAAGATATGTGGGAAGGTGCTTCAAGTGAAGCATTTGTAGCTCAATATGAAGAGCTAAAACCTTCTTTTATTGAAATGTCAAACTTACTTAATAAAATTGCAAAACAACTTGATGATTCTGCAAATGTACTTGAAGATACTGACAACCAAATCGCTAGCCAAATTCGCGGTTAACTTCATCTAAACAATAATGAAGTGATAAAAGGAGCGCCCAATTCTCACAAGATGAAGGCGCTCTTTCTATGTTTTGAGGTGATAGATATGTATGTAGAAGTGACGATTGATTTAAAACATTATACAGGTGAACGATTTGATTTAAGACTATCAGACTATCATTCGATTAAGAAAGTCATTGAAATTGTATGGCAAGCAAAAAAAATTCCCGGCTTACCAAGAGAAGGATATTGGGTAAGAATTCCTAATAAACATCTTGTTTTTTCAGGTCCTAACAAACTTGCTGAGTGCGGGATTACAAATGGGGATTGCATTGAAATTCTGTGAAGGAGTCTACTAGAATGTCAGAAAAGAAATCTACTTATCTAGAAACTTTACTTGAAGCTTCTATAACGAGAGATAAGAAGCAAGGGTATACGTTTGTTTTTCAAACAGAAAAAATTAAGCTCGATCATGCAATTGAAATTGAAATGCTCAAAGACATTGAACCTTCTTTTCAGAAAGAAATTGTTATGAATGAAGATGAGCTGAAAATTATGATTCATCCACCAGAAGATTTTCAGCCTTTGTCACGCTTACAGCAAAAGCAAGAGCGTTATAAATGGATGTTTGCACATCAGTTAATCAAAAAGGTGCAGAATCATTCTTTTACCCGTCTTCATGTAGCGGTTTGCCCGGAAAATATTATGTTTGATAAAAGTTTAACACCTGCTTTTTTACATTATGGCGTAAAAGAAAGCATCCCGCCTTATGAAAGGGATGATAATCGGGAGTTTGCTGAAACAAAAGCAACTATTGCATCAGTTGTTGAACCGAAGTATACGTTTGAACAGTATTTGAAATTGCATGAGACCCTGCAGTTATCGGAAGTAGCAGCAAGCATATTAAAATCAGCTAATGTTGAGGAATTGCTTAAGGTCGTAAGAAGTAACATCGAGAAGTTAGAACAATATCATAAAACGCTTATACAAGTTCCGAAAAAACGCTGGACGATTTTTCGCTTTGCTTCAATTGGGATGTTTGTTTTGCTTATTCCAGCTATCATTTATACTTTTTATTCATCATTCTTTTTACAGCCTAAGCAAGAAGCATTTGTAAACAGCAACGAGGCGTTTTTACAACAAGAATATAGCAAGGTGGTCGAAGAGTTAGAGAGCTACGATGTAGATGACATGCCGAAAGTTGTTCAATATGAGCTAGCTTTATCTTATTTGACCAATGAGTCGCTTGGGGACAAACAAAAGGAAACGATTCAAAATATGGTCACCTTGCAATCAGATCCAAAATATTTAACCTATTGGATTCATATTGGCCGAGGTGAGAATGAACAAGCTTTAGAGAATGCTCGCTCGCTAGAAGATCGCAGTTTAATCATGTATGGGCTTTATAAATATAAAGAAGAACTAAAAGCAGATGACGGGCTATCTAGTGATGAGAGAAAAGAAAAGCTTGATCCAATCCAAAGTGAAATTGAAGAGTATGAAAGTCAGTTAGAAGAAGAGAAAAAGCAAACAGAGCAGCAGGCTCAAGAACAAGAAAGAGCTGAAGAGAAAGCGAAGAAAAAGCAAGAAGAAGAGCAAAAGAAAGCAGAAGAGCAAAAGAAGCAAAATGAGGCGAATCAAAATGAAGAAGTAAGTCCAACACCATAGGAGGTGAACATATGAGTATTTTATGGATATTTAACGGGAAAACCTATCAACAATTTTCTTTTGATTTTTCAAGCTTTCGTGCTGCTACAGTCGGACCTCGCCAGCAAGAGAACATCACTATCCAAACATACCCTTTTAAAAATGGGGTCATAAATGTCACTGCTACTGACAGTGAAACACTAATGCTATCGCAAGGGAAAAATAAAATAGGTGAACTTAGCTATTACGAATCAATTAGCTTAGAAGAAGAGCAGCACAGTCTTTCTTTCTTGCTAACACCTTCAGCTACAAGCGAAGGTACATACTATATTGATTACTATTCTGAGCTATTATTTTCTACTGTAGATAAAACGGCGGATGTTTATCAGTCGAATGAAAAAATGATGTTACATGACAGCAGCAGCTTCAATTTGTCAAAAGTACAAAATAGCTGGGTCATGATTCCGCAGGGACAATCTGTATTTGTCAATGGTGAATTAGTTCAAAAGAGCAAGAAGCTTCAATTAGGCGATATTATTTGCTGGTCATCGATGACCATGCAATTAATCGAAGATGATTTAATTAAAATTGAGAGTTTTCAAGAATTTTTTACAAAGCTGCCAATGGCCAAGCAGCCTGTATCTGAAATGAAGAAAAAGTATCCTGTATATCGCCGCACACCTCGAATGATCTATGAACTGCCAAGCGAAAAAGTGCATTTATCATTTCCATCACAAGACAGCGATGACAATAATCGAAGCTTATGGCTGACTATTTTGCCTCCGCTTGTGATGCTTCTTGTGATGGGAACTGTCGCTTTAATTCAGCCAAGAGGAATCTTTATTATTATCTCCGTTATGATGTTTACAACTACTTTAGTTGTATCAACTGTTCAGTATTTCCGAGATAAAAAGCAACGCAAAAAGCGCCAAGAGCGCCGTCGCCGAATTTACACACAGTATTTAGAAAACAAGCGGCAAGAGCTTCAAGAGCTAGCTGAATCTCAAAGAGAAGTGCTAACCTATCATTTTCCATCATTTGAGCGCATGAAGTATTTAACAACTCACATATCGGATCGAATATGGGAGCGCACAATTGATAGCCAGGATTTTCTACAGCTGAGATTAGGGACGGGAACAGTTCCGGCTAGCTATGAAATTTCTTTAAATAGCGGAGACATGGCTAATCGAGAGATTGATGATTTACTTGAACAGTCTCAACAGATGGAAAAGGTGTACCGTGAAATTCCAAATGCACCTATTACAGCGAAACTTGGACAGGGAGCAATCGGTTTAATAGGAAAAGCTAAAAATGTAAAAAATGAGCTTCATCAGTTGATTGGACAAATCGCTTTTTCTCATAGCTACCATGATATACGCTTTATCTTTATTTTTGATGAAGAAGAATATAACGAGTGGGAATGGATGAAGTGGCTTCCTCATTTTCAACTGCCGCATTCTTTTGCTAAAGGGTTTATTTATAATGAACGAACAAGAGATCAGCTTTTATCCTCAATTTATGAGCTTCTCCGAGAGCGTGATTTAGACGAAGAAAAAGGGAATCGTGCATTTTTGCCGCATCTTGTGTTCGTCATTACGAACCAGCAGCTGATAGCTGATCATGTGATTTTAGAATATTTAGAAGGAGAGTATCCTCATCTGGGGTTCTCGACTATTTTTGCAACAGAAACAAAAGAGAGTTTAACAGAGAATATTCACACGCTAGTTCGTTATATCAATGAACAAGAGGGAGATATTTTAATCCAAGATAAAAAGGCAGTAGGCATCCCATTTAAACTAGATGCTCACAGCGTTCAAGAGAATGAATCATTTGCTCGCATGCTGAGGACGTTAGACCATCAAATTGGGATGACGAATTCAATTCCTGTAAGTGTTTCATTTCTTGAATTGTTTAAAGTAAAAGAAGTAAAAGAGCTGCCTATTGAACAAAATTGGCATACGAACGAATCAGCTAAATCATTAGCCGTTCCGATTGGACTAAAAGGAAAAGAGGATCTTGTCGAACTTAACCTGCATGAAAAAGCACATGGGCCTCACGGGCTATTAGCAGGAACAACAGGGTCAGGGAAAAGTGAATTTTTACAAACTTATATTCTATCATTAGCTGTAAATTTTCACCCTCATGAGGTGGCTTTTCTGCTCATCGATTACAAAGGCGGCGGCATGGCGCAGCCGTTTAAGAATATGCCGCATTTACTTGGCACGATTACAAATATTGAAGGAAGCAAAAACTTTAGTGCACGAGCACTTGCTTCGATTAAGAGTGAGTTAAAGCGCCGCCAGCGTTTGTTTGATCAATATGAAGTGAATCACATCAATGACTATACGGATTTGTATAAACAGCATAAAGCCAGTGAACCATTGCCTCATCTCTTTTTAATTTCAGATGAATTCGCTGAATTGAAAAGCGAAGAGCCTGAATTTATTCGAGAGTTAGTCAGTGCTGCTCGCATTGGGCGAAGCTTAGGGGTTCATCTCATTCTAGCTACTCAAAAACCCGGCGGTGTGATTGATGAACAAATTTGGAGTAATGCGCGCTTTAAGGTAGCGTTAAAAGTACAAGATGCAACAGATAGTAAAGAAATTCTAAAGAATGCAGATGCCGCATCGATTACTGTTACCGGCCGCGGTTACTTGCAAGTAGGAAATAATGAAGTGTATGAGTTATTTCAGTCAGCTTGGAGCGGTGCGCCATACATGGAAGATGACACGTATGGAACGGAAGATGAAGTAGCAATTGTAACGGACTTAGGGCTCATTCCATTATCAGATGTGTCATCGCAGCAAACGAAAAAGAAAAGTGTTCAGCCTGAAATAGATGTTGTTGTAGATAGAATTGAACAAATTCAGCAACAACTGGGTATTCAGCGATTAAATAGTCCATGGCTGCCGCCGCTTGAACATAGACTTTCACGTCTTAAGTATAAAGCAGAAGAAAAAAATGCCTTTTATATCGGCCTTATTGATGAACCTGAAAAGCAGAGTCAAACGCCTTATCGTTATCGCTTAATGGATGATGGAAATATTGGTATCTTTGGGTCATCTGGATATGGAAAGTCATTTACAGTGATGACATTGCTATTAAGCTTTGCAGAAAGCTACCGTCCTGATGAGCTTCACTCTTACATCTTTGACTTTGGAAATGGAACATTGCTTCCTCTTCGCCAGCTGCCTCATACGGCTGACTACTTCCTTGTAGATCAAGGGCGCAAAATTGAAAAATTTATGAGGATTATGAAGCAGGAAATTGCGCGCCGTAAGCAATTATTTCAAAGGCAAGAAGTTAGTAATATTAAGATGTACAACATGCTAAGTGAAGAGAAGCTGCCATTTATATTTATTACAATTGATAATTTTGACCTTGTAAAAGAAGAGATGCAAGACTTAGAGATGCAATTTACACAATTGGTTCGTGATGGTCAATCTCTTGGAATTTACATGATTTTTACTGCAACACGTATTAATTCGATTCGTCAATCATTAATGAATAATTTAAAAACAAAAATTGTTCATTATCTAATGGACAGCTCTGAGTCATATTCAATTTTAGGCCGTATCCCGTATACACTAGAAGCGATACCTGGCCGCGCGATTATTAAAACAGATACACCATATTTTTCACAAATTTTCTTGCCTGCAGAAGGTGACGATGATTTTGCGATCTTTGACGAAGTAAAAGTGAAGATTCAACAACTAAAAGAGAAATATAATGGCATTGCTCTTCCAGATCCAGTGCCAATGCTTGAATCGCAGTTAGTAATGACCGAATTTATGACTGATCGTCGACTAGCAAGGGAAAATGGAGTCATTCCGATTGGTTTAGACGAAGAGTTTGTTCGCCCGGTTCATCTGAACTTTGTAAAGAACAAACATTGCCTAGTTATCGGGCAGACTCAAAAAGGCAAAACAAATGTTTTAAAAGTTATACTGCAAACATTCTTATCACAGGGTGTTCAACAAATTGGTCTGTTTGATGCAATCGATCGAGGATTGTCTGCTTATGCAAGTGAAGACGAAATTGTCTATACGGAGACAAAAGACCAGATTATTGGTTGGCTTGAGCTTGCTGAAGAGCGGCTGCAAAAACGTGTACAAACATATCTAGAAGCGATTCAAGAAGGAAGTGTACATGAACTTTCATTTACACCAATTGTGTTTGTTATTGATGGATTTGCAAGATTTCAGCAAACAGTTGATAGTACGCTTCAAGACCGCATCACTAAATTGATAAAGAATTATAGTCATGTTGGCTTTAATATTATAGCTGCTGGCAATCAAAATGAATTCTCGAAAGGCTTTGATGTTTTAACGAATGAAATGAAACAGATTCATCAAGCTGTATTACTAATGAAGAAGTCAGAACAAAATTTAATTACGCTTCCATATGATCGAAAAGAAGCGGACGTTAATGCCGGATTTGGGTATTATGTTGAAAATGGAAAAGAGACTAGAATTCAAATCCCTCTATGTATGAGTGAAAGGAAGATCTTAGCATGACTGAACAGAGGAGATATACTTTTAAAGTTATATTAGCGGTCATTCTTATTTTGGTGTTTCCTTCTCTCTTTTTCCAATACATTGGTGATAATCCATTAAAAGTAACGGAAAATGCAACACGAACGATTGCCGTTGTGAATGAAGATATTGGAGTTGAGGAAAAGGGAGAAGAGCCCATTCGATTTGGCAGAAGAGTGGCAGAAATTTTAGATAAAGACTCGGAGTATGAATGGACTGTCCTGGGTCGCAGTGCAGCAGCTAATGGGCTGCAAAGCGGAAAGTACGATGCAGTAATTTATATTCCATCTGATTTCTCGGAAAATATTTTATCATATGAGGAAGAGAAACCAGAGAAAGCAACGTTTCAATACAAAGTTCAAGATCAGCTGAACGCAGTGAACAAAGAAAAAGTTGTACGTGAATTAGAAGATGCGACAACAAAAGTAAATAATGAAATGTCTTCTCTTTATTGGAGCTATGTTTCACAAGAAGTAGATAAAGTAAGAGGACAGTTTGATAAAATTTTAGAAAAAGAAATTGCATTTCAAAACACAATGGTTGCTTTTTATAAGCCGAATTCAAAAGATTTAGCAGGAGAAATCGACGATCAGAAGAAAATCCTTGAACAAATCCAGGGCAATGTAAAAAGTGCACAAGAAGGTTCAACCGAGCGCAGAGATGATGTTCAGCAGGTTGAACAAAATTTAACAAACTTTATTGAGGATGTCGACCAATATAGGGCTTATCAAGAAGCTCAAAAAGAGTTGTTGTTAAAAGCACAAAACAAAAGTGTGGAAGAAATTCAAGCTGGTGTTTCGACTATTTCACAACAACAGACAAACAATCAAGATGCATTCAATAATCAGGCTAGTCAAGTGTTTGGCAGGTTATCAACCATTCAAGAGCAATTAAGTGCTAACTCAAAAGCGGCAGGCGAATTGAATGAAGCTGAACAACAACAAGCCTCGGCTCAACAACATGCATTATATGCTCTCAATAAGGATCTGCTCAGTGAGTATCAGCAGATGACTGAACAGACAACACTTAATGAAGTGGAAAGTCAGCTTGCACCTTTACGTGAAAAGCTGCAAGTAGCATCGCCAGTTGAATCAGAAAGTACTGAACCAACTGATTCAACTGAACCAACTGAGCCAAACGAACCGAATGAGCCAAATGAAACCGAGCCGGCTGTGCCAGATGAAGGCGAGGAAAATCCTTCGATAAGTGTCCCGGTTGATTTAGAAAATCAGAGCGGGCAGTTAGAGCAGATGGTTACCGATTTAAATGGCTGGCACGGAGAGCTAGAAGCTCTTCCAGCAGAAGAGCAAATACCTCAAGTTTTGGATACAAAGGCAAAAATTTTGGATTTTATTTCACGTATACAGACTGTTAATGAGCAGCTGAAAAATGTTACGGTTGAAGTAGAACAGCCTGAATCTGATGCCGACTTACAGAAGGAAAATGAAGAATTAACTACACAAGTAAATGAGCTCACAGCACAAAAGAAACAGCTTGAAGAGCAAATAATACAGCTTCAAGAGCAAATAAGACAGTTAGAAGATGAAAACAAACAGCCAGATGGCAGTGTGCAAACGGCTGTAACGATGATTAAAGAAAAAGAAAACAAGATTATCGGATCTAATCAGCTGTCTGAAACACGTAAAAATCGTGTGATGAATATGTTTGCTTCGAGTATTGAAAGTACGAATATGAGCGATTTACTTCAATATTACGGTCAGCTTTCGCAATATGAGTTAACACTACATCAATCTAGCCGAACTGATGTACAAGAAAGTTTATTGAACAATGATAGTACAATGCAGCGTGTTCAATCGATTGTGTACGGAAGTGGAGATGAACAATCAGCCGATATTCGAAACCGCCTACAAACAAATTTAGCATCTGCAAAAGAAGAGTTGAGTGAATTTGAACAATCTGTTCAATCATTTACGGAAGCATACGGACAAACGATTGAAGGTGAACAGGCGTCGATCATTGAAGAGCTTTCTCAGATTCAAGAGAGGGCCGGTACGATGACTGAGACACTTCATAACTCTGTTGATGAGAATATGGGCAAAGCACCATCTCAAGAAAATCCTGATGTTACAGCGCTTGTTACATTACAAAAAAGCATGGGACAAGAACTGCAAGGCATGAATGAGTTGATTTCTTCTTTAGGAGAAAGACAAACAAGCGTTGTCGAATATACAGGTGAATTACAAGAGAAGGTAAATGAAGTGCAAGAAAAAGCAGATAGCTTAAACAACAAATGGGCTCAAAATGTCGATTCAACAAAGCTTGTTCGAGGGCAGGTATATCGTCTGTTAAACAATACACTTGTTGACGGGCAAAATAATGAATATGTATATGATTACTTGGCTAATCCATTGCAAGTAAGCGGAGAAGTACCAGCTGAAAAAGTGAAAACTGTGCCGCCGGTGGTTCTTCTTGTTATTATACTAATTAGTAGTTTGTTAATTGGCTATTTTAGTCATTACTACAAAAATGCGCCTTTATTGGTTAGAGGCTCGCTATTTGGTTTACTTGTATTAATTGTTGGATTAATGATTAGTGTATTTAGTTTAAACATTTATTCGTTATCAGGTGAACGTGCAATGGAATGGTCTATCTTCACAATTGTTTTGTTGCTGGCTTCTTCTACTATTGTGAGATGTGCATTTTTATTAGGCAACTTTATAGGGTGGGTAACAACAGTAGTAATGATTTTATTCTTTGTTACACCGCTTTTAAGCTTATCGATGCCTAATTTTAATTATGAAGATCCAGTGTCAAAAGTATATATGTCTATTCAATATGAAACCAATTCCTTGTTTACAGAAGCGACAATGGTTTTACTCGGTGTAACAATTATGCTGGCGGTTATTCCTTTTATCGTTCGCACGTTTACAGCGAATAAAGAAGTAGAGAGCGATGAGACATATGAAGCTTAAGGCTATAAGAGGAGCTATCTTGTCATTGTCCTTTCTCCTCCTCTCTACCTCTAGTGTACTCGCAGAGACAGAAAATAATATTGAAGACCTTACACCAAATGTATTTGAAGAAGAAAAAATTAAATTAGATCCCGGTTCCTTAGGGGAAAGAGGAAAACAAGTAGATGAGATTTCAGAAGAAATATTGGTTATACCATTTGAAAAGACAAAGAAAACAGCCGATGACATGAAACAACATTTATTCTTGGATTCATCGTCTCAGAATAATACCATTGCTGCTCAAGTAGAGAAGTATGATTTATTTACGGCGACAGAAACAACGTCTATTTTGAATGAAGAAAGCAACCAAGCAGAGTCTCAACCTTTTCTTTCATTACAATGGATCTATATTATCGTGATCAGTATTGGTGTAATCATTTTGTTTACACTTTTAATACCAAGACTGAATCATCAACAGGCAAATCGAAAATAAGACTAATAAAAAGCGTTACACACGAAGATAGTCAGTGTGTAACGTTTTTTTTATGAAGGTTGGATAGAAAACTTATGGGAGGAAAAGAAGCAAATGTCTCGTATATAAATAAAAGAGGCTACGCAGCACCTTTAGGGCTCGTAACCTTTGTTTTTATTACATTCGTCTGAATCCTTCGTCTACTAAATAATCTTCCGCTTCATCATAGGATTCAAATGTAGCTTCTAAGTTTAAACCTGAATAGATGCTCCATAGCTCATTTTCGTGTACAAGTAACAGCGTGACATTATCAGGACCATGCCATCTTTGTTCCTCTCCATCACCGATGACGGCTTCTTCTACTGTTGTATCAGGAAGCTCTGAAAGGGATTTAATCGATGCTGTAATAATGCTGCGGAGCTCATGCTCGGAGTAATCGCGAATGTTAATTAACCCTTTTTCATTTGTGTTGTAGCCTGATAAATGTCCAGCGTATACGAAACCATTTCCGTTAGGATGAAGATGGTGTACGACAATTTTTTTTTCAAAGACGCTTTCTTCATAATGAAAATTAACTCGGCCTAATGAAACGTTTTTACGCTGCAATTCAGGAAAAGATGAAATAATTGCTAGTTTTTCTTCAAAAGTAAGCATGAATAATCCTCATTTCTATTAGAATTGTTTCACAGATATGAATCAAATGATAACAAGACATATTTAATGAATTCGGTTGATTATATCACAGATCAATGGATACACATAATTCTTTCTTACACTCGCTTAAAAATATTTTATGTAAATAATAATCTATCTTTAGAACTAGAAAAAATTAACAAAATAGTATAAAAAAATTAAAAATATAAATTTATACTAAAACAGTTAAAGTGATTTTCACTTACTACTAATAGGGAGGATTTACATTGAAAAGTAAACGGATTCACTGTTCAAAAGTATGGATGTTAACTTTGCTTATTTTTGCTTTAATCTTAAGTGCTTTACCTTATCAAACCTCACAAGCAGCTTCACCGCTTACGGTTTCACAGGCGATTGCTAATCAAAATCATGCAGCGCAGACAGTGCAAGGATACGTGGTTGGACAGCCAACAGCAACATCGACGGTAGTGACGAGCAATTATCCAAATGACTATGCGTTAGCATTAGCAGATAGTCCGGATGAAACGAGCACATCAAAAATGATTTATGTGCAAATTCCGTCAACCTTTAGAACAAGCTTTGGCTTGCAGACGAATCCAACATTAAAAGGAAACATTATTACTGTTACAGGTGACTTAACGGCTTATTTTTCACATGCAGGCATAAAAAATGTAACAGCCATGTCAAAGGAGACAAGCGGTACAACTCCTGATCCAACTGAACCTACACCTCCTGTAGAGGAATATTACAACGCAGCTGCAGGAAAAACAGGAACAGCATTAAAAAGCGCATTACATACTATTATTGATGACCACACGGAGATTTCATATTCCGCTGTTTGGGATGCATTGCGTGAGACAGATGAAGATCCAAACAATGCGAATAATGTTATTTTATTATACACAGGTCGTTCTCAAGGCAAGTATACAAACGGTACAGGCGTAGATGATTGGAATCGTGAGCATGTGTGGGCAAAGTCCCATGGTGACTTCGGAACAACGTTAGGAGCAGGAACCGATCTCCATCATTTGCGTCCAACTGATATGACTGTTAACAGTGCACGCGGGAACTTAGACTTTGATAATGGCGGATCTCCTCATAGTGAAGCAATCGGCTCTTATTATGACAGCGATTCTTGGGAGCCAAGAGATGAAGTTAAAGGTGATGTTGCTCGTATGTTATTTTATATGGCTGTTCGTTATGAAGGTGATATAAGTGGAGAGCCAGACTTAGAATTAAATAATCTTGTTAATAATGGAACAGCTCCTTATCATGGGAAACTTTCTGTGTTGCTTCAGTGGCATGAACAGGATCCGGTTGATGACCGTGAGAGACGCCGTAACGAGATTATTTACTTAGATTATCAACATAACCGAAACCCTTTTATTGACCACCCTGAGTGGGTAAGCGCCATTTGGAACTAGTACAGGCGTCACGTATTAGATAAGAAGGCAATCTTAATCTAGTAGTAAAAATAATTGGTAGATATAAAATCACAAAAACCCTCTATTTTATCGATTTAAAATAGAGGGTTTTTGCTTAGTTATTCCAGTTTTTCTCGATGAACTCATCTCGCCCTGATTTTGCACGATCTTCTTTGTAATGTGCAGGATTCTTTTTATGGTAGTCTTGATGATATTCTTCTGCTTTATAAAAGGTAGAGGCAGGGATAATTTTTGTAACGATAGGCTTTGTAAAGCGGCCGCTATTTGCAACGTTTAATTTTGAGTGTTCTGCCTCCAGTTTTTGTTGGTCATTATGGTAAAAAATTGCTGTTCGATATTGCGAGCCGCGATCTTGAAATTGTCCACCGTCATCAGTTGGATCAATTTGTGGCCAATACAAGTCTAGGAGGCGCTTGTAAGGAAAAACAGCGGGGTCAAACGTAATTTGAACGGCTTCATAATGACCAGTATTTCCTGTTTTAATTTGTTCATAGGTAGGGTTATCCACACTTCCTCCCATGTACCCTGAAACAATGCCGTGAATGCCGTCTAGCTCTTCAAATGGTGTTACCATGCACCAAAAGCAGCCGCCAGCAAAGGTTGCTTTTTCCATGTTTATCCCTCATTTATTTAAAGATTATGCCCTGTATTATAACAAATATATATATATTCAGCTATAAAATGAACCTGTAAGTTAGGAATCTATATAGGTGCGGGAAGTAAATCTCTTACCATTGCAAAAGGGCGTAATAATTTGAGAGAAGGAATGAAAAAGATGATAAAATGAAAAAGGATATCTAGATATATTACGTTTCAGTAAGAAAATAGCTCTTCATTAGGGAAATAATACTGAAAATACAATGACAATAAACAATAAAAATGAATAAATATACAAAAAAGCAATAGGAGAGTTGAAAATGATACGAGATAACCTCATCCTAGAACACTATGGGCTAAATGAGCTGAATTTTGATACGATCAAAAGCTATCGAGAGAGGTTTAGTGAAGTAAAGAAAGACCATCCTTGGAATGTACTCGAAACAAAAGAGTTTCTTTATAAAATCGGAGCATGGGGAAAGGTTAGAGACACGCATAAAGAAGGGGTAACGCTTGCTGGATTGCTCATGTTCAGTGAAGAACGCATCATTACAGAAGTTTTACCACAATACTTTCTTGAATACAGAGAAAGAGATCAAAACGGTAATTGGAGTAAAAGGTTCACTTCACAAGATGGTACATGGTCGGGAAATATTTTTGATTTTTACTTCTATGTTCAAGAGCAAATGAGCGACTATGGCTTAGATGAAGAGATCGCTTCCTCTTTAAGAGAGATATTTACAAACATGCTCGTTCATGCTCAATATGATGGAGAAGGAGGGGGAATTTTAGAGAGAACTGATCATAGCTATATTTGCTCCAATCCCGGTCTTTTTCGAACATCAGCTGAGCAAGCATTTTTAAATAATATTAGTAATCTACGCAATCCGCATTTATTTAAATTATTTAGTTTATTAAATTTATGCCAGCGTGCAGGTGCTGGATTAAAAAAAGTACATGATACATGGGCTGCTCGAAATTGGGAGTTGCCTGCTATTGAACAAGATGTACACCTGGAAAGGACTAGTGTGACACTTAACGTGTCTCCTGTAAAAAGACAAGAACAACCTATCTCACATCATGTTAGTGCGCATGGACACCAGTCAATTACGGGAAATAAAATAGAAGATGTCGAACAAGGTCAAAAACAGCTACAGAAACCTGTCGAAACAAACTCCTGCAATAAAAACAAAAACTCCTATAATATAGAAATTGAACCATTATTACAGGAGTTAGAAGGTGTTATTATAGGAGATAACTTATATAATAATGGCACTAACTACTATAATAAAGAGTCTCACTCCTATAATAACGAAGAGGACTCCTATAATATAGAGGGGTTAGAAGAAAATCAGGGAGAAATGGATGCAAACATTGAAAAACAGCTATGGAATCTTTCTGAATTAGCGCGGAAGAAAAAAAGATTAAATCCCGAAAAAATGGAATCTATTATTCTCGATTTATGTAGAGAAAAGCCTTTAATGCTAAAAGATTTAGCGTACTTATTAGAGCGTACACCAGATGGTGTAAGAAATAACTATCTATCTAAACTATTACAGCAAGGAAAGCTGCAATTAAAGTATCCCAATCAGCCAAATCATCCAAAGCAAGCCTATTTAACTCATAAGAAATAGTTGTTTTCTAGAACTGTACCTTTTGTTTTTCAATTTGTTATGCAGACGTTGGTGCTGTAAAGGAGGAGTTTCCTTGCTGAAATGAAAAGGTGTCATGCTTTTATTTTTATTATTGTTGGTGATCAATATGAATTCTAATAGTTGGTGCTCTCCTAGCAGCTATGCAGCAAAGAAGCCTTTTCAATTCTCGACATGGATATGGGATACAAAGCTAATTGAAACAAAACGAGAACAGCTGATTATTAGCTTAAAAGAAAAGCATGTAAGTCGTGTATATCTCCAGGTTAATCAACAGCTTTCTTCTGCTGTTTACCAAGCATTTATAGCGCAAGCAGCAGAGGCTGGTATTCGTATCTATGCATTAGATGGTGCACCAGAATGGGGGAGTTCACCAAAGGGTGAACAGCAAGCGTTTTTTGAATGGCTAAGTGTGTATCAAGAACATTCGTTGCCAACGCAGCGTTTTGCGGGTATCCATTTAGATGTTGAGCCTTATTTACACAGCCATTGGGAGCAGAGCCAAATGCAATTGCTTACAAGCTATCAGCAACTGATAAATGATTCAGTTGCTAAAGCGCAAGTATTGCAGCTGCCTTTAGGGGTAGATATTCCGTTTTAGTTTGACGAAATTTCATTTGAAAATAAATATGGAAAAGGGCTGCTTGCTGAGTGGATCATTCAAACAGTAGATGAAGTAACGATTATGGCTTATCGTGATAAGGCATTAGGCCCCAATGGCATTTTGGAATTGACAAATACAGAACGTCAACTTGGAGAACAATTTTCGACACCTATTGAAATTGGAATCGAAACAATGACTTCATCTGAGGGAGACTTTATTTCATTTGCAGGTAAAGGGGAAAAGAGCATGATGAAAGAATTGCAAATTATGTCATCATGCCGACTTACCCAGCGACCGAGCAGCTTTGCTATTCATCATTTTGAAAGCTGGCTTCATCTGAAACCTTAGGATATTAAAGCAAATAAAAAATAAGCACTTTGGATACCCAAAGTGCTTTTCAATTTAGGGGGAATACATCTTCAATATAGACAAAAAATATAACTCTTATACATGAAAAAAGTAACCATTTCACAATGGTTACTCAAACAAAGGGGGGGAACTTACTAATATGTTTCCCCGATTTCATACTTTATATGCATGTTTTTGCTAAATTAAAATAGTTTTGTGGTCCAAGATTCACAGTTCCATACGTCTGTTACAAGATCTTGATAAAATTCAGGTTCGTGGCAAATAATTAAAATGCTTCCTTTATAATCTTTTAAGGCACGCTTTAACTCATTTTTTGCATCTACATCTAAGTGGTTGGTTGGCTCATCAAGTACAAGAATGTTTGTTTCTTTATTGATTAATTTACAGAGGCGAACTTTTGCCTTTTCTCCTCCGCTTAATACTTCTACTTTACTTTCAATGTGCTTTGTTGTCAGTCCGCATTTTGCTAGGGCAGCGCGAATTTCATATTGTGTAAAGTGAGGGAACTCATTCCAAACTTCATCAATGCATGTATTGTAATTAGCCGTTTTGATTTCTTGTTCAAAATAGCCAATATGTTGATAATCACCTTTTTCAACTGAACCTGAGAGCGGTTTAATTTCACCTAGAATACTCTTCAGCAAAGTTGTTTTTCCAATTCCGTTTGCACCGGATAACGCAATTTTTTGTCCGCGTTCCATGCGAAGGTTCAATGGTTTGGATAATGGTTCATCATAGCCGATAACCAAATCTGTTGTTTCAAAAATGAGTTTACTAGATGTTCGGGCACTTTTAAAGTGGAACTCAGGTTTTGGACGCTCTTGAGCAAGCTCGATGACTTCCATCTTATCAAGCTTTTTCTGACGAGACATGGCCATGTTTCGTGTCGAAACACGTGCTTTATTACGTGCAACGAAGTCTTTTAAGTCAGCCATTTCTTGCTGCTGTTTTTTATAAGCTGCTTCTAATTGTTGTTTTTTCATTTCATAGACTTTCATAAAGTCATCATAGTCACCTACATAACGATTCAATTCTTGGTTTTCCATATGATAAATGAGGTTGATAACACTATTTAAAAATGGAATATCATGTGAAATAAGAATAAAGGCATTTTCATATTCTTGTAAGTAACGTTTGAGCCATTCAATATGCTGCTCGTCTAAATAGTTTGTCGGCTCATCAAGAAGAAGAATTTCAGGCTTTTCAAGTAACAGTTTTGCAAGTAAAACTTTTGTGCGCTGTCCGCCGCTTAAGTCTTGAACATCTTTTTCAAGGCCGATATCTTCTAATCCTAACCCTCGTGCGATCTCTTCAACTTTTGCATCAATAATGTAAAAATCGTTATTCGTTAATAAGTCTTGAAGTGTACCTACCTCTTCTAAAAGTTTCTCAAGCTCTTCTGGCGATACGTCCGCCATTTTTTCATAAAGACCGTTCATTTGAGCTTCTAAATCAAACAGATATTGAAAGGCACTTTTTAATACATCACGAATCGTTAAGCCTCTTTCTAGAACTGTATGTTGATCTAAGTAGCCAACTCGAACTTTACGGGACCACTCGACTTTCCCCACATCAGGTTCTAGTTTTCCCGTGATAATATTCATAAATGTTGATTTACCTTCTCCATTTGCTCCGATTAATCCTACATGTTCACCTTTTAATAGCCGGAATGAGACATCATTAAAAATTGCGCGGTCTCCAAACCCGTGACTTAAATTTTTTACTGTTAATACGCTCATGTTGTCACACCTTTTCTATGGTAAATTATCTATTAGTTTCTAACATTTTTGAGTTTAATTGTGTACTAGCCTAGATAAATTGATATTTGCATTCAATGTTCTGCAATAAAACAATTCATAACGATTATAGCGAACTTATATTTATAAATCTACATTTGGAAAAGAAAGGAGAGAAATGTGTATCCTGTTTCAGCGGGAATAAGTAAACCTTCAACTAGCTGAAGGGTAAATTTGTTAATTTCAGGAAAAAGTAGCGTTCATGAAAAGCAGCTAGAAACAAACTTATTCACTTCTATACTCGCTCTGATCTTTTTTATCCTCCATAATAAAAGCAAAGACGCACATTTGTGTAAAACTAGAGGAGGGGCTTTATGTGCATATTGATAAAATTTTAGTAACTAGTCGGATTTATAAAGATTTTGAACGCTTAATGGCTCAAGAAAATATTCAAAAACAATTTCGTTACTTGGATGAGTCGATGATCCGAGATGAAGATTTACAGTGGGCAGATGCGTATGTCGGTTTCCAGCCATCTCCTAACTTTGCTTTTCATCAGCTAAAGTGGGTGCATTCTTTAGGGGCCGGAGTAGATCGCTTTTTAGAAGATGGGAATTGGAAAGATGACGTATTACTTACTAGAACCATTTGCTCGTTTGGTCAAAGAATCAGTGAATACTGCCTTAGTTATATTTTAAATGAACTGCAGCACCATCAGATTTTTCAGCAAGCTCAACAGGCAAGACAGTGGAAACCTGTTGAACCAATTTTGTTATCGACACAGAATATCCTTGTTTATGGAACAGGAGAAATCGGACAGCATATTGCTTCTGTATTGAAAGTATTTGGTGCAACCGTAAATGGTGTATCAAGAAGCGGAAGTCCGCGCCCTTCTTTTGATAACGTCGCAAAAATTTTAACAGAACAATCTTTAGTAAAAGAAGCAGATTGGATCATTAGTACATTACCTTTGACAAAAGAAACATACCGTCTTTTTGATGAAAAATGGATGAGTATGGTAGAAGATGTGTATTTTATAAATGTTGGAAGAGGAGCAACTGTGAACATGTCTGCGCTAGTAGAAGCGTTGCAAAAAAGAAGGGTGTTAAAAGCTTATTTAGATGTATTTGAAGAAGAGCCTGTACTGCCAGAGGTTGATCTTTGGGAGAATGAGCATGTTGTTATGACTCCTCATATTTCGGCAGTTACGACTTCTAAGGAAGCAGTAAGTTGTTTTATTCATACACTTCAGCGCATTGAAAGAAGAGAGAGCTTAGACAATGAAGTACAGATTCAAAGAGGCTATTAAATTTAATTGTCTGCTATATTAAATGAGGTGTTGTTTCGAGCTTTCAAGGCTAGAGAGTGATATACTGAACGTTGCTTTTCTTTATTATTGAGAAGAAAAAGATTAAAGATGTTCTTCTAGGGGGAAACAAGCGTTGGAGAAAGAAGAGTTATTCGTAAAAGCAAGTCATTTTATTCATACTTGCTATGCAGAGCTTGAAAAAACAGAAGAAGATGTACGTAATCGTTTGACAGAAATTAAGCAGCAAATTGAGCTGTCAGGACAATATGTTCATACATTTGAAGAACTAGAGCATGGCTCACGTATGGCGTGGAGAAACAGCAATAAGTGCATTGGTCGGTTATTCTGGCCGTCACTGTATGTCGTTGATCAACGGCATGCTGCTACGGCCGAACAAGTACGAGATGCTTTGTTTCACCATATTGAGTATGCGACAAACAACGGAAAAATTCGGCCGACCATTACTATTTTTCAGCCAAAGCACAAAGGGAAAGAGCCGATAAGAATTTGGAATCATCAACTCATTCGCTATGCAGGGTATCAAACAGAATATGGTCAAATTGGAGATCCTGCTTCTAATTCATTTACGAAAATATGTGAGGAGTTAGGGTGGAAAGGTAAGCAAACGCACTTTGATGTCCTGCCTTTGGTTATTCAAATCAATAATGAAAAGCCTACTTGGTTTTCGGTTCCAGATGAATTAGTAAAAGAGGTGCCGATTACCCATCCGGACATCCCATCATTTGAAGATCTTCAATTAAAGTGGTACGCAGTGCCCATGATTTCAGATATGCAATTGGAGATTGGTGGCATTGAGTATGTAGCTGCACCGTTTAATGGCTGGTACATGGGAACAGAAATTGGCGCCCGTAATTTAGCCGATACGTATCGTTATGATATGTTACCGAAAGTGGCATCGATTATGGGGCTAAATAGGGACTACAACGCAACATTATGGAAAGATAAGGCTCTTGTTGAGTTAAATGTAGCCGTTCTCTCTTCTTTTAAAAAGCATGGTGTGAGCATTGTCGACCATCATACTGCTGCTCAGCAATTTCAACTGTTTGAGGAACGTGAAAAACAAAGTGGCCGACCTGTCACAGGAGACTGGACATGGCTTATTCCGCCCGTTTCACCTGCTACAACTCATATCTTTCATAAGCCTTATAAAAATAAAATCGTATCACCAAATTTCTTTTATCAAGACCAATCTTATAAAAAGTAAGCAAACCCAGCTTGCATATGGAGGTGATTTATTTGAAAACAAAGACCGAAATTCGAGAGAAGGTATGGCATTATTTAGAACAAAATAAATTAGGGCGTTTTCCTTTTCCGCTTAAAAATCGGATTCCAAACTTTAAGGGCGCTGAAAAAGCAGCAGCATTAATAGCGGACATGGATATTTACAAGCAAGCACATGTTATTAAAGTAAATCCGGATTCGCCGCAGCTACCCTTGCGGACACAGGTTTTAAAAGACGGAAAAATCCTTCTTGTGCCGACTCCAAGATTAAAAGACGGATTTATTCGTGTAAACCCTGAATTCGTTCCCGCAGGTGAGGAGAGAAAAGCAGCAAGTTTAAAGCATATTCATAAATATGGAGAAGTGATCTCTTTAACTCATATGCCAAAGATTGATCTCATCGTAGTAGGGTCAGTTGCCATACATCCAGATGGAAGAAGGCTAGGAAAAGGTGAAGGCTATGCAGACCGTGAGTATGCGATTATAAGAGAGCTAGGCAATCCGTTAGTTCCAGTTATTACATCGGTACATAGTAGCCAAATTGTAAATGACGACATTCCGAGAGATCCGTTTGACCTTACTGTCGATTGGATTGTGACAGAAGACGGAATTACGAAAACAAACACTCCTTATGAAAAGCCGGCAGGTATTGTATGGGAATATGTAACAGAAGAAGAAAAGGAAGAAATGCCTGTGTTAAATGAAATTTGGGCATTAACTCATAAATAGACGCTCTCTTATAGAGAGTAAACGAACAAAAAAGAGAGTATCAGATGATACTCTCTTTGAGTTTATAGTTAGTTTTTCTTCTTTTCTAGTAGATTGGCAAGTACATCGGTTTTATATTTCTCAACTTTGCGTCCCTCGTAATGTCTTACTCCGCGTTGCTTAAGTTGTTCAACATATCAGCCTTTGCTTCCTACGTGCATCCTAAAAAATCCTTTCTTATCATTTGTTGCTATACATTTGAACAGAATGAGGTTCATTGTCTTCCATTCGAGCAGACATTGTAACATGTTTTAAGATGAGATGAAAGGCAGCAGCTTCATCTAAAAAACGAAACATCTTGAAAAGCTTTTAATGATTATTGGAATCTAAGTGACCAGATATAAGCAATAGATTCAAGTCATCTTTGTTCACTACTAAGTCTTCTAGTGTATAGCGGTCCAGCACTTGAATGAATGCTTGCATGGCTTCATGTAGTACATGTTTTAAATGACAAGAAGGTGTGATAGCACAAAAGTTTCCCTCTGAATTAAAACATTCTACGATATGAAAGTCCTCTTCTGTTTGGCGTACCACAGCACCTATGTTAATGTCTTTTGGCAACTTTGCTAATCGAATTCCGCCATTTCTCCCACGAATCGTTTCAATTAAACCTAATTTTCCTAATTCATGAGTGATTTTCATTAAGTGATTTTTAGAGATCTGATAGGCATGTGCAATCTCTTTTATATTACTTAAATTTTTATTATCACGTACAGCTAAATAAAGCAGTACTCGTAAAGAGTAATCTGTATATTGTGTGAGCCTCATTGTCCACCTCTTCTCCCATAACACATATTCATTATAATAGCATGACTTGTAAAAAGAGTCATAGAAAGAACGCTTGCCATTTTTATGAATAAAAGAAGTTTTAATTTAATTGTGAACGTTTTTTTAACAATGAATAAAAGCTCTATTATTTTTAGATGATTATCATTATGATAAAGATATATTTAAAATACATCTTATGTTATCTGTGCTGCTTTAAATATGTATTAAAAATATATCTTTTCAGGGGGAAGACGATGATTACGCAAAAGAGCATTACAATTGTCAAGAGTACAGCACCTATTCTTGCAGAGTGTGGAGAAAAAATCACCGAGCATTTTTACAGAAACTTATTTAAACAACACCCAGCGCTTTTACATATTTTTAATCAAGCTAATCAAAAAACAGGGCGTCAGAAAACAGCGCTTGCCAATACATTATATGCAGCAGCTCAATCTATCGATCAATTGAATATGCTGCTTCCCGCTGTTAAGCAAATTGCTCATAAGCATAGAAGTATTGGAGTAAAGCCAGAACACTATCCGATTGTTGGTGAATTTCTGTTGAATTCGATGAAAGAAATTTTACAAGAAAAAGCGACAGATGAGGTTTTAGCAGCGTGGAAAGAAGCCTATGATGCAATTGCCAGCGTATTTATTGCAGTAGAAAAAGAGTTGTATGAGGAAGCAAATAACAAGCGAGGCGGATGGATGGATTATAAGGAGTTTATAATTACGAAAAAAGTAGCTGAAACGAAAGATGTCTATTCATTTTATCTCAAGCCGGTAGATAATGAACCGCTTCCATCTTTTTTACCTGGTCAATATGTCAGTATTCGAGTGTCTGTTCCATGTGAAACATATTCTTCCATTCGGCAGTATAGCTTATCGGATGAACCGAACAATTCGTATTACAAAATTACTGTAAAAAGAGAACAAGGAGTAGAAGAAGGCGTTGTATCGGCGTACTTACATGATCAGTTACAGGAAGGTGATCGATTAGAGTTTAGTGCGCCGGCAGGGGATTTCATTTTACAAGATCACGACAAACCAGTTGTGTTTATTAGCGGGGGTGTCGGGGTCACACCGATCATCTCCATGTTAAAGCAAGCCTTAAAGGAAGAAAAAGATGTGACCTTTATTCATTCTACGACTAATAGCAGCACGTATATTATGAAAGAAGAAATCAACGAACTTTCTGCTCAATATTCATTCAGGAAGTATATAGCGTACAGTCAGCCTATTATCAATGATAGAGAGGAAAAAGCGTTTGATCGAGAAGGAAGAATAGGAGCCGAGCAACTAAAATCATGGTGCTCAAATACAGATGCGCTTTTTTATATTTGTGGATCTCCTTCTTTTACAAAATCAATGATTCATGCATTAAAAGATATAAATGTATCAGGATCAGCTATTCAATACGAGTCATTTGGTCCAAAAATGAGTATGAGTGTTTCAGAATAATTTTATGTAAAAAGGGTAGAAGGCTAACAGAAGAGAAAAACTGTTAGCTTTTTTTATTACGAAGGGGAGTTTGCATATGACTGAAAACTTGTACGATGTTTTAGGAATAGGGATTGGTCCTTTTAATTTAAGTTTAGCGGCACTTCTTGATCCTGTTGAGAGTGTAAAGGCTGTTTTTTTTGATAAAGAAGAAAGTTTTGAGTGGCATCCAGGTATGTTAATTGAGGGAACAGACTTGCAGGTTCCTTTTTTAGCCGACCTTGTGACTTTTGCAGACCCAACAAGTCATTATTCATTTCTTAATTATATTCATAAGCAAAAACGTCTATATCCTTTTTTCTTTTTCAATCGGTTTAATATCCCGCGCAAGGAATATAATGAGTATGCAAAATGGGTTATAAATCAGCTTTCATCATGCCAATTTGCTAAAGAAGTAGTAGATGTGCTAGATGGGGACAATTGTTATCAAGTTGTTGTAAAAGACATGGCAACACAAAAGACGGAAAACATATATGCAAAGCATGTGGTTATGGGAACAGGAAGTGTACCTCTCGTTCCATCTGCGCTTGAAGAAGTAGTCGGCGAAGATGTGTTGCACAGCAGCGAGTATTTACATAAAAGAGAACATATTCAACAAGGTGAGCGAGTGACGGTAGTAGGTTCCGGGCAAAGCGCTGCGGAAATTTTTTATGATTTATTAAAAAATCAAACAGAATATGGTTATCACTTAACATGGTTTACAAGGTCAGCAAACTTTCAGCAATTAGAGCAATCAAAATTAGGACAAGAGCTGTTTTCAACCGATTATGTCAACTATTTTCATTCCTTGCCTTTTGAAGAAAGAATGAGTACCTTAGAAAAGTTAAATCCACTTCGAAATGGCATTGAGTCTTCAACGCTTAAACAGATTTATGATCTGCTTTACCATCGTTCGATTCATGAAACAGTTCCTGTAACGATTCAAGCATCAACAGAAGTTCAATCCATTGAAACGCGTGGCAATCAATACATCCTTCAGTGCCATCAGAAACAAAAAAGAAATACATTCACTTATGAATCTGATAAAGTCATTCTAGCAACAGGATATAAGCCGCATATTCCATCTTGGATTGAGCGGTTCAAACATGACATTGTGTGGGAAGATGAAAAGCGTTTTAAAGTCACGCAGGATTATCGCATTCAGTTTAAGCAACCAAGGCAGCATCATTTATTTACGCTGACAAATATTGAGCACTCTCATGGATCAGGTGCTACGAATTTAGGATTATCGGTTCAGAGAAATCAGCGCATTATTAATAAAATTGCTCAGAAAGAAATCTATCCTATTCATTCTGATACAACATTCCAGCAGTTTGAGATAAAATAAAAAATTCAGGTCAAAAACTTGGTGCCACTGTTCTGGAGAAGGAGAGTGGCATTTTTTACACATGAAATGAAAGTGCTTACAGTTAAAAACTGACTTTGTCTTTTTCTGTTTTTTCGATATAATGACTTAGCTATGTCGAATAAATCAAGAGTTTTGTCTTAATATGGTCAAAGGATATGGTGCGATCACGTAATGGATCCGTTGTACGATAAGTGACGGTTCATTAAACGTTTCGACATTTAATGGTAATTTTATTTTCTATTCAATGTAGAGATGGGATAATTCGTCAGATAAAACATAGATTTTGATTTAGTAATACGTTATTGAGGTGAGTAAAAGAAGTGAACTTATCAAGCATTGTTAATCAGATAAATGGCTTTTTGTGGGGGCCGTTTATGATTGCTTTTTTATTAGGTGTGGGAATTATGTATACATTGCGTCTGCGATTTATACAAATTACTATGCTGAAACAAGCATTTATTCAAACGTTCGGCGGAATGTTTAAAAAAGATCAAATGAATACAAGTGGTATTTCTCCTTTTCAAGCTTTAGCCACTTCAGTTGCTGCTCAAGTAGGTACTGGTAATTTAGCTGGTGTAGCAACCGCGATTGCAATGGGTGGTCCGGGAGCTATTTTCTGGATGTGGGTTAGTTCATTTTTTGGAATGGCAACCATTTTTGCAGAAGCAGTGCTGGCGCAAAAGTATAAAGAAGAGCGGGATGGCCAAATCGTTGGAGGGCCTGCTTATTATATTCGAAAAGGCGTAGGAAGTAAGTTTTTAGCCGGCTTTTTCGCTGTTTCTATTATTATCGCTCTTGGGTTCATTGGAAATATGGTTCAATCTAATTCAATAGCTGCCTCTTTCGATACGTTTAATATCCCTCGGATTGTGATCGGAGTAGTTGTAGCGGCTTTGATTAGCTTTATTATTTTTGGCGGTATTCAACGTATTGCAAAGATTGCTGAATTTGTTGTGCCTTTTATGGCGCTATTTTATATTGTTGGAAGTTTAATTATTGTCACTTTAAATTTTTCAGGCATTGTAGAGGCGTTTCAATTGATTTTTAATGCAGCATTTAACCCAACAGCTGCTACTGGAGGAGTAATTGGCGCGACGATTAAAGAAGCTATTCGTTACGGCGTATCAAGAGGGCTGTTTTCAAATGAAGCTGGAATGGGATCTACTCCTCATGCCCATGCAGCTGCAAAGGTTGAACATCCAGCACAGCAAGGTCTAGTTGCGATTATCGCTGTTATTATCGATACAGTCATTATTTGTACACTAACCGCTCTTGTCATTATTATGACAAAATCATATAAGACAGGATTGAATGGCATTCAATTGACGCAAGAAAGTTTTACACGAGGATTAGGTGATTTAGGGTATCCGTTTATTGCGATTTGCTTATTTTTCTTTGCATTTACAACGATTTTGGGCTGGTATTACTTTGGCGAAAATAATGTGAATTATCTTTTTGGCAAAAAAGCAGTTAACGTCTATCGTTCACTCGTTCTTCTTTTCATTGTACTAGGATCCACTCTAGATGTGGAGCTTGTATGGGAACTGGCAGATACATTTAATGCTCTCATGGTATTCCCTAATGTACTGGCGCTATTTATTTTGAGCTCTGTCGTGGTGAAAATCTATAAAGAATATAAGACAAAATGGTAAAAGCTTTGCATCTTGCAAAGCTTTTTTTCTGCTCTTAACAGGCCATTTCCATCTCGAGGCGCTAGTAAGAGAAGTAGAAGCAATATTCCGAAAGGTCAAGCTGCTAATATCACTCTATTTAGATTAGTATTCGGATAAAAGCATGTTTAATAAAAAAAGGTAAGGGTACATTTTTTATAGAACGCATAAATTCAATAAAGGAGTTGCTAAAAAATGAGTAAAACCGTAGCAGTATTAGTAACAGATTTATTTGAAGATGTGGAATATACAGACCCGGCAAAAGCATTCGAAGAAGCGGGACATACATTAACAACGATTGATGTAGAAAAGGGGAAAGAAGTAACAGGAAAACAAGGTGAAACTACGTTAACAATTGAAAAAGGCATTGACGATGTTAATCCTGAAGAGTATGATGCATTGTTTTTACCCGGCGGTTTTTCACCAGATATTCTACGAGCAAATGATCGTGTAGTCGCTTTTACAAAGGCATTTATGGATGCAGATAAGCCTGTTATGGCCATTTGCCATGGGCCGCAGTTACTGATTACATCAGAGACACTAAAAGGACGCGATGTAACAGGATACAAGTCAATTGAAGTAGACTTAAAAAATGCCGGTGCAAACTTTCATGATAAAGAAGTGGTCGTTTGTCAAAATCAGCTCGTAACAAGCCGTACGCCAGATGATTTACCAGCGTTCATTCGTGAATCATTGAATGTGCTAGCTTGATTGTACAGAGATGAAAAAAGCTTGCAAGGAATATTCCTGCAAGCTTTTTTAGCTAGCTTCTTTTTTTAGCTGATGAAGATGGCGAATTTGACGGTACCAAATATAAAAAGCGCCAGTCATTGAAAGTGAAAAAATTCCGAATAGCACAGTCATCCATTGTAAACCAATTGCATCGAGAAGAAACCCTGTTATGAGTAAGACAATTTGAAAAACAAGGCGTTCAAGCATGTTTCGAAACGAGAAGAATCTTCCGTGATAGTCTTTTGGCACTTTTGTTTGAAAAATAGTAGCCGCGATAGGAAAGAAGCAGCCTACAGAAAAGCCAAATAAGATAAAAGCAAAGATTGTCACAGCTGGGAGATTGGCCATATAAAGTAAAAGTTGTGACAAGCCAATTAGAAAAGCAAAGATAAACAAAATCTTATCAGGCGCGTGCTTTTGATTGATTTGTTTTACGAAAAATGCACCAATCATGAATGCTATTCCTTCTGCTGTGTAAATCCACCCTTTAATAGCTGAGTTATCTTGAAGCTCGCTAATATTAATGACCACTAAATTAAACCCTCCAATAAATAAAAGAGGAATTAAAATCATGATTAAAGTTATAAAGACAAGCGGCACATTTTTAATGACCGGGAATACATCTTTAAAACCATTTTTTACGAAAGATGTATCCTTTGCTGTTTTGCTTTCTTTTTCTTCATCAATCGTTAAAAAGAAAGTAAGAATAAATAAGCCTAAATAAGCAAGCAAGGACGCGATGTAGAGTATAGACAACGGCATGACAACTAAAAGGGCACCCGCAATCGCTGTTCCTAGTATCCTTGCAAGAGTTGAGACGTTCATATGAACGCCATTAAGCTGCAGTAAGTCTTTTTCATTTACGATAAGCGGCAGAGTGGCTTGAAGAGCTGGAAAGTAGAATGCCGCTGCAATTTGAATTAGCATCAAAAAGACAATCATCCACCATACTGAGCCTGTGTGAATGGCTAGTAGCATAAAAAGCACACTTACCGTTCGAAGAAGTCCAGCCATCAACATAACGGTTTTTTTATTGGAATGATCCGTGATTTTTCCTGCTAAAGGCCCTACAGCGATTCCGACGACTAGCCCTGCAGCTAAGATTAATGACTTTATAAAATCAGAAGGTATTTTATCTTGCATGAATTCTAAGTTTCCGATTATGCCCATCCATAGCCCGAGGCCTGCAATTAATTCTCCTCCTAATAAAATCCAAACATTTTTATTATTCCACATGGCAATTATTCTCCGTTTTGATCTTTTTCATTTACAACATTATTTTTATGATTAATCATATCACAAAACGATCAGTAAGAGCGGAAACATGTGCAGGAAAGGTTGTAAAAAGGATAGAAAAGGATTGGTTTCCTATATTTATGAGAGTTTTTGATGTAACGTTTGTAACGCTAGTTTTACAATTATATTACTGCTAAACAATTAAAAATGAATAGGATGCTAGAAATACTGTCAGATCAATGGTTACAGCGCTGGAAAGAAATACATTTAATAATGACTAATTTTGGAAGCCTTGAATGGGTTGATAGATTGTTAGAGTTCATGCAACAATGAATGTGCAACGCGAGATTAGCAGATTTAACTCTGGAGCGTAGCTTTCTACCAAACAGATTGATATAAAACAAGGAGGAATTTACAACATGAATAAGAAGTTCCGTATTGCTACAATCGCAGGTGCCGTATCATTAGGGTTATTGACAGCAGGACAAGCAAGTGCAGCTGCACCTGGTTGCAATGTACCAAAACAAATTAACATTAAAGATGCTCAAGCAGCACAACATATAAATTTAAATGAATTACTAAAGAAATACAATATTCAAATTCAACAACCATCTGCACAAGCTCAAGCTCCAAAGCAACAAGCTCAAGCACCACAAGCAGAAGCTAAGCCACAGCAAGCAGAGAAAACAGCAGAAGCTAAAGATGTAAGTGAATTTGAACAGCAAGTAGCAGAATTAGTAAACCAAGAGCGTCAAAAGCAAGGACTAAAACCGCTTACACTTGATAAAGAGTTAAGTGATGTAGCACGCACGAAGTCCAAAGACATGATGGACAAAGGTTATTTTGACCATAATTCACCAACATATGGTTCTCCATTTGATATGATGAAACAATTCGGTATCAAATATACAGCTGCGGGTGAAAATATTGCCAAAGGACAAAAAACGCCTGAAGAAGTAATGAATGGCTGGATGAATAGTGATGGTCACCGTAAAAACATCTTAAATCCTAACTTTACACATATTGGAGTAGGATTTGTTGAAGGAGATTCAACGTACTGGACTCAAATGTTTATTTCAAAATAATCATGAGATGAGAACGAGATGTTAAAGAAAAGAGAGTGAGTAGAACAAGGTTCTACTCACTCTCTTTTTACGTTTGTATGAACCGAAATAGGGTATAGTAAAGGTATAGAAATACACAAGTGAAGGGGTGGTGGAAAATGAGACGAGTTATTAAAAAAATAATAGTAGCGATTTTCCCGATTCTTTTAAAAGAAGGGTATCGTCATTATAAAAGTCGTAAAGCTAAACCTGCTTCTTCACGTAGTTATAAATAAAGCTCTCTCTAAATTTAGAGAGAGCTTTATTGTATTAGTAATAGGGATTATGCTTGCACCGCAATATGCTTAAATTGTTTCACATCAAATAGTCCTTTGTCAGTAAGCTTTAAACACGGAATAACAGGTAAGCTTAAAAATGATAAGGTTAACAATAGATTAAATGTTGTGTTAATCTTAAGGCCATGTAATGATTCATGTAAAACTTGAAGCGCTTGATTTACTGCTTTATAAGGCTGTGGAGACATTAATCCACCAATCGGCAACGGAAGGGATCCTATGATTTGTTCATCTTTTACGATTACAATACCTCCGCCAATTTCCTCTATTCCTTGAATAGCTTTTAGTAAATCAGCATCATTTGTGCCCACTGCCACGATGTTATGTGAATCATGCGCAATAGTCGTAGCGATGGCACCTTCTTTTAATTGAAATCCTTTGACAATACCAAGGCCGATATTTCCTGTTTTATGATGTCGTTCGGCTACAACTAACTTCAATTGATCTCTCTCAACTGATGGCTCGAATGCATCGTTTTTAATTGTTACTTCTTCCACAATATGATTTGTAATTAAACTATTAGGAATAATCTCAATAATATTCGCTTTTGGTGAATGCAATGAAATAGCCAAGTCATCGGCTGTACATAATTGAGTTCGAACAGAATTCATTAAGGCTGCGGGAACGTTACTAGACTTTGTTTCTGCTTCTACCATGTACCCGTGTTCAGCGACGAGACGCCCATTTTTATATACAGATGAAGCTGATAAATTTGCGAGATCCTCAATCAGCATAAAGTCTGCTTTATAGCCAGGTGCGATTGCTCCTTGGTTAGGGAGGCGATAACATTCTGCTGCATTTAAAGAAGCCATTTGAATTGCCATTAATGGGTTTAGCCCTAGCTCAATTGCAAGGCGCACGTTATGATCAACAGAACCTTCTGTTACTAAGTCATCTAGATGCTTATCATCTGTACAGAATAAGAAGCGGCGGACATTTTGTTCATTTACTGCCGGTAATAATTGTTTTAAATCTTTCGCAACAGAACCTTCACGAATGAGTACATACATTCCTCGCTGAATGCGTTCGATGGCTTCTTTAGCTGTCACGCACTCATGATCTGTCGAAATATGAGCTGTACGATAGATATTAACGCCTGTTTCATCTAAGCCAGAACCATGGCCGTCAATAACGGTAGAGGCATTTGTTGCTGCTTCTAGTTTTGCTAACATATCGTCATCACCATCTCGCACGGCTGGAAAGTCCATGACTTCAGCTAAACCAATGACACGAGGGTGTGAAAAGAAAGGCTGTAAATCAGCCGCTTTTAAGATGGCACCGGAACTTTCAAATGGAGTTGCAGGTACGCTTGAAGGCAAATTAACAAAGACATCTAATGGAATGTTTTCTGAATCTTTGAGCATAAATTCGATTCCTTTTGTTCCAGAGACGTTCGCAATTTCATGCGGGTCTGTGATAACCGTTGTGACACCTCTTGGTACGAGAAGTTTCGAAAATTCTTGAGGAGTCACCATAGAAGACTCAATATGAACGTGTCCATCAATGAATGTAGGCGAAATATATTTCCCTTTTGCATCAATGACATGATGTCCTTCGTATTGGCCGATTCCGACAATGAAACCGTCAGCTACTGCGACATCAGTTTCAATAATTGTTAAAGTAAACACATCGATAATTTTCCCATTTTTAATAACCAAATCAGCGGGTATTCGTTTATTTGCAACAGCAAGCTGTTTTTTTAGTGAAGTTTTTGACATGGATTTGTCTCCTCTCATTGTTTAACAATGAAGGACTAAGAAGAGCAGAACATCTTAGAAAAGACAGAAGAAGTATAAGAAATGTTCAACTTTCGTAGTCCAACTATTTACGGTAGTTCGGTAGAAACTCTTGGACCATATTACCAAGACTATACGAGTTTTGATTTAAAGGTATTGCGATACATTTTATAGTCATTTCATACTTTCGTCAATTCTCTATAAAAAGAAAGATTTTTGTGAATATTTAAGGTGATAAGGGAAAATTTAGCCCATATTAGACTAGAGGCAAACAAGGAGATAAAAAACCGTCAATGGCTAAGGAGAGCATTGACGGGGAAGAGACTCTTTTTGTTAAGCTTGTTTACGCAAAGCGCCTAGCTCTTCAGCAATGGCTTGCATTTCACTTGGACTAAATGAATCTTTGCGCATTACCATCTCGTATAAATATTTTAAATCTTCGTACATTTCTTCATCAAAAGCTTCTGCTTTAATTGCGCCAATGTTTAACATGCGAAGTTTTTCACTAATGCTATCAATCATGAATTTAATGTTTTCTGGTGAATTTACTGATAGTTCCAAGTTATTCATCCTTCCGATCTTTTTTCTCATTGTAACATGTTTTTTTTAAGAGAACATCGTCGTCTTGAATTCTTTCATTAAAAACAAGGCTTTTCTTCCTTCAAAAGGCTTGTATATAATGTTTGTAATAGGAGAAAGGAGTCGACACTATGGTTAAAGTATTATTTGTTTGTTTGGGCAATATTTGTCGCTCACCGATGGCGGAAGCAATATTTCGTCATCTTGTTAAAGAAAGAGGACTAGAAGAACAAATTCAAGTAGATTCAGCAGGAACGGGAAATTGGCATGTTGGTAAACCGCCTCATGAAGGAACGCAGCAAATTTTGACAGAGAACGAAATTGATTTTTCAGGCTTGAAGGCTCGGCAAGTGATTAGAGAAGACTTACAGCAATTTGATTATATCATCGGAATGGATGCTGAAAACGTTGGAAATCTAGGCAGGTTAGCTGGACATAATAGGTCTGTTCGAATTGAACGGCTTCTCGATTACGTGCCTCATTTACACGTAGAAGATGTGCCTGATCCTTATTATACGGGAAACTTTGATGAAGTATACCAATTGGTGACGGCAGGGTGCAAGCAGCTATTAGAAGTGATTATAAAGGAACAATCGCTAAAGTAGAAAAATGAAAATAAGCATGCATAATCTAGTAGGAGAGTGGAAATATGGGTCAACGAAAAAATAAATTAATAGACGGTATAGTAATTGGAGCATTAGTTGGAGCTGCTATTTCATTGTTCGATAAAGAAACAAGACAGTCTGTCGTTCGGGGCAGTAAAGCAGTAAAAGATAAAACAGTAACCATGATTCAAAATCCATCAATTGTGACAGAGGCTTTAAAAGAAAAGTATGAAGCTGTTCGCACTACGATTGAACAAGTATCTGAAGATGTAACATTTGTAGCTGGAAAAGTGGAACAATTAAAAGAAACAACACCCGAAGTAGTAAAGGCTGTAAAAAACACACAGCAGGCATTTTCACCAAAGCATGGTCATGATGAGCAGAAATAATCGAGAGGTGAACATATGACCGAATCTAGAAAAAGCAACATTATTTCCTTTTTAAAAGAATTAACCGTGCGCATTCATAATGATGAATTACCCAGTTTGTCTGCAGAATTAGCTTATTATTTGTTGCTTTCTCTTTTTCCTTTTTTAATTTTTTTAATTACGTTAATTGGGTTTTTGCCAATCCAAGCTCCTGATTTGCTCGATTTAGTCGAAGACATCGCACCGGAGCAAGCGATGTATATGATTGAAAGTAATTTAGAAAATGTAATTGGAACTCATAATGAAAAGTTATTATCATTCGGAATCATTGCAACAATGTGGTCTGCTTCTAACGGAATTAACGCGATTGTGAGGGCGTTTAATCGTGCATATCGTGTTGAAGAAAACCGGCCTTTTCTTGTTGAGCGCGGTATGGCAGTATTGCTTACGTTTGCCATGATTTTTGTCATTATTGTTGCCTTGCTTTTACCTGTATTCGGTCATATGATTGGCCTTTACTTGTTTTCGACATTTGGTCTTTCTGAAAAGTTTCTTTCGCTTTGGGCAGCGTCCAGATGGATCATTAGCGGCCTTATTTTATTTATTGTATTTGTTGGGCTCTATTATTTTGCTCCAAATAAAAAGTTATTGCTGAGCAATGTGATTAAAGGAGCAGCATTTGCCACGGTAGGCTGGACCCTTGTTTCGTCTGTTTTTTCGTATTATGTCAATAACTTTGGAAACTACAGTGCAACATACGGCAGTTTGGGGGGAATTATCGTTCTGTTAATATGGCTTTATTTATCTGGAATGATTATTGTCATTGGAGGAGAAATCAATGCCATCTTTTATGAAAAGCGTAATAATTCAAGAGTGTAATGCGAAAGTGAGATACGTAAGACACATATTGGTATGAAAGTATGTCAAGTAAATGTACATACTAACAGTGTAAGAAAGGGGGCTTGCACTGTGACAAAGCATACAAAAAAAGACGGTAGCAATACGAAGCAAAATAAAAAAAGTCGACCAAAGCATAAAACAAGCAATAGTCAAAATGGACAAAACGGTTACCATTAATGAACGTTGATCACGCGATATAGTAAATAGCGCCCCATATTTAATATGAGGCGCTATTTATTATGTTTTTAGCAATCGTAATCCATTTAAGATAACAAGAATGGTGCTCCCTTCATGGCCAATGACTCCAAAAGGCATATCGAGTATTTGAAAGAAGTTCGAACAAATGAGCAAGAAAATGACACTCATTGAAAAAATGACATTCTGTTTGACGACGGCATTCATGCGCCGTGATAATGACACAGCATCTGCAATCTTTGATAAATCATTTTTCATTAATACGACATCTGCTGTTTCTAACGCAACGTCGGTTCCTTCGCCCATTGCCATTCCTACATGAGCAGCAGCAAGAGCAGGAGCATCATTAATTCCATCACCTACCATTGAAACGGTTGTAAACTTTTCTTTTAATTGGTTAATTTTTTCTACTTTTGCTTCTGGTAAGCACTCTGAAATGTATTCATCAACGGCACATTCTTTTGCAATGGCTTCAGCGGTCTTTTCACTGTCCCCTGTAATCATTACAGTGTGGATACCTAATGTTTTTAAAAGCTTTACGGCTTGAACAGCTTCTTTGCGAACAACGTCTTTTAAGGCAAGAACACCAATGATTCCCTTGTCGTCACGTGCGTAGACGATGGTTTTTCCTTCAGAAGCGAACTGCATTGCAATACCATTTTCAAACAGGTCTGCTTCTTCTTGATTAACAAATTCAGCTTTGCCGATTTTCCACGTTTCATCTTGAATGCTCCCAATAACTCCCCATCCGGGAACATCTTCTAATGAATGAGGCTGCAGAAGAGGCAGCTTTCGTTTCTCTTTGACAAACTGAACAATCGATTGAGCTAAAGGGTGATTTGATTGTCGTTCAATCGATGCAATTTTGATTAAAAAGTCGTTTTCATTCATGTCTTTACGCACAACGACATTTGTTACTTCGGGCTTTCCTTGTGTTAATGTCCCTGTTTTATCAAAAGCAATTGCATTTAAATGACTTAATCTTTCTAAATGCACACCACCTTTAAATAAAATACCTTTGCGTGCACCATTTGAAATAGCCGATAAAGAAGCCGGAGTAATAGATGCGACAAGTGCACAAGGAGAAGCAACGACAAGTAAAATCATTGCTCGATAAAAAGTTTCCGTCCAACTCCAACCTAAAGCGTAATGAGGCAAAAATAACATTACGGCTACAACCGATAATACAATTTTAACGTACGTTCCTTCAAATCGTTCAATAAAGAGCTGTGAAGGAGATTTTTCACTCTGCGCACTTTGGACAAGCTGAATGATTTTTTGAAACAATGTATCTGTGCTTGGTTTGGTCATTTTTATCGTCATAGCGCCTTTGACATTAACGGTTCCGGCAAATACTTCATCGTCGACCTGTTTTAATACAGGAACAGATTCTCCTGTAATCGCGGCTTGATCAATCGTTGTTTCTCCAGATACAACAACACCATCCGCTGGAACCCGTTCTCCTGGCTTTACTAGAAGAAGATCGCCGATTTGCAGCTGAGAAATTGAAATGATTTCTTCCTCATCACCATCAAGGCGTGTTGCTTCTTGTGGCTGTAAATCCATCAAGGCGCTAATCTCCCGGTTGCTTTTATTCATTGTATAGGTTTCAAGTGCACCGCTTAATGCAAAAATAAAAATAAGCATAGCACCTTCTGTCCAATAGCCAATCATAGCTGCGCCTAATGCTGCAAAGATCATTAACATTTCTACATTAAGCTCTTTGTTTTCAATTGTTTCTTCAATTCCTTCTTTTGCTTTGGCAAATCCTCCAATTACATAGGCAAGCACAAAAAATAAGATTGACAAAAATGAGCTGTCTTGTTTTGAAAATAGCCAGCCTGCTAAAATGAGCACACCACTGAGTATGGCAGCGGTGAGTTCGCCATGCGTTTTTATGAACACAAGAGGAGAAGAAGATGAATGGTTTGCTGTCTGATTCTTTGCTACTATTTGTTCCATAATAATCCTCCTTAAAAGCTAGTAATTGAGAAAAATAATCACAATCATTACCCCTAAAAAAGCACGAAAGCTGCCATCTCAGCGATAGCAGCGTGTTTAGAATTTCTATAATATTGTTTTGGCTTTCAATTACTATCAGTATAACATGGAACAATGGATAAAAATAGTAAAATTCACTGAATGGTTCTTTGGATGGTGAAACCGTACAGGTTTTCATTTCTTTAGGCACAGAAGCAAGTCGTTCAGTTAACGATGCATATAGTTTGTTACATATCTAATTGTTCTTCATATGATTGATAAGTAGAGGTATAGATATATTCAACATCTGCATCTGTCATATACATTAATGTCTCACGGTCAAACCCCTTCATTTTTTCAATAAATGTGATCATATTTTTACGTTCTTGCCTGCTCATTTTTCATTCTCCTCTCAATCTGTTTTAATACAGTTTATTATATTTGATTCTATTATACAACAGAAAAATCGTTTTGTGTGCACTTTTTTAAAAAATAGGCGGAATATTCGCATTATTTCTACTGCCGGACAAAAAATAATCTAAAACAGTTGACAAATGATTTTATTGTTTTAAAATTTAAATATGAACATATGCTCATATAGTTAGTGCAATAAAGAGGAGCGAAGTCAATGAAAAAAGAAGATCATACATTTTTGGCAGAAGAAACAGTCGAAGAAGCATCACGAATTTTAAAAGCTATTTCAGATCCAACGAGAATGAAAATTTTATATTTATTGTTTCAAGAAGAATGTTCAGTAGGACATATGGCAGAAGTGCTTGGTATTTCTCAGTCAGCGATTTCTCATCAATTAAGCCATTTGAGACATCTGCGCTTGGTCAAATATCGCCGAGAACGAAATACGTACTTTTATACGTATGACGATGAACACGTAGTAGGCATCTTGCATCAAGTGATTGAACATATTGAATGTTCGCATAAAAAATAAGGAGGGAGAGAGATGAGTCATCATCACGACCACGGGCATGGTCACCATCATCACCACCATCATTTTGATACACAGCGTGAGGGAAATCAAAAAGGGTTGCTTATTGCATTATTAATTACAGCAGGTATTATGATTCTTGAATTTCTTGGAGGACTATTAACCAATAGTTTAGCTCTTTTATCCGACAGTGGTCACATGCTTTCGGATACAAGTTCATTAGCGCTTAGTTTAGTAGCGATTTGGTTTGCTAATCGTTCTGCTTCTTCAGAAAAAACATATGGTTATTACCGCTTTGAAGTGCTGGCTGCTTTATTTAACGGCCTTACACTATTTATTATCGCAGGGTTCATTATCTATGAAGCGTATGAACGATTGCTAAATCCGCAAAGTGTCGCTAGTGGAACAATGATGATAATTGCAGCTGTAGGCTTAGGTGCTAACTTAGTAAGTGCATGGTCTTTAATGAGAAAAGGGGATGTAAAGGGAAACGTCAATCTTCGAAGTGCCTACCTGCATATATTAGGTGATGCGTTAGGTTCAGTCGGTGCATTGCTTGCAGGATTATTAATGTTCTTATTCAATTGGTATATTGCAGATCCAATCATTTCAGTGATTGTATCGATTCTCATTTTAAAAAGCGCTTGGGGTGTACTTAAATATAGTGTCCATATTTTAATGGAAGGCGCACCAGACCATATTAAAAAAGAAGAGATAAAAGCTTTATTAGAACAAATTGAAGGTGTTAAGGATGTTCATGATTTACACATCTGGACGATTACCTCTGGTTTAAATTCATTCAGCTGTCATATACGTGTTGATGATGAACAAGATTGTCAGCAAATTTTGCAGCTTGCTATTAATCTTGTCCGAGACTATTGTGGAATTGAACATACGACCATTCAAATCGAAAAGTCACAACTGCAGCATAATGATTTAAAGGTTTAAAATGATGAGCAGTCTCTGTGAGTGGTAAAGGCGGAAACTGATTTCATTTCTAGAGGAAGATTTGAAAAAAAGATTAAAAAAACGAGTGAGAACTACATGTTCTCACTCGTTTTTTGATAAAGAGGCGATTTCGACCCAAATACAATCACTAGTAAAAAAATAACAAAAAGCATAGAACTGATAATGTGAAAAAAGCTTGCATGTGAAAAAAGCTGAATAAAAATGCCACCGGCATAAGGGCCCGCTAAACTGCCAAGACTAAACGAAATTCCGCATAGCAAGTTACCAGCAGGCAATAAGCGGCTAGGCATTAAATCGGTCATATAGCTAATTCCTAAACTAAAAGTTGAACCGACCACCATTCCAGCAATGAACAAGCACATTAAAAGCGGAATCATGGTGTGTTCAAGCAGGCTAGCGGTGAAAAAAGCGAGAGCACCGATAGATAAAATATAGCTGAGCACGTATCTTCGGCCATATTTGTCACTGAGTATCCCGAGCGGCAGCTGAAAAACAATGCCCCCAACTGCAAAGGTGGTTAATAAGAGCGAAATGAATTCAATATTAAGGCCAATCCGTAATCCATAAATCGGGAAGCTTCCATTAAGCGAAGATTCTAAAAAACCATATCCGAAAGGAGACAAGAATGCGATCCATCCATATTTAATGGCTTGAGAAAATCGCTTCATTGTTTCCGGCAATGAATTGACTGCAACATCTTGCTCTGGAAACTCATTTTGAAGAAAAAATAAAAACCCCCACGTAATCAGACATAAAATCGCTGAAAGAATAAAGGGCAATGCTTCATTAATTTTAACAAGGTTAGCCATTAAAGGGCCGATGGCAAATCCAATTCCGAAGGATAATCCGTAAAGTGAAATGTTACGGCCGCGACTCTCCTTTGGTGAAAAGGAAGTAATCCATGTTTGCGTCGCAAAATGTAAAGCGTGATCGCCTATTCCAATAATCAATCGAAGGATAAACCAAAAAACGACAGATTTCCAAAGCGGAAATAATGAAAGAGCAATAATGACGAATAGCCCGCCTACTAAAATAACAGGTTTATAGCCATATTTTCTGAGAGGCGCTTCCATAAAAGGAGAAATTAATAAAATACCAATATATAGTCCGGCTGCATTCAATCCGTTTAAGGTAGAAGACACACCATCCTGTTCAAAAATAATTGCAATTAATGGAAGCAACATCCCTTGGCTGAAACCAGAGATTGCAACTAGGCTAACGAGAATCCAAAAGCGGGTAGTTAAGCTGATTTTCATATCGATAAACCTCATTTTTCTGTAATAATAAATTTACTCATCCATTCATAATCCTATAAGACAAAAATAGAAATGACAAGATGTAAAGCTTGAGAACAAGCAGTTATCGTGCTATAAACAAAGATAAAAACGGAGGCATAAAAAGTGGAATTTAAAATGAAAGATGTTGGTTTTGCGACACAATTGCCTTACGGGGAACTACAAGTAGCTGGGGATGATGAATATGGATTTCGCCCGTATCAGTTAATGGTCTCTTCCATCGCTGTATGCAGCGGAGGGGTTTTACGTCAAATTTTAAAAAAGAAACGCATTGAGATTACAGATATTTCGATTACAGCACAAGTAACCCGAAACGAAAAAGAGGCGAATCGCATTGAAAGGATTCATTTGCACTATAAAATTAGCGGAGAACATTTACCAAGAGAAAAAATTGAAAAATCAATTGAATTAGCGCGCAAAAATTGTTCGATGCTGCAGTCTGTTGCAAGCAGCATCGATGTAACAGAAACATTTGAGCTTATGTAAGAGAGCTATAAAAAGATGGACGAATACGTCCATCCTTTTATAGCTCTTGTGGTGTGCTGCCCGCTTTTTCGAAATATCGAATGTATTCTGGCGTTAGCTGCAGGAGTACATAGTTAGGGTCATCTGTGCTGCTGATCCATTCCTTTAAATGATCATTCCAAAATTTATCTTTTAACTGTTTATTTTCTTCCACCTTTGCTTTTGCTTCAATCTCCACGTAAGGCTCATTCCACCCTTGGCTGTCATAGCCTAACAGGACATGTACATGGGAATTCTTTTTGATGTCTTCAACTTTATGAGTATTTTTATTAGTGGCTGTATACAAAATAAGGTCTTCATTCGAGAACATCATAAAGCGAGAGTAAGGTTTATTGTTCTGAATCGTTGCCAGTGTTCCGATTTTATAATTACTTAAAACGGATAATATTTTTTGCTTTACATCGTCTGACATATACTCAACTCCTTTTTCGATTCTTTTTTAATCTTGCTGGTTTGAGCATTTTTTAAACATAAAATGATGCAGGGAATGAAAAAGTTTAAATCATTTAAAAACAGGATAAAAATACTAATATTAGCTTACTCTATATAAAGATTAGCAATAGATGGTATGATAAATAATGATTTACATAAAAAGGTAGGTGTGCAGATGTTTAATCGAATTTTCTTCTTTATCGTTCTTCTAGGTTTGCCGTTATCAGTCATTGGAAATCTTTTTCATTGGTCCCAAGTTCTTATGTTTCTTATTTTTTGCTTAACAATCGTAGCATTGGCGGCATACATGGGAAGAGCGACAGAGAGCTTAGCTGTTGTAGCCGGGCCGCGTATTGGTGGATTATTAAACGCAACTTTTGGAAATGCAGTAGAATTGATTATCTCTATTTTTGCGTTAAAAGAGGGATTAATCGGCGTAGTATTAGCCTCTCTGGCAGGCTCTGTTCTAGGGAATTTATTACTCGTAGGCGGCTTGTCATTCTTTGTAGGTGGTTTAAAGTTTAAGCGTCAAGAATTTAATGTATACGACGCTCGTCACAACTCTGGCTTATTAATTTTTGCTGTTATTGTCGCTTTTGTTATTCCGGAAGTATTCACTCAAGGGATGAACGACCAAAAAACGATGGCTTTAAGTATTGGCGTTTCAATTATTTTAATTTTTCTATACTTAGCAGCTCTTTTCTTTAAGCTCGTTACCCATCGAGGCGTGTATCAGCATAAAAGTGAAGAAGTGGAAGAACATGAAGAGCCGGAATGGTCAAAATGGAAAGCCATTATGATCCTGTTAGTAGCAACAGTAGCGGTTGCTTATGTGGCAGAAAGTCTTGTTCATACGATTGAAACAGTGGCTGTGAAATTTGGATGGAGCGAGCTGTTTATCGGGGTTATTATTGTTGCCATTGTCGGAAATGCAGCAGAACATGCGTCAGCAATTATTATGGCAGCTAAAAATAAAATGGGCGTCGCAGTTGAAATTGCGGTCGGATCTACATTGCAAGTTGCCATGTTTGTTGCTCCTGTTCTTGTCTTGATTTCGTTATTGTTTGAAATACAAATGCCGCTTGTATTTACATGGCCAGAGCTTGTTTCCATGATCACAGCTGTATTTGTCACTGTTGCTATTTCGAATGATGGAGATACAAACTGGTTTGAAGGAGCCATTTTATTAGGAGCTTATGTAATTATGGGGATGGGCTTTTATTTAATTTAACTTAAGAACCAAGCATTCAAGTGGAATGCTTGGTTCTTTTTGGTTATATTTCCCTTTTTGGAAACAGGATAAATTCTTTTATTTTTGAAAAAACTATGCGTGCATTTATTAATGATTTTGAAAGGAGTTCCTATATGTTGCGCAAATTAGGAATCATGACATTGACGATGTTTCTCTCTTTTACATGTTTAAATACACTAGCTGCTGAGAAGAAGGAAACAAGAACACCTGCTACGAACATCCCAAGCTCTGCATTAAATATTTCAAAGGAAAACACGTATCCAAATTCAAGTCAAGACACGCCGTATTTACAGCCAAGTGAACTATCCCAAGAATTATTAAACACATCAAATGTTAAAATTGAAAACCCGGATTTAATTCGAATTTTAAATGAAACATCGATTTCAAAAACTCCGTGGGCAATTGGATTTCGGGCAACGGTTTATTTAGGAGAATGGCCGCTGAATTATGAATCAGCAGCTACGAATATTAACTGGCAATATCAAAAGATAAATACGAATCATTATGACAACCGTACAGGAAAAAGCCCGTATCAAATGAAATATAATCAAGAAGCACAAAGTCAAGTAAAAGGTGGATTGACAGCTAAAATCCCTCAGCCAGAACATGTAAAGCAAATGATGCTGCTAAAAGCAGCTAAAAAAACAAATTTAGCACTGTCATTTCAGACTCTTATTGGAGCAGGAACGAAAAAAGATCAAGTATACAACGTAGCACCTAAAAAAGTAGGGTACCTCTATGCATACACCCCAGCCGTTAGTGAAAAGGGAAAAGTAACGTACGGAGAAGTGTACTTAACAATCAAAGGAAGCAAGCGAATGATCACGGTGAAAAATGTAACTTCACAAGGAATTGGAGCATGGATTCCTGTACAAGACTATGTGTCATTAAGCTTTGGAGCTTATGATCAGCCACGTTAAAAAGAGAGATTCCATCATGGAATCTCTCTTTTATTTTGTCAATCGCGCTTGGCGAGTAGAGAAGTCAGTATCTTGGTAGTAGCTGTTTTTCACTAAAATATTTGGTCCCAAGCAAGAAACGGCAGAACAATGACAGCTTAATTCTTTTGAGATAGAAGAAAGTTGCCATGTGTCAAAGGCATCTTGTAAAGGTGTGTGCTGAATATTGCCTAAAGGCGGTGTATCTCCAAAATCAGTCACGATAATGTTCCCATCAAAAATATTTACATTTAAGCGAGAGCGGCCGTCTGGATCATTTCGTACCGTTACGTTTTTACTTGTATAAAGCCGGTTCAATAAAGAAAGATCTTCTTCGTTGTCGTTACATGCGTAAAAAGGCAAAGTCCCGAACAGCATCCAGACATTTTCATCTCGAATGTCTAGCAAGCGATGAATAGCCTCACGCATCTCTGCTAGAGAAAGCGTCTCTAAGGCGCTCGCAAAGTCACTTGGATACATAGGATGCACTTCATGACGCTGACATAGCATTTCATCAACGATTTGACGATGGATTTTTTCGATATGAGGAAGCGTGCGTTTATTTAACATCGTTTCTGCTGAAACGGTCACACCTGCTTTTACAAGGGCGCGGCTGTTTTCGATCATACGGTCAAAATATTTCGCGCGTTGTTCGTAAGTAGGTTTTCGTTCCATCATTGCAAAGCCTGCTTCTACAAAATCATCCATCGTCCCCCAGTTGTGTGAAATGTGCAAGACGTCAAGGTATGGAATGATTTGTTCATAACGAGCTAAGTCTAATGTTAAATTCGAATTAATTTGCGTACGTACACCGCGTTCATGTGCATACTTTAAAAGAGGGAGCACATAATTCTTTACAGAAGATAAAGACATCATAGGCTCTCCGCCTGTAATACTCAATGCACGCAGCGTAGGGACTTCATCAAGTCGTTTTAAAATTAAATCAAGAGGGAGCGCATTTGGATCTTTTGGCTGCAGAGTGTAGCCGACTGCACAATGCTCACATCGCATATTGCAAAGTGTAGTCGTTGTAAACTCGACATTTGTTAAGGATGGTTTTCCGTATTGCTTTATATCTAAATATGCTTCCCACGGATCATAAGACGGTGTTATTTTTTGTAAAGTTGCCATAACAAACTCCTTTATTTTCATTGAAAATGATACCTAGTCTAAAACAGGACACTAGTGACTATTATGAATTTTATTTCTTGGAGTTGTCAAATATGAAATCATTCGTTACGATAAAAGAAAACGGCTTTAATCATTAGACTTAAGTGGTTACACTTGAAGCAAACAATACAATGTTTTAAAAATTTATGATGAGAAGGTGCATACCCATGGGAAACGCGGTAAGAGATAAAGATTCACAAGTACGTTACTTAAAAGATCGTTTAAGCATGTTTTTGGAAGTACTAGATTCCATTGAACCTGAAACAACAGAATTAGAAGATATTGACCGATTGATTAGCATGATTGATGATTTAGAAATAAAGTGTGAACAGTTTAAAAAAGATGGAAAATAAGAATCAAGAGCACTAGGAAGGGATAAGGTTCGATTTTCGATTCATAATTGAGATAGCAGTATAAATGCGGAGTAAGAGTGCGCAAATCAGCCACTCATTACTTCGCATTTTTTTTGTGACGTTGATCGTTATTCATAACCAAAACTAGATGTAAAAACCCTTTCAGAATAAAATTCAAAGGAGTATAATAATGACGAGAGAGGGAACAGAACGAAACTTTAACTGTGTAGCTGTAAAGCCACTCTTAAAGTTCTTATCATCCTTCAAAAAAATAAATACGCTTACATCGATTAAGGGGATACGGGAGGAATAACAAATGATTGAAGCTTTAAAACAAAGCATGTACGATTTAATTGTTGAGACATCCACAAAATTACCAAAAGATGTTCGTCGCGCCATCGCAGCAGCAAAAGCGCGTGAAAACGCAGGTACACGTGCTGCGATGTCTTTAGCAACGATTACAAATAATATTAAAATGGCGGATGAAAATGTATCACCTATTTGTCAAGATACAGGAATGCCGACATTTAAAATTAAAACACCAATTGGCGTCAATCAATTAGAAATCAAAAAAGCGATTTACTGGGCAATTGAAGAAGCGACTAAACATGGAAAGCTTCGTCCTAACTCGGTTGACTCTTTAACAGGTGATAACAGCGGAAATAACCTAGGAGCAGGAACACCTGTCATTAAGTTTGAACAGTGGGAAAAAGATTATATTGACGCTCGTTTGATTTTAAAAGGCGGCGGCTGTGAAAATAAAAACATTCAATACAGTTTGCCATGCGAGTTAGAAGGAATCGGCCGTGCGGGGCGCGATTTAGATGGTATTCGCAAATGCATCATGCATTCTGTCTATCAAGCACAAGGACAAGGCTGTAGCGCAGGAGTAATCGGCGTAGGAATCGGCGGTGACCGAACTACTGGTTATGAATTGGCAAAAGAGCAATTGTTCCGCAGCTTAGACGATGAAAATGAAAATGAACAATTAAAGCAATTAGAAGAGTATGTAATGGAAAACGCTAATAAGCTTGGAATTGGCACAATGGGATTTGGCGGAGAAACAACATTGCTCGGCTGTAAAATCGGTGTTATTAACCGTATTCCTGCCAGCTTCTTTGTATCTGTGGCGTACAACTGTTGGGCGTATCGCCGTCTAGGGATTACCATCGACGCGGCGACAGGAAATGTAAAGGGATGGCTGTATCAAGAAGGGAAGGAAATTGATTTTAACGAGCAAGCAGAAGATAAAGTAGCAGATAAAACAAGAGAAGTTGTATTACAAGCGCCGATTACAGAAGAACAAATTCGCGAGCTGAAAGTTGGAGATGTTGTAACAATCAACGGCATGATGTATACAGGCCGTGATGCCATTCACAAACATTTAACAACAAATGATGCACCGATTGATTTAAACGGTCAAATTATTTACCACTGCGGACCTGTTATGTTAAAAGATGAGGATGGAAAATGGCATGTCGCTGCAGCAGGCCCAACAACAAGTATTCGTGAAGAGCCTTATCAAGGCGACATTATGAAGAAATTTGGCATCCGAGCAGTCATTGGAAAAGGCGGTATGGGGCCTAAAACATTAGCTGCCTTAAAAGAGCACGGCGGTGTATACTTAAATGCAATCGGCGGAGCCGCGCAGTATTATGCAGACTGTATTAAGAGTGTAGAAGGCGTTGACTTAATGCAGTTCGGGATTCCAGAAGCAATGTGGCATTTAAAAGTAGAAGGATTTACAGCGGTTGTGACGATGGATTCGCACGGAAACAGTTTGCATGCTGATGTCGATAAATCTTCACTTGAAAAGCTAGCACAATTTAAAGAGCCGATTTTCAACTAAACTTCAGGTGTAAAAACAACCTATAAACAATGGTAAAAAGTAACGTGCATGAGGAAGGGAACAGGGTGAATACTAAGCATAAAATGACTTCGGAAAGGAGCCTGTTATGCGCCGATTCATCCTTTTCCTTCTTTTTATGTTACTGACGGCCACACCTAGCATGTCAATACAAGCCGAAACGTATTCGAATAAACCGATTAGCTGGGGGTTTCAAAAAAGCAAGAACCACAAGCCGGCAGATGCCGGTGAAGCCCATGAAAAGCTGCTGAACAAATACGGAGCGTTTTACCTTGGAGATACGAAAAAGAAAGAGATTTACTTAACGTTTGATAATGGATACGAAAATGGCTACACAGAAAATGTACTGGATGTGCTTAAAAAACGGCATGTTCCAGCTACATTTTTCGTAACGGGTCATTATTTAAAAGATCAGCCGAAGCTGATTAGGCGAATGGTGAAAGAAGGTCATATTGTCGGAAATCATTCATGGCATCATCCAGATTTAACACAAGTCAGCGACAAGCGCTTTCAAGAAGAATTACAAAAGGTAGAAGACAAATACGAAGAAATTACTGGTCAAGATGATATGAAATATCTTCGTTCACCGCGTGGCGTATTTAGTGAACGAACGCTGGCGTTATCGAAAAAAGCTGGTTATATCAACGTTTTTTGGTCACTGGCTTTTGTCGATTGGATGACGAATGCTCAAAAGGGCTGGCGCTATTCATATGATAATATTATGGCGCAAATTCACCCAGGAGCCATTTTATTGCTTCATACCGTCTCAAAAGATAATGCCGAAGCACTTGATAGAGCGATTCGCGATTTACAGAAAGAAGGATATGAATTTAAAAGCATTGATGAGTTAGTATTGGAACGAGAAAAAGTCGTGCCGCTGAACAAAAAGCAATCTGAAAATAAGGTGTCACCAACAAATTTCCGTTAAAAATCGGCAAGAATCCTTGTCGGTTTTTTTATGTGGAAAATGTTATAATATGCGTTGGCTCTATAAATGGAGTTAAAAAAGGATAAGTCTGTTTTAAGAAGAGTAAAAAAGTGAATAAATAGAGAAAGCTAAATGAAATAGATAATCGGAGTTGTTGATATGAATAAACAAAAGCCAGAGATGAAAATCCAGAAAGGACAAACATTTCCGTTAACGATTAAGCGGCTTGGAATTAACGGAGAGGGCGTCGGCTATTTCAAACGACAAGTTGTATTTGTTCCTGGTGCGCTGCCGAATGAAGAAGTAGTAGTAGAAGCAACGAATGTTCAGCGTAATTTTGCAGAAGGAAAAATAAAGCGAATTCGCAAAAAATCGCCTCAGCGTGTACAAGCTCGATGTCCGATCTATGAGCAGTGCGGCGGCTGTCAGCTTCAGCATTTATCGTATGAAGGGCAGCTTGATGCAAAACGAGATATCGTGCTTCAAGCGTTTGACCGGCATAGTTCATTAAAAAACATTGACCAAAAAATAAACGAAACGATTGGCATGGATGAACCATGGCTCTACCGCAACAAGTCCCAATTCCAAGTCGGAATGGACAAGCAGCGTGTAATTGCAGGTCTTTACGGGCTTAATTCTCATCGTCTTATTGACATTGAAAACTGTCCGATCCAGCACACAGCCACGAGTCGTGTAACCAAAGTGATGAAAGTCATTTTACAAGATTTAAAAATCCCTATTTACAATGAAAAAAAGCGCAGCGGCTTAATTCGTACAATTGTATCGCGTGTAGGGTTTGAAACAGGTGAGGTGCAGCTTGTATTAATTACAACGAAAAAGGAAATTCCCCGCAAAGAGCTGTTAATTGCGGAAATCAAACGCCGTTTGCCAGAAGTGAAATCAATTGTTCAAAACATCAACGGCCAAAAAACATCGTTAATTTTCGGAGATGAAACCTTTACGCTAGCAGGGAAATCAGTTATTCAAGAAACATTAGGCGATATTTCCTTTGAGCTGTCAGCACGTGCATTCTTTCAATTAAATCCTATTCAAACGGTGAAATTATATGACGAAGTCAAAAAAGGCGCAGCGCTAACAGGAAATGAAAAAATCGTCGATGCGTACTGCGGAGTCGGAACGATTGGACTGTGGCTTGCAAAAGATGCAAAAGAAATCCGCGGAATGGATACAATTGAAGAATCGATTATCGATGCGCGCAAAAATGCTGCTGATCACGGTTTTGATCACGCGACATATGTAACAGGCCCCGCAGAAAAATGGCTGCCGAAGTGGGTTAAAGAAGGATGGAAGCCAGACGTCATTATCGTCGATCCGCCACGTACCGGATGTGATGACAAGCTGCTCCGTACCATTCTGCAAGTAAAGCCGAAAAAAGTCGTGTACGTCTCCTGCAACCCATCCACACTTGCAAAAGACGTACAGCAATTATCTAAAGCCTATCAAGTTAACTACATTCAACCAGTAGACATGTTTCCGCATACGGCGCATGTGGAGAATGTCGCAGTGTTAACTTTGAAATTGACCTAACAAAATAATCTTTTTCCCTGTTAAAATAAACATTTTCATTTTGCTCAACCAGTGAAAATAAAGATTTTCCAAAAAAACGTGAAAAAAAGCCCGAAAAGCTTGACCTATCAACAAATGTGAAAAAAGCGGGAAAGAAAAACTTTATTTTAACTCGAACAAAAAGGTGAAAAAAAGCGTGAGAAAAATTGTGATTTTGAAGAAAAATGGGCAAAAAGCGGGAGAAAAGGAAAGGCTTTATTTTAACAGCGAACGGTGGAATGCGGGTTGGAGTGGGGTAAAAAGGAAAATATATTTTTTAACTGCACAGAAATGATAACAGCGAACGATGAAATGAAGAGCCTTTCTTTCGAAAGGCTCTTTAATTTTGATGTCATATAGTCAGGGGATGAGGCTTTGTCACATATGTTTGAAGAATTTGAGATACAAGAAGAATGAACAATTGAACTCTGTGTGTCTATCAATATATATTGCTTCAACTGAAGGAAAAAAAGGTTGACACTTTTACGATTTATTTGTTAACTTATTTTTAATATAAGTTAACAAATAAAAGTGTATATTTCAAACTGAACATTCTATAAATTTACTGGATCGCTAAAGTAGTTGCGAAGCATGTAGATCTGTTAAGGGAGAATTACTTCAAATCTCTTGTTTCTAGAGGTTTAGCTTTTCAGCAATTCTAAAAATTGATGGATATTTGATTGACCGGATGGGAGGATCGAGCATATGAAAGAGGAAAAGTACTACAGTGTTAGAATGAGAGCTGCCAAGAATGGTTCCCATGAACAGGGCGGAAAACACATATCCGGTGGAGAACTACTTTCAACCTACTGCAATATAACACATGCAGTGAACACTTTATTAGAGAAGGGATTAACTCATTCAAGGGGATGCCCAGATTTTATGCAGATCCAGTTTGAGCTTATCGATGAACCTATTAGGCGAATTAAGCCATTAGAAATTAAGACGAACAAAGTAGAATCAGCAGAAATGGGACAAGCATTGTCATGGAAGCTTTTAGAGAAGTGCGGTATCGAAAAACAGGTCATTGAGAAAGCGTACAAACATATGACTGAATATTCAGGAATCAGAGGGGCGATATTGATTAACAGCCGTTCAGGTGAACGGATTGATCAAAGAAATGAACAAGGCGTACGTGTTTCCAGAATGGACTGGCTGAACACTGATTTTGAAAAATGGGCGAAATACTATGAGGTTCCTGCTCATTCTAGAGTAAAAGAGGCGCTTGTGCTTGCAACAAAAGTGAATGAACATCCAGCGACTGTCGCAGAGTTATGTTGGTCGGATGATCCTGAATATATAACCGGTTACGTGGCAAGTAAAAAGCTAGGCTATCAGCGAATTACAAAACTAAAAGAATATGGAGATGAACGGGGCTGCCGCATCTTCTTTGTTGATTGCTCAAACGATTTGAATTCCTATATACACTATCTAGAAAAACAGCCAATTTTCATTCAATGGAAGAAAGAGAGCGTTACAACAATTCAATGAATACGTTAAAAATAAAGTTAGGGAGGCACAACATGATAAATGATTCACAACAACAGCTAAAAGCTCTGAAACCAATGCCGATTTCATTTTCTTCTCATGAGATTTTCAGCAATCCTTATCCAATTTACGAGAAGCTACGCGCCAATCATCCTATGTATAAGGGGACTTTATTTAAATATCCAGGCTGGTATGTAACCGGATATAAAGAGGCTGTAGCCATTCTCAAAGATCGCCACTTTAAAAATCGTCTCCCGCTGCCTCAGACATCAAAAAAATATCAACATCTTAAAAATGTCCAGAACGATATGATGCTTTTTAAAAATCAGCATGATCATAAGCGCTTGCGTATGTTGGTTAGTAAAGAATTTACTCCAAATGTTATAGAAGGCTACCGTCCTTATATCGAAAAAGTTGCGAATGATTTACTTAATCAAGTTAAGCATAAGAAAGAAATGGATGTTGTGGCAGATTTCGCTTTCCCGTTAGCCAGCCTTATTATAGCTGAAATATTAGGAGTACCAGCAGAAGAGCGGCAGCAATTCAGAGAATGGGCTGTGAGCTTAGTCCAGACGATTGATTTTACCCGATCAAGAGCGATGTTAGAAAATGGAAACGATACAACGAAGAGGCTAATCATTTATTTTAAAGAGCTTATTGAACAGCGGAAAAAAGTGCTTCAAAATGACCTTATTAGTAAGCTAATCCTAAAAAAACAGCAAGGCTACACGTTAACAGATGACGAATTGCTGGCAACCTGTATTTTGCTTATCATTGCCGGGCATGAGACAACGGTAAATCTTATTAGCAATTCGGTTCTAGCCTTATTGAACAACCCTGAGCAATTCATGCTGTTAAAGGAAAACCCATTACTGATTGAAACGGCGGTTGAGGAGTTTTTACGCTATGAGAGCCCGACACAGATGACAGCTCGCATTGCTTCTGAAAATCGTGAAATAAATGGAACAACTATTAAAAAAGGAGAGCAAGTATATATACTGCTCGGGGCTGCCAATCGTGATCCTCAAACCTTTCATAATCCGAATATGCTTGATATTACGAGAAACCCTAATCCGCATCTTGCATTTGGATATGGCGTTCACTTTTGCCTAGGCTCCTCATTGGCACGTCTTGAAGCGCAAATTGCTATTCAAACACTTTTACAACGAATGGACAATCTTCAAATCGACACACAAGACTTAAAATGGAGAAAGCTAATTGGTTTCAGGTCGCTGCAAGAATTGCCCGTCATCTTTAACTAATTAGTGTTCTTGGAAATAAAGCGCGAATATTAAGCTGTTTCAAGTACGATAAAAGGGTAGTTTTATGATGATATTAAACGATCGAATCCAGATTTACCCGTTGGAATAGTGTTTAGATGAAAACGCCATTCTTCCTTTTCAACAAATATTGAAAAGAAAGGATGGCGTTATATTGTCTTATATAATGTTAGTCTTGTACTTTTTGAAAAAGATAAAAAGTCTCGTTTTCCTTGTATTGAAATCCACCGCTTGGACTGTTCTTTAAAAGGCTGTCAGTGTGCGTTTTTATGCTTTTTAGCAACTGTTCATCAGTTACTTTTAAAAAATCATATTTCTTCTTTTTATTCGTTATAACCGCTGCAGGCAGCATCCGTATGCTAATACCTGCTATATCAGAGATCTCTTTAATTTTATAAACCATGTAACCACCTCTAAGATTCATTCTAAACTGTGACACAATGTCAGGGTCAATAATATATTTATTATTTTCAAAGCAGCAAAGAATCATTATTTAAAAAAGGAAACCAATTTCTAAACAAAGCTTTTATTAGATTTTTTTTCATTTATTGGATATTCACTTCTATTGTGTAGCGATTTAAAGTGAATTTCCAAATTTTAATAAAATTCCATATATATTTACGGAGTTTTTTGGTAAATTATATGATAATGAGTGTTTGCAAGAGAAATGGTCTCAGTGTTTATAAAAAGCTTTCAAAAGTAAAAAAAGAGTACTTTTCTATAATCTCGAATGTTTAGTTGCTATATAAAACCAGAAATTATGAAGGATATACACATACTAAAGAAAAAGATTCTAGTTATAGAAGAATTTTTATTATAAGGAGACATTAAATGAAATACATTGCTCATATTCGTGAAGTTGATAAGCAGATACAAACAGTTGAAGAACATCTATTAGAAGTAAAAGACTTGGCAGAATCCTATGGTGAAAAGCTTGGTATCAAACATTTAACAGGCCTTGCCGGTATGTTACATGATTTAGGTAAATATACTAATGAGTTTAGAGGATACATATTAGAAGCAGTAAACAACCCAGATTCTCCTCTTAAAAGAGGAAGTGTCGATCATTCAACTGCAGGTGGAAAACTACTATACAAGCTTTTTCACGAGAAAGATATTGTTCAAAATAAAGCTTTGGTAGCTGAAGTGGTCGGAAATGCAATTATTTCTCACCATTCGTATCTTCAAGATTTTTTAGATCCAAATTTAGAATCAAAGTATTTATATAGGGTTCGTGATAAAAAAGCAAAAGAGTTAGATGAGTTTGAAATGACAAAACAACAATTTTTTGAACATGTTATAAGTGAAACGGATTTTCATCATTATGTTGATCAAGCTGCAATTGAACTAGAAAGTTTTTTAGTTCGAGAATCCTCGTATAATAATGAAAAGAAGTTAATGTTTTTAACAAAATTTATCTTTAGTGCCCTCATTGATGCTGACCGGACAAATACAAGGACTTTTGAAGAAAATAAAGTAAATGACGCAGACATTAATTATGAAGAGTTATTTGCTATGTATTATGAAAGACTTACGACGAAACTTAATTCATTTCAGGCAAATACTTCTATTAACCAACTGAGAGCAGAAATGTCAGAACAATGTGATAAGTTTGCTGAGAATCCCTCAGGTATTTATACGTTATCTATCCCTACTGGTGGTGGGAAAACATTAGCGAGTTTGAGATATGCATTAAAGCATGCAAAACTTTACAGAAAAAAACATATTATTTATGTCGTACCTTATACAACGATTATTGAGCAGAATGCAAAAGAAGTTAGAAAAGTATTAATGGATGATGCAAATATTTTAGAACACCATTCAAATGTTATAGAAGATTTTGATGACGATGATGAAAATCAAGATGGTGTAATGAGTACACATCAAAAATTAAAGCTTGCTAAAGATAATTGGGATTCTCCGGTTATTCTTACAACGATGGTTCAGTTTTTAAATGCATTTTATGCAAAGGGAAATAGAAATACAAGAAGGCTTCATAATTTAAGTGAGTCCGTAATCATCTTTGATGAAGTACAAAAAGTTCCTATTTCATGCGTATCTTTATTTAACGATGCATTGAATTTTTTGAAAACATATGGTCATTCTAGTATTATACTTTGCACAGCAACTCAGCCAGCATTGGATTTTGTAGAACATAAATTAGATATCAGTCTTGAGGCAGAAATGATTGATAATCTAGATCATGTGATTGAGTCATTTAAAAGAGTAGAAATCATTGATAAAGCAACAGATGAATCATTTAGCAATGAAAAGCTTGCAGACTTCATTGAAATAAAGATGGAGGAAGTTGAAAGTATTTTAATTGTCTTAAACACGAAATCCGTCGTTAAAGATTTATATAAGAGATTGAAAGAAAAAGAAAGTCATATTCCGATTTATCATTTAAGTACCTCAATGTGTGCCACTCATAGAAATACAATCTTAGATGAAGTGAGACAACATCTTACAGACGGTAATAGAGTTATTTGTGTTAGTACCCAATTAATTGAAGCAGGTGTAGATATAAGTTTCGATTGTGTCATTCGTTCTTTAGCAGGGCTAGACTCTATTGCACAAGCAGCAGGACGATGTAATCGACACGGAGAAAAAGGTTTACGAAACGTCTATGTAATTGATCATGAGGAAGAGAATCTAACACGTCTAAAAGAAATTAAAGTAGGTAAGCAAATAGCGAAAAAAATTCTAACTGATATTCAAATTAATAAAGAGAATCATGGTGGTCATATACTATCTAGGCAGGCAATGGAAAGATACTTTAAAGCGTATTACACAGAATTTGAATCAGAATTAGATTATTTTATTCCTAAGTTAGAAAAGAAAATGATTGAATTGTTAACTGAAACAAAACAAAATTATAGCTATCATAGAGCCTTTTGCAGTAAAGAGAAAAAACCACTGCCATTATTTCTAGCAAACAGTTATAAAACAGCAGCAGACAACTTTCAAGTTATTAATAATCTTTCAACCTCTGTAATTGTTCCTTATGATGAAGGGAAAGAAATTATCACAGAATTAAATGGTCAGGGGACGATTGAAGAACTAACACAGTTATTAAGAAGGGCTCAGCAATTCACGATAAACCTATATGAATTTGAACTGGAGCAATTAGCTAAAAACGATGGGATAGTAAGATATTTGGATGGAAAAGTTTTGGCTTTAAAAGATGGAGCATACAGTGATGAATTTGGTCTTAATATTGCAAATGATACTCCATTTGATACTTCCATATTTTGAATAATATATTATGTTTGTAAATTAGTGCTTGATATAGAAACAAGATTTATTATACTGCTTTCTACCAAAATAATAAGTTTGTAGAATATATAACGTAAATAGCTTCACTATTCGATAGGTAAATGTTACTATTAAATAGTAATAAATTCCTTATAAGAGAGGGGATATTATGAGAAACGCAATCGAATTTGAAGTATTTGGAAAATACGCTTTATTCACTGATCCTTTAACGAAGATGGGTGGAGAGAAATATTCTTATCATGTGCCAACATATCAAGCTCTTAAGGGGATAGTTGAATCAATTTATTGGAAGCCGACTCTACTAATGTTAATAGATGCGATTCGTATTATGAATCCAATCAGAATGGAGTCAAAGGGAATTCGTCCAATAGAGTATCGTGGTGGTAACACGCTTGCTAATTATACGTATTTGAAAGATGTTAGATATCAAGTGAAGGCGCATTTTATTTTCAATCCTCACCGCCCGGACATGGCTTTTGACCGTAATGAAAATAAACATCACAATATATTAAAACGTTCTCTTGAAGCCGGTGGTAGAAGAGATATATTCTTGGGTGCAAGAGAATGTCAAGGCTATGTAGAACCATGTGTTTTTGGTAAAGGTGAAAGTTTTTATGATAATTATGGTGATCTTCATTTAGGAACGATGGTTCATGGAATTAATTATCCTGATGAAACAGGGAGAGACGAAATGGAAGTTCGTTTATGGAACCCTGTAATGAAAGATGGAGTAATTGATTTCATTAAACCAGATCAATGTACGCAAATACGTAAAGTATTAGATATGTCTCCTAAAACTTTTAATGATTCCAACGTTGAATCAGCAGATAGTGTGTTCAACCAATTGGAAAAAGGAGGGAATTAATGAGCTGGTTACTAAATCTGTATGAAACATATGAAGCAAATTCAGATTGTGTTGGAGAGATTAAAAAGAAATATAATGGTCAAGAATATACACTATTGCCTATTTCTCATACCACTCAAACTGCTCATATAGAAGTGGAAATAACGGAAGACGGGGAATTTCATTCAGCTACAATCATTAAAGGTGATGCTAGCACATTAATTCCATGTACAGAAGAATCAGCAAGTCGAGCTGGAACCAAGATAGCCCCTTATCCGCTTCATGATAAATTGATCTATGTAGCTGGTGATTTTGTTGCCTATGGTGGCAAAATAAATAAAGAAGAACCATTTTCTTATTATATAAAACAGCTGGAAGAATGGGTCAATTCTTCATATGGAATTGAAAAAGCAAAGACTATTTATAACTATTTGAATAAGAAACAATTAATAAAGGATTTAGTAGAAGCAAAAATATTATGTTTAGATGCTAATGGGCAATTAATAGATAAATGGGATAAGAAATATGAAGGTTTGTACGAAGATAAACCATCAATCTTTTCTGTAGTTGCGGGTGATCAAACCAGTGCTTTTATCAGATTTAATGTTTATTCGCCAAATAAGATTTTGAAAAAAGTGTGGAAAGACCCTGAAATGTTCGAATCTTTTGTTAACTATTACAATGGATTATTAGGTGATCAAGACATTTGTTATGTAACAGGAGAAAAGTTACCAAGTACAGAAAAGCATGCGAATAAAATTAGAAATGCTGGAGATAAAGCCAAGTTAATCTCAGCAAATGATACTAGTGGCTTTACATTTAGAGGTCGGTTTAGTAAAAGTAACGAAGTTGCAAGCATTAGTTACGAAGTGTCCCAAAAAGCACATAATGCCTTAAAGTGGCTTATTAATCATCAAGGGAAAATCATTGATCAACGTGTTTTTCTTGTATGGGAAAATAATAATTTAGATACACCTAATCCTTTAGATGATTCTTTTTCAATGAATTCGATGTCTGCCAAAAAAGAAGCGTTTACGAATAAAGAGTTTGCTAAGGAAGTTGCTAAGGCTTTGGATGGCTATAAGAATAAGTTATCACTTCAATCGGATGTTAATATTTTAATTCTGGATTCCGCTACAACAGGCCGATTGTCGGTTTTGTACTACCGTAATATCAATAAAGAATTTTATTTAGATCGCCTTAAAAAGTGGTATTCAACTTGTGTATGGATTCATCGTTACCATAAAGATGAAAACAATCAATACAGTGAAGTTTTTGGAGCACCATCACCAAAAGATATAGCCCTTGCAGCGTATGGTTCAAAAGCAAGCGACAAAATAGTTAAAGGATTGGTTGAACGCATACTACCTTGTATTATTGATGATAGAAAAATTCCTTTAGATATTGTCAAAAGCTCCTTTCAACGTGCTTCAAATCCTATTTCAATGGAAAAATGGGAATGGGAAAAAACACTCAGTGTTACATGTGCATTAATAAATAAACAGGAGGGGTACGATGTGGCATTAGATAGAGAGAACGTAAATCGTGATTATTTGTTCGGACGCTTGTTAGCAATTGCCGATGTTCTAGAAAGGCGGGCGTTAGGTTCCGATGAAACACGAGCAACCAATGCGATTCGTTATATGAATTCATTTTCTAAACATCCTGCAAGAACGTGGAAAACTATTCAGGACAGTTTACAACCTTATCAAGCAAGGCTTGGCACAAAAGCGTTATATTTATCGAAATTAATTGATGAGGTGGCTTCCAAAATTAATTTTAATGACTTTAACAATAAACCATTGTCTGGTAAGTATTTATTAGGGTTTTATAGTCAGCGTTATGAATTATATCAGAAGAAAGATAAAAGTGATGCTCAAGAGGAAATTACTATCTAAAAAGGAGAAATGAAAATGACAATCTTAGACCATAAAATTGATTTCGCTGTTGTATTATCCGTAACAAAGGCTAATCCTAATGGTGATCCATTGAATGGAAATCGCCCGAGACAAAATTATGATGGTTATGGTGAAATTTCTGACGTAGCGATTAAAAGAAAAATTAGAAATCGCCTTCAAGACATGAATGAATCTATTTTTGTTCAATCCAACGATAGACATGTAGACGAATTTAAAAGTTTAAGAGAAAGAGCTGAGGCTAATCAAGAATTAGGTAAGATGTTTAAATCTAAAGAAATTTCAAATGATGAATTTGCAAAGATTGCGTGTAATGAGTGGATTGATGTGAGAAGTTTTGGTCAAGTTTTTGCATTCAAAGGGACTAAGAGTGGTGTTTCTGTTGGAGTAAGAGGACCGGTATCGATTCATACTGCAACTAGCATTGACCCGATTGACATTACCAGCATGCAAATTACCAAAAGTGTTAACTCTGAGCCTGGAAAAGATAAAGGTTCGGATACAATGGGAATGAAACACCGTGTAGACTTTGGTGTTTATATTTTTTACGGTAGCATCAACACGCAGTTAGCAGAAAAAACAGGATTCACAAAAGAGGATGCAGATAAAATTAAACAAGCACTTGTCACATTATTTGAAAATGATGCATCAGCTGCTCGACCTGATGGAAGTATGGAAGTGAATAAAGTTTTTTGGTGGGAACACAATTCAAAACTAGGTCAATATTCTTCAGCCAAAGTACATCGATTATTGGATATTCGATCTCAAGTAGAAGAACCAAAATCGTTTGATGATTATTCTATTATTGTAAACGAATTAGAAGGTTTGAAGGTAGAAGAAATTGATGGGAAATAATGATGAAGATACTTATTTAATGTTATCTGGTATCCAGCACTTTCAATTTTGCAAACGGCAATGGGCGCTCATCCATATTGAACAGCAATGGGAAGAAAATGTTAGAACGATTGAAGGGCAACATCTTCATCGAAAGGCGGACAAGCCATTTGTTAGAGAAAAACGTGGTACTAAACTGATTGTACGTGCAATGCCTGTAAAATCAAACGAACTAAAAATTACAGGTGTTTGTGATGTAGTAGAGTTTATTCAAGATAATCATGGTGTTGAGATAAACGGCCTGAAGGATAAATACAGTGCTTATCCTATAGAATACAAACGTGGAAAACCAAAAGTGGACGACTCGGATATATTACAATTAACGGCACAAGCCATTTGTTTAGAGGAGATGTTACTTTGTGAAATAAATACAGGTTACATATTTTATAATGAAATAAAGCATAGAATCGAAGTGCCATTAACACTAGAACAAAAAAATAAAGTTAGATTAATAGTTACAGAAATGCAAGCTTATTATAAGCGCAGACATACTCCTAAGGTGAAAACAGGTGCTTTTTGCAACAGCTGTTCCCTTCAAAATATATGTTTACCTAAATTAATGAATAAACGATCGGTAAAAAGTTATATTGAAGGGAAGATAAATGAATGAAGAAATTGCTTAATACGTTATTTGTTACTCAAACAGATGTGTATTTGTCCTTAGACGGAGACAACGTTGTTATTCTGAAGGAACAGGAAAAACTAGGAAGATTACCACTTCATAACTTAGAATCAATTGTATCCTTTGGATATACTGGTGCAAGTCCAGCTCTTATGGGATATTGTGCAGAAAGAAATATTTCATTAGTGTTTTTAACGATGCATGGACGCTTTCTTGCACGATTAAGTGGAAAAAGCAAAGGTAACGTAATTTTAAGAAAGAAACAATATCGTGTCTCAGATGATGAAATGATGTCAGCAAAAATTGCTAGGAATTTTATTATTGGTAAGATTTATAATAATAAGTGGATAGTAGAAAGAATGACGAGAGATTATCCATTGCGAGTAGATGTAGCTCAATTTAAAGAGATGTCTCAACATTTATCATCTATTATTCTTGAAGTAAGGGAATGTGAAGATTTAGAAAGATTAAGAGGTTTAGAAGGGCAAGCTGCATTAAGCTACAATAAATTGTTTAATCAAATGATATTACAACAAAAAGAAGATTTTTATTTTCAGTCTCGTTCGCGAAGACCTCCGTTAGATAACGTAAATGCAATGTTGTCATTTACGTATACATTATTAGCCAACGATATGGCATCAGCAATAGAAGGTGTAGGATTAGATGCATATGTTGGTTTCTTACATCGTGATCGGCCAGGAAGAGTGTCTTTAGCTTTAGATGTTATGGAAGAATTGAGAGGAGTATATGCGGATAAGTTTGTCCTGTCATTGATTAACAAGAAGGTTGTCAGTAAAGAAGATTTTCTAAAAAAGGAAAATGGAGCAGTAATCATGACAGATGAAGCTAGGAAGAAATTTTTAGCTGCTTGGCAAAAGAAAAAGCAAGACAAGATAACACATCCATACTTAGGTGAAAAAATACCTTGGGGCTTAGTGCCACATGCACAAGCTTTATTACTGGCTCGTTATTTACGTAATGACATTGATGAGTACCCACCATTTTTATGGAAGTAGGTGTAAATATTTGTTAGTAATAATTACGTATGATGTAAGTACTGTTAGCAGTGCAGGACAAAAAAGATTACGGAAAGTTTCAAAAGTTTGTCAGAATTATGGTCAACGAGTTCAAAATTCAGTATTTGAATGTGTTGTAGATGCGACTCAATTCACTGCTTTAAAAATAGAACTAGCAAATATTATTGATGAGAGTCAGGATAGTCTTAGGTTTTATCAGTTAGGTAACAATTATAAGAACAAGGTTGAACATATTGGCTTGAAAGAATCAATTGATGTAGAAGGTCCTTTAATTTTTTAGTGCGAATGTATAGCTAACATTAAATTCTATATAGGTTCGCACCTAAATATTTAGATTCCAATACCAAATTATGTATTTTTTATACTTAGCTCTTTATTTTATAAAGAGAATAATGAGCTTTTAATCGAATTATGTATTTTTTTGCTATTTTGATTAAAAAATCGCTGTCGCATCCTACATGGATGCGTGGATTGAAATTTTGACTTTATCCCAATTCGCAATGATTAAGACAAGTCGCATCCTACATGGATGCGTGGATTGAAATAAGCCAACGTTTTGGATTAATTTCTAAATCGCATGTCGCATCCTACATGGATGCGTGGATTGAAATATTTACATAATCAAGTACGCCGTCACACGTACCTAGTCGCATCCTACATGGATGCGTGGATTGAAATAAAGAAATGAAAGATGCTATTAAAGCACGGAAAGCGTCGCATCCTACATGGATGCGTGGATTGAAATAAAAAGCAGAAGAGAGAATCGAAAAATTCCAATCAGTCGCATCCTACATGGATGCGTGGATTGAAATAACGTACTATGCAAATCTCGAATGTGCTGAACAGGTCGCATCCTACATGGATGCGTGGATTGAAATATGTTATCCAAGACGAAGAGGAAAAAAAGGAGGAGTCGCATCCTACATGGATGCGTGGATTGAAATATAACCCTATCCTAGGGCTAGGTTTATCTACAACGTCGCATCCTACATGGATGCGTGGATTGAAATCTACTAGATATAAGGCATTCGCTTTGAAGATTGTAGTCGCATCCTACATGGATGCGTGGATTGAAATCCCACCTTTTCAAAGTATCTACATAGTAGATAGTGTCGCATCCTACATGGATGCGTGGATTGAAATTTTATCACTAGACAAAGAAGAGAAATATTATGTTGTCGCATCCTACATGGATGCGTGGATTGAAATTGATAAACCATTTCCTACACAGCCAGGATCTACACGTCGCATCCTACATGGATGCGTGGATTGAAATATTTGCATCCTTATACGTATTGATATCCGCGACTGTCGCATCCTACATGGATGCGTGGATTGAAATTTTGACTTTGTTGTATGCATCATTCATTTTTTCAGTCGCATCCTACATGGATGCGTGGATTGAAATATCGATTAAATAAAATGATTCTCTACTATCAAACAGTCGCATCCTACATGGATGCGTGGATTGAAATCGTCCGACGGTAAAGTAATTTATTTACCGAACACGTCGCATCCTACATGGATGCGTGGATTGAAATCAGCTGTAACCAGGCATCTCATTATGAGACTTAGTCGCATCCTACATGGATGCGTGGATTGAAATGCTTGTGCGCTTGTTTTGCGCTCTCTTCGACTCTAAGTCGCATCCTACATGGATGCGTGGATTGAAATTAATATACAAACCGTATCAAAGAAAAAAGTATGTGTCGCATCCTACATGGATGCGTGGATTGAAATCTGCTAATGCATCGCGAAATATTGCTTTTATTTTTGTCGCATCCTACATGGATGCGTGGATTGAAATCGGTAAACTCAATCTCCATCGTCATGTCCCGAATAGTCGCATCCTACATGGATGCGTGGATTGAAATATGAACATCTACATGAACTTGCTGCAATATAGCAGTCGCATCCTACATGGATGCGTGGATTGAAATTTACAAGAGTTATCTGAACAATATCCAGAAGATTGTCGCATCCTACATGGATGCGTGGATTGAAATCTAAATTCCTACGATTAATGGATGTATCAAAAGCAGTCGCATCCTACATGGATGCGTGGATTGAAATGCAGAACTATCAAACAACGGTCTTGCCATTTGTAGTCGCATCCTACATGGATGCGTGGATTGAAATCTGACGAAATCCAAGGCATGTATAAATTTGAAAGGTCGCATCCTACATGGATGCGTGGATTGAAATCGATATTAGCATCATTAATTGGCTTACTTAGTTCGTCGCATCCTACATGGATGCGTGGATTGAAATTTCATTGTTGGAGTCAATACAACGGAAAAAAAGAAGGTCGCATCCTACATGGATGCGTGGATTGAAATTCTATCTTTCATCTCAACATAGATAGCGTCCAGGTCGCATCCTACATGGATGCGTGGATTGAAATTGATACATGGCGCGTGGCTTAGGTTCGCGAGGCAGTCGCATCCTACATGGATGCGTGGATTGAAATCACAATATTGTTATTGCAACCATCACATACAGATAGTCGCATCCTACATGGATGCGTGGATTGAAATCGACTTAAATCGGAGGGTAACGAACTATGGCGAAGTCGCATCCTACATGGATGCGTGGATTGAAATATTGAAAAAATGTTCAGAAAATAAAAGACGTACAGTCGCATCCTACATGGATGCGTGGATTGAAATCACATTCCAATAACTTAGCTAACAACGGTAAATGTCGCATCCTACATGGATGCGTGGATTGAAATCGCCGTGACCCGTTGCCAACGGAATCACATGATCGGTCGCATCCTACATGGATGCGTGGATTGAAATTTAGTTGTTCTAATGGTAATTGCGCAAAAAATAGAGTCGCATCCTACATGGATGCGTGGATTGAAATCAACCGTCAAGACTATCGCCAGGAAAGCATTCTGGTCGCATCCTACATGGATGCGTGGATTGAAATTTGAACTAAGAAAGTGAAATCTAATGGCATTGGAGTCGCATCCTACATGGATGCGTGGATTGAAATCGTAGTATCTGTAAATAATTCCTGTTGTATTAACGTCACATTCTACTTTGCCAATCATTTTAATTATCTTCACAAAAAGTGTTATGTAATAAAATGGTGATTTGGTGAAGAAGAGAAACAGTGTGAACTCAATAGACTGAAGGTGTTCGGAAATTTCCTAATCACTGTGTTGTAGTTGAAGCATTGAAAAGCGAAAGAAGAGATGAAAAGAAGATTATTGAAGAAAAGATATCTATAACAGATTTCGAGAATAAAAATGACGTTTGGGAAGATTAAAAAGAATAATGCTCAAAATTAATTACATAAATTATACAGTTCATACATTTACCAAACCAATAAATTGACATCTAGGTCTGATAGAAGTTATTATAGACCTGTAAAGTCTTTAATGGGAGGTGAATGCCTCTCCATGAAGTATTCAAAAGCTACAAGCTATGCTTTTCATACGATGCTGTTTCTCGCAATGGCCAAACCAAATACTTTTGTTGGTGTACAGTCCTTAGCTGAGCAGCAGAAGGTCTCTCCTGCGTATTTGTCGAAAACATTAACAAAGCTTGTTAAAGAAGGCATGGTTATCTTCTCTTCAGGAGCCGATGGGGGATATTCCATTATTGGATATCATTCATGCGATTGAAGGCAAGTCTTCTCTTTTTGAATGCGGCTTGAATCATGGAGTAGATTGTGTCACCAAAAAGGCGATGATCTCTGCAGAGGAAAAGATGGAAGAAGCATTAAGAAATCAAACGATAGCTGATCTTACAAAAAAATTTTGGTGGTTTAGTAGGCATCTAACATTTTTTTTGAAAATATTATGGATATAAAGAGTCTTTAAAATCTTTTTTTTGAGAATTTTACATTTTAATCGTTGAAAAATGACTAGGAGGAATGAATTCATATGGAATTATTTGATTGTGCAATCATAGGTGCAGGTTCAGCAGGGTTAAGTACGGGTTTGGTTTTAGGAAGAGCCCGGAGAAAAGTCGCAGTATTTGATAATGGAACAAACCGGAATCGAGTCACACAAAAGTCGCATGGGTTTCTTACACGTGATGGAATTAAGCCTGAAGAGTTTAGGAAGCTTGGCTTAGCTGAATTACGGAGCTATCCCTCTGTTCAGTACCATGAGGAAACGGTCACAAAAATAGTGAAACAATCAAATGGGCGCTTTATCGTTGAAACCTTACATCATAAACAGTATGAAGCAGAAAAAATCGTGCTTGCAACGGGCATTCAAGAACAATTTCCGCCAGTTCCAATGATAAAGCAGTATTATGGAAAAAGCCTTTTCAATTGTCCCTATTGCGATGGGTGGGAGTTAAAAGAGCAACCATTAATCGTTATTGCTGAAAATGAGGAGCATGCTTTGCATATGGGAAAGCTGATTCATAACTGGTCTGAAGATTTAGTAGTCGCAACGAACGGCCATGAAATGTCTTCTGCTACAATAGATCAATTCAAGAGAAAAAAAATCACTGTCATAACAGAAGCCATTACAAACTTGCAGGGTGAGAATGGCTATTTAAAAAAAGTAGTCTTTGATTCAGGTATTGAAATAGAAAGAACTGGAGGATTTGTTGTACCTTCTTTCACTCGTCCGAATCAATTTGCTGAACAGCTTGGTTGTGAAATACTCGAAAGCGGAGCCATTAAGGCAGATGAAGCAGGTCATACCTCACAGAAAAATGTTTATACTGCAGGAGAGGCAACACAAGCAGGTTCGTCCTCTCTGATTGTTGCGGCAGCAGAAGGAAATAGAGTCGCAGCATCTGTAAATCTTGATCTTACGAATGAAAGATTCTAATTAATTGACTATGCTCCATCCATTTCTTTGTGTTGAAACGGTATAAGAAATAAAGCTTCGATACCATTCAAAATCAACTATAAAAAATCTCCTTTACTTCTGAGATAGAGGATTTCATTTTAGTAACTATCTTTTCGATAATCCTGCATACCCTAATGATACGAATACTTTTATCTATATGAAAGCATCACTTTCTTTTTATCTGATGAAAAGAAAGTGATGGGAGACTTTTTTATGATGTCCTTTACTAAAAAGGCAATGATTGTGTATTAAATTGCATACTTATCAAATCCTCCCTAAAACGGAGGATTTTTTATTATATATAACATAAAAAATGAATTGACTAAAATTATGTTATAACTTATATTATAAATATTAATAAATTATGTTATATAAAAGAAAGAAGGAAGGGTATGAAGCTGATTTTTAGAAAGAACGACAGTACTACGAGCTTGTTGTTGTTTGTTTATAATCATTATTTGGCGTTAAGGGGTAAAGATAGTATAAAACTGAGCAGTCTTTTAGAATACATGCGAGCTTTCGGAAAGACCGATTCTGCAGTTCGGATGGGGTTGTCAAGAGCGGTAAAGTCAGGCTTGCTTAGTAATAGCAAACAAGGAAATGAAGTATTTTACTCGCTTACTGATGAAGGAAAACAAGTAATTACAAGTTGGAATGAAGGCGTAATGCAATTTTGGGAAAGGTACAGGCAGAGAAATGAGCCATGGGATGGCAATTGGTATATTGTTAATCTTCATCACGCTGCTAATGAAACGGAAGGCTACGCACAATTCGCTGAGAAAATCGAGGGGCTTGGCTTTGTTTTGATCAATTCAAATACATGGGTTTCTCCTTATCGAAATCAAGCAGGATTAAAAAAACTAACAGAAGAGTTCGGCATGGGTGAGCATCTCATTGAATTTTATGGAGAAATGACGATTCATCAGGATTTGCAGCAGTTTTTAGATGATACGTTTAACATCAGCAAGCTTCGGAGTTTGTATCGAGAATACATCGATATCTTTAAGCCAAAATTTGCAGAATTTCAGCAGCGGGTTCAGGAAGAGCATTTTGTAGAAGCTGGTTATGCACTGCCTTTGCTTAATGAGCTTGGATGGAACTTTTTCCAAGTCGCTTCGAACGATATCGTTTTGCCGAGACAATTGCTCAATCAATGGGAAGAAGATGAAGCTAGCACTCTTTTTAAGGAATTTAGAGAAGCCCTGCTTCCTTATATCCACTATTTTCTTAATAAGTTTGATTCATAATCAGGAGGTACGATGAAATGAACAGTTTCGCAGAAAGAATGCTCGATTATTTGATGGAAGTTGCAAATGGAAACTTGGATGTAAATCTATGGATCCACATTGCGGTTTTAGGTGTTTTGATTAGTGTGTATGTCATTAAAAATACAGAAATAAGAAGTACGTTAATGAAAGCAACGGTATTCTTATTGTTAACATCAGTTGCTGTTCATGCATTTGTGTATGGTAATCCTGTACACTTTGGCACATTTGCGGTTGTGGCCGCTTCAGCAGCTTTTCAGTTGGTTAAGAGAAAAAGCATTATTGAGTGGAGTAAAAATCCTAGAAATACAATGTTTTCTGTCACCATCATGTTTCTTGGATTCTGGTATCCGAAATTTGTGGAAGTCAATGCTTTGGAATCATTGCTTTATTCACCACTTGGTGTTGTTCCGTGCGCAACATTATTAATGACATTAGGGTTATTGACAGCATGCTATCCGAGTGTCAGCAAGGTACAGTATGGAATTACGACATTAGCGGCACTGTTTTATGGAACTGTGGGTGTGTTTGTGTTCAAGGTATACTTTGATATTTCTTTGCTTATCCTGGTCATTTATGCGGCTGTAAACCTTTTGGCTTCGGTAACAAAACAAAGAGCCGCTTTAGGAGGAAGAATCGTTGAAAAGGCTAGGGGATAAACCGAAAAAAGCCATTTTGTCAGCGCATGTTATATTTGTAGCTGTATGGCTTGGAACTTCGATTTGCAGCTTAATTTTGTTGTTATTTCAACCGGAAACGTCTGATTTGACACAGTTATCAACTGTTAGAAGTATAGTAAGAGCTTTTTTCTTCGGTTTATTGATTCCTTCGGCAATAGGAAGTATAAAAACAGGCATTTTGCTGTCCGTATTCACGCATTGGGGGCTGACAAAGCATTACTGGATTATGGTTAAATGGATTGTTTCTGCAAGTATGATTGCTTGGCTGACCTTGTTTATCGGAAAATGGTTATTTATAAATAGTACATCGCTTTTTAATCAAGACATGGTTGTAGTAGGTTTCATTGTTCAAACTTTTCTTTTGTTGATGCTCGTTGTCATATCTGTTTTTAAACCATGGGGAAAAGTAGCAAAAGCAAAATAAATCATTTATTAAAAAGGGAGTGTAGTACATGATGAGACAGCCTGAAATAACGTATCAGGAAGCCAAAGAGAAAGTTGAAAAAATAAGAGGTTTTTACATTCATTTAACAGTTTACGTGTTAGTGAATACTATGCTTTGTATAATTAATTTTCTGACGGTTCCTCAATTTTTATGGTTCTTTTTCCCGCTATGCGGCTGGGGAATTGGAATAACAGCTCACGCTATAGCAACGTTTGCTTCAAATAAGCGCTTTGGCCAAAGATGGGAAGAAAAAAAGATTAAAAAGTATATGGAAAGAAACTAAAAGATATAAATCCCCTCAAATGCTGAGGGGGTTTATTGTAGTTCTATGGTTTATAAATCTATTAATGCAGTAACAGGTACTGTCTCCACTGCTTTATATGCGCTAGCGTTGCAGCCCTTAGATTAAGATCATCAATCATTTCACTATCTGACCGTGATAAAATAACGGGTAGATGGTTTTTTATGAAATTCAGTTTATGTTGAGCGGTGATCAGCACGCTAAGGGAGAGAATCAATGAAAGAACAGTTTTATGATAAATTATTGAATATTAATACAAGAGGCGACCAAAAAGGGTTTAATGAATCTTTTCATTATCATCGCTATGAACCTACACCATATCGTGCGTTAGAACAGTTATTTCGGCAATATAAATTAAAGAGCAGTGATCGGCTTGTTGACTTTGGTTGCGGTAAAGGGCGATTAAATTTTTATGTTCATCATCTATACCATGCCTCTGTTGTTGGAGTTGAAATGAATGAGACGTTTTATCGAGAAGCCTTAGAAAATCGAGAGCGGTATTTGAAGAAAATGAAAGGACATACAGACAACATTTACTTTAAATGCTGCTTAGCTGAAGAGTATGAGATTCATCCGTCAGACAATCGATTCTATTTCTTTAATCCGTTTTCCATTCAAATCTTTATGAAGATTGTTAACAAAATCTTGCTTTCAATAGAGCAATCAAAACGGGAAGTAGAGCTGATCTTATATTATGGATCAGAAGATTATACTTATTTTTTAGATAACCAGACTTCTTTTGAACTAAAAAAGAAAGTCTTGCTGCAAGGCTTATATGAGCATAATCCGTTTGAGCGGTTTTTAATCTATCGATTGGCATATTAGAACTGAATCATTACGAAAAATGATTAACTAAAGTCTCAAGAGTTTTTGAGACTTTTTAATCTGATTCTTAACAGACAGTAAGTTCCTCCTAATTGAAACTTTAAGTGTTCATATCAAAGTGATAAGGAGATTTATAATTCTAAAAAGTAACGCTTATGCCAAAACTCTAAACCTCTTCTAGACACAGACATTTTTGCAGGGGTGTGTTAGTATATAATATGGAAGTAGTCCCCTCATTCAATCCGTAAGCCTGTACGCACCAAAGCAGCATGTCCGCGAGACAATAAACAGATAAACAAACAGCATTCCGCCAAACAGATTAGAAGTATGAATGAAATTCCAAGTAAACGAACCATTTATAGATGCTCTCCTTAGTGAGTCAGCAGATAAAAGGTCTTGGTTGCTTAGTGTCAAATGAGGAATATTAGCTAAGTAAAATGATTTAGTTTAAGTATGTTCTTAACGCAATCTTTAAGGGTTAGTTATTATTGCTTCATAAAAAAAGTACGATGTTTAAATTGGTTTTGCATGTTTTTTTGTGTTCTCCAATTGAAGTAAAGCCCTCTGCGAATCTATCAAAGATGGGAGTTTTTAATTTCAGATGAAAAATGTTTCGGTTGTTTTTTATGTTTCAGTAGCCATTATGGCGCTACTTGTCCTTGTTGGGGTGACGATGCCAGAAACACTTGAAAGCGTCACAAGCAATGTGCAAGGATATATTACAAATACATTTGGCTGGTATTATTTAATTGTTGTAACGTTATTTGTTATTGTTTGTTTGTATTTATTAGTAAGTCCGATTGGTCGGATTAAACTCGGGAAGCAGGAGGACAAGCCTGAGTTTTCACGCCCAACCTGGCTTGCGATGCTCTTTAGTGCGGGAATGGGAATTGGTTTAGTATTCTATGGGACGGCTGAACCGATTAGTCATTATGCCATTAGTTCTCCAACAGGAGAAACAGGTACAGATCAAGGAATTCGAGATGCGATGAGGTTTACGTTTTTCCATTGGGGAATTCATGCTTGGGCAATCTATGGCATTGTAGCGCTCTGTTTAGCTTATTTTACGTTTAGAAAAGACGAACTTGGCTTAATTAGTGTTACGCTAAAGCCTATCATTGGCAAGCATGCTAATGGAGTAGCAGGTAAAGCGATTGATATCATTGCGGTTATTGCAACGGTGATTGGTGTTGCAACAACATTAGGATTTGGTGCTGTGCAGATCAACGGCGGGCTGTCTTATTTATTTGATGTACCGTCTAATATTGTAAGCCAATTTTTTATTATCCTAGTTGTTACAGCTTTGTTTATGATTTCAGCATTATCAGGTTTGGGTAAGGGGATTAAGATCCTTAGTAATGCTAACATGGTTCTTGCATTTATACTGCTGGTGTTAATGTTCATATTAGGTCCTACGTTATTTACGTTAAATTTATTCACAGATACAGTAGGGGCTTATCTACAAAACTTAATTAATATGAGTTTTCGAATTGCACCGCTCAATGAAGAAAGCCGCAACTGGATTAATGGTTGGACAATCTTTTACTGGGCATGGTGGATTGCATGGTCTCCATTCGTAGGGATTTTTATTGCCCGCGTATCAAAAGGAAGAACCATTCGCGAATTCGTCGTATGTGTGTTACTTATTCCGTCACTCATTGGCTTCATTTGGTTCTCCACATTTGGCGGAACAGCGATGCTACTTGAGCATGACGGAATTGCCTCTATTTCGAAGCTGGCAACAGAAGAATCACTCTTTGGTGTATTTGCAAACTATCCAATGGCTTCCATTTTATCTATTTTAGCAATTATTCTTGTTGGGACGTTCTTCATTACTTCAGCTGACTCTGGAACTTATGTGCTTGGAATGATGACAACGAATGGTTCGCAAAATCCAAGTAACAGTGTAAAAGTGATTTGGGGTGTGCTGCTGACAGCGATTGCTCTTGTACTCCTCTATTCTGGTGGACTGCAAGCCTTACAAAATACGATGATTATTGCTGCTCTTCCTTTTTCCGTCATTATGGCTTTGATGACAGTTAGTTTAATTAAAGCTCTTAGTAAGGAAGCGAAGGAATTGGGGATTGGACAGTTGAAAAAACAAAAACTGAAATAAAAAAGAAAGCATATTTGTCACTCTTTTAGCTGGCAGATATGCTTTTTTTACTATATGAATGCAGGACAAACGTATATGCCTGGGCTTTTATTTTTTAGAAAAAGACGAAAGAAATGAATATAAAACAAATCGTTAGAATGGCAGGAGGATATGCCTATATCCTGCCGTAATTAGTTTATAGGAAGATGGTTGTGATTGTTGAAATGAAAAGGAAATGAAATTTTTCTTAGCGTTATTTCTGTTAAAATAATAGGAAGAAATAGCGAGTAAACATGAATTTTTACACATATGGAGGAACACATACATGACGCTAGAAAGCCTATTAATTCAAAAGGAGTACTACGGAACGTTTATTTCAGAAGATGAAGTAGCTCATCCTATTCAAGTTCTTGGAGCGGCTTTTTTAGAAGAGCAAAACAAAGAGCTCTATGATTTATCTTCTATACGATTAGCACAAGGAGAGATTTACTACCATAATAAAGACTTTGAAGCCGCTATTTTTAAGTGGGAGAATGTGAATGGTGAGTTAGAACTATGGGCAAAGAAGAATATTGCAGATGCTTATTATGAGCTTGGGTTGTTATCAATTGCAGAGGAGATTTATGTATCGATTGAAACAGAGTGTAAAACCCTAACCTCTGAAGTAGGGCTGCAATTATTTTCTCTTTATAAAGAACAAAAAAACATTAATCGTGCCTATGAAGTGATTAAAGAATTAGTATCATTCAATCCCAATTATCCTAATGTTACTACATTTGCACGTGCATTTTATGAGGATCAACAAGACTGGAGAAGCGCAGTTGAACTAGCAGTAGATGAATCGATTCGAACAGAGTCATTTACTTGGTTTGATATTTTAAAAAGGTATGTTAGCAAGGGCTATACGAAATCGTTTGCTCCTAACTATTTTTATCAAGTTCTAATCACGTTTTATAAAGTCGACCAGCTGCATTTTAAACAGATTGTTGCCTCACTTTGGACTAGTTATAAAAACGAGAAATCCTATTTAGCTTGGGTGAAAACCATTAATGATATTTTCTTAAATGTTGAAGTTGGCTTGTATGACTATTGGCAGGAAATTTCAGGCCTTTATCAGGAGACATATGGCGAACTGATTAACGGACAATATTTTATGGAAGAGCTTCATAGCGTCATTCCGAATTTATTAACAAACTGGCTGAAGCTGACAAACAACGCTCGATCTCTCTTTCCTGCAGCGGCTGTGCTGGCGTGGAATAAGCAATTTACCTCGTCGATAGATCGATCAACGATAAGCGATGCTGAGGCCTTATTATTTGATTCTAGCAGTGATATAAATGGTTTAGCTTACTGCCTTGATCTTTGTGAGTCGATTACAAAATGGGGGAATGAGCACGGCTTAGAAGTCGGAGATAAATTTAATTGGCTAGCCCATTCACTTTCGGATACAAAAACGAATTACTTACTAATTGCTGGATCATCTCAAAGTGGGAAATCATCTTTCATTAACTCAATATTAGGGGAGAACGTGGCAGGTGGAACGGACTTACCGGTAGTTATTTTTCATGACGATGAGTTTGAAGTTACGAAAAGGTCTTCATACGAAACCAAGACAAGCAATGAGCTAGCTAGTCTTGAAAACATGAAAGCAAGTGATCAAGAAGCATGTATTGAATTAAGAATGCCAAACCCATTCTTAAAGCAAACCGAATGTGCTTTTATTGATATTCCAGGATTTTTAGGGAATACAGCCGAGAAAAATGAAGTATTTGAGTATTTACCTTTAGCTGATGGTTTGTTGTTTGTACTAGATGCAGGTAAACCTTTTACAGATAAAGAACAAGCTAGTTTAATAGAAATTAAAGAGTATATGCCACACGTTCCTGTTCATTTCCTACTTAACAAAATGGACAAGATAAATAGTGAAGAAGAAGTAGCTAGAACAACGCAGGAGGTACAAGCGAAAATTAAACAGTATTTCCCAGATGCGCAAATCTTGCCTTACTCTTCTGAATATGCTGTCAGCGAGCAATTAAGCGACGCAACAAGATTTGTCCATGAAAATTTTCATTTTAGCCATAAACAATTCAAAAATGAAGAAAAAGCAGCCAAATTGTTAGTCTTTATTCGTAAAACACTATCGAACTTACTAAGACAGCGAGCAAAAATGAAAAATGATTTAATAAATGCAACGAAATGGAATGAAGATATGGTTGTGAGGTTAAATGGCTTCATCCATACGTTACAAGATACAGAAAGTGAGAAAACGAAAGAACTTTCAAAATCATACCATGCAATAAAAGAGAAAATGAAAAAGCAGCTTGCAGAGGAACTTCCAAACATTTTACGTCATTGTTCCGAGCTCATCCATGAAAATAGCGATTTCCGGAATATTCATGTTGAATTAAATCAAAAAATGAATGAGAGAATGCAAGAATATGTAGAGCAGCAGTTATTGCCTTCATTCCGTTCTTCACTTCAAGAATGGGTTGCGATGTGTAAGGAACAATTTACTGAAAGTCAAACGTACATTGAAGAAATTGCTGAAACATTCAACAACATGTACGAAGAGGAACGATTGAAATTACAGTGTGATTTCAAAGTACTCGATGATTGGAAAAGAGACGTTAATCGTATGACGAGCCGCATTCAGCTTGAGGAAGAGAATATTTTGCTTCGAGTAAATCCAACTCAAATTTTATTAAAAAGTGCGGGCAAATTATTCGGTTCCCTGACTCAAAATCAAACGATTTTGTATAATCAATATAAAAAATATATTGAAAATGAACATTATGAAGATGTTACAGCTTCGGTTAGCAATAAATTTTTCCTTCAATTTGACTTGTTTGAAAAATCATTAGAAGTAGATATTAATATGTTCTTTGAGCAACCAATCACGATGTTAAATGAAACAGTAGATGCTTCACATCGTGAAATTGCTAATAACCAGGAGTCACTAGATGAAATGGAAAAGAATGCTCAAGCCTATGCCGATCCATTGTCACTTTTCGAATTAAGATTGTATCAATATGAATTAATGATGCAGGCAAAAGAAGACAAGGCGCAGCGTAATACGGAGTTAAAAGAAGAAGAACAGGTTATCGAGTAAGCGAGCGTGTAAAAGATAAATATACAGTGTGAAACCCGAATAAAACAGGTAACAATGAAAAGAATTAAGATCCAGGGGCAAAAATCATCTAAAAGAGTGAAGTTGTTTAAGAGAAGGATTGCTTCTATATGGTTTCCTATAATAAAAAGTAGAGTCCTTAAACTCTACTTTTTATTATGAGTTTTATAATATTCTAAAAAAGCAAATAGATAAAATGAATGAATCATTCTAAAATGAGTTATCCACATAGATACGAGTTTGAAAAGGCATACAAAACAAGGATATACACATAGTTATACACAATATACACATTTTTTCTGAAAATTCCTATAGAATATCCACATTGATATATCTATGAATAAACATGGTAATACCGACATATCAATCAGTTACACACATTATCCACAATATTGTGGATAATGTGTGTGTATATCATTTATGTATGTATAAAGAGAAAATAAATATAGTTTGTCAAATTGTTATTATATGTATATAACTTTTGATTGTGAATTAGCTAAAATATAGGTAAAAAAGAAGTGATTAATGCTGTTAAGTGGGCTTAAAAGGGAACAGGAGCAGTAAAAAACATGCTTTAAGATGCTGAAGAACCTAGTAAGCCAGATGGAGGGAAGCTTAGAGTTCTGACTAAAGTTTTATTTTTTTATAGAGAACAATAAAAAGAAAGGTTTTAAAAAACCTTTCTCTGAATTACTTGTGATACTATGTAGAGATTAATGTCTTGCTTGTTTTTTTGTATAGCCGCCAGCTTGATCAGCTAATTTAAAATCTCTTGCATATGAAAGTTCTTGAGCACTGCTTAATGTACTTTTTGTCTTATCATTTCGTTTTTTTTCAGCCACGAACAAATCCCTCCATTTGACGTTGTATGACCATATGATATCCACGGTCCATAAAAACTTCGCCGTTGAAGTTTTCCTTATCATTTTTTCCAAATGACTTGTTTTTAAACAAAAAAAGAGCAATCCATTCAAATGGATATACTCTCTATGCTTCTTTTAATTGGTGATCTTCATGAACTTCTTGTTCATGGCGTAAATAATGCAATGTATATAAGTCTTTTGGAATTTCGTATAAATCATATACATGGCTATTTTCGTTAACTTCATTATATAAGCTTTGGCGGGTTTCATTTGCTAGTACAGCATAAGGCAGCTTTTCAGCAGCTTTAATTGAGCGAATGTTTACTTTTCGAATCCGCATAAAAATACGTTCAATATTTAATTCAAAAAATAACTCATTAAAGAACGCTTCTTTTGCAGCTTGATTATACCCTTTTCCGTGAAATGGTTTGCCAAGCCATGTGCCTAAAAAACCGGCTTGATCTTCGACATCAAATAAGTTAATGGTGCCGATTGGATTTCCCCACTCATCTAAAATAGTGCGAGAAATCACTTCTCCATGTTCTTCAGCTTCTATTGTTTGTTTGGTTACAAATAAAAATTCTTCGTACGAATGAGCTTTATGACGAATAAAAGGGAAGACATCAGGGTGCATCATTAATTCATACAGAGCTTGACAATCTTGCAGGTCACGTTTTTTTAACATAGCTTTTCCCTCCTAGACGAGGGCATAAAAAGGACCTTCAAGTCCCCACCCTCGAAATTTTTTAGTAGTAAAAAAAATTTCGGGGTGGGAATCGAACCCACTAGAACCAGTTACCTGGTGGCGCACCATTTGCCTTCCCATTACAAGTCAACGGTTAATAAAGTTAACAAGTGATGTGTATAGATTTGTTTGTTTCATATCATTCTGTACGTATCATACTAAAAAAAATTAAAAAAGAAAATAGGTATTTTGTTAATTTTTTTTGAATAATATTTTTCCATTAATCATAGTTAGCAAAGGCTTTGCTAAGTAGTGAAACGGATGATGATTCCAAAGCACTAAATCAGCGTCTTTATTAAGTTCAATGCTGCCTATTCGGTGATCAATACGTAAGTTTCTTGCTGCAGCAATTGTAATGCCTTCTATTGCTTTTTGTTCATCTAATCCTTCTCGTACAGCAATTGATGCACAAACATTTAGGTATTGAATAGGTGTATAAGGGTGGTCAGTTGTAATCGAGACTTCAACACCTTGATTCCACAGAGCCTGATAAGTTTCCCAGCTTTTGTTCTTAAGTTCAATTTTTGACCGTCTTGTTAATGTGGGGCCTACACATACTTTTAAGTTTCTTCCTGTTAATTTTTCAGCAATTAAATGACCTTCTGTACAATGTTCAATTCGAACATCTAAATTAAATTCGTCAGCAAAGCGCAAAGCAGATAAAATATCATCTGCTCGATGTGCATGAATGCGAACTGGAATTTCACGGTTTAATGCTTGAACAATCGGTTTTATGCGTAAATTATCAATATTATCGCAATGCTTCGCTTCATAAAAAGCTTCACGAAGCATGCCCATAATTCCCATCCGAGTAATGGATTCTTTATTTCCATGACTATGAATGCGTTTTGGGTTTTCTCCTAGAGCAATTTTTAGGCCAGCTGTTTCTTGAATGAGCATCTCTGAAATATTAGATCCAGTTGTTTTAATAACAGAGGTCGTGCCGCCAATCACATTAGCGCTGCCAGGCATAATATGCGCTGAGGTTATTCCATAGCGAACCGCATCGTTAAAAGCTGGATCTAGAGGATGAACACTATCAAATGCCCGAATATGCGGAGTTAATGGTTCAATCGTTTCATTTGCATCGTTTCCGGCCCATCCTGTTCCTTCATCATAAAGGCCTAAATGGGTATGAACGTCGATGAAGCCAGGAAACAAATGCTTTTGTTTGCAGTCAATGACTTCAACTTGAATAGGAGGTTGCAAGCCAGGACCAATTTCTTTTATTTTTCCATCTCTCACTAGTACATCGCAATTAGCTATTGGCTGAGATGTAATAGGGTAAACGGTAGCACTTTTAAATAAAATGGTTTTCATATAACACTCCTATCTTTACACTGCTACATCTTATAATAAATTTTGTAGTGCATCTTCTACTTTAGTATATGTAAATTTATAGTTATGTTGAATGAATTTTTCAGGAATTACCCGCTGACCACTTAAAATAATCATGCTCATTTCACCCAATAAAAGTTTTAACCCAAAACTAGGTACAGGAAGCCAATGAGGGCGGTTTAGAACAGCTGCAATTGTTTTTCCGAATTCCTTCATTCGCACAGGTGCTGGCGCTGTGACATTTACCGGTCCGTCAATGGATGGCTGATGAATACAAAAGTCAATCATGCGTACGACATCTTGAAGGTGTACCCATGACAACCATTGTTCTCCAGAACCAATATTTCCTCCTATAAATAATTGGTAAGGAAGGACCATTTTTGATAACGCCCCACCATTTTGACCAAGGATAACACCAAATCGAGTGAAAACTGTTCGAATTCCAAGCATTCTTGCACGACTTGCTTCTTCTTCCCATTTCTTTACGGTTTCAGCTAAAAAATCATCACTAATAGAGGGAGAAGTTTCAGTAAATGTATCCATCGTTGAAGTTCCATAGTATCCAACGGCACTAGCATTTACATAAACAGATGGTTTTCTCTGTAACTTCGACATAATGCGGATTATTTCTTTTGTTGATGTGATTCGGCTATTGATAATGGCTCTTTTTCGCTCAGTTGTCCATCTGCCGCTGCTTAAGGAAACACCTGCTAAATTAATAAATGCATCTACGCCTTCTACATCTTTTTCAGGTTGACTATTGTTTTTTAACCATTCAATATAATGAAGATGAGGATCGGTTGATGGTTGAGTAGCATCACGTGTTAAAATATAAACATCATGTTTTTGTTTTAGAAAGTGTGCGGTTAGTTCTTTTCCAACAAAACCTGTTCCGCCAGCAATGACAATTTTCATAAGATGAGCCTCCTTTATAGCTATAGGATAATTAATTTATAAAAAGTATTGAAAGACATAAAAGATAATCGTTTTTGTTTCAAAAAAGAGGTGAGATAAATGGCCGTTGTGACAAAGATTACAACTCAGCAAAATAATCGTGAGCGTTACAATATTTACTTAGATTACGGTAAAGGTGAAGAGTTTGGCTTTGGTGTTGATGAACACGTGCTTATTCAGTACAACTTAACAAAAGGACGTGTCCTTGATGAATTTGAACTATCTGAAATTCAATTTGCCGATGATACAAAAAAAGCATATAATTCAGCGATTTCGTATCTTTCTTATCGGATGAGATCAGAAAAAGAAGTGAAGGAGTATTTAGCAAAAAAAGAAATTAGCGCAATCATCATTCAACAAGTAATTCAAAAGCTACTTGCTAATCGCTATTTAAACGATGAAGAGTTTGCGAAAGCTTATGTGCTAACACAAATGAATACAACGCCTAAAGGTCCAAGAGTCATTAAAAGAGAACTGCAAGAAAAAGGCATCTCAGAATCAATTATTACTCTTAGTTTATGTGAATACCCAAAAGAACAGCAAATTGAAACTGCAACAAAGTTAATAGCAAAATTAAAAGGAAAATACAAAAAAATGTCACAAGTGATGATGAAGCAAAAAGTGGAGCAATTTTTAGCAAATAAAGGCTATTCCTTTTCAATTATCAACGAAGCATTTAATGAAATGAACCTTGAAAAAGAAAGTGATGAACAATGGGAAGCTTTAAAGTATCAGGGAATGAAAGCTCACAGGCGATATGAAAAATACAGCGGGTGGGAATATGAACAAAAGATGAAACAAAGCCTGTATCGGAAAGGATTTTCGCTGGATGATATTGATTCTTTTTTATCATATTTATCCGAGGAAGAATAAAGTATGTTCATTTTGAAAATCCCCGTTTCTTAATTATAAAAAAACGGGGTGCTTTCATTGATAAATAGCAGCGAGTGCTTATAAAATGATATCTTCCTTTTCATTTTGTTTATCATAAATGACTTGTGCGATATGCAGGGGCGGCGTTAATCTGCTTTTATCTTTAATATGGTTGTTCTGAGACCAAAAAGGAGTGTCCATCCCACCCATGTAAGCAGCTATAATTGATAAGTTTGTCTCTTGGTACTCTACCTTTAAACTTTCTGTAAATCCGCGCATTGCAAATTTACTTGCCACATAAATAGATTCGTTTTTCTTGCCCCGTAACCCTGCTGTTGAAATAATATTAATGATTTTTCCTTGTGGGCGTGTCTGCAAATGAGAAATGCATGCCTGAGTCATGTAAATCGTGCCTTTTACGTTTGTATCAATAACGTCATCAATCATTTTTTTGCTATAGTCGCTTAACGGGCCGAAATGTCCGACTCCTGCATTGTTAATTAAAATGTCCACTGAGTAGACAGTCAGAAGTTCTTGCATTTTTTTTGTGACCTCTTCATAGTTCTGAATATCGATTGAAACGGCATGTACAATTTTAGCGCCAAGTTCTTCTTTTGTTTGTTTTAATGAATCGAGATTTCGACCAACTAAAATCACTTGATAATCATTCTGTGCATATAATTTAGCCAATTCTTTACCAAGGCCGGTAGCCCCGCCTGTAATTAATACAGTTTTCATTATCCATCCCTCCTGTGTATCTCTTCTTTTAGTTATACCTTTTGTTATAATAAAAAGAAAGGATAAGGGGGAAGTTTGAATGTCGGAAAAACGATACAGTGAAATGACTACATATGAAATACAGCGAGAAATCGGAGCGTTAAATGAAAAGGCAAGAAAAGCAGAGCAGTTAGGAATGATTAATGAATATGCAGTGCTAGAACGGAAAATTGTCATGGCGAAATCCTATCTGCTCGATCCTTCATCTTACAAGCCGGGAGAAGTATATGAAATTGAAGGAGCTCCTGGAACGTATTTTAAAATTGATTATATGAATGGTATTTTTGCTTGGGGGTTTCGTTTAGGATCGCCGCAACAAGAAGAAGCATTGCCTATTTCCATGTTAAAAAAAGAACAGGTTTAATGAACCAGAGGAGATTCTGAGTTGTCTTTCCTTTAGTTCGTTTCCATTTTTGCTAATTAAAGCACGCGCACAGTTACTTGTACGCGTGTTTTTGTGCTGGCTATAAATACCTTGCGAGTAAAAATAGTTCCTATTAGATGCTGCTTTTATTCATCGGTGCGTTGATTTGATGCACGCATACGTTCTTGAGGGTGAGTGTTAATTGTCCCATTTGCGCGTTTTGAAGCAAATTCAGCTTTTGCTCGTGGTTCACCTTCAAGCTTATGATTTGATTGGTTTGGGAAGTTTTGTGATTTGTTACGCATCCGAACCGCTCCTTTTCTAACAGAACAAGCTGTATATATGATATAGTAAAGCATGGAGTACTAAACTCCTCTTTTATAGTGTAAGTTAAAAATATCAACATACTCATAAAGAATTTTGGTAATCGAGGTGTCAATATGGAGGATATTTTTGAAAAGTTAACTCATCAACTGTTGAGTAAAAATAATTCCCTTTCTTATGCGCAGGCACGAACATGGATTGAATTGTTTTGGGAAGATTTTGAGTCTTCATATGCCAAAGCTGGATATGATTATAAAGGAAAAGAAGCAGCAGAGCGTGTAGTAACGATGTATATTAACCACTATGGAGATAAGCTGCATGAAATTGCTGTGAAAAATCCTAAATATCAGCACTTATTAAATAATGACGACTATTTAAAACATTAAAACCAACAAGAACCGTTTCCTGAAACGGTTCTTGTTGGTTTTTACAAAGAGAATGCTGATCGTTAATTAGGAAGATAATCTAATTTTTTACGCAATTTCTTTTCGCTGAAAATCCAGCCGGTGTATGAGCAAATAATATTTAAGTCATAGTCAAGCTGCACGACGGCGACGAACGGATAATAATCTTTACTTCGATAACGCAAATCGATAAATCGAACTTCAATGTGGTCATCGTATTCGTCCAATTCCCAGCGATAAATTGGCGAAAAAGATAAAAATGCTGCTAAATTTTCATCTTGTTGAGCAACTTTGATCGCTTCTGATTCTGGAATCGGTATTTTCTCAAATGTGTCATAAATGAAAACCTCTTTTCCAACCGCTCGACCAACATGGAAGTTTTTTGTAGTTGTGATGGCTAAGTGCCAGTGAGTAAAACGGATTGTTGGCGAGATGTTCATTTTAATGACATCTGGAAATTTGGTTTGAATACTTTTAGCGATTTGCTGGCGCATGTAAAAGCGAACTCCATAATACAGCGCCAGGATTATATACAATGTAATGAACGCTGTGCCTGCATCTGCACCGAGCATCCAAGCAATAATGGCAATGATGTGAGCAATGAAGATAAAATAGTCAAATGTATTAATAACACCCAATGCAATCCATTTGTGTGTAAATGGTCGTAGCGCTTGTGTGCCGTATGCATTGAAGACATCAACAAATACGTGAATAATAACAGCTAAAAATGTCCATATCCATAAATGGAATAAATTAGCGTTTGGAAAAAAGAATGAAACAATTAAAATAATAAGCAAAGGCCAAAGTGCAACAGCTGGGACTGAATGCGTGATGCCGCGGTGGTTTCGAATATACTGCGCGTTATTTCGTAACTTTAAAATCGTGTCTAAGTCAGGAGCTAATGAGCCCGCCATAACACCGATCATGACAGCTTCAGTTGTTACGGTACTTGAAGAGACAACAGGATCTAATGTGGCAAGACCTCCTATTGCAACTCCCATCGCAATGTGCGTACCAGTATCCATTGGAGAGACCTCCTTTTTTACTTTACACTTATAATTAAGCATGCTTTTATAGGTAAGCATGTTCTTATGTTCATTTTATCTATATCGTTATCATAAAGGTAACCAGATTCAAAAAGCAATACATTGTATATGTATAGTTCATACTTTGGAGGATATAACGTGAAACAAAGTAAAGATATCGTAAAAGATTTTCAAATTCAACAATTTCAGCATGATCTTATCTCTTGGTTTGAAAAAGAGCAACGGATTTTGCCTTGGAGACAAGATCAAGACCCTTATAAAGTATGGGTATCTGAAATTATGCTTCAACAGACGAGAGTCGATACAGTTATTCCGTATTTTAATAATTTTATTAGTAAATTTCCAACTATCTCAGATTTAGCTTATGCACGAGAAGATGATGTGTTAAAAGCATGGGAAGGGCTTGGCTATTATTCTCGTGCCCGTAATCTGCAAGCTGCTGTTCGCGAAGTGCACGAACAATACGGCGGGCAAGTCCCTAAAACTCCCGAAGAGATTTCTTCCTTAAAAGGAGTAGGCCCATATACAACAGGTGCTATTTTAAGTATCGCTTACGGAGTGCCGCAGCCAGCAGTAGATGGAAATGTCATGCGTGTATTATCTCGTATTTTATCAGTATGGGATGATATAGCAAAACCAAAAACAAGAAAGGTGTTTGAAGAGATTGTCCATCTGATTATTTCAAAAGAAAACCCATCATATTTTAACCAAGGGATGATGGAATTAGGTGCTATCGTTTGCACTCCTACTTCGCCGTCTTGTTTGCTGTGCCCTGTTCGAGAGCACTGTCGAGCCTTTGAAGAAGGAGTTCAAAATCAATTACCGGTCAAATCAAAGAAAAAAGCGCCTAAAGCGATTCAGCTAGCAGCAGCTGTACTAACAGATTGTGATGGGAATGTTTTAATTCACAAACGTCCGAATAAAGGTTTGCTTGCAAACTTATGGGAATTCCCAAATGTAGAAGTAGATGCAACGATAGGGCCAGATTATCAGCAGTTGCAGGCCTTTATTCAGAGTGAATACGGTGTGAATATTGAGCTTGATGCCCCTTTTACAACAATACAACATGTATTTTCACATCTGGTTTGGAACATCAATGTCTATAGCGGCAGTATGACAGAAGAAGTTGTTGAGCAGGACAGGCTAAAAGCAGTACCACTTAGTCAGCTTGAAGCGTATGCGTTTCCGGTATCTCATCAAAATATTTTAAAAGAATACGTAAAGAAACGATAAAGCTAACAGATCGATGACAATAGTGGATGTATTGAAACTAGTAAAAAGAACACACTTGTGTATGAGTGTGTTCTTTTTATTTAATTTCACGCAACTTTCTTCAAAAGGCTGATGAGTTAATCATATGCAATGCTTGTACCATGTGTGTAATCTGCTTCATTTCGATGCAGTCCGCCGCGAGATTCAATCTCTTCAATAATTTTGCGATGGATGCTTTGCCCTTCTGCGTTTAAGTAAGGAGTCATCTGCTGTAAAGAATGGTGAAAGTAAGCAAGCTCGCTGTCTTTCCATTCTGATTTTGCGATCATTGACAATGCCGTCATATCGCGACCTACGTACATATATGTCACCTCTACAATTTTCCTTATCGTTACCCTTCAATTTTAAATGCTTTTTCTCATGTTTAGAAAGGAATTAAAATGAAGGTTCGCTTATTTTTCCAATAAAGGTTGTTTCTTATGCGGAAAAATCAGTACAATACTAAAGGAAGAACTCATACATAAGGGAGTGGACAACATGCCACAAAAAGTTGCATTAATTACAGGAAGTAGCCGAGGAATTGGAAAGGAAATTGCCTTGCGACTTGCAAAGGAAGGTTTTGATATTGTTATTAATTACGCACGCAGCAAAAGCGCTGCTCTAGAAGTAGCAGAGGAAATCAAAGCACTCGGTCGAGATGTATTAGTGGTGAAAGCAAATGTAGGGAAAGTCGAAAAAATTAAAGAAATGTTTGAGCAAATTGATGAAGCGTTTGGCCGATTAGATGTCTTTGTAAGTAACGCAGCATCAGGTGTCTTGCGCCCAATTATGGAATTAGAAGAAACGCATTGGGATTGGACAATGGATATTAATAGCAAAGGGTATTTATTTTGTGCACAAGAAGCTGCAAAACGCATGGAAAAAGTAGGTGGAGGAAAAATTGTTACTATTAGTTCACTTGGCTCGATTCGCTATTTAGAGAATTATACGACTGTAGGCGTTTCAAAAGCGGCAGTTGAAGCATTAACACGTTATTTAGCCGTAGAGCTGGCACCAAAAAATATCATTGTGAATGCAGTATCTGGCGGTGCAGTAGATACAGAAGCATTAAAGCACTTCCCAAATCGAAACGAATTGCTTGATGATGCGCGTAAACAAACACCAACTGGACGTATGGTAGAGATAGAGGACATGGTTAATGCTGTTGAATTTTTAATTTCAGATCAAGCAAATATGATTTGTGGACAAACCTTAATCGTAGACGGTGGACGTTCTCTTTTAATGTAAACGAGCCGATTTATTTTTGAAAAAAAGTTTGCATAGTTCAATAATCACCTGGGCATATTAATTTTTGTGGAGGTGATTACAATGCAAAAACAACCAAACAAAACAGTAGCTGGTACAGACGTGCAACACGTTAAACAACAAAATGCACAAGCTTCAAACAGCAAATACGGTACGGAATTTGCTAGTGAAACAAATGCTCAACAAGTAAGACAACAAAACGCACAAGCTGAAGCTAAGAAAAACCAAAACTCTAGTAACAACCAAGGTTAATGGTGAAAAAAGTGAAGTCAAAATCTTTTAATAGAGAATTTTGGCTTCGCTTTTTTATTAATCAAAAAGATTGCTTTGGTCACGTACATGCAATGAATGAGTCAAAATATTAGCTATCCATACATAGGTAAGAACAGCATTTGACAAAAGTTCTTGAAACTTTACATATGTCGTCAAAGGAATTAATTTACTAAAACGAGAATGTTACAAGGGGTATCTTTAGGCAAAGCCTTACGTTTGTTTGAAGGTTATTTTTGCAGCAGTACATAAAAGCGATGATACAACAAGGGAATGAAATATTTACTGAGGTTGAAATAGAAGGAGGATTCTGTGAATGGAAGAATTTAACAAATTAGTCACTCAGCAATTAGAAACAATGGATCAGTTACTTTTTTTACAATCCGAGATTGAAAGGTGTCAACAAATTGAGGGAGAGCTGCTGCAGCTGCAACAAGAAGTGAAGCTAGGTTCAGTGCGAGAAGAGATTGTAGAAATGAAACAAAGATTAAAAGAGATTCAGGAGACATTTGAAATCCAAACACAAGAAATTATTTCTTCCTATAAACGCGAATCAGTCCATCCATTTTCGCGTTAATGAGAATTCATATAGCCGTGTTTACCTTTTTCTAAATGGGATTACTATTTAGGAAAAGCGTTAAGCATGGCTTTTTTAACTTCAAGAACATCAGCACATTTGTTTTAAAATAGAAAAGAAACCGTTATAATAAAAAGAGCATATGTATACGTGAAAGAATAGTGAAGAGTTGAAATGAAAGTAGGGAGCGGAGATGGGATTTCCAATGGAAGGAGAAACAATTCAAATACACAGCTATAAGCATGACGGACATATTCATCGTATCTGGGATCGGACAACCGTTTTAAAATCCACTAATAACTTGGTGATTGGAGGGAATGATCGGACAATTGTAACAGAATCAGATGGACGTACTTGGGTGACAAGAGAGCCTGCGATCTGTTATTTTCATGCCCAGTATTGGTTTAATGTAATTGGTATGATAAGAGAGGACGGCATTTATTATTACTGTAATATAAGCTCGCCTTTTATCCATGATAAGGAAGCATTAAAATATATTGATTATGACTTAGATATTAAAGTGTATCCTGATATGACGTACACATTATTAGATGAAGATGAATATGAAAAACATCGCCAAGAAATGAACTATCCAGAAGTAATTGATAGCATTTTACATAATCATGTGGAGCACTTAAAAAATTGGATTCGTCAAAGAAAAGGGCCATTTGCTCCAGACTTTATTGATATGTGGTACGAGCGGTTTTTAACATATCGCCAAGCTTGAGTGTTAATATACAATACAATGATAAAGCGTCATAATAGACTGTGTAGAGAAAGCGGTTTATATGGCGTTTTTTTGTATGGATGATGAAAGAAAGAATCGTAACAAGCATAGACTACGTTATAGTGCTTGCCCTTATAGATAGAAAGGGGAGGGGATAATGGGGAGTATTAGGAGATACATGGAATTTGTCAAGCCGTATAAATGGCAAATAGTAGGGACTGTATTGATCGGGATAATCAAGTTTGCCTTTCCTTTAGTAATACCATTGCTGCTTAAGTATGTATTAGACGATGTCATTGCAGCTGAAGATTTATCTGATTCAGAAAAAATAACCCAGATGGTCACAGTAATGGGTGGGACGCTTTTTATCTTTTTAGTCGTGCGCCCACCGATAGAATACTACCGTCAGTATTTTGCGCAGCTGGTATCAAGTAAAGTGCTATATGATATTCGAAATCAACTATTTGGCCATATTCAAAGGTTAAGTTTACGCTACTATTCAAATACAAGAGCGGGAGAAGTCATTTCACGTGTTATTAACGATGTAGAGCAAACGAAAAACTTTGTCATAACTGGTTTAATGAATGTTTGGTTAGATATGCTTACAATTGTCATTGCTATCATCATTATGTTTACGATGAATGTGCCACTGACGTTTGTATCTATTGTGCTACTACCTTTATATGCAATTTCAGTTAAGTATTTTTACAGCCGCTTGCGTCATTTGACAAGAGTTCGTTCACAAGCGCTAGCTGAAGTACAGGGGCATTTGCATGAACGTGTTCAAGGAATTTCTGTTATTCGAAGCTTTGCGATTGAAGAGTATGAACAGCAACAGTTTGATAAACAGAACCAAAACTTTTTACAAAAAGCAATTGATCATACAAACTGGAATGCAAAAACATTTGCAGTTGTTAATACAATTACAGATTTAGCTCCGTTAATTGTCATTACGGTTGCAGGCTATCAGGTTATTACAGGGGGGTTAAGCATTGGGACTATGGTGGCCTTTGTTGCTTACATTGATCGATTATATAACCCTCTGCGCAGGCTTGTGAATTCTTCTACAACATTAACGCAGTCAGTTGCATCAATGGATCGTGTATTTGAATTTATCGATGAGAAGTATGATATTGTAGATGAACCGGATGCAAAAGAATGTGCACAGTTACAAGGACACGTGCAGTTTGAAAATGTGTCATTTGCTTATGAAGACGAACAGCTCATTTTGCATAATGTAAATTTAAATGTAGAAAAGGGTAAATCCGTTGCTTTTGTTGGAATGAGTGGAGGAGGAAAATCAACATTAATCAGTTTGATTCCACGTTTTTATGATGTGTCAGCAGGTGGGATTTTAATTGATGGAGTGAACATAAAAAAATACACAACAAGAAGTTTGCGAGATCAAATTGGTATTGTGCTGCAAGATACTATTTTATTTAGTGATACAGTAAAAAATAATATCTTATTAGGAAATCCGCATGCGACTGAGGAGGAAGTGATTGCCGCTGCTAAAGCCGCTAATGCTCATGACTTTATTATGAAGCTGCCAGATGGGTACGATACAAAGGTTGGAGAACGAGGGATGAAGTTATCCGGAGGACAAAAGCAGCGTATATCAATTTCAAGAGTGTTTTTGAAAAACCCACCCATTCTTATTTTTGATGAAGCAACATCAGCCTTAGATTTAGAAAGTGAGCATTATATTCAAGAAACACTTGAAAAGCTGGCAAAGAACCGTACTACCTTTATTGTAGCTCACCGCCTTTCGACTATTACACATGTGGATGAAATCGTCTTAATTGAAAATGGTGAAATTGTTGAACAAGGATCTCATGAGCAGTTAATGAATAAAAAAGGACATTATTATCAATTATTTACCGTACAACAATTTGATAAAGGCTAAAAAGCCAGGTGGTGTACACCTGGCTTTTCATCTTATTCGCGTTCCTGATTAATGTGAAGCTCGTTATCTTCTTTATGATAGCTATGGAAGCTATCAATTAATTTATCTAAATGTTCTAGTTCTTCGCTATACTCGATAATCACAGCAATTAAAGGAAAGAGATGATACAGCATTTTGTTTTCTTCATCATCTTCAAACAATTTATATTTCATAAATGTATTAATTAGCGCACGTCTTCCTGTACACGCTTTGGTTGGTACAGTAGCCGTCGATTGCACTTTTAATTTACCAATAAATTTCAACATTACTTGTTCGTGATACATTAATAAACATTCTACTTCAGACTTAATCAAATCTTGAAAGGATTGCGGCATGTGATGCACATCATTTTCAAGTCTGTGTAATAACTTTAATGTTGTAAGAGAACGTGTTGTCACGGTGATCATTTGACGAAACAGTACAAGCTTTCTAGATTTTACAAATCGCTTTTTCGTTGAATACGTACGTTCCTCTTTGTAAAAATCAAACAGCTGATTCATTTTTGCAACATTATCTTTCATTTTTTCAATATCTTCTTTTAGCGGTGTGTACTCAGAAGCATGATAAAGATTCATTCGAATCCATTTAATGATTTCTTCAGTTGTGCTCACAATTTTATAATACAGTTTTGTTTCGTATTTGGGCGGAATAAAAATGAGGTTGACAATAAAGGCTGAAAAAACCCCTAATAAAATCGTCCCAAAACGAATCAGAGCAAACGCTACAAAATCATCTCCAGGATTCTCCATAATGGCAATGACTGTTACAAGTGCAAGGCCGATTGTGTTGCCAATTTTTAATTTCAAATTAACGGTGATGACCATAACAGCAGTTAATCCGATAATAAACGGATGTGTACCAAAAAGAAGTCCAAAAATGACTGCTAAAACAGCTCCAATTACATTCGCCTGTATTTGCTCCAATATGGTAAGGTACGATCGATAAATCGATGGCTGAATCGCAAAGACAGCTGCGATTGCTGCAAATATTGGAGACGGTAAATGTAGAAATTCACCTACTAACAATGAAAGTGTAATGGCAATTCCCGTTTTTAAAATGCGGGCACCAAGTTTCATGTGCTTTCATAGTTCCTTTCTATAAATAATATTTTCAAGGTAATCTCAGATGAGCAGGTAGCTTGCTCTGAGTGTAATGAAGCATAAAGTAAGCCTCATATAGTACATAACCTATTGTAAATAATATAAACAATAACATACTATACAAGGTTTAAGGATGGATATCAAGGGGAGAAAATAAGAAAAATCCCGTTAAATTACGGGATTTTTCGACAGTGATTTATAGTTATGAAAATCGAGTACCTGATATGACGCCTGATTGCTCTTAGATCAATGATGGAGAAAATGGCTGTATACAGGTCGAATATTCACAAGAGAGCAACGGTGACAAAATTAAAACATTTTTTCTTCACTTAATTGTTTAAATGCTTTTTCAACAGCAGTCAGTGTATGTTCAATATCTTCTTTTGTGTGAGCAGTTGTTAAAAACCACGCTTCATACTTAGAAGGAGCTAGGTTGATTCCTTGCTGAAGCATCAATTTAAAGAATCGGGCAAACAATTCACCATCTGTATTTTCAGCCTGTTCGTAATTTTTAACTGTCTCGGTCGTAAAGTAAAGTGTTAATGCACCTTTTAAACGGTTAATTGTAACCGGGATGTTATATGTGCGAGCATGCTTTAAAATCCCTTCTTCTAACATAGCTCCTAATACTTCAAAGTGTTCATATACACCTTCTTGTTGCAAGACTTCTAAACAAGCGATACCAGCTAAAATAGAAGCAGGGTTACCGGCCATAGTTCCGGCTTGATAGGCAGGTCCAAGAGGAGCAATTTTTTCCATAATTTCTTTTTTACCGCCATAGGCACCAATTGGTAACCCGCCTCCGATAATCTTTCCAAGTGCTGTTAGATCAGGTTTTACGCCTAATAAATCTTGAGCCCCGCCATACATAAAGCGAAACGCAGTGATTACTTCATCATAAATGACAAGAGCTCCAGCTCCATGTGTTAATTCATTAACTTGTTCTAAAAAGCCTGGTTCTGGTTCTACGATGCCGAAGTTTCCTACGATAGGTTCTACTAAGACGGCTGCTATTTCATTGCTCCACTTATTTAATGCCTCTTTAAACGGTTCGATATCATTAAAAGGCACAGTAATCACTTCGTTTGCAATGCTTTTAGGTACACCAGCAGAATCAGGTGTTCCGAGTGTCGAAGGACCAGATCCTGCAGCTACAAGCACAAGGTCAGAATGACCGTGATAACAACCGGCAAACTTAATAATTTTATCGCGCCCTGTATAAGCTCTTGCTACTCGAATCGTAGTCATGACCGCTTCTGTTCCTGAGTTAACGAATCGTACTTTGTCCATTGCAGGTATTGCTTCTTTTAGCATTTTAGCAAACTTCACTTCGTGTGCAGTAGGTGTTCCGTATAGTACCCCTGTTTCTGCTGCTTTTGTAATAGCTTTGGTAATATGAGGATGTGCATGACCTGTAATAATCGGGCCATAAGCAGCTAAGTAGTCGATGTATTGATTGCCATCCAAATCCCAAAAATATGCGCCTTGCGCTCTTTCCATTGCAACGGGAGAGCCTCCGCCGACGGCTTTATAAGAACGGGATGGGCTATTTACTCCGCCAACAATATGCTGAAGGGCTTCTTCATGTAGTTGTTCTGATTTTGTAAATTGCATAGTATGCCTCCTAAAGTGAAATTCCATTTTCTATTTTAGCAAACTTGCTTGTTTCTTGAAAAACATTGTATAAAGTGTATGATAGAAAATTGTGAGTTGAACATTAGTATACAAGACGACATGTCTTTTAACATGATGGAGGGAAGGCAATGAAAAATGCAATTGAAGTAGAGCACCTGCGAAAAGAATTTAAAGCTTACTCCAGCCGCTCGGGATTAAAAGGAGCTTTTCGCGATTTATTCAATCGAAACTATAAGGTCCTGCAAGCTGTTAACGGCATTTCATTTACAGTGAAGCAAGGTGAGATGGTGGGCTATATTGGTGAAAACGGGGCTGGAAAGTCAACGACGATTAAGATGCTCACAGGGATTTTAACACCAACTGCGGGTGAAATTACGGTAAACGGAATGAATCCTCATAAAGAGCGTGAAAAATTTGCCCAGACGATTGGGGTTGTATTTGGCCAAAGGTCACAGCTTTGGTGGGATATTGCTGTGCAGGAGTCTTTTCGTTTATTAAAGAAAGTGTATAAAGTATCTGATGAAGACTATAACAGTCATATGGAGCATGTTATTAAAACATTAGATATTGGGCCATTGCTCGATAAGCCGGTTCGAAAGCTGTCGCTTGGTCAAAGAATGCGGTGCGAGTTAGCAGCAGCTCTTATTCACAATCCGCCTTTGCTCTTTTTAGATGAGCCAACAATTGGTTTGGATGTATTAGTCAAGCTGAAAATTCGTCAGTTTTTAAAAGAAATTAATGAGAAATATAATACAACCATTTTATTAACCACTCATGACCTTGCTGATATTGAAGCGCTTTGTGAAAGAGTCATAATGCTTGATGAAGGAAATATCATTTATGATGGCTCGCTTCAAAAATTACGTTCGAATTGGGGAGATCTTAAACAGATTGTGTTTGAATTCTCACAAGAACCAAATCTGGAGCAGCTGCGCTTAGTCACTCAGGGACTACCTGTTACGTGGACAGCAGGTGAACGAAGAAATGTTTGGGTGGCCAATCTACAAAATCAAGGAGATAGCATGTCGCAGCTAATTGCACGAGTAGTCGCTAAATATGAGATTGCTGATATTAGCATTAACGAGATCTCTACAGAAGAAATCATTCGGAACATCTATGAAGAAGGTGTTGTGAATGGATAAATACCTTGAAATGATACGCATTCGCTTTTTAATGATGCTAGCGTATCGAACGAATTATTACAGCGGCATTTTAATTTATGCGATTAACATAGGGGCATATTATTTTTTATGGTCTGCTATTTATGGCGGTAAAGAGAATATCCAGGGGCTGTCTATTGCACAAATGACTACATATGTAGCTATTTCCTGGATGGCAAGAGCATTTTATTTTAATAATATTGACCGTGAGATGGCAGCAGAGATAAAGGATGGAAAAGTGGCAGTTGAATTAATTAAGCCATATAGCTACCTAGGAATGAAGACGATGCAAGGGTTAGGCGAAGGAATTTTCCGGTTGCTGTTCTTTTCCGTTCCGGGAATGGTCATCGTAGCCCTTTTATTTCCGATTCAACTGTCTGGAAATGTAATGACTTGGCTATACTTTGGGCTTTCTATCATTTTTAGTTTTATCATTAATACACAGATTAATTTGCTTACAGGTATTACAACGTTTTTTTTATTTAATAATGATGGGCTTATTCGGGCAAAACGAGTCGTCATTGATTTGTTTTCTGGTTTATTGCTACCAATTAGTTTTTATCCAATTTGGGCACAGACTGTAATGAGTTACTTTCCATTTCAAGCAATCAGTTATATACCTAGTATGATTTTTACTGAGGGCTTTAAAGGAAATGAGATCTTAGTAGCGCTAGGTACACAGCTGGTTTGGTCTGTTCTTTTATTTATTCCTATTCTTTTCATTTGGAACGTAGCGAAGAAAAAAATGGTTATTCAAGGAGGGTAGCAGATGTTTTATTTTTCAATGTTTTTTCAGTATATTGGCCAATATATGAAAACTAGACTTCAATATCGAATGGATATGCTTGTAGAAATTCTATCAGACTTACTATTTCAAGCAGTTAACTTAATTTTTATTTTGGTTGTATTTGGACATACGCAGTTTTTAAATGGCTGGTCACGTGAAGAAATTATTTTTATTTATGGTTTTTTCTTAGTTCCGTTTGCACTTTTTTCATCTTTCTTTAACATTTGGGATTTTAACGAACGTTATATTGTAAAAGGAGAAATGGATCGAATCCTTACTAGGCCTATTCACAGTTTGTTTCAGGTTATTTTAGAGAGAATGGAATTAGAGTCTCTTTTTGGAGCGATTACTGGCATGGCAGTAATGGGGTATGCAGCCTCTTCGTTAGGTCTTACGTTTCATTGGTATGATATAGGTGTCTTCGTTTTATTTGTGCTAGGCGGTGCACTTGTATATGCCGGCATTTTCATTGCGCTTGCTAGTATTGGGTTTTGGTCAGATGCAAGAACATCGATTATGCCAACGATGTATAACATCGGTAACTATGGACGTTACCCTGTAGATATTTATAATAATGTGATTCGTTATGTATTAACATGGATTTTGCCTTTTGCTTTTGTTGGAGTATATCCAGCTGCTTATTTTTTAGGTCGTGAAGAATGGTATGGGTATGCATTTTTAACACCTGTTATGGGCATTCTTTTTTTTGGATTATCCATCTTTTTATGGAATATAGGAGTGAAAAAGTATCGAGGAGCAGGCAATTAATGCCTGCTTTTTTGATGAGAAGGATTGGTAGATTATACATTTCTAGAGATTTGTGTACATATAGTAATGCGAAGATAAGACTTCACGTATAGTAGATAGTAGAACATTGTTAAAAGGGGTAGAAGTATGACTGTCTCTTTAATTCTCATTGTCGTTTTCTTTATGATTGGAAGTATGAAATTTTTATTTGAAAAAGAATTGAGCGAATTTCATTTTTTTTCAATTGGTCACTTCTTTGTACTGTTTTATTCATATATTACGGTTTTGTTAGGCTTTAGCCTTATTTATACAGTATGTGAGATGGGCGGAATTTCCGTTCTTAGCGGAGGTTTTCATCACGAAGAACATTACTTCTATACACTGTTTAACAGTATGTATTTTAGTGCTATTACACTTTTTTCAGTAGGATATGGCGATATGTACCCGGTTGGTGTTGGAAAAATGTTTGCAACCCTAGAAGCTTTAGTTGGCTATATGATGCCTGCTGTGTTTGTAATTCGAACTGTAAGTCGAAATGAGAAAGTATAAAAGTTGTCATGTTCTCTGATTTTGGTTACGCTAGTACAAAAGTAGTCAATTTGAAGGAGATGATCTAAGTGACAATAACAATTGGTGAAGTAGCACCTGACTTTACATTAGTAGCGAATAATGGTGAAGAAGTAACGTTATCTGATTTCAAAGGGAAACATGTAGTACTCTATTTTTATCCAAAAGATATGACACCAGGCTGTACAACAGAAGCTTGTGATTTTCGAGATTATCATAAGAACTTTACGGAATTAGATGCAGTTATCTTAGGTGTAAGTCCAGATCCGGTTAGCAAGCATCAAAAATTTATTGATAAATATGGTTTGCCATTCTTACTGTTGGCAGATGAAGATCATGCAGTTGCAGAAAAATACGGAGTCTGGAAGCTTAAAAAGAATTTCGGAAAAGAGTATATGGGCATTGAACGTTCAACTTTTATTCTCGATAAAGAAGGAAAAATTGCAAAAAAGTTTCGGAAAGTACGTGTGAAAAATCATGTGGAAGAAGCGTTGGAATTTATTAAAGAAAATTTAAGATAAACAGGCTTTTGTCTATAGCAGATTATTCGTTTTAACGTACAATATGAGTGTAGGGCATACCTCCTCAGGTGTTAATATATGGCGTGGAATGATTCCACGCTTTTTTTATATGTATTCGCAGGCTGTCTGTTTTAGTTCTGCGAGGTTTTCATAGTCGCTTTGTTTTAAGGAGTAAAGGGCTGCAGTTTGGTTCATATTAGAATATACATAAATAGATTTAGGGCTTTGATAGCTCGTTCAGAATGAAAGAAAAAAATATGCATTTAGTTATAATAGCCCTTTCAGAGGAAGTTGACAAAAGTAGTCTATAAGATGTACACTAATTATAAAAATTATAAAGTAATAATACTTATAGAAGAGAGGTGCATGACGTGTCAAACCATTTACAAGAAGCTCTTGAAATGTTAAAAGGTACCGGCGTTCGCATTACACCGCAACGTCATGCTATTTTAGAGTATTTAATCAATTCAATGACACATCCAACAGCTGATGATATTTATAAAGCGTTGGAAGATAAATTTCCAAATATGAGTGTAGCGACCGTTTACAATAACTTGCGAGTGTTTAGAGAAGTAGGAATTGTTAAAGAGTTAACGTATGGTGATGCTTCTAGTCGCTTTGATTATGTGACGACTGAACATTATCATGTCATTTGTGAAGGTTGCGGAAAGATTGTAGACTTTCATTACCCTGGTTTAGATGAAGTAGAAGCATTAGCTGCTCACATTACAGGTTTTGAAATTAGTCATCATCGCATGGAGATTTATGGAACATGTTCTGATTGTACAGCTAAAAAAGCGCACTGAAAAAGCTGATAGTGATTTTAGACTATCAGCTTTCTTTTTTTTGTCTACGATTATATTTTTCATCAAATTCTTTTCCGTCTAATGAAGGATCAAGTGTAAGTGGTTCGTTACAGTGCATGCACATATCTACTCGACCGAGAATTTTAGTATGTTTGTGGCATGTTGGACAAGTCACTTGTACTGCTTTGGTTGATAACATACCAATCCAAAAGTAAACGACAGTACTAGCAATAATACACAAAAGCCCTACTAGCATAAAAATGGTCATAACCCACATTGAAGACCTAAAGAAAATTCCACCGTACATAATAATAAAACCAATAAAAATTAAGCTAAGTGCAAATGTGCGGATCTTATTAATTTTACTAGAATATTTTATCCCCATGTTCTCCCCTCCAATTTAAATATATCATAATAATATGAAAAATAAGTCTTCGAATCACTGTTTTATGCTTTTCAATTTATATGAGAAATTCATGTTATAAAGCTAGTCACGATTAAGATGGGATAAAGTTTAGACATCGTTTATAATAAAGAAAAGAGAGTGAATAATCTAGCAGTCCTATCATAGAAAGGTTGATGTTTCGGAGTAGAGATGTATTCATCTATTTTGAAATGTTATAAAAAGGATAAAATTTCTAAATTATTATAGTTAGGGGAGCTTATAGTATGGAAGATATTTTGCGGCCGATTTATCAAGAGCGAGCTAGTAATAAAGATACGTTAGGTATTTTATTGATTGAAAAGCGAAAATCTGAATCACCAGTTACAGATAATTTAGATGCCATTTTGTTTATTGTCACGAAAAATTCAGACGTCCCTCTTTTTATTAAGCAGTATGAATATAAAAATCAACGAGCTGCACTGTACATTGCGTCTGAATCTCAAATGAATGATTGGATTATGAATGGAACAAACCGCCGTACAATTGATTGGGTTTTGAATGGTAAAGTTTTGTTTGATCGAAATGAATACATAGATCAGTTGAAGAACCGGTTAATCGAATTTCCAAGACAAGATCGCATTAAAAGAATAGGGATTGAATTTGCAAAGTTAATTCGGCGTTTTAAAGAAGGTAAGGATTTTTACACATCTAATCATTATTTAGATGCCTTTAATCATGTTATCCACGCTCTTCATCATTTAGCGAGGTTGTCTGTTTTGGAAAACGGATTTCATCCAGAAGTCACGGTGTGGAATCAAGTAAAAAAGATTGAACCAGCTATTCATCGATTATATGAAGAATTAATTGTAAGCCAAGAAGCAATCAGCAAAAAGCTAGAGCTGTTATTTTTAGCAAGCGAACTACTCGTTAATAAAAAAATCCAAATAGGTTCAGCTCATCTTCTGCAAGTCATGGCAGAAGAAAAAAGAGAGTGGACTTTTAATGAACTGATTACATGTAAAGAAATTGAACCGTATGCCATTGATCTTGGGATTTTACTTGAGTTCTTAATTGAAAAGCAAGTGGTCTCTGTCAATAAAATAGAAACGAAAAGCAAGGGGCTCTACCATAGATATTATCTTGTACAATAGATGTTTACTTTAAGGTGAGAAGGTTTTTACTATTCTTCTCATCTTTTTTTTAAAAAAAGTGTTGACTCATATTTGTATACGTGTTAAATTTATATACGTCGCTGATGAGCGATACCAAGTTTATGAAAAAAATGAAAAAATAATCTTGGAAAAATATTGACAAACAAACGATAACTTGGTAAGATAAAAAAGTCGCCTATAAGCGACGGTTGAACTTTGAAAACTGAACAAAGCGACAAACGTCAACGTTAATTTTTTATTTTAAATGAGCAATCAAACATTTCTACGGAGAGTTTGATCCTGGCTCAGGATGAACGCTGGCGGCGTGCCTAATACATGCAAGTCGAGCGAACTGATTAGAAGCTTGCTTCTATGACGTTAGCGGCGGACGGGTGAGTAACACGTGGGCAACCTGCCTGTAAGACTGGGATAACTTCGGGAAACCGAAGCTAATACCGGATAACATCATTCCTTGCATAAGGAATGAAAGATGGTTTCGGCTATCACTTACAGATGGGCCCGCGGTGCATTAGCTAGTTGGTGAGGTAACGGCTCACCAAGGCAACGATGCATAGCCGACCTGAGAGGGTGATCGGCCACACTGGGACTGAGACACGGCCCAGACTCCTACGGGAGGCAGCAGTAGGGAATCTTCCGCAATGGACGAAAGTCTGACGGAGCAACGCCGCGTGAGTGATGAAGGCTTTCGGGTCGTAAAACTCTGTTGTTAGGGAAGAACAAGTATGAGAGTAACTGCTCGTACCTTGACGGTACCTAACCAGAAAGCCACGGCTAACTACGTGCCAGCAGCCGCGGTAATACGTAGGTGGCAAGCGTTATCCGGAATTATTGGGCGTAAAGCGCGCGCAGGCGGTTTCTTAAGTCTGATGTGAAAGCCCACGGCTCAACCGTGGAGGGTCATTGGAAACTGGGGAACTTGAGTGCAGAAGAGAAAAGCGGAATTCCACGTGTAGCGGTGAAATGCGTAGAGATGTGGAGGAACACCAGTGGCGAAGGCGGCTTTTTGGTCTGTAACTGACGCTGAGGCGCGAAAGCGTGGGGAGCAAACAGGATTAGATACCCTGGTAGTCCACGCCGTAAACGATGAGTGCTAAGTGTTAGAGGGTTTCCGCCCTTTAGTGCTGCAGCTAACGCATTAAGCACTCCGCCTGGGGAGTACGGTCGCAAGACTGAAACTCAAAGGAATTGACGGGGGCCCGCACAAGCGGTGGAGCATGTGGTTTAATTCGAAGCAACGCGAAGAACCTTACCAGGTCTTGACATCCTCTGACAACTCTAGAGATAGAGCGTTCCCCTTCGGGGGACAGAGTGACAGGTGGTGCATGGTTGTCGTCAGCTCGTGTCGTGAGATGTTGGGTTAAGTCCCGCAACGAGCGCAACCCTTGATCTTAGTTGCCAGCATTTAGTTGGGCACTCTAAGGTGACTGCCGGTGACAAACCGGAGGAAGGTGGGGATGACGTCAAATCATCATGCCCCTTATGACCTGGGCTACACACGTGCTACAATGGATGGTACAAAGGGCTGCAAGACCGCGAGGTTAAGCCAATCCCATAAAACCATTCTCAGTTCGGATTGTAGGCTGCAACTCGCCTACATGAAGCTGGAATCGCTAGTAATCGCGGATCAGCATGCCGCGGTGAATACGTTCCCGGGCCTTGTACACACCGCCCGTCACACCACGAGAGTTTGTAACACCCGAAGTCGGTGGGGTAACCGTAAGGAGCCAGCCGCCTAAGGTGGGACAGATGATTGGGGTGAAGTCGTAACAAGGTAGCCGTATCGGAAGGTGCGGCTGGATCACCTCCTTTCTAAGGATTATCCCATAAAACCATTCTCAGTTCGGATTGTAGGCTGCAACTCGCCTACATGAAGCTGGAATCGCTAGTAATCGCGGATCAGCATGCCGCGGTGAATACGTTCCCGGGCCTTGTACACACCGCCCGTCACACCACGAGAGTTTGTAACACCCGAAGTCGGTGGGGTAACCGTAAGGAGCCAGCCGCCTAAGGTGGGACAGATGATTGGGGTGAAGTCGTAACAAGGTAGCCGTATCGGAAGGTGCGGCTGGATCACCTCCTTTCTAAGGATTATATGAAAGCGAAGGCGACTGTTTAATCTTGAGAGACGTTGGAGCTTCTGACAGGGAAACCGCTTTTTGGTTTCAATGACAGAAGAGAAACGGCCGAAAGATTAGGAGCCGGAGCTAGACAAGACGTACGTTTGAGACCTTTGTTCAGTTTTGAGAGTTCAATCTCTCACTAATAGAAAGCATACTCACTTTCTTCTTATCTCTATAAGAAGAATTTTGGTTGCGATGTTCTTTGAAAACTAGATAACAGTAATAGCTGAGGAAAAGTGAAACTTTTCTTACACAAAACCAATAAATAACGCAACGGAAGTTGCACCATTTATTCGCTAATGGTTAAGTTAGAAAGGGCGCACGGTGAATGCCTTGGCACTAGGAGCCGATGAA
>VTEF01000007.1 GCA_008180335.1 Priestia megaterium
AAGGTACGAGCAGTTACTCTCATACTTGTTCTTCCCTAACAACAGAGTTTTACGACCCGAAAGCCTTCATCACTCACGCGGCGTTGCTCCGTCAGACTTTCGTCCATTGCGGAAGATTCCCTACTGCTGCCTCCCGTAGGAGTCTGGGCCGTGTCTCAGTCCCAGTGTGGCCGATCACCCTCTCAGGTCGGCTATGCATCGTTGCCTTGGTGAGCCGTTACCTCACCAACTAGCTAATGCACCGCGGGCCCATCTGTAAGTGATAGCCGAAACCATCTTYCAATCATTCCTTATGCAAGGAATGATGTTATCCGGTATTAGCTTCGGTTTCCCGAAGTTATCCCAGTCTTACAGGCAGGTTGCCCACGTGTTACTCACCCGTCCGCCGCTAACGTCATAGAAGCAAGCTTCTAATCAGTTCGCTCGACTTGCATGTATTAGGCACGCCGCCAGCGTTCATCCTGAGCCAGGATCAAACTCTCCGTAGAAATGTTTGATTGCTCATTTAAAATAAAAAATTAACGTTGACGTTTGTCGCTTTGTTCAGTTTTCAAAGTTCAACNTGATGTTATCCGGTATTAGCTTCGGTTTCCCGAAGTTATCCCAGTCTTACAGGCAGGTTGCCCACGTGTTACTCACCCGTCCGCCGCTAACGTCATAGAAGCAAGCTTCTAATCAGTTCGCTCGACTTGCATGTATTAGGCACGCCGCCAGCGTTCATCCTGAGCCAGGATCAAACTCTCCGTAGAAATGTTTGATTGCTCATTTAAAATAAAAAATTAACGTTGACGTTTGTCGCTTTGTTCAGTTTTCAAAGTTCAACCATCGCTCATAGGCGACTTCATTATTTTACCAAGTTGAAACCTTGTTGTCAATAACTTTTTTATCAACTTTTATCAACTTGTTTTTTCGTCTTATTTAAACGACGCTTTATTATATTAATGTTATTAACTACAAAAGTCAACCATTATTTTAAATAATATATTTTATGGCTAATTAATAATGTGAGGCTTCAATAGCTTAGGATTTTCTCCCCTATTAAAGGATGAGAAATTTAGACTCACTAAAATTATAAGACAATGAAAAAGAAAGCATAAGGATGAATTTGCTCTCCTTATGCTTTCTTTTTCAAAAACTAAGTATTAGCTGTTCGTTGTAAACTGTTCTTCTTCTGTTGAACCTTTCAACGCAGTTGTTGATGAAGTTCCTCCTGATACTACTTGAGCTACTTCATCAAAGTATCCTGTGCCTACTTCACGTTGGTGTCTTGTAGCCGTATAACCATTTACTTCACTTGCAAATTCTCGTTCTTGCAGCTCCGAGTAAGCACCCATGCCGCGTGACTTATAGCCACGAGCTAACTCAAACATACTATGATTTAATGCATGGAATCCTGCAAGTGTAACAAATTGGAACTTATAGCCCATTTTCGCAATTTCTTGCTGGAACTTTTCAATGGTATCTTGATCTAATTTTTTCTTCCAATTAAATGATGGAGAACAATTATATGCTAGCATTTTTCCAGGGAACTTCTCATGAATAGCATCAGCAAATCTTTGCGCTTGCTCTAAGTTCGGCTCTGATGTCTCGCACCAAATCAAATCGGCATACGGAGCATAAGCTAACCCCCGTGCAATAGCTTGATCTAACCCTGCTCTTGTACGATAAAAACCTTCTGCCGTACGCTCTCCTGTCAGAAACTGACGATCCACTGGATCTATATCGCTCGTAATTAAATCGGCTGCATCCGCATCCGTTCTAGCAATTAAAACTGTCGGTACTCCCATTACATCTGCCGCTAGCCTAGCTGCTACTAAATTTCTCACAGCTGTCTGAGTTGGTAACAACACTTTTCCACCTAAATGTCCGCACTTTTTCTCAGAAGATAATTGATCCTCAAAGTGAACAGCTGAAGCGCCAGATTCAATCATTCCTTTCATTAATTCGAACACATTTAATTGACCGCCAAATCCTGCTTCAGCATCTGCGATAATTGGTGCAAAATAATCTACATCCCCTTCGCCTTCTAAATATTGAATTTGATCTGCACGCTGCAATGCTTGATTAATTCTTTTTACAACATGAGGAACACTATTAGCTGGATATAAACTTTGATCCGGGTACATATGGCCGGATAAGTTTGCATCTGCTGCTACTTGCCATCCGCTTAAATAAATAGCTTTTAAACCTGCTTTTACTTGCTGAACTGCTTGATTTCCAGTCAATGCTCCTAATGCATGTATATACTCTTCTGTTTGTAATAAGTTCCAGAATTTTTCCGATCCTCTTCTTGCCAATGTATACTCAATATCAATTGAACCCCGTAAGCCAATTACTTTCTCTGCTGAATACGGTCTTTCAATTCCCTTCCAACGCTCATCACTTTTCCAATTCTCTTCAAGATTTTGAATTCGTACATCTCTCATTTCTTTTACCCCCTTGTTATTGTGTAAAGCATGTTTCCTTTTCAGCACTAAAACAATCGAAATCGTTTTCAACAATTCACTTATTAAAAAGCTGAAACAATTTCACAAAACAATCATTACTCAATGTATGAAGTTTCTACATTTACGAATATGTTTTGTTCCCCTTTACCATGTTGCTAGTGTTCATCAATTAATCGTTTCTGCTGGCTGCATTTTTGGAAACGATGATGCCATAATGTCGCAGAGAAAAGCTCCATTGATGTAACCCGCTATTCATAGACTACATGTAATCGAAATTAAGACGTGTGCATTCTCCTTTCCTTTGTTATAAAACAGATTAACTTTTCACATTAGTTATTATATAACAGAGAATTCGAAAGAGGAACCCCTGTTTTTTCATTTTTCTGTCTTTTAAAACCAGGGATTCTTTTCAAACGCCCATATATCAAGGATTTTGGTGATCTTTCACTTTTTCTTATATCACTTATTCTTGTTTTTCATACTGTTCAATGAACGAAATTCTTTCTAAAATAGTTGGGTGGCTGTAGCGAAAGATCTTAACTAAATAAGGTGGATTCACTTGAGATAGTCCTGATTTTGTTAATTCTTGAAATGTATTAACTGCCGCTTCTTTGTTTCCTGTTAATTCCATAGCATACGTGTCCGATTGTACTTCATGATGACGTGACAACATATTTGTGACAGGACTAACAGCAAAAGATAACATTGAAAATAGCAATAAAATAACGGGTAAAGAAGATAAATCGCTAAAGCTTGACATTTTTAGTGACTCTCCCCACCTTTTGAAGATAAAATAACCTAGTTTCTTCGTTAGCCACAAACCTGCTACCGATAATAACAGCGCCGAAGCAATTCCAATGTAAATATGTTTCTTAACATAATGTCCCATTTCATGAGCCATAATAAATAAAATTTCATCATCTTGTAACTTTGATAATGTTGTATCCCATAAAACAATACGTGAGTTTGATCCAATTCCCGTTACATAGGCATTAAGGGAATTCGTCTTTTTAGACATATTTACTTCATAAACATGTTCAGCTGGAATATCCGCTTCGTTAGCTAATTGGAGAATTTTTTCTTCTAACTGTTTATTCTTAAGCGGATAAAAATCGTTATACAGCGGATCAATAATAACTGGCTGAATAAACGTTAAAAAGAGTGTAAAAGGAATCGATAGTCCCCAGGCATAAAGCCACCATTTTTTAGGATGTTTTTTAATGAAAAGATACAACACAAACACCATTACACTCAGCATGACATAGTTCACCCAGAAATCGACAAATACATCTTTCATCCAGCTCTGAAATGGTTGCGTTGTAATGTTATATGCTGTTGAAAACTGATAACTGATAAAATCCAAAGGGAATGAATACACAAGTAAAATAAGCGATAACCAAAATACATAAACAGCTGTTTGTATTAAGCTAATTTCACTAACTTCCTTTGCCCATCGACTAAACCTTCTAGAAAATCCAAGAGTCAAGACTAAAATAAATCCTAACCATTCGTAAGGAATAGCAATAAAAAAGAGCGCATCTCTAATTTTAGAATATTCTTCTGTTAGCATGAGCTCCCGATCATTCATAAATGTCGCAGGATCTGCACTCGTACCTCTTAACGAATCAGGTATTGACGTATCACTAAAATGAAATAAATAAATCCATACAAATAGAGCGTACACTACAAAACTTATAATGGACCATGAGACAAACTTTCTCATCACTCTTCCCCTCCTCATATATCCGGAACTTCACTTGTTTCACCGTACGCCGTATTCTTTTTCACATACTTTCCCGGTACAAACAGTCAGCAGTTATTACTATTGTAGGTCTTATTTTAAAATTTAGAACAGCAAAGCCAAATTAACCTTTTAAAAACAGAAAGAACTGCTGAATCTTCAGCAGTTCTTTTATGACATCCGTCTTCGTCGAGACTAATTATTGGCCTTTAAACACAGGCTAGAGCAAGTTCCATGCCTCCACTAAAGGCAACTCCGTTCATAATTGCAATCGTTGGTTGAGACAGTTGTTCAATCTTTGAAAAAACTTCACCATTCTGATAAATATTTCGAATAGCTTCATTCCAATTCACACAACATCTCATAGTTAAAAGCATTCATTGAATCAGGACAGTTCAGTGTAATTCTAGCCGTATGCCCATTGAATTCATAGCCAATACATTTCACGCTAACCCCTCTATATTTGAAATCGCTTTCAAATATAGGTGCTACTTTAGCAATTGTTTTTTTAATGCCCTTCTTAAAATTTTTCCTGTTGCATTTTTAGGTAATTCGTCTAGAAATTCTATTTCACTTGGAATTTTATATTTTGCTAGGTGTTCTCGGCAATAATTAATTAAATCATCTTCTGTAATGGAAGAATCTTTACACACGACGTAACACTGTACAGCTTCCCCAAACGCTGGATCTGGCACTCCAATAACCGCTACTTCAATAATGGCAGGATGCGCATATAACACTTCTTCAATTTCCCTTGGATAAACATTATAACCGCCAACGAGAATCATATCTTTTTTACGATCTACAATATAAAAGTAGCCTTCTTCATCCATTCTCGCTAAATCACCGGTATACAACCACCCATCACGAATTGCGTAATCCGTATCTTCTTGGGACTTATAGTACCCTTTCATAACATTTGGCCCTTTCACAATTAATTCCCCTACTTGGCCAATTGGCACTTCTTCTCCAAGCTCATTTACTACTTTATTTTGAACATTCATGATTGATGTTCCAATTGAACCAGGCTTTCTCTCCCGATCAATTGGATTAAAACAAGTGACTGGTGAAGCTTCAGACAGCCCATAACCTTCAGCGACCACGACATTAAATTTTTCTTCAAATCCTTTTAAAAGAGCAACTGGCATAGAAGAACCACCAGATATGCATAGACGCAATGTAGATATTTGCTCTTTTGTCCCTTTATCATATTGCAATAAAAAATTATACATCGTTGGCACACCAGCAAAAATAGTCGCTTTTTTCTCTTCAGCTAACGCGAAAACAGCTGTTGGACTAAATTTTGGTAAAATCAATACTGTTCCACCATTCATTAAAGGTGCATTTAAAGCAACGGTTAAACAAAACACATGAAACATTGGTAGAGCAGCAATAACACGATCTTGATCATTTATCGTTAAATAGTCGGCTACGTCTTTAGCATTTCGATAAACATTATGATGTGTTAACATTGCTCCTTTTGGTTTCCCTGTGGTTCCTGATGTATATAAAATAATGGCTGTATCTTCTTGATTGAGCTGCGGAAACTGATATGTAACGTCTTGTTGTTGAAGAATAGATGAAAAAGTATGAACATAAGAAGGAAGTTCTTGTTGTGTAACAGCCTGTTCTGATTTGCTTTCACATAAGATGATATGCTCCAAAATAGGAAGTTGATTGCTGATTGGTTCTAATATAGGTAAAAGTAAATCAACAGCAATCATTACTTTTACATCACCATTTTTCAAAATATAGGTTATTTCGTCACTTGTATAGATCGGGTTAATTGGAATGACTGTTGCTCCAACTCTAAGTGCTCCATATAGTCCAATCACAAAATGCGGGGAATTCCCTGCTATCAATGCAATATGGTCACCTTTTTCTACTCCAAGCCTTTTTAAACCGTTTGCAAAAATGGAAACTGCTGCATCAAGCTCACGATAAGAGACTTCTTGCTGTAAAAAAACATATGCAGTTTTATCTGGATACACTGTTGCTGTTTCATGAAGCTGTGACGATAAATTCATTATTCCTTCCTCCTCTTTTTTAATAATGAATGAATACCCATTCATTATTAAGTCATAATGTTAAAAACATTCTTACTATATTATAAGACTAGAAGTCTTAGCTTGACAAGACTGATCTCTTTGCTAAATACAGCATAGAAACTTTTCAACCTCTATCGATCAGACTGTCATGAACAAAGCGATTGCTAATAAAAAAGCTAAAGAATAAAAAGGATTTTTCATCTCTTCCTACTCTTTAGCTGCTTTTATAAAACCAAGTTCATCTTAATAGATCAGATTAATAAACTCTTCCCTTGTAATGTTGCCAAAATAATGTTTAATATCTACATTTTTCAGTGCATCAGTAATGCTTTCTTTTTCATAACGGATATTAGTTAAACTTTCTTCAACTTCACTAACATCTCCAGCTCCGAAAAAGTCTCCATATATCTTACAATGATTAATCATTCCCTTATTAACTTCTAATCGAGCATCAATTTGGCCTATCGGAAAACGATGTGAATGTTGAATATTAAATTTAGGAGATTTTCCGTAATTCCACTCCCACGTTTGATAACGTTCATTTGAAATCTTATTGATTTCTTCCCAGTCTTTCTCTGTTAGCTTGTATTCTTTTATATTCTCTTCACCATTAAAAATATATCGTAACAGCAACTGTTTAAATTCATCAATTGTTACTTTCTCATTCAAAAATTCACTAATATTCGCTACACGGCTTCTTATTGATTTTATGCCTTTTGATTCAATTTTATCTTTCTTTACATTTAACGCTGATACGACATGATCAATCTCTGAATCAAATAATAACGTACCATGGCTAAACATGCGCCCTTTTGTTGAAAACTGCGCATTGCCTGAAATTTTACGCCCTTCAGCAATAATGTCATTGCGCCCGCTTAGTTCTGCTTTTACACCTAATTTGCTTAACGCTTCAATTACAGGTTCTGTGAATTTTTTAAAGTTGTGAAAGCTATCTCCATCCTCTTTTGTTATAAAACTAAAATTTAAATTTCCTAAATCATGATAAACCGCTCCGCCGCCAGATAAACGACGCACAACATGAATACCATTGTCTTCTACATATTTCGTATTAATTTCTTCGATTGTATTTTGATTTTTCCCAATAATAATAGACGGTTCATTCACATAAAAAAGCAAATATGTTTCATTGATATCTAAATGCTTTAGAGCATATTCCTCAATAGCCAAGTTAATTCTTGGATCATAAATATTTTGATTGTTAATGTATAACATCTATGTTATTCCTCCTGATGACTCCACTGGAATCCTGTTTTTGCTAATACAACGCTTCCTAAAAATTCTTGTTTTGCTTCTTCGATTAATTGATTATGGTCTCCATAGTGAGGAAGATGAGTCAGCATTAGCTGGTTTACTTGCGCTTTTTGAGCTAGCTTTCCTGCCTCTATACTTGTCATATGGCCTGCACCGCTTCCATCTTGATGACTATAAAAGTTGCATTCACAAATCAGCAAATCCGCATTTTTGGAGAATGAAACAAATTCCTCAATATAACTAGAATCAGCTGTATAGACGACTGCTTCATCTTCTACACGAATACGCATCGCAAAGCATGTAACAGGGTGCTTCGTTTTTAGAAATTCAATCGTAAACGGCCCTATTTCTAACGGCTTTTCAGGGTCATAGCCTACCCCTTTTGTAATAGATGGATGAGTCAGCTTAGAAAATACTTGCTCATCATATGTATGTCCATAAATCGGTAATTCTCGAACGCTGTTTCCTAAATGTGACTGTATAAGTCGCGCATATTGAAAAACCCCTATGTCTGCTATATGGTCATGGTGATAATGAGACAAAATTATTGCATCCACTTCTTCTGGTTTTACATAACGCTGCAATTGAGCCAATGAACCACTCCCACAATCGACCAGCAACTTAAAGTCATCGTGCTCGATCAAATAGCTAGAAGTTGCTTCTCCAACAGCCGGATATCCTCCCCAAAAGCCAACAACTGTCACTTTCATTGTCTCTCATCCTTTCTTCCTATTTTGTCTACGTTTAGTATAACCTACTTTTGATAGGAATCGAAAATGAAATGAATGACGTTCCTGGGAGAATCGTTTAATCCAGTTTCACTGAACATTATGTTTAAACGATTGATCAAATAAAAAGAAGATTTGCTAGCGTAATAGCTTTATTTAACTATTTTTAGTTAAATAAACTGCATTAGAACATCTTCTATCATGAACTGCATAACGATCTGTTATATAACAAATTCTGATTCCACATTAAAAATAGGCTCTTTTGTTATAAAACATCATTGACACTTTATCTTCTGTTATAATACAATATTAATAACAAATCAACGGAGGGGATTAAAATGTTAGAAAAGATGACTGAGTTTTTCAAAAATTTACCGTCTAAAAAATGCATGGATTGTGGGAATGAAATTGAAGAACAGCACGAATGCTACGGCAATAAATGTGATCACTGTCTCGATGTTATGAAATAAGAATAACTAGTTAATTATGTTTATACTGAAAACGCCGCCATCACAAACAGGCTCTAACTGTTATAAAACAGCAGAGCCTGTTTTTTCGTGTACACAAATTTACATCCCTTTAAAATTGAAAATTTTAAATATAAAAACTTTAAAATGGAAGAAAAATTATATTGTCACTGCATTAGTATATTGATAGAATGAAAACACATTTTTATACGTTTCCTTTATATAATCGCGATAATATGGATCGCAAGTTTCTACCTAACAACCGTAAATTGTTGGACTATAAGGGAAAGTAGTGCATATACATTATGATTTCTCTTGTATTGGCTGCTTTCTCCTATAGAGTGGAGGAAGCAGTTTTTAATTTACAGGAGGTTTTTACAATGTCTTATCTAATGGGCATACTATCGATTGCGTGTGTACTTTTCATTAGCTGGTTATTGAGCACCAATAAAAAGAAATTCCCGTGGCGAACTGTTCTTGTGGGGCTTGGGTTAGAAACAATCTTTGTTTTATTTGTCTTAAAGGTGCCAGTTGGGCAAACTTTTTTAGAAAAAATGGCATTGGGTGTACAAAAAGTCATTGATTATAGTAACAAAGGTATTTTATTTGTATTCGGCGGTTTATATGAAAAAACAAACATTACTTTTATTTTTGCCATTAATGTATTAGTTGTTATTATCTTTATTTCTGCTTTAGTATCAGCTCTATATTATTTACGTATTATTCCATTTTTTGTTCAGCTTGTTGGAACTGCAATTGGAAAAATTCTCGGTACCACAAAAGTTGAGACGTTTAATGCCGTAGGTAACTCATTTCTTGGATTAGCAGAGGCTCCGCTTCTTGTTAAACCATACCTTGCTTCGTTAACAAAGTCGGAATTATTTGCGATTATGGTCGGAGGAACAGCATCAGCGAGCGGAGCGATTCTTGTTGGCTATTCATTGATGGGCATTGACATGAAATATTTACTTATTGCTGTGTTTAGCGTCCCTCTCGTTTCAATTGTCATTTCGAAAATTATGGTACCAGAAACAGAAGAGTCTCAAACAAATGAAAATGTATCGATGGCAAAAAGCAATCATGCGAACGTGTTTGAAGCTATTGCTGACGGAACAACAAGTGGTGTCATGCTGGCATTAAATATCGGAGGACTCTTAGTCGCATTTATTAGTATTCTAGCTTTAGTTGATGGTATATTAGGTATTGCAAATTTAGATTTAGCTACAATATTTGGCTATCTCTTCTATCCTTTTGCGATTATCATTGGAATTCCGATTTCAGATGCTTTACAAGCAGCTTCTATTATTGGAACAAAGCTTGCAGCAAACGAGTTTGTCGCGTATTTAAGTTTGACAGACATGATAAATGAACTATCACCAAAAACGGTTGCAATTTTATCCGTGGCCTTATGTAATTTTGCAAACTTTTCTTCGATTGGACAATTAATTATCGGCTTAGGATCTCTTGCACCTTCTCGTCGTGGAGATGTATCTAAAATGGGTCTAAAAGCCATCATTGGCGGAACACTCGCAAGCTTTATTACAGCTATTCTAGTCGGTATTTTTATGTGAATTGTTGTCTGACGACAGACGTCCTACACTAAAAAGAGACTAAACAACAAATTTATTGTTTAGTCTTTTTCTTTTGGAAAGTTTACTATACCTGCGTTTGTATACTTAAATTTCGATACTCATTAGGCGTAATTCCTTCTACTTTTTTGAATACCTTTCGAAAATACTTGTCATCTTGATACCCAATCATATTGGCAATTTCATAGATTTTCAGTTCATCATTCTGTAGTAATGATTTCGCTTTATTCATTCTCACTTTGACCATATAGTCTGAAATATTTTCTTGAAATTCTTGCTTAAACTTTCGAGAAATGTATTCTCTACTTAAATAAAAGCGCTCAGAAATTTCTTGTAATTTTACATCTCGATGAAAATTGGACTGTAAGAAATGTTCAATTTCATAAATAACATCCCGATTGCTTCTTTTAGCGTAGCGTTTCACAATTTTTAAAAAGCGGCTAATTTCTCGTTTTTTCCGTTCCATATATTGTTCTAACTGAAACTGGCCTTTTTCATCATAAAAATTGGCAATCACCAATTCATAGTTTTCTCGGACACCATATGGAAGATGATACTTTTTAAACCAATGTTGGCTAACTAGCTGATACTCTTTTTCAAAATGAATCAATTGTTTTAAAGATAAATATTTCTGTTCTTTAACTTTCAGTAACAAGTCATCAAATATAGGTAAAAATGCTTCTACTCTTCCTACTTGCATAGCTTCTTCAATTTGTGCATTATAGTCCATCATATTAATTAATGGAGGCGATTGCGTTAACAAATCTGCTTCTGTATAAACCTTTACACGTTTTTCATCTAATATATTGCTTAATAACAACACTTGTTTTGCACTCGTGTAGGAATTCATTAACTGATCAATTGAAGAAACAATTGATCCTTTTGCTATTCGACAATGCACATCAAGAGCTTTAGCAATTGTCTCGTTTAATCGTTGTAATAAGCCAGTTACTTCATCAAACTGGTCCCAAAAAATGATAATGATTTCACCTTTACTGGATAAGTAGCGAAATGCTACTCCGTTTTCCTTTTCTTCTAACAATTCATTTGCTACATTCAAAATTGAAAAATATGCCAAATCTCGATCACCTGCAAAAGATTGGATAATGGCCTCATCTACTCGAATAATGGCAATCTCGTACTGTCTTGCCAAATGAAAACCAAACTCCTCATAAATCGATTGATTTAACAAATACTGATTCATTAATTGTGTTAACTTGCGGTCGCGATAAATTGGCTTCATTTCATTAATAAGCTGATAACTATTATTATACTGTTTGCGACTTTCTTCCTCTTTATTCCATTCTGATACTGCTCTTTTAAGAGTATCGTTTAAGATCGATGGATCGACTGGTTTGAGGATATAATCTGTACTACCAAAATGAATAGCTTTTCTCATGTAATGGTAGTCATCGTACCCTGTTACAACAATTGTCTTGCTTGCAGAGGAATGTTGTTTAATCCATTCTAAAAGAGCAATTCCGTCTACATTTGGCATCTTCATATCTGTAAAAATAATTTCGGGTCGTTCGTTTTTCATCAGCGCAATCGCTTGCTCTCCACTGTCAGCTTCAATAATTTCTTTTATTCCATTCTCTTCCCATTCACCCAGTAATTTAATGCCTTCTCTTACATGTTCTTCATCATCAACGATTAATACTTTCATCCTGATCCTCCTCTTGGTTGGAATGAACAGCTAATTCAATTACGACTCTAAAATATTCGTTTTCTTTACTATCAATCGTCATTTTAGATTGATTTCCATAATAAATACGAAGTCTGTCATAAATATTCTGAAGACCGATATGATCATCTGTTTTATCATGCAGTTGTGTCAGTCTATTTTTTAATTGTTGTAACGTTTGCTCACTTATCCCTTTTCCATTATCCTCGACTTTTATCACGAGTGTATCCTCATTCTTTAACGAGGCAGCAATTGTTAATTGACCGTTTCCAACTCGCTGCTCAAATCCATGCTTAAATGCATTTTCCACAAGCGGCTGTAAAATCATTTTCGGCATTTGAACATTTTTAACTTCCTCTTCCGCCTGGATTTCATACTCAAATTTTTCACCAAACCGCTGCTTTTGAAGAGCTAAAAATGCTTTAACATGACTAAGCTCTTGTCTAAGAGTCACAATATCTTCTTTCATATTCATGCTGTACCTCATAATGTTAGAAAGAGATGTAAGCAAAGTATATACTTCAACAGCCTTATGCTTTAATGCAAGTGTACCAATAGATTGAAAAGCATTATACAAAAAGTGTGGATTCACTTGTGATTGCAATACCTTTAACTGCGTTGATTTATTTTCAATTTCAAGCCGGTATTTTCGTTTAATTAAATCATTGATTGTTTCTACCATAGAAGTAAAATGATTGCCTAATACACCAAACTCATCATTGCCTAACGATTTAAATCGAACATAGAACGAACCTTTCTCTACCTCTTTCATATTTTGAATTAAAATGCGGATAGGTTCTGTAAAACGAACCGATACAAATAAAGTAGCAATAATAATCATCAATAAGAACGGTAAACCAATTAATACATTAATAAGCGCCGTTTTTCGGGCATCTTCATATAAAACATTATAAGGAATTCGCTTGACGATATACCAATCTTGAAATGGTTGTTTGAGCTTGTCATACATTAATACGCCAGAAAACTGCTCATCTTCCCATTCTAGGCTATGTGAATGTTGTTTTTTTAACTCGTTCAGCCATGGATAATGACCTTTTTTTCCCATATCTTCTTCATCTGATGCATATATGACAAATCCTTCACGATCAATTAGATAAAACTCCTCGTATTTTTTATTATATAGTCGATCTGAAATTGATTGAATTTTAGACAAATCAATATCAATTGAGAGAAAACCTAAAAACTTATTAGAAGGAATTTCATTAATCATATGATGAAAGCTGATTACACGTCCCCGTTCTGACCCTAAAATCGTTGATAATTGATTATAGCTGTAAATTGAATGTGTTGGCTCAATTGCTAAAAACTCTCTTTCTTGATTTAAAGAAAAGTAATAAGGATGCGTATATACTTCTTTATATTTGCCTCGGCTGCTCAATTTAGAATTGTATACGGTATAAGAATCATTTCCATTATGAATATAAAGATGTAGCTGCTTTATTTCTGGTCTCGTATTATACAAATAAGAAAGCGTTCGCCCTACTTCCAATTGATTTGCACCTAAATCGCTCAGCACACCTTCTTGCAATACTTTAATAAAAGGGTGATAGCCATATAAACGCGGTGTGATATTAGCGATTTCATCGAGGTAATTTCCAAGGTCGTTGCTTCCGTTTTTTATTACTTGATAGTTGTTTGAAATAAAACGATTTTTCACCGTTTCTTTTGTATATTGATACGTAAAAATAGTTGAAATCACAAATGGAATGACTGTCGCAATTAACAAAAAAAGAATTAGTTTCTTTCGAATACTCCATCCACTCATGTGTACCCTCCCTTCAATAGAAAGTGAACCTTCCATCAATGGATCCTTGCTGATGGCTGATTAAGACCATCGGGGCGTGGAGGCTTACTCTTTGTTCTTCTGTTCCGCACAGACCTTCCTTACTAAAAGCGGAATAAATATCATATGCCTATTATTATACATTATAAGCGCTTTCAATTAACTGTTTTTATTAACTAATTTTTGGCTTTATATCATCTCTTATATGTAATCATTTTAAAAGGTACTGCAGCTACTAAACAAAAAAGACCCATGCATTACACATGGATCCGCAATTTCAATTATTTTTGCAGTGTGATTATTTTTTCATTTTCGCCCAAATTTCATCTAATTTTTTCAGGAATTCATCTTCTGAAATCTGATCTCCAGCATATGATTGCATCGCTGAGCCGATTTCTTGAACGGCTCCATCTGGATATTTAAACCAGTTCCAAGATAATGTTTTACCTTCATCAGAGTACTTTAAGATATCATCTGATAATGCATCCATGCCTTTTGCATCAATATTTTTAAATGCCGGAATAAATTTAAATTCTTCCACTAACATTTTTTGGCCTACTTCAGATGAAACCATCCAATTTAAGAATTTTTTCGCTTCTTCTTTATCAGCTTCTGGTGCATTTTTATTTATAACCCAGTTATTTGGGACACCAACCGCTAGTTTGTCATTCTTTTCTTTATCATCATTAATAGGCATTGGAATGAAGCCCATGTTTATATCCGGATTAATCTTAGTGATCATGTTCACTGTCCAGTTACCTTGTTGCATCATCGCTGTTTCACCTGATGCAAATTGTGTAACTTGTGTATTATAATCGGTTGTTAATGGATTTTTGTTGCCGTATTTTAATGTTAAATCAAATAAATCCATGAATTGCTTAAACTGTTCGTTACCTTCAAACTTTGCTTTGCCTTCATTTAATCCTTTAATGAAGGCATCAGGATCATCTTGTTGCGCTACTGGAATATTGAATAAATGGTTGCCTAGCACCCACCACTCACCATATCCGTTTGAAAATGCAGTAATACCTTTATCTTTTAGCTGTTTTGATGCTTTTTCTAATTCAGGTAATGTAGTTGGTAATTCTTTAATACCTGCTTTTTCAAACAAATCTTTATTATAAATAAAGCCGTACCCTTCAAGGTTTACCGGCTGTCCGTAAATCTTTCCGTCCACTGTCATCGGTTCTTTTGCAACATCATATAATTCATCTACCCATGGTTGATCTGATAAATCTTCTAATTTCTCTAACCATGTTTGAGCTTCTTGAAAACCGCCATTATTAAAAATATCCGGCTCATTCCCTGATGCAAATTGTGCTTTTAACGCTGCACCGTAGTCAGCACCTCCACCGACTGTTTGAATGTTAAATTTAACATTCGGATTTTCTTTTGAATACTCATCTGTTAATGCTTTTAACTGATCAGCAATTTCTACTTTAAATTGGAACATGTCGATTACAACTTCATCTCCAGAGCCCCCACTGGATTTTTGTGAAGAAGAGTCCGAACCAGAGTTTGAACAAGCTGTTGCTAATAATAACGATGTTGCTAATACCCCTGACATAATTGAAAGCCTTTTCATTTTCATCCTCTTTACCCCCTTGATTATAAGGAACTACCTTTATTTTTAACTATCCTAGGTATTTTGAACAGGTAACAATATTGAACAACCGAGTGGAAAATATTGATGACCTCTCTGGTTGGATTATTAGTAATAGCATATTTTTCCATCATTAAACTGGAAGGAAAAATACAAAATAATTACAATTAATCACTTTTTAGTTAATCATTATTAAGTTTTCCATATCGTATTTCTTCATTAATTACTAGTTAGGAAACACTGCTAAGACATGACACTGCTTAAGGAAGAAAAAGAAAATAGTTATTTAGACCTAAATTCAATACTATTCATTTTTTTCTTTAATTAAATCAAGAATAAATCCTTATATTCATTCCACCTAATAACATTTATAGACAGAATTATGTTAATATGTAAGATGGTAGACTGATAGTTATATTATCGTATTTTTAACTTTTTACTATAAAGTGAAGGTGTTTATATGAAACAGAAAAAAAGAAAGAAAACGCACGTCTCTTTTCGGGTTAACACCCTGTTTTTCATTGTGTTCCTTCTATTTTCAGTCCTAATTTTACGATTAGGTGTTGTGCAAATTGTACATGGTGAGAACTACAAACGTGAGGTAGAAAAAACGGAAGATGTAACGGTCAATACTCCTGTACCCCGAGGAAAAATGCTAGATCGTTATAATCGTGTCATTGTTGACAATCAGCCGTTAAATGCTGTCACCTATACGCGGTTCAAAGGAGTAAAACAAGAAGAAAAACTTCAAGTAGCTAAAGAAATTGCTGCTATTATTAATCTTCCAGTTACAACAACTGTATTTGGTGATAAAGACACGAAAGACACGAAAGACGAAAATATTGTCAAACTCACAGAACGAGATTTAAAAGATTATTGGATTGCTACTCATCCAAAAGCAGCAGCTAAAAAAATTACAGATGCTGACCGGAAAAAAGTAGAAAACGGAGAACTTAAAGAAGAAGATTTATATCCTCTGCAGCTAAAACGAATCACCAAAAGCGAATTACACTCATTAAAGGATGAACTTGAAGTTATCGCGATTAAAAGTAAGATGGAATCAGGGTATGAGTTAACACCGCAAATTATTAAAAGTGGACTAAATAACGAAGAAATGGCTATTATTAGTGAGCGTTTAGCAACATTACCAGGAATTGATGTAACAACGTATTGGGAACGCATGTATACATACGATGATTTGCTCAGTACACTTTTAGGAAATATTACATCGCCCGATGAAGGTTTACCGCGAGAAAATCTTGCTTATTACTTATCACACGGCTACAGCCGAAATGACCGAGTGGGGAAAAGCTATTTAGAAAAGCAATATGAAAATGTTCTTCGCGGACAAAAAGCCCGCATTCAGCATATTACAGACCGGTCTGGTAATATATTAGATGAAAAAGTTATTTCAGAAGGTCAACGCGGAAGCGATTTGGTGTTAACCGTTGACATGGAGCTTCAAAAGAAAGTTGAAGATATCTTAACAAAAGGGTTGTTAAACGGAAAAGCAAGAATGGCTGGCACAAGAATGTTAGACCGTGCGTTTGTGATTATGATGGACCCTAAAACTGGCGACATCTTAGCAATGGGCGGAAAGCAGCTTGCCGTCAACAAAGAAACAGGAAAACGTGAAGTAAAAGACTTTGCTTTAGGAAATATAACCACTTCTTATGAAATGGGTTCTGCTGTCAAAGGAGCCACTATTTTAGCAGGACTAGACTCAGGGGCGATTAATTTGGGAACCGTCTTTTATGATGCGCCAATGCATTTTAAAGGTCGCTTAACGAAAAAATCTTCTCATAATATCGGATCGGCTGGAATTGGAAAAGCACTAGAACAATCTTCTAACGTGTATATGTTCCGAACAGTGCTGAACATGGCTGGCACTGCTTATAAACCTTATGGAAAATTAAATATTCAACGAAAAACATTTGATCAACTTCGTTCCTATTATAGTCAATTTGGCCTTGGTGTCTCAACCGGCCTCGAATTAGACAATGAAACTGTCGGGATGAAAGGTACCGTTTATAGCGAACCAGGGAAAGCTCTCGATTTATCAATCGGTCAATACGATACGTACACACCGCTTCAGCTTGTACAGTACGTATCAACAATCGCTAATGGGGGTTATCGCATTAAACCTCATCTCGTTAAAGAAATTCGCGAACCAGAACTTGAAGATGATGTAACAGGAAGTATTCAGCGTTCATTTGAACCAGAAGTATTGAACCGTGTGACCATGAATGATGAACAAATTAACGCTGTAAAATCAGGATTTCGCCGTGTTATGACAAACGGAACAGCAAGAGCGCAATTCAGTTCTGAACCTTATAAACCAGCAGGAAAAACAGGGACAGCTGAAACATTTGATAACGGTGTAGAAGTACGTAACTCTACCTTAATTGCGTACGCTCCGTATGATGATCCTGAAATTTCCATGGCTGTCGTTGTTCCTTCAGCATTCGTTCGAGGGACAAGCAATGCCTTAAGTAGAGAACTAGGCCGTGATTCTCTAAGAGCCTACTTTGATTTAAAGAAACAAGGTGAACAAGAGCTAGAAAATAAAGAGCTTCAAAAACAGAAAGAAACAAATACATCAGAGACAGATGGTGAAGAGTAATTCTTTTCATTCATCAGTAACATAAAATGAAAGATTATATGATTTATAAAAAAAAACTGACTTCGAAAAACGAAGTCAGTTTTTTTAGTAACTTAACCTTTATACATTCAGTTCAGTTTCATTTGTAACAGAAGAACCAAATTCACGCTTGTGCTTAACAGTGAAATAGATGATTGTTCCTACTACTGTCACGATCAAGAAGAGTCCTAAAATCGCAACATTGTGCCACATATATGCATAATCACCACTTGAAATAACTGCTTTAAATCCAGCAACCGAATACGTCATCGGTAACAATGGATTAAATAGCTGTAATTGACTTGGAATTAATTCTAGCGGGAATGTCCCTGCACTTGTTGTTAGTTGTAAAATCAGAATAACGATAGCAACAAAGCGACCCGGATCTCCCAATGTAGTCACTAATAACTGAATAAGTGATAAGAATGTTAAGCTTGTAACAATGCTTAATAAGATAAAGAGTGGTACACTTTTTACTTCAATGTTTAAGAATGAAAGTAAAATGACATCTGCTGAGATTGCTTGAACAATTCCCACTACAAACAATACGCCAAATTTACCTACAAACCACGAAAATCCACTTTTTGGAATACCTGCTGGCTCACGCATTGGAAATACAACGGATAGCAACAACGCTCCAACAAATAAACCAAGTGATAAGAAGTAAGGAGCAAATCCTGTACCGTAATTCGGTACTTTGTTCATGCTTTCTGTTTTCACTTCCACAGGTTTTGCAAACATCTCATATACATCGTCATTCGCATTTACATCTCCTGCTTCTGTTGCACCTTCTTCTAATTTTGTTGCTAATTCACCTGAGCCTTCTGATAGCTTCGTCATTCCATTTGTTAAGTCTGTTGTTCCATCTGAAAGCTGTGTCATTCCATTTGTTAACTCACCTGAGCCTTCAAATAGTTGTGCGAGACCACTTGAAAGAGCTAATGATCCATCTGATAATTTCACCATACCGTTTGTTAAATCTGATGAACCTTTTGCTAATTGTCCCATACCATTTGTTAACTCATTAGAGCCACCAGATAATCGGTTCATACCATTTGTTAGATCTCCAGATCCTGTTAACAGCTGGTCAAGACCACTTGTTAATGCGACAGAACCATTCGATAACTTGCCAACACCAGCATTTAATTGTTGTGAACCATCAGTTAAGCGTGCCATACCTCCAGCTAATTTGCCTGCACCTTCTTCTAATTTAACGGAGCCGTTAGATAGCTCTCCTAAACCGGAAACAAGGGATTGACTGCCTTCCTCTAGCTGAGTTACGCCGGACTTAGCTTCATTAAGCTTGTCACTAAAAGTGCTTAGTCCTGCTACTAACTGCGATTGGCCTGCAGCTAATTCATTTGCTCCTTGTGCTAGTTTTTCCTGACCGGTTAATAGCTTAGCTGTCCCGTCACTTAGAGCTAGCTGCCCTTGATTGATCGTAGCAGCAGTTTGAGAAATTTTATTTGCTCCTTCTTTTAGGCTTGCTCCTGAAGAAGCTAATGTAGTAAGTCCGCTTTCTACTTGAGCATTTCCTTTAGCTAATTCATTGAGCTGGACTTTCATTTGTGATAATGCTGCCTTTTGTTGTTCATCTTCTGTTTGGTTAATCAAAGTATCTAATTGTTGAACCGCATTTGTTAGACCGGCACTTACATTTGCTACACCTGCTTGAGCATTTTCAGCACCTTGTGCAACTGCCGTAACAGACGATGAAAATTCTGCTGCACCTTGACTTAATTGTGCGGTCCCATCTGTTAATTGCGGCAATTTAGCATTCAGTTCTTTAACACCTTTTACAGATTCACCTAAACCACTTGCAAGTGCTTGTGCTCCTTGCTGTGAAGATTGCGCACCAGTTAACAGTTTCTTCTGACCTTCATTTAATTGACCAAATCCACTGTTCAGTGAGCTTAGCCCATTGCTTACAGCTTTAGAGCCATCCGAAGCAGATTGTAAACCGGTAGAGAACTGTGATAATTTGCTGTGCAGTTCGCCAGCACCTTGTTCAGCACCTTGAATACCCGTTGCCAGCTCACTAGAACCGGCCTGAACTTGACCAATTCCTTTGTTTAATTCAACGGAACCTTCTTTTGCATCACCAATTCCCGAATTTAATTTCTCTGAGCCTTCTTTCGCCGAAATAACACCAGCGTTTAACGCTTCTGAACCTTCTTTTGCTGATGTAATCCCAGCATTTAATTTATCTGAACCTTCTTTTGCTGATGTAATCCCTCCGCTTAATTCATCTGTCCCGCCTTTTGCAGATCCAATACCATCGTGCAATTCAGCAGAACCTTCTTTTGCCGATCCGGCACCCTCGTGTAATTTGTCAGCTCCATCTTTTGCTGAATCCACACCATCATGAATTTTAACTGCGCCATCGCTTGCATCAGCTAAACCATCTGCCGCTTCTTTCACTCCGTCAAATACTTTCTCCGCAAAAGTAGCCGTTAATTCATTTGCTACTTCTTCTTTAATTTTATCAACAGCTGTACCGCCAATTTGTGCTGATAAGAAGTTAAAACTCTCATTTGGGGTATAAATTAAATTCATGTGTTCTGGTTTTTCATTCTCTAGCGTAGTTGCATTTGCTGAAAAATTTTCAGGGATTTTGATCATTAAATAATATTTTTGATCTTTTAATCCTTGTGTGGCTTTCTCTTCACTCACAAAATTCCATTTGAAATTTGGATTTTCCTTTAAATTCTCAACAAGATCTGCTCCAATATTTTGCTTATCGCCATCAATTGTGGCTCCTTTATCATTATTCACTACAGCAACTGGCAGGTCATCTAGGTGATCATAAGGATCTAAAAAAGCCCATAAAAACATGCCTGCATACATTAAAGGAACTAATAATACCGCAATAATAGGAATAAGCAACTTTTTATTTTTAATAAGTGCGCTAAATTCACTTTTAAGTGCTGATGCTTTCATTGTTTCTCCTCCTCTATCTGAAAATTAGCTATTTGACTCTTTTTAATACGTGGTCAAAAAAACTAAAAATAAGGATCACCTCAATTTGATAATCCTCGTAAAAAATATAGCTCAATTAGCTCTGCTATCTTTTTTTCTGATAATGGCTCATGGTATTTTTCCCAATCATGAACCAAGGCAATATACATCTTTAACAATAAAAATGCCGTTATTTCTGAATCGCATGGCTGAATTTCATTTTTGGAAATAGCATTTTCAATTTTGGTTTTAATATAGGTTAAAATTTCTCTTTCAACTCGAACTAAAACCTCTTTCACGGTTGAAGTACCCATCTCATTTTCTTGTACTAGCTTTAGCATAAGCTGATGTTCTGAGCGAAACTCCAGGATCCGATACATAGCTGATTGTGCATTTTCAAAAAATGAACGATCTGGAACAATTACTTTTTCAGCTTCGTCAATCATCTCTCGAATCATTCTGGAAACAATTTCATCAAATAATTCTTCTTTATTTTTAAAAAATGTATAAATCGTTCCTTTTCCAACATTTGCAAGTTTCGCTACTTGATCCATCGTTGTTGCTTTATATCCAAATAACGAAAACGATTTTGAAGCAGCATCTACAACAGATTGTTTACGGTCAACAGCCAAGACACACCCTCCTTTGACCAATTGAATGCTTTAGTCAATAAGTACAAAACTTAATATAACACATTTTTTAAGCAGTATACAAGAATATTTTTCGTTAATCAGTATTTCCAATGAAAACTTAATAATTCTTTACATAAAAATAGAGCAAAGAATATTCTTTGCTCTATTTCCTACTATGATTGAAGATACTTAATAACTTTTCTGGCTGCGTCTTCTCCTTGTTCAATACAATCAGGCAATCCTAACCCTTCGTAAGAACTTCCCGCTAAATATAATCCTTTCAGCTGTAATTCTAGCTCTTCATTAATAGATTCAAGGCGTTCTTGATGCCCAACTGTATATTGGGGCATTGCTTTTTTCCACCTTGTCACGACGTAAAAATCCGGTTTATCGGTAATTTTCATAATCTTATTTAAATCATCTAATACAATTTTAACAATTTCTTCATCTGGCAGATCAACAATTGCTTCATCCCCCGCTCGTCCGACATAACAACGTAGCAACACTTTACCTTCAGGTGTAGAGTGCGGCCATTTTTTATGTGTCCACGTGCATGCAGTAATTGTGTAATCACTATTTCGCGATACTACAAAACCTGTTCCGTTAATATCTTCTTTGATTGCATCTTTTGGAAAAGCCATCGCCACTGTCGCTACTGACGTTGACGGTATATTGCGAAGAGGCTCAAATAGTTCATATTGTGAAAGCATCGATTGAGCAGCAAAATGCGGTGATGTAATAATAACTGCATCTGCAGTAATTTCTTTTCCATTACTAAGAATAAGCTGATAACGTTCATTTACTTGGTCAATTTCCTCTATTTTTACACCTTTTACAACTGTCATTGGATCTAATTTACTTTCAATTGCATCTACTAATGACTGTAATCCTCTTTTTAATGTTAAAAATGCTCCTTGTTTTTTAGCATCTTCTCCTTGTGCCGGCTGTAGTTCTTTAAGCTTTTTCATCCCTACAATAAGGCTACGATGCTTTTGCTCTGCGTGCAAAAATTGGGGAAATGTTGATTTTAAGCTTAATTGATCAATATCTCCTGCATAAATACCAGACAATAAAGGCTCGATTAAATTCTCAACTACTTCATCCCCTAAACGTCTTCTAAAAAAGAGACCTAACGATTGATCTCCCTCTTCTTTTGTTTTTGGGATTACAAAATCAGCCGCTGCACGTAGCTTTCCAACGGGAGAGAAAAGACCAGTTGTCACAAATGGAGAAATCTTTGTTGGAATCCCCATTACTGCTCCTTCTGGCATTGGATGGAGCGTCTCTTTTACCAATACATAAGATTGTCCAGTGGCATTATGAACAAGTTCATCGGCTAACCCTACTTCTTTTACTAATTTAGTTCCTGGCAGCTTTCGAGCTAAAAAGGAATCCGGACCTCTTTCAATTGTAAATCCATCCCGACTCAACGTCTGGATTTTACCGCCTAGTCGGTGTGTCGCTTCTATAAGTTGAAAATCAATGGATAAATTCTTTTCCTTAAGCTCTTTTTGCAAATAGTAAGCAGATGAAAGGCCCGTTATTCCTCCACCGATGATGACAACCTTCTTCTTATCTTCTGTCATGCGATCATCGCCTTTTCTATAAGATTCAATATAAAGAGAAGCGACGATGATTGAATACACAGCTCGCTTCTACACGTTCTTTATTATGTTTCTATACTAAAAATTACTGTTTGTTTATTTTTTTTAACACCACTGTTGCTAGTGCATCAATAAATTCTGGTTGGGCATTTGGCATCTCTGGACGATAATAGTGTGCGCCAAGCTCATCTGTAACCACTTTACACTCATAGTCATTGTCGTATAGTACTTCTAAATGATCTGCAATAAACCCAACTGGTGCGTAGACAAAGGACGTATATCCCTTTTCATGATATAAATCTCTTGTTAAGTCTTGTACATCTGGCCCAATCCATGGTTCTGGCGTATTGCCAGCACTTTGCCACCCAATTGCATAATGATTAATACCTGCACCAGCTACAATTAACTCAGCGGTTTCTTGTAACTGACTTGGGTATGGATCACCTGCTACAATAATTTTTTCAGGCAAACTGTGAGCAGAAACAATCAGAACCGCTTTTTCACGCTCGGCTTCTCCCATTGTTTCAAACGTTTGTTTAACCTGTTTAACCCAATATTGAATAAACTTCCGCTCATCATACCAGCTTTCAACAGAATGAATAACAGGTCCGCCCAGTTTTTCAGCCGTTTCTTTTGCACGACCGTTATATGATTTTACACTAAATGTTGAGAAATGAGGTGCTAAGACAATGCTTACCGCTTCATCAATACCGTCTTTATGCATTTGTTTGACTGCATCTTCAACAAATGGTTCAATATGCTTTAAACCAAGATATGCTTTAAATTCTATTGTATCTTGAATTTCATTTAAATGTTGTTCAAGACATCGCATCTGATCTTGGGTAATTTTCGCTAATGGTGAAATGCCTCCAATTGCTTCATAACGATTTTTCAAATCTTCTAACGCTTCTTCTGAAGGTTTTCTGCCATAGCGAATATGTGTGTAGTATCGCTCAATATCTTCTTCTTTGTATGGTGTACCGTAAGCCATCACTAATAGGCCCACTCGTTTTTTACTCATGATTGACACCTCTTTATTAAAATACGTACTTATCTTCATTTTGCCATGAATAAAAATAAAAGTTCAAAATATAAAGCTCTCTTTTTCGACAATTTAATGTCTATTCGCAGAATATTCGTGAATAAACGTTGTCAAACGTTTTAATGTATCTGGATTGACTTGTGGAAAAACCCCATGACCTAAGTTGAAAATGTATCCATCCCGTTCGATTCCTTGATTTAAGATATCAGTCACTCTCTCTTCAATGACTTCCCACGGAGCCAATAAAATAGCAGGGTCTAAATTTCCTTGTAATGTTTTGGTTAATCCCAGTTCCCGCGCTTCTTTTACCTGCATTCGCCAATCAAGCCCTACGACATCCAATGGTAAGTCATGCCATTCTTTTGCCAAATGACTAGCTCCTACGCCAAACATGATAAGCGGTACATTCTTTTCTCGCAACTCAGAGAAAATCCGATTCATAACTGGCTTAATAAAGGATTGGTAATCAGCTACATTTAAGGCCCCGACCCAAGAGTCAAAAATTTGAATTGCTCTTGCTCCAGCATCTATTTGTGCCTTCACATATGTAATGGTCATATCTGCTAACTTATCCATGAGCGCAAACCAAGCTTTCGGTTCTGTATACATAAACGCTTTTGTTTTGTTGTAATTTTTAGATGGACCGCCTTCAATCATATAGCTTGCCACTGTAAATGGCGCACCGGCAAATCCGATTAAAGGAACATCTAATTGTTCTCTTGTTAACAGTTTAATTGTATCTAATACGTAAGACACGTCTTCTTCAGGCGTAATTTCTCCAAGTTTTTCAACATCTTGAAGCGATTGAATTGGATTTGAAATCACCGGACCGATGCCTGTCTTAATCTCAACATTAACGCCAATCGATGGAAGCGGTGTCATAATGTCTTTGTACAAAATTGCTGCATCTACTCCATACTGTTCAACAGGTAACCGCGTCACATAAGCTGCTAATTCAGGCTGATGTGTAATTTCAAATAATGAATATTTTTCTTTTAATGCACGATATTCCGGTTGAGAACGACCAGCTTGGCGCATATACCATACCGGCACGTAATCTGTTTTTTCTCCTCGACATGCTTTTAAAAATGTATCATTAATAGGTCGTTGATTCATGGTTTCCACCTTTCTCTGCTGCCTTTTCATCTTCTAGTCGTCTTTCCGCGCAGATAGCAATCATCATTTATTTAACTGTCATTCAACCACTAAAGCCTCCTTTAGTGGTTGAACTTTTATTCTCTACTTGTCACTATACTCATTTCTGTACCTGTTGTATAGACACCTGCTCAAAATGTCAAAAAATCGCCTAACTATTCGACATTAATGGCTGCTGTTAATTAAATAAAGATGGCGTTACTTCATTTGACCGCTCGCCTTTTTGCTTCGTTTGAGTGCTATAAGGTACAACATAATAGACAGGGTCATCAAACAAATTCACTCTTTCTACATTATAGCTTCCTTTTCCTTTCACTTTTCCTACCAACTTGTCTTCATCTTCTTGTCTTTCATAAACATAATAAACAACTCTTTTATCTTCTGACATCGTCCATGACAAGTTGACTGTCAACAGTCCAAAAGGATGAAAGGTTAATTCTTGACGCAGATCCTGAATACTTGGTAAGCGAATTGGCTTTGGTAAATCTTTAACGTCTTTTGACTTTTGAAAGGCAATTTCTTTATTTTGTGAAGACTCTGTTAGGATATCTTTAAAGAGCATACTCGGATACGCACTTCCTTTTGTTAAGTAATGCTGCTTATCCGTTCGGTCATATCCCATCCAAATCGCTCCTACAACAGTAGGTGTATAACCAACAAACCAGGCATCTCTTGTTGCTCCTTTTACCCCAGTATAGGAAGTCGAACCTGTTTTTCCTGCTAAAGCTCCTTCAAACGATCCTGCTGCACCCGTTCCTTCTTTGACAACGGCCTCTAACATTCTAGTCATGTACCAAGCTGTTTGCTTTGAAAATACTTTTGTTGTTTCCAGAGCAGCTTCTGAAATAACCTTCCCATTTCGATCTTCTATTTTTGTAATAAAATAAGGCTCTGCTTGTTCACCATTTTTTGCAAACGCTCGGTAAGCAGAAGCTAGCTGAATAGGCGTGACTCCTTTTTCTAATCCTCCTAAAGCGATAGCGAGTCCATTATCATCTATTGGAATTCCCAGTTGTGTTAAATACTGTTTAGCGGTTTTCACCTGCAGTTTATCGAGTGCCCATACAGCTGGAATGTTTTTTGAGTCCTTTATTGCATCGTACATTGTCACTTTTCCAGCATATTTCTCATTTGCATTATGCGGTTTATAATCGCCGAATGCTCTTTTCTCATCCTCTAGTAATGAGTAAGGTTGAAAGATTTTTTCTTGAAGAGCAGGTCCGTATACAGCTAGCGGCTTCATTGTTGATCCGGGCTGTCGCTTTATGTTGACACGGTTTAATCCTTTTTGCACATAATCCCGACCTCCAATAACAGATAACACACCTCCTGTTTTATTATTAAGGAGAATAAATGAACCTTGTGCTTTTTCATCAGTTGCAGGAAAATATTTATTTTCTTGAAAGAGACGAAAAGCAACTTCCTGTGTTTGTTTATCCATTGGTACTGTAACGGTGTACCCGCCTCTTAACAAATCATCACTTGAGATATGATGTTTTTGTTTTGCTTCCTCAATGACCATATCAATATACGTTAAGTAAGCTGGATTCTTTGCTTTTTGCTGAACATTTAAGCTTAATGTCCTGCCTTGTAGGCGCACGACTTCCTCTGCTTGTAAATATCCTGCTTTTTGCATGGAATTAAGGACAACATTACGCCTTTGCATACTTTTTTCAGGGTGTAAAATAGGTGAATAGGAATTAGGTGCCTTTGGTAGGGCTGCTAGTAATGCTCCTTCTTCGACCGTAAGTTCTGAAACATCCTTATTAAAATAAAATTTAGAGGCAGCTTGGATTCCATAAGCTCCATGACCAAAATAAATTTGATTTAAATACATTTCCAGCAATTTTTGTTTGCTATAGCGTTGTTCTAAGTTAATTGCCACTACGACTTCTTTTGTCTTTCGCAAAAGCGTTTTGTCATTCGATAAAAAGATATTTTTAGCTAACTGTTGAGTGAGAGTGCTTCCCCCTTCAACACTGCTTCCAGCTAAGATATCTTTATACAAAGCACGACCAATCGATTTAAGATCAATCCCATGATGCTCATAAAAACGAACATCTTCGACTGCTACAAAGGCATTCTGCACATGACGAGGAATTTGGTCAATCGAGACAAGATCTCGATTTTCAACATATAGTTTTGTAATTTCTTCGCCCATTTGATCTACTAGCCTTGTTGCAGAGTTCATCACAAACTTTTTTTCATCAATCACATAGTTTCCAAGAAAAAGGATGATAATATATCCCATTAAAGCTACTAAAAACATACCGACTAAGGCAGCGATTGCGTATAATCCTTTTTTGTACATTATGCCACCTCTTTTCCTTTTATCATTGCACCAACTAAAAGCTGCATTTAACTGCTTTTTCATTACGATTTTATTTTCAAGTATATTGATGATTTATTCCACTTCAAGATGACAAGTAAGAATCCACAGTCCGTAAAAATGCGAACAGTAAAGAAAATCCACTGATTGAAGTTTCATTTTATGGGTTCATCTCGTTGTTTCAGTTAACTGATCGGTCGTTTAATTTTTGAAGAAATCCTTCGGGAAATAAGGACCTGAGTTTCGTTCACTTACTTTATCATCTTAAATGACTAGCGAAAATTTTTGTATTTTTTTGACTGAGATTTTATAATTTTAGTATGATTTACACCTTCAAAATGTATTCATTTTCCAATTAAGAAAGGGAGTATAAACGATGAATGTATTTATCACGTATGGTACAGATAATTATTTACGAAAAATCAAAGAGCAGTATTCAGTTGAACAGATGTATTTACTTCATAAGGAAGAGGATCAATATGCGCTTCTTCATGAAACAAACGAAGAGAGTGTTTTTAATGAAGGACATGATTATGAAGTATTAGATGCTTCAGGAGCAATTGAAAATGGGGAATTTGCTGTATTGAACAATATCCCTGTAACAGATGAAGGCAGGCCTTTATTTGAGCACCGTTTCAGTCAGCGTGCACGTTTAATTGAACAAGAACCAGGATTTGCTGCCCTTCGTGTTCTACGACCATTAGGCAGTGATACGTATATCATTTTAACTGTTTGGAAAAATGAGCAAGCCTTTAAAGATTGGCAGTCATCTAAAGCTTATCATGAAGCTCATAAAAAACGCGGTACGGCGGATGGAATTGATCAACAGCCATCGATTTTCCCAAGACCGTCTTACGTAACTTCTTATGATCTCATAGACTAATAAGGGAAAACTTCAACCTGCATGCCTTGCTCCCTAATCGGAATCCCTTCTCCTAATTAGGTCAGTATCACAATGAAATTTCCTGTCATATGGTATAGTACACTGACCTGTTAGGGGAAGCTTTTATGGGCATAGACCTCATTTCTCTTCATTGGATTTACGTCCTCTTTATTGTTTTGATTATCGGTTTTATGATCATGCGCCGTGATACAAGTATCATATGTATAATTGGCATCTTTCTTCTTTCTATCACTGCCACCTCTTCACTCACACTTTCCATTAGCAGCGTATTTTCCAGCTTTATTTATGCAATCGTCGAACTGTTGCCTACAATTTTGGTCATCTCTATTATTGTTGCAATGTTTTTAGTCTAAGACAGTGAAAAGCTGCTGTTGTAATAGAGCAGTTTTTCACATTGCATGTTCACCAAAAAAATGATTCCCCTGCAATGAAGAAAAAATATCAAATCGTTTCGTTAACTACTTTCTTGACGCTATCACCATTGAACAAGCTGAAGATCAGCATCCAAAGCCAATAATGCATGTTCAGCTTAACGGCTACGCTATTCTTCTATTTTCTTCACTTTTCAATTATGTATATAAACCGTTTCATTCGTTACTCACTTTTTGAAATTAATAACAGCTTCTTTCATTTTCTATAAACAGTGATATAATAAGTTAAATGTCAAATAATTCAAAAATATCAATCATATTCATTTGCAGAATCGTTAATTGATGATAATAAAATTTAAAATAAGGAAAGGGTTTGGTTAGATGATTGCTCAGTTACATACATTATTAGAAGAAAAGTTTCAAGAAATGATCGATATACGCCGTTACTTACATCAATACCCAGAACCATCATTTAAAGAATTTCAAACAGCCGCTTACATCCGGTCATTCTACGATAAGCTCGGCATTCCGTATCGTGCAAATGTTGGCGGAAACGGTATTGTCGCATCCCTCAAAGGAGATAAACCTGGACCTACAGTAGCTTTAAGAGCAGATTTCGACGCTTTAGCCATTCAAGATGAAAAAGATGTTCCTTATAAATCAACTGTTCCTGGTGTGATGCATGCTTGTGGACACGATGGACACACATCTACTCTCCTCACATTGGCCAAAAGCCTTTTTGAACTTAAACATCAGCTAGCAGGAACGATTATCTTCATTCATCAACATGCTGAAGAATATGCTCCAGGGGGCGCAAAATCAATGATTGAAGATGGGTGCTTAGATGGCGTCGATGCTATTTTTGGCACTCATTTGTGGTCGCTTACCCCTACAGGTGTCATTCAATATCGAGTAGGGCCTGTCATGGCAGCTGCTGATCGATTTGAAATCACGGTTAAAGGAGCTGGAGGTCACGGGGCACAGCCTCATAAAACAAAAGATGCCATTGTCATTGCCTCACAATTAGTTGTGAACTTGCAGCAAATCGTCAGTAGACGAGTGAATCCAATCGATTCCGCTGTTGTGACGGTCGGCTCATTTGTTGCAGAGAACGCCTTTAATGTTATTGCTGATTCCGCTAAATTAGTCGGTACGGTTCGTACGTTTAGCGAAGATGTTCGAAATGATATGGAAAAAGAAATTGAACGCGTAATTCAAGGGACATGCCTAGCTGCTGATGCTTCATATGAATATTCATTTACGCGCGGTTACCCTGCTGTTGTAAATCACAAAGAAGAAACAGATTTTTTAGTAACTATTGCAAGTAAAATTGATGGTGTCGATAAAGTGGAAGAAACAGAACCGCACATGGGTGGAGAGGATTTTGCTTACTATCTACAACATGTAAAAGGAACATTCTTTTTTACAGGGGCACAACCAGAAGGAGTTGATACACCATATCCTCATCATCATCCTAAATTCGACTTTAATGAAAAAGCAATGCTCATTGCTGCTAAAACATTAGGAGCTGCCGCTGTAGAATACCTGCATGCTCATCAGCAGTCTAAATCAACCATTCAGTCAAAGTAATTGCAGAAGGCCACATTTTGTGGTCTTTTTTGTTAATCAACTAATCCCTCTCAGCAGTCAATTGAAACTTCTTTCATTCGTAAACGTATTGATACTAACAAAAAAATGAGGTGAACATATGAATGAATATGAACAAGCGGTATTAGCCGAGGCTACACATTGGAAATTTACGTTATTAAAACGGCCATCTCCTTTTCAGCGTGCTTCAAAACAATTACAAAACAATATAAATAAAAGAATACCGGATAAAGTACACCAAATTATGACAGAAAGCATTAAAAAGATGGTGAAAGCTACGCTCGCTGGATCTAATTTTACAACGAAGCAAAAAGATACCATGAATTTATCAATGGAAGAAAAAGAAAACCAAATTCATACATTAATTAAAAACTACCGAAAGACTGCTGCTTTTGAAGGTGCCGGCACAGGCGCAGGCGGCTTATTATTAGGTGCTGCTGACTTTCCGCTTTTCTTATCAATCAAAATGAAATGCCTATTTGAAATCTCCTCCACATATGGGTTTGACGTAAAACAAAAAGAAGAACGGCTTTATATGCTTTATATTTTCCATTTGGCTTTTTGCAGCGATGAACATAGAGAACACATCTTTCGTACACTTGAACATTGGGATGCAGCTAAAGAAGACTTAATAACCCTTGATTGGAAGACCTTTCAACAAGAATACCGAGACTATATTGACCTTGTTAAAATGATGCAGCTTATGCCTGGGATTGGCGCTATTGTCGGTGCATACGCTAATTATCATTTACTCAATCATTTAACAACTGTTGCGATGAATGTGTATCGACTGCGCCTCCTCAGCTGAATCCAATTTCCGCTGAAAAACAAAGCAAAAAGCTTGCAGAAATTACTTTTCTACAAGCTTTTTCATTACATACATAGTTATAAACAACCGAACAAATATTATTCCTGCTACGATTCCTGCTAATCCCACCATCATATTAGATACTGCAAGAACTGCTGCTAGTATGATTATTTGCATATATAACGCTGACTGGAACACTTTTAGAAACGCCTGTTTTCGGTCATGTATTTGAAGTGGATATAAAGAGAGCCAAATCACTTGCTTATGATGTTTCCAAAGCGGAATCAATTGAAACCCTGTCATGTATACCACAACTAACACAACAACGACATTACCGTATTCAAACGGTGTAGCAAAGAGTAAAATTGTACCGATAACCGTTAATCGAACAAGTAAGCCAAGATAATCTCCTGAACGCAGGAACGTACGAATGTACAAATAACGATATGTAGCTGCTTGTTTAAATGGAATCCTTACTAAAAGCCAATCTAAGTATAAACGGCGCTTTACTTGTTCTTTTACATGCGGGACATCCGTAAATAGATTAGCAAGACGATAAAATAAGCTCATTCGCTTTTCTTCTAATTCAATCAGCTTTTCCCATTTCAGTGGCTTTCCTTTTGCCAGTGAGCGATAATAAAATGCTAACCCAACAATAATGATCCCCATCACAACTGGAAATAGTGGGTGAGCATGAACAAACAGAAAATAAGTGAATGCGCCGTTTAAGAAAAAGCGGACAACATAATCAATCCACTTTGATGGGCGCTCTCCAAAGTATGAAAACCACCATGCTACAGCTAGATTTATCACTTTTAACCCAACCAATAGGATAAAAAAGAGAAACACGGTTTGATAAGAGTCATTTGTTACTTTTACATGTAAAGGTGCTACAATCGCTGTGACAATTAACAACACGTATAAATGAATCGTTAAAGTAAAGAGAAACGACCTTTTAAAATATGGTGATAGCTTTGTTTCAAGAGCTAGCAAAAAGACCAAATCTGCTCGCTTTAAAAAAGTTTGAATCTGTCCACTCGTGATCACAAGCCCGAGTAACACTGCAATAAACAAAGCTGATGGAAACGCAGGGGACAATGTATCTAACCATTGCTGGTAATAAAACGCCCCTGCACCAATCGCAAATAGCAACACAAGCTTTAAATGATCATTTAAAATGTATTTCATGTAGCGACGAGTATCTTTTAAATATTGTTGAAATCGATGCTTCCACAGTGTTTCAATCTTACTCATAGCTTTCTTCCTTTGTTAACTCAATATAGATTTCATCTAGTGTCGCACGAGACATGTTAAACTGTATCCTTAGTTCCTCTAATGTTCCTTTTGCACGCACTTCACCATTATGTAAAATCACAAATTTATCACAGTAGCGCTCAGCTGTCGCTAAAATATGTGTTGACATTAAAATACCTGCACCTTGCTTTTTCATTTCAGTCATTAAATCTAATAAAGATTGAATTCCCAAGGGATCTAATCCTAAAAATGGTTCATCAATAATGTAAAGCGATGGCTGTACTAAAAAAGCGCACATAATCATCACTTTCTGCTTCATACCTTTAGAGAAATGAGCTGGAAACCACTTTAACTTTTTATCCATTCGAAATTCTTTCAGTAACGGCTGAAGACGTACTTCATACGTCTTTTCGTCTAATCCATAGGCCATTGCCGTCATATCTAGATGTTCTTTTAATGTTAGTTCATCATATAAAACAGGCGTTTCTGGAATAAATGTGAACTGGGTTCGATAGCCAGTTGGATCTTGCTGAAATGTTTTATTATGAATCGCAATAGATCCCTTTTTTGCTTCCATTAATCCAATAATGTGTTTAATCGTTGTACTTTTCCCCGCTCCATTTAACCCAATGAGCCCGACTAGTTCTCCTGCATTCACATCGAAAGACACATTGTTTAAAACAGGGGTTTTTGTATATCCACCCGTGACATTGCGTAACTGTAGTAAAGAACTCATTTTTTTCTCCTTTAATTCATTCTAATTCTTACATATGAGAAGGTTTGTTTTTGTCTATTGTACCAAATATTTTGCAAAGTCACATTGTTTCCACTGTGACTCGGTTAAATTTTCCAGAATAGACCCAATTCATTCGGACATTCTATATAGAGAAGAAGGAAATAAGGAATTGATTAGTCATAATCATAAAACAGCTTTCTAAATTTGAGATGAGGTGTCTACAGCAGACATTTTTCATTAATACCTTATTATAGACGTTTAATTAATAAGGGGATGATTGCCATGAACGTAGTGAGAATGCATATATAAACGGTAGACAATATTGTTCATTTATTACTGTGTAAATGAGGTGTTTGTCAAAGACCTGGAACGTTTTCGTTCAATTTATATTTCATTCACACCAATGCTTAAATGAGGTGTTTGTCAAAGACAAGTTACGTTAAATTAAGCAGAGTAAATGCGTAAATGAGGTATTCCTTAAACGCTATATAATGTATTAGAAGCCCTTTTCCTTCTTCACAGGCGGGATGCATAATCAATTGCATCCCGTTTTTATATCTTCCTTTCTTTTCCTTATAAGGTGAGCTTTTTACCCAGTTATGATAAAATAAGGTATACATTTTATGCGATACATACCGATTATGAATGAAAGGTGAGAAATGATGAGTACACATGATGAAAATTGTATTTTTTGTAAGATCATCCGCGGAGAGATTCCTTGTGCTAAAGTATTTGAGAACGAACATGTATTAGGCTTTTTAGACATTAGCCAAGTCACAAAAGGGCATACGCTCGTTATCCCAAAAGTACATAAAAAAGATATTCATGAGCTGACACCTGAAATTGCCCGCAATTTATTTGAAGTTGTTCCGCAGATTGCAAATGCTGTCCAAGCAACATATAATCCTGTCGGCATCAATCTTTTAAATAATAATGGTGAAAAAGCGGGACAATCTGTTTTTCATTATCATATGCATATTATCCCTCGCTACGGTAAAGGTGATGGATTTGGTGCTGTATGGAAAGAACACACAAGTGAGTACACATTAGAAAAATTACAACAGATTGCCAGCGATATCGCTAATCATTTGAAATAAGCCACTTTCATCCAGTTATATAAAAAGCTTCCTTACTTCTTCATGTAAGGAAGCTTTTTATCATATCAATATGCGGAATGCCATCTTCTTCATAAATAGCTGAAATCGCTTCAAAACCAAATAATGCATAAAATTGCTGCAAACGGCTTTGTGCCTGGATTTTCACCACTTGTTCTCCCATCTCTTGTTCAAGAAATGTTAACCCGCGCTCTACCAGCTCGCGCCCTAGCCCAGTTCCTCGGTATCTTTTATGTACAAGTACTCTTCCAAAGGAAGCTTCGGTATAGCTAACGCCTTTTGGCAATAAACGGGCGTATGCCACTATTTGCCCTTTTTCTTTTTTAAATAAATGATAAGATGCTTCATCCTTTCCATCGATTTCTAAATAAGGGCACTCCTGCTCTACTACAAAAATAGCGGTCCGTTCTTTTAAAATGTCGTACAATTCTTTTGTTGTTAAATCTTCAAATGATTTCACATACCATGTCATTTAGTTACTCCTCTGTTTCTTTATCATTTTTACGCCGCTCTTGTCTCTGGATTCTTAAACATCACAGAGCTAAGCGGGCAATAATTGTCCGTAAAGCTCCGACTCGTTTTACTTTATTTTAACTTGTTTTCAAATCCTTGAACAGTGCACGTCTTAACTAAAGTAAACCGCTTGTCTTCCCCTTTTATACAGATTACTTTAAATTTTTAAAAAGTTCTTTACACATCAATTCACTTTCATGATAGTATAATGGTATTCTTTCTGACATTACCTATTAATGATGTGGATAATGAAGAGTTAAACATATTTAAGGAGGAATTGATGTGATTAAAACGAAAAGAGCTTACAATTTTAATGCAGGACCTTCTGCGCTTCCCCTACCTGTCTTACAACTTGCACAAGAAGAACTCGTCAATTTTAAGAGCACAGGCATGTCTGTTATGGAGCTATCACACCGAAGCAAAGAGTTTGAAAATGTGCTCCTACATGCGAAACAAACATTGACTGAGTTGTTAAACATTCCTGATACACATGAGATTTTATTTTTACAAGGCGGAGCAAGCCTTCAATTCTCAATGATTCCAATGAATTTTTTAGCTTCAAACCAAGTAGGTGCCTATGTATTAACAGGTTCATGGTCTGAAAAAGCATTAAAAGAAGCCCAAAAACTAGGCCAGACAACCATAGTTGCTTCTACTAAAGAAGAGCAGTATCGATCAATTCCTGATGTCAATAATCTTTCTCTTCCATCAGATACTGCTTATTTGCATGTTACATCTAATAACACAATCTATGGAACACAGTGGACTGAATATCCTTCTATTGAAAATGTTGATTTAATCGCTGACATGTCAAGTGATATCTTATGTCGTTCAATCGATGTCTCCAAGTTTTCACTCATTTATGCCGGTGCTCAAAAAAACCTAGGTCCATCAGGAGTAACAGTCGTTATTATAAAAAAAGCGTTGTTAAGCCGTATTCCGGAAAATGTGCCGACAATGTTAGATTACAACACGCATATTAAAAACAACTCTCTTTACAACACACCGCCAACGTTTGGCATCTACATGTTATCCCTTGTTCTTGATTGGATTAAAGCACAAGGCGGAGTAGAAGCAATTGAAGCTCAAAATAATAAAAAAGCAGCTCTGCTTTACAACAGCATAGAGCGTTCAAACGGCTTTTATACTCCACATGCAACAGAGGATAGCCGCTCTATTATGAACGTAACATTTACGTTACCAACCGAAGAGCTAACTGCTGCGTTTTTAAAACAAGCAAAAGAAAAAGGCTTTGTCGGGCTTGCAGGTCATCGCTCAGTAGGTGGGTGCCGTGCATCTATTTACAATGCAGTCCCTCTTGAAGCATGCGAGGTGCTTTCAACATTTATGGATGAATTTGCAAAGGAAAATTCATAAGACAAACGAAATCATTCGTTCTATTTTCATAGAAATATGCTATAATCAGTATATAAATATATGCAATAGGCATAGAGGCACTATTGGTATATTTATAGCTTAGCGGAGAAGAGGAGAGATGAGAAATGAATACAAAAGTTTTAGTATCTTTATCATTATTGGTTGGGATCGGAGCAGTGTTGCACACCATTGTGCCACCTATTTTATTTGGAATGAAACCAGACATGATGTTAACCATGATGTTTTTAGGAATTTTATTATTTCCAGGCATTAAAAATGTCTTATTGCTTGGTTTCACAACAGCTGTCATTTCAGCTCTAACGACAAGCTTTCCTGGTGGTCAAATTGCTAATATAATTGATAAGCCGATTACTGCTTTTATCTTCTTTGGATTATTGGTGATTATTAGTAAAGTAACAACCCTTAAAACACCAACTGCTGCTGCATTAACAGCTGTTGGCACACTTGTGTCCGGTGTTATTTTCTTATCAGCAGCCGCTATTTTAGTCGGCTTACCTGGTGGATTAATTGCACTAATTACAGGTGTTGTGTTGCCTGCTGCTGTTGTTAATACAATTGTGATGGTTGTCATTTATCCAATTGTTCAAACAGTGTTAAAACGTACAAACATTTCAGCAAAATTATCATAACCTTAAGAGCCTGTTGATTAATCAGGCTCTTTTTTGTATGAATACTTCAGCCATTAATAAAGAATTGGCTTGCCAACTGCAGAACAAAACTTAAATCTAAATCATTGTGACAAGTTAAATTGATGTTTATTTTTTATCTGCTAGGTAACATAATACAATATAAGCCCCAATACCAAACAAACTGAAGCCATTAATAAACATGTGATTGCGCGTTTTTTTAAGATATGCTTCGGTGGATATGAGGCTGTGCGCTGCAACAAGTTAAACAAACGAAGGCCAATCACAAGAAAAAATAGACTAATTAGAAAGAATAAAAACACAGCAATCCCTCCCTTCTACCACATTATGCATACTTTGTCTTGCATATGTCGTAATCTGATACCGAAAGCAGAAATTACTTTATACATAGGAGTGGTTATATGAGCCGTATAAAATCTCTAGTTGCAGGAGTGATTCTCGGAGGCGCTGCTGCCGCCATTACAACACTAGTAGTAACTCCTTATTCAGGTAAGGAATTAAAAGATCGAATAAAGCATGAGAAAGACCATTTACTCCATATCCAAAAGGATTTTGCGAAAAAAATAACTTGTTTAAAGGAACAACTACAAATGACCGCTCAGGAAGGAAATACTATAGTGAAAAATATCTCAAAAGACCTTTCAAAAACAGCGAGTCAATTCACAGAGGACATTCGTCCACATCAGCAGTCCATTCAATCTCATCTACAAGAAATTGAACATTCACTTTCACACCTTGAAGAGCATGTACAGACAACTAAAAAACAACGAAAATAACAGCTGTAAAAAAGAAGGTATATATACCTTCTTTTTTAATTTTTTAAAATTTCGTAAATTTACATCTTTATAATTTTTTATTTTATTGGCATAATAGAATATAAATAAAAAGCAACTGAGCTAAAGTAGGTGGGAGAAGATGAAAAAGACAAATGATCAAAGTTACGATTTAAAAGAAGCACTTTTATTTAGCCAACGCATTGCCCAATTGAGTAAAGCACTGTGGAAAAGCGTAGAAAAAGACTGGCAGCAGTGGATTAAGCCTTATGATTTAAATATTAATGAACACCACATTCTTTGGATTTCTTATCATTTAAATGGAGCTTCAATTTCAGAGATTGCTAAATTTGGTGTGATGCACGTGTCTACTGCATTTAATTTTTCAAAGAAGCTAGAAGAACGAGGCTTACTGGAGTTCTCAAAGAAAGAAAGTGATAAGAGAAATACGTACATCCAACTGACGAAGGAAGGAGAAGCTATCTTACTAGATTTGATGGAACATTACGAACCTTCTAAAAATTCAGTTTTTAGCGGAGCTCTACCATTACGAGATTTGTATGGTAAATTCCCTGAGTTTATGGAATTGATGACTGTCATTCGCAAAATCTACGGGGAAGATTTTATGGACATTTTCGAACGCTCTTTTTGCCATATTGAAGAAGAGTTTGTAGACGAAGGTGGCAAATTAGTCAAAAAAGAAGCAAACGTGACTGATCAGCAAGAAAGCATTTCTAATTAACACTTAGTCACGAATCCATTGTATAATTTCAAATAATTCACTCATTACATCTTTATAAGAACTCTGATGAATAAGCGATTGTACTGTCTCTCTTGGCGTTAATTTATAATTAAGCATACCAACAAATTGTGTAAGAAGCGGAACAAAGTCAGTGAGCCCTTCCGCTTTTTGCTCAATGTATTCTTCTTTAATTTCTTCACAAAGAATTAACACTTCTTCGACTTCTCGTTTTGTTAACTCTTTCTGCACAACTAATTCAATAAATGGCTTTGCCTCTTTCTCTGGTGTTCCTGCTAATAATTTAATATAATACTCTAAACGTGATACTCGAGATTCCAAAGTTTCCATCCTCTACCCTACTCCTTCAACGTTCATGTCCCTACTCCATATTGTACATGATTCTTTACGGTTCTTCCAAATAATTCTTCCCCTCATCTAATAAAACAATTTTGACCTCTTCCTTTTATGTTAAACCAGCTTACTTCCTATTTTGTTTCATTATTTGAATACAACCTTAAAGAACATTTCAACTCATTATTGTTGAGTTTTACGCCCTTCTAATAAAAGGAAGTTTCACTTTAATGCTATCTATTTTTCATTTTTTTTGGTAATGTTAATATTGATATATTTAACTTCATACAATTTTTAACTATATAGAGATGATAAATATACAGATGATTGACATACTGATTTTTGTTAGGGGGATCCAGTATATGTACATATTTTTTATACCATTTGCTTTATTCATTTTATTTTACATTAATACATTAACAAATACATTATGTATGCAAAAAGAAATTCCAGAGGAAAAACAGCCAAAAGTATTTCGTACTATTAATATTTTAATTACAATATTACTCATTTCTTCCTATATCGAAGTGCTATTCACTTAAAGAAGACGGTGAAACCAACTTCACCGCCTTTTTTATATAACATTTTAACATAAGCATCCGCAACCGATGATTATTAATAAAATAAATAACACAACGATTAACGCAAAGTTGTTCCCGTATCCATGCACTCCCATTATGCTTCCTCCTTTCTCTTTGCAATTCATTTATCAACTAACAGTAACAAGCACATCCGATAATCACTAATAAGATAAATAACACCACCAATAAAGAAAAGCTGTTTCCGTAACCGTGACTCATACGAGCACCTCCTTTATTTACTAATACTGCATGTTATGCACCAATAAGCATAAACGTCTAGGCATCTATCACGTTTTCGGTAATTATTTCGCCCTGCTGTTCATTTGCATGATATGTAACAGCTCGTACAAAGGATTCTTTATGAGGCCGGTCGATGGCATAAGTATAGCTGTTCATCAACTTCATGATGTATTCAATCTACAATGTATCTCTACTTTATTTCCATTTTATTTCGTTAACACAAGAAAATATGATATAGTAAAAATTATGAGTTAAACTACACTTTAAGTAAAAACAATGAGTAGGAGTGTTTAGGTATGAAAAAGAGCTTAATTGCGCTATCCACAGCAGCAAGTATCGTTGCTTTAACAGCATGTAACAACGATGCTTCAGATGCAAATGATTCATCAAAAGTTATTGTAGAAACAGATGCAGGAAATGTAACGCAAGGTGAATTGTACCAAGAGATGAAAACATTAATTGGACAAGATCAATTTAACACGTTAGTACGCAATGTCGTTGACGAAAAAGTACTAAGTGAAAAATATAAAATTACAGATAAAGAACTTGATAAAGAGCTTGAAAACTTAAGAGCGCAATATGGTGACCAAATTGACACTGCCATTCAACAAAATGGAGAAGACACTGTAAAAGACATGTTAAAAGTGGACCTTTTACGTGATAAAGTAGCAACAGCTGATATTAAAGTATCAGAAAAAGAGCTGAAAGAAGCTTATGAAGCGAAAAAGCCTGAAATTCGTGCTAGCCACATTCTAGTTGAAGATGAAAAAACTGCAAAAGAAGTTAAAGCAAAACTTGATAAAGGCGAAGATTTCGCTAAGCTAGCTGAAGAATATTCAACTGATAAAGCTTCAGCTCAAAAAGGCGGCGACTTAGGTTTCTTCGGAGCCGGCGAAATGGTGCCTGCGTTTCAAGAGGCGGCGTACAAACTTAAAAAAGGTGAAGTAAGTGCTCCAGTAAAATCGGATTACGGCTATCACATCATTAAATTAGTCGATAAAAAAGAATTAGCTTCCTATAAAGAGATGAAAGATGAGCTTGAAACAGAAATTAAACGTTCAAAAGTAGACCAAGCTACATTAGAGAAGAAGCTGAAGGAAGAACTAGATAAAGCTAATGTAAAAGTAAAAGATAAGAAAATTGAACCAGCATTCGAAGTGAAAGCAGAAGACGCTGCATCAAATTCTGATGAGAAATAAGAAACAGCCGGCCAAATGATTGGCCGGCTGTTTTTTATTCATATGTCTTCACATTTTCTTAGTAAAGCTAAACATTCAACGGAATGAAAGATGACCTAATTCTACTAACAGTCAGACAGATTTGCTATTGCGGCGATCTTTCTCTACATTCATACGATCAATAAACACTTGACCTTCTTGCTCAATAAATGCATCATCTATTTGTTTTTCTTGTTGCGCAGAACGAATCGCCATAAAGCCACTGAAGAAAATACCTGCAACGACTAAATAAATCCACATCGGTAATGTCACCATATTCCAATCCCCCACATTCGTTATTTACAACAACTATATGTACAAGGCGTGAACATTATACCAAAAGAAGACAAGCTTTTAATCAATTGTAGGCTTGTAAAACGCTCGGTTATCTAATGCAAAAATACGTTCCGTGAACTCTCCAGGTTTTGCTTTATCTAATGCTCGGTCAAGCATGTTCATCTTCGCGTCTACGTTGTCAATTAAATGAAGCATTTCTGCTTCTTTAATTAATGGCTTTTTAGGGCTGCCCCATTCTTCTTTTCCATGATGTGATAATACAAGATGTTGAAGAAGAAGCACTTCTTCTCCACTAATGCTTAATTCTTCTGCTGCTTTGCCAATTTCGTTTACCATAATAGAAATATGGCCTAATAAATTACCTTCTACTGTATAAGTCGTTGATACAGGACCTGATAATTCAAACACTTTTCCCAAATCGTGGAGAATCACGCCTGCATACAACAAGTCACGGTTTAGTGATGGATATAAGTCAGCAAATGCTTTTGCTAGCTTCAACATGGATACTACATGATAAGCTAATCCTGATACAAACTCATGATGATTCTTTGTCGCTGCCGGATATTCTAAAAATGATGATTGATATTTGTTTAATAAATGACGAGTAACGCGCTGAATATTTGAGTTTTTCATTTCAAATATGCTTTGAGTAATATAATCAACCATTTCTTCACGAGATAATGGTGCTACTTCTAGAAAATCAGAGGTACGAACGCCATCTTGCGGCTGTGCAGGACGAATATTTCGCACTTTCAGCTGATTACGGCCTCTGTAATTCATTACTTCTCCTGCTACTTTTACAATTTTCTCAGCTGCATAATTTTCCTCATCTTCAGGTGAAGCATCCCAAAGTTTAGCTTCGATATCACCTGTTTTGTCCTGTAAAATAACCGTTAAAAAAGGTTTGCCATTACTTGCAATTCCTCGTGTTGAGGATTTAATTAAGAAATACAAATCTACTTGTTCTCCCACTTCGTGTTGACCAATTCCTTTTGCCATCATCTTTTCCTCCTTGCAATTGTAACTAGTGACGATTTATTTCAGCTCTCATTTCTGAATGAATCTAGGTCGCCGTCATTATATTTTAAGCGTCTTTACCCTTTATTTTAACACCGCGCAAAATCGAATGCACGAGTAGGTACACAAAGAATCAAGCTAAAAGAAATATGGCATGATTCCGGTTGAATACCCGATTCATGCCGTATGAGAGATACGCTTTTCTTATTGTCTGCTTCATAAGCGCTGGTTCAAACTTAAAATGACTTTTATTCATCATTTTTTTCTTTTTTCGTTAGTTGAATTGCCTTTTTAATGTCTTTAAAAGAAGACGACTGCCCATACATTAGTACGCCTCCTTTATAAACTCTTGCTCCAAATAGAGCTAACACAACGATTGTACCAATTAAAAGGCCAATTGAAACAACAACTTCCCAAATCGGTACTGTTAACATTCCCACACGTAAAAACATGATCATAGGAGCGAAGAAAGGAATGAAAGACGTAATCGTGATAAATGGCGTATCTGGTTTTCCCAATCCAAACATAGCTATAATAAAAGCTGCGACAATCATAAGTGTCATCGGTGTAATCATTTGCTGAACATCTTCAATTCGGCTCACAAGTGACCCTAAAAAAGCCGCTAAGGTTGCAAATAAAAAGTAACCTAAAATAAAAAATACAATTGCGTACAAAAATGTTTGGATAGGGATGTCCGAGAATCCTAAATACTCGAAAATCCCTTCTTGCTGTGTTGCTGAGTTTTTTTGCAAAGACGCATAACCAACTGTTAAAATAATGCCGAATTGAGTTAAGCTTAATAAAGCAATCCCAATAATTTTAGCGAACATTTGTGTAATCGGCGACACACTCGATACTAAAATTTCCATTACGCGTGACGATTTCTCAGTTGCTACTTCCATTGCAATCATACTTCCGTACATGATGACTGCAAAATAAATAACAAATAACAGCACATAGACAAGCCCTCTCGCTTGGCTTAGCTCTTCTTCTGTTTTTGCGTCCTCTACTAACGCTTCTCTCTCAAATGAAGCTGGACTGTAGAGTTGCTCAATTTTTTCCGGCTCTAACCCAAGCTTTTGAGTTGCCATTGCTGTCTTTGTTTGTTGAAGAGCTTGTTCTAATGATGAGGAAACCGTTGATTCTGCTAAAGATTGAGCTTTATAAACAGCTTGGGGTAACTGCTCTTGATTAACGGATAACTGTAAATAACCATCGATTTTTTCCTTTTCTACTGCTGCTTTCGCCTGTGTTTCCGACTTAAAAACTTTCAGCTTTATCTCCTTATCGATTGCGTTTATATTTTGCTGAAACAGTGTATATACTTCATTAGATTGATGAATTACCCCAACGGTCGTTCCGTCTTCATCCTTATTAAATGCATTGATAATCGTTTGAATGTTGGTGATGCCCAATAAAATAAGTACCGTAATTGCTGTTGTGATGATAAAGGACTTTGTTTTTAATTTATTTAAATATGTATGAGAGACAATAATCCAAAACTTATTCATACGAAGCACCTACCTTTTCAATGAAAATATCATTCAACGAAGGCTCTTCTACTATAAATTTACGAATAAATGAAAAATCGCTTAACCCTTTGAAAATAGCTTGTGATACTTGTTCATTTTCAATTTGTAAAGATACACCTTCCACGGTTTGCTTTACTTTTAAGACACCATGAATATTTGCTAGCTTCTCAAAAGGTCCATCTCCATGCACAATCACATTTTTCTTGCCAAATGATCGTTTTATTTCGCCTAATTTCCCATATACAACAGGCTGGCCATGATGCATAATACAAAGATGTTCACACAATTCTTCGACATGCTCCATTCGGTGGCTTGAAAATACAATAGTTGTTCCGCGCTTTTTCAAGTCAATAACAGCTGATTTTAACAGCTCTACATTGACAGGATCTAAACCGCTAAATGGTTCATCTAAAATTAAAAGCTCAGGGCGATGGATAACCGATGCTATAAATTGAATTTTTTGCTGATTACCTTTTGATAACTCTTCTACTTTTTTCGCAGCATATTCAGGCACGTTAAATCTCGTCAGCCAATACTCCATTTCTTTTAAAATATCTGTTTTTTTCATTCCCCTTAGACGTCCTAAATAGACAAGTTGATCTTTCACTTTTAATTTGGGATATAACCCTCTTTCCTCAGGCAAATATCCGACAAGATGGCTTTGATTATATGTAATTCGTTCATCATTCCATGTAATTACACCAGACGATTGCTCAATTAACCCTAGTATCATTCGAAATGTAGTTGTTTTTCCTGCTCCATTTGCTCCTAAAAATCCAAATACTTCTCCTTTTGGAATATGCAAAGATAATTGTTTTACAGCTGTAAACGAACCGTACTTTTTGGAAACGTCTTTTAGTAAAAGTGACATTTTCTCCCTCCCCTAGTATTATCTATATTTATTTTATGGAAAAATTATGAACATGTAAACCTTTGCAGGATTTTCTTGATTCGATTTCGAAAATAAGAAGTGAATAAACATTCACTTTTTAAAAGGAGCGATGATTGTGGCACTTTATACACTAACAGTTTTCGAAAAAAACGGAGAAAAATTACTTGATGAAACGTTTGAAGCAAGTAATGAAAAAGATGCAAAAAACATAGGCACAAAAAAGTTGGTGGAGTTACATTATCATGAAAAAACACACCGATGCATAAGTGCTAATGGAAAGCTCATTTTGTTTCATCGTTAAGCAAAAATCCCGGCCATCTTAAGATGACCGGGATTTTTGCTTATTTTACAGCTTCTTTTAATTCTTTACCTGCTTTAAATGCTGGTACTTTAGATGCCGGAATTTGCATCTCTTCACCAGTTTGCGGATTGCGACCTGTACGAGCTGCACGCTCACGCACTTCAAACGTACCAAAGCCAATTAATTGAATTTTTTCACCTTGGCCCAACGTTGAAGAAATTGTTTCTAATAGTGCATCGACTGCTTTTGATGCATCTGCTTTTGTTAACTCAGACTTTGATGCTACTGCATTTACTAATTCTGTTTTATTCATCCTTAATCACCTCATTAGTTTCTACATTATCTTGTGATACCACTGTTGTACATTTTTTAAACATGCTCTATCAATATGATAGACAAAATAACTTACTTTTAAACTATTTCACTTAATTTTCGGAAATATCTTTTGAATGTTGATTAAATACAGGTACTCTTTTTGCCAAAAAAGCCTCAATTCCTTCTTGATGATCTTTACTTTTACTCATTGAAGCTTGAGCTTGCTTTTCTAGTCTAAGTACTTGTTTTAATTGTTCAATCGATGTCTCCACATAAATATTCTTTGTTTCTTTTAAAGCAAGGGCAGGCTTTTTAAGCCAGTATGAGAGATATTCTTCTACGGCACTTGTCAAATCTCCTTCTTTTATTTCATCTATTATGCCAATTTTATAAGCTTCCGCTGCGCTAAGTGTCTCTCCTTTCCAAATTAACTGCTTCGCGCGGTGTTCACCAATTCGTTTTTCCAAAAAAAAGTGACCTCCTCCGTCTGGAATTAATGCAATGCCAATAAAATTCATCGCAATCTTTGTCCGCTGTTCAGCAATAATATAATCAGCAGCTAAAGCAAGACTAAGACCTAATCCAGCAGCTGCTCCATGCAATGCACAAATTGTCATTTGAGGCAAGCTGTAAAGGGTAAGAACTGCTTCATTAATTAAATCCATTATTTGTTCAAATGTCGCAGCATGATTTGGTTCCATCATCATTTTGATATCGCCGCCTGCTGAGAAAACACGGCCATTTCCTTTTAATACCAGGAAATCCACTTCACTTTCTTTCACTTCTTTTAAACATTGCACAAGTTGCTGCAATAGCTCGATGTTTAATGCATTTAAAGAGTCTGGACGATTTAAAGAGAGGATTGCGATTCGATCCTTAATTATCAATTCAACTACTTTCACTTCTACTGTCATACTGATCACCCTTTCAATTCATAATGTTGCAGTACTTGTTCACGGAGCGTTCGTTTTAAAAATTTCCCAACTGTAGTTTTCGGAATCTCTTCCATAAAAATGATATCATCAGGTAGCCACCACTTGGCAAATTGGGGTTCGAGAAACTGGATAATTTCTTCTTTTGTTATTTGATTTTTATATTCCTTCTTCACAACTACACAAGCCACAGGTCGCTCTTGCCACTTCTCATGTGGCACAGCAATAACAGAAGCTTCAAATATTGCCTCGTGTGCCATTAATGCATTTTCCAAATCAACGGAGGAAATCCATTCACCGCCACTTTTAATTAAATCTTTAGTTCGGTCTACAATTTTTACAAACCCTTCCTCATCAACTGTTACAACGTCTCCTGTATGTAACCAGCCGTCTTTAAATGCTTCGTTTGTACGTTCATCTTCATAATACTCAGAAGCAATCCAAGGACCTTTTAACAATAGCTCTCCCATTTCGATTCCATTCCATTTGACTTCTCCTTGTTGCCCAATGACTCTCATTTCAACTCCTGGTACAATAAATCCTTGTTTAGCTTTTAGAGAAAATTTCTCATCGCTTGATTGATGTGTTTGATAGCTCTTTAACCGCGACAAAATGACAAGAGGACTCGTTTCTGTCATTCCATAAGCGTGGACAAATGGAATATTAAATTTTTCTTCAAAGCGCTGAATAATACTTTGAGGTGCAGCAGACCCGCCGCATATAAGAGCACGTAAACTGCTCGTTTCATATGCATTATTTTCTAATTCTTGTAGTAAACCAAGCCAAATTGTCGGTACTCCAGCGGCTATGGTGATTTGCTCATTTTGAATTAATTCAGCTAAAATAGCAGGTGTAAAAAAGGGACCAGGCATAACTAATGTCGTCCCAAACCAAACAGCAGCAAAAGGTAATCCCCACGCGTTTACATGGAACATTGGTACAACCGGCATCGCAACATCAGCTTCTGATAATCCGACTCCATCAGTTAAGCCAAGTGCCATACAATGTAAATAAATCCCTCTGTGAGAATAAACCACCCCTTTTGGTTTGCCTGTTGTTGCAGAAGTATAGCAAATTCCTGCAGGTTCTTGTTCATCTAAATCTTGTATAAATGGGTAACAATCGTTGCCTTTTTCAATAAGCTGCTCATAATGATAAACTGGCTGTAGAGAAGTAGATGAAAGTACAGGCTCGTCAGACATAATGATATAGGCTTCTACATGAGTGAGTTCGTGGTGAATTTTTTCAAATAACGGTAAGAAGCACTCATCAATCAGCAGTACTTTATCTTTTGCATGATTGATTACATAAATAATTTGCTGGGGATCCAAACGGATATTAATAGTATGCAAGACTGCACCAATACCTGGAATTCCAAAATAAGCTTCTAAATGACGATGGTGATTCCAAGCAAATGTCCCCACACGGTCTCCTCGTTTGACACCAAGTTCGACTAACATGCTTGACAATTGTCTTGTACGTTTTGATACTTCTTCATACGTTAACCGATCCACACCTTTTGTAGACCTTGAAATTACTTGCTTCTTTTTAAATAATTTCTCTGCCCTTTCCATCATTGATGGTACGGTTAATTGTATATTCATCATTAGACAGCACCCCACACTTCTTATTTTAGAAAACGTTTACATCTTTTTTTATATATTCAACTGCATTCGTCATTTTTCCTTCTCTACAACCATGAAAACGAAAAATAAAGGGTATCTGAAATCGACACCCTTTATTTTTGCTCTTCATCAATATCAATTTTTCTTTTGTTTATCAAACAACTCAGTTAAAATTTTAATCTTTTCCTCTGTATAATGCTCAAAACCATCATTGTAGGATTTAGGATCTTTCGGATTGGCAAATCGGGTAATCATTCCCGTTTTAGGGTGAACGAATTTACTTGACGCACCACACCCTAATCCAATAATCGTTTGTTTTTCTTCCATAATCATAATGTTATAGATGCTTTCTTGACCTGGAAAAGCATATCCGACATTTTCTAGATTGCCAAGAATGTTTTTTTGACGATATAAATAGTAAGACTTGTAGCCGTTTTCCTTGGTCCATTCTGTTGCCATATCCATCATTTTACTGATTTCATAGCGATCTGCTACCTTGTACTTACGCTTATTCTGCGTCATCTCAGAAGCACGCTTGAATGAAAGTGTATGAACTGTTAGTGATTCAGGTAACAATTTTTTTGATTCATTCAATGTATGTTGAAATTCCTCGACTCCTTCATTTGGCAAGCCGATGATTAAATCCATATTAATATTATTCATATCCATTTTACGAGACAAGTGAAACTTTTCAATTGTTTCTTCAACCGTATGATGTCGGCCAATTGCTTTTAATGTTTCTTGAATATAAGACTGCGGGTTGACACTAATCCGGTCAATATTCCATTTCTTTAACACTGCTAATTTTTCAGGCGTAATTGTATCCGGTCTTCCTGCTTCGACTGTGATTTCCCGAATATCTTTCACATTTGGAAACGATTCATACATTTCTTCATACAACATGTCCATTTCTTCAGCTGTAATGCTCGTTGGAGTACCTCCTCCGTAATAAACAGTTGTAATGTTAATTTTATTGTCTTTTAGCCATTGACCAATCTTACGCATTTCATAATGCAGTCCGCCTAAAAATGAATTAACAGACCCTTGCCGTCCGTTAATGGCATAAGCAGGAAATGTACAGTATGCGCACTTTGTTGGACAAAAAGGAATACCGATATAAATGCTAACTTCATTTGCTAGCTCATGTAAATCAGGTACCACTGCTAATTGACGATCGACAATTTCCTGCATCAAGTCGATTTTATCTTCTGTGATCAAATACTGCTCTTTTAGCTCTTGATGCGCTTCTTCTTTTGTCTTGCCATCCTGCAATTTCATATGGAGAAGTTTAGTCGGACGGATACCTGTTAAAATCCCCCATTTTTGCAAGATGTTTGTGTAATCTTGCAGCACGGATAAATACACACGCAATACGACATTTTTTACTTGTTTAAATTTTTCTTTTTCTGTTTTATATAACTTTAGCGGCTTTGATAATTGTTGTGTATACGTTTGTTCTGCTGCTCTGTCAACTAAAGTAGCTGATGCAGAAATATCATCGTTTATCGTTACGTTTAGATCAATCCACACATTGGCTTCTTGATTTGCTTGAAATGAAACGTCACTTTCTTCAAAAAACAAATCAGCTATCAATTGAAGCGGACGTTGAAAACGGTCATCTTCTAATCCTTTAACATAAATTTTCAATAAAATCACCTTTCAGTTACATTCAGTCATATATAAGCTTCTCTCAGTGTACAGAACATCAATGTCTTGGTCAATATTCACCTAAATGCTTTAGAGACAACAACGAAAAAGCTGCTCATATGCCTACAAGCAGCCTTTTCATTCTAACTATTTACGTTACTTTAAACGTGATGCGTCAATTTGATGCAAATAACCGAGGCGTTGTTGCTTTCTAAATAACTCCTTTACCATATATGCTACTCCATTTTCATTATTTGAACGCGTGACCCAATCTGCAAGCATTTTTAATTCTGTCGGTGAATGCCCCATCACTACTCCCATGCCTGCTTGTTCAATCATTTCTAAATCATCATAGCAATTCCCAATCGCTACTACATCCTCCATTGGAACTGATAAGCGATTTGCTACATAACGAAGGCCTGCTGCTTTTGTAGCACCTTTTGGTGTAATATAACAACGGGCTTCATTTGGATACGAAAACCATTCAATATCTTTAACAGCTGTGGCAATTGTTTGTTCAGCATATTCTTTTTCACGTCGATCAGCAAAATACACTTCAATTTTCGGCGTAGATACGGGCTCATCCCGTAATGTATCCCCCAAAGAATCTACAAATTGAAGTGGATAAAATAACGGTTCACCTGTTTTTAACACCGTTTTAGCTACTATATTATTTGGCAGCTTCACACGATTTCCGATTGAGAATCGTTCATGTAAAATGCGAATATGGCAATTAAAATTCTCTAATAGTTGAATAAGGTTAAATGTTTTTTCTTCACTTAACCGCCGATCTAAAATTGGTTTATCTACAGAAACACCGATAAATGAACCACTATGAGTAATTAACATCGCTGGGTTGATTTTTAATGCGCGCGCAATTTTTTTGGCAGAAGGAAAGTGACGGTTTGTCACTAATGTAACATACACACCTTTATTTTTAACAAATTGAATCGCTTCTTTCGTTTCTTTTGTTACACGTCCTTGACTATTTAAAATGGTTCCATCAATATTTAGAGCCAATAATCGATAAGCCATTTGCGAACCCCTTCTTTCTTAGATGTCTACTGCCTTATTACACGGTTATGAATAAGTCAGCTATTTTAGAACTAAAGGTAAACCAAACCTGTAGTTAGTTATATGAAGCTGTATGAGCAATTAGAAGAAATGAACATACATCGTTTATATACATAAAAGAAAACTCAGCTGTTTAGAAACGAAAAAAGACTAGAGAAATTTTTCTCTAGTCTTTTTTCATCTGCTGGCCATTATTATTCGGCATATAATTCTTCAAGCGGCTTCATAATAATTTTATTTAATTCACCAATGACCATACTCATACGTTGTTCGGCTTCCATTAACTTGGCAATATTTTGGTCTTGTTGCACGACTGCTACTGTTTGTTGAGCTTGTTGAACTTCCTCTTCTGAAATTTCTTGACCCATCATTTGCTTTTGCTGCAGCTCCATTTGCAATGTGCGGAAGCGCTCAAACAATTTTTTTGAACCAGCATCTGCATTAACTGCTGCATACAAATTTTTTAAATTTGTATAATCATCACTTTGACGAATCGCTCTTTCTAATTCATTTGCTACATCGTATAAATTTACAGACATGTAAACGTCCTCCTAAGTTCGTTTTTAACTATCTAAATATCTTCTCAACCTACTATAACAAATTATGGTGAGAAATTCAGCTTCATACCTTTATTTCTTAAATAATCATTGTATAAATAAAGCAAAAATCCCTTGAATAACCCCAATGATTCCTCCGAGCAAAGCACCTAAATAAGTAATCATTTTAAACTCGCGTCTTGAAATTCCTAAAATAAGCTCTTCAATTCGAGCAACCGAAAATGATTCGACTTGTTCTCGAACGACGTCTTCTAGCTTCAGCTGATCCATTAATGAATCAATACGCGAAACTAAAAATACTCCTGCTTTTTCCACTATGACCGGGGCTGCTTTTTCCACATGCTTATAAAATGGCGCTAATAAGCGATTCAGCGGTCGATTAAATAAAGAGTTGAGTGATAATAGACGCTTAGTTACTTCATGAAGTCCGTTAAGAATTGTCGTTCTTCCGATAAGTTGTTCTGCTTCTATTACATTTTTTTCCTGAAGCTTACTCCACTCATTTTGAATAAGTGTTTCAAATAATTCCCTAGTACCTTCATGGTTGAAAAACTTTATGACCTCTGGCTGAACTTTATCAATAACTTTTGCATTTCCAAGAAACATTTGAATCATATTGCCTAACATGCCTTTTTTCATTAAAAAATCGTCCAGCATCTTTTCTAATTTTCGTTTGCCGTCTTCGCTTTCAAAGTATAGAACCGCTTTATCACAAATTTGTTGTGCAATTAAAGGGATTATATCATCAGCTTTTGCTTTTATACCTTCAGTTAAAAATTGTTTTAAAGGAACGTTTGCTTTTTCATTCATAAATGAAACATACTTTTGTTCAATTAATTGATGAACGAAATTTTCTGTTTGTTTATTCGCATTCTCAATTCCAAGCATATCAAATGCTTCTTTTAATGTTCGATCAGTTGTAAACACTTTTTCTAAAGCGTTATTTGCCATACGTAATAAAATCTGTTGAAAAGAAGGCTCTTGAAGCTTCTTCTTTAAACTCTCAGGCGTGACAAGATGTTCGACAACCATCTTTCCTAATTGTACGGCTAGCTCATCTCGACGCTTCGGTATTAATCCTGGTGTAAAAGGAATTCGTTTACCAAATAAATATTTTGCTTCATAGGGATGAAATAGCATCTTAATGGCCAGATGATTAGTCACTCCTCCAATTGCTGCACCAATTAATGCCATTATAAGTACGATTACTAATTGTTCCATTACATTCGACCTTTCTCTTACAAATTTCTCTCACACATTCATTTTCAAAGTCATACGATATATCAGCATTTGCCTATATTGATTAAAAATGAGGATCTTTTTATGAGCCTATTACACGTAACGGTTAAACCGTTAACAACAAAAGATCAAGATAACCATGTATATATTAGCACAGCTTTGCAGCAGCATCTCCAATGCAAAGACAACTTGTTCATTACCGTTGGAAACGTGCGCAAATCAGTCTCTATTATCCTTTTTCAAAGCCAGGATTATGTGATGATGTGCCCTGATTCTCTTTTAAAGGAATGGAGGCTGCCTCAAAGGGAATATTCCCTTCGAGCACTATCATCAGATGAATTAATCCTTGGTCCTGTTATTTGCATTGTAACTGAAATAAGGAATTCAGAAGAGCTTTTTGGGACGATTACAGCTTTTTGCGAAGAGTTTGTTAATGCTTGTAAGTCACACCACTGTTTTTGTTACGTGAGCTCCTTGCAAGATTTAATTACTCAGCCGCTAAAAGGATACGTCTATGACAATAACAAATGGCTATATACAGATGTTCCTGCTCCAAACATGGTTCACAATCGTATTCATGCTCGAAAAACAGAGCAAACTCTTTCATTCCAGACTTTAAAAGAACGATTGGAAAAACAGCATATCCCTTTTTTCAATGCTCATTATCTCAATAAATGGACTGTTTTTGAAAGGCTTTCTCAAGCTACTCATTTACAGAGCTATTTACCACAAACTTACCAATTACGTTCGAAGCAGAATTTAATTGACTCACTTCAACAACATGAAACAATTTTTCTAAAGCCCGTACATGGCAGTCAAGGAAAACACATTTTTCGTGTGACAGGAAGTAAAAACCAATATCACCTTGATTATACTACGTTTACTGGAGAGTATAAAAAAGAATACGATTCTCCTCAAGAAATATTTGAAACATTATATGGCCAATTAGCCAAACAAGGATTTATTATTCAAGAAGGAATTTCTCTTCAAACATACAAAGACTGTCCTTTTGATTTTCGAATTCTTTGTCATAAAAAAGATCAACTTGCTTGGAAAGTAACGTCCATTGTAACAAGAGTATCCAAACAAGGAAACTTTGTATCCAACGTTGCCCGTGGTGGCGAGGTGTACCCTCCGAAGCAAATTTTGTCTTATTTATATGATGAAACAAACGCTAAACATATTATCTCTTTTCTAAAAGAAATTGCGATTGAAATTTGCCTTCATTTGCCTCGTATTGATGAACTCTATGCAGAATTCGGAGTTGATCTAGCCATCGATCAAGAGGGCAAGCCTTGGATTATCGAAGTAAATACAAAGCCATCTAAACAGACGGATTTTTCCCCAAACACAATTCGTCCATCAACTAAGGCCTTAATTGATTATTGTTTAACAATGACAAACTTTTCTTAAATTGAAGGAGGTTCTCCTATGATTTCACTCGGCTTGTTAACCGTTCACCCTCACCAAGAGCTTGGATATGCAACATCGATTGCTCAGTATGCTGCTTCATTCAATATTACATTTTATCGCTTTACTCCCTTTCAGATTAACCCTAAGTCCCAACAAGTTGAAGGATATAAATACGATTGTGAGACGAAGGAATGGATTGGCGATACGTTTTCGCTTCCGATGTTTATTTATGATCGCTGCTTTTATAAACAAGATGCACTCTCTAAAAAAGCAAAACCTATCGTCCAATGGTTAAAACAACAGCAAGAGATTACGTTCTTAGGACATGGTTTACCAAACAAATGGGAAGTATACAACGTCTTAAAGAAAAATTCATCTTTGTCACCTTATATTCCACTTACAGTTAAAATTGCAGAAGATGAACAAATTGTTGAGCTTTTACGTATTCATGAAAGCATCATGTTAAAACCAATAGCTGGTTCACAAGGGAAAGGAATTGTTAAAATCAGCAAAACCAACCAATGGATTGAATCCTCTTTTCATACAGGGTTAGCAATTGAAAGAAAAATTTTTGCAACCCTTACTGACGTTTACTCTTGGCTTCCGGCCCTTACAGCCAATACAACGTATCTTGCACAGCCTCATATTTCCTTATATCCGTTTGAAAATGCCCCTTTTGACATTCGAATTTTGTTGCAAAAAGAACAGCTTGGAGAATGGAAAGAGATGGGAAGAGGAATACGTAAAGGCAAAGAGGATGCTATTGTAACCAATATTAGTCACGGAGCATCGATTCGATCGTTTGAAGAAGTTGTTCCCTGTCTTCCGAAACAGCACCGGGATTTTATTATGAGTGAAATTGATAGCCTATCCCGTATCGTTCCATTTGTTTTAGAAGAGGCGTTTCCTTCTTTATTTGAATTAGGCATCGATATCTGCATCTCGAAAGATTGTAGCATTTGGCTACTGGATGTAAATTCAAAACCTGGCCGAAAGACAGTTGTTGAAACATCTTCTAATAGCGAAGAGGAGATGTATAAGAACGTGGTAGCTTATTGTGCTTATTTAGCAACTTCAAGCTCATATCATCGTAAGGAGTAAGCTTATGAAAAATTCACTGATTGAACTGATTCTAGCAGAAAATGAATCTAACTGTATTTATGTCCCGAAAAAGTTTTATCATGAGAAATTGGAAACAGTTTGCTTTGGCACATTGTCTGTTCCATGCCAAATAAAAGTAATGACGGCATCTCAACATCAAGTGAAAATCTCTCAAGATTTAATCGAGCAATTAAAAATCCCATTCTGCCAACCGCTTCACATTTCTGCAACCGCCACAAGTCTTCATCTTGGCCCTTTAATCGGCATTTTATCAGCAGGATTTACCGGTTCTTTATTGCGTCCAATTGGAAGACGGTCACTATTATTTGCTAAGCTCCTTTCTACTGCTTCCATAACAGGAGGTTTCCCTTTCCTATTTGGAATTCATCACGTAAATTGGGAGCATGGCACGATTAATGGGTATTTTTATACAAACAATGGATGGGAACAACAAGAGGTCCCTTTACCGAATGTCATTTATAATCGATTACCGAATCGTAAAACAGAAAGTTTAGCACTATTTAAAACAATGAAAGAGCAAATGGCTGATTATTACGGAATTCCTTTTTTTAATCCTGATTTTTTCAATAAATGGACGATTCATGAGCTGCTGCAAACTCGCAAAGAGACAAATATCTTTTTACCAGAAACAGTTGAAGCTCCAACACTAGAGGAGATTCAAAGCATGCTGAAACGATACTCACTCGTCTATTTAAAACCAAAAAGCGGAAGCTTAGGACGAGGAATCTATGCTGTCACATATAATGACGATTCAAAAACATATACTGTGCGTTACAAGGACAGTTCAGAGATGGTTGAAAAACAAAATCAAGATTTCAAAACACTGGCACAAGCTACATTTAGCCCTCATTTAACTGAAAACTATATTGTCCAACAAGGGATTCTTCTTTTAAGGAAAGATAACCGAGTCGTCGACTTCCGAGTTCACACAAACAAAAATAAAGAGAACAAGTGGGAAATGACAGCCTTAGCTGCTAAAGTAGCGGGTAAAGATAGTGTAACGACTCATATGACAAACGGGGGGGATATTGAACCTTTTCAGCAAATTTTCACTAATCCATCTACAAGTAAAAAAATGAAAACAGCGATAGAACATGCTGCAATAACAATTAGTCATGTTCTTGAAGAACAGATTGCAGGATTTATTGGCGAAATTGGATTTGATTTTGGCGTAGATAACGAAGGGAAAATTTGGCTGTTTGAAGCGAATTCCAAGCCAGGTCGCTCCATTTTTACACATCCAGCCCTGCGCAGAGAGGATCATTATACACGGCGGCTTTCACTTGAATATGCTATCTACCTCGCTCACCAAGCAATCGAGTCTCTTGAGGCGACTTATATATGATGACAATTTATTATAGCGTAGAAGAAGAATGTTGGTATCATCGAAATCCTCAGCACTGTTATACATGGGGAGTTCAATCTATTGAGCTCCCTTTTCGCACAGATCATTCATCTATTCAAGCGCATTTGCGGCAGAGAAATGACAGTGTAGGACCGATTATTGGATTGTTAACGAGCAAAAGAATGACATCATTACTTCAAAAAAAACGGCCTGCTTTATTTGAAAAGTTACATCATTACCTTCACAAGCATGGCGGATTGCTACTATTATTTTCCCCGGAAAACCTATACAAAAGTTATGTCTATGGCTATTACTTCGATGCACATAGCGATACATGGATTCAAGCTATGTGTCCATTGCCAAACTTAATCTATAATCGCTTTCCGAACAGACATACAGAGAAAGAAACTATTTCGCCTATGCTAAAAAAACTTGTAGAATCTTGTAATATTCCATTTTTCAACCCGCACTTTTTTTCCAAATGGGACACTTATACTCTCTTGTCTATGAATAACCAGCTTCGCCCTTACCTTCCTGCTACTCGTGTGCTCAAAGAGTATCAAGATATTAAAGACATGTTAACAACCCATACCCGAGTCTATATGAAGCCGCTGAATAGCAGCAAAGGAAAAGGAATTTTCACGCTAACCCTTCTTAAAAATAACCAAATCGAATACGAAGACGAATCTCATAAAAAAGTATATGAAGTTCTAGAAAACATGCCTTTACCTACCTCTGCTTATCTTGTACAGGAAGCCATTCATACAGACTGTTTGAAGGCTCATCGCTATGATTTACGTTTATTAGTGCACCGCTATGAAGACACATATACTCTAAGTGGAATTGGTGTCAGGCAAAGCAAGCGGCAGCCAATTACGACCCATACACTAAACGGCGGTGTCATTGCCCCTTTTCAAGAAATTAAAGATCACATTAACCTGCCTCTTTTAGAAGACTTAGCTATTTTATGCGGAAAACAATTGCATCAGCACTTTGGGTTTGTCGGAGAATTTTCAATGGATATTGGGAAAACACCAAATGATCATTACTATATTTTTGAAATTAACGCAAAGCCTATGATTTTTGATGAAACACACATTCAAGAAAAAGGGATGGAAAATTTATGCACGTTATTTTACAAATTAACAAATTTTTAAGCTAAAACGCTTTCTATTCTCTTTTCTCATGATAAGCTTAAATAAAGTAAGCTCTCATCGATGGGCGTTTTCATTCTCTGCTGATCATTAATTGTGGTCATAGATCTGGATTCTGATAGTCATGTCTTTATGAACAGGTGCCCCCGCCTCTTTCTTTTTTGAGGCAGGGTCTTACTACCAGACATCTACACATGAAGAAAGGGGATTTTTTATGATTACGCATTTTAACGTGAAACCATTATATAAACGAGCACAAATGCCAGGCTGGCACATTTCTTTTTATATGAACCGAACGTATTACGAAGCCGATTATTTAAAGACCGGTGAAATCATTTGGAAAAGCACGATTCCTGACCAAATAGACGAAACAGAGTTAAGTTCATATATCCATGAACTGATGCTTTTTCATGTTTACAATGAGTAACGCATGAAAACTATTGTCCTCTATACATTAAAATGAATACAAGAAAGGCGGGAATAGCAATGGAGCAATTAAAAAAATTGTTTGGTGACCGGCTTATTTATTCGGACATCCCTTACCAATTTGAAGTCTATAAATGGTTTCGTGCAGAAGATTACACTTTTATCGGGATTGAACAAAGTGCTATTTCCCCTAGAGAGCGTGAACTTTTATCGATCTTTTTAACGCCATATGAACAAACTAACCATGCGTTATCACCAGACCAAATCTATTGGTTTCAACTACTATTTGAAGATACAACTACTACAATCGCTGCTGTAGATTCCTGTGCATTTATTCGCTTTACACACTTTTCAATTAAACGTTTGTTTGAACAAAAACTAGAGTTCGAAGATGCGTTAACAGCACTGTATGCTACTCCCATTACGATTTTATGGGATGACCATAACAGTGGCGTTGTAATTGAGAAAGTCACAGATGCAGCAGAGATAACAAAAGATTTAATAGATGCTGTAGATGTTTTATCCAATGATTTTGAAACAGACATTCAATTTTTCGAAGGTCAGCTCTATGCTTTACCCGTTTCTCCTAGCAAAGTGTTTCACCTTGAAAAAAGCTGGTTTCAACGTATGAAAGGAATGTTTGAACAGGAAAAAGTGATTCAGCTTTCGCGAGTCCTGCCTTATTTGCTAGTGCATGAAGTCTCTCTTTCTGTTAAACAACAGATGAATCAAATGATTGCACTAGTCAAAGAGGATTCCTCTTTGCTTGAAACAATAAAATGTTATTTAGAATGCAACTTGAATGTTTCATTGGCTGCTAAAAAGTTGTACATGCACCGAAATAGCCTGCAATACAGAATTGATAAATTTATCGATCGTACTAATATTGATATTAAGCATTTTCATGGAGCCGTTTCTGCTTATTTAGCAATTTTGGCAGCTGAATCTGCTGATAGAAATTAAAAAAGAAAGGGTTTTCGTAATTATGCACGAAAACCCTTTCTTTTTTTTGTGCACATCTTCCATTTACCTCTTTTCGTAAACACCGTACACTGAATACAGAGAAAACGTTTTTATTAAAAGGGTTGATACTAAGGAGGAACTTAGAATGGCTGAGTTACGTTTAGAGCATATTTATAAAATTTATGATAAAAATATTACAGCGGTAAAAGATTTTAACCTTCATATAAAAGATAAAGAATTTATCGTATTTGTAGGTCCATCAGGTTGTGGAAAATCAACAACGCTTCGTATGGTTGCAGGCTTAGAAGAAATTTCTAAAGGTGATTTCTATATTGATGATAAGCGTGTAAATGATGTGGCACCAAAAGATCGTGACATTGCAATGGTATTCCAAAACTATGCATTATATCCGCACATGACTGTTTATGATAACATGGCATTTGGCTTAAAGTTACGCAAATTACCTAAAAATGAAATTGATCGTCGCGTAAAAGATGCTGCGCGTATTCTTGGCCTTGAACAGTATCTAGATCGTAAACCAAAAGCATTATCAGGCGGACAACGCCAACGTGTTGCACTTGGACGTGCTATTGTACGTGATGCAAAAGTATTCTTAATGGACGAGCCTCTTTCAAACTTAGATGCAAAACTACGAGTACAAATGCGTTCTGAAATTGCAAAATTACACCAACGTTTAGAAACAACAACTATTTATGTAACGCATGACCAAACAGAAGCAATGACAATGGCAAGCCGCCTTGTTGTAATGAAAGATGGAATTATTCAGCAAGTTGGAACACCAAAAGAAGTATATGAAAAGCCAGAAAATGTCTTCGTAGGCGGATTTATTGGTTCACCAGCAATGAACTTCTTAAAAGGTTCACTAAAAGAGGGCCAAATTGTAATTGGAGATGCTTCAATTGCAATTCCTGAAGGAAAAATGAAAGTATTACGTGAACAAGGCTATGTCAACAAAGAAGTTATTCTTGGTATTCGTCCTGAAGATTTCCATGACGAACCTGTATTCATTGAAGCATCTGCAGGAACAAAAGTTACAATCAATGTAGACGTATCCGAATTAATGGGTGCTGAAACGATGATTTATTCTAAAATTGGCGGCCAAGAATTCGTTGCACGTGTTGATGCCCGTACAGAAGTCAAACCACAGCAAGCTTTAGACCTTGCTTTAGATATGAATAAAGCCCATTTCTTCGATGCTGAGACAGAAAGTCGCATCCGCTCTGAACAAGAATAGGCCATTGTAAAACCAAAAAGAAGTCGTTGATTCACGACTTCTTTTTCTATTCTTCAAGCATTTTGTATTTAATCTGAGAGAGCGTTATTCTTGAATACTTTTAAGCCCTTCATAATGACAAATTACGCAGTAAAAAAGATGTGTACATTGATGCTGCTGAAAATCATGTGCTAATCCGTTTTCTAGTTTTAATTGATCAATTTCCATATAGGCACTGTAGTCATCAAAATAATCGCTTACCTTTCCCATATCTTCAAGTTCATGGCCGCACACTCTACAAGTTGGCTTTAATTGACTAAATCCATTACATAGCGCACAAATATACATAAATATCCTCCACTTATATGTTAAAAGATATACATAATATGCGCGACAATCTCTTCTTCTACTCATTCTCTAATACAGCATTAATTTACCATAAATTGCTAATTTTTTCATGCATATGCGTCTTATCCTATTGTCATAATACTAGTAACAACTGAACAATCCAGTTGATATCACTCACTGGGTTATGCCAAGGTAGGCAAGCAGGTTCACTCACTGTATCTAGCTGAGTTGGTTCAAGTCCAACTAACCCAACCATTTTAATTATATTTTATCTAACGAGGAGATGAATACACATGGCAAACTATCAAAACGCATCAAACAGCAATTCATCAAACAAGTTAGTAGCACCTGGCGCTCAAGCTGCTATCGACCAAATGAAATTTGAGATCGCTAGCGAGTTTGGCGTACAATTAGGACCAGATGCAACAGCTCGTGCGAACGGATCTGTTGGTGGCGAAATCACAAAACGTTTAGTACAAATGGCTGAGCAACAATTGGGTGGCGGCCAGCACTAACCTTTAAAACAATTTAATATTATGGCTTTAGCGCTTCAAGGTTTCTTGAAGCGCCTTCCTTTTCTTGTCTATAAAAAACTGCCTTTTGGCAGCTTTTCTATATTCATACATGGCTATTACATATTGAAATACCTTTACTCCTCTTTTACTAACTTCTCTTCTTCGTGTATAGCAACCTCTACTTTTCGAATTCGACGATTTTCTACTTGTTTAATAGTAAAAGTTACCTGTTCATAATCAAATGTGTCGCCTTCGACTGGAATACGTTCAAATTGCTCAAAAATCCAGCCCCCTAGCGTGTGATAGGAACTTTCAGGCTCTGACACAGGGACAAATTGAAGAAATTCATCAAGCGGAATTTCTGTATGAAATTCTAAACGATGATCATCGATTTGGTGAACATATTTAATAGCTTCATCATGTTCATCCCAAATCTCTCCCACAATTTCTTCTAATATATCTTCTAACGTTACCAGACCTGACGTGCCGCCAAACTCATCAACCACAATCGCCATGTGCACTTTGTTCTTTTGTAACTCTGGCAAAAGGGTTGAAATTTTCATGGATTCTACAACAAAAATGGGATCCCGAACCAACTCTCGAAGAACTACTTCTTTTCCTTGTACCAAATGAGTTAAAAATTCTCTTTCAGACAAAATGCCAATAATATTATCAATATTATCTTCATAAACCGGAACACGTGAATAACGCTCTTCTAAAAACATATCCCTTACTTCATCAATCGATTGATTGATTTCCACTGTGATCATATCAATTCTAGGTCGTAAAATTTGACCTACGACGATGTCGTTAAAATCTAATGAACGGTGAACTAATTCTTTTTCTTGATTATCAATTACTCCTTCTTCTTCACTCAAATCCACCATCACTTTAATCTCCTCTTCTGTAACAGATGGACTTGTTTCTTTATCAGTAAACAGCTTTGAAACACCTGTTTTCAATAAAACAAACAAGTAAGAAATCGGTGTTAATACCTTAATGAGAAAATATAAAACAGAAGAAATCATTAATGCAAAGCTTTCTGCGTTCTCTTTGGCAAGAGATTTAGGAAGCACTTCACCAAATATTAAAATTAAGATCGTCATCACGATCGTACTAATCACTAATGCGGAATTTCCACCAAATACATCAATCGCCACTTTTGCTGAAATGGATGAAGCCGCAATATTGACAATATTATTTCCAATTAAAATGGTTGATAGTGCTTGATCAAAATTTTCAGCGATATGCAGCGCTTTTTTACTTCCACGGCGCTTTTCATCTACGTAATTTTTTAAGCGAATTTTGTTTACACTTGAAAAAGCAGTTTCAGCTGAAGAAAAGAAAGCTGATAAAAAGATAAGAATAGCTAATAAAATTATTTGACTCAGGGGCAGGTCTACCAAAGAACGTTCACTCTCCTACTTCATTATAATCATGTGAAATATGCTTTATTTTCCTTGCTTATATTTATAGGAATAAAAATCAGCATTTCACTACTTATTCTATTTATAAAGGTAATTTCCTAGTTTTACTTACGGTAAATTATAAATAGATAAAAATATCATATCAAAAGTTTGAATACTTGAAAACGAATCAATGGTGCATATATCTCCATACGCCTTGTACTTACGTTAATTTTTTCTAAATTCGATGCAGTTTATTTTGTTGTGAATACAGATGCCTATATTATATTCTTAATAAGAGATATTGATGTCATTATTTTAAATGCCATGAAAACATAGGCTTAACGAATGAAATAGCAAAACATTACTCAAAAGGAGTGCTGAATCTTGAATATAGCTTTATTAGGTGCAACCGGAAGAGTTGGTCAATTACTGTTAGATTTAATGCTGCAAGACGAGCATAACGTAACCGTTCTTGTACGTAATCCTCAAAAGTTGGAAATGAAGCACCCAAACCTCACGATTGTACAAGGAAATGTATTAAAGCAAGAGGATCTAAATCAAACAATTCAAGGTCAAGATGTTGTAGTAAGCACCCTTAACACAGACGGTTCTGCTACAATTTCAGAAAGTATGCCCTTGCTTATTACTAGCATGAAGAAGTACCATGTTAAGAGAATTATCACTATTGGAACAGCGGGAATTCTCCAGTCAAGGGTTGAACCAACCCTTTACCGCTTTCAATCAAGTGAATCAAAAAGAAGAAGCACAAGAGCAGCAGAGGATCATCTAAAAGGATACTTATCTCTAAAAGAGAGTAGCTTAGATTGGACAATTGTTTGTCCTACTTACTTGCCGGATGGAAAAATCACAGGCCGGTATCGTGTTGAAGAAAATATGTTACCCGCTAATGCTGTAAAAATTTCAACTGGTGACACCGCACATTTTACATACCGTGAATTACGATCTGCTAATTTCTCTTACTGCCGGATAGGTCTTGGATATTAAAAAGTCTCGCAACGAAATAAGTGCGAGACTTTTTAAGTTATTCGATTAAAAGAGCCGCTTTATCATTCGGACTTTTATCCTGCTCTTAACAAGCAGTAAGCCTTCACTGAAAAAGCAAGGCGGAATAAACTTGTAAAAACCCAAACAACAGCAGCCTTCTGATGGGTGTTGCTAACAATCCGTATCCAGCAATTGAATTTTCACTTTACTGCAACAGCAGTTTATGCTTTCTATAAGCCCAGTGATTAGTCGGCCCATGACCATTGCCAATATTCAATGTATGCTTTATCGCGTAATGAACAAAATCAGACGCTGTTTGAACAGCTTCAATGACTGTTCTTCCTTTAGCTAATTCTGCTGTTACACAAGCTGCAAATGTACAACCCGTACCATGCGTATGCTTGGTTTTCATTTTATCATGAACAATTTCTTCAAAGTGTGCTCCGTCAAAAATTAAATCAATCATGCTGTTATTCGTTTGGTCATGACCACCTTTAATCACTACATTTTTCACACCTAAATGATAAATGTGTTTTGCTGCTTCCTTACGATCTTCCAACGAATGAATAGTACGGCCTGTCAGCACTTCTGCTTCTGGAATGTTGGGTGTAGCAACTTCACATAAAGGGAGCAGGGTATGGCTTAGCGCATGTACCGCTTCTTGCTGCAATAGTGATTGGCCCCCTTTTGCAATCATCACTGGGTCTACTACTACGTTTTTCAGTTTATATTCTTTTAGTTTTTGAGCTACTGCTTCAATGATCTCTGCACTAAATAACATTCCTGTTTTGACCGCATCTGGCTTCAAATCTGTTGCAATAGAATTGATTTGTGTAACAATTGCTTCTACGTCTAGTGGATAAACTCCTTGAACACCGACTGTATTCTGTGCTGTTACAGCCGTAATAGCAGACATTCCAAACACTTCTTGCTCTTGGAAGGTTTTCAAGTCTGCTTGAATTCCGGCTCCTCCGCCACTATCGGAACCTGCAATTGTCAATGCTTTTGGTATGCTCATAACAATCTCCTTTTCTTCCTTCTCTCAAGTTTGGCACTCAGATGCTTTGGCAATTTTCAGCTGTTTGCTTATCCGATATATCGATGGTACAGTGACTTTGCTGTTATGATATCATTAGTCCCATGAACAAATACACGTCCGTCATGAAAAATAACAAGACGGTAATCATCAACATAAAAAGAGAGTAGATAGGGATTTTCCTCTACTTTATACCCTTTATTATTTAACTCATCCGCTAACGATGTTAACGTATATTGTGTTTGATTGACCGGCCGGATTTGAACAGTATCCCGGCCACATAAAACTGCTGCTTTCATTTGATTTTCATATTGAAGTGAAGGATATGTGCGCTTTTCTCCACAAGACATGCAACCAGGCTTTTTTAAAGGCTGTACATTCAACGCTGTATGTTCATTTTTCCATATATCAAACGAAACTAGCTCGGTACGGAGAGCTTCTTGATCGCCAACAAGCAGCTTCAGCACTTCCGCCACTTGATAAGCAACAACTAATTGAACAGCTGGACTAATAATTCCAGCCGTATCACATGTTAGACCGCCAAGCGGAACAGACTCTAACAAACATGATAAGCAAGGTGTTTTATTTGGAATAATCGTATAGCTAATGCCATAACTGCCGACACATGCTCCGTAAATCCATGGCACTTCATACTTCTGGGCCAAATCATTAATAATCAGCCTTGTATCAAAATTGTCAGTAGCATCGATAATCACATCGACACCTGTCATCTTTTCTTCAAGGAACTGTGAAGTCCCATCTGCAACATACGCCTCAATTTGTACGTCACGATTCACCTCAGATAACCGTTTCTTAGCAGCAATTGCTTTTGGAGTGCGAGTAGCCGCATCTTTTTCGCTATATAATTGTTGACGCTGTAAATTGCTCCATTCCACATAATCACGATCAATAATCGTGAGCTTTCCTACACCCGCTCGCACTAATGCTTCTGCATTTCCTGTTCCTAATGCTCCGGCTCCTATGATTAATACGTGTTTATCACGAATCTGCTTTTGTCCGCTTTTCCCAATGGGAGAAAATAATTCTTGTCTTGAATAACGATTAATCAACCAATACTCAGCCCTTCCGATGGACTACTTGCTGTTGCATACTCTTTTCGAGCAATTCGTCCTGCTTCATATGCTTCTCTTCCTGCTTCAATGGCTAACTTCATTGCACGAGCCATTTTAATCGGATCTTTTGCACCTGAAACAGCGGTGTTCAATAAAACACCATCTGCTCCTAGCTCCATTGCCTTAGCCGTATCAGATGCTGTTCCTATACCCGCATCGACAATGACAGGAACATTCGATTGCTCAATAATAAAACGTAAGTTCAATGGATTAATAATCCCCTGTCCTGAACCGATAGGAGAAGCTCCTGGCATAATTGCATGCACTCCTAATTCTTCTAAACGACGAGCAAGCACGACATCATCTGATGTATAAGGCAATACGACAAATCCTTCTTTTAGTAACTCTTCACTCGCCTTTAGTGTTTCCACAGGATCTGGCAATAGCGTTTTATCGCATCCAATAACTTCTACTTTTATCATATCGCATAACCCAGAAGCCTTCGCCAATTTGGCGATTCGAACAGCTTCTTCAGCATTTTTAGCACCCGCTGTGTTAGGCAATAATGTAAAGCGTTTGACATCAAGTGCCTCTAACAAATTAGGTTGGTTTTGGTCAAAAATATCCATTCTTCTCACTGCAAATGTTAAAATTTCAGCAGCTGATTCTTCAACTGCTTGACGCTGCGTTATGAAATCTGGGAATTTTCCTGTACCTAATAGTAAACGAGATGTAAATTTATATTGGCCAATCTTTAACATAATAATTATCCTCCTCCCACAAATGATACGACTTCTAATGTATCTCCATCCTTTAGCGCCGCCTCATTGTGATCTTCTTTTTGTAAAATAGTTTTATTTAGCTCAACAATCACAACTCGATTATGTAGCTGCTGAGCCTCAAGCAACTGAAATACTGTTTTAATATCAGATGATACGTCTACACTTTTTCCATTAATAATTAATTTCAACGAATTCCCTCCATTGTTCGCATGAAATGAAATGAATCAAAAAATGAATGGTTTTGTTTACTCTCGCAAACTGCTTCAGCGATGATTTTCCCTGTAACTGCACTTAATAATATGCCGTTTCGATAGTGACCAAATGCCATATGAAGCCCTTCGACCGTTGGATGTGGGCCTAAATAAGGCCATCCATCGTTCGTCTGTGGCCTTAATCCAGCCCAAGCTTTTTCAAACTCAGCTTCTGAAAGAGAGGGTAACAACCTTGTTGCTTTTTCTAACAATGCTTGGATTGCTTTTGCTGACACTGTCTTTGTATAGTCATGGCTGATTTTCGTTGCTCCAATAACAATTCGTCCACCTGCTTTCGGGACTAAGTAAAAGCCTTCATCTAGAAAAATCGTTTTCTTCAACAAATTCTTGTCGCTTCTTACCGATACACACTCTCCTTTGACAGGAAAGACCTCAAGATGATCGGCATTTGGGAGTAGCTCTTTTCCCCAAGATCCTGTTGTGAGAATAACCGCCCCACCATAAAAAGTTCCCGAAGATGTATGAATACCTTTAACTTTATTTTTTTCAGTGATTAAGGAATAAACATTACAATATTCATAAATCTTTGTATGATGATACAGTGCTCCTTGAGCAAATGCTTGTGTCAATTTTTCAGGTGCTAATTGTCCATCACCAGGTATACTGATTGCTCCATGGATATTGTCTGCTAACCCTTTTTCTATTGCTTGAGCTTCTTTTGCTTCTAACCACTTCACATTTTCATCCCAGCGTTGATGGCAACTTGCTTTACGTTGTAAAACCTGTGCTTCTTCTTCTGTAGTTGCTACTTTTAACAGCCCTTCTTTGATCAGCTCTACATCAATATTTGTTTTCTCTTTTAATTCTTCCACTATAGAAGGAAACATGCTTCGGCTTTGAATTGCTAAGTCTAACAATGGACCTTCTTCATCAATTTCTGCTTGTGCCCCTAAAATACCAGCTGCTGCACTTGAAGCTTCGCATCCTAGCCTATTTCGTTCAAACACAGCTACTGAAGAACCTAACTTTGATAGTTGATAAGCAATCGATAAACCAATGACTCCACCACCGACAATTAACATGTCATAATGTGCTTTCATCTTTTCCACCTCCATTAGTTACTAGATGATGATATTGCTTAGCTGCTTCAACTGGTTCTTCATTGTTAAAAATTCCAGACATGACCGCTATTCCATAAGCTCCCGTCTTTAAAATCTCCTCTGTATTACCTGGTGTAACTCCTCCAATTGCGATGACAGGAATGTTGACACAATCAACTACTTCTTTTAGACCTTGAAGGCCTTTGTGTTGCTTATCCGGTTTAGACTGTGAAGGATATACATGACCACAGATGACATAGTCAGCGCCTTCCTCTTCTGCTGTCTTGGCTTCTATAACCGAGTGAACAGATTTTCCAATGAGCAAAGATGGGAACATCCTTTGTACGATATTCACATCCAAGCTATGATAAGCAAGCTGTACCCCTCTTAAATTGAAGGCATAAGCAATGTCGATCCGATCATTCACAATGACTTTTTCATACGCGACTTGTCCCTCAATTTTCTGCAATAAACATTGAATTTCTTTAGCTGTTTTACTCTTTTCTCTTATATGGATAACATCTATATAGGGAGAAATTTCTTTAATAATGCGACTTAATTGGTCAACTGATTGTTGATTTGTTGAGATAACATGAAACTTAGGAATTTTTTTCATTACTTCAATCCCTTACTGCATGATTTCACTATTTTATAAACGAACGTTCTTCACACCTTTTAATAGTCTTACAGTATGGCAATATAACAGATTACAATAAAAAACCACTCTACAACGTAGAGTGGTTAGCATGTATAAGTATGTAAACATGTTTGCCACTTCCCTACGCTGGTATAATCCAGATCAGGTTCAAAGGGTCCGAACATGTTCGTCTCAGCCTGAAGGCTCCCCTAGTGATTCATCTTAATATTTTCATTTTTAATTAAAAGTATATCATATTTTAGGTTGATTACAACCTGTCTATTTGTTCTCCACTACCTGCTTTTGTATTTACTTCATTAAATAGTCAGAATAATTATGTTCTTCTTCCTTTTCTTTTTCTCGCTTTTGCTCCCACATAAACAATCCTAATAAGATTAAAAATGTAATGATATAAAAGCCGTAAAACAGAAACGCTGCCACAATATTAACAAATAAAAAAAGAAAGCCAATAACCTGTCCTGCTACTGCAACAATTAATAGAATATATTTCCACACTTCTAATTTTCTCATAACTGAATGATCCCCATCTTTATCTTTAAAATTAGTTTCATTTTTTATCAATGAAAACCCCTTTTTATAGATGAAACGCTGATTATCTGAATTGACATTACTTATAATCAAGCATTCCATCCTCATTTATTATAGCAAGATTAAACGGGTAATCATAATCATTCCTATTAAAAACAGTCCAATTGTCCCAACAACTGAACAACTGATATAAAACACCAGTTGTTTATAGGAGCGTCTTCTTAACAATTGAACTGCTTCAATACTAAATGTAGAAAATGTGGTGAACGCTCCAAAAAAACCAATGCCAATTGTTAAAAAGATTAAATCGTCATAAGCCCCCTTCGGAATTTCATGATAATAAACGCCATAAAATATTCCCAGCCCTAGCGAACCTATAATATTAACGATCAACATCGCAATTGGAAAAGGCGGGTGAGGAAATTTTTTTGTAATTTTCACACCCAATAAATAACGGCAAACCGCACCTAGTGCGCCACCCAATGCTAAACAAAATACACTCATCTACTGCCTCCTTGAGTTCGAGCAGATGCATCTCCTATTTTTTCTCCAACCAAATAGCCAGCTAACGCTGCAAAAATGCCACCTAGTAATGACACAATCATATAAAGGCCAGCTATTATTATATCGTGAGAAAATAACGAAACACTATCTGATGCGAATGTAGAAAATGTGGTAAACCCTCCGCATAATCCAACTCCTAGTCCCAGCTTCAGCCATTCTTTTGGAACTTGATATGTAAAAAAGCCCGTTAATCCCCCCAATAAAAAGCTTCCTGCTATGTTTTCAATTAGAGTTCCTAGCGGATATCCTGTAAACAAAAGCGTTATATTGAGCTGATATCGTGCATACGTCCCTGCTATAGCTCCTACTCCAATTGCTATTATATTGTTCATTTTCATTGGGAGCTCCCCCTTCTCTGCACAATTACTTCCTGTATTATTTTAGGCATTAATCTCTTGAAAACACAACGCTTCATTTTCAATCCTTCTTTACTTTTTACTGCACTCGATTCTACTTAAATCATGTATAATTCAATAGTAATAAATCATAATAACTTCATACGTTTTTTATTGACTTTTGGCACGTTCTTGTTTAATATCAATTACACAATCGAAAAAAATACAATTCCTATCAAAATACTGGGGGTTTACAAAAAATGAAAAAATTCGTTGCACTTATGTCTCTTTTATTAGCTTTCACGGTTGTACTTGCAGCTTGTGGTTCAAGCAGTAAAGATGAGGCAAATAATTCAGGCAATAAGTCTTCAGAACAAGACTTATATGCTAAAGTAAAAGAAGAAGGCGTGTTGACAATTGGAACAGAAGGGACATACCCTCCTTTTACATTCCACGATGATTCAAATAAATTAACAGGTTTTGATGTTGAAATTGCCCAAGAGGTCGCAAAACGTCTTGGCGTGAAAGCAGAATTTAAAGAAACTCAATGGGATGGCATGTTTGCAGGTTTAGATGCCAAGCGCTTTGATATGATTGCCAACCAAGTCGGCATCCGTCCAGATCGTCAAGAAAAATATGATTTCTCTGATCCATATATTGAATCAGCAGCTGTTTTAGTTGTTCGTGAGGACAACAATGAGATTCAATCATTTGAAGATATGAAAGGTAAAAAAGCAGCTCAATCCTTAACAAGTAATTATGGTGATTTAGCGAAATCTTACGGTGCAGAATTAGTAGGTGTTGAAGGGTTTACCCAATCAGCTGAATTAATTGTTTCAAAACGTGTAGATGGTACAATCAACGACAAGTTGTCTTTCTTAGACTATAAAAAGCAGCGTCCTGATGCTCCTGTAAAAATTGTTGATGAAGCAGATGATGCAGCAGCAAGCGGATTAATGTTTCGAAAAGATAGCGGCAAGTTAGTGGAAGAAGTAAATAAAGCATTAGCAGATATGAAAGAAGACGGCACATACAAAAAAATCTCTGAAAAATGGTTCGGTGAAGATGTTTCTCCTAAATAACATTTTTACAGATCCTGAGCGTGCGGAACGTCTCATTTCAATCGCTCAATCCTCCCTCTATCCAATGATAGAGGGAGCTATTCAATATACAATTCCACTAACAATCATTACATTTATTATAGGCATCATTTTAGCTATTTTAACAGCATTAGCTCGATTATCTTCTATTAAAATTTTTAATATAATTGCACGTGTATATGTGTCTATCATTCGCGGGACACCCTTACTAGTGCAATTATTTATTATTTTCTATGGATTGCCAAACCTTCGTATTACAATTGATCCATTTCTTTCTGCAATTATTGGCTTTTCATTAAGTGTCGGAGCTTATGCATCTGAAATTATCCGCGCTGCAATTTTATCTATTCCGAAAGGGCAGTGGGAAGCAGGATATTCAATTGGAATGACATACATACAAGCGCTTAAACGAATCATTTTACCGCAAGCAGCCCGTGTATCCATTCCGCCATTATCAAATTCTTTCATTAGCCTTGTGAAAGATACATCTCTTGCATCACTTATTCTTGTAACAGAAATGTTCCGTAAAGCTCAGGAAATTGCCGCAACAAATTATGAATTTTTATTACTTTACACAGAAGCAGCAGCTTTATACTGGATTATATGTACCATTTTATCTGTGATTCAAGGCCGGATTGAAGCACGATTAGATCGTTATGTATCTAAATAAGTCTTGCCACCATTAAAGGAGTTTATTACGATGATTAACATTACGAATCTTCATAAATCATTTGATGATTTACAAGTATTAAAAGGCATTGATTTAGAAATCGAACGCGGAAAAGTAATCGTATTAATTGGCCCTTCTGGTTCTGGCAAAACGACTTTTCTTCGTTGCTTAAACCTTCTTGAAGTACCAACACAAGGAACTATTAAGATTGATGAACAAGTTATGGATTTTCAAAAACCTATCTCAAAAAAAATGATAACTTCATTTCGCAGCTTAACAGGGATGGTTTTTCAAAACTATAATCTCTTTCCTCATAAAACAGCCTTAGAGAACGTCATGGAAGGTCCTGTAATTGTAAAAGGCGTTGCAAAACAGGAGGCAAAAGAAAGAGCGTCTGCACTTCTTACAAAAGTCGGATTAGGTGAAAAAGCAGATTTCTATCCATTTCAATTATCTGGGGGACAACAACAGCGAGTCGGCATTGCTCGTGCAATGGCCATGGATCCTAAAGTAATGCTATTTGATGAACCAACGTCTGCCTTAGACCCAGAATTAGTGGGAGACGTATTAAAAGCGATGAAAGATCTTGCTCAAGAAGGGATGACCATGGTAGTTGTAACGCATGAGATGAGGTTTGCCCGCGAAGTAGCAGATGAAGTAATTTTCATGGACCAAGGTATCATTATGGAGCAAGGAAAACCAGAAGATATTTTTACAAATCCAAAAAAAGAACGAACTCGCCGCTTTTTAAATATGATTCAATAAGAAAGGCTCCTAGATAGATATTCTTACTGATACTCAGCGATTTCCTAACTTACGCCAAAACTAATAGATAGAACCGCTTATTCGCTGGCTGATTTTATCTTTTCTTAAATGCAAAAAAGTGATGAGAAACAATTGTTTCTCATCACTTTTTTATACTGATTTATTTTGTAAAAATCATATTGTATTTTCGATAACATGCATTCTATCCCATTTAACAAAATATGAAATGATAAAGGTCCTCATCCAATTTTTTTAATTAAGTCTGTTACTAGCTCTTTCATTGTAAGATCTGCAAGTACCTGCTCCATTGCTTCTTGTGAGCGTTTTAAAATAAATTCAAGTACAAATTGAATGTTAGCACCGACTGGACAATTAGGATTTGGATGTTCGTGCATTTGAAAAAGTTCCCCTTCCTCAACAACCGCAACCGCACGGTACACATCAAGTAATGTGACATCCTCTAAATCCTTTATCAAATAAGCACCGCCTGCACCAGCTTTTACACCAACGATGCCTGCTTTCTTTAGCATTCCAATAACCCGTCGAATCACGACAGGGTTCGTATTTACACTTCCTGCAATCCACTCCGATGTACATACATTATTACGGTCAATGTGAATTAAAGATAATGTGTGCACCGCAACAGTGAATCGACTACTGATTTTCATCACTACCACCTCTTGTTGTAATTATTATAGTTACAACAATAATTAATGTCAAGCGTTTTCAAAGAGATATTCATTTAACAGCTGATTCAAAACGTGCATTTACAATAAATATTTCTCATCTTTAAAAAGTTATGTAGCGAATTAATCAGAAAAGACCGCTTTTATTTGCGGCCTTTATCCATTGCTTATAAATGTTTTCGGTGAACTGTTTTCCCATCATACGTAAAAGCAATTGGTTTTCCTTCCATTACTGTTTCAAGGTGAACCGGTCTTCCCCATAACTGATAGACATAAGGGACAACTTTTTCTAAATATTTCACATCAAGCTCAATTCCTTCATACCAATGTTTTAAATAAAGCTCCCCATTTTTTAAATAATCTCCATTTGTCACTGTAATATATGGAAATCCCCCATTTACACGCATATTAACGAGTTGATCCCTTACTTCCGTCCATTCTTTATCGACTATTTTATAATCCTTCCCTTGTTTTTGGAACAAATACATATCTTCACGCATGACAAGATCTTTAGTTAAATAATTGCGAATGAAAGAAATGTCAGACTCTACTTCTCTTACTTCAAAGATTTTTTCTCTTCCAGAGCCTACTTCAATGCCTCTTCTTTTCATCTCTTCAGTTGGATTATCATAGCGCTCTTCAATATCCTCAAAGATTTTCAGTCCTAAATAATAAGGATTAATACTTGTGCGTGAAGGCTGGACGACTCCGGCATTTAATTTCGCAAATTCAATGGCTTCATCACTCGTTAAATCCAATTCCCGAATGATGCGTTGATGCCAGTAAGAAGCCCAGCCTTCATTCATAATTTTCGTTTCTAACTGTGGCCAGAAATATAGCATCTCTTCACGCATCATTGTTAAAATGTCACGCTGCCATTCTTCTAAATAAGGACTGTATTGTTCAATAAATAATAAAATATCTTTTTCTGGTTGAGGAGGAAACTTTTTAAATGCCTCCTCAAGACGCGGCTTTTTCTTCTCTTTATAATCGAGAAACCATAAGTCATCGTAAGGAGTACTAGCTTCTTCTTCTGTCTCTTCCACATCATGAATACTCCACGATAATTTTGCTCTCATTAATGATGGATCAATATGCTCTTGAATAGATAAGACTGCATCTAAAAATTTTTCAACTTCTCTCTTTCCATGCTGAACTTCATATTCTTTAATCCGATCTGCTGTGGCAGCCATACTTTCAACCATATCTCTCTTTGTATTTGCAAAACGGCTGTTGTTTTTAAAAAAGTCACAGTGTGCTAAAACATGAGCTACAATTAATTTATTCTGAATTAAGGCATTGGAATCAAGCAAGAACGCGTAACAAGGATCTGAATTAATCACTAATTCATAAATTTTGCTCAATCCTAAATCATAATGAAGTTTCATTTTATAAAATTGTTTTCCAAAACTCCAATGCGAAAAACGTGTTGGCATTCCATATGCCCCAAATGTGTAGATAATATCAGCCGGACAAATTTCGTAGCGCATTGGGTAAAAATCTAACCCGAATCCAGTAGCAATTTCCGTGATTTCATCAATAGCACGGTACAGTTGTTTATAATCTGATTCCTTCACTCCAACTCCTCCTTTTCATCCCTTACTTCAATCTATGTCCTCATATTGAAAATCATGTATTTTGAAAAGAAGATCGTTTATTTTTGCAAGGTGCAGGAAGGAATCCGTATAAATTTTTATAACGCATTAAACTAACTAAACTGCAACATCATATGAGATACAAAAAGCCCATATGTACTACCGAAAGATTAAATATAGCTTTTCACAACCATAAACAGCTTGCTTTTTTCTCAAAGACAGTTGTTGTAGCTCTCTATGCCAGCTATTTTTTGCTGATTTCTCATGATCTATTCACACGCTCTTAAAAAGCAAACTTCCGTTTATGAATCCCATTTTAACCTGCCATGCTGTTTCTCTTCCCTCTACTTTATGCATTGGTCTTTTGCCCAACATTTACAGCGTAACAAATCTGCTAAATGTCACACACTAATCTTAACTCCTCAAAAGGAGGATTGTTAATGGACACAATTGATTACGACCGTGCTTTATATTACACACACCGATCTCAATGGGATAACTTATTAATTTTAATGGTTCGCACAGACGATGATTTTCTTTCAAAGAAAATCGAACATTTTTTACACGCCTACAACTTTGAACGAAACTATCGAGTAATCCAGGAAGAACTTTACTCTTTACTACGTTATATTGATCACGCAGCAGCGTTTTCTGAACACAATTCAATTAGCTTTACTGCTGAAGAGTCATTAACATAGTATTTAAACCTTTAGAAAAGAAGGGATGTTTTCCCTTCTTTATTTTTTTATGTTTCAAAAAAATTATGCATTTCATTTATGTAAACTAAATAAAAAATAAAGTTGACATAAATACCTCTTTCCACGTACAATTTTGATAAAGCACTGACTAAATAATACTGATAAATACTAATAGTGAGCCCAATATTTCATCTATATAAGGAGGAAGCATCATGAATACAAAAACGCGTTTTCGCACATTAGATCTTACACTGGCTGGGATGTTTGCAGCTTTAATGGCAATTGGAGCAAACATTACATCATGGGCGCCTTTTTTACAAGTAGGCGGAGTTCCATTATCTATGCAGCCCTTTTTTGCTATTTTAGCTGGTGTCTTATTAGGCAGTCGCTTAGGATCCATCTCGATGGTTGTCTACTTGCTAGTCGGTATTGCGGGAGCACCTGTCTTTGCTCAGTTTAAATCGGGACTAGGCATTATTTTCGGCAGTACAGGAGGCTTTTTACTTTCGTATATTGTCGTTGCTTATGTAGCTGGAAAAATCATCGAATTAAGCCGTAATCCAAAGTTCCTTTCCTTTTTAACTGCCTCTTTCGTTGGAATTATTTTAATTTATGTAATTGGTACAACTTATATGTACATGGCTGTGAACTATTGGCTAGATGCACCTTCGATGGATTATGCAACTGCTTGGAAAATCATGCTATGGTTTGCTGTCAAAGATATTGCCTTTACCATTTTCGGAGCAATACTCGCACCGCGTATTTATCAAGCATTAACATCGTCACCTTATTTCTCGCAAACTCGTTCAAATAAAGCTGTTTAATACAAAATCCCCTTAAGGCTCTATGACCTTAAGGGGATTTTTTTGTAAGTTAAATTGTTTTAACATGATTTAACACATTTTCAATTTCGGCCATGACCGCTGCTTGAACTGCTTCTAATTGTGCAGCACTTGTTTTTGAATCTTTTGACACGACCCCGAAATAAAATTTAACTTTTGGCTCTGTACCTGATGGACGTAAGCAGAACCAAGAACCGTCTTCTAGTACATATTTTAAAACGTTCGACTTAGGTAAAATGATGGTTTCGACGCTTTCCTTTGCAACATCATAACGCTCACTTAATGTATAATCCTCTATAATTGCTACTTTTAAACCTGCAACTTCTTTTGGCGGCTCATTCCTAAATGCTGCAAGGATGTGCTGAATCTGCTCCGAACCTTCTTTTCCTTTTAACGTTAGAGATTTTAGACCTTCCCGGTAAAAACCATACGTAGCAAAAATTTCTTGCAACGCTTCGTATAACGTCATCCCTTTTGACTTATAATACGCACAAACTTCTACTGCTAATACAGCTGCTTGAATGGCATCTTTATCTCGAGCAAAATCTCCAATTAAGTAACCATAGCTTTCCTCATAACCAAATTGGAAGTCATACTCTCCTGTTTGTTCATATTGTTTAATTTTTTCACCAATAAATTTGAATCCAGTTAATGTGTCTACTGCGTGTAAGCCAAATGAACGAGCAATTTCACGACCAATTTCCGAAGTTACAATCGTCTTTAATACGACACCATTCTTAGGAAGCAATCCTTTTTCTTTCTTTTGTGATAACAAATAATGAAGCAGAATAGCTCCTGTTTGATTCCCTGTTAATAGTGCATAATTATCTGCTTGATCTTTTACAGCAATCCCCAAACGGTCTGCATCAGGATCTGTGGCAATTAAAATATCTGCATCGATTTCTTTTCCTTTTTTTACTGCATATTCAAAAGCTGCTGGTTCTTCAGGGTTTGGTGACTTAACTGTTGAAAAGTTCGGATCTGGCAACTCTTGTTCCTCGATAACCGTTACGTTTTTATAGCCACTTGTTTCTAATGCTTTGCGAACAGGCTTATTTGCTGTACCGTGTAGCGGTGTAAACACAACTTTTAAATCTTGTCCCACTTCTGCTGCTAATTGAGGATTTAATAAAATTGTTTGAAGCTTTTCATTATATGCTTCATCAATAGATGAACCGATGATTTCAATAAGGTTTGCTGCTTTTAATTCAGCTTCTTCTTTTACAACTAATTGAAGCTCATTCTCTACAGCATTGACGTAACTGACTAATTCATCTGCTTCTTTCGGCGGGAGCTGACCTCCATCTGGTCCATATACTTTGTAACCATTGTATTCCGGCGGATTATGACTGGCCGTAATAACAATCCCTCCGAATGCTCCTAGTTCTCTCACGGCAAATGATAGCTCCGGTGTAGGACGCAATTCTTCAAATACATATGTTTTAATTCCATGAGTAGCTAGTGTTTTTGCAGCCTCCATTGCAAATTCAGGCGATTTGTGTCTTGAATCATAAGCAATGACCACACCTTGCTTTTTAGCTTGTTCACCTGCTGCTGAAATGTACTGAGCAAACCCTTCTGATGCTTTGCGAATTGTGTATACGTTCATGCGGTTTGTACCTGGTCCAATTTCACCACGCATGCCGCCTGTACCAAATTCTAAATTTTTATAAAAACAATCTTCTAATTGTTTTTCATCTTTCTGTACTTGTTCCAATAATGAACGTAATTCTGAATCTAATTGTTCATCATTAATCCAAGTCGTATATGTTTGCTTCCAGCTCATGAAAAAACCCCCTTTGTATAAGTATCATTATGTATGAAAAGAGAAAAACGAACAATATTCGTTTTTCTCTTTTTTAACCATTTTATTCATTTATAAGCAACACTATATTATTTCGATAAAAAATAACAACTTCCTGCTAATTACAGCTTTATTGTCTTAACAGTTACTTCTTTATTTTATCATGAAATCCCAACAATTCGGTCATTTTTTTTTTCATCGCTCGGAACAACAGCCTCATGTAAACGTTGCTCTAATTCTAAGCTATATTCTGTTGTTTGTTCGGCTGTCCATTTTAATTCTTTTGCCATATAGTTAATGACTGGCTCTTTCCATCTTCTTACCCACTGGATGTCAAAGAATAAGGCACCTGTACGACGAATGAAGAAATCAACTGGTTTTGATACCATCTCTTCTTGAATGCCATATTGAACTTGTAAGAAGACACTTGCGGGCAAGTTGCTTTCCTTCATTTTAACTGTTTCATCTTTCATATAACCATAAACGACATCAATATTAGATCCGTAACGCTTCGTTAATTTTTCTGCAACCTCATATGATAGTCCTAATTTAACGCCTTGTTTTGCTTTTTCTTCAACATATAGCGGAAAATTTGCAGATCCGCCAACGTCACCGCCTGAAATTGGTAAATTCTTTGTTTGTCCTGCTTTAAATGTTAAACCCTCTGCTTGCAATTGCTGTGCGACAGAATTCACAACCACTTCTGCCATTTTTCTGTATCCAGTTAATTTTCCACCTGCAATAGTAATTAACCCTGAATCTGATGTCCAAATTTCATCTTTACGAGAAATTTCGGAAGGATCTTTTCCTTCTTCGTGAATAAGCGGTCGTACACCAGCCCAGCTAGATTCTACATCTTCTACTGTCATGTTAACCATTGGGAACATATAGTTAATAGCATCGATTACATATTGACGATCTTTGCTTGTCATACGCGGATTTCTCGCATCTTCTTTATATACAGTATCTGTCGTGCCTACATATGTTTTTCCATCACGTGGAATCGCAAAAACCATTCTTCCGTCTGGTGTATCAAAATAAATGGCTTGTGTGAGCGGGAAACGTTTTTGGTCAATGACAAGGTGAATCCCTTTTGTCAATTGCAGCTGTTTTCCCTTTTTAGAATTATCTTTTTCACGTAATGTATCCACCCATGGACCTGCTGCATTTACGATTTTTTTCGCATAGATTTTATATTGTTTTTTCGATAATTGATCGCTTACGACAACTCCGGCTACTTTCCTATTTTTATAAATAAACTCTTCTACTTTGGAATAGTTGACTAAATCCGCCCCTCTTTTTACCGCTTCTTTTGCTACTTCAATTGTTAAACGGGCATCATCTGTTTTATATTCAACGTAATATCCGCCACCTTTTAAATCTTTAGACTTTACTAGCGGTTCTTTGTTCATTGTTTCATTTGCACTAAACATTTTACGGCGTTCAGAACGCTTTACTCCTGCTAAAAAGTCATACACTCGTAAGCCAATTGATGTTGAAAATTTTCCAAATGTACCTCCCTTATGAAACGGTAATAGCATCCATTCAGGTGTCGTTACATGCGGTCCATTTTCATATACAATCGCACGTTCTTTCCCTACTTCTGCAACCATTTTGACTTCGAACTGTTTTAAATAGCGCAAACCACCATGAACAAGTTTTGTTGAGCGGCTTGACGTGCCAGCTGCAAAGTCTTGCATTTCCACTAATGCGGTTTTCATTCCACGATTTGTTGCATCAAGTGCGATTCCAGATCCCGTAATTCCTCCTCCAATTACAAGTAAATCATATTGTTTTTGTTCCATTTCGATTAATTTATTTACACGTGTTTGACTAGAAAACATTAGTCATTCCCCTCTCTTTTTACAAGATGTAAAAAAAGAGAGACCACAAATCGCATATACAGATGTTTGCATATGGATTCATGGTCTCTCCGATTCTCCAACCAATTTATTAACTTGTATTTAATATATCATACTTCTGTCTATTTTTAAAGGTATTTCACTCAAATTACTTAAATGCCATTGTAGCATTTACAGCTTTTTTCCAGCCATTATATAAGTTTTCACGTTTAGCTTCTTTCATTTCTGGCTCAAATGATTTTTCCATATTCCACTGCTGTGCAATCTCGTCGCGATCTTTCCAATAACCTACCGCCAGTCCAGCAAGATAAGCAGCTCCCAATGCTGTTGTTTCATTGACTTGTGGGCGTTCAACTGGCACATCCAACATATCGCTTTGGAACTGCATTAAGAAATTATTTTTCACAGCCCCTCCGTCTACACGCAACGTTTTTAATGTAATATTAGAATCAGCCTCCATTGCGCTTAAAACGTCTTTTGTTTGATATGCAAGTGACTCTAATGTAGCACGAATAAAATGCTCTTTAGTCGTTCCTCTTGTTAAGCCAAACATAGCGCCTCGTACATCACTATCCCAATATGGTGTGCCGAGACCAACAAATGCCGGAACGAGATAAACACCTTCTGTAGATTCTACGCGCGTCGCATATTCTTCTGTTTCTTTTGCATCTTTAAACATTCTTAACCCATCTCGTAACCATTGAACAGCTGAACCAGCTACAAAGATACTACCTTCAAGCGCATATTCTACTTTGCCATCTACTCCCCATGCGACGGTTGTGAGCAAACCATGGTCTGATTTCACTGCTTTTTCACCAGTATTCATTAACATAAAGCAACCTGTGCCATACGTATTTTTAGCCATTCCCTTTTCATAACAAGCCTGCCCAAATAAAGCTGCTTGTTGATCACCTGCTGCACCAGCAATCGGAATCGTTTTGCCAAAGAAATGATAATCAATCGTATGACCATAAATATGAGATGATGGCTTCACTTCAGGTAACATGGATTTTGGTACGCCTAAGATATCTAATAATTCATCATCCCATTGTAAATCATAGATATTAAACATTAACGTACGAGATGCATTCGAGTAATCCGTTACATGCGCCTTTCCGCCTGATAGCTTCCAAATGAGCCATGTATCAATTGTTCCAAATAATAATTCACCGTTTTCAGCCTTTTCACGTGCACCTTCAACATTATCTAAAATCCACTTTACTTTTGTTCCTGAGAAATAAGCATCAATCAGCAAACCTGTTTTTTCACGGAATATGTCATTGAGCCCTTTTTCTTTTAGCTCTTCACAAATATCCGATGTTTGGCGGGATTGCCAAACAATTGCATTATAAATTGGTTTTCCTGTTGATTTTTCCCAAACCACTGCTGTTTCACGTTGGTTTGTAATTCCAATTCCTTCAATTTGATCAGCTGATACACCTGATTCTGATAGACAAGAAGCGATTACAGCTAAAATCGAGCCCCAAATTTCACTGGCATTATGCTCTACCCAACCTGGTTTTGGAAAGTATTGTGTGAACTCTTTTTGAGCTACATGTACTACTTCTCCTTTTTTATTAAATAAAATTGCCCTTGAACTTGTTGTCCCTTGATCTAAAGATAAAATAAATTTTTCCATATTGACTTCCCCTACTCTCTATATTTCATCTGGTTTTTATTTTACATAATTCGTAGCTAAAGCGCATTCATTATTTCTTACGCGCTTTTCTTCACCACTGTATTTGTTGGTTTCATTTTTGATAGTGCAAATACAATACTAAATACAACCACAACAGCTGCAATAACAGTCCATAAAGAATTCGTCATGCTATCTCGGAATGCGACTTGATAGAATACTGCTCCAAGCGAACCTCCAAGCAGTGGACCTACAACAGGAATCCAAGCATACTTCCAATTAGAGCTTCCTTTACCTGCAATAGGTAAAATCGCATGTGCAATACGCGGTCCTAAGTCACGTGCTGGATTAATCGCATAACCCGTTGTTCCTCCAAGAGAAAGACCGATACTTACAATTAAAAATCCAACGATTAAAGGATTTAGCCCATCTGTAAACTTATTGCCGCCAATTGCTAAAATACCAAGTACTAAAATAAATGTACCGATTGTTTCACTTAGCAAATTAGCAAATGGATTCGGAATTGCTGGGCCTGTTGCAAATACGCCAAGCTTTGTTCCTGGATCACTTGTTTCTTTCCAGTGCGGTAAATAATGAAGATACGTAATTATTGCTCCAAGAATGGCACCAAGAAACTGTGCTACTATATATAATGGTACATCTGCCCATGAGAAATCGCCAACGATTGCAAGCGCAATGGTTACTGCTGGATTTAAGTGTGCTCCACTTATATTACCAACTGCATAAACACCCATTGTAACAGCTAGCCCCCATCCCATTGTAATAACAATCCAACCTGAGTTAGCTGCAAATGAGTTTTTCAAGCTGACACCTGCACATACACCTGCACCTAATACAATTAAAATCATTGTTCCAATAACTTCACCCAAAAATGGACTCATCTAAAAAACCCCCTTTTATAAAGAAACAGATTGTTTATTGGAAAATAAGAAAAATCCACAATAGCCCCTTTCTAAAACATTAAAAAGGTTATATCGTGGATCTCCTATTCTCCGTCACATCTATTAACTTATTTAAGAGTTTACTAGCTTTTGAAAGCGTTGTCAATCACTTTTTATGATTTTAGGAATGAAATATTCCACAATTTTTTATTTGATGTTGTAACAGCCGCAGCACCTGATTCAATCGCCTTTCTAACTTCTTCTTCTGATCGAATAAGTCCTCCTGCCAATACAGGAATGCCTGTTTCAGCCGCTACTTCCTGTATTAAATGCGGAACAATTCCAGGTAAGAGTTCAATATAGTCAGGCTTTACTTTTTTGATGATTTCATAACTTTTCTTCAGTGCTGTGCTGTCTAACAAAAACACACGTTGTATTGCATAAATACCTCGTTGTTTAGCTTTTAAAATGACATTTGTACGTGTTGAAATAATTCCTGCAGGCTTAAATTCTTGACAAAGAAAATCAACGGCATACTCATCTTGTTTTAGGCCATGAATTAAATCAAGATGGATAATCAGCTTCTTATTATGATGGCTGACCTCTTTCATGATTCCACGCAATAAACCAATTTGATTGTCCAACAGCACACCATATTCATAATCACTTTCTAAAAATCGTTCTAATTGCTTCATATCGCGGACAGCCGGCAAAACTGATTGACCATGAAAACTCATTTATTTTCCCTCACTTGTTCTATTTCATTTTTCTTTTATTATGACAAAAGTTTGTGAAAAAAACACCATGCAATTGCATGGTGTAATCGATTATTTTTTATATTTAATGTTATAGACATCATGCCTGCGATCTTTTAATTGACGAACTGTACCTGACTGGCGCTGTCTTCGCAAAATTTCTAAATCGACATCTCCTATAACAACCATTTCAATATTTGGGTTACATTCTCCAACGATTCCATCTCGCGCAAATTCAAAATCTGATGGAGCAAAAATTGCAGACTGGGCATATTGAATGTCCATGTTCTCCGTTTCAGGCAGGTTTCCGACGGTTCCAGCAATCACTGTGTAGATTTGGTTTTCAACTGCTCGAGCTTGAGAGCAATACCGAACGCGCAAATAGCCTTGGCGATCCTCTGTACAAAACGGGGTAAAAATAATATTTGCTCCCTTATCTGTTGCAATACGTGCTAGTTCTGGAAATTCAATGTCATAGCAGATTTGAATCGCTATTTTTCCACAATCTGTATCAAATACTTCTACATTGCTTCCCGGGCTAATCCCCCACCATTTCCTCTCATTCGGAGTTATATGAACTTTATATTGCTTTTCAATCGTTCCATCTCGGCGGAATAAATAAGCAATGTTAAAGATGTCTCCATCTTCTTCTACAAAATGCGAGCCGCCAATAATATTGACATTGTATTTAATAGCCAAGTTTGTAAACAGTTCAATATACTCTTCTGTGTATTCTGTTAAGCGCTGGACAGCCTTGCTTGGAATTTGCTCATCAAGAAATGACATAAGCTGCGTCGTAAAGATTTCTGGAAACACACAAAAATCAGCTTTCGCATCGTACGCTACGTCTGTATAATATTCTACTTGTGTAGCAAACTCTTCAAATGAATTAATTTGTTTCATCATATATTGAACAACACAGATGCGTACAGGAAAAGAAGTTTTAAAATGCCTTTTAGAACGACGAACATAATCGACGTTATTCCATTCCATTAATGTGGCATACTTATTAGAAGCAAGATCATCTGGCAAATACCCAGGATTAATGCGCATTAATGTAAAGCCATTCATTAATTGAAATGACAGCACTGGATCGTACAGCTTATGATGAATGACTTGTTCTACATATTCTCTAGGAGACATTTCTGATGCATGCTGATGATAATGAGGGATTCGTCCTCCAATAATAATACTTTTCAAATTATATTCTCGAGCTAAATCTTTGCGGGCTTCATATAATCTCCGGCCAATTTTTATTCCTCGATACTTCGGATGAACCATCACTTCAATGCCGTATAAATTATATCCCTCTGGATTATGGTTCGTAATATAACCTTCATCTGTAATATCATCCCACGTATGCTGATCATCATATTCATCAAAGTTTACAATTAGACTTGCACATGATCCAATAATGTCACCATTATATTCTGCACAAATTTGTCCTTCAGGAAATACCGCTAAGTGGCTTTCTAATTGCTCTCTTTTCCAAGGATCCATTCCTGGAAATGATAATTGCTGCAGTGCTAGAATTGCATCTATATCTTCATGTTTAATGTTTCGAATAACCATCTTTTTTTCAAATTTAGATAAATCTATTGTCGACATACGTTTAACAATCCTTTCTTACGCTTAGCTAAGCAATTAGTTTCCCTTTTTCTTATTATAATAAACAAAAAAGAAAATTCAAAAATACCGTTCAATTAGAAATTGCTAATTGAACGGTATTTGTTATTTACATATATTCAATTGAATAGATGTCTTCTTATTTGGATAATTTTCGATAAAACCAGGACCTAAATAAACTTTTATACCATTTATTTTATAAACATTGTAACGTTCCCCTCTAGAGAGTGTTCGAATTTTAACCCACTTTCCACTTTGTTCTTTTAATAGAATCATCGGTGATTTGATTGTGACAAACCCTATTTGGCCTTTTACCATTTTTTTAGTTAAACACGGATTTTGGGGAGCTGCTGGTTTGGAAGAATGAAGCTTATACCCATATTTTTGGGCTAAGGAATCAAAATTCTGAGATTTAAATTGGCCAATAACAACTTTTGTGCCTGTTCGAACTTGATCAAATAGCCACCTTATTTCTTCATTATACATTCTGACACAACCTGAGCTTGCATAAGTACCAATTGATTTTGCATTATTATTACCATGTATAGCATAAGTCGTTCCATATGTTCCTCGTGCATTTAACCCAAGCCATCGATCTCCTAACGGATTCCGCGGGTCTCCTCCGCGAATATTTCCTTTATAATAAGGTCTATTTTTAATCTTATTCACAATGCTAAAAGTGCCCTCTGGTGTATAACTTTGTTTCCTTCCTGTAGCGACTTTAAATGTTCGAACTAATTTTCCATTATTAAAAAAAGCTAGTGTATTAGTGGATTTGTTAATGATAATAAGTTGATTGCTAGCGGCAGATACCTTTGGTGTAACCCCCATTCCCATAAATAAAAGAACCAAACTAACGAATAAAACAGCAAGCTTTTTCATATATTAGCTCCCCCTATATATCTCTATACACATGATTATAAAAGAATATAAAGGAGGAAAGAACAGTTTCTACCTTATAAGTCAAAATATTCTAAAATTTTATCTTTCCATTTCTTTTATCGACAATTTTTCTTATTTTACTCAATCTCTTTTAGATTTAACTACTGATTAACATGAAATAAAAACAGTGTAGAACACTGATATTTGTAAATCCCCTAATTAACGATAAAATAAAAAGGAACGTTTAAAACGTTCCTTTCTTAATGAACATAATCCTTATACGTTTCATCCTGAGAATAAGAAATCAGATGATTTTCTTTCATAAAAGAATCAATAGGAATAGGAAAAACAAGCCCATATTTCTCAAGGGTTTTAATATTTTTTGTAAATATTTCCCGATCACTACTTTGAATATGGCGATTTTGTATTGATTCAATCACTGCAATTACCGTTTGCAGACTACTAATGACTTGCAATGCCTCATTAAGTAAGCCATTATATAAATGATTAGATTGATCGTTATGTTTAAACAGATGATAACTATGAATTTGTTCAAGCTCTTCTGTTAACATATATTGAGGTAATAACTGATACAGAAGCTGTTCCTTTAACTCTTCTATGTAGTTTTCCATTTCTATTGGAGCTGCGCAAGCAATTTTCAATGGTCCCCCTCCTTTTGTAAGTTTGTTTTACATATGTATTTAGCATAACATAAACATAAACTCAGAACTTTAGGTAGTTATTTCCTCCTATAAAATGGAACTTATTCTATACAATCATCACCGTTTAACCGAAGAACAAAGAAAGTAGGAAGGTGTTCATATGAAGCAATCTTATGAATGGTTTAAAGATATAATTAAAACCGAAGATAATGGTCTCACAATCGAAACCTATTTAAAGTCTAAATGGCTTTTGCCAAAAAAAACTTTGCATTTATTCCGTATGAATAAAAGCGTACTTGTAAATGGCCATGCCATGCCTTGGCACCACAAATTAGCAACCGGTGATGAGGTGCATTTACATTTTTATTTTCCCGAAGAGCATGATATAGAGCCCTTTAACATGCCGCTTGATATTTGCTATGAAGATGATCATATTTTAATTATTAATAAGCCTAGTGGACTTGATACCCACCCTTCAGCACCGCAAGATAAAAAGACGCTGTTAAATGCCGTAGCTTTCTATTTTTCGTCGATAGGATTAAAGACAAAGCCACGTCATGTTCATCGCCTTGATCGTGATACATCCGGAACTATTTTATTCACAAAGCATGCAGTAGCAAGTTCTGTTTTTGATCAACTGTTAGCTAATCGTGAAATTAAACGGTCTTATGTTGCACTTGTCCATGGAATCGTGCGAATGAATAGCGGGGTCATTCATGCAGCTATTGGACGTGACCGTCATCATCCAACGAGAAGAAGAGTTTCAAAAACTGGCCAAACTGCTCAAACAAATTATCAGGTATTAAAAAGGAATCGAGCTAAAAATGAAACACTCGTTTCTCTGTCACTTGACAGTGGTCGTACACACCAAATCCGCGTTCATATGAGCCACCTTGGTCACCCGCTCGTAGGTGATACTTTATATGGTGGTAAAAAGACAGCGGCTCAGCAGCAGGCTCTTCATGCTTTTAAAGTCTCATTCTCCCATCCATTTAAGAAAATCCCAGTCAGTGTCGAAGCAAAAACCTCTCAGCCTCTCTTGCTTCCTTACGTCAAAGATATTTTTCAGAAAAATCTTTCTAGACAGGGATAAACCAAAACCATTGTTTCTGAATGCACATAAGGACACGTTCATAAAAAATGGCCTTCTATAAACATCACCTAAAAAAGTCAGCAGGACTCGTTCATCCTGCTGACTTTTTTATTATTCTCTTCATCATTATCACCTACGAATCATTTAATGATACCTTATTTGTTTGAGATAAAAACGATTCTAATGCAATCAAACGTTTCAATGATTGTTTTATAAATAAAATAAATTTCCACTTAACATTCACTCAAACTTTATGTATAATACACAAATAAAGAACATTTGTATTTTTAGGGAGGACACAATGAAAAAATTCGGTCTTTTACCACGAATTGTCTTGGCAATTGCTGCTGGTATTTTAATCGGCAGTTTTGCACCAGAGTGGTTCGTTCGCATATTCGCTACATTCAATGGAATCTTCGGTAATTTTTTAGGGTTTGCCATCCCTCTTATTATTGTTGCATTTATTGCACCTGGAATTGGTGAAATTGGCAAAGGTGCCGGAAAATTCTTAGGGTTGACAACTAGTTTAGCTTACTTGTCCACTATTGTGGCTGGACTACTAGCTTATCTTGCTGCTCATAATTTATATCCAGTTATATTAAATAAAGCAGGTCAATCTTCAGCTTTTGAAAATCCTGAAGAAGCTTTACTTAAGCCATTTTTCGAATTAGAAATCCCAGCTACTATGGAAGTTATGACAGCGTTAGTATTAGCGTTCACATTAGGGCTCGGAATGGCCGCAATTAAAAGTGACGCGCTAAAGAATGTCATGATTGATTTTCGCTCTATTGTTGAATTATTAATTTCTAAAATCATCATTCCACTGCTTCCAATTCATATCCTTGGTATTTTCGCCAATATGACGCAAGGTGGACAAGTGCAAACAATTATGACAGTGTTTGCAAAAGTATTTGCGATGATTGTTGTTCTTCACTTTACGATTCTTGTGATTCAATATACAGTAAGTGGAACACTCTCTCGTAAAAATCCTTTTTCATTGCTAAAAGGAATGTTGCCAGCTTATTTCACAGCTCTTGGCACACAATCATCTGCATCTACTATTCCTGTTACATTAGAACATGCCAAAAAGAATGGTGTACAAGAAAAAGTAGCAGATTTCTCTATTCCACTTTTGGCAACGATTCATCTATCTGGAAGTACAATCACAATTGTTTCGTGCGCCATGGCTGTTCTTTATATGAACGGAACAGAAACAGCGTTCTCAACCGTGCTTTCATTTATTTTAATGCTAGGTATTACAATGATTGCCGCACCTGGTGTTCCTGGTGGTGGCGTAATGGCTTCATTAGGCCTTCTGCAAACAATGCTTGGTTTTGATGCAACAATGGTTTCATTAATGATTGCTTTATACCTAGCACAAGATAGCTTCGGTACAGCTTGTAATGTAACAGGCGACGGAGCGATTGCCCAGCTTGTCGATCGTTTGACATCAAAAAAAAATAGTAAAGCTAACATTAAACAAGTGAGCTAAAAAAAAATGACCAGTCAAAAACTGGTCATTTTTCTATTCTCCATTGCTTTCATTTTCAATCTTAAATTTACGCACCATTACGATTAATTGTTCACTTAATTCCTGTAAATGTTCCGCTGATTCAGAAACCGTCGAAATTGCTCTAATTTGCTCTTCGGTAGAAGCTGTAATTTCTTCTGTACCCGCTGCTGATTGTTGAGCAATTGCTGCAATGCTTTGAATCGAAGCAACCACTTCATCTTTATGACTGCTAATTTCCTGCATATTCCCCATTACATTTTTAATTGAATCAACGACTTGTTCAATTGTGTTGGCAATATCATAGAATGATTGCTCTGTATGGGTGACAGCTGTTTCTTGTGATTTTGATAACTCTTCTGTACGATTAAATTCTTGACGGGCTACTGATACCTCATTTTGGATATTAGCAATTGTTTGACGTACTTGCTCCGTTGCACGAGATGACTGCTCAGCTAGTTTGCGCACTTCATCAGCAACCACTGCAAAGCCTTTTCCATGTTCACCAGCACGCGCAGCCTCAATACTTGCATTGAGAGCAAGGAGATTTGTTTGATCGGAAATGTCATTAATCGTGTGAATGACATATTCAATCTCATTCATTTTTTGTGCTAATTCTTTCATAACCTCTTGTACCGACTCAACCATTTTCGACGATTCATTCGTTTGCTGACGAAGCGTTTGGATTTGTTTTAGTCCTTTTTCATTTGCCACGACAGCCTCATTTGTTAATAGGTTAATTTGTGTGTTTTTCTCAATCACTTGTTCAATTTGAGACGACAAATTCATCGTTTTGTGATTCGTTGTATCTGCATCAGAAGCTTGTTGTGTCGCTCCGCTTGCAATTTCTTGAATTGCTCGTCCAATTTCTTCACTTGATGCTGTTGCTTCTTCAGAAACAGCACTTAAATTCTCAACAGATACTTTAACCGTCTGCACCGAATGTTGAACAGTCCCAATTAATTGTCTTGTACTTGTCACCATTTCATTGAATAGCTGCGTTAATTCTCCAATTTCATCTTTCGATTTTGTTTCAATATGAACGGTTAAATCACCTTCAGCTACTTTAGCTACTTCATCTTTTAATCGAATAATTGGTTTGGTAATCATTTTTGCAATCATAAATGTGAGCAAAACTGACAATAAAATCGCAATACTAGAAATAATTGTAATAATCTTGAGCATTTGGTGAGCGCTGGCTAGCATTTTGGTGTAAATAAATGCATTACCTACTTTCCAGTTAGTGCGTTCAATTGTCTCATAAGTCAACACTTTGTCTTCACCGTCATAACGATATTGAAAAAAGTCACTCTTTTTTCCTGATTGATACATGTCTTTTATAAATGATTCATTTGCTAAACTTTTTCCTGCTAATGTTGGGTGAACTAATGCTGTTCCATTTTCATCAAATAAAAATGCATAACCTTCGTAATCAACTTTTGCTTGTGAAACAATACCTTGTAAAGCATCCAGTTCTAAATCTATTGCGGTTACCCCTAACACTTCTTTTGACTGAGGTTCTAACACTGCTTTAGCAATTGTCACAACCATATGTCCAGTTGCAGCATCTTTATAAGGTTCTGTGTAAATGATCTCATCAGGTTTTGCTTCAGCTTGCTTATACCACACACGGGATGTTGGATCATAGTCAGCTGGAAACTCTGTCTTCGGTACCGCATACATGGCTTTATTTTTCGTTCCAATATACTGAAGTGCGATATCAGGATATTTCTCTGAAAACTGCTGGAATTCTTTTTCAACAGTTTGCCAATTAAAATAATTGTCATCCTTTTTATTCTCTTGACTATTTGCTTGTTTAACGAAATTAACTACGACATCGTTTTCGCTAGACGTTGCTACCATTCGGCTATACATCTCTAAATATGTATCAATGTTTCGTTTTAATTCTTTGACCAAACTTTGTGACTGAACTTTTACATCTTCTTCTACTTGCTGTTTCGTGAACTGATAAACAGCCCCAGAAGCAAGTAATAACAACAGAACAATGAACGTTGTAAAAGACAGAACAAGCTTTGCACTCAATTTTTTCATGTTCTCACCCTTCTAGTTAGCGTTTTTAATGGTTATCATTATTTATAACGGACATTTGTTCATCATTATGAAGAGGATTTAGAATAGTTTTTATTTTTTCACCTTAAAACCTGCTGTTTCTAAGTGGAGTTCATACTAATAAGTTCGACTAATCAGAATAAAAAATAGAAACGAACGATTCTCTCTTATGAAAGAATCATTCGTTTCTATCTTCTTTTTTCGTACACATCAGGTTCAACATGTACAAATGTATCTTTTATTCGATATTCGTCATTCATCATCTGTTCAATTTCATCTGCTATTTCATGGCTTTTAATTACATTTAAATGAGGGTCTACTCTGACAGTCACATCTAGCACAACATGATTTCCTAGCATTCTAGCTTTTACATCATTGACTTCATTGACACCTGTAATCTGTGCAATGGCCTCTTTATAATGTAGTAACTGCTCTTCATCAAATCCGTCTGTTAACGAATGGGTCACCTCTTTAAAAATATCAACTGCTGTCTTACAAATGATAACTCCAACAATAAATGCAGCCACAACATCAATCCAGGGCAAACCAAATTGCGAGCCGATAATACCGATGACAGCTCCTATGCTAACTAAGGCATCAGATAAATTATCCTTTGCAACAGCATGCAGAGATTGACTCTTTAATTTTTTTGCAAGTTTTACATTGTAACCATATACACCTAGCATGACGATAGCAGCTCCTAATCCAACCCATGCAGCCAGTAAATTTGGTGCTTCTATGTCTCTAGAAAAAATTGATTGTCCTGCATCAGTAAGTACTTGTAAGCCAATAACCATCATAATAAAAGAGGCAATAAGTGAGGCAATATGCTCTGCGCGCGAGTGACCATATGGATGGTCGTGATCTCGAGGTTTCTGAGAGATTTTTAAACCGATTAAAACAGCAATCGAAGCAATGATATCCGTTAAATTGTTTAATCCATCCGCTTTTAAAGCAGATGAACTCGCCATTCCAGCAATGATTAATTTACATGTCGATAGTAATATATAAGCAACTATGCTAATCCAAGCTCCTTTTTGAGCTTGTTTATAATAATTGTCCACGGCATCGCAACCTTTCTTTAACAAATAAGCAAACTAAGTTTATCAAATGATATTCGTGTGGGTCTATAGAAAAATTGTTGACTCTTAACACGTAAATAGAGCTGAATAAACTATTTAAGATACCAGAAAACAAGTTGTATACACTCAACAATTACCTGTGTCGTTTCGACAGTAAGATATGATTAGAAAACTGCAAAAAAAGGATAAATCAGTAGTCATTGACCGCTAATTTATCCTTTTTAAATTATGTGCTACTCTTGCCTTTTTAAGCTTCACAACGTTTTACTAGTTAATATGTATCTCGTTACCTATTACAATCTAAATTCGGGTAAATCTCATGAGGAACATCCGTCATAATCACTTTGACTCCACTTTCTTTCAATTGAAGAAATTCTTCCGGTTTATTTACGGTATATACTCGCAAATCTAACCCTTGTGCTTGTGCTCTTTTTCCTTCATTTGATAAAGCATAGACAGATTCGCAGTGTAACCCTTGTGCTTGAATCTTCTTTGCTTTTTCCACAGCTTCTTTATCGATTCCTTCAAATAAAAGCCCAATTGATACGTAAGGATGAATGCTTCTTACCTTAACTAAACTATCATAATTAAATGAAGAGATAATCGTGCGATCTGAAAAGTCATACTCTTCTATCAAACGAATAACTTTTTCTTCTAATCCAGGGTAGTCAATTTGGTCATTTTTTAATTCAATGTTAAGCGTTATGTCACTCTTTTTTTCAATGCGCCACTCAAATACCTCTGACAATAGCGGGATAGCTTCGGTATGATACTTTGAATGAAACCAGCTTCCTGCATCAAACAAGCAAAGTTGTTTGTACAAAAATTCATGAACATACCCAATTCCGTTAGTTGTACGGTCAATTCGTTCGTCATGAATAACAACAACTTCACCATCTTTTGTTAATTGAACATCCAATTCAATGCCTGCTACTTTCATTTTACGCGCTTCTTCAAATGCGATCATTGTATTTTCAGGAAATCTTCCACTAAAACCTCGATGTGCATAAACCTCAATAAAATGAGCCATGTTTTATCCTCCATCCTTTCAAACAATCTTTCTACTTTTAAAGTTTTATAAAGTAAAAATAACTTGTTAATCGATTATGATAAGAAAAGCTCGCCCTTAAAATATCCTTTTGGACGAGCTTTCTCCTTTCTTATTTTTGATTGGCTGCTTCAAGCGCTTGATTTGTTTCCTCTGCTGCTCTATCCAATGCTTCCTTCGGTTTTACGCCCTGATATAAACTCTCCATGCCTGTTACAACTTTTTGACGCGATTCTGGAAAAACAGAAATTAACGCTCCTTGTGTTGCTGGAGATGGTTTTGTATCGCGTAACTGATCTACGGTTACTTTTAATTGCAGATACTTTTCCCACTCTTTTTTGACAATATCTTGCTCATATGCTTTTGGATTAATAGCGAAGTAGCCTGTGTCTACGTGCCATTTTGCTTGTACTTCTGGAGTTGCTAAATATTTCATGAAATCCCATGATGATTTTTGTGTTTCATCACTTATACCGTTTGACATCCATAGCGATGCTCCTCCGATGATAACACCTTGTCGGTCTTCTTCCTTCGGTACAGGTAAGTAAGCAACGCCTACTTCAAACGGTGCATTATCAATCAGCGTTTTTACACCGGCAGATGAATCTAAAAACATCGCTACTTTTTTCGATTGGAATGCAGCGTGCATATCATCCCAGTTTTGGCCAACATTATAAAATGTTCCATCTTTATACATATCATTGATTAAATTGAAAACATTTAACCCTTCTTCACCGTTAAATAAAGCTTTTTCAGCATCACCTTTACGGCCATTTTCTTGATCAACATATAAACCGCCTTGTGCTGCTAGTAACTCTTCAAAGAACCAACCATAGTTTAAAATAGTGAATCCGTATTGAGTTGTTTGATTTCCTTCTTTTTTCGTTAATTTTTCAGCAGCTTCTTTTAATTCATCATACGTTTTTGGCGCTTTTTCAGTATCAAGCCCAGCTTCTTTGAATGCATCTTTGTTATATACTAATACAGGAGTTGAAGAGTTAAATGGCATCGAATACTGCTTGCCATCGACTTGATAGTAATTTGAAATATTTTGCTCCCACTGTGATGTATCATAATTTTCTTCATCAATAAATTTTTGAACAGGTTGAATTTTCTCGCTATCAATCATATATTTTGTTCCTACTTCAAATGTTTGCATGACAGCCGGCGCATCTTTCGTTCCTGCTACCGTATTAAATTTTGTTAATGCTTCTTCATATGTTCCTTGAAACATCGGTTTTACTTCAACTTTATCTTGTGATTCATTGTAATCTTTCACAATATCATTTAATACTTTTTCCAAATCTCCACTCATCGCGTGCCAAAATACAACTTCAGTTTTTCCAGACTCCGTTTTCTTTGTTTCTTGTGTTCCAGAACTGCTATTTGAATTCGAACAAGCCCCTAATACAACTAATAAACAGGCAGTAATAATTGCTAATACTTTTTTCATCACATTCACTCCTTTATTTAATTGCACCTTGTGTGAGTCCTTTTTGAAGACGTTTCTGACCTAAAAATAAAAGTAACAATGTAGGTAAAATAACGACAACAACCGCTGCCATGACCACCCCCCAATCAGTTGAGATTTCTTGCGTTTGCATTTGCTTTAATCCAATTTGAACGGTACGAACTTGTTCCGTATTTGTTACAAGCAACGGCCATAAATACATATTCCAAGTTGTTAAAAAGCTATATACTCCAAGTGTTACTAGACTTGTCTTCGAGACAGGTAAAACAATATTCAAAAAGAATCGAAATCTACTAATCCCTGCTATTTGTGATGCTTCATACAACTCATGAGGAATTGTCTTAAATTGTTGACGTAACAAAAACGTGCCAAATGCTAACGCAAAAAATGGAACGGTTAATCCAAAGTAATTGTTAAGCCATCCAAGTTGTTGCACGGTTAAAAAATTAGGAACCATGGTTGCTTCCCACGGAATCATCATCGTTGAAATAAACAAAAAGAAAATTGCATCTCTTCCTTTGAATGAAATAAAAACAAACGCAAATGCTGCTAAGCTCGACACCACTACTTGTCCGACCATAACTGTAATCGACACAACAAAACTATTAAATAAGTAATGCACTAATGGTACTTTTTCAAATGCAGCCTGATAATTATCCAATGTAAATGACTTAGGTATTAATCGTCCTTCTAATACTTCTGCTCCGCTCATGAAGCTAATTAAGAAAGCATAAAGAATGGGGAACATTAAAATAATGGCTGATACCAGCAAGAGAATATACGTGATGATTTTTCTTGTTTTACTCATTGATAATGAACCTTCCTTTCCCCAAGCTTAAATTGAAGAGCGGTTACAATTAGAATACAAAAAAACAAGATGACTGCCTGCGCGCTAGCAGACCCAACATTGTAGTTAATAAATGCATCTTTATAAATCGAATACACAATGACATTTGTTGAATCGATTGGACCACCTTTTGTTAAAATATCAATCTGTCCAAACGTTTGAAAAGCATTAATAAAGGAAACTGTAATAATAAAAAATAGTGTAGGTGATAACATGGGAATTGTAATTTTCCGAAGTTGATACCAGTAACTTACACCTGCAATTTGTGCATTTTCATATAGCTTCTCATCAATATTTTGCAAACCACCTAATAAAATTAAAAATGTAAAGCCGATGTTCATCCAAATCGTTGAGATTGCAACCGAGATTAATGCAAACTTAGGATCTAGTAACCATTGAACATCTTCCATGCCAAAAACATTTAGCACTTTGTTAATAACACCAATCGTCGGATTATACATAAACATCCAAATCACAGACGATGCGGCTACACTCATTCCCATAGTAGAAGAGAACATTGTGCGAAAGAAGCCAATGCCACGCAGTTTTTCATTTGCAATCAAAGCTAAAAACAGCGAGACTATTAGGCCGACCGGTACGGTATAAAGAACAAATAAACAAGTTGCTTTTATACTTTGCAAAAAGTTTGGGTTATTAAACAAATATGTAAAATTTGATACCCCTACAAACTTTAAGGGAATGCCTTGACTATCAGTCATGAATACACTTAAATAGATTGTCCGAATCATTGGATAGAAAAGAAATACACCAAATAAAATAAGGGACGGCAACAGATAGGATAAACCTGCAATCATATTTGAGGTTCCTCTTTTAATCGGCTGCACACTCGATGTATCTACTGCAGGAGCTGCCTTTGGAAGTGCACTCATGCTAATTCCTCCTCGACGGTTAAAGAATCTATATCCTTTCTATCTTGATAGATGCAATTTCCAGTCATACGATCAAATAAGAATAAATCTTTTGGATCAATAAACAGCGGAATACGATCGCCTACTGAAATATTCCATTGACCATTCCATTTCGCAATCCATTGTTGGTGATGGCCGATGGTAAAGGTAAGCAAGGTTTCTGTTCCTAAAATTTCAACATTATCCACCTCTACAACAAAGCTTGTTTCACCTTGTGTAGCAAGTCGAATTTTTTCAGGTCTGATGCCTAAGGTGACATCTTTATCTCCCGCCATGATTTCTAATGGCATTTGATAGGAAATAGTTCTGTTATCTTCAAAGATTAGTGAATGAGCATGTACCTGAACCGGCGCTAAATTCATCGGTGGACTTCCAATAAATGAAGCAACAAAGGTGTTACTTGGCATATTGTAAATGTCTAATGGTTTACCGATCTGTTGAATATTCCCTTCATTTAAAATCATCATCCGATCCGCCATTGTCATAGCTTCCGTTTGATCATGTGTTACATAAATCATCGTGATTCCTAACTTGCGTTGAATCTGGCGGATTTCAGATCTCATTTTGGCACGCAATTTTGCATCTAAGTTTGATAAAGGTTCATCCATTAAACAAATAGGAGAATGTGTCACAATGGCTCTTGCTAGTGCAACACGTTGACGTTGCCCACCTGATAATTGACGAGGTTTTCGTTTTAATAATTGAGCAAGACCTAACATCTCTGCTGCTTCATAACATCTCTTTTTTTGCTCTTGTTTTGAAATTTTCTTCGTATGAAGTCCAAACGTAATATTTTGTTCTACCGTTAAGTGAGGATAAAGAGCGTAATTTTGAAAGACCATCGATAGATTACGCTGACTCGGCAATAGATCATTTGCTTTGACGTCTCCAATTAACAGTTCCCCGCCTGTCACCTCTTCAAGTCCTGCAATCATTCGTAGCATCGTACTCTTTCCGCATCCCGATGGACCAACTAACACAAAGAACTCTCCTGGTTCAATGCTTACATTAATACTTTGAATCACATTTGTTTTTTGATCATACGATTTGCTGATGTTTTTTAACTCTACTCGTTTCATCAAATCACTCCTCTCTTCTACTTTACTGCTGGATTTCTTGGTAACTATTTTGAGATTTCCATAGCCAGTGCTTACCAGTTGATACAGCCACTGCCCCACTTTCTAATGCCGTTTGAATATGTTTTTCATGTTGGATCAGTCCTCCTGTAATAAGAGGGATATCTGTTTCTCGTGTTAACTTCTCAATCATCTCCGGAATTAACCCTGGCATAATTTCTAATGCATCTGGTTGAATTTCCTTCATCATTTTCACGCCATTTTGCACCGCATCGGTATCTACTAAAAAAAGACGCTGAATAGCGACTAGCCCTTCTTTTTTTGCTAGTTGAATGAGTGAGCTTTTTGTTGTAACAATACCCGTCGGACGCACAAATTTTGCTAAAAACTTCAGTCCTTCTTTGTCATAACTAATTCCCGGAATTTTCTCAATGTGTAAAAAAACAAGTCGATTATGCTGCTTTAATAGATCGACATATCTTTTCACTACACTAATATTTCCTGTTAATAGAAAAGCAACTTGAATGTCCGTTTCTAAAAATTGCTCTAAAGTTTTGGGACTTTTAATTGACGCAATCATACGATCTTTTTTTATCTTAAACAAAAATTCTTTTGTTATATCCAACGTGATACCATCCTTTCACAGGCATGCAAAAAAACCATAAAAAAACACATAGCTACTCGATTATAGACCTATTTGTTTTTTATGGTTTCTCATATTCATAACCTTTTTGTATTCACTTGTCGTTCACAGTTATTATCATAATATTCATATATAAAGGAATTGTGAAGAGAATGTAGAGTTTTGTAAAAGAAATAGTTAAATCATGTAAAGGACATTAATTCACAAAAAAAGACCATTGAATACATTCAATAGTCTTTACCACCTATCATTATAGTGCACATTCTTCAATTTCAAATCCCAAATCCTCAATCAGTGTCCAATCAGAAGTTGGTTCTTGCCCTTGTGTCGTTAAATAATCCCCAACAAAGATGGAGTTGGCTGCAAATAAGCCTAATGGCTGTAACGAACGTAAATTCACTTCACGGCCACCTGAAATCCGAATTTCTTTGGTTGGATTCACAAAGCGCATCATTGCTAAGATTTTCAAACATTGCATAGGAGTTAATGCTTTTTGCTCTTGAAGAGGCGTGCCCGGAACAGCAACTAAGAAATTACATGGGATTGAATCTGCATCTAGTTTTTGTAATTGAAACGCAATATCCACTGCTTGTTCATCTGTTTCACCCATTCCAAAAATGGCACCAGAACAAGGAGATAACCCTGCTTTTTTTGATGTTTGCACTGTATCGACGCGATCATCATATCCATGTGTTGAACAAATATTATTGTAATTATCAGCATGTGTATTTAAATTATGATTGTAGCGATGTACACCTGCAGCAACTAATCGCTCCGCTTGGCCTTCATTCAAAAAACCAAGACAGGCACAAATCTTCAAATCGGTTTTCTCACGAATTTCTTTTACTGCTCCAATTACATGCTCTACTTCTTTATCTGTCGGTCGGCGTCCGGAAGCAACTATGCAATATGTACCAGCTTTACGACGTTGTGCTTCAAATGCACCTTCTACAATTTTCTCTTGTGTTAACCATGCATATTTATCAATCGGTGCTTCTGAAATAATAGATTGTGAACAATAACCACAGTCTTCTGGACATAAACCAGATTTCGTATTGATAATCATATTTAACTTAACTTTCTTCCCGTAGTAGTGATGACGAATTTTATAAGCTGCATTCATAACATCTAGTACGCGCTCATCAGGCAATTGCAAAATCATTAACGCTTCTTTGGCAGTAATTCCTTTTCCAGAAATCACATCATCGGCAAGATTTTTCCAATCTGTTACATGAACTGTTTCCATGAACAAACTCCCCTTCTCTTATTAAGCTTTAATTCCATTATTTTTGTTAACTTCATTATATAAAAAGTTAACATTAAAAACAAATATATGTCAATCTGTCATTTTTATTAGTTAACATTTTTTAAGAAACAAAAAAAAACAGTTAACAATTGTTAACCGTTCTTTCTATTAACATCCCCATGTGGATAGAGAGACAATTACCGGATTGATAAATGTCCCTTGTATCCATGTACTCATCCGGTAACAGGAGACCAACAACCAACAACTCAGCTTTATCAAATCACTAATTGTGTACTCAAAGGCTGCTTTTAACTATGGATTTTATGTAAATACAGCTAACGAATTCCATATAGTTTACATTTATCATAAAAACTTGTTTTACCAATCTCTAATAAGGAAGCTGCTAACTGTTTATTTCCATTTGTTCTTTGTAACGCTTTAAGAAGAGCTTTACGTTCAGCGTCAGCGACTGCTTCTTTTAAAGAAGGAATAGATTCTTCACTAACATTAGCCTGCTGTTTATCATGTGCAGTTGAAGAATAAGCAAAATTGTGCTCATTATCCCTTAGATATAAGGGTAAATGTGGTAAACAAATGATGTTACCGTCTAAAACATTCACAGCTCTTTCTAATACATTTTCTAGTTCACGTACATTTCCAGGCCAAGAATGCTTTTGCAATCTCTCGATCACGTCAAAGGAAAGTTCAATGTCTTGTCTATTAAAATGCCGTTCCATCTTTTGCAAAAGAATTTTTGCAATATCTAAAATGTCTTCTTTTCGTTCTCTTAAAGGCGGAATTTCGATTTTCACTACATTAAGTCTATAGTATAAATCTTCTCGAAATTCTCCTTTTTGTACCATACTTTCTAAATTACGGTGAGTTGCCGCAATAATTCGCACATCAATTGAAATCGGCTTTTGTCCTCCTACTCGCTCAACTTCCTTTTCTTGTACAGCACGAAGCAGTTTGCTTTGCATATGAAGGGGCATATCCCCTACCTCGTCTAAAAAGATCGTTCCTCTATGAGCAAGTTCAAACTTTCCTTTTTTTCCTCCTCTTTTCGCTCCTGTAAATGCACCTTCTTCGTAACCAAATAATTCTGATTCTAACAATTGTTCTGGAATCGAAGCACAATTGACACGAACAAATGGAAATGGCGCTCTCAAACTTGTTTGGTGAATAGCATGTGCGAATAACTCTTTTCCTGTACCTGATTCCCCTAAAAGCAATACAGCAGACTTACTGCCAGAAACCCGTTCAGCTAATCGCTTCGCTTCTAAAAATGTACGGTTGTTTCCAATAAGATCTCCAAAGGTGTATTTGCTTCCGAATTCTGTCTCAAATCTTCTCTTGTAATATTTGAGCTCTTCTAATAAAGGTTGAATCTTTTGAGAGTAGTCCAGCCAATCTTGAGAGTTGCGAAACATGACTGTCCCTACTGCCCCAACTAGTTTATCATTTACATAGAGAGGATAGCGATTGGCAATCATCTCATTACCTTTAATAAAATGAATACTAGCAACTTCCGCTCGTTCTGTTTTCACAACAAGATGCATCCTTGTATTTTCAATCACTTCTTGTACAGGTTTTCCAATTGCATCTTCTACCGTTGTGTTTAAAAACTCACAGTAAGCTAAATTGATATAGAGAATAATTCCTTGGCAATCCACAACTACAATCCATTCTGTTGCTGCATTAAGAATTTCTTCAAACCATTCATTTGGAAGTTTATTGATACTCATTACTCTTCATCCCCCCTCAGTCCTTTCACATGCACATTCATACCCCTTCTTATTATAACAAACCATCTTATACTTTATATTCTCTTTGACGGTATGCCAGATTACTTTTTCCAATTTTTTGTAGCTGAATAGGCAGACAAACGTTTAATATAGTGTTACGATAATAGTGGTTAATTCTTACATATGTATGTAAATGCACAACCAAGCTCCAATGGGTTATAGCAAGCCTTCTTTGGGTTTACGGTAATTGATAAAAACATTTTCGGAAAAACGGAAAAATTCCGATAAATCGGAATAGATATTTGGATGGTTCCGAAAAAACGGAAAAAACGTTGTTCTATTTGCACTATCAAGAAAAATTTTTTAACTAATAACCTTAAGAAAAAGACTTTTACACAATTTTTGTCTAAAAAGAGAAGCTTGGCACGAATATTGCATCTATATTTCATTACATAGGTGTAGTTATGCAAGGGGGGAGTCATTTAAACGATGCTGTTCATTTGCAGCATTTTTTGAAAACGCTTACTAAATTAACTTCATTGAGATAATCGTTCACCTAGAATCTATACAAATATATATGCATAGGGGGATATTTATGGAATTTATTATTATACTCTTGGCACTTGGTCTTTTAATGTTTGTTGCCTATAGAGGATTTTCAGTCATCTTATTTGCACCAATCTGTGCACTGTTTGCTGTCTTATTAACTGAGCCAAGCTTTGTTCTTCCTTTCTTCTCTAATATTTTTATGGAAAAAATGGTTGGATTTATTAAGCTATACTTTCCTGTCTTTTTATTAGGAGCAATATTCGGAAAAGTTGTCGAAATGTCTGGATTGGCTGAAACCATTGCCAAATCAATTGTTCAGGTAGTAGGAGCAAAGAGAGCAATTTTAGCAATTGTAATTATGGGAGCAATTTTAACATACAGTGGTGTTAGTTTATTTGTTGTTGTCTTTGCTATTTATCCATTTGCAGCTAATTTATTCCGTGAAGCAAATATTCCAAAACGTCTCATTCCCGGCACGATTGCATTAGGAGCCTTTACCTTTACAATGGATGCTCTCCCTGGGACACCGCAAATCCAAAACGTTATTCCTACGACATTTTTTAAAACAGATATCTATGCTGCACCCGTTCTTGGTATTTTAGGTGCCATCTTCGTTTTCATTGTAGGCTTGCGTTACTTGGATTCACGTCGAAAGCAAGCAGAAAAAGCTGGTGAAGGTTATTATGGGTTTGATAATCCAGAAATAGCTGCTGCTGCAGAAGAATTACAAGAAGATCAAGAAAATCAAGAAGCACCTGTTGAGCCAAAACCAAAAATCTCACGTCAAATTCTGGCGTTTGTTCCGCTTATCCTTGTCGGGGTCACAAATAAACTCTTTACCATGGCTCTTCCAAACTGGTATCCAAATGGATTTGACTTCACTAAAATTGGATTGGATGCATTCGGAAAAGTAGAATTATCCTCTGTATTAGCTATTTGGTCTGTACAAATGGCTTTGGTTGTCGGAATTATCGCTACTCTTTTATATGATTGGAATAAAGTAAAAGTAAACTTTCAAGCTGGCATTAATGCAAGTATTGGAGGAGCATTATTAGCAGCAATGAATACTGGTGCTGAATACGGATTTGGAGGCGTGATCGCATCGTTACCTGGATTTGGTGTAATCAGTAAAGGAATCTCTGAAACATTTACAAATCCACTTGTCAACGGAGCTGTTACAACTACGACTCTAGCTGGGGTGACAGGATCCGCTTCAGGAGGAATGGGAATCGCATTAAGTGCTATGTCAGAAAAATATTTAGAAGCAATTGAAAAATTTAATATTCCTCCAGAAGTTATGCACCGTGTCATTTCAATGGCTTCAGGAGGAATGGATACATTACCACATAACGGCGCTGTCATCACATTACTTGCAGTAACAGGATTAACTCACCGTCAGGCATATAGAGATATCTTTGCTATCACTATTATTAAAACCTTAGCCGTGTTCTTTATCATTGCCGTATACACATTTACTGGAATTGTGTAATATCTACTAGATAAAAAAATGAAGACAAGCTGACTCAAAAGCATAGATTAAGAGTCAGCTTGTCTTCATTTTTTTGATTGCATTTTCTAAACTCTAAACAATGATTTATTTTCATCATGTATTTCTCGACATATTTCCCTAGAAATAATTGCAGTCTCAACCAAATTTCGATTTTATTCGTTTGGCAATTGCGAAATTCGTTCTAAAATTCTTCTTTTCTTGTATAGCATCATACCGATTTCTCCAATATCACCTATTGCTTGCTTATTAATATACGCACCAAAAATCATGCCGGCGATTGGGATTATCTGAAATAATTTTTTCCATCCAAGATTATCACGATATGTAAAAAACACTTCCCGCCAACCTTGTAATTGAGATAAACTTTGCCCACGATTCTCCTCTGCCAACTCTTCTAAGATTGCTCGTTTACCAACGATATCCGCTGATGAGAACTGCATGCATTTGACCATAAAGATTCGCTCTTCCTGCGAAGTAGGATCATATCCATACGCTACAGCTACCTCTTGTAACGTCTTTAATGTCAAACCTAATACAAATGGCACATCAATTGCTAACGTAAAAATGCCGCCAATACCAGTCGTTGCTCCTTGGATTTTAGCATTTTTTTGCCGCCCTTCAACAAAATAAGTTGCCAGTTCATCCATTTCTTTAATTGATAATTGTTGAATGCTCGTTAATGAAACCTGTTTTTCTTCTTCTAACCGTATTGACGCTTTTTCTAATGTCGCGGATGTATTAGCTAAATATTGCCCACCATTATCAACATATTTAGCAATTTCATCTAACAATTTTTCTATTTTTTCATGAATAAACTTTGGTGTGACTTTGTCTAAAGCTGCAAAAGGAATGCGGGCTAGCTTTTCCCAAAAGAACAAACCTTTTTGATTTTTTTCCCACTTTTCAATCTTTTTAAGCTCCAGCAATAGGTTTTCACGTGTCTCCATTTACTTTCTCCTTCCTTTACCTATTTCTTAAACGTCCGATTCATTTAACCAATAACTCAATGGTAGAGAATGCTTCACTAAGTGAAATTTCACTTTATTTAAAGAAAGAATCAGTGAAGTGCTTAAGCTTCTCACTGATTCTTTTTAGTCTAAATTGTTTGTTTTTTCTTTTTCGCATATTTAAATAGAAAGAAAATAATCACGATTAGTAACAGCCCAATTCCAATCGGTTGCATATACTGAGACACAATAGAACCTACTTCTTCCCATTTAGGGCCCAACTTATAGCCTAAGTAAACATAAATAGCTGTAACAGGCAGCATCGCAACAAATGTATAGATTGAAAATAACCACACATTCATTTTTGCCATTCCGCACGGTAGTGAAATAGCCGTACGCACACCTGGGATAAAACGTCCTAAAAAGGCCACTCCTGCTCCATATTTTTCAAAGAAACGATCTGCTGCGTCAATTTCTTTTTCTTTTATTAAAAAATACTTCCCATACTTTAATACAAGTGGACGCCCGCCGTAACGACCTAATGCGTATAATGTTAATGGTCCACAAACGCCACCAACTGTTCCTGCTAAAATAGCCAAATATAAGTTCATATCACCTTGATACACCCAATAGCCAACTAAAGGCAAGACAAGTTCTGCCGGTACAAACTCAAAGGTTAACGCTAAAACAACACCAAAATAAGAAAGTTGTTTTAATGCTTCAGCTAAAGATAATACAACTGTTTCTAACAAAAGATTTCCTCCTTAATTCACCGCATAGCTTCTATATCTACATATACATCATTTACACCTTCACAAAAGATAATTCTAACTTAATAACTTCTAATTGAAAAGTAAAAAAAGAAATGAGCAAATAGGAATTTTGGTTTCTTTATACTAACGAATTACTCGCTAAAAGGTTTCAAAAAAAGCACTAGATCAACTAGTGCTTTTCCTTATATTTTAAAATTAAATTGAATGACTCCTACCTTACGAAGAGCATCATACAAAATCACCAATGCAGGGCCTAAGAACAATCCTACAAAGCCAAGCAATTTAAACCCGATATACAGGCTAACCAAAGCGGCTAACGGGGAAATACCCATATTCGTTGAAAATACTTTCGGCTCTACGACTCTCCGCACAACAGTAATGACACCAAACAAAATAAATAGTCCAATTGCTAATGAATCATGCCCTTGTGATAATGCGATGATTCCCCATGGTACGAGGACGGAACCGGTTCCTAGTATCGGCAAGATATCTACTATTACAATTAATAGACTTAGTAAGGCTATGTAAGGAACGTCTAATAACCAAAGACCGACGTAAGCCATAATAAAGGTTAAAAAACTTAAGATAATTTGAGCTTTAATAAACCCGATCCCTGCATGCATAAGTTGACTCATCACGACTTTTACTTTGTATTTAGTTTCTTCTGTCAGAAAAGACTTTATTTTCTCCTTAATCATAGGCAATTCCAAACTAATAAAGACTAATGCAACTAAATAAATCAAGAACTCTAATAAAAAGCCAGGAACAGTCGCCGCAAAACTAATCATCACTTCAACTGTACCTTTTAAAAGAGTATCTAAGGAATTAATTGTATTTTCAAGGGCATTTTCAATGGAAGAAATCACTTCCGTTGGAAGAGCATTTGAGTAGTATTTCCATTTAATAATATTTGGATAAATAGCTGTTTCATAGATTTCTTTCACAAAAGAAGGCGTAATTTTCGAAAGCGCTACTATTTGTGTAACAATGGTACGAATGATAAAAAAGCCGATGAGGGTTAAGGACACAACATATAATAAAAAAGTAACTAACACAGCGTATACTCTTTTCATTTTGAAAGATTGTTGTAGTTTTTGAATCAGACTTTCTAAGATAACCGCTGTTACTAATGCAAATACAATCGGCAAACTATAAGGAATTAATAAACATACTATAATAATCGACGCGATAATCCATATGCGCTTCTTCCACATACATCACTGCCCCCCAAGATTTCTTTCAATTTTCAAGAATAAAAGAACATCTACTTATCGATGACTATTGCCTTTTTAAATAGATTATGTAAATTTAAGATTAAAACTCAGTCAGATAAACGTTACTTTTTCTAATGCAAAAAATAAATAGCAACTGTTACTTACCTCTCCCATTGTCAATTCATCTCTTTACCTTACATAGATTTACTATTAGACCTGATGTTACATATTATATGGTCAAATTCCCGATTAATAAAGAAATTATTAAAAAAAGCTATTTATTCTAATTTTTTAAATTAAAATAAATAGCTCTTACCCATATTTGGAATTAAAAGTATAAAATTAACTAGCTTTGATTGCATTGCTGACTTTCATGACTTCGTTTCCTTTAATCGGATTATACTTACCTTCTGATTTTGACATCACAATAGCTGCAATTGTGTTACCTACTAGGTTTACCACTGTTCTTGCCATATCCATAATCCGGTCTACACCTGCTATAAATGCAAGTCCTTCCGCAGGAATACCAATTGTTCCTAGTGTTGCTAACAAGACAACAAAAGAGGTTCCAGGTACTGCAGCCATTCCTTTTGACGTTACCATTAATACTAAAATAAGAGTTAATTGTTCGACAATGGTTAAATCTATTCCATATACTTGAGCTAGGAAGATTGCTGCAATGGCCTGATACAACACAGATCCATCTAAATTAAATGTGTAACCAATCGGAATAACAAATGACACAATAGCTTTTGGACAGCCCATTCTTTCTAATTTCTCCATAATACGCGGAAGAACTGTTTCAGAACTTGACGTACTATATGCTAATAACAGCTCGTCTTTTAAATAACGCAACAATGTAAAGATATTTACTCTAGCCCATTTCGCTACTGCTCCTAATACAACAAATAAGAAAAAGGCTAACCCAGCATGAACGAGCAACACTAGTTTTCCTAAAGAAAATAAAGAATCGATTCCAAATTTAGAAACGGTTACCCCGATTAATGCAAACACACCTAACGGAGCCACTTTCATAACTAAATTTACAACATGAAACATCGCGTGAGATACCCCATCAAAAAATTGTAAGACAGGCTTCCCCCGTTCACCAATTGCCGCTACACCTAAACCGAATAAAACAGAGAAAAAGATGATGGCTAACATGTCTCCTTCAACAAGAGACTGGAAAAAGTTCGTTGGAACAATGTGTAAAAATGTTTCTGCTACTGTTTTATTACTTTGTTCTTCAGATGTCTCGACATATTGATTAATATCTGTCTTTTGAGCAGATTGAATATCGACATCTTGTCCTGGCTGAAAAATATTTGCTAACAACACGCCGATAATAATAGCAAATGTCGTAATGACTTCAAAATAGATAATCGTTTTTGCGCCTAATCTTCCGACTTGTTTTCCGTTACCTGCACCTGCTATTCCTACAATTAAGCTTGAAATAACAATCGGAATTACAATCATCTTAATTAATCGTAAGAAAAGGTCCCCTAATGGCTGTAAATACGCTGCTACTCGAGGATCATTAAACCAAATGACCCCTACAAGTACACCTAAGATCAAACCGGTGAAAATTTGCGCAGCCATTCCAAACCGAATTTTTTTCAAGGCTATTCTCCTCTCTAAATTGTATGACAAGTTGTGATTTTTTTAAAACATAAAAAAGACCGTTCTTAAGAAAGAACGGTCTTTTACCATCGGAATAGTTCTTCCTCTCAATAAAAGCATACGAGGTTAGCTGTCGGGTTCGGGTTTGAGAGTACCCTACTTTCACTAATGAAAGATTCACCCCAAGGTATCAATACCATGTTCGTGTTTCCCCCGCTCTAATTAGATTAAGCTTGTTATTTAATTAATCGCTGTCATATAGACATTAGCTTTTTATACATAAATGTACTCATATAAAACAGCCTAATTGCTACTTACCTTTTAGTTGCACATCTATTAATGTATACTTTCTATCTCTAAACTGTCAATAGATTTGTATTCCCAGATACTATCACTTAAATCGTTTGCCATAATTAAAAAAGAAAAATCCTCATCATTAAAAGTTAAAGTGAGAATATTCTATATATATATCTTTATACAAAAATAATATAAACTAAAATCGCTAACACAATACGATAAATCGCAAAAGGTACTAATTTAATTTTATTAATTAGTTTTAAAAAGAAGCGAATGGAAATAAGCGCAAAAATAAACGCACTGATAAAGCCTGCGATAAAGAATGGCAATGCATCAATCGTGAAGTATTCCCAGTTTTTAATAAGAGAAAGTCCGCTTGCACCAGCCATAATTGGAACAGCCATAATAAAGGTAAAATCTGATGCTGCTCGGTGACTCATTCCTAATAATACTCCACCGGAAATCGTTGATCCTGAACGGGAAAACCCTGGCCATAAAGCAATGCATTGAAACAGGCCTACGCCAATTGCTTGGGTATATGTCAGTTGGTCAACCGTTTCTGCTTTTACTTGCTTTGGCGCGAACCAATCAGCAATTAACATCAGTATAGCTCCAACAACTAAGCCAATTAAAACCGTATTTAATGAGAACAAATGCTCATCAATATAATCTTCAAATAAAAAGCCTAAGATAGCAGCTGGAAGCAATCCTACAATAACTTGTGATAACTTTAAACGATTGCCTGTATGAACACTGCTTCGATCTTTACTTAACCCTAACAAGTTAATAAATCGATCTTTAAAAATCACAACAACAGCTAAAATTGATCCAAGCTGAATAACAATTTTAAAAGTGTTAGCGACCTCTGGTGAAAATAACTCTTTTGAATTTAATAAAATGTCATCTACAATAATCATATGACCTGTTGAGGAAACAGGCGCAAATTCTGTTAATCCTTCAACAATGCCTAAGATGATAGCAACAATAATTTCCCACATACATACTCTACCTTTCTATTAATTAAAATCAAAACTTTCACTTTCAAACTGTTTACTTTAACAAAAACATATAGCATTTACTTTTTTTGCACTCGTTCTTTATCATAATTGTTAATCGCTTGAAAAACAACTTCTATTTTACATAAGAAAGAAGGCCCCTATTTTGCAAGCCTTCTCTTAAAAATGCCATACTTTATTTCCTAAATGACTCTGTTTGAATAATTAACTAGCTCTTTTTCAACTTTCCAAGGAAACAAAAACTTCATGGTAACTCCTACTGTCGCACCAGCAACAGCAGGACAAATCCAGCTAAAACCTAAATTGTACAGCGGTAGGCTTTTCACAAATTCTCCTAGCATACTAGCTGAAAAACCAGATTGCATCCATGCATCAGTTACACTGACAATTGATACAGATAGAGTAGTAAATATATAGACAGCTCGATACCCCTTAAAGAAAGAGTGAGCAATTGCTAATCCAATCAATACAATAGCAATTGGATAGATTGCTGTTAGAACAGGAACAGATATTTGTAAAATTTTAGTTAATCCTAAATTCGCAACAATCAGGCTAAACAAAGCAATGACCGTTATCCATATACAATACGGTACTTTTGGCACAAGCTGTTCAAAATATTGACTGCATGATGTAAGTAAACCTACTGATGTTGTCAAACACGCTAGTGTAAACACTAATCCCAATAAGATCGCTCCAAATGGACCAAACAACGTAAAGACAACATTTGTTAATGTTTGAGCACCATTTTCAGCACTACTTTGATTTACAGAGCCTAGATAAGCCAGCATAACATAAATAATTGTTAGCAATAATCCAGTAACAATCCCTGCTCGAATGGATGATGAAACAATTTTAGCTGAATCTGTTAACCCTTTTTGCTTCAATGCCATTGCAATGACAATTCCAAAATTTAAAGCAGCTATTGTATCCATAGTAGAATATCCATCTAAAAAGCCTTTAGTGAAAGCATTTACAGCATACTCACCGATTGGATCAGCTGGTGAATGAAATGGATGAAATAGCGCCCGCACAAAGATAATAGAAATAAGTGCAAGTAGCATAGGAGTCAGCATTTTTCCGAAACGATCTACTAACTTTGAAGGTTTTAGTGCTAACCAATAGCCTAATCCAAAGTATAGAAATGTATATCCAAATAAAGCAATCTTCCTATTTGTTTCTTCTGGTAAAAATGGTTGAACTCCCATTTCAAATGCTAAACTTCCTGCTCGTGGAATACCTAAAAAAGGGCCAATTGCTAGGTAAATAATCACCGTAAATACAACAGCAAAAAGCGGATGCACTCGACTTGATAACGACTGCAACCCTTCAGACTTAGCAACGGCAATTACACCTAGAATTGGCAATCCTACAGCCGATAAAATAAACCCACACATCGCTGGCCATAATGCCGTTCCTGCTGATTGACCTAGGAATGGAGGAAATATTAGATTCCCTGCTCCGAAAAACAATGAAAATAGCATCAAACTAATAAATAGCATATCTTTTTTTGTTACATGATTCATATAACACCCTCCTGATTAATTGTCTCTGCTTATCGATGCGAATAATATCAATATCGCTTCCCACTTTTGATGCACCTCCTTCACGTTTTTAGACAATAAAAAAATCCCGTCCCCTAAAAAGGGACGAGATATAAGTTCCCGTGTTACCACCCTAGTTCTGTACAAATGATACAGCACTCAAATCACGTACATGTTTATACGCATTCCTTGTAACGGCGGAACCCCGAACACACTTACTACCTTCTTCAGCATGCCTTCTCGGAGAGGATTTTCAGCTACGAACTGAACACTGACTTACAGCAAGATGTCAGCTCTCTGCGGAACAGTTTTCGTAACGTACTCGTTCTCGTCAACGAATTTTCATGTCTTCAACCATTGAAATTTTTTATTAGTTGCTAGTATAACAAAAGTTTTTTATTTTATGTATGAAAAATAAAAATTTTTAAATAAATTATCGATCCATAGTAATTAGCCTCCCTTTAAGATTTTTCCTTTTAACAAATGAAAGGACAGAAACGATGAAGAAAAACATTCAAATTTGCTGAAATATGAAACTTTTTTACTTCTTTTCTCGTATACAGAAATATATTACTTTATAGGAGGTTCTCACATATGAACGGGAACGTACGATTAATGAAATGGGTTACAGCAGGTTACGAAGCTTTTCTAGGGATTCCTTTTATCGGCGGAGCTATTGTACTTGGATTTGGTTGGGCACCGCTGGGTATTGCCTTTGTTCTTCACGTCATCACCTTAATTTTAGCTCACAGACAAGGTGTATCTGCATATGGAAATATACTGGGCCTTGTCACATCATTTGTAGCCGTTATTCCGATTGTTGGAATGGTTATGCATATAATTACAGCACTGGTTCTTGCAATTGACGCTGCTAGACAACGATGATGTCTAGCGTTTTTTATTTTACAGCTTGCTTTTTTTCCTAATGGTGGTAAAATGAATGCGTAAACTGAATAACTAAAAAGTTTTTCTACTAGGGGTGTCTGATAGCTCAGACTGAGAGAAGAGTGCATAAAACTCTTTAACCCTTCGAACCTGATTTGGGTTATACCAGCGTAGGGAAGTAGTCATGAAAAGGAAAATATTTTTTAAGTTTGATTTCTTTTTTCTTTTTGTCTATTTCATCGGGTTCTATAAAGAGCCCGATTTTTTTATGGTTCGGTATAGCTTAATGACAAAATTTATGCGAAGCCGGAGGAAACTGTATGTCCAAGAAAAATGTCACCATTTCAATGAAAAAGCCATTTCCAAACAGTAAAAAAGTGTATATCCAAGGATCTCGAAAAGATATTCAAGTTCCGATGAGAGAAATTCATTTGTCTCCTACCCAAGGTACATTCGGTCAAGAAGAGAATATGCCTGTACGCGTTTATGATACAAGCGGTGCATATACCGATCCTTCTTATGAAGTCAATCTCGAACAAGGATTACCACCTATACGTGAAAAGTGGATTGCGGAGCGAAACAATGTAGAAGCTTATGATGGACGAACAATTCAGCCGCAAGATAATGGATACAGCGAAGGAGATCCCCGCGACCGTTACGAATCATTCCCTATTACTCGTTTACCGCTGCGTGCAAAAAACGGGGAAAATGTGACACAAATGCACTATGCTAAACAGGGTGTTATTACACCTGAAATGGAGTTTATCGCCATAAGAGAGCAAATGGATCCTGAGTTTATTCGAGAAGAAGTAGCAAAAGGCAGAGCCATTATTCCTTGTAACATTAATCACCCAGAAAGTGAGCCAATGATTATCGGCAGCCGCTTTCACGTAAAGATTAATGCCAATATTGGAAATTCAGCTATTCGTTCTGCTATTGAAGATGAAGTTGAAAAAATGACCTGGGCTACTCGTTGGGGTGCTGATACCATTATGGACTTATCAACAGGAAAAGATATTCATAAAACACGAGAATGGATTATTCGTAATTCTCCTGTTCCAGTAGGCACCGTTCCTATTTATCAAGCACTTGAAAAAGTAAAAGGAATTGCAGAAGATTTAACGTGGGAGGCATACCGGGATACACTGATTGAACAAGCTGAACAAGGTGTCGACTACTTTACTATTCATGCAGGTGTATTATTACGTTATATTCCGCTTACAGCAAAGCGAACAACGGGTATCGTCTCACGCGGAGGCTCTATCCTAGCTCAATGGTGTCTGGCTCACCATCGTGAAAACTTTTTATACACGTACTTTGAAGATATCTGTAAAATTTGCAAACAGTACGATATTTCAATCTCATTAGGCGATGGTTTGCGTCCTGGCTCAATTGCGGATGCAAATGATGAAGCTCAATTTGCTGAGCTTGAAACATTAGGAGAACTTACAAAAATTGCATGGCAACATGATGTGCAAGTGATGATTGAAGGACCTGGTCACGTTCCAATGCATCTAATTAAAGAAAATGTGGAAAAACAAATGGAAATTTGTCAGGAAGCTCCCTTTTACACATTGGGACCTCTTACAACAGATATTGCTCCTGGTTATGATCATATTACGTCAGGGATTGGTGCAGCAATGATTGGCTGGTTTGGGACTGCTATGCTTTGTTATGTAACACCTAAAGAACATTTAGGCCTACCTAACAAAGAAGATGTACGCGAAGGCGTTATTACATATAAAATCGCAGCTCATGCTGCTGATTTAGCAAAAGGCCACCCTGGTGCCCAAATCCGGGATAATGCTTTATCTAAAGCTCGATTTGAATTTAGATGGCATGACCAGTTCAACCTTTCATTAGACCCAGAACGAGCAAAAGAATACCATGATGAAACACTCCCAGCTGAAGGTGCAAAAACAGCTCATTTTTGTTCGATGTGTGGACCGAAGTTCTGTTCAATGCGTATTTCGCAAGATATTCGTACAATGGCAGCAGATAATAAACTATCCGTTGAAGAAGTACGTGAAAAAGGAATGACAGAAAAGGCAAAAGAGTTTATTAACAATGGATCAGCACTATATCAATAATACTGAAGTAGAAGCGTTAAAACAGAAAGTTCAAACGCTGACCATTCAGCTACGATTTATTCAATCTCATTGTAAACATGTCTTTATTGAAACATCTCACTCGCCTCATAGAAAATGTATTAAATGTTTTTATAAAGAGCTGATTCCTAATTAAACGCGATATTTCTTCAAAAAGGGACTTAACGTTTATAAGTTAAGTCTCTTTTCTAATGATAAAAATGTGCTGATACAATCTTTTTCATGCTAGATATTATTTTTATTATGAGCCATCCTGCTAACATGCCTAATGAATTTAACAAGATATCATCAATATCAAATACTCGTTCAGTAAGCTTGTATTGTAAAATTTCAATAGCGAAACTACTTAAAAAACCTGTTGTAAACACTTGAATAAATCCATCGAAACTCTTCAGAAATACGGGGATAAACATGCCTAGTGGTGCAAACAGCATAATATTACCAAGCACATTGGTCAAAGCTAACATCACATTCCCGCTTTCCCACATTAAACGAATGGTACTAAATAAACTTAGATTCATTGCACGACCATAGACATGCTCATTCTCTCGAATAAGAGTAGCATAGATTACCACCATACCATATACAATAAAGAAGGAAAGTAAAATCCTTTTTATAAATCGTTTTCTGTCACTACTCACTGTCACATCACCTTCTCTTGCTCGATAAACATCCCCTTGTATCCATCATATGTACATACACTTTTTTTATCACACTTCTTGTCCCCTTCGATAGACTACACCAAAACATGTGCTTGTCCATGAACTTATCGTATCATATTGCCGGATGAACAGCAGATAAAACATGAAAAAATATTACCATGCGAATGTAATAAAGAAAGAATCTAGTGTATATCGTTTCTTATCAGCTTTCAGAACAAACAGGCCTAGATAGGACTAGGCCTGTTTGTTTATGCATATTTCGTATCCTCTGTTTCTTTACGAAAGAAGCTTTTCATTGCGTGAAATACATCTGCTTTTTGCTTTAAAATAAAATGGCGAAATTGTTCGTCTTGAATATTTTTATATGCGGACATTAGCGTAGAATGCCGATTGTACTGGTTCACTTCTCCATAACCAAACATATTTGACACTTTCATTAACTCATTGACTAATTTGACACATCTGGCATTATCAGATGTTAAATTATCACCATCTGAAAAGTGAAATGGATAGATATTATAACGATTTGGATCATATTTTTGGTTAATTAACTCTAATGCTTTTCGATAGGCAGATGAACAAATCGTTCCTCCGCTCTCTCCTTTTGAAAAGAAATCTTCTTCTGACACAACTTTCGCTTCTGTATGATGAGCAATAAACTCAATTTCTACTGTTTCGTACTTCGTTCTTAGAAATCTCGTCATCCAAAAGAAAAAGCTTCTTGCCATATACTTTTCCCATATACCCATTGATCCACTTGTATCCATCATAGCGAGCACAACAGCTTTTGATTCTGGTTTTAATACTTCGTTCCATGCTTTAAATTTTAAGTCTTCTGGATAAATAGGATGAAAGGCAGGTTTTCCAATCATCGCATTCCGCTTATAAGCTGCCATCATCGTACGTTTCTTGTCGATATTCCCCATTAGTCCTGTACGACGAATATCATTGAATTCAATATGCTCGATTACATTTTGATCTGATTCTTTTCGCTGTAAATTTGGCAATTCTAACTGTGAAAACAATGCTTCTTGCAGCTCCATAAGAGAAACTTCCGCTTCAAAATAATCCTCTCCTGCTTGGTCGCCTGCTCCTTGACCTTTTCCTGCACCTTTTTTTCCATCATCAGCTGATCCATCTCTAGCAACTACATCTCCGACTTTGCTGTCTCCATCACCTTGGCCTACATGTTTATTCTTATCATAGTTATACCTTATGCGATATTCATCTAAAGAACGAATCGGTATTTTAACAACGTCTCTACCGTTTGACATGACTATGTTTTCTTCTGTAATGAGATCTGGAAGGTTATTTTTAATGGCTTCTTTTATCTTCTCTTGATGTCTTTTTTGATCATCATGTCCTTTACGATGAAGAGACCAATCTTCCTTTGAAATCGCAAAATTTTTATCGACATCTTTTCCCATATATTTCCCCTCCTTTTTCTAAAAAAAATACACACACTTTTCATCACAACGCATACAATATGTTGAATGGTACTGACGAAAAAAACCTTTCCTTGAAAGGTTGGTTACTCTATCCTATGCCTTAAACTCATATACTTGACAATTAATTTAGATGTTAAAGGTAAAAGGCACCCTGTCTACATCTGCTATATCCTCTATAAACTATGATATGAATCATATTTTTTATTGCCCTGTACATATGCCTATTTTTAAAAATTTTTAAGAGATAAAGAAAACATGGCACATACCTGGAGTGCCATGTTTTCTTTTCTCTTGATTTACTCCATTTACCGGTTTAACAAACTTCCTACATAGCGTAACAATTCATTTGCAGAAACAGAATTATAGCCATGCTCATCAATTAAACGCGCAACTACTTCATTGACTTTTTTAAGTTGTTGTTCATCTGGTGTTTTTGTTGAAGTAGTAATTTTCACAACATCTTTCAAGTCGGCAAACAGTTTCTTTTGAATCGCTTCGCGTAACCGCTCATGTGAATTATAATCAAATCGCTTTCCTTTGCGAGCATACGCTGAGATACGGATTAAAATTTCTTCGCGGAATGCTTTTTTTGCATTTTCTGAAATTCCAATTTGTTCTTCAATTGAACGCATGAGTTTTTCATCTGGATTCATTTCCTCACCTGTCAGCGGATCTCGAAGCTTATTTTTATTGCAATATGCTTCAACGTTGTCTAAATAATTGTCCATCAACGTTTTTGCTGATTCTTCATAGGAGTATACAAAAGCTTTTTGAACTTCTTTTTTTGCAATCTCATCATATTCTTTGCGTGCTAAAGAAATATAGTTTAAATAGCGTTCGCGATCTTCAGCAGAAATCGATGCATGCTGATCTAATCCCTCTTTTAAGGAGCGTAATACATCTAATGAATTAATTGATTTAATGTCTTTTCGAATAATTGTTGATGATATACGGTTAATCACGTAGCGTGGATCAATTCCACTCATACCTTCATCTGGGTATTCCTTCTTTAGCTCTTCTACATCAGCATCATTATACCCTTCAACTGACTGACCATCATATAAACGCATCTTCTTTAATAAATCAATATCACCTTTTTTAGGTTCTTTTAATCTTGTTAATATCGTAAAGATAGATGCAATTCGCAATGTATGCGGAGCAATATGCACATCTGACACGTCACTTTCACGAATCATCTTTTCGTAAATTTTTTCTTCTTCACTAACTTTTAAGTTATATGGAACAGGCATCACAATGATACGTGAATGTAAAGCTTCATTCTTTTTATTTGAAATGAAGGAACGATACTCTGTTTCATTTGTATGTGCCACAATTAATTCATCCGCACTAATTAAAGCAAAGCGCCCTGCTTTAAAATTTCCTTCTTGTGTTAATGAAAGTAAATGCCATAAAAACTTCTCATCACACTTTAACATCTCTTGAAACTCCATCATCCCTCTATTCGCCTTATTCAATTCTCCGTCAAAGCGATAAGCGCGCGGGTCTGACTCTGAGCCGTATTCAGCAATTGTTGAAAAATCAATACTGCCGGTCAAATCTGCAATATCTTGTGACTTCGGGTCTGACGGACTGAATGTTCCAATACCAGTACGTTTGTCTTCTGAGAAGAAAATTCGTTCAATAATAACATCTTCAATGCGCCCATCGTATTCTTTTTCTAACCTCATTGTATTTAAAGGAGATAAATTCCCTTCAATACGAATACCATACTCATCATAAAAATCTTTCCGAAGATGATGTGGAATCAAATGTAGTGGGTCTTCATGCATCGGGCAGCCTTTAATGGCATACACAGCTCCGCGTTCTGTTAATGAATAAGCTTCAAGGCCTCTTTTTAGCATTGTAACCAAAGTAGATTTACCACCACTAACAGGACCCATTAGGAGTAAAATACGTTTCCGAACGTCTAATCGTTTAGCGGCAGGATGAAAATATTCTTCCACCAGTCTTTCTAACGATTCTTCCAGGCCAAACATTTGTTCACTGAAAAATTTATATTTCTTCTTTCCATTAAATTCTTCAATTCCCGCATCTTTAATCATATTATAAACTCTCGAATGTGCAGGCTGAGCAATTAAAGGCTCATCTTTCACAAGCTTTAAATACTCTTCGAATGTACCTTCCCATTTAAGTCGGTTCTCTTCTTCGCGGTATTTTTCAATTTTCTTTAATATATCCATTAAAGGACCTCCCCTACTAGTTCTGGTGCTAGTGAACAAGATTAATACAATCTATGCAGGGAAATGTTTGAACATGCTTTTTAAATTATGAAATTCAGAATTTTGCCTACATTAATCATTCACAGTCAACTATTAATTGGATATAATAGTTATAGGGGATTTTAGGAGAAGATAAAGGAGGACAAACAATGAGGTTACTTTTAGTATTAGGAGTAGCAATTGCTTTCTTATCAGCTATCTTTACAGCAGGTTATAATGATAAACCAGGAGTGAGGCGGAAATAAGATTACAGCTACATACTCGCAGCGCCTGTATTCTGATCTTCGCGTATTGAAGCAGGATAAATAAAAAAAAGCCTTTCACGCAGTTTTCGTGAAAGGCTCTTTTTATGTCAGATCATTATAATCTTGTTGGCGTAATGCCTCGTAAATTAAAATAGCTGCTGTGTTCGATAAATTTAATGAACGCACATGTTCAGTCATTGGTAAACGTAAACAACGATCCATGTTTTCTTCAATAATGTGTTTCGGCAAACCGCTCGTCTCACGTCCAAAAACAAAGAAATGGTCCTTTTCTACATTGCTGTAATCAAACGTTGTATGTGGCTTCTTACCAAATTTAGTAATAAAATAAAATCCTGCCTCTGGGTATTTCTCAAATATCTCCTCTAAAGAATCATGATAGACGACATTTACAAATTCCCAGTAATCCAGACCTGCACGCTTTAACATTTTATCGTCTGTTGAAAAACCAAGTGGACGAACTAAATGCAAGGTTGTGTTCGTTGCAGCACAAGTTCTTGCAATATTACCAGTATTAGCTGGAATTTCTGGTTGGTATAAAACAACATGTAATCCCAAAATATTCACCTCTAAAAAAAAAAATCTACTCACCATTATACCACTAACTATTTAAATATCCCACTCTTAACATACTATAGGACCTTCACTTCAACCTTCAGAAACAGCACCGAAAATCATTGAGGGGGCAATCGCTATCCCTAAAGGTCTAAGAAAGTACAGACAAGCAGCACCTGCTGCTCCATCTTCTCGACCTCAACTAATGGAGGTTCTTTATTCATCAATAATATGAAAAAATGCATATTTAATATTAGGAGTATATGCTGTTGAATCCTCATAGGCCCAGTAACGCATTCGGCTATTATACGTATTAGCGTTCACAAGAGGCATCCCGTGGCCATCCTTAGCCACTACAATAGTGGTATGGTTCCATCTTCCATCTCCCTCAAAATCATAACAAATAACGTCTCCTATTACTAATTCATTTGCTGCTTTTTTTTGTTTTGCTCTTAACCCTGTTTTGGAGTTTTTTAAGTAATTATGTATAGCATGTGCAACTGCCCAGCTGTAGCTCCATTTGTTATTTTGCATCCACCAGCCTGAGCCTTTATTAGGATAGCCGCGCATCGGTGCTTTTCCAGCGTGCAAACACTGTGAGATATAGTTTGTGCAATTAACATCGAATTGCTTATATGCCGGATTAGGTGTGTTCCAATATTTCTCAGCATATTGAACTGCCGCGAGCCGGTCATAGTAGTCCTTTCTCATCGGTGCTTCCTCATCAGCTTCTTCGATTATAAAATCAAGTTCTGGATTTGTTTCTTCTACAGGAATAGATGTATCTTTAATTAATGTATCTTTATAAAAAAGAGCACAACGATATTCAGATCCTTCTTCTATGAAAAAAAAATCCTTTTGCTTATAAAGCAGCTTCATATGAGTTTGATAAACAATCGTTGTTTCTTCTTCTTCCTTATTAATGGAATCAATTGTTCCTTTTACAGAACATTTCAAGATATCAAGCTGTCTTTTTTTTATTAATGACCGCTTTAATTCATATTCCTGTTCAATAAATGGCCTAAAATCATCGCTTATGCAATTATTCACATAACTATCTGCTTTTGCTTTCATGAGTGCATACAATACATTCTTTTTAGTTAGCAATCGGGTCACCACTTTTCTAGTCTTTTACTATACGCTATGATGACCACCCTACCTTTTAATACTATAATTTCATCTAATCATTTATTATTATTGTGCACCGATCTGATCGACATAAAACGTTTCATAAAAAAAGCTTATACACCTTTACTTTGTAATAATTGAATACCTTTGTCTATTTCTTTAATCACTTCTTCATCTGTTTCTTTCGCTTTTAGTTGTAGTAACAATGGTAATACCTCTTTGTCGCCGATTTTTCCTAGGGCCCATGCTGCAGTTCCTCTAATAACAGGCCTCACATCTGTTTTTACTAAATTTAATAAATCAGGAACTGCTGAATAATCTTTAAAATGAACCAATGCAATAATAGCATTTCGTTGAATAGGCTTCTTTCCTCTCCATGAACCCGATACATGACCGAACTTTTCTTTAAATTCCCGGTTACTGATTGTTAACAACGGCTTTAATTTCGGTTTCGCAATTTCAGGATCAGGCTCCATCTCTTTATGAAAATGAAAATCTTTTCCTCTGTTTTCAGGACACACAGTCTGACATGTATCACATCCATATAAGCGATTGCCTAACTTATCTCTAAATTCATCAGCTAAAAACCCTTTTGTTTGTGTTAAAAAAGCAATACAACGCTGCGAATTTAATTGCCCTCCTGTCACTAATGCACCTGTCGGACATACATCCACACATTTGTTACATGTCCCACACTGATCTTCGATAGGAGTGTCTGGTTCAAATGGAATATTAGTCACCATCTCTCCTAGATAAACATACGACCCAAACTCTGGAGTAATGATCGCACAGTTTTTGCCGCTCCATCCGATGCCTGCTCTTTCAGCTACCGCTCTATCTGATAATTCTCCTGTATCCACCATAGACTTTATCATGCTCCCGGGAACTTTTTCTAACAGAAATGATTCAAGTTTTTGGAGCCGGTCTTTTAAGATGGTATGATAGTCTTGTCCCCATGAAGCACGACAAAAAATTCCGCGGCGCTCTTCTTTTGTACTTCGCGGAGCATTTTTCATTTTTGATGGATAAGCAAGTGCAATTGCGATGATTGATTTTGCTTTTGGCACTAACAAATGAGGATTGGTTCTTTTTTCAATATCAGGCTCTTCAAACCCTGAAGCAAACCCCAGCTGCTGCTGCATAATTAGTCGATCTTTTAATGTATCAAACGTTGAAGCACTTGCAAAGCCAATTTTATCGATGCCGATTTCTTTACTATAGACAATCACTTCTTGTTTTAAAGTCTCGAAATCCATTGACTTAATCCTCCTTCTATAAAAAGTAAAACATGAATGAATCAAACTTTTTTCTTCCTATATAATGATTTACTAAAGCCATTATATATAACTTTAATAACTGCTTTTAAAATGATAGCCATGGTACCATAAAATAGAAAGGTTTGAAAAAATGAAGATTACTATTTCTCCTAGCATTAAAGAACGCTGTCCTTCTTTTAAAATCGGGGTTATTCACTACAAAAACATCGAAGTAAGTGATTCACCGCAAATGCTTAAAGGACGGCTAAGATTATTTCAAGAATCTATTTATTTTGATTTAGAACATAAAAGTATTATAAGCATTAAAGGGCTTCAAGAATGGCGAGAACTGTTTAAACTATTTGGAACCGATCCTAGTAAATACCGGCCTTCTATTGAATCGCTCGTACGTCGTATTCAAAAGCAAACGTACCTGCCGTCGATTAATTCTGCTGTTGATTTGAATAACTTCTTCTCATTGCAATATGAAGTACCAATTGGTATCTACGATCTAGCTGCGTTACACGGACAAATGGAAGTAACGTTAGGTTCAGAAGACCATTCCTATACAGCATTAAATGGTAGATCTGTTTCACTTCGTAATAAAATTATTATTCAGGATAACATAGGTCCGTTTGGAAGCCCTTATTTGGACTCAAATCGAGCTCCTGTCTCAATGGACACACGTGAAGCGATCCAGTTTATTTTCTTAAAGCCTTCTCTGTCTATTGAGAATTCTGTTAAACTTACTCAATCACTAAGCAAGATGTTTATTCAAATTCATAGTGGAGAAGCACATCACCAAGTCATTGATTAAAAATAATTGAAGGCGTCTTCCTAAAATCAGGATGGACGTCTTTCTTGGTTACATATACATGATAGAACATAAAAAAACGCAATACCTCGTTTATTGAAAACGAGACACTGCGTTGTGATCACGATATGTATGGAGCGGGTGATGAGAATCGAACTCACGACATCAGCTTGGAAGGCTGAGGTTTTACCATTAAACTACACCCGCAGATAGCATCGAATTTTGTCGACCTATACTTAAAAATAAAAACAGGATTAAACCTGTCTATTTTGAGGCAAATACCGGTGGTCGGGGTCGAACCGACACTCCCGAAGGAACACGATTTTGAGTCGTGCGCGTCTGCCAATTCCGCCACACCGGCAAAACAAAAAGGCAATTATTAAAATGGTGCCGAGGGCCGGACTTGAACCGGCACGGTAGTCACCTACCGCAGGATTTTAAGTCCTGTGTGTCTGCCAATTCCACCACCCCGGCAGCACTCAATAAATGGAGGCGGCAACCGGATTTGAACCGGTGATAAAGGTTTTGCAGACCTCTGCCTTACCACTTGGCTATGCCGCCATTTATTCGGTACTGGAGCGGAAGACGGGATTCGAACCCGCGACCCCCACCTTGGCAAGGTGGTGTTCTACCACTGAACTACTTCCGCAATATATGGCTGGGCTAGCTGGATTCGAACCAACGCATGACGGAGTCAAAGTCCGTTGCCTTACCGCTTGGCTATAGCCCAATAATGTTAAATGCCTTTTTTATATAAAATGGGGCGACTGATGGGAATCGAACCCACGAATGTCGGAACCACAATCCGATGCGTTAACCACTTCGCCACAATCGCCATGAATATTTTATTGGCAGGGGCAGTAGGAATCGAACCCACACTGACGGTTTTGGAGACCGTAGTTCTACCTTTAAACTATGCCCCTATAATGGTGGAGGGGGGCAGATTCGAACTGCCGAACCCGAAGGAGCGGATTTACAGTCCGCCGCGTTTAGCCACTTCGCTACCCCTCCACAATATCTGTGGTGCCGGCAAGAGGACTTGAACCCCCAACCTACTGATTACAAGTCAGTTGCTCTACCAATTGAGCTACACCGGCAATTATATATTTATAAGATGGTGGCTCGGGACGGAATCGAACCGCCGACACAAGGATTTTCAGTCCTTTGCTCTACCAACTGAGCTACCGAGCCTTCTTATAATGGCGGTCCCGACGGGAATCGAACCCGCGATCTCCTGCGTGACAGGCAGGCATGTTAACCGCTACACCACGGGACCACTTTGGTTGCGGGGACAGGATTTGAACCTGCGACCTTCGGGTTATGAGCCCGACGAGCTACCAGACTGCTCCACCCCGCGATAGTAAATATGGTGGAGGATGACGGGATCGAACCGCCGACCCCCTGCTTGTAAGGCAGGTGCTCTCCCAGCTGAGCTAATCCTCCACATGTATATAATTTATAATATAAATGGTGACCCGTACGGGATTCGAACCCGTGTTACCGCCGTGAAAGGGCGGTGTCTTAACCGCTTGACCAACGGGCCATTTAAAGATAGATAATGGCGGAGAGCAAGGGATTTGAACCCTTGAGACAGTGTTAACCGCCTACACGATTTCCAATCGTGCTCCTTCGGCCACTCGGACAGCTCTCCAAATGGCTCCACAGGTAGGACTCGAACCTACGACCAATCGGTTAACAGCCGATTGCTCTACCACTGAGCTACTGTGGAATGATACCGCCTGGCAACGTCCTACTCTCACAGGGACAAAGTCCCAACTACCATCGGCGCTAGAGAGCTTAACTTCCGTGTTCGGCATGGGAACGGGTGTGACCTCTCTGCTATCGCCACCAGACATAATATATTATACATGATTTTTTTAAAAAAGCAATACTTTTTTATGGAAGTTTTGTTCTTTCAAAACTAGATAACAGCTGCTGAGTTTGTTGCGCTTTTCATTGTCCAGTTTCGCAAGCTATATTCTACGGTCATTTCACCCCTTCCTGCGAAACCAAAGAGCGGTTTCTTCTCAGGAGCTCCAATGCCCTATGAATATGAACGAGCTTGCTACACTTTTCGTTGTCCAGCTACGGCTCCTAATTGTTCGGCCGTTTCACTTCTGCCTGTGAAACCAAAGAACGGTTTCCCTGCCAGAAGATCCAACGTCTTTCACAATTAAACAGTCGCCTTCGCTTTTCTATTTTGGTTAAGTCCTCGATCGATTAGTATCAGTCAGCTACACACGTCGCCGTGCTTCCACCTCTGACCTATCAACCTGATCATCTTTCAGGGATCTTACTAGCTTGCGCTATGGGAAATCTCATCTTGAGGGGGGCTT
>VTEF01000008.1 GCA_008180335.1 Priestia megaterium
ATCGTTTGGGTCTTTTTTGTGAATACTGTAAAATGGCTGTTCTATGCTTTTAATATCACAGCAATATTTCTTTAGCTCTCGTTGTATCAACACCTTTACAATGTCTGACCGCCATAATCGGCTCGTGTTCAGCACCACCACATGCTCTACTTGGACAGACGAAAGGTGAGCCAACATCTCCTGTAAGCCCACCCTGTCTATTTCCAATGCTTCTTCATTCAGTTTGGCACCACTAATTCCTTCATCTCTAAAAATATGTATCAGTTTCAAGCCTTGTTCTTCACAATACGCTTTAATTTCGTCTTCTTGATATTTCAAGCTATATCCATCTCTTGCTTGCCCTTGAGTCGAGACTCGTATATACCCAACAACGTTCAACTTTTCACCCTCCCGTTACATAAATTGTAATTTTCGTAACGTTTTTTAACGAATAGCGAGTATTATACGACCGTCTCTTGTAAAAATACAACCATAAGTTGATTTTCTTATACAATAAAAAAGCACCTCTTTACGTTACCCATTGGTTATCGCCACGAGCTTTGTCATTGTCGTTAGTTTGTTAGCCAATCCATGTCATAACTACCCCTACCATATAAAATGTCATCTCGCCTAATTATCGTACTTTTCTTACTATCCAAGTATTAAAACGATACTCCATGATGGTACAACCATCATGAGCTTTCGATTCTCAAACAAATCACATTCTTATTGTCTCACTCAAAAATCTTCACTTTTTATTATTCACTATCTTTATGTAGCCGTATCGTTACCACCTTTAGCATTACGAGCTTTGTCATTGTCTTTAGTTTGTGGGTTTTGCAGTATCATAAGTCCTCTTGACATGTAAAATGTCATCTCGCCTATTTATCTCATTATTTTCATAAACACAGTACTAAAACAGAATGCCTTGATGGTACTACCTTCATGAGCTATGAATTTCATACAATCTTTTTTTTGTTGTCCAATGCATAAATTTCTCACAAAAAACAAAAAGCACTTGTTGCCATTAGTAGACAATCAAGTGCTTTATTCAATGTTTTACTTCCTGTATAGTTTAGTTGTGTAACTTAAGATCTCCGTAAATAAAATCTATAAAGAGTCTTTAAAAACATCTACATCATTTTCGTTTAATACTGCTTTTATTTCATTACCTTCAAAAACAACCATATAGTCATTTGGTAAAGCAAGAACTTGTATGATCTCTGGTTTAATTTTTAGTAGTTGATAAGCATATAGAGCATACAACTCTGTAGTATTATCATCCTCTATAGGACCTATATACCAACCTGAATCTCCTTTTTCAACATCTCCATTTCTTTGTAAATATATTTTCTCGAGTTCTAGTACACCTTTAGAAAGTATGATTTTATCACTAAATTTTATTGATGAACCATCGACATTTATCTTTCTCAAAAAATGAGCTTGTTCTAGTTGTACCCACAATGCTAAAGTTAAATCTTCTGTTATATCTTCAAATGGATTTCTAGAGTAATCAGGAGTAGTCAATATAAAATTCCCGGTTTCTCTCTCTTGTAAATAATAGACGGACCAACCAACTTGTAAAGAGAATCCATGAATTAATTTATTACGGTCTACCTGTTCTAATATAGCAAACAAAATTTCTATTTGAGGTTCTAATTCTTTTTCGGCAGTCACTATTATGGTTTTGCCCATAATAATCTTTTCAAATTTCTTCATTTCTTCAACCTCTCTTCTATAGCTATTTTTAGAGCTTCTCTAGCTTGTTTCTCTTTTTCTAGCATTTCCATTCTAACATTAACAGGAACCTCTCCCATCTTAGAATGTCCTTTCCAATCAGCCCAACTATGAGCTCCCTTAGATGCATTCGAAGATTTTCCAAGACCAACAAAATTATCTTTTAGATTTAGAATTTCTATTTGTTGTTCTCTAGTTAACCTACTAAATCCATCCATTTTAGTTATTTCTTTCATTGAAACAATATGGTTTGCTTCAAACTTATCAACTTCATACCCGTATACCGGGTCTACTTTAGGACCATCTGGATTAACCATTTTTCTTACATCGTTACTTGGTGTCTTTTTCCTCAAATTTTTATATTCGTCTTTTGTAATACCATTACCCGTACCCTTAGGAATATCTAAATAAGTACTTTATAAAAGGATGGTAGTTTATTCAACCACCATCCTTATTAGTTAACTCGCTTTTGTATCAACTTGATCTGGCATGATATATGCCGTTTTATTTTTCATCATACCATAGATTATTCTGACCAATCTTCTCATAATGCAGAGAAGAGCTTGTGACTTGGATTTCCCTTCACTTAGCTTCTGATTATAGTATGCGTAAAACACACGATTACGAGGAATTTTACTTCCTTTACATACTTGAACTTGTTGAACAGCTAGGTTGTAAAAGGTTTCATATAGCTTTCGATTGCCTTGTTTCGTTTTCTTCATCGTTTCCTTACCGCCCGAACCCATTCTAATTGGTGCTATCCCTGCATATCTTGCGAGTTTATCTGAGTTAGCGAACCGATGAATGTCACCGATTTCCGCAATTAAAGCGGATGAAGTAACGGTATCAATCCCTGGCATGGTTTCAAGCTGCATACCTAGCGTCTGAATAGTTAGCTTTAACTCTTTATCCACCTTCTTGATTTCCTGTTTCTTAAATCGGATATCTCGAACCATGCTTTGAGTGATAAAGTCTCTTGTTGTCTGATATTCTCGTTTTACTTCACCATCAGCTTGAACAAGTGATAGTATCTGTTCTGCTTTTCTTGTTGAACAAGCATTATTACTCGCTTCTAGTAAGAATTTTCGTAAGCCTTCCATTGTTTTCCCCTCCAAATGAGAAGGTGAAGGATAGCTTTCCCAAAAGGCTAAAGCAGTTTTGCCATCCACTTCTGAAAAGAAATCCTTATAGCTTGGATAATGATAGTTTAATTGGATGTGTAATTGGTTCTTTAAAGCAGTTTGTGCTTTTACTAAAGCGTTTCTTCTGCCTACAAGTTGTGCAATTATCCAGTGAATATCGGATGGTGTAGCTACAGGCAAATACGGTAGGTCACGTATTAAAACCCTTGCCACACATTGAGCGTCCCAACTATCATTCTTTTGTGTCATCGCATAGCTGTTTCGTTCTGCATTGGATAAAGAGGAATTAACGAATTTTACATTGTAGCCTTGTTCAATCAGATATAACGCTAAACCTCGTCCATAACCGCCCACATCTTCTAATCCAAATACAGGGGTCAAACCTTCTGTAAGATACCTATTTACATATTCTAATAAACTAGGAAAGATGGATGTTTTATTTTGAAACGTCATTTCTCCTAGCTTTTCATTCCAACAATTCAATATCACCGCTGTATGTTGAAACTTGTGTAAATCTAGTCCTATATAAATATACTTATCTCTTTTCATCAGAAAACCTCACCCCTATTTTAGATTTTAACGGTAAATGCAAGACAGAGAATGTCGGCAACCTTAGGTCGAGCGTTAGTCTCAAGAGACTCGCAAGGGTACGAAAGCCTATCCATTCTCTATCTGTTAACCGTTATAAAATGGCTTGATGTTTGCCATTTGCTGTTATGTCTCCATAGCGGTATAACCCACTATAAAACGCTTTTCTATCTAAAATCCGTTTGATCTGGACTTTCGTAAACAACTTTCCTTGTTTTGTTCGATGTCCTTCTTCATTCAGTTGTTCCGCTAGTTGAGTTAAAGACCATGAAGGATACTGTTCCTTTAAGTCAAACACTCTTTGTACGGTCTGTGCCTGTCTGTCATCTATGACAAGCCTTTTTTGACCTTTCTTCACTTTGTAGCCTAATGCGACATTTCCTCCTGCATAGCCGCCCTGTTGGGCTTTCTTGTTTCGCCCTCTCCCTAGCTTCAATGAGATTTCTAATCGTTGATATTGGTCTAATAACTCCATTAAGCCATTGATTAAAAAGTCGCTAGGGTCTTTCTTATGGATACTGTATTGCGGTTGTTCAATGCTCCGAATGTCTACTCCATACTTTTTCAACTCTCGATGAACTAACACTTTCACAATGTCTGACCGCCATAATCGGCTTGTGTTCAATGTGACAACATAATCCACCTCATGGTGGGAGAGATACTCCAACATCTCCTGAAAGCCTAATCTGTCCACTTCTAACGCTTCTTCATCCACTTTAGCCCCACTGATACCCTTATCCTTAAACAAGCGTAAAAGTGTGTATCCTTGAGCCTGACAAAACGCTTTGATTTCATCTTCTTGGTAAGCAAGACTATAACCATCCCTTGCTTGTCCTCGTGTAGATACTCGAATATATCCGATAACTTTCATGATAGTTTCCCCCTCCGTTACGCTAATCTCAATTAACGTAACGTAACGCTTAGCCGCTATATTAAGTATAAATTTATTGTATGCGGCTTTAGCGATACATTCAACCCCTTTACCGATACAAATTTGTGATGTATCGTAAAAGTAACATGAAGAAGAGGAAGGGAATTACCATGCCAATATCAATTAAACTCAAGGAAATCCTTAAAGAACGTGACCTTTCACAACGTGAATTGGCACGAATGACAGGGCTGCGGCCCAATACAATCAGCCATCTATGTTCAGACAATGTGGACAGGGTTTATCTATCAACATTAGAAACAGTATGCAAAGTGTTAGACATCGACATTCAGGAGTTAATTGAGGTGGAGTAGTCCTCTTGCCATAGTAATCGTTCTATGTACGTAAAAGTTGCGAAAAATTTTAAAAGGCAAGGAGAAAGCGAAGGTATGGCTTTGAAGAATAGAAATGGTGGTAACTGATGATATTATGGTTATTTGCTTAATAAAATAAAGAGTAGATAGGGCATACGTTTTAAAGATATTGTACGTACTAAAGAATTGGTTAAAACATCATATAGGGCTTACAAGGTTTAAGTCTATTATCTGAATAAAAATTGTTTTATTCGGCACTCCGTATCGTAAAAAAACCATGGGATAGTGTCCCATGGTTAAGAAAAATTATAGTTTGTGAATTTTTAAATCACATTTATCTTCTTCTGCTACATCAAATGCTGTACGTAGTACTTCAAAAAATGTTTTCCCATCAGTTGTTGCAAAATAATTCGCTAGACTAGTTACTTTTGGACTTATTTTATCCCCCCACGGTGGTTTTTGTGATAAGTCATCAATATCCCATATAACTTGTTCCGGCGAGTGTTTTGATAATTCCTGTTCAATTTCAATTAAATTAGCTTTTACAACAGAAACATCATTCCAGTTTAGTTTGTCATTATACAACTCATTCATCATTAAAGGATATTTTGTACCCCATCCTTCTTTTTCTAAATGATAGGAGATTGTTGAAAAAAATGAATGTACAAAATCGCTATGACCTAATTCGTAATAAAAACAATCTACTAATATTCCTACTGCCATCTAACTTTCACCTCTAATCCATTTTAAAAATTATTTCTGCTACATCATTTGTTCTTTCATTTATTTTTTGTTTAATGTCTCTTAAAACATCCCTTGAGACATTTTGACCCCTAACATCAATAATAACAGATTGCTTTGTGTGTTCAGGTAAATCACTTATCCGCTTATTTATTTGCTTTGACACATTTCTTATTAAGTTACTTCTACCAGAAGATGTAGTCACTTTATAATTCTTAACTTCTATGCTATGACCATCGATATAAAAATCTGGTCTTGAACTATTTTTAGTGCCATGACTTACTTCATTACCTTCCTTATATGATACTTGGTCACGATATCCAGGATATTCTTTTCCTACATCAATTTCAGACTGTCTCCAAGATGGTCTAGTTTTATCTATACCCTTAGAAATAATCACCCTGCTCTCAACAGGTACCGGTCTTTCAGCCTTCTCCACCTTTGAGATCATCTCATTCGGCACACCTGCTACTGCGACATTATTTTGATTCAGTAATGGCGTAGAAAGAATTTCTTTCCACTTTTCCACCAAAGAAATCGCTGGCCTTGAAGGGGATGGAGATGGCCTTGATATTTGTTGTTTTCCCGTTTGATGAACGGGATTGACTTTTGCGCTTGGTTTGGCTGCACGAATCGGTTTGATTCCGCCTAAGAAGGCTGAAAACAAGCCGACACTGCTTAACCAATGTTCTTTCGAAAGCGGATCGTCAGGATTGATTGCTTCATTTCCGATATCTAAAAGGCCGGCTGATGCATAGTTAAGAAAGTCATAGGTAGAGTCAAACTTTTGGTCTGACCGTTCTACAAGACCGTCTTTGAACGACACCGTTCCATCAAAAGCCCCCATCGTCATATAATTCCCGAAATCATACCAGGAATCGTTCCACTTATCTGAGCGTGTACGCATTCCTTCCCAAACATCTGATCCGATTTCTTTGAAACTATTGGCTGACTTTTTACCCATTGATGCTAAATAATCGATCGAGTCTTCACTAAATTCTTTTACTTGATCTAATGCTTCTGACACTCTGTTTGATTGTGCTGCTGGGTTTTCACATACCTCCGAAAAATCAAAAGACTCAGAAACACTGATTCGATCCTCGTATGCTTTCCGCTCCTGGTTCTTTTGTTCAACATATGTATCGGCGAGTTTGTTTGTTCGGCTTTGAATTTGAAACGCTCCGCTTGCATGGTAAGCTTTTTCGCTAAAATACATCGGAGCGGCGTGACCACCGCTTCGCGTTGCATCCATTAGTGCTTTTTGATTGGCAGAAACAGTTTCATAGTATGTATCTAGTTTACCATATTCACTCACTAAATTCTGATCAAGTGTTTCAACTGCTTCAATGGTATTTTTACGCTTTGTATCTGCTTGCTGAAGCGATTGATTATAGGCTTCACTTGAAAATGCACTCAAACTCATTATATCTTGGATGTTATTAAAAATGTTTGTGAGCGCTGCTTTTTGTTCAGCAACCATTTCGTTTGACTGCTCAATCTTTACAGCAAGCTCTGTTTCAAGTAATGACACATTTACAACAGTCTGCCCTTTTAGATTAGCACTTTCCACTTGCATAGGAATGCTTTCAAAGAACGCAATTTGAGTACGGATTAAGTTCAGCCACTGATTCGCTACTGCTGCATGGCCTTCATAAAAGCTTTTAATATTATCCGCACCTCGTCCTTTAAACTCGTCGCCAAGATTCGCTACTCCATTAAATGCTTCTTTCAGATGAATGATTTGCTGTTCTAATTGCTGGTAAGCACGTACACGTTCATCGGCTGCTTTTAAAAGTGTACTGGCTTCATAAACTGCATTTTGCAATGAACCGGCTCCTCTCTTTCTAATTAGCTTCTTGCCATAGCTTCATCTTGCTGTTTCAATAAATCTACATTTGCTTGTGTATCTTCAATGCTTTTTGTCAGCATTTGTATATATTCAGTCATAAGTTGTTGAATCTCTTGTTCTTGCTGCTGCCATTTTTGGGTAATGTCTAATGTGTTCTTTCCGATATCACTTGCACTTAAAGCTGAAAATGATACCGCACCTTTGGCATTGCTTACCTTTTTTAATTGACTTGTCACGGCTTCGTGATTAAGCTTGATGACCCCCATTAAACTAAGCTCCTTTTAATGTGATCGATTTTACTGCTAAGTGCTTCTGCGGCACTCTCACCTTTATCAAGAAGTTCTCCTGCTTCATTAGCCAATCCGCTCGCTGCACTTAATGCAGCTCTTTGCAAATCAAGGGCTGTAATTTTCAAACGAATGTCTGAGATATAATCTTCATAGTCCGTCATAATGATTGTCTTAATCTCTTCATACGCCTCATGGCGATCTTGTTCAAATTCGATGGAGCGCTCACCTTTCCAGCCGTCTCCCAATTCAGGCTGAAGCACGAGCTTAATCTCCTGCATTGAAATTTTCTTCTCTTCTTCAATGTTTTGTTTTGCTGTTTCAAGCCGCTGAATCTTTTCTTCTACCTCCGCTGCCTGACTGGAAATTGTCTGCGCCAAACCTGCTAGTATTTTTCCAAAATCCATTGATCACACCTCCGTTCGAACTGGAAATTTCCAATAATTTATAGTATAGAATTGAACGCTCTATAACTGAATAGGAAATTCCTCTCTTTTTTGTGACTATTTTTACAGTTATTATTTCACAAAAAGTAAAAAGTCCTACAAATTAATACAGTGAATTTACTGCTTTATAACCTTATTTTCATTTCTAAAACTCTCGTATTCTTCTTGTTTTCTACTAATCAACAGTTCTAAAATTTTTTACACTCTCTAGAAAACCTGGTCTGCACATGTTTTTTGCTCCATAAAAAAAGCACCTTTATAAAGATGCTTTTTACCATACTTGCTTTTATGAACGTATGCTCTTCTCACGTTATGCACTTCTGAATCAGCGAGTGGAACAGGGATTGATACTCGGCTTTTTTGATTCACTAGCTCATACACAATGTTAGTGCTTGTATCTGAGTCAATCGAGTTCCCGCTGGAGTCAAAGATTTATCGTTTCAAGTTAGCTGACCTCAAGCGCCTAAACTGCTGAGAAAGCCGAAAGCGCTCAGTTATTCAGGAAATCCTGACAGTACTCTCGAATTAGTTTTGAGGCTTTCGTCTGGCTGATACCGAGATCTTTCGCGACTTTCCTGGATGATTTGTATGTTTGGTACGATTTTCTGATTAAGAGCCGCTTCGTTTCGTCAATGGTTTTATCGAGCGAAGTAGAGAAAGCAATTTGGGTGACTTGCTCGACGCTGTCGGTGATTATATCCGGCAAATCTTCTTTCTGGATAATCGAGTCGCTGATGACGACTAAACGTTCAATCAAGTTTTCGAGCTGGCGGACATTACCGGGCCAAGCATAATGGAGCAATATGTTAAGACAGTCTTCCGAGATGACTTTGTTTTCATGATATTTTTTATTGAACTTATTTAAAAAGTTATATGTGAGCGGAATGATATCTTCTTTCCGCTCACGCAGCGGCGGCAGATGAACGTCGATTACATTCAAGCGATAAAATAAATCTTCTCGGAATCTTTTATCGTTGACCATTTCAATTAAATTCCGATTCGTTGCAGCGATGATGCGGATATCGACTTTTTTCACCTCGCTGCCTCCGATAGGAATAAACTGTTTATCCTGGATAACTTGTAAAAGCTTTGCCTGCAGAGCGAGCGGCATTTCTCCGATTTCATCAAGAAAGACAGTTCCCCCGTTCGCCACTTCGATCAATCCCGGTTTTCCACTTTTGCTTGCGCCGGTAAATGCACCTTTTGAATAGCCAAATAGCTCCGATTCGAGCAGCTCTTCCGGAATGGCTGCACAGTTAATCGTCAGGAACGAGCTGCTTTTTCGCTTGCTGATCCGGTGAATGAAATGAGCGAGCACACCTTTTCCTGTTCCTGATTCTCCTTGAATTAAAATTGTTGAATCAGTTGGCGCCACTTTTTCACAAAACGTTAGAATTCGCTTGATTTTTTGGCTGTTGGTAACGATTTGTCCTGCTTCATCATCGTGAGTGGTTTTTGACTCATCACTTCTATCATTTGCTTTTACCATTTTATACGTCTGAGATTCAGTCGATGTGATGACGACAAGTTCGATTTCCCCTTTATCATTCAAGAGCGGAACAGCGGATGTCATCAGCTCAGCTCCGATATGAGTCTGCTGCTTCATGTAGCAAGGCTTTTTTCTTTTATACACTACTGGAACGATGGACGGTTTCCAGTAGCCTTTTTCAAATAAGTCGACATTGTATTTGCCGATGACATCGGTCGGCTTCAGCCCATAATGACGCTCACATGCCTGATTAACATAAAGAATCCTTTGTTCGCCGTCGAGAACGAAAATTTCATCTGAAGAATGATCGAGAATTTTTAAAAGAGTTGGCAGTGTCATCTCAAAATTGCCTGTTACATTAGGGTTTTTCATAGTATGATCCTCTCCTTCAAAAAGGGAATGAGTTGTTTTCGGTTCCTATCTCTTCATATTTTGAGTTGATTATAACTCAAAAATGATTGCGCTTTCATAAAAATCTGATTTTTCGCTGTATTTTCAACATTTTAAAAAGTTGGCACATTAATTGCAAGTATATAAAATCGACAGGCTTTAACATAAGCATGTCATATTAATGCACTTTTTACACTATTAAAGAATCCGGATTCCAAAAGTAAAGAAATTTAGGGAGGAATAAAATGGAGAAAACACATGAGGTTTTTGACATCACTATTATTGGAGGAGGACCGGTTGGCTTGTTTGCCGCTTTTTATGCAGGAATGCGCCAGGCATCGGTGAAAATTATTGAAAGCCTTCCTCAGCTCGGCGGACAGCTGTCTGCTTTGTACCCTGAAAAATATATTTATGATATTGCAGGTTTTCCAAAAGTCCGAGCACAGAAACTGGTTGATCAATTACTAGAGCAAGTGAATCAATTTGAAACAACAATCTGCCTCGAACAATCAGTAGAGAGCATCGTTCGTACAGTTGATGGAAAATTTGCGGTTACAACAAATGAAGAAACTCACTATACAAAAGCGGTTATTATCACTGCTGGAAACGGGGCATTCCAGCCGAGAAAGATGAAAATTGAAGGAGAAGACAAATTCGAAAACACTAACCTTCATTATTTTGTACAGGATTTGAATCAATTTGCTGGAAAAAAAGTAGTTGTGTTTGGCGGTGGTGATTCAGCCGTTGACTGGGCTCTTATGCTTGAGCCGATAGCTGCAAAAGTAACGATTATTCACCGAAGAGACAAATTCCGTGCCCATGAGCATAGTGTGGAACAGCTGAAACAGTCAAACGTAGAAATTTTAACGCCCTACGTACCTGCCCAATTGATTGGAGATAAAAAAATTGAAAAAGTAGTTGTGACAGAAGCAAAAAGCAAAGAGCCGCTCGAAATCGAAGTTGATGATGTTCTTGTCAATTACGGCTTCGTTTCATCACTCGGCCCGATTAAAGACTGGGGGCTTGAAATCGAAAGCAACTCAATCGTTGTCAACTCCAGAATGGAAACAAACATCAAAGGTATATACGCAGCAGGAGATATTTGCACGTACGAAGGTAAAGTGAAACTAATTGCAAGCGGTTTCGGTGAAGCACCGACAGCTGTGAGCAACGCAAAAGTATATATTGATCCGAGCGCGAAGGTTCAGCCTCTTCACAGCACAAGCATTATGGGAGAAAAAGAAAAAAGCAGCTCAACTGTTTGATTAACGCAAATAAGAGATAAGGAGGAAACTACATGGCTAAGTATACAGTAGTTGACCAGGATACTTGCATTGCTTGCGGGGCATGCGGAGCAACGGCGCCAGAAATTTTTGATTACAACGATGAAGGAATTGCTTTTGCAATTCTTGATGACAACAAAGGGACAACTGAAGTGCCGGATGAACTGGAAGAAGATTTGGAAGATGCTMTTGACGGCTGTCCAACAGATTCCATTAAAGTGGATGTTAAACCTTTTACTTGCAAATCTGTTCAAGCCGGATGACTCAATGAACAGTCGGATCATTCAACAGGCTGCTCAATCACTACTCAAAAAGTTCATCAAAAAATTTTTTCTTTCCTAGCAAGCGCTTACTAATCATTTATTTATGAAGGAGAATGAGAAATGGCTTATAACAAAGTTCAAAATGCATCGAATCGGACGTTTGAAAGAACGTTGACCTATGACAAATATACGGACCCGAAAGTACTTGAAAAAGAAATGAATCTTGTATTCTCTAAATCTTGGCAGCTTGTGGGACATGTCAGCCAGCTGGAAAAACCAGGTGCTTTCTTCACGGCTGAAGTAGCGAAAGAACCGATTATCGTAACTCGCGGCCAAGATGAAGTCATCCGAGCTTTTTATAATGTCTGTCCCCATCGTGCAACAAAGCTTGAAAAAAGTGAGTCAGGCAAGAAAAAGATTTTTCAATGCGGATACCACGGATGGACATTCAAATTGGACGGGAAATTAAATAAAGCGCCGAACTTTAGAGGTGAAGATGCAGCATGTGTAAAAGACGCTTGTTTACGCTCAGTCCGTATGGAAATCTTGGAATCTTTAATCTTTGTCAATTTGGATGATAATGCAAAGCCACTTAGCGAATCTTATGGCGATTTCTTCGATCGGCTAAGTAAATATCCGTTTTTAAGTGAATTAAAAAGAACAAGCCAGAAAACACGGGTGATCAAAGCGAACTGGAAATCGTTTATTGATAATTATTTAGAATGTGACCACTGTCATGTAGCTCACCCAAGCTTCGTTGCAGCACTTGACATGAATGATTATCAAATCATTACCTGTGAGAATTATTCACTTCAAGGATCAATCGTTAAACCGGATAAAAATTATGGAACAGTCGATTTAAATCAAGCCGAAATGCAAGGCGGATCTTTCTTCTGGCTGTGGCCAAACTTAATGTTAACCATTTACCCTGGTCCTGGCAATATGGCAACCATTCAAATGCTGCCGATTGATCATGAAACAACGCTGGCTGTTTATACGTACTATTTCCGCGATGAAAATTTGACTCAAGAAGAAAAAGACTTAGTTGCTTTTGCTGAACAAGTGCGTCAGGAAGATGTAGAGCTTGTAGAATTGGAACAAATCGGCTTCCGATCTCGTGCATTTAACAAGGGAGTATATTCATCTTCTGAAACAGCAATTGTACAATTTCATGAAATGGTATTGGAGGCCCTCAATGAGTAAATTAGTGAATGAAACAAAATCGACAAAACAGTTTTTAATAATTAATGGTGAAAAAGTAGAAACAGCGAAATATGCTGCGCTATACTCCCCTTATTCTCAGGAAGAAATCGCTCAAATTGCGATGGCAAATAAGGTGCAGGTTTTGCAGGCAATAGCTGCTGCCTACAACACACGCGGTGTAATGGCGAAAATGCCGGCGTATCAGCGAGCGGAAATTTTAGAAAAAGTTGTGGCGCTATTAATAAAGAAAGCAGATGAAGCAGCTGAAATTATCACTCGCGAATCTGCCAAGCCGATTATGTTTGCAAAGGCAGAAGTGGCAAGAACGATTGAAACGTATAAATTTTCAGCTGAAGAAGCAAAAAGAATTCACGGCGAAACGATTCCTTTTGATGCAGCTGTTGGCGGCGTCGGGCGAATCGGTTACACTTTAAGAGAGCCAATTGGAGTCATTGGAGCAATCACGCCGTTTAACTTCCCAATGAACCTTGTCGCTCATAAAGTCGGACCGGCAATTGCAGCTGGCAATACCATTGTCTTAAAGCCAGCTTCACAAACTCCCTTATCTGCTCTCTTTATTGCAGAAATTTTTGAAGAAGCCGGTCTTCCACCAGGCGTATTAAACGTGGTAACCGGGCCCGGCAGTGTAGTTGGGGAAGCTATTGTAGAAGACGATCGCGTAAGCATGGTCACATTCACAGGCAGCCCAAGCGTCGGCATCGGCATCCGCAATAAAGCTGGCTTGAAAAAGACGACTCTTGAGCTTGGTTCAAACTCGGCATTAATTATTGATAAAGACATTGATATCGATCAAATTATTGACCGCTGCATCATGGGGGCTTTCTCAAATCAAGGGCAAGTATGTATTTCGTTGCAGCGCGTGTATGCACATGAAGATGTGTATGAAGAATTCGTTACGAAGTTCACGGAAGCAGCGAAGAAGTTAAAAATCGGTGATCCACTTGATCCCAAGACATATATTTCCGCATTAATTTCAAAAGGAGAAGCTGAACGTGTACTCGGCTGGATTGAGGAAACAAAAAGCAGCAATGCGACAATTACAACAGGCGGCAAACTGCAAAATGGTGTTCTTGAACCAACTATTATTACAAATGCGGACCATTCATTAAAAGTATCTTGTCAGGAAGCCTTTGCACCGATTGTCATTGTAAATAAAGTTCATTCAATTGAAGAAGCAATTGAGCAAGTGAATGACTCTCGCTTCGGATTACAGGCAGGCATTTACACAAACAATGTGAAAAATGCTTTATACGCTTCACAAGCATTGCATGTGGGCGGCGTCATTATTAATGATGTGCCAACCTACCGTGTTGATCAAATGCCATATGGCGGTGTAAAAGAAAGCGGGACGGGTCGTGAAGGAATAAAATACGCGTTGGAAGAAATGACTGAAATGAAATTAGTCGTTTGGAACCAAAGTTGAAAATGAGGGTATGATAATGAAGCAATTTAAAATAGCGGTTATCGCTGGAGACGGTATCGGCCCTGAAGTGATTCATGAAGGGATCAAAGTATTAAATAAAATAGCTGAACTGGATTCAGGGTTTCAATTTGATTTGACCTACTTTCCTTGGGGATGCGAGTTTTATTCAAAAAACGGAAAGATGATGGATGATGATGGAATTGAACAACTGAAAGAATTTGATGCCATTTATTTAGGAGCAGTTGGTTTTCCTGGCGTCCCTGATCACGTTTCACTGTGGGATTTGTTGTTGAAAATCCGCAAAAGCTTTGACCAATACGTTAATATCCGCCCTGTGACGCTGTTAAAAGGAGCTCACTTGCCGCTTGTCGATGTGAGACGTGAAGACATTGATATGCTGTTCATTCGCGAAAATAGCGAAGGCGAATATGCAGGCGCAGGAGACTGGCTGTTTAAAGGACAAGAACATGAAGTCGTTTTGCAAAACAGTGTATTTTCCCGAAAAGGCACAGAACGAATCATTCGCTACGCATTTGAAACAGCCAAAAAAGAAGGCAGATCACTGACAAGCATCTCTAAAGGGAATGCCCTTAATTACTCAATGGTTTTCTGGGATCAGGTGTTTGACGAAGTGAGCTTAGAGTACCCTGAAGTCGAAACAGCTGCCTATCTTGTAGATGCAGCAGCGATGCTGATGATTAAAGACCCAAAGCGTTTTGAAGTCGTTGTAACATCGAATTTATTTGGTGATATTTTAACAGATTTAGGCGCAGCACTCGCTGGCGGCATCGGTCTTGCTGCAGGAGCAAATATTAATCCTGAAAGAGACTTCCCTTCCATGTTTGAGCCCATTCATGGATCAGCTCCTGACATTGCAGGAAAAGGGCTTGCTAATCCGCTTGCAGCGATTTGGTCAGCAAGCCAAATGCTCGACTTCTTCGGATATGAAGCGTATGGAAAAGTTGTTCTTGAAGCAATTGAGCAGCTTCTGTTAGAAGATCAAGTGCTAACGCCGGATATGAATGGAACAGCTTCTACTTCCGAAGTGGGAGATCGAGTGACAGAGATGATCGCCTCCATCCTTTCGTGTACAGATATATCTGTACAATAACCAATCGATTCCGTGGTAATTTTTGAATCTAATAAACTATATCTCATCTATTAGTCTTCGAAATAGATTCGAGGACTAATAGAGAAACCATTTTCTATTTGTCTCCCTAAAAAAGTAACCGCTTACATCAATTCCGTTTTTTATTGTTGAACTTCTTTTCAACTAATTATTAAGGAGTGATTGCATGAATAGTAAAAAAGCAGTCTTTTATACATCTTTGGCGATTAGTTTTGCCTTAATCAGTGTTGGTGTATTTATGCCCGAGCAACTAGAAAGCTTTTCTAATTCATCACTTAATTTTATTTATAATAATTTAGGTTGGTTTATTCTTGGAAGTGTTTTTACTTTCTTTGCGTTCTGTATGTATATAGGAATGTCAAAGTTTGGACATATCCGTTTAGGTGACGATAACGATCGCCCTGAATATAAAACCTCTACATGGGTTGGGATGCTTTTCAGTGCTTCTATTGGAATCAGTCTTGTATTTTGGGGCGTAGCTGAGCCTGTTTCTTACTATATTGATCCACCTTTCGGAAAAGCATCCTCTGAAGAATCGGCGAAGCTTGCGATGCAATTTGTCTATCTGCATTGGGGCGTTTCCGCTTGGGCCTGTTATGCGCTTGTAGGCGTTTCCTTAGCATTTTTCCAGTTCAGAAAAAAGCTGCCATCTTCATTAAGTTCCGTTTTTTATCCGTTAATAGGCGACAAAATCAAAGGTCCTATCGGCAAAGCAATCGATGTCCTTGTCATCCTCTCGATTGTCATTGGGATTGCAACATCACTCGGCTTTGGTACTTTACAGGTCAACAGTGGAATAAATGCCCTTTGGGGTCTGCCGGTAAACATTAGCACCCAAGTCATTATTATCGCGGTTGTAACAATTATTTATGTTGCCTCTACAATTTCCGGTCTGCAAGGAGCGATGAAGCATTTATCCAACCTGAATATGCTGCTCGCTTTTGCTTTATTAGGCTTTGTTCTCTTTCTTGGACCGACACAAACGATTTTTAAAATCTTCTTCCAAGGAATTGGCGATTACGTTCAAAACTTTGTAAGTATGTCGTTTAGGACCGAACCTTATAATGACGGTTCCTGGATTGCGAGCTGGACGTTGTTTTATTTCGGCTGGTGGATTGCTTGGGCGCCGCTTGTCGGTAGTTTCGTAGCCAGAATATCAAAAGGCAGAACGATTAAAGAATTTATGATGGGAGCTATATTTATCCCTGTGCTTGGATCTTTCTTCTGGTTTGCTGTTATGGGAGGATCAGCTATTCATTTAATTCAAAATATGGGTGAAACAGCACTTGCCACTGCTGTTTCAACAGATGTGACATCGGCCTTGTTTAAGTTTTTCGAGTATTTTCCTATGGCTTCATTCCTAAGTATCTTAGCTATGGTACTCGTACTTGTTTTCTTTATCACTTCTGCCAACTCAGCTGTTTTTGTATTAGGTATGATTAGTGAAAATGGCAACCCCCACCCTTCTCATCCGACGAAAATTATTTGGGGAATTGTCATCGCTGCGATCTCAGCTGTTTTGATTGTAACTGGAGGCCTGGCGGGCTTGCAAGCTGCACTCGTAGCAGCAGCCGTACCGTTGGCAGTGTTAATGCTTATTATGTGTTATTCTACGTATAAAGGCCTTCAAGGAGAAGTGCATCTCTCTCCAGCGAAGAAAAATAAAGAAGTCGAACAAAAAGTAAGGACATCTGAAAAACGAGCGTTATAATATAGAAAGATTAAAATGAATCCTGGGAATATCTAAAGCGCAGGAAATAAAAAAGATCACATGGCTTTTTGCCATATGATCTTTTTTGCTTCTCATTTATAAACCTTTCCATTTCCATCTACGTAGACAGATTTTACAATCGTACGTTCAAAAGGTTTGCCGTTTTTCGTTTTTCCTTTGACATCAACTGTGATGTTATGAACACCTTCTTCTGTAAGAGAGGCAGCAATCTTTTGCTTTTTGTTCATCTTTTTCTGTTGTTTGTGAATGACTTTGCCGTTTTTCTTGATTTTAACATTCGCATCAATTTGCTGGATGTTATTGGTGTGAACAACTTCCATTGAAGACGGAGTAATCGTGTTAAGCTGAACATCACTATTTAACGGGCTTGTGATATTTACATTTAAAAAGTAGGCAGCTTTTGCATGCTTCGCTTCTACTTTCCACGTCCCTGCTTCTGGTGCATTGAGTTGGAACATATGATGATGCGCTCCTTTAAAGACTCCTTCATCAATTGAGTGAACCGATTTTGTATATGTTTTGCCAGATGGGCTGACTAGCTGAACCTGATCCATCTTTTGATCACTTAACCAGTCTACATTAATTTGTTTTGTCCCTTCTTCAATCGTAAATGTTTGAGTCGCTTCGTTTGTAAACTCGCCGCCTCGGTAAATAGCGCTGCTGTCATCAATATTTTCTTCTGCATCAAGGCTTGTACTTACGCCGGCTGCTGAAAATGAAGCAGCTGGTACATTTGTGAGATACGGTTTAAATAATGCGAAGGTTGAACTGCCTTTTATAATGTTTAAATGATCCCATTCCCCGATGCGAACTTCTGTAGCATACGGTAAGCGAGAGCTTGTGATCGTCACAGCACCATCGTTTTGTCCATGCGAATTTAAATACATGCCGCCAAAATAAAGTGGAGAACCAAAGCTTCCCCAGCTTGTCCCTCCAAACGTATAAATCGGATTACGATATACATTTGCATGAGAATCCGTTTCTGTACGATAGTGTTTCATATAGCCTGTTTGAAGAGAATAAATGGCATCATTTTGACTGCCTAAGATCCCTGAAAGCCAGCTTGTCCAATTGCTGTAGGCAAGGTCTGCAAGTTGTGAGCCATGATGCGGAGTTGATAATGTAATAAGATTGGATACATACGGATATGCTCCTTGATGAACGAGCGCATTTTGTGTATCAATGCCCCCTTTACTATGTGCCACTACGACAAGCTTTTTCTCTCCGAAATGGTCATAAATTTCACGAAGTTTTGTTGCAAGCAATGGACCATTTGTCCACATGTTTTTATCTGGATGAACATCGACAAATGCCGTTTGATAGCCATTTTCATAAGCTGTTTGATACATATCATTTTCTTCCCACCATGTTTTGGATGAGCTGTTAAACCCGTGGATAAATACAATTGGCGGTTTTGCCGGATCAACGTAAGACGGCGTATCTCCTACATGCCACTGACCGGGAACAACGGATGGATCACCGCCAATTACTCCTGCTTGAACACTAAATGGAACTACAAACCAAACTGCTAATACCAACATTAACAAACGCCTCACACTTTTCTCCCCTTTATCTATTTAGTTGGGATAGGAAATTCCCCCCCTCCCTAAGAATATCGGCACTGTTATATAAAAAAGAAGAGAAAACCTTGGAAATGAGAAGGAAGAACTAGAAAAATAAGTAAAAAGAAATACATTGTATGACAAATTTGTAATAAAATTCAGTTAAAAAGTCCAACTCTTAACGTTATCGGTGTGATTATTTCATCTATTCAAGAACTCCGTATCCAACCCTGCATATCGATCATTGCACTAGCAATTCATCATCTCTTTTTTATTTCTTAAATTTAACAAATATCCTATGCCATCTATCAAAAAACCCCTTACTCCAACAAAGAAGTAAAGGGCTTTCATTTAAAATAACAGATGAGCAACTAATACAATCAGCGGCAAGGCAATTGCTGTTCGCAGTAAAAAGATAAGCACTAAGTCTTTCACATTAATCGGCAGCTTTGATCCTAAAATTAATCCGCCGACTTCCGACATATACACAAGCTGTGTTACTGATAAACACGCAATAATAAAGCGCGTCATTTCGCTTTCAATGCCTCCGCTTAAAATTGCCGGTAAAAACATATCGGCAAATCCGACTAAAATCGAAACAGATGCTTCAGTAGCTTCCGGTATTTGCATCAATGACAACAATGGAACAAATGGTGCACCAATCCATTCAAAAAACGGCGTGTACTCAGCAATAATTAACGAAATTGTCCCAATTGCCATTACGACTGGAATAACGGCTAACCACATATCAAGTACGTTTTTCACACCATTTTGCATAAATGCAGAGAAGCTGCGGTTTTTTCGCGCCTGCTCAATCGCTTTTACTGCTCCCCACTGCAAAGGTGTATGTCCAGCTGGTACAAACTTTTCATCTTCGTGCTCAATTTCTTTAAAATACGTATCTTTCTTTTTTGAAAGCGGCGGGATACGGGGCATCACAACCGCTAACACAAGTCCTACTCCAACAATCGTTAAATAATACGGCACAAACATGTGAGCTAATCCAATTTCTGTAATAACAACAATTGAAAACGTAATCGACACTACTGAGAACGTTGTACTAATGACAGCAGCCTCGCGTTCTGTGTAATATCCGTCTTCATACTGCTTGCTCGTTAAAAAGACTCCAATTGTCCCGTCTCCAAGCCAAGAAGCCAAGCAATCCATTGAAGAACGTCCCGGTAACTTAAATACCGGCCGCATCATTTTTGCGAATAACACTCCACACAGATCGAGTAAACCAAAATCTAACAATAGCGGTAAAAACAAACCAGCAAGTAAAAATGTCGTCAGCAACACAGGAACTAATCCTGTTAGTAAAAAGCCTCCTGTGTTTTCTGACCAAATAAACGAAGGACCTACTTCAAATAAAACCATTGCAGCAAAGAGAAACCCAAGTGCACGTGCAATGAAGAATGGCGGCGTTACCTGAAACAAGTTTGACCAAAACGGTGACTTTATCATCCAAGAAGGCTGTACCCACTTTGCCAAACAACTTCCGACAAATGTAATTCCCATTAAGATTGTTGCGATTGCTGCGATATAATTCTCCAGCCAACCGCCTAATATATTCGCTAAAAATGCAACGGGTACTGTCATTCCATCTTCAAACGGGACCGGAATCATAAAGAGGATCATCCCGATTAAAGACGGAATGATAAACCTTACATAATCACTTTTTGCATATTGTTGAACACTTTCTTTCGTCTTCTTTGCTGGAACGTTATTCAAATGCAACTCCCCCTACCCTTATAGTTTATATAGTTTACTGTAATACGTACGCTCTTCAATCCGTTTGCGATTTGGCTCAAATCCAATTCCCGGTGTTTGTGGAATCGTAATTGTACCATTTTCGACTGTAATCGCCGGATCGGTGATATCGGCATCGAAATAACGCGAAGATGCTGATGTATCACCAGGCAGCGTAAAGTTGTCAAGCGCCGTAATGGCAACATTATGCGCGCGCCCTACTCCTGCTTCAAGCATTCCGCCGCACCATACCGGAACACCGTGAACTTTACATAAATCATGAATGAGTTTTGACTCATGCAATCCTCCAACTCGTCCAATTTTAATATTAATGATTTTGCAGCTTCCAAGTTCGATTGCATGTCTTGCATCTTCTACAGTGTAAATGCTTTCATCCAAGCATAGCGGCGTTTCAATTTGTCTTTGCAGCTTGGCATGGTCGATAATATCATCATATGCAAGCGGCTGTTCAATCATTGTTAAGTTAAACTCATCAAATGCTTTTAACCGGTCCGTATCAGCAAGCGTATATGCTGAGTTTGCGTCAGCCATTAACGAGATATCAGGAAAATGCTTTCGCACTGCTTTTAAAATATCAAGATCCCAGCCTGGTTTCACTTTTAGCTTAATGCGTTTGTAGCCTTCCTCGCAGTGTTTTTCAACTGCTTTTAACAGTTCTGTCTCTGAATCTTTAATTCCTAAACTTACACCGACATCGATTTTTTCTTTCGTACCGCCTAACACTTTTGCAAGCGGCTGTTCCAATGTTCTGGCATATAAATCCCACATTGCGCCTTCAAGTGCTGCTTTGGCCATTGTGTTCCCGCGGATCGGCTCAAATAATTTCTTCAGCTGTTCCGGATGAGACACCGGGTTTTGCAGCAGCAATGGAATTAAGAAATCCTCCATGATATGCCAGTTTGTTTTTAATGTTTCTTCTTTATAATAAGGCTCAGGTGAAGCAACAGACTCCGCCCAGCCCGATAATCCGTTTTTTCCTTGAATTTCTACTAAAATAAACTCTTTATGCGTTTCGGTAAATACACTTGTTTTAAATGGCTCTAATAACTCCATTTTCACATGTCGTAAAATAATATGTTGAATCTCCATCATTTTCCCCCCTGTTTTCCCCTACTTTTTGGTGACGACATAATAATGAATATCACCGGCTGTTTTTACAAAATCCGTTACCTCATAGCCATCGTTCACCGTGCGTTCAAACGCTTCACGCGTTTTTAACCGCCACTCTAGCGCAAGCTCCGGATTCTCTGCTTTCAATTTTTGATAATAAGCAGGAACAGGCACAAATAATTCCTCTTTCCCTGCTTCTGCCTTAACTGCTTTCGGTACAGGTAGATCTTGTTCATTTAGATCAATGTTTAATAAAAGAGCATCTTCTTTAACAGTGCGCTCGTGAAGCTGTTTGTTTGCTTTTGCTGCAACACGTTCGCTGTTTACCCACCAGTGCACGACAAAGCGGTCAGATGGAATGCCTGCATTTAAAATATCATTCATCTCTCCGTAGTAGTTTGCTTTGTATTGTGCACATACACCGCCCAGCTTTCGAATATTTAAATTCGCATTAGCAGTTTCAAGCGGGTTGTACGTCCATGCAATGAGATCGTAGCCTTTCTTCTTCGCTTCTTCTCGTTGCGCCCATTTTAATTTCTCACCAATCCCGTAGCTTCGGTATCCTTCTAGAATTCCAAGGCTGTGTGAACAAAGATAGACTTGCTGTCCGTCAAAGCCTGGGAATGAATATTGAAACCCGACAAGCTTGTCTTCAACAAAAGCACCGAGTACGAGCCCGCCATTTTTAATCGTTGCAATCATTAGCTCAACCGGTACCGGTTCTTCGCCTGCCCATACGGTACGCTCTAGTTCTTTTACTTGTGCAAGTTCAGCCGGATCTTCAATAAGCCGGATCTGAACCGCTCTGTTTTCAATAGTATTTGTCTTCATCTGTACACCTCGTTCTACTCCATATAGGTCTGATGATAGGAATATAGCTGTTCGAGTTTTTGCTGCCGTTTTTGCACGCGTTCCGGATCACGCACTTGAAACCCGGTTAACACCAAATCTAGCAAACTAATAATTGGTGCAATTGAATTAAAGCCGGATTCCACATTTGTTTCTGTAATCAGCGTCACATCCGCTAACTCACTGACAGGCGACAACAACCGGTCGGTTACTGCAATCACAGAAACATTGTATTGCTCTGCGTAGCGGGCAATATCTATTGCTTCTTCTACGTACCTCGGAAACGAAAGCACGACCACTGCGGAATTTGGCGTTAAATCACAAAGCACTTCATGAAACTCGCCTGGTTGTGAAATCAGTCTTACATTTTCGCGTAACGTTGTTAACATGAGTGAAAACCAATGAGCGGCGCCATAGGAACTTCGGTATCCAGCAATCACCACTTGATCCGCAGCTACTAACACATCAACTGCTTTCCAAATGTTTTCGACATTGCTCGGCTGTGTTAGCTGTTTTAATATTTTCACTTCATTTGAAAGCACACGTTCAAGCGGATCTTGATCATTCTTTTCATTTTGAACTGAGCTGCTTACCATGATTCGCTGTTGAATCGATTCCTCCATCTGTGAAAAACTTTGAAACCCAAGGGAATATGCCAAGCGAATCACTGTCGTCTCACTGACACCGGATTCGCGGCCGATCTGAACTGCCGTCTGAAACGCTGCTTCTTCTAAGTGATTTATCAAATACTCAGCGACTTTCTTTTGTCCAGCTGATAAAGTTTGAAACTTTTCTTTCACTACCTGTTCAAAATGATGAGAGTTCAATAATCCCCCTCCTTTCAGCTTTTCTTTCCTCACTGCTGGAAGTCTGTTTGAGAAGCGAGCAAAGCTGTTTTCGTTAAAATATGCGTGCCGTAAACTAGTGCTTCTAAATCAAACGTCATTTGCGGATGATGAAGCCCATGCTTTAACCCGCACCCAAGTCCAATCATGGTTGAAGCTACATGTGGATAGTGTGCTGAATAAAAATGAAAGTCCTCTGCGCCTTTTGTTTCACAGGCAGGAGCTAACCCGCCTGGCCCTAAAACCGCTTTGATTGCTTCTTTTGTCCGGTTTATGACTCGTTCATTCACAACAGCCGCATATGTATGGCCTTCCCACTCCCAGTCAATCGTTGTTTCAGTTAAAGCTGATACACGTTCAAGCACATGCACCGTTCGCTTCTTTAACTCTTCCATGCCGCTGTTTGTCGCAGCGCGAAGGTCAAGTGCGAATACCGCTTCATCTGGAATCACGTTTGTACTGTCTGTACCTGCATGCAGCTTCGTCATTTTCACAGAATAATCACGCTCTGCCTCTAAGCGAATCCCTTGCAGCACCTGAATCACTTGAGCTGCAGCTTCAATTGCATTTCTTCCGAGCTCCGGTCGAGATGCATGAGCTTGCAGTCCGTGAATTTTGCCGTGCAGCGTCACTGAAGAACCATGCAAAATAACAGGAGCTGCCATCTTTTTATCAACTTCCCATTCCGGCCTTACATGAATGCCGTACAGCTCCGTTACTCCTTCAAGCACCCCGTCTTTGATCATCTCAACAGCGCCTGTTCCTGTTTCTTCTGCTGGTTGAAAAATAAAACGGATCGTTTTTTGAGGCACAATTTTTAAATCAGCTAATGTTAACGCTGTATGCACTAACATCGTGCTATGCGCATCATGCCCGCAAGAATGATTCGCTTTTAACACGCCATCGACATATTGAACAACTGCATCCATATCTGCTCTGATTGCAATTATTTCAGAAGACACTCCTGCTAAATCGGCAATAAATCCATGATGCCCTGAAAACGCTTGAATTTGATATCCTGCTTCAGCCAGCTTTTGCTGTAGATAAGCAGATGTTTTCACTTCTTGCCCGCTCGGTTCTGCCAGTTCATGCAGATCGCGATACGTTTGGTAAATATCAGACTTTTTGGAGTCAAGATAAGACTGAATCATAGCAACCTCCTAACCTCAAGACGTATTATATCCTTCACTTTAATAAGATAAAGAAGTTTATCCTTCATAATTCTAGTTATATAGTATCATAAGATTCAGATAATTCATATAAAAAATTTACAAAAATTTATCTTGCATAACTGAAAATTTTTGCTAAAAAGAAATACTAAATAATCGATCAATAGCAAAAGCTTTACAATGGATTAATGCTATCTTAAACAAAAATTCATGTCTGACTGTTATCTTATAGATGTCTATCTCACTTTTTAAAATCCGGGAGGTCATTATGAAGAAACGAAAGTTGGCCAAGTATTTTAACGTCTTAAGTATTGCTGCATTAAGTTCCTTTTTAGCTGTATCTTCTACTGCAAGTGCAGCTGAAGACAGCAAAGGAGCAACTGTTCAACTATCTGAAAAAAAACATCATGAACGTCACGCAAAGGAAAGACATGCTGTTGGAAGTCTAAAACTGATTGGCGAACAAAGAATTCCTTTTAAACAAACTTTTCAAGATACCATTGTAGGAGGAATTTCAGGACTTGCTTACAATTCTAAACAGGATGCGTGGGTAATGATAAGCGACGACAGATCAGATAACAATTCTGCACGTTTTTATACAGCTCAACTAAACTATGATCATAAGGATTTTAATTCAGTTGCACTGAACGAGGTACATTTTTTAAAGCAGGCTGACGGGACAACCTACCCTAATCAGACGCAATATGCCACTCAAGGTGGCGAAGTGCCTGACTTTGAATCGATACGTGTCGATCCAAAAGACGGAAGCATTTGGTATACAAGCGAAGGAAGCCGTTCGCTTAGCTTAAATCCTTTTGTAAGACATGCAACTGCAGACGGGGAATACTTGTCTACCTTGCCTTTAACCGAACAATTTAAGATGATGCCAGAACAAGAGATGGGACCGCGCAATAACTTAACTTTCGAAGGCCTTACATTTTCAAAGGACGGCAAGTCGTTATGGACTTCTATGGAAGGACCTTTGTACCAGGATGGATCTGTTCCTACCACAGATACTGGGGCATTTTCACGCATTACCCAATATGACCGCAACGGAAAAGTACGCGCACAATATGCATACCCTGTTGATGCGATTCCAGCAGAGCCGGGTCCAGGCAAGTTCGCGGATAATGGCATATCAGAAATTTTGGCAGTGAACAAACATAAATTGCTGACGGTTGAACGTTCTGGCGTTCAAGGTGCGGATGGGACATTTAAAAATTATATTCGTATCTATGAAATGGATACACGCGGAGCAACTGATATCCGTAGGATGGATTCACTACAAGGAAAAAAATTTAAACCTGCTAAAAAGCGACTCGTTCTTGATTTAACAACATTAGATTTACCGAAAGTGGACAACATCGAAGGAATTGCTTGGGGACCAAAACTTTCAAATGGACATGACAGTTTAGTTCTAGTCTCAGATGATAATTTTAACCAAAATCAAGTAACTCAGTTGCTAGCATTTGAAGTATTACCAAAATAAAGGGAGACGAACAATCTAAATGTATGAGCAGTACCCCCCCACTTAGCAACCTTCAAGTGGGGGTTTTACTATTGGTTGAATCGAGATAAGGCTGACACTATGCTTGGATTAATTTCTTGGCCACAAAATAACCACACCAATTAAGCAAATGAGACCGCTAAGCCAATCATATATAGCTGGATTCTTTTTATCAACCCACCACCAAAGTAAGCTCACTATAATGAACACACCACCGTACACAGCGTATACACGTCCAAACTTAGGAAATGCCTGCCATGTAATGAGAATGCCATACAAAACCAAAGCTGCCCCACTCATGAAGCCTAACCACATAGATGCTCCCTCACGTATCCATTGCCAAATAAGATAACCTCCGCCAATCTCAGCTACTCCAGCTAACAAAAAGATAAAAATTGCTTTACTCACCATTATTGCTCCTTGTATGAATTTTCATTTTATAACATATTTATCTAGCTCCTCTTACAAAAAGCCCATATCTTTATTAGACATGAGCTTTACTGTATATAGTTTCATGATTTTTCTTTTAAACTCTAAATGAAGGAAAACCCATTACTAACTCTATTTACTTTTGCTTTGGTAAATTGATTTTTAATTCTAGTTCTTCCATTGCTTCGTTTCCTTCTGCTAATCTTGATTCATTTTTATCAATATATGGTTTTAAGATTAGTGATTTAGGTAACTCTCTATTAGAAACATAGTTAATGTCAAGCGTATAAGAATCTTCATCTAGTTCACCGACTGATTCTAATTGGGTTAATTGTTTTCCCTTTTCATCATAAACCGCTACTTTAAGAGGTCGAGATGCCGAGAATTTGAAACCTTTTTCTTCATATCTTGCTGCAACATGTGTTGTAATAGGCGTAGCTGTTATCTCAGAAACTGAAAACGTTGCTTTTCCTGTTGTTTTAGTTGCAACAGGTTGAGCATGCGCAATCTCTGATACAGTTCTTTGAACAGGTACGTTTAGCTCAAACATATGATCAACCCCTTCAAAAGCGATTTTTAATTTCGCAGCGAATTCATTTGGAAGAGATTCTTCACTAGACAAGTCTCCCCCCATTCCTTCTGGTATTTGAAGAATAAGTGCATTCGGATAGTTTTCCCCAGCCGGTTGATAAGAAACAGATTGATTCTTTCCATTGACTTCAATAAAAATATCTTTAACAAGATCTGTTATTTTTCTACTTTTGTTCCCTGCTAGTACTTTGCCATCTTTTATATTGACTCCATCTACGTTTACTAAAAACGCAGCACGTGTCCCATCGTATACTACTTCACTTGCATTTAGTGTTACATCTTTAAACGTATTTTCACTTTCAACCGCTTTAATAAATCCTTTCTCTCCCGCATACTTTAATCCTAAATCATCTTCAAGCGACAGAAATACATCACCTAATAATGGTACTTTTTTTATTGTCTCTGCCATTGTCGGTGATATAAAAGCTGATGAAAATAAGCCTGCTCCTAAAATAAGCCCTGCTGCTGTAACAGATAGTATTTTACGTCGTCTTAAACGGTGAACGTTAGTTGATGATTCATTAGGCATATTTCGGATTGCCTCATATGTTTCATCAAGCTTTGCACGAACTAATGGAGACATCATCTGTTCATTTTCTTTTTCCTCTTTTAACTGTTTATTTAAATCAAATTGGTTCATAGTTGTTCAATCCTCTCTCACTAGATTTTAATTGTTTAAAAAGTTCAAGCTTGGCTTGTTTTAGCCATTTCTTAACTGCGCTTTCCGACAAACTTAAAGTTTCAGCAATTTGTTTTAATGTCATGTCTTGAAAATAATGCAGAATAATGACAATCCGCTGTTTAGAATTAATCCTGTTAAGCGCTTCTCTTAGATACACACCTTCATATTCATCTGAAACAGGCTCTGTAAAAGAGACTCCATCATCCGTAAGAATAACTCTTGATCTCTTAGAAAGAATTGTATTGCATTCATTGATCAGGATTCTAAAAATCCAAGTTTTAAAATAAGTTGATTCCCTAAGCTGATGAATCGATTTATAAGCTTTCAAAATCGTTTCTTGAAGAGTATCAGCAGTATCTTCGTCATTTCTAACGATAGCTTTGGCAGTCTGAAACAAAGGCTGTTCTACTAAACGGATAAGCCGAATAAAAGCTTCTTTATCCCCATTCTTGGCTGCCTGTACTTCATGATCAGTAATCACTTTCTCACTTCCTTATATTTTTAATTGCTTGATATTTTTTTGCTTTTACACTAATTAGACAAGTCACCATATGAAAAAGGACACTTTTATTTTTATTTTTTTAATCTTATTTTAAAAATTCATCTAAAAAGCGGCGTTTCTGTATTCAAAAAGTTTTTAATCATTGTAAATAGTTAATGAAAATGCTGATTTTTCATCAATAAAAGAGACTATTTGAAAAAGATTAATTAAAACAGGCTCTAAATATATGCTATTTCACAATTGGACTCGATAAGATTATTGTGAATGGATTCAAATCTTCTACTTTTATCTATTTTTTCTTGTCGCTACGTCATTTGTTTTTCTATACATTCACGCCACAAGATTCATGCTAGCTTTTTTCAGTTCATAATGCGCTGTAAATTCTTGATTAACAGTTTTTTGATATATTTTTACAATATTGATGCATTAATAACATAAAAAGTTGCTACGATTGAGAAGCAGATTAATCGAAACATAGAACAGGAATATTTTTTTATACACTTTACCCTGTCACTTGATTCTTTCTTTTTTAACACTTGAATGACTGGTGAATAAGTCTCTTAATTTTTCGTTCAACAAGACAACAGATCATATCTCCATGCCTTGTATGATAGCCTTTACTAAGAATTCAACCTATTACGCAGTGATTCAACAATTACGGTGAATCCTATTGTTTGACATAAAAACTTTGTCAATGTATGATGTAGTTACAAAATTAAATTGTACGCAATTTAATTTTGAATAATATATAAACAATCTGGCAGGCATCCATATTGATAACGAAGCTTAGCCTGCAACTAAATAATTTAACTGAGGTGAAGGAAATGAATACGAAAAAAATTTTACAACCTGAACTAGCTAAAAAAGCTGTCGATGCAATCGAAGGTGCCGTAGGGAAATTTCCTAGTTATCGACGCGCGCATGCAAAAGGAAGCTACTATCGTGCCGTTTTCACGCCTAATGGCAATGCTAGTTCAATGACTACAGCACCGCATTTGCAAAATACTCCAGTACCTGCTCTTGTACGTTTTTCCAACGGCTCTCCAAATCCTCATGTAGCCGATATTTTGGCGCCGGTAAAAGGAATGGCTGTACAATTTCAATTACCTGACGGAAGCGTTACGAATATGGCTACGGTAACGATCCCTATATTTTTTGCTAAAACACCGCAGGCTTTCATTGAATTGCTTCAATCTTTTAAACCTGATCCAACGACTGGGGCGCCTGACCAAAGTAAAATACAAGCTGTTTTAGAAAAATATCCGGAAAGCAAACCAGGACTTATGGTAGCTAAGAGTGCTCAATCACCAGCCAGCTTTGCAACTGCTGATTACTTCGCGATTCATGCATTTTATTTTATTAATGCAGAAGGAAAGCGCCAAGCTGTTCGATATCAATTTGTACCTGATACTGGTGTGCAAATGCTATCGAAAGAAGAAGCTGAAGAACGCGCTCAAGAATACCTCACTGGAGAATTAGAAGAAAGACTGGCACAAGGTCCAATCGGATTTAATCTGTGTGTACAAATCGGACAAGAAGAAGACCCAACCAATGATTCTACTGTCGCTTGGCAAGAAGACAGAGAAACGATCGTAATCGGACACCTTTCAATTACTGATATAGTAGAAGATCAAGAAGAAAATGTTGTGTTCGACCCAACAATTGTACCTGAAGGAATTGAATGTTCAGAAGATCCAGTCTTAAACTTCCGCCGTGCTGCTTATGCTGATTCTTTTGGTCGCCGCAACCAAAATCTATAGAAGATAAGACAGTCTTTGATTCTAAATATTAACTTAGAAATGACGCAATCATTAGAAACAGAAAAACTTAAAACAAAGCAAGAAAAGCTGAAGATAATCTTCAGCTTTTTCTTATGCAGTTCAATATTCCATTGGACTATTCCCAAAAATTCTTTTTGGCTACGAAATGATAAAACGCCTTTTAGCTTTAGCTCTAGGTAAATCAATGTGATAACATCTAATTTCTTCATGATAATAGTCATCAATCAAATTAAAAAGGAATATTATACAGTGGAGGTGAAGGTATGGCAGTTGTTAAGGCGACAGATTCAGATATTGCACTCTTAGCAAGATTGCTTAGAGCAGAAGCGGAAGGAGAAGGAGAACAAGGCATGCTGCTTGTCGGGAATGTAGGAATTAATCGAATAAGAGCCAATTGCTCCGATTTTAAAGGCCTTCGCACGATTCCACAAATGATTCATCAACCGCATGCATTTGAAGCTGTTATACATGGTTATTTCTATCAAAGGGCAAGAGAAAAGGAAAAACGCCTAGCCCGTCGAGTGATTAATGGGGAAAGATTTTGGCCTGCAAAATATAGTTTATGGTATTTTAGGCCACCAGGCGATTGTCCTCCGCAATGGTATAATCAACCTTTTGTCTCACGTTATAAACTTCACTGTTTTTATCAGCCAACAGGCGAAACCTGTGAAAACGTTTATAACACGTTTTAAAATAACGGTATCTTAAAGGCAGGCTTTTACAACGCTTTGCTTACTTTTTTGCAAACACCCCAATTTTATTTTAAATCTACACGTAAAGTAATTGTCCGAACCAAAAAACTTAGACCAAATCATAAAGCTGAAGATAATCTTCAGCTTTTTCTGATGCCGTTCAATGTTTACCTGAAACTATTTTTTTAATTCTTTTTAATCCAATTGCAAAATGATACAACAACCTTTAACTTAATCTAAATAAATAAAAACTACTCACAGCACTTGCCATTCTAATTACATAGATTATGCTTTTTTTTGGTATTTCACTTGAATTACTTGTTTATAAATTAAGTAAAACGCCTAAGTCCTAAGACAATTACACCACCATACGATGAAACGGTTCAGATTATTTCATCATTTAGTGGAGAAATGCTCAAAGATTCAACTAACAACAAATAGATAGCGTTTTCATTTTTTGTGAAAAGAGAGCCTTTCTCAAAGGCCATCCGATAAAAATTCACCAATAAAATTTTATATTCTAGATAAAATATATCTCAGCTCTTACTATTTACAACTGTTAGTCTTTATCCTGTAGTTCAATATTATAGCTATACAGACTTGCGTTATAGTAGGCTTTAGTAAATTCCACGACCTTGCCAGCATTGCTAATAGACACTCTCGACCTCTTTAATAAAGGAGAACCAGTGTCGATTTCTAATAGTCTACTAATTTCAGTACTGGCTATAATTGCTTCATATTTATCCAGGGTTTTTTTTATGACTATTCCTCTTTCCCTTAAGGATTCGTATAAGGAATCAGTTGTTTCAAAGAGATTGCCGTCTTTACAAACTGTTTTAGGTAGATACGTTTTAAAAACAACAATTGGTACTCCATCTCCTGTGCGAACCCTCGTAATTTTATAAACTTCTTCACCCAAAGAAATCTTTAGCTGTTTGGCAACTTCTTGATTTGCTTTTTGTAATACTATTGCTACACTTAATGTGCCTGGAGTTAATCCACGTTCATTCATTTCATCTGTAAAACTTTTGATGGTCACGAGCTGTTCATTCATTAGTTTCTCACCAAGAACAATCGTTCCCTTACCTCTTTGCCGGTTTAAATACCCTTCTTGTACTAATTCGTTCAAAGCTTGTCTTACAGTTATTCTGCTCAAGCTATATTGTTTTTGCAGTTCTAACTCTGAAGGTATGATGCTTCCAACTTCAAACTCCCCACTAACAATCTTATCTTGTATGATTTCTTTTAATTGATAGTAAAGTGGTGCCGCTCCTTTTGAGTGATCTAGTTTCATAATGCAACTCCTTCTTTTTCGATATAATATCATTATGACATTATATCACAAATATTTACCATGTTTCTAAAGAAGGTTTACTGGTTAAACCCTAGACTCTTTCTGACATACTCCAGTAATATTCAATGTGGTCTCTTTGTTCATGAAAATGTCCTTTTGCCATAAAGTATTCATCTCCAACTTTCCTAGGATGTAGATAGTTAGTTCCAAAGTAAAAACCACTTTTGATTCCACGAATCGCTTCTTCTTCTCAACTTGAAAAAAGAGTTCCTTAACATAAGATGAGTTATATGGGATAAATTTGTGACATTTTTCCCTCGTTGACATATCATGATTGTATAATGTTATGACATTATACCTTTATAAGTATATCATAGGAGCAATATGAATTATTTTCAACTGTTTTTTATTAAAAATTAAGTAAAACGATCGTTAGTTAATAGCCAAAAGAGCTTTAATTGTGACAACTCCATCTACACGATCCTTCCATCCTCTTGGTTGCTATCAGTGAATAGAAGATAATAAATAAGAACGCCTTATAATATGTAAAGCGTTCTTTGCTATGAATAAAGCCTAATTGCTTTTTACCTTTAGAGAAACAAAATAAACAACTCGAAATATTGACTTAAGAAAACTTTCCTACCCGAACGCTACTAAAATAAGGGCATTGCTTTCATATCCAAAGCGATGCTTAACTCCTTTTGGCACGGTAATCATTGATCCTTCAGAAACGGTCACGCTTTCTGTTTCTGTTTCAAGTACAAAATCACCTTGGAAAGCTATAATCATTTCATCAACAGATGCATGAACCTCATACTTGTATTCTTGTTCTTTCAAATTAATAGGAAGTAAACTACCTTTTTGAAATTCTTTTAGTACATGGTCCTTATCCACTTCTAATGAATTGCCCAGTTCGTTAATATTTTCAATCTTCATTTTCGTACTCCTCTATATATTCATCTTGAATAATCGCAATATTTTTTGTATGGCATTTTGCTGTAAAACTGGACTGAAACGGCAATTCTTGTTCCAAAACGGCTATCGTTTCTTCGTCTTCTTTCCTAACAGCGTGAACTAACCGATTAAGATATTCACGCGACAGCTTAATTCTCCTAAACATTTCTTCTTTCTGTTCAGCAATCTGTCCATGTCCGGGAACGAGTACATTTAGAGTATGTGAACGTAAAATCTCTTCTGCTTTTTCAAGGGTTTCATTATAGTTTTTTGCACCGTCACTGATTAATGGAAGCTCAAAATCCGATAAATAATCGCCAGTAATCCATATACCGCTTGGTTCTATTACAGTAAATAATCCATCATGAGTATGACCGGGTGATAAATAAAAGGTCAACCTATAATCACCAATTTTTAACGTTTCACCATCCTCTTCAATAACAATATCTACGTTAGGAAAAGCAATCGGATATGGTCTGCTTATGTAATAGTCATTATCAAACTGCTGAATTAACTCGAGTTTATAGCTTTTATTTGGATGGTTTTGCAGCCCTTTGCTTGCTATTACCTTCGCATCAGGAAATGCACCATATCCGATAATATGGTCAAAATCCCCGTGTGTAAAAAGCAAATACAATTCTTTCCCATTTCGTATTTTCGCTACATATTGCTGTATTTCCTTAATTTCATGAGGAAGCCAATTTGGGTCTACAACTAGTATAAAATGATCGGTTTCTACCACTGTACTTGTGGTTTGCTGCAGCGCACTCTCAAATACAGCTAAGCCATTTGTTTGAAATTGAATCATATCTTTTCTCCTTAACACTAATTAAATTTATGTCTTTTTCTTTTTCTTTTTCACATCACATTTACTCAAATAAAAAAGCCCGGAAAATATCTAGTAAGACATCTCCCGGGCTTTTATCCCTCCGTGTATACAGCAATTGCTGTATGTTTTCTCTCGGACCTGACCGAATCTTATCATTCGCGGAACCCTAGAAAACGATTCTATTAAGTTAGAATAAGTTTATAATCTGGAAATAAAATTGTCAATCATTCGACTAAGTTCAGCTATGTAAGACATTCATATACATTTCATTTTCAATTCAAAAAATCAACATCTTCCCTCTCCCTCAAGAATTCTTTGCTGAGAAAGCGAACCGATAGGAAGAGTAACATCCACTGTTGTTCCTTTATCGACTTCACTTTCGATCGTGATCTTTCCTTGGTGGGTTTCAACAATCTTATAACAGATTGTTAATCCTAAGCCAATTCCTTCTTCTTTGATGCTATAAAAAGGCTCTCCAAGATAGGGGATACGTTCCTTTGGAATTCCGCGCCCTTGATCGATAAACCGAATATTGACTTGATGATTATCGAGTTTAGCAATTTGAATCCAAACCTCTCCTCCTTCTGACATCGCTTCAATTGCGTTTTTTAAGATATTGATAAACACTTGCTTTAACTGGTTCTTTTCACAAACAATTACAGGAATGTCAGCTTCAAGCTCTGTTCTAATTTGGACATTATGCATCGTTGCTTGAGGCTGAAGCAAAATCACAACCTGTTCGACTATCATATGTATATCATTTGGTTGAACCTTCACTGCCTGCGGTTTAGCTACCATCATAAACTCATTCGTAATCCTCTCTATTTGGTTGCTTTCTGAAAGCATCAAATCGATGTAACGCTGACTGCTCTTATTTTCCGTTGACTTTAGCAATTGCATAAACCCTTTCATTGTCGTTAACGGATTGCGGATTTCATGAGCAATCGCTGTAGCTAATTGTCCCACAACTGCAAGTTTCTCTGATTTCCGTAATAATTCTTCTGTTTTGATTCTTTCCGTAATATCTCGTGAAATGCAAAGGAGCACCTCTTTTCCATCCAAAGTAAAAATACGGCTGCTAACCTCAGAATGCTTTTTGACCTTTTTTTGGGTCGTATACTCGTTTTGGAAAATAAAAAAACGCCTTCCTTTTCTAATCTCTTTCCCAATTCTTTCTGCAACTTGAGTGAATTGAGGATGAAGACTATCTGGTGACCTTGAGGTGATTTCTTCCTTGCTATATTTTAACTTTTTACAGGCAACGGGGTTTACATCAAGGCATTTAACTGGAATTTGCTCTTCGTTCAATTCATATAAATAAATAGCATCCGTTGCATTCTCAAACAGGGCACGATATTTCATTTCACTTTCTTGCAGTTGCCTATTTAATTGATGGAGTTTTTCCTGTGCTTGTTTTCTTTCAGAGATATCTCTAATGATGGCTGATAAAGCCGTCACCTCTCCATTTGAACCCAAAATCGGGGAAAGCGTTACACATACGTCAATAAGCCTTCCATCTTTTCGATAGCTAACTGTTTCAAATCTAGAAGTAAGGAAGCGCCCTGATATGATTTTCTGAACATCTTCTGATACTTGTTTTAGTAAATAATCAGGTACACTAGGTACTTTTTTCCCGATAATTTCTTTAGCTGACCATCCAAATATGTTTTCATAGGCTTCGTTGACTTGTAAAACATGGCCCTCTACATCATAAAGAACGATGGCATCTACATTATGGCGAACGAATGACTCCAATCGATCTTTCGTTGCCCTTAACTCCTCTTCCATCTTTTTTCGCTCTGTTATATCGGCAGTAGAGCCAACAACCTCAATAACTTTTCCTTCTCTTATAATGGGTCTAAGCGAGACGAAAACAAAAGTTTTGTCATTTAGCCACGGCAGTTCAAACGTGACTTCCCTCCCTTCCCATGCTTGTTCATAATAGTTCGTGATTTCAGTAACTAAATATGGAGGCAGAATGAAAGAATCCAGGTTTCGCAACTTTTTCCCTACGATGACTTCTTCAGGGTTTAACCCATTTTTGTAATAAAACTGTCCATCACACAAAGTATGTATAAAGTCGTCATTTACCTTCTTAAATTTAAAAATTCCCCCTTGTAGCTCATGTACAGTCTCCTTCAGCTCTTCCCTCCATGTTGTTTGGACTTGCTTCATTCTATCTAGTTCTTGTATTAAGCGATACAATTTATGATAAGCTTCGATCAAAAAAAGACCGATTAAAAGCCCTAAAAACGAAAAGACTTCACTTTGAATTTGACTGAGTATAGGCAATGTCAGCAATGAAAAGAAGTTTACGATGAATCGAGTCATCATTACATGAATAATCAGATAAATCGAAATACTTTTAAACGCAGACAGATTTTTAAAGTACGTTTTACAAATTGTAAACAAAATAGAAACTCCCACTAGATTAACGACGGGCGGTTCCCAATAACCACCAATATAAAAAATTCGCATCATAACAATAAAAGCTAAAGTAATCCAACCAGCAATGCGTCCAAAATAAATAAATGAAAGAATGAGAGGAATAATCCAAATGTCATAACGAACGCCTGTGTATGGAATGTTAAAATACATTAAAACAACTGCTATACCCCCCGCATATATTCCTGCAAACCAATAGTATGAACGTGAAGGGTTATGCATAAAGAATACGCGAATAAAAATCCCCAGACTCAAAAGGAAGGTAAAAATCGAAAGGCCGATAAAAAATTCTTTGATGATCATTTAATTGCTTCCCCTTTCAGACATCATACAAGTATATAATTGGATATTCGCTATGCTTTTCGATAGCTCCTTCTTTTAATCAGACAGATAATCAAATTAACATATTTGATAAACTTATCAAGCTACTAAAACCGCTAGCAAATGAAATTTCACTAAAAAACTTCAGCACACTGGCAAGCTTTTGAGATGCCCTGCCATTATGCTGAAGTTTTCACATTAGACTCTGCTATTTTTGAATGATTTGAATCAATTACTCAATAGACATGACAACATGTACATTATTTTTTCATTTAAGAACGTTTGAATTGAGCGATAAGTCCTTTTAATTCTTGAGCCATGTTAGTTAATGATTCAGAAGAAGAAGCATTTTCCTCCATGGAAGCTAATTGCTCTTGAGCAGATTGCGCAACACTGTGAGAAGAGCTAGCTGAACTTTTTGCAATCTTAGCCATCGTCTCCACAGTTGAGGCAACTTGTCGGGTGCTCGCTGATATTTGTTCGGAAACAGCTGAAGCTTCTTGGGTTTGCTCAGCAACATTTTGAGCAGTCAAAAGGATTTTTTCAAACACGTTTCCGACTTCATGGATTTGTTTTACACCTTCATGAACCTCTTTGTTTACTTTATCCATGGATTGAACCGAAGAAACAGAATCTCTTTGAATGACGGCAATTAACTCTGAAACCTGCTTTGCAGAATCAGCTGTTTGCTCGGCTAATCTCCGGACCTCATCTGCTACTACTGCAAAGCCTTTTCCTTGTTCTCCCGCTCTGGCAGCTTCGATTGTCGCATTCAAAGCGAGCAAGTTTGTTTGATCAGAAATAGTCGTAATTAATAAAGCAATTTGTCCGATTTCCTTGGAACGTTCCGTTAATTGTGTAATCACTTCAGCAGACTCTTCGAAAGAATCATTGATATTCTCCATTTGTTGAACAGCTTCTACAATGGTTTGTTTCCCTTGCATGATTTCTTTCTCCGCATTCGTTGAATCAGCTGAGACATTTGAGACCGTGTCAGCAATTTGCTGAATTCCTTTTGTCATCTCTTCTATTGCTTCTGTGGATTCTGTCGCTCCTTGCAGCTGAATTTCAGAACCGCTCGCTATTTCTTGAATGGCTGCAGCAATTCGATGTGTTTCTTTTGTTGTCTCCTCGGAACTAGCAGAAAGTTGTTCAGAGGAAGAAGCTACATGTTCAATTGCTTCTTCTACTTCTTTAATAAGACCGCGGAAACTGCTGATCATGCCATTCATGGCTTGCCCTAACTTGCCTAACTCATCACGGCGATTAGCTACTTTTTGATTAACCTCATTACTAAGATCTCCTGTTGAAATCTGTTCTGAAATGTTAACCAGCTGTTGAATTGGCGTAATGATACGCTTGAAAACCACAACAGAAAGAATAACCAAAATGATAATCAGTACACCGCCTATCATCAGGTTTGTATTAATTAAGTTACTTTTTATCGCCGTGCTCGTCACTTGTATTTCATTACTGTACAAAACACCAATCGACTTCCCTGTAAAATCTTTTAAGGACGTAATCATTTGCGCACTATCAACAGATCCTGACTGAGACGTTTTAAATACTTGGACATTCTCTTGTTCACGATCAGACAAATACTTTGAAAGGTCTTCTTTACCAACCTTACTTGACGTAGACAGCATCGTTCCATTCGTTGTTAGCAATGCAATATCGTCTCGTAATGTTTCCTTAATTTCGCCTAACGCTTTTTCATCAAGTAACCTTCCGAAAATTATCATCCCTGTCGGCTCAGCATTTCCCTCTTCATTTGTAATGTTTGAAACAGCGATAACAGCTAAACCTTTAGAAGTTTGAACAAGTCCTGAAAAATCATTTTTCATTTTTAAATGTTCTGCGATTTTTAACTCCGCTACACTTCCGGTAAACTCGTTCACATCTCCAGCTTGAGAGAGAACCTTTCCATTGAAATCAGCAGTCGCAATAAAATCAACATTTGGAACAATATCCACTGCTACATTAATGTTTTCATTTATCCACTTTACATCGTTATTACCAACTGCAACACGGAAATCTTCCCAATTGGAATTGGTTGTTAAGCCATCTAGCAAACTATCTCCAAATTTCTGAATTAACTTCTGTGTTGCTTGATTGGAAATCTGAACCCGTTCTCTTTCCATTTGCGTTAAATTATCGGTTATTTGCGCGTACAAATAATAACCGGAAATTGCAATAGGCAAAACGAGTAGCAACATAACTAACGCTAACATTAGAAAAACTAATGATCCTGATGTTTTTATTTTTTTCATTCACTCACCTCAATAAAAAATTCATTACATTCCATGTAGATAACTGATCTCTTTTCAGCATAGGGGCAATGCTTTAGAGAAACATCGTCATGTTCTCAAAACAATCCCGGTAGCCTCAGCAATTACTGTTTGTACAAAATGGGGAAAATCGCCAAAAACCTATTATTTTAGCCACCTCTTCCCCTTTCAATTTGAATGTTATAGAATCTTTATCGGTAGCGGAAAGAAGAAAGTTAATAAGAATTTTTTTTAATGGATTGCTGTCTGCGGTCCTAGCTTTTTGTCTGTTTATTTGGCATGTATATCTATGCATGCCTATTTTGCTGCAGAGGCTTCGTCTAGATTTATGTATTTCATGACCTTGAATGCATTAGATCATTCAAAAAAGAATAACGCTCTTTAAAAATGAACGTTACTGTAAATAGAAGTGGGAAGAAGGATTGTTAATATGAGAAGATTATGGCAGTATATAAAGAACTCCCTATCTTTTTTGTAAAAAACAATAGAAAGAAATTCTTACATACTAGAATGAACAATAACGAATGGAGGAAATGAAAAAATGTCTAATTTGCCAAATTGCCCAAAATGTAACTCAGAATACACGTATGAAGATGGAAGCCTTTTTGTTTGCCCAGAATGTGCTCATGAATGGACATTAGAAGGTGAAACTGAGCACGGTGAAAATCAAAAGATTATCAAAGATGCCAATGGAAATATCTTAAACGATGGGGATTCTGTAACAGTAATCAAAGACCTGAAAGTAAAAGGAAGTTCATCCGTCGTAAAAATGGGGACAAAAGTTAAAAATATTCGCTTGGTTGAAGGAGACCATGATATCGACTGCAAAATTGACGGCTTCGGCGCGATGCAATTAAAATCTCAATTTGTCAAAAAGGTGTAACTGCGGTTTGAGTGCGGCAGAGCTGACATCATTCCTAGTAAACAATTATATTAATAAAATAAATACGCAATCTACCTCCACTGCAAAGTGAAACCTTTACAGACAATCACATGCAGGTAAATAGGTTAAAAAAAGACGTTCAGTAAGGTTCTGTTGCTGCGTACTGAACGTCTTTCTTTATAAAGAACTTGATGATCTGTTTAGACTAAAAAGGTAAATTCATGCGCAAACATGATGGTTTATACACTTGAGCTGTTTAATAAAAATTATTTTATTTTTTCTCTAAGAATTTATATTTTCAAGCAGCAAGAGCTACAGAATGGGGCAAATCATTTATGAACTATATGATCTTTTTTATTTACCAATTCATCTTAGTTAGCACGCTTTTTATAATTAATTTTTATGTTGACAGCTACATTGGCAAACCATTTACTCGCGTTGATTTACTAGCGATATGTATACAAATTCCGATTTTTATACTGCTAATCAATCTAATAAGCAAGTTATACAGCCGATTCAGTTCTATTCGGCTGCGAACTAAAATCTTCCTTTCGATACTGGCTGTTCTAGCTGTTATTTTAGCAACCCTCGTCATATCGGTGCTTTGGAATAATTAGTTTGAAATCTTCCACCACCAAAAGCTTTACAGTCCATTAAAAGCTTGTTCCACTCTTAATGGGCTGTTTTTAACAGGTTCAAGCAAGTATTTATAAAGTAAAAAAACTATAGAGGCCAAACACAACGAAAATAGCAAACAGGATTGTAAGAACTGTTCCTAGTGCTACGATGGCTTTTACTAATGAACGCTTTCTTTTTTGTTGCTCACCTATAGCATGCTTTAAATACCCTTCTGTACTCAATTAAACTGTCTCTTTCTATTCAAATTACATAATCAGAAATAAAGCGGTGTTATTCTACTACCTCATCTTTATATCTAAATCTACTATTCTTAGGAATTCGCTTAAAAATATGAAGGGGAATTCCAACTTTATCTTTCATGCTTCTTGCCTTCCCAAATTCAAAAAAACTTAGAAACTCCCAATAAGCAATAAAAAAGTTTTCAGCTGGTTCATGTATAAACTTCATCCAGCCCTCTGCAATGAGTTCATCTTTTTCATTAAACACCTTTATTCCTGAGAAATTTTCCACTTCCCCATCCAAGTAGACAGCATCATGTCCTTCTATACAGCTTTCAGACCAGTCAAACTTAAACTGATTTCCTATCAATTCGTATTTTCGTAAATCTTCAATGAGCTGTTCCTCTACTAATGCTCTTAATTTTGGTCCCATTTTATCTGACCAACCCAACTCTTTATAATTTGGTTTCAAATGATTCCACTCCATTTCTATCCCGTTCTCATATCGAATACTATTAATCCATTGTATTGTAATTTATTTATGGAAAATTATTTTAGATATTGACTATTTATCTAATTTAATACAAAATTAGAATTTATGTACAACAAAACAAATAGTTTAACTATATCTGCTATTTGTATCATCTAGAGGAGGAGAAAAACAGATGAAAATACGTGAAATCAAAAAAGAAGCAAAAGCATCATTAAAAGGTCGCTGGGGATTCGCTGTATTGTTAACGATTGTTACCTATTTAATTTATAGCGGATTATCGTTTCCATTTGAGGTTATGGTAAGCGGCGGTTTTGAAGAATGGGTTAATACTGATAATGTATATGCATCAATCATTTCTAATATATTCTTAGTGCTCCTTGCACCTCTTATTATGGCCAACTATTGGATATTTCTAGGTATGGTAAGACAAGAAGAGGTTCATATCAAAGATTTATTTAAGCCTTTTTTAAACTTTGGACTTTATGTGAGATCATTAGCTGTTTATATTTTAATGACAATTTATACACTATTATGGTTCCTGCTATTAATCGTCCCTGGAATTATTAAAGGGATTGCTTACTCACAATCCTACTATATCTTAAAAGACAATCCTGACTATTCAGCAAATCAGATTATTACTGAAAGCAGAAAGCTGATGAATGGACATAAATGGTCTTACTTCCTCTTGCTTTTAAGCTTTATCGGCTGGGCCATCCTAAGTGTGTTAACACTTGGACTAGGTTTCCTATGGCTCATTCCATATGCTACTACTTCACTAGCAAAATTCTATGAACATCTTTTACAAAATCAGCAGGAAGTGTAAAGTAAACAGACGCATTTTACAAACAAGAAGCCCATATCTTTGATATGGGCTTTATCTATCTTTCCTTGCATTAGAGAACTAATACCTCCATCATACTTGCCACTAAGACTAGCAAGCATGACCGTACTAATAAATTGCTTATTCCACTTCAATTAACACTCTTGTGCCATCGGGAAATTCATCTAATTGATGAGAAACCCAGGACCCTGCGCCCCGATTATCCGACGGTGTAACATACTCTATATCCGCTCCTGCTCCTCCCTCTTCACACATGGCCATCGGGAATTCGTCTCTGTCATATCCTTTTTTAGTAGGGATTCCTCTTAAAGATTCACTTCGATTTTCTTTTGCTCCATCGCGATCAATCGTACAAATAGCCGACTCTCCTTCTTCAATAGCCTGCTCGATATGATCTGCCGTTTCGGGGTATTTATCAGCAGGAAAGTAAATCACTTCATCATAGGAAGCACCCATGTTTTTTTGAGTTGCTGTATGCTGTTCAAATGGATTTTCTTCAATAACAAAAATAACAGCTAATGCTAACAATAAAATGGTTGAAATTATCTTTTTCAATGCGATCCATCCTTACTTAATATCTATTCAAAATCGTCTTCTTGATTAAATCTAGTCACGATTTCTTTTATTTCTGCGACTCTTTTAACGGCAATTCCCGTTCTTTGCTCGATTGCTAACGGGTGATCGGTTGGTTCTAATTCAATAAATGGCCTTATCCCAACTTCTCTTGTATGTACATTTGTTTTTAGATTTACTGTATCCGGGTAACCTGGAAGTGAAGTAGAAAGCCACCCGAAATAAGGATCTTCGCCTTCTCCTCCTTTTGTGTTCCATAATTCAATTGTTCGATCAAAATTGTGCTCACTTAAAGAGACCCATACATCCCAGCTAAATATTTCATTGCTATGTAAAACTGGAATTTCGATACAGCCTCTAATAAAATAATGTTCCTCATCGATCACACAAAGATCGGAAGTTAATTCTACTCTTTCTTTTCTTTCTGTTTCAGGAATATCGTAATAATGAACAGGAGCTTCACTGCCATAGCTCATTGCTAACGCTTGCTGGGGATGAAGGCAATCAAATTGGCGATCAATCATTTTTTTCTTTCTTCCATATGTTCTTCTGCGCAATTTCACCACGACTCCTTCTTTAAGGATATATCTTACATTATATAGCAAAACAACATTTCATCATATCTCCAATTTAACAATTTCCATTTTCATCTAACCGATCCTGTTAGCATAATCGAAAAAAGAGCTGCCGCCGCAGCCCGATTCTTTCGATTATTTCTTATTAGAAGAAGATTATCTCTGCAGGCCTTCAAGGTCACTACATGAAGTTCTCTGCCTTTTACAGTCTGGAACTATTTCTGGCCAAAATGACGATGCAGAATGTCTCTTACCTCGTTAAGCATCGCTGCTCGCGCTGTGTCATCAACGAAAGGCACAGAACCAAAAAACTTATGCTCGATTAATTCAATTCCGCAAAACTCGAATATTCCCTTATCTGAAGTGTGCTCCATTGCCGCTTTCATGCCCATTTCTTCATACACGTTTTCCGGATGACCTTGTGTATTCAATATAACTCCTTTTTTACCGGCTAACAGCTTAAGGTACCCTCCGTTTCCATCTGCTGCATAAGCAAACCCATAAGAAAAAATCCGATCAACGTAACCTTTCGCAATCGCAGGCAGCCCCGTCCACCAGATCGGGTAGATAAACGTAATAACGTCCGCCCACGTTACATACTCCTGCTCCGTTTTAATATCGGCTGGAAAATTCATTCCTGTTTTGAAAGCTGCAAAATCACTTCCGCTTAGGACGGGATTAAACCCAATCTCATAGAGGTCTCTTACAACAACCTCATGTTCTTGCTCCTTCAACACAGTCTCCACTGTCGTCTTAATCGCGCTATTAAAGCTTTTTGGATTTGGATGAGCATAAACAACTAAATGATTCATAAATAAACAACTCCCCACCATCTTATTTTTAGAACTGAACAGTACTAGTTAGCTTCAAAAAAAAGTAAAGCAAAAATCGCTTTACATAAAATTAAATTTACTGAGCTTGCAAAAAGTGCACGATGGTCTCTCCAGTACGGCTTAAAGCCGTTACATCGCCAGATGTCTGCACCAGCATAATAGCACCTTCTAGCGCAGACAAGAGTAAAGCCGACGTTTGCGCAACTGGCACATCCTTCCTAAACTCTCCTGACTGAATCCCTTCCATCAAAAGCTTCTCAATGGTTGCTTGGAGATCTTCAAAAAAGCGCTGGCTGCGTAATTTTACTTCGTCTATCGGCACTGACATTAACGATAAAATAGGACACCCCCCTACGCATTCACGTTCTTCTATTTTTTGGGCGAACGTTTCGTAAATTTGCTGAATGCGCTGAGATACAGGCATGCGAGCATTGATAATCTCTTCCACCATGCTCTGCAGCTCTTGAATTCGGTGTTCTAATACCGAAACAATCAAGTCTTCCTTACTTTTGAAATGATAATAGATGTTTGATTTAGCAACACCGCTGGCTAACACAACATCATCCATGCTCGTATTCGCAACCCCTTTCTCCATAAACAGATCAGAGGCGACTGTAATCACTCGAAATCGATTTGTCTTCATAATTAGTACTATACAGTACTAATTATAAGAATGTAAAATTTTTTCAATTTCAATTTATTAGCTGGACTGAAGTGATCTTTCATGATATTTGAAGAACTAATTTTATCCCGATTGAACAGGCAGTAATTCCCACGAATTGAAGTTTCATTTTCCTATCTATTAATAATCATTTTAAAACTGAAACAAAAACCAAGTATTTTATAGTCTTTTTATCATAGCCACAAAATACTATTATTCTATTTCCCCCTTTAATCTGATATATTTTTACTATATAGTTTAATAACCTCTCGTTAGCTTCTGTGTTTCTAAAAAACGAATGACGAAGCTGGCATCTACCATAAAAAATACATATTAACATTACTAACGAGATAGAGGAGATAGGAAATGGAAATAAATTATTGTGGTTCTTGCGGACATAAAGTTGTAAGCGGAGGCCGCTTTTGTGTTCATTGCGGCAGTAAATTATCCAGTGACCGTACAGAGAATAAAGAAGAAAACAACACAGTAGCTCATGCAAATTCTGAACATAAAAGACCAGATCAAGCCACTATAAAACAAGCATCAAAGAAAAAGCGGTTGATGTGGCTAGGAGCCTTTGTCGCCTTCATTGTTATCGTTATGTTTGTTAGAGAAAATGGCTTCGGGAAAGAATCACCTGCGGCAGTCGCAGAAGAATTCATCACTCATACTAAAAACAGTGACTGGGACCAAGCAGCAGAACTTGTATTTGATGAGAGTATGATCAGTTATCAAATGATGAGCAACCTTACCCACCGCTACTATTTGGATGGGATGTCGGCAGAAGTTGATGAGTATAAGGTAATCCGTGAAGAAATTAACGGCGATAAAGCAGTTGTCGATTTCAAGTTGATCTTTGATGATGGAAAAAGAGAAGAAGTAAGATTTTTAATGATGAAAGACGATAAAAAATGGAAAGTATACCGATATTAAGCTGACAAACTCATCACAAACGCAGCAAAAAAGACATGGCCAGACAGCCATGCCTTTTTTCTATGCCCATAACTTAAACAATCGCATTCTTCTAAAGGCTTCAGGTTCTTCCCGGCGCACCGCTCGCCCGTCAACGATAGCTTCGGCGTTTTCCATAAACGTATACAGCCTTGAAGTTCCGTATTCATCTGATATGACATCGTATGCCTTTGACAAAGAATAATCCCAATAGTTCTTTCCGTTCGCACCAGATGCAATGACGTGGGCGAGACGATGCTTCATAAATGTAAATGCGGCTTTTCGTTCTTTTTTGCCGTTTAACCCTAAAATACTTCCTGCATTCAGCTGCGTAATCACGCCTTGTTTGACTAAATCATATAACTTCTCCGGGTCATCGCGAAACGCAGGATAGCATTCAGGTGATTGTAAAATCGGCACAATCCCTTGGAGCTGTAAGTCATAGAGTACTTGTTCAAGATAAGGAGACACATCTTCATTAGGCAATGAGAGCAATAAATATTTATCGGTGTGATTAAGAGTAAGAAGCTGCTTTTCTTTATAATGCTGCAGCAGATGAGATGAAACGGGTATAAGCTGACCTGGCAATACGCGAAGAGGAATAAGCGAATCATCTAACCAATCATTCGCTGCGCTGGCATACAAAAACAGTTCGTGCCGGGAAAAAGTTGAATCCATACAATCAAATACCGGCGTCGCTACAACCGACGTCACCCCGCACTTCACAAGCGACCTGGCCATGTTTAAAAAGCCTTGCACTTCCTTTGGTCCACTATCGATATTCGGCAATATGTACGTATGAATATCAATCACTTATACTCTCCTCCTCTACAAAGGTTCTACCTCTATCATACGATGTTTCGCAACTTTTCACTATGGGTTTTTCTCGACATTTTCTTCTTAAAAAGAGAAAAAATATACTAGCCAGCCAAAATTTTGTCATTCTCCCTTTCCACATAAAAAAGCCAGTTCATCTGAACTGGCTTTCACTTAAAACAACCCTAAAAATTTTGATTTTTTCACGCGTTCTGGCGGAAGCATTTGAATTCCTTCACCTTCAACAATTGCTTTTGCATTCTGCATAAACATCTTTGCTTTTTCCTGGCTATACGCTTTTACAATCACTTCATACGCTTTATCCAAAGAATAATGACGGTAGGTATCGATAGAAACTCCAGAAGCAATCACATGCGCTAACTGATGCTCAATAAATTGAAACGCTGCTTTCTTTTCCTTCTTGCCATTTGCCCCTACTATACTATCAGAAGCCAACTGTACAATCGCTCCTTGCTTGACAAGCTGATACAATTCATCTTTATTTTCTAAAAAGTAAGGATGACGCTCAGGTTCACTAATAATCGGCACAATGCCGTCTAATTGCAATTCGTAAACAATATGCTCTAAATATGTGGGCTTATCCTTTTGTGGAACACCAAGCAACATATATTTATTCGTATCATTAATCGTTAAAAAGCTGCGATTTGCTGTTTGAATAAATCGCTCATTCACCATAACACGCTTTCCAGACACGACTTTTAACGGGATAACTTGTGACTCTAATACACGATTTGCTTCATCTACATACATTGAAACAGGTGAGTAATCTGTCTCATGCGGTGCTGCCATGACTACTTTAACACCTTGATCTGTTAAAAACTTGGCTGCTTCTTGAAACTCTTTCGTGCTCCCACTTGTCTTTGGCATCATGTATGTGTAAATATCAATCATTTTATCTTCTCCCTTATACAAAACCACACTTGCCTTAAAGTCTAGCACACTATTAGTATCTCAAATACTGCATATCGAACCAAGTAAAAAAGTCTGTCAAAAGTGACAGACTTCCCCTAACATTCCTTTTTCATACAAGTAAGCTTGTTATCACCTCTAAAATATTCTTAGAAACTTTTCTTTCTTCACTCGTTCAGGTGGATCCTTATATACACTCTGGCCATTAATAATCGCTTCGGCGTTTTCCATTAACATATACATCACCTGAGAGCTATACTGCTTTTTAAGTACATCATACGCTTTTCGCAAAGAATAGGATCGGTAATTACCTGCATGAGCACCTGAAGCAATTACATGCGCTAATCCATTAGTTAAAAATGTCAGCGCAGCCTTCTTGGCTTTTCGCCCGTTCTCACCAACGATACTGCTTGAAGACAGCTGAACAATGACTCCTCGCTTGACCAATCTATATAACCGGTCAGGATTGGCGACAAAATGAAAATGACATTCTGGCTCACTAATGATTGGTATAACACCGCTGAGCTGAAGCTGATAGGTCACATATTCAATATACGAAGAGAAATCATCCGTTGGAATTTGCAGCAGCATATACTTGCTGTTCTCATTAATCGTTAACAAATGATTATTTTCATACGAACGATACAAGTTAGGGTGAATGAGTGCTCGCTGCCCAGGCACAATCTGAAGAGGAAGTGATGCGCGTTGAAGTGTTTCATTTGCAGCTTCTACATAGGTGATAATATTGTGTTTCTCAAATTCGGGATCTTGTCCATCATAAAAAGGTGTCGCAGCCACAGCAGTTACGCCGTGATCAATTAATGTTTTACTCATCTCTAAAAAAGTTTCAGCAACATTTGGACCTTTTCTAATATTCGGTAAAAGCGACAGATGAATATCAATCATACAACATCACTTCCTTTATACTAAGTATATAGACTCATCATATAACTAAAAAACTGAATATTCAACAAATAAAAGTCGACAATTTCCTACATATGTAAGTTTTTATCCGTATATCTCAAAATAAAAGAATAAAAGAGATTATAAAAAAACCTGTCATAAAGACAGGTTTAAGATGCTACAAAATATTCGGTTAAAAACTCTGCCCACGTCTCGTGGCCTTTTTTATTTGGCTGGCGCTGGTCTTCAGATAAATAGTCTAAAATCTCTTCAGACTTATAATCTGGCCAAGCTTCCCAATGGTTCACAAATTCATAGTTGTTTTCTTTCGCAAAGCTTGCTAACTCCTCGACTTCTACTGGATAATTAACTGCATTATAAATCGGCTGTGACGGCTGAAGAATCGTCACAACATCTTCAACTTCGTCTGTAACATGCGTCATAATCACATCTAAATTTTCAAGAGTATTCTTAATGCCAACAACACCATTATCATTTAATAAAAACGGCTCAAACAACAATACATCTGGTTGGGCTTTAACGATATCCTCGTATGTATCACTGCGCACAAAATCTAACGTATTCATCTCTTTGTACTCATAGACTTCAACATCTACTAATGCTTCGCCGTATGCTTCATCTAATTTCTCTGTTAATAAAGCAGGCCAGCCATTTTCACCTTTAGACGTAGATTGCGATCCGACAATGACAAGCTTCATCGGCTCTCCTGTTTCACTTGCGTCTGCTAGCTTCTCGACAACTCCTTCCGGTAGATTACTAGCATAGTCTTCCCAGCTGCCGCCGCGAGCCTTGCTGCTAGATGCACTTGCACTTGTTGCCACTTCTGCTCGTTCTGGTGTTTGATAATTCCAATAAAGCTTTCCTGCTACAATTGTCGCAATCAGTGCAACAGCTGCCATAACATTGACAATAACCTTCATATTCTAACTCCCTTGCTATATCTTTCTTTTTCTCTCCTATTATAATATAATTTGGGAGTGATTCTATAAAAAATGATTAAATCTGTCATTTTTTTTGGTAAAATGGAAGAATGAGTGTGTATTTTGTCATATGATGAAAGACACATACTATCTAAAAGACAAAATAGAAAAGGAAGAGACCGCAAATATGGAACAAGAACGCAGACGCAGAAAGCGTAAATCAAAAAAGAAAACAGGATTTAAAATTGCTCTTACGATTATTCTACTTCTTATTATCGGTGTAGGCGCATATGCATTTTCGGTGTACAGCTCTGTAGCCAATACATTTAACCGTACACATGAACCGCTAGATCGAACAAAATCAGAAAAGCGTGCTGAAAATGTAAGCTTTTCAGACAAAGACCCGCTTTCAATCTTACTGCTAGGTGTAGACCAGCGCGGAGCAGATCGCGGACGTTCGGATTCATTGATTCTATTAACAGTGAACCCTGAAAAACAATCTGTAAAAATGGTCAGCATCCCGCGTGATACACGTACAGAAATTATCGGTAAAGGTACAAAAGATAAAATTAACCATGCTTATGCATTTGGTGGCGTAGATATGTCGATTAAAACTGTAGAGAATTTCTTAGATGTACCGATTGACTACTATGTACAAGTAAACATGGAAGGCTTTAAAGACATTGTCGATGCAGTTGGCGGTGTAACCGTGAACAACAGCTTAGACTTTACCTATGAAGGCCATCACTTTGAAAAAGGTACCTTACAATTAAATGGCGAAAACGCATTGAAATATTCTCGCATGCGCTATGAAGATCCACGCGGTGACTTCGGTCGCCAAGAACGCCAGCGCCAAATCATTCAAGCCGTTATTAACGAAGGCGCAAGTATGAAATCACTGACAAACTACGGAAGTATTCTCGATGCAATCGGTGACAATGTCAAAACGAACTTAACATTTGATGAAATGAAAGAAGTTCAAGCAAACTACAAAGAAGCCCGTCATAACTTAGAACAAATTCAAGTAAACGGTACAGGCGGAAAAATGAACGGTGTGTATTATTACAACGTACCAGAGTCTGAACGGACAGAGTTATCAACTACACTGCAAGAACATTTAAATCTTAACTAAAAATAGCCCCTCTCGCAATGATTGCGAGAGGGGCTATTTTTAAACCACTAATTTACACACCATAGTAATAGTAGTAATTGCTTCCTTCTTCTACTTTACGGTTGTTCAACACAACACCTAGCAGCTTTCCGTTTGCATTGATTAATAATTCTTTTGCTTTTTGAGCAGCTTCTTTATCCGTCTTTCCACTGCTTACTACAAGAATCGTACCGTCTACTTGATTAGCTAAAATTTGTGCATCCGTTACTGCTAACGCAGGCGGTGTATCAAAAATAACCATATCAAACTCACGCTTCATTTCCTTTAACAGTTCACTCATATAATTAGAGGAAAGCAATTCCGCTGGGTTTGGCGGAATCGGTCCGCTTGTTAAAATGTGCAAGTTCGGCACTTCTGATTGTTGGACCGCTTGCATTAATGTTGACTGTTTTGTTAACACATTTGTGAAGCCAACATGATTTTCTAACCGGAACGTATAGTGAGCCGTTGGTTTACGCAAGTCAGCATCAATTAATAACACTTTTAAATCTTGCTGCGCATACACAGTAGCTAAGTTCGCTGAAGTCGTAGACTTCCCTTCCCCTGGTCCAGTTGATGTTAACACAATTGACTTAATGTTATTATCTGCATTCGAAAACTGTACGTTCGTACGAATCGTACGATACTGCTCAGCAATAGGGTCTTTTGGACTATTATGAGCAAGCAGACGACGCTGCAGCGTTAACAGTTTATTATTTTTATTTTCTTTATTCTTACGAGCCAAATGTCTCACCTCGCGTTCTTGCTGATCGAGTAACTGATTCTGCTCGACGTGTATTCGTTACTTTTGGTACATCTTTAATGTTCGTAATCACACCGATAACAGGCAATTCAAGAATATTTTCAATATCTTGCTCTGTTTTAAGCGTATTATCTAAGTACTCAAGTAAAAGCGCAACCCCTACACCTATCATTAAGCCAACAACAATCGCAATGGCAACATTTAATAATGGCTGCGGCTTCACAGGCGATACATCATCTTTTACTTCTGCTTTCGATAAAATGCTTACGTTATCTATGTTCATAATTTTAGAAATTTCAGTTTGAAACACTTCTGCTGTTTTATTAGCAATTTTAGCTGCGACATGTGGTGATGGATCTTCAACTGTAATTTCAACTACTTGCGAATCCTTTGCGCTACTTACCTGAATTTGTTCATTTAATTCATCAATTGTAGCATCCAAATTTAATTCAGTTTGTACTTTATCTAAAATCGCAGGGCTTTTAATAATAACATTATACGTATTAATTAATTGGATATTCGTTTGTACTTCATTTGCGTTGTATAATTGTTGATCAGACTTCGCTTGGTTAACAAGTATCTGCGTTTTTGATTCATAAATTGGTGTTAAAACAAAAAAACTGACAACTGCACTAATAATTGCAGCAACCATTGTAATTAGCCCAATTAACCAAAGGCGTTTTTTCAGTGTCTGAAACAATTCTTTTAAATTAATTGTTTCTTCCATGGTGACCTCCAAATACTTTAATAGAATAAAAACAATACAGAGTCTATTATAATAGACTCAGATAGAGATATCTATAAAGTTTTTACATTAATAAAAACTTTTTACATTAAAAGCAGCTTAACATATGCTAAACTGCTTTTTTATGATTTAACACATACATTCAATTTATCGTATTCAGAAAATGTGACAAACCGCTTTTCCAATCGCGGGGAATTAAAAAACTATTTATTTCAAGAGACATATGTTTAAAAACTGAATATGCAGGTCTTGGTGCAGGTCTTGGAAAATCAGCTGTTGTACATGGATTAACACTTACGTCCATCCCTGCTTCTTCAAAAATAGCTTTCGCAAATTCATACCATGAGCATTGACCACTGTTAGATACATGGTAAACACCATACTTTTCAGTTTGAACTAACTCTAAAATGGTCATGGCTAAATCTAGTGTATACGTTGGACAGCCAATTTGATCTGCTACAACTGATAATTCTTTACGCTCTTCGCCAAGTTTTAGCATTGTTTTTACAAAATTACCACCGTGTTTACCGTAAACCCATGACGTACGGACAATAAAGAATTGAGAGTGCAGATCTCGAACAAACTGTTCTCCTGCTAATTTCGACTTTCCGTATACACCTAATGGTGATGTTGGTGAAAATTCATGGTATGGCTCAGTTCCTGTTCCATCAAATACATAGTCTGTGCTTACATAAACTAATTTAGCACCAACTTGTTCTGCCACAACAGCCACGTTCCTTGTTCCATACGCATTGATTGCAAATGCTTGGGCTGGCTCAGACTCTGCTAAATCTACTTTCGTATGAGCAGCTGAATGAAGAACAATATTAGGTTTAATACGATGAATAATCTCTTTTACTTGCTCTTGATTCGTGACATCCATCTTATCGCGACCAAAACCGTAAACATCAAAACCTTTCTCAGAAAAGAGTTCGACTAACTCTTTTCCTAGTTGGCCATTTGCTCCTGTAATCAGTACTGTTTGACTCATTATTTATCACCATATTGTTTATTATAGTAGCTTAAATAGTCGCCTGATTTAATGTTCTTCCACCACTCTTGGTTATCTACATACCATTGAATCGTTTCAACAATACCTGTGTCAAACGTATATTTAGGTTTCCAACCAAGTTCAGTTGTTAATTTCGTTGGATCAATCGCATAGCGGCGATCATGCCCTAAACGATCTTCGACAAATTTAATTAATTCTTTTGATGCACCTAATTTTTCAACAATTAAATGAACAATCTCATTGTTTGTGCGCTCATTATGACCACCTACGTTGTATACTTCACCTGGTTTTCCTTTATGAATAACAAGATCAATTGCCGAACAATGATCCTTTACATGTAACCAGTCACGAACATTTTTACCATCTCCATAGATAGGTAATTCTTTTCCTTCTAAAGCATTTGTTACCATTAGAGGAATTAGTTTTTCCGGGAAATGATATGGTCCATAGTTATTGGAGCAGCGAGTAATATTTACGTTCATGTCAAATGTTTCATGGTATGCACTAACTAACATATCTCCGCCTGCTTTACTTGCAGAATAAGGGCTGTTTGGGTTAAGTGGTGTTTCCTCTGTGAAGTAACCTGTTTCTCCTAAAGAGCCGTATACTTCATCAGTAGACACTTGAACATACTTTGTGATGTTATTTGCTTTGGCTACATCTAATAAAGCTTGTGTACCTAATACATTGCTTTTCACAAAGATATCTGGTTCCGTAATACTGCGATCTACATGTGATTCAGCAGCAAAGTTTACAATCACATCAATTTGATGATATTTTACAAGATGGTCAACAAGTTCACGGTTATTAATATCGCCTTTAATAAATGTATAATTCTCATGGCTTTCAATATCTTTTAAGTTTTCAAGATTTCCTGCATATGTAAGTAAATCATAGTTTACAATACGATAATTAGGATATGTTTCAATCATATGACGTACAAAGTTGCTACCAATAAAACCTGCTCCACCTGTTACTAAAATGTTCATTTTCATTTCACTCCCACACAAAGTTGTTATCAGCTTCTGCTAATGTTGGATGTTCTGTATCTTTATCTGAAAGAACTGGATTATTCACTGGCCAATCAATACTTAATACTGAATCATTCCATGCAATCCCTCGATCATGATCCGGTGAATATAACTCATCTACTTTATACTGAACTTCAGTATTTTCAACCAAGGTACAGAAACCATGAGCAAAACCTTTTGGCACAAGCAATTGACGTTTATTATCAGCAGACAAGATAAAACCTTGCCATTCTCCATACGTAGGAGAACCTTTACGAATATCAACGATGACATCGTAAATAGCTCCTCTAGTTACACGCACAAGTTTGGTTTGTGCTTTTGGACTTAATTGATAATGCATACCGCGTAATGTACCTGGTTGTTGTGACAATGAATGATTATCTTGAATAAAATCTATGTCAATTCCATGTTGACTAAACAGTTCTTTATTATAGCTTTCTGTAAAGAAGCCTCGGTGATCACCAAATACTTTTGGTTCAATAACTACTGCATCTGCAAATTTTGTTTTAATAATATTCATGATTTTCCACCTACTAGTATGTCTTCTAATTCATGCTGATTAGCTAAACGTAACAAGTATTGACCATACTCATTTTTACTTAATGGAGCTGCCAGTTCAATTAATTGTTCCTTTGTAATATACCCTTTACGGAAGGCAATCTCTTCTAAACAAGCAACTTTTAAGCTTTGACGCTTTTCAACAGTTTCAATAAAAGTAGAAGCTTCTAATAAAGATTCATGTGTACCTGTATCTAACCAAGCAAATCCACGCCCAAGTAGCTCAACTTGCAGCTTTCCACGGCGAAGATACTCTTCATTAACAGATGTAATTTCTAATTCACCGCGAGCTGATGGTTTAATAGATTTAGCAATTTCCACAACGTCATTATCATAGAAATAAAGGCCTGTCACAGCATATGTTGATTTTGGATGAAGTGGTTTCTCTTCAATAGAAACAGCTTTACCTGTTTCATCAAATTCAACTACACCAAAACGCTCAGGGTCTTTTACATTGTAACCGAATACTGTAGCACCTTCAGGACGACTAGCAGCACGCTCTAATGTTTTTGTGAATCCATGACCATAGAAAATATTATCTCCTAAAATAAGAGCAACAGAATCATCACCAATAAATTCTTCTCCAATGATGAAAGCTTGTGCAAGTCCATCTGGTGATTCTTGAACCTTATAACTTAAGTTAATTCCTAAGTCTTTTCCATTACCTAACAACTGTTCAAATCGTGGTGTATCACTTGGTGTGGAGATAATTAGAATATCTTTAATACCTGCTAGCATTAACACTGAAAGCGGATAATAAATCATTGGTTTATCATATATAGGAATCAACTGTTTTGAAATTGATCTTGTAATCGGATAAAGCCTTGTTCCACTTCCGCCTGCTAATATTATTCCTTTCATTTTGTATCCCCCTTTGTATTGTTAGAAATGTAGTCTAGATACATTGCTTGTAATGGCAACCTAGCTAATCTATCTAAAATAACGCCTTTATGTTTTAAATTATCTTTTATTTTCTTTTCATTTTCATAGACATAATTCAGTTTACTTAATACATCTGTCTTAGATAGTTCTTTTAGATTTACATTTAAATCTAATGTTTCTGAATACATGCATGCTTCTCGCATTTTATTTTCATATGCTAACGATAGAAAAGGAATACTATTTTTTATAGCAAAAATAACACCATGATAACGCATAGATACTACCAGATTAGAAGCTTTGATTACATCTTCATAGTCATAAAAACTTTTAACTTCATTTTCAATATGAACCGAGTCCTTAGACATTCCTAAAGAAACTAAAGTTGATTTATATTCTTCAAGGAACTCATCTTCTTTTAACTCACCTGTTAAATGTGGAATTATTTTGATATCCAAATTATTTTCTAAACAAAATGTAGCAATATTAGGAAGTAGAGTATTTTTAACTGAACTATCAATACCATTCTCTCTGTAAGAAACATGCCAATTATCAAATTGTGTTGGAATGAGTGCTAAATAATCCTTAGATTTAAATTTATTTTCAACTCTTTTGGGTAAACTAAAAGCAGTGTCCACACCTTGTTCTGCTTTGATACCTATACTTTTTAATTCTCTAATACTTTTTGATTCTCTAACATATACTTTTGATTTTTTCAAAGCATACTTTGCCATTAAATCAAATAAAAAGTTTCCACTTTTCCCTATCGTATTAAGATGAAAATAAGGAGTTTTTCCTTCTAGAACTGCCATTAAAACTCTTAAAAGAAAAATCCAGTCTTTGTAAATACCTATGTTTGCACCACATGGAGATACTACTATCCTATCAGCATCTTTTATTTGCTTAACTGTTTTAGCAACATTACCATTACCATAAGATATAAATGGAATAAACTTAGATGCTATATATCTTATGGCATCTGGTAAATCTTTCTTTAAAATTAATAAGTCATTTCTATGTGTTGTATTTTGATCATGAAATGGGATAGTTCCACAAGGTTTAAATGAATGGTATAAAAACTCTATGTTCGCCTCAGGAAATAGCTCTCTGATTTGGTGAGCCATACCAACTCCTGCAGCGTCGTCTCCAAAATTATTTGTATGTTGATTGATTATCGTTATTTTCATGCGAGCACCTCATTTGATTTAAGTAACCTTTGTTGTCTTTAATTTCATATACGAAATTATTTTTCTTTTTTCAGTAACCGTGGTCCCCATTAATATTAATAAGAACATAACAAAACTTGTGATTAATAAGTTTATTGAAAATGAAAACTCATTTAAATGCACAGAAAATAATGCTGTGAAATAAACTAAAAGTAAATAGAAGTACCTTTTTGTTATAAACACTGATTTGTAAATATAAAAGTTCACAGCCATATATATGATATTTAAAATAGTTGACGAAATAATGGCTGCTATAACTGCTCCTTCTACCCCCATCATAGGAATAAAAATAATATTTAATAGTATATTAATTACTATAGATACTAATACAGCTATAACTCTAACATTTTGCTTATTTGATACCGTTAATAGCAACCCATAAAGTCCTCCCATGTATTTGATAAGTAAAAGTAGAGCAGATAGCTTCAATAGGTTAATTACAAGAGAATAGTCAGGTCCGTATAATAACATTACTATCTGTTCAGCAAACACAAATAAAATTACAGAGATAATACAACCAATTAGTAGGAATACTCTATTTATGTTAATATTTAAACCTTTTAAACCTTCCTCGCTTTTAGATAACTTAGGGAGAGTTACATTAGTTAGAACTTCGTTTAATATAAGTGCTCCCATTAGTATTCGAACTGAAGCCTGATAAATTCCTACCCCTTCATTACCGAGATAGCCATGTATAATCATCGTATCAATTTGAAGGTATATTGTTCCTGCAGCAAAATGTAATGCGTAAGGAAAATTAGATATTAACCCACTGCTAACAGTACTATACTTCACGAAGCCAAAATTGATTTTTAAGTTACCTATTTTTTTTATATAAGACTTTATACTTACAGAGAAAAATACTACTCTTCCTATAAAAAATGCTAAGGCAATAGTAAGAGAGCCAGAGCCAACTATAACTAGAGTGAGAATAAGGAAAGCGAGGAGTAAATTAGATATCAAAGTAATTATAGACTCCGTTTTAAAATCATTAATTGCTCGAAACGGTAAACAAAAAAATAAACCAAAAGAATTGAAGATTGCCCCGACCAATAAAATCATAAAAAGTAGATAATTATTTATTACTTGAATGAATATAAATTGTATTAAAATTAAAACTAAGGTTAAAAAAAGTTTACATATAAATGCTTGAGAAACTAGACTGTGTATCTTATCAGGATATTTACTTATATCTTTTACTAGTTTTAAGGAAAATCCATAATCAATAAACAATACTACTAATGTAGTTAAAGTAAAATAATACATAAATTCCCCAAACGTTTGTATATCCCAAAAATTAGCTAACAGAAAAAAGACTCCTATATTCGTTATAAGTCTTGCAGTTAAAGACACAAGCATAAAAGCTGAAGATTTGACCATATGAACCACCTATAGTTACTTACTTTTCAATAGAATAATAGACCAAAATAATTGAAATGAAACTGGTAAATATAATAAATAATCCGTAAAGAAAGTCATTAATATAATTTGTAAAAACAATATATAAAGAAAACTACTTCGGAAGTCTCTTTTAAAGTAATACTGGTGATAAATAATACAACTAATAGCCCCTATCAGACCTGAGTACAGACTAACACCTTTAATCCCAAAATCTAAAAATGGAGAAGCCATATAACCTGATACAGTATAATTAGGATGCATCAACCAAAAACGGGAGCTATTAGGATTGTCATAAATAGCTTCTAAAACGATCGTAGGTAAAAAAGATTGAAGCATATTTACACCGTACCCATAGTCGAAGTTCATATTGAATAAATTATTTATATTAGCTATAGTCATAGTTAAATACATATATACCCAATAAAAGCCAGACGAAATGGCAGAAATATTTGTGTGTTTAAATTCAGATATCTCTAAAAAATTATCTAACCCTGTTCGAAAGTTACCAATAATCCCAAATAGCAATATACCAATGACTCCCAAAGGAACTAATTTTATAAAATTTATTCTATTTATCATAAAGTGGTGTGCTAAAACAATTTGAACCATTAATATAACTAGGTTTTGACGAGTAATTAAAATAATAAGTATTAATATTATAAGAGAAAAATACACTTTCAATCGCTTGGTCGATTTATTCAATCTCTTTTTAATAGCTACATATAATACTGTTCCGAAAAAAAGTATATAGCTCATCAATATTCCATGAAGTGTAGGAAGTCCAAAATCAAAGTAACTTTTAGGAGAACCTTGCAGGTACCAAAATAACGGAAAACCTTTGCTATATACACTTTCTACAACTAGTAAAATAATGATAATCCAGAAAGAAAAATCTACAAAATTATTACTAATTTTTATTTCGCTATGATAATTATCTTTTTCTCCTAGGTTTTCATTTTTATACTTAGGCAAATAGAAGATAAAGATATAAAAATACCCAACAAAAAAAGACGCAAAAATCAAAAGTAAGAAATTTATAGTTGTAGTGTTTAAGTTAGTTTGATGATAGCTTAATTTAAGTTGATAAAGTATTATTATAACAAGCCAAATCCCTAAGAAGAGAAATGGTATGTTTACTATCTTTTTATGCATAACTAAACTTAAAGTCATTAGCAAAAGTAAGAAAAATATCAGAAATATCAATTTAATCACCAATTTTATTTAGAAGTTAAGATTCATTGAAAAAGACTGTGCTTTTTCTATGTTGAGTAGCCATAATTATTGACTTTCTTTTCTTTTTTATTTTTGGAAATAATTTCATCGCTTCAAAAATTCCTAATAAAGTACTGAATTCGAACAGACTGCAAAAAACAATACGCTTCGTTTCTTGTTTGATTAATGGAAAGAAACTTTTATGAAGATCTTGTTTACTCATATTTTTAGCTAAAACTAAGTAATGATTTCTTAATGATAATTTTCTAACAAACTTAGACTGAGATTTTCTATGTTTAATTAATTCAGATAAACTATTTTTTACCTTTGCACTACCCACTGCACGTCCATGAAAACCTAAAGCACTTGGAACATAGTTAATTTCCCAACCGTATAATCTTAATCTCCAACTTAAGTCTATATCTTCTTTATATGCTAAAAAATCCTCGTCAAAATATTCCTCGTCTAGCCTTATATCTTCTAAAGCTTCTTTTAAATAGACTGGCGCAGCACCTGAAACTCCAAATACGTTTATTTCTTTATCATATAAATCTATCTGTGTTTTATTTTGTCCTCTATCATACATCTCAAATTTACAGTTAACATTTATGCCTGTAGTATCTATAACCTCAATAGGTTCATTTTTGTAAAAATCATACTTTAATAGTTTACCTGTGGCAGCTGCTAACTTTGAATTTTGTTTAAATTTCTCTACGATGTTAAAAGCATATGTATCAGAAAGAATAATATCAGGGTTAATAATAGAAACGTATTTACCTTTACTCATTTTTATCCCTTGATTAGCTGCACCACTATAACCACAATTTGTTTGATTATATACTATTCTTAAATCTTTAGGTAATTTCTCTATAACGCTTTGGGAATTGTCACTTGAGTTATTATCAATTAATATAACCTCAATAGAGAGATTTTTCTGATTAAGTAAAGTGGGTATGCAACTTTCTAGTAAATCACCATTGTTCCAATTAATTACTATAAAGGTTAAATCAATGTTCTTCATGCTTCCTCCTATTATCTATTTCATGTAAGCTGAAAAAGTTTTTTTCACTTTAGATGGAAGATAACGATTTCTTTTGCCGGTGTTATACGCTAAGAACTTTATGATATTCTCTAAAAAAGCTCTTGGTATTATATGCGGCTTATTAATAGATAAGAGATACTTTGTTTGATCCTTAACCATTTTAGCTCCTTCTTTTTCGTTCGATGCATAATCCAATAAAAATTTAGTTTGGTTAAAGGCCATTCCAATATCAAAATATCTTTTGAATTGTTGCTTTAAGCTATAATTATGAGAGTGATAAACTTTTGCACTTGCATTATACGAAACGTTATAACCTTCTAATATAACTTTAGATGCTAAAATCATATCTTCATTTAAAATGATATGTTCTGGAAATCCTCCTAGTTCTTTAAAACATACCGACTTATACATACTACATACATTAGAATTAAAAAAAGCTTTAATTCCAATTTCTTGAATAGATTCTTTATTTTTAATAATATTATGGTCAGGATAATTAAAGCTTCTAGCAAATCTCTCTAACTCTTGGGCATCTTTCTTTGGAATTTGTCTAGCATAGGAAACGAGAGTACTAGGATTATCCTTTAATTCCTTTGCTAGGTTTTTAACTAGATGACTGTCTACAGGAATGGCATCTTGCGTCATAAACAATAGCAAATCACCTGATGCTAAAGAAGCCATATAGTTTCTAGTACCTCCGTGATCAAACTCTTTATTTAAAATAGTTTCAAAAATTACGTTTGGAAAGTTATTTTTTATAATTTCCTCTGTATTATCAGATGAACTTGAGTCTACTATTATTACCTCTAGTTCATCTTCTTTATCAAGTTCTTGTTCATATAATTTTGCTAATAGATCATCAATATAACTCTCTGCATTATATGTTGGAATAAGAATTGAAATTTTACTCATAACACTTAATATGCTCCTTTTCTAATGATTACAGCTAAGGCAGTTTTACACAGTATTTGCATATCAAGCATAAAGGACTGATTGTATACATAATAAAGTTCTAAATTTGCTCGTTCTGGATAGTCTACATTGCTTCTTCCACTTATCGCCCAATACCCAGTTATTCCTGGTTTCACAGACAAGAGTTCATTTCTTTTTAAGCCGTACTCTTTTAACTCTTCTTGGACAATTGGGCGAGGTCCAACTAAACTCATATCGCCTTTTAAGACATTAATTAACTGAGGTATTTCATCCAGACTTGTGGAACGTAGAAAACGACCTAAATTTGTTATACGAGGGTCTTCACTCTGCTCTAATTTATAATTATTTTCCAAGTATTTTTTATACAAAGATTTATCTTGTTTTAACTTTTCCTCTGCATTTACAATCATTGAACGAAACTTATAAATATAGAACAATTGACCACTTTTTCCTAATCTAGCTTGTTTGAAAAACACAGGTCCTTTAGACTCTCCAAACAAGTAGCAGAAACTAATTACTAGAAATAATGGTAAAGTTACTATCAAACCACATAATGAACCTAAAATATCTATGCTTCTAGTCACTACAGCATATAATTTAGATTTATTTTCTAAACTATCAAACCTTGTGTGTTCTAAATTCTCTACTACTGCTAATGGTTTTGGTTTTTCCATTCTACTCCCTCCCAGTCATTGAAAGTTGTTTTTGGACTACCTCTTGTAAGTATTCTATTAAACTATCTTTTACTTCTTCATGTTGGAGTGCAATTTCAATTGTAGTTTGAATAAACCCTAATTTTTCTCCAACATCATAGCGTTTACCTTCAAAATCATAAGCAAAAACACGCTGGATTTTATTTAGTTGCTGAATAGCATCTGTTAATTGAATTTCTCCACCTGCACCAATTTCTTGCTGCCCCAGGAACATAAAAATTTCTGGTGTGAATACGTAACGTCCCATAATAGCTAAATTTGAAGGTGCTGTTCCTAGTGCTGGTTTTTCTACAAAATTATTCACTTGATAGCGACGACCTTCATTTGAAATTGGATCGACAATACCATAACGATGTGTTTGGTCATCCGCTACTGTTTGTACTCCAATCACAGATGAAAGCGTATTTTCATATTCATTCATTAACTGACGTAAACATGGAGTTTCAGCTTGAACAATGTCATCCCCTAGTAACACAGCAAATGGTTCATTCCCAATAAAGTTACGTGCACACCAGACTGCGTGTCCCAAACCTTTAGGTTCTTTTTGACGTATATAGTGAATATCTACATTTGAAGATTGACGTACCTTTTCAAGAAGTTCAAACTTTTCTTTTTCAATTAAGTTATTCTCTAACTCGGGTGCATAATCAAAATGATCTTCAATCGCACGTTTACCCTTACCAGTTACAATAATAATATCTTCAATTCCAGACTCAATTGCTTCTTCCACAATGTATTGAATTGTTGGCTTATCTACAATTGGTAACATTTCTTTTGGCATCGCCTTGGTTGCAGGTAAAAAACGCGTTCCTAATCCAGCAGCTGGAATGATGGCTTTTTTTACTTTTTTCATATATTATCCCTCTTTCTTATCGATTCCTATTTTTTAAGATATGTACTAGATGCAAATACTTGCGAAAAAGCTACGAAGTAATAGCTCTTAGCTCTTTCGCAAGTATTTACATTAGAAACAGAAACTTGATATCTCTCCTTCTTCCCATATGCCGGGCTATTGACAACAATAAAATATATTTATGTCTAACCCCACACTACCTCTCAATGTCTATTAATACATGTTTAAGAGTTAATACCACTAATACTAAAATTATTTATTATCATTTTTTTCAGATTAAGCTATTACTTATAAAAAAGTACTTATTAGAAATACAGACTAACTCACTCAGAAAATCCCTAAAAACTTTTTCTTTTTTACTTTCTGTGGCATCTCTTTAAAACATGGACTCCCACTCACAATGGCCTCAGCATTTTCATGAAATAAATACAGCACATCCATACCATATTCTTGTTCGATAATTTCATTTGCTTCTTTCATACAAAATTTTCGCCCTGATACGTTATGTGCATCTGATGCAATAACATGTGTTAGATTTGCATCAATTAAATCTAATGAAAATTTTTTAATTTTCTTGCCGAAGCGCCCTGTTAAACTAGATGCTGTTATTTGTGTCATGGCACCTTTATTCACTAAGTTATATAGAATATCTGGATCTTCAATTAAGCGACTATTACGTTCTGGATGAACAATAATAGGTGTTAACCCTTCCGATTGAATGTCATATAACAATCGTTCTGTAAAACGAGGTACTTGACTAGAAGGAAATTCTACGAACATATATTTATTTGTATTATTTAACGTAAGTATTTTTCCTGACTTATAGTCCTCTACTAATTCACCATAAATACGAGACTCTTGCCCTGGTAACACTGTCAATGGTACTCGCTCTTTGATTAGTCTATCATTGAATTCCTTCACTAATTGAATGATAGATTGTTTTTCATTTATGTATTTACCATTTTGATGGTGTGGTGTTGCTACAATTGTATGTACGCCTTCTGACACAGCTTGTTTTGCCATTGTTAAACTATCTTCCATTGTTTGTGCACCATCATCAATACCAGGTATTATATGACAATGTAGATCAATCATGTGTTGCATCTCCCTCCCTACGAAAGACCTAAAAAGCAATTCCAATAGTAGCATAGTACTTTTCTAGGTTCAATGTCTATTTTTGTCGAAATACACTAAATTACATTGTTTATAGCTTATCGTTTCTACTTCAATTTCTTAAATAGGTCTTAATATCTATTCCAAACACTTATTCTATATTACAAAACCATAATATACAATACTTATTGCAAATAACACAAATTACCAAATTTACAAGTGTGTACTTTTTCATAAATTACCCTAATAAAGATTTTACCAGTGAATACTTTATGTTTCTTGAGTAAACAGTATTATTTATATAAGATAAATAGAATGAAATAATTAGAATAAAACCATCTACTTTTTGTTATCGCTTTCATTGTTAATTTAACAGCATTAATAAGTTTTTGTTTTTTTCTAAATAGTTTTTTTATCCTTATTCATTTTTAAATAAAATAGGTCTTAAAACCTATTTAAACTGACTTTTTTTGGGGATTATACTTGCTTTTTGTCTTTTTATTTCATATGATGAAAAGATATTGTAGAGAAAAGGATTTTGTTGACATGTTAAAACGGATTTTGTTGATATGTTTACTTATAGCTATTTCAAGCTTTTCAAATACTCCTCACTTATTAGTAACTAACCCTTCAACCTGGTGGAACGAAGCAGTATGGGATCACAATGCTACTTTATGGTCAGTTCTATATCCAGGTAGTGAATTTTACACATCATATACTTATAAGTTTGATGCAGAATTTATTTTGCGTAAACTTGCTCACCTTTCATTTTTCGGTATATTATCTCTTTTATTCTATTGGAACTTAAAAGAGCAACCACGTCGCTTTTTGAAAGCTTGGTTACTACTGACTATTTTTGCACTTTTGGATGAGTTGCATCAGGCGTTTATTGTTGGTCGTGACGGTCGTGTTGTTGATGTAATAATCGATTCATTTGGTGGTGCACTCTTTTTAATTTTACTGTATATGAGAAAGAAGGCTTCTTGAATGCCAAATATATAAAATATCTCCTTACAGGAAAAGAATATAAATAATTGCACAGTAGAAAAATCCCCTCGGAAAAGCCTTGGGGATTTTTCTACTTTTGTTCTTCTTATTTTTAGCAACTTGATTATTTTAGATAACACGATTTAAAACATTTATTAGATGTTCCATATCTTCACCTTCATACTTTAGTCAAATAAAATTTATAAGATACAGCTTTAATTGATGTTAGTATAGCTAAATTCAACATCCTGTACATTGACATGTCCAGATTTTCCACCAATCCGCAGAAAGATTGATTTAGGCACTTTGTTAACAACCATACTTATGCGATACTTTTTCCATTTAGCTCCTGATATATCAACCTTATAATTCGGTTCAGGATCATCTCCCGCAAAGTGATAGAATAACTGAGCATAGGCTTTTGAATCATTTGTTTGTCCCTTTGCCCAAAACGTAACCTCAAAAATACTTTCTTTTATTACATTTCTAGCAGAAAGAGTAATTTGCCCAAACTCAGATGGATAGGTTTTAATAGAAGTATTCCCATTGAAAGTATTTATTGTATCTTTGCTCCACCCTGTTCCACCAAAATAAGAATACCTAAACCATTCATTATTAAGTGGAACATGTGTCCATGGTCCAGAGAAATCGGGATTCATTGGATATTTATGCTTTTCTCTATCTATGATTGAAATATCTTTCTTCCGATAACTTACATCACTTGACCCTGGAATATAATAGTTTTGGATTTTTATATTTCTAAAAGAATTAAGTTCAAACTTCATTGACGCATCTAACGAACTATTTTCAGAAGGTGAGCCACTATGAGAAATACCATAATTAGTGACTCCATTTTTTGTATCTGTATTTCTTATCTCATTCCCAAAAACATATTTTTCTCCACCTGTTACATAAATACCTGCAGAATAGATTCCCGAACTAATTAAACCACCATCAGCTAATTTATTGTATCCTATTGAGACATTGTGAATATCATTGTTAACAGCTATTCCAGCATATGCAGAATTTCGAGTACTATTCCCTGCAACTGTAACTCTTTTTGGATAATCACTTGATTTCGTATTTGGCTCATTAAGAATTCGATTATGATAATCTGAACCGATAACAATAGCACTATCACCTGTCCCATTGATATCGTTATCAACAATGGTAATATCCTCAGACTCCGAGTTTATATTAAAATTTTCAAGACTTCTAAATCCAATAAAACGGATTACATCTTCACTATTTCTTTTATTCGAAAAATTAACCACATATGTAGGCGCATTTGATTCATCAATCGTGTAATTCTCTGTTGCTACACTTCCATTTACATGAATACCTTTTCTCGAAATTTTTTCTGGGAGTGTAAAACTAAATGATGTTTGTCCAGCCTTCGATACGACCTCTTTACTATAGACTGGATTTTTGAATATATTTTTTGAAAAGACCCCTTTTTTTGACCAACGAGTTTGAATATTAAAACCAGTTACATCTAGAAAGACATTTTGAGAACAAATAAAATCATTGGCACCACTAAATACAATTGGTGTCGTTTGCAAAGAACTTTCTCCTAAAAATTCATTTTCCAAAATATTCGAATTATTACCTTGGACAAGAATCCAATGTCCAATTGATCCTTTAAATACATTTTTAATAATATTCGTTTCATGAACAGCCTTGTCAATTTGTATTGAATAAGTAGCAGCTCCGCCATTAAAAGTAAGCCCATTTATAGTTACATTGTTATGATTGACTTTAAGAGTCGTTCCACTAGTATTTCCTTTAATAATTCCTTCTCCTAATAAAGTTTGCTTGTCGCTATGAGTAGCAATATTTCCAATAATGTATGTCCCTTTTGGAAAATATATATTTTTGCCCGTATCTATTGCCTTTTGAACCGCTAGAGTGTCGTTTGTCACTCCATCACCTTTTGCTTTAAAATCTTTTACACTTACCCAATCAGATTTGTTTAATATAATGCCCAAATAATTAAAGAATTCTTCTGATTGATTTTTCATAACATCAAATACCGTCTCGCCTTTAGACCTTGTAGGATTAAACAATTCATTTAGCTGTTGACTAGTTTCAATTAAATTTCCTATCCTATCTTTCTCTTTATCTATGTCTGTTTCTATATCCCCAGTACTAGTACTTAACTTCGTTCTATAATCATTGATAACAGAACGTGCTTCAAGATTTCTATAAGGATATAATGACGCTACATACCCTAAAAAAAGTATAGCTGAAAATAAAATAACTAAAATTTTTTTCATTACTTATACCTCACTCAAAATATTTGAACTTATATAAATGATAAAGTTATAAAAGAAAAAGTAATATTATCTAGAGATTGCAGGTTTTTATGTTTATGCTAATGCTAATGCTAATGCTCATAAACTTTATATAAAATGTATTAAAGATATACTAGCAATAAAATGAATATTAAAAATGCTAAGTTGTTTTTTAATAGATCGTTTTCCAAACATTATATCCCTACAGAAGAGAGCTTAAGTACTTTGACTAAGAAATTTATTTTAACGTAGAAAGAATGATTACGAAGTATTATATAGAAGTAAATTATTCAAAGAGAGAACCGCTGATAAAAGCTTTTGAAATATCACTAGGTAAACTTTTAAATTATAGTACTTTTATAAAGAATTATAAAAAAAAGAGATTTGTATACATCATCTATTCAAATTTTTAAAATTACCGTCCGTTGAAAAATAATTAAATAACAAGTGCCCATCCGTTTTACCATAATTACAACAATTAAAATCATTCAGCGCTTATCTTCAACATATAAATACCCAATGAAAAAAAAGTATACTCTCTAGCAATCAACTGTACCTTATCTCTTTGTTAATTAAAGTGTTATTTTATTCGTTTTCTGATATTACCATAATTATACTGATAAAGTCATTAAGAAATAATACTAAATCAAAAAAGCCTGTATGCTGTCTTCTACATTAAATATACTTTTTAGTTTACCTGTATCTAAAAAAACAAACTCATTTAAATGAGTTTGTTTTACACTTTTATTTTGTCACTTTCACACTGTTTTGATGCCACTTCCAAGCAGATTGAATGATTTGTTCAAGAGAAAATTGTGCTTTCCAGCCCAATTCTTGATAAATTTTATCAGAAGAAGCAACGAGCCTTGCCGGGTCTCCTGCACGGCGATTAGCCATGATGACATTTGCTTTTTTCCCCGTTACGCGCTCACATGTTTTAATCACTTCTTTCACTGAATAGCCAAGGCCGTTTCCAAGGTTATACGTGGCTGTTTTCTTTTTCCCGTCTAGTAATACTTGCAGTGCTAACAGATGGGCATGCGCAAGATCTGTTACGTGGATGTAATCGCGAATACACGTCCCATCTTCTGTGTCATAGTCTGATCCGAACACTGAAATATGCTCCCGCTCACCAAGCAAGTGCTGCAATATAATCGGAATTAAGTGCGTTTCAGGATCATGGCGCTCCCCAATTTCAGCTGTTTCGTATGCACCTGCTGCGTTAAAATAGCGAAGGATGACATATTCCAGCTCATAAGCATGAGCAAAATCCGCTAAGATCTGTTCAATCATTAATTTCGAACGACCATATGGATTAATTGGATGTGTGGCTGTATCTTCCGTAATGATATCAACTGTTGGAATGCCGTATGTAGCCGCTGTTGATGAAAAAATAAATTTCTTTACATGATGTTTCACCATTGTTTTTAAAAGAGTCAATGTTGCAGATACATTATTTTCATAGTATTTTAACGGATCAACAACGGACTCTCCTACTAAACTATTAGCAGCAAAATGCATGACTGCCTGGATGTCATACGTTGAAAAAATATGGTCTAAATCCGTTTCATTCCCCAAGTTTCCTTCCACAAAGGTCGCACGTTCATCAATCGCCCAGCGGTGGCCAGTCGATAAATTATCCAGTACAACTACTTCATTTGTTTTCACTAATTCTTTAACAAGGTGACTGCCAATATAGCCAGCTCCCCCAATAACTAAAATCATAGTTTCAACTCCCTCTAGTTGATTACAACTATGAATATCGTACATGTTTCTATTTTATTTGTAAATAATGTATAAGGATCCGTAGTCTTCTATCAGACATTACAATCACTTCTTTAGATACTCATTTCCCTCTAATATATTTAGATAGAGTATTCTTTGCTACTTCTCGATTAAGGGGATAATAAACTAGATATACACTCCAAGACAAGATTGTTTTTTTCTGTTTGAATGATTCTTCCTTTTCAAAAATAAACAAATTTCAATCAAAAAAAACCGGTTCATGTGAACACTTGCAACTCCGCCAGCGCTTCTATTAATAGAAGCGCTGGCTTTTAAATGAATTGATTACTAGTTTCCAAGACCCTATTTTTGAACGTACACAGATACGGAACCGCCGTTAACCGCGAATTCTCCCCATCCGTCCGCGTTAATGGTAACGGTGTCGGTACGGTTGCCTGTGATGTCGTACCAGACTTCTCCTGCGTTTTGTTTTCCGACGTTCATCCATTTTGATCCGCCCGGTCCATCTGTGATAAGTGTCGCAAGTCCTGAGTTTGTTTTTGATGTGTCTCCTTCTCTTGTCCAGCCAATGACATCGGCGTGGTCAAGATAGTCGTGCTGAATCCCGTACGCATAGTCTTTGCGCGCTTTTAAAAGCGGTTCAAGCTTGCTTTTTAGCGCTGGAATTTCATATGTAGTGCTTCCATTTGTACCATAAAGATCACCATAAAACACATCAGGATAGCCTGATTCCCTTGTTAAGATAAATGCATATGCAAGCGGTTTGAACCAGTTTTGGACTGTTGATTCTAATGCTTGTCCCGGCTGTGTATCATGGTTATCAACGAATGTTACTGATTTTGTCGGATATTTAGCTGTAACAGTTCCATTTAATACATTTCTCATATCATAATAGCCGCTTTGAGTAGATGCTGCATGGAAATTATAGTGAAGCGGCACGTCAAATACGGATTGATTAAAGCCTGTTTTATTTAAATAGTTTTCAAGCGCACCTAAGTCGTTTTTCCAATACTCGGCTACTGTGAACATTTCTTTTCCGGTTGCTGAACGGACGGAATTGACCCAATCGCCAAGATAGGAATATTTAATATGCTTCACCGCATCAAGGCGGAAGCCGTCAAGATTCAGCTCATTGGCATACCAAGTACCCCAATTCTTCATTTCACTCACCACTTCAGGGTGATCGTAGTCAATGTCTGCATACATGAGATAATCATAGTTTCCATATTCATTTGATACTTCCCAATCCCATGCTTTTCCATCGCCTCGGAATTTATAAATGCGGCTTAAGCTTCTTGATTGATCCCAGTCGACACCGTCAAAATGATACCAATGCCATTTGAAATTGCTGTAGGTGTCTCCTCTTCCCGTTGCATCAAACCCTGTCCATGCTTCAATTTGATATTCCCCTGATGTTTCTTGATTGCGGTTGTTTCGATCTACTTCTACTGCTGTAACGGTTTCTGTGTAATCTGCGCCTGCCTTATGGTTCATGACGACATCGCCGTACACTTGAACGCCGTTATTATGCAGCGAGCTGATCGCTGACTGCAGCTCTGCTTTTGTCCCGTACTTTGTGCGGACCGTTCCTTTTTGATTGAATTCGCCTAAGTCGTATAAATCATACGGCCCGTAGCCAACGTCATTCTGGCTTGTCCCTTTATACGCTGGCGGAATCCACACTGAAGTAATCCCTACACTCGACAAATATGAAGCGTCATTTTGCAGGCGATTCCAATGCTGGCCGTCATTTGGAACATACCATTCAAAATACTGCATCATTGTGCCATTTGTTGAAGCTGCATATGCTTGCGTTCCAGGGATTACCAGTGCAAACGTTAGCACAAATACCCATAAAAATGCCTTGACTCGTTGTGTTTTCTTACTCATACCTCTCTCCCTTTCCCTCTTTTTTAAAACGCTTTCATTTTGATTATATAATAAAATATGCGTTTTTTTTCATTTGTCGAAAAATATTCCTACTATTATTTTCCGTGAAATAAGGGTTGTGAAGAGAAAGAGAGAGGCATGGTTGTACTTTTCATGAAAAAAGCAGCTCAATGAAGAGATCGTCTTTTTAAATCTTTTTCCTGTCAACTAACCGATTCAATCGAAGCATCATAGGGTGAGAGTTTTAAAAGATAATCAAGATACACATCTAAATCAAATCGATCCTCCATAATAAAATCCGCAAGAGTCAATTCATGTTTTTTATCCATCTTCTACTCCCTTCATCATTCTATAGTTTGCGTTAGTTGTATTATGCATGGTTATGCACGAAATGGAAACATTTTCTACAAAACTTCCCATGAATTTCTTAAACGTGACAGGAATAGACTGTCGGCATAAAACGTCCATTTATTTTTTAAAAAGCTGATTGTCTGCTTGCCATGTTCTTAAAAAACGGACATTTATGACAAATTTCTTTCTCATTTCTATGTAGTTCTTTTTCTCTATGTCTCAGGATTTTGTTTATTTTCTTTATGTATCACAGAAGAGCTTTCACTCTTCATTTCTAGCTTTTTCTTCTATTAGAATCTTTTTATTATATTTGGACGAATGAAGAATTTTTCAGCAGACAAATACAAATTCAGGTAAATGTAACTACGATGACACCTAACAATAAATGTTTTTTATATAATAAAATACAGATTTAAAACCCTTTCATAGCAATAAAAAAGACGTTATTCCATATAATATCAGGAATATTAAAATAATAGATAGACGTCCCAATCTATAGTTGTTATACTGTTTTTAATTATCTGTCTTTTTCTCACAGGTAATGAATTAGTAAAAGAATCTATGAAAAAAGGGAGACGAGTTATGAACAAGAAAAAACAAGCTTTAGGGGTTTTATTATCGGTTGGTCTCATTACTTCATCATTAGGTTTTTCAACTTCTGCTTCTGCTTCACCACTGAATGTATTATCTACCGAAAAATACAACAGCGAAATCCAGTCGCCTGAATTTGTTTCTGGTAAGCTCTCAAGTCCTTCCTCACAAAAGCCAGAAGAAGTTATTTTCAACTACATGAATAAACATAAAGATAAATATAAATTAAATTCAAAAAGGGCTGAACAGTCCTTTAAAGTAAAAGAAACGATTGAAGATCCGCTTGGACAAGCTACAATCGTCCGCTTACAGCAAGTGTATAACGGCATCCCGATCTGGGGTTCAACTCAACTAGCGCATGTAGAAAAAGATGGAACGCTAAAAGTCGTGTCAGGTACTGTTGCGCCTGATTTAGATAAAAAGGTGAAATTAAAAGAAAAACGAACAATCAAAAGCAAAAAAGCGATTGAACTTGCGGAACAAGACTTAGGATTTACCCCCGCATATGAATCTGAGCCATCCGCTGAGCTATACGTATATCCAAATGGAAAGAACACTACATATGCATATGTGGTCAACTTAAACTTCTTAACTCCAAAACCAGGAAACTATTATTATTTCATTGATGCTAAAAGCGGAAAGGTGTTAGATAAGTACAATACGATTAATGAATCGGCAGCTTCAGCTAAACCAGATGCACCTGCTGATCAAGATAAGAAAGCGAAAAATGTAACCGGAACAAATAAGGTCGGAACCGGCAAAGGTGTATTAGGCGATACAAAGTCAGTTAATACGACACTTTCTGGTTCTAGTTACTACCTCCAGGATAATACGCGCGGAGCTGCGATTTATACGTATGATGGAAAAAACAGAACGATTCTTCCGCCGAAACTATGGGCAGATGCCGATAATGTATTCAATAGTTCTTATGACGCGCCGGCTGTTGATGCCCATTACTATGCTGGTGTAACCTATGACTATTATAAAAATGTCTTCAATCGCAATTCCTATGACAATGCCGGTGCGCCGCTCTATTCTACGGTTCATTACGGCAGAAACTATAACAATGCATTTTGGAATGGGTCTCGAATGGTGTACGGGGATGGCGATGGTGTGAATTTTGTTCCGTTATCCGGCGGATTAGATGTCATTGCCCATGAGTTAACGCATGCCGTCACAGAAAGAAGCTCGGATTTAATTTATCAAGACGAGTCCGGTGCATTAAATGAAGCGATTTCTGATATTTTTGGAACATTAGTCGAATATCACGACCACCGCAATCCAGACTGGGAGATTGGAGAAGATATCTATACACCGGGTGTAAGCGGCGATGCCCTTCGCTCGATGAGTAATCCAGCAAAATACGGCGATCCTGATCATTATTCAAAACGCTACACAGGTACACAAGACAATGGCGGCGTTCATATTAACAGCGGTATTATTAACAAAGCTGCTTACTTGCTTGCTAACGGCGGAACGCATTACGGTGTAACCGTAAGCGGCATCGGCAATGATAAAACCGGTGAAATCTATTATCGTGCCAATACACTCTATTTCACTCAATCTACGACATTCAGTCAAGCGCGTGCTGGTTTAGTCCAAGCCGCTGTTGATTTATACGGGGTAAATTCAGCTGAAGTGAACGCTGTAAATAAATCATTTGACGCAGTTGGCGTACAGTAACTATATGTAAAGACACGGCGATGATCGCTGTGTCTTTTTTGATCGTTCTTTTAAAAAAATGTAATTGTATATGCATGTTCACTAAGAAGTTCAATTGCGCGCTATCGTTTGCATAAACCTGGTTTATCTAGTAGATATAGGATGGGCTTTCTGCCTTTACTCAAATATAATTCGTTCGTTTTCGTTCATTCGTGCTAAGACATGATGTTTCGTCTCTTTGATTGTATAGTTTACTTCTCCAAACCTCAGTACCGTGCCTTCCATTGCTTTTGTGATTTGAATTTGCTGGTCACGAGGTACACTAATCGTTGTACGTACACCGCTCTGTGCACCTGTTTCATGAATCTGAACGCCTAATTGCCCGTATATTTCTCCTCCGCGTACGATGCCGTCTATTTTCACTGTTCCTTCGGCGTGAATATTCGTATTCGTACACCCCTCGCCCCATACTGTGACATTTCCGCTGCAATACAGTGTACTCGACATAACATTTCCTGCATGAATGGATGCATTTGATTCAACAGGCAGCTGACTCAGCTCGTAGCACTCCTTTATCATCGTTGATAACTCAGTCATGTTCTCTAGATAAATCTCTTCCGCTGTAACCGATAAGAACAGGTTTTTCAGAGACTCCGCAATGTCATGCCAAATCGCATCCCGTAAATAATATTCGCCTTCTTTCACTGTCTCTACATAGTTTTTTACAAGATTAGGGAAATGATGAAACTTTTTTTCTAGTAAAAGGCGAATCAATGGCCGAAGACCTTTCTTGGAGAAATCACTTAATGTAAAAGCCGGAGACTCCGTTAATTGATCAATGAGCACCATCATGTTAGAGATATCTTGTTCCATTGTCTTAAGCAATGAGCCAAGTTCCCGAGTTAAGCGATTGTCTTGTCCTGCTGAGACGGTTGAGTTAATCACACTGCTTCGAGAATACACTGCTCCTCGCGCAGCTACAGATGCATGGCTTACCGTTTGATGCAGTAAAATATCTCCCGTTGCTTCCACCGTCATGTTTTCTTTCACTTCACCAATGATTTCAACGTCTCCCCGGAAGCGAATATTCCCAGAGGCTAAATCGACATTCGCCGAATGAGTTAATTTCGGGACAATCGAGATTTGAATGTGCTGCTTTCTTTGTTCAATATGCGGGCGCCCCGTTTCTGTTGCGACAATTTGATTCCCAAATACATTGACTCCTTCTCCTTCTCTAAGCTCAATCGGAAACGTTTGTTTCGCAGGAATCGGGACATTGGTTACAGTCAAACCAGGCAAACCGGGAATCGGCGGATGAATAACTGCAATGATATTTCCTTCATCAATGCAAGGAATTGAATAAATATCACGATAATTCACCTTGCCATGCTCATCTTCTTTCGGCCCTTTTTGAACATGTACATTCACTTTCATTTCAACCCAGCCGTTTTTTCCTTTCACCGGCTTTACTCCTGCAGCTACTTCATAGTTTCCGGGACTTGTCGCTGAAATGGCTTCTGTAATCGCACTATAATTAATCGAACTCTTAACGTGCAGTGCGTCTAATTTTTGAATCACTTGTTCATAAGTGAGATCGTTCTGGATTTCTTTTGACTCTTCTGCGACGAGTTCAAGATGAGCAGCTGGTTTCGTTTCGATTAGTTTACGGTTCATCTTATAGCCGGGTTCGACGTGGAGCATAACGCTTAGCTGTTGTTCATCGATTGACACATCCCATACTGTCTCTGTCTCTTTTTGTTCGACTTTTATCTCATATACATCTTGTTCGGATACAATAATGGTTTGTTCTTGAACGAGTTGACCATTTCGGTAGACTTGAATCCCTTCTCCTAGTGTAATCGTTGGCGTGTCAGCAGAACTGGATTCACAGAACAATTGGCCGTCTTTAATCCATACTTTTCCTTCTATTGCTTCGTTAGTTTGGACATTTGTTTTAATCAGCATGTCATCGCTTTCAAAACTCTGCTGCTGAAGTGAAAAGTCCGTTTCTATATTTTCAGTGCTGTCATTTAGATGAAGTGTATCCTCTTTAACGAGTGATAGACCTTTATCTGCTTTTGTCAGCTTTACCACTGCTTTTTTAACATAAATGCCAAGAAACGATGTTGATTCTCGTTCAATAATTTCAATTTCAACATCATCTTTTGATACCTTTAACAACCCTAATCCTCGTTCAATTGCATCATCTACATTCTTTCCTTTTACGATAATACTCTCCGTCATCGACCATGCCTCCTCACAACTAATCAGTGGATACTATTACCTGCTCTCCTTATCTTCTATAAAAGATGGACTCTTTCATTTTATCGAGACACATATGCTAAAACTTAAGGAAGTAATTACTAATGAAAAAAAACACACCAAAAAGATGAGATTTTGTAACCATGCTCGTCTAACACAAAAATGATTATGTCAACATCCAATCCTTTTTGGTAACTTCTCTGCCTTAGAATTCATCTCTTTAGGCCCGTGGCTTTGCGTCTCGATCTTTCGAAAGATTTGCCGTTATCGAAGAAGTTTCTCTTCTTTTATTAAACATTTAGTTGCAAACAATATTTTTTATACTATACCTTCTGAACGATTCCTTTGTCGACTAAAAATCAACAAAAAAAGAGGAGATACAGGACATATCAGTTAACAAAAAGAACATTTAAGAACATAAAACAAGGATTTTGCAGATTTATTTTTCCGACAAAAAACGACAAATAGAACTTGCTTCTACATGCTGTAATACAAAAAAAGAAAAAAAATTTAAAAAAAGAATAAAAGATTCTAAACAACAAAAAAAGGCTGTCGATATATATTACGAACAGGTCAATAAATTGAAATGTTCCCATATTTAAGGATGAATTCCTTAATATGCATGCTCTTAGAAAATCAAACATCGAAAGAGCAAACTTCTTAAACACAAGGATGTGGACAAGAAGTAAAAACCATTATACGGAGGTAAATAAAATGAGAATTAATCACAACATCACAGCTTTAAACACGTACCGCCAATTCGGTGCAGCTAACGCAGCGCAAGGGAAATCAATGGAGAAATTATCTTCAGGTCAACGTATTAACCGTGCAGGAGACGATGCAGCAGGTCTTGCAATCTCTGAAAAAATGCGTGCTCAAGTACGTGGTTTAGATCAATCTTCAAAAAATGCACAAGATGGTATTTCATTAATTCAAACTGCTGAAGGTTCATTAAATGAAACACACAGCATTTTACAACGTATGAATGAATTAGCAACACAAGCTGCGAACGGAAATCTACAATCTGAAGACCGTACAGCGATTGCAGATGAATTAACTCAATTAAATAGTGAGATTGATCGTATTGCAAAGTCTACTAACTTCAACGGCAAAAAACTATTAGACGGTACATTTGGCGTACAACTTGATGCTGCAAATACTGGTATCGCAGTTGGTAGTGATGGCGTAACAGCAATCGACATTAGCGGAGCTACAGCTTCTACAACGTTTACAATGACTGCAGGAGGCGGCGCTGGTGAATACGTTTTAGATGACGGTGCTGGAAACACTCAAACTGTTACTTTAGCTGATGGAACAGCAGGTACGTTAAACTTTGATAAGTTAGGTGTAAAAATCTCTTTAAATGGTAGCCAAACTCGTGCTGGTGTATTAGCTTCTGTAGCTGGTGGTGGTACTGCTGGTGAAATCGTAACTGGTGCTCAAACTGCTGTTAACATTCAAATTGGTGCAAACACATCTGCTGATGAGCGTTTAGGTTTATCTATTAGCGCAATGGATACTACTGCTGGATCTTTAAATACAGCTGTTATTAGTGTTGCTACAGATACTGATGCTCGTGCAGCAATGGATATTACAAAAGCGGCAATCACAAAAGTATCTTCTGAGCGTTCTCGTTTAGGTGCATTCCAAAACCGCCTAGAGCACACAATCAACAACTTAAGCACAGCTTCTGAAAACTTAACAGCTGCTGAATCACGTATTCGTGATGTTGATATGGCAAAAGAAATGATGGAACAAACTAAGAACTCTATTCTTTCTCAAGCTGCTCAAGCTATGCTTGCTCAAGCTAATCAGGCTCCACAAGGAGTATTACAATTACTTCGTTAATTTGATTATTAAGAAAGAGCTTCCACCGGAAGCTCTTTTTTAGTTATTTATGACGTTGGTTACCAAAGAAATTAAATTGTTACGATAAGCTATGTTGTTCTCATCTCCTACAATAGCTTACTTATTTTCTAGTTGATTTTCCCGTAATATATAGCAAAGCTCTGTTAATTGATTTACTGTTAATCCAGTGATATTGTTACATTGCTGTAGGAGATGTTGAACTACTACTTTTCACTTGGTTTACTTAATTTTGTGGCGACAAAGGGAAATCAATCTCGTGAACTTCGCCTAGATGCTCTTTACGGTTTTTATCTCTCGCACCAAACGGGACTCTTAATTTTGCATTAGTATTTTGCAATTTATTATATTCTTCAACATCTAATATATATTCAAATAAACCTATTTGCTTTTCACCATCCTCATAATAGGCAGGATCATCAACAGTACTATCCATCTTTGGTGCTAACACACCTTCAATAACAAAGCCTAATTTTGTCATGTGAGTGTCATATTCATTTTGACCAATTAGATCGGGATGACTAAAATAAGCTTTACCACCCGATTGATTATCAACATTTGCTTTAACTGTTACAACATACCCTTCTTCTCTATCTCCAAAATCTGCAGGATCTTCTACATTTGTAATATGTACAACTTGATATTCTTCAATATTAAATTTAAATCCGTCTAAATCAATGTTTTTAGGCTCTTTGTTCTCATAAACTATTTCTTTATCAGCTTTTAAATTTTCATCAAGGTAAGAATCTAAAAATCCATTTTTAGATCTTTGAATATCTGATTTTTCACGGCTAGTATCTTCATTTGAAGATTTGCTTTCTATTTCTTCCTTTGGTGTTTCTTTCATTTTCCCTTTACTCTCATCTTCTTTAAAAGAAGCTGTGTTACTGTTACTACAAGCTGTAGCAACAACTAATGAACTGACTAAAGTACCTGTTAAAATTAATTTTTTATTCATGATTCACATCCCTTTCTTGTTTCACCAAATAATGGTATAAGTAAAAATTTCCAATCTATCAAATATTAAAATGACTATTTTTCTTTACGAGGTACAGCCAGAATTTCTGTTTCGTTTCCAGAAGAAAAGAACAATGAGGCCCCCCTTCTTTAGAACGTTCTGAAAAGACTATAAATAAACTTAGGAAGCATGTTGCTAAACAAGAAGAAATTAATCAAACTCTATTAAAACGCTTAAATCAGTAAGAAAAATATACATTATCTAGACTAGAAGAAAGAGGTAAATCTTTAACTGACTCACTTAAAAAGATACAGCATACTCAAAGATTGATTGCGGCTTCTCAAGAAGAAAAGAAAAGTTTCTTTCCTAAATTATTTGGAAAATAGACTGTATAAAAGTAACGATACTTATACAAAAAGTCTAATCCTGGCTGAACTGGACATGTTGTTAAATCAAAGATGTATAAAAAGATGTATAAACGATACATTTTGAAAACGAACGAGTCCTTGGGAGACAAGGGCTCGTTTTATGGTTAGTTCCGTTAAGGCACATTATGTAAACTAAATTTGTATATAGTATGCATCGGATTCTTGGAAATCTTGTTCAACTAAAGGGCTAATTAATTGAATAAGAATTATCGAGCTAACGAAAGTTATTTGTAATTAGTGCCATTATTAGAAATAATAAGATTTTATTTATTTTATAATGGGAGTTATCCATCGAATAGTTGGGGAGGTGATGAAAATGGCAAGCAAGATTAGAATGTCGGATTCCGCAACGTCCCATGCAAAGCCTGCTATCAGGAAGGCTTTGCATGGGGTAGACTTTCTAAAAGATCGCCCAAGTTAGCTTTTCTGATATATTGGCTTTGCACCTTATTTAACTTCAAAAAATAAGGTGCTGGCAGAAATGGCATATATAAAAGCAACGGCTATTTTACCTGAAAAGCTGATATCAGAAATTCAAAAGTATATTCAAGGAGAAACAATATATATTCCTAAACCTAAAACCTCTCATCAGAGATGGGGTACACGTTCAGGAACAAGAAAGCTGATTGATGACAGAAATGCTTCTATTAAAAGAGAATTTAAAAACGGCAGAACAATTAATCAAATAGCTTATGAACATCACCTCTCCATTGAAACGATCAAAAAAATTGTCTATTCTAAATAAAAAGGAAGCACTGATGAAATGATGGTCAGTGCTTTTTCCTATAGCGAGTTTGTTTCTTAGTTATATCCTGCATTTTATATCATTCGCCAATCGTGTAAAGTTAAGGGAGATGACAGAAGAAAGGAAGAATGTAAAAATGAGTGTAGTAAAAAACGGAACATTACAAGTACCTGGAGCGAATATCTACTATGAGGTACGTGGCTCAGGTCCAATCCTTCTTTTAATCCACGGTGGAGGCGGTGATGCTGACAAATTCGATAATATCGCTGATCATCTTGCTGATAGGTATACAGTTGTTACTTACGATCGTCGTGGTCATTCGCGTAGTAATCTTATTGATAAGACAGAGGATTATAAAGTGGGAACACACAGCAAAGATGCCCACCTATTGCTAGCAGAACTTACAGATAAACCTGCGTACGTATTCGGAAGCAGCTCCGGTGCTGTCATCGGACTTGATTTGTGCATACACCACTCCGGACAGGTACAAGGAATGATTCCACATGAACCAATCTTATTGCAACTTTTATTTGGAAGTGAGTTAAAACAAGCAGAGCAATTCATGAAAGACCTTAAGAAAAACCATCGAAGTGAAGTCATTAAACTATTGTCAAACTTAGAAATGAACGATACCAAATCCAAACAATCAATGGATGTACTAACAGAGCGTCTTCTTAGCAATTCAACGTATTTCACTAAGTATGAAATTCCCGGAATTCTTAACTATACATTAGATATTAATAAATTAAATACTGTGTTAAAATCTTCATCAATTAAGATATTTCCAGCCGGAGGAAGTGCTTCAAGGGATTTTTTCCCTTATGGTTGCGCAGCCACCTTAGCAGAACAACTAGGAACGGAAATTGTTGAGTTTCCCGGACACCATGCAGGGTTTAACACAACGCATCATGAAGAGTTCGCTGAGAGGTTGCACAATGTTTTAGTCGGTTATCAGAATAAGTTATAGTAAGAAAGTCTGTAAAAACCAATAAAAATAATAAAGGTCATGACAATTTCAACAGAATAAGGATTCGCTGATTCATATTGGTTTAGTCACAAAACTATTTAAAGGATCTAACGAATAATCCACTTCCAATAATTAGTATTACGTTAATTAGAAATTAATAATATAGTGTCTTAAAGAAAAATTACTAATAAAATAGGATAAAAAAGAATTAATGGAAGGTTGAGAAGAAAAAGGGAAACCTTTATAGTTTGGTTTCTCTTATTTTTAACTAATTATCAACATTAAAATTTAACATAGCCATTTTATTACAAGCTAGAACGCTTTACTTCCCGACAAACTTCTTCGCTTCACAGCTTCGTCAATGCTATCTGCTGACAGCTTGTTTGCTTGAACGTCTTTTTTGATACCGTTAAACACTTTTTGTTGATTTTCAAGAGTGCGGCATACAAGTAATAGATCCGCTTCTGATTTAACAGCTTTGAATCCCAGATCTTCATACGTAAAGCACTCATTCACAGTCAGAACCGTGGTAAGGATACTCCTTTTTTTTATGTCAATTTTACGATAGAGCTTTTTGTTTATGAGGTTCAGAGATATACTATAGTAATAGTAATCAGGAATAATAAAGCGTGGTGAGGAACGATGAAAACCTTCTTAAAGCGTCTATCTCAACGTAGAGATCAATTAAGCCAGTTAGAGAATCAGGTATTAGATTATATTTTAATAAACCCGAATCGGGTTGTTCAGTCCAATGTGAATGACCTTGCAAAAGAATTATTTGTATCAACCGCAACGATCAGCAGAACTTGTAAGCAGTTAGGCTACGATGGTTTCCAAGATTTAAAATATACGTTAAGCAAATATGTTGATCAAGATAAAGATGATGAAAATATGATTTCTTCAAATTCGTTATTAGCTCATATCGATCGGGTAAAGAAAGAAATGGAGCAAACCTTACATTATACCAATGAAGAAAAGATTCAAAAGGCTGCAGCGTATATTAAAGAAAGTAATTATGTTGAGTTTTTTGGCGTCGGAGCATCACTTCCAACTTGTGTGGAAGCTGCCAGAAAGCTTACCTTTTCAGGAAGAATCTGCAGTGCACGTGAAGATTGGGATGAACTAAGATGTGTGGCCAATAGTTTATCTAAAAATGATTTAGCCATTTTAGTATCCTATAGTGGAGAAACATTACACATTTTAGAGTTTGCGAATATATTAAAGGAAAAAAACGTAAAGACAATTGGGGGTACGGAAACGACTCGAGGATTGAGGGGCCACATGTGTAAAAATTTCCAATTTCTATAAAGTACCTTTTTCTATTTCCTTTAGCTTCCGATAAAACGCTGCCTGACTAACTCCTGTAATTGCACAAATCTCCTTTACAGTTTTATCTGTTGAATTTCGTAATTCAATGGCATGATTCATTCCTGGATGCTTGTCTGTATATTTTTTTACTCTTCCTCGGTATTTGCCCTTTTGTTTAGCCAATTTAATTCCTGAACGCTGCTTCTCCTTGATCATTTCTCGATCCAGTTCACTAAATGCTGCTATAACAGTTAAAAAGAATTTACCAGTTGGTGTTCTTGTATCAATTCCTAAATTTAGGATAACAAAATGTATATTCCTTTCACGAAGCTGCTCAACCAGCTGCAACAACTGAACAGTGTTTCGACCAAGACGATCCATTCTAGTCACAACTAAGGTGTCATCAGTTGACATCTTGGTAAGGAGTTCATCCAATTGTGGCTTCTGTTTAGAAACACCACTTATTTTTTCCTTTACAATTTCATCTACCCCATATTTTGTAAGTTGATCAATTTGGCTATCTAGATTTTGATCTTGCGTACTAACCCGAGCATATCCATAGATCATTTTTTGTCCTCTTTTAATATATATTTTTGATAGGTGTTATTGAGAGTCTATCAAGCTAATAATATCAAGGAGGCAAAAACTTATCAATAGGGTGTACCCTATTGATAAAAATAGACTGATCGGTTTTTACCGTTCAGTCCATAAATAATTATCTTACACCAGAAAAGCGCCCTTTCGTTGAATAACTCTATTCTAAATTATTTATTATACGGTTCTCCGCGATGTATCTAAATGAGGTTTTTAGGGTTAGTTAATAGAAGTGTCTAGCATTTAGTGAAACAAACACATGTAGAAAATAAATTTCTTAAGGATGATTCTCCTATATTTTTTATCAATCATTTAAAGAATAAATAATTTATATTTTGTTACCTAAACTTTCAATCCAGCAGTTATATGCTGCTAGATGAGTGTAAAACCTCTATGGAATGATTCAATACAAGCGTTGTCATAACAGTTTCCTTTTCTGCTCATACTCACTTCCATTGCATACTTTGCTAGTTTCTTTTGGTAATCTTTTGAACAATACTGGCTGCCGCGATTGGATTGATGAAGGACCGATCCAAGCGGAGGAAGCTAAGGATGCTAGCGGTTATAAGCTCGGTCCAGAGCGTTTAGACAAACACTCGCCAGCTATTATCACAGGTAGCAGTAATAACCTTTCTTTTTAAAATATATTCAGCAATTATTTCCGTCATATCAATCTGAATTTCTTTCACAACTGGTTTATTTTTAAACATCTCAAATTCTCCGCCTCCACTAGCACGATAATTGTTCATCACAACTTCAAATTGTTGCTGCATATCCAAAGGCTTATTTTGATAGTTCAGCTTTACAACTCTTTCTCCCTCAGGGTTTGAGATTTTTAGCTCGTATTCAATCCCTTCCCACATGTCATAGTTATAATGCTGTGGCTTGGGTTCAATAAAAAATGGATTAACCTTGATTTGACAATCTTCATCTAACATAAAGTAGGTAGCAGATTTTTCAAGTGCATCTTTAATATCCTGACCAGAAATTAGGATCACTTTAAGCGTGTTTGGATAAATATAATTTGAAACGATATCTCTCATTGTCACATTTTCTGGAAAACCAGGAGATCCATTATGAAACAATGCTGTGTTTGAAATAGGTGCCCCAGTTGCGTCCATTTGAACTTTATTGATAAATTCTATCAATGGGTGATCTTGTAATCGCACTTGCATGACGTCATCAATTAACATGTTACCTTTTAACTGTCCAATAGGTTGGTCTAGCCACGTTTGGGTTTCTTTTTCGTATTCTTCGGTAACCTTTAGGATATCCTTCATAGGTTCAATTGAAGATGTTACTTCCAAGATAGAAGGTTTCTTATTTTCCACCCGCCACTTTCCATCAACTTGCTCAAACATGACCTCTACTTTCCCTATAGACTGACCATTGAAGCCTGGTTGAATGACCGTTACCCCATTAATTTCGTTGGCAATTTGACGGTGTTGATGCCCAGTCAGCAGGATGTCAATTCCGTCAATTTCCTGGCAAATTTGGTATCCCTGATTCTCACCCGTTAAGGATTCCGTCGGTTCACCGTTAGATAGATCTTTTTCAAATCCGCCATGATATGAAACTATTAATAAATCATACTCTTCATTTTTTTGTAAAGACTTAACCCATTTTTTTGTAGATTCCAACACATTTTCAAATTCTAGTCCCTGAATATGTTTTGGATTCTCCCAATTCGGAATATAATGTGTTGTCACTCCTAAAACAGCGACACGTAAGCCGTTATTGAACTCTTTTATTATATAAGGTTTTCCGAATTTTGGTTGCCCCGTATTTTGATCAAGTATATTTGCCGCTAGCCATGGAAAACGAGACTGTTCTACAGCTTTTTCTAGGAGTTCAATCCCAAAATTAAACTCATGATTCCCTAATACTGCAAGATCGTATTGTAAATCATTTACTATTTGAATCATTGGGTTCTTTTTATGATAGAGAAATTTTGCATAGTGATAGGTTAAAGGTGTACCCTGTATCAGGTCACCATTATCGATTAAAAGTGAATACTCATGCTGTGCTTGTTGATCCAGTATAAGGTTAGCTGCCTTTGCTAATCCTGTGTTTGTTTCTTCGTTATTTCCGTAATTAACCGGTACAACATTCCCATGTATATCGCTCGTTTCTAAAATGGCCACTACACATTTATTCTGTAAATTATTCATCTTGGCACTCCTTTAGTCTTCTATTCCTTCTTAAATTATAAAATCTATCATCAAGCAAAAGACGCAATTTTACAAACTGTTTATAAAATTAACATTAATTTTACAAAATCCCTCATATATTCCTGATATAATTTCTTTGTAACTAGAACTTATATACTAACTAAGATCATGGAGGGTTAACCAGATGTTCAAAAAATTAGCAACAGCGGGAATGTCTATGGCTCTAGTAGCAGGTATTTTATCCGGTTGCGGAACCAATGCTGAGTCGAATAATGCAGAAGGCGGTAAAGAAAAAAGCACTTCCTACGTCCCAGAAACTCTAACAGTGCAATTCGTACCGTCATCAAATGCGGATACATTAGAAGCAAAAGCAAAGCCATTGGAAGATTTACTTTCAGAAGAGCTTGGTATTCCAGTAGAAGTAAGTGTATCAACTAACTACAATACAATTATTGAAGCAATGGCTTCTAAAAAAGTTGATGTTGGTTTCTTGCCGCCGACTGCATATGTACTTGCAAAAGATAAAGGTGCTGCTAATGTCATTCTCCAAGCTCAGCGTTATGGTGTAGAAGATGAAACCGGAGAGCCGACTGATGAATTAGTTGATTTCTACAAATCAATGTTTGTTGTTAAGAAAGATTCTGGAATTAATAGTATTGAAGATTTAAAAGGCAAGAAAATTGCTTATCAAGATGTTACATCTTCAGCTGGTTATGTTTGGCCTGCAGCATCATTAATGGATGCTGACATTGATCCTATTGCAGATGTAGATGGCCTTACTGTTAAAGGTCATGACCAAGCCATTATCTCAGTGCTTAACGGAGATGTGGACGCTGCAGTTGTGTTCCAAGATGCTCGTAATATTGTAAAGAGTGACTACCCAACAGTTTTTGAAGATACAAAAGTAATACACTTCACTGAACCTATTCCAAATGATACAATTTCTGTTCGTTCTGATATGGATGAAGAATGGGTACAAAAGCTTAAAGATGCATTCATTGCAATTGGAAAAGATGAAAAAGGGCATCAAATCATTAAAGATATTTACACACACGAAGGTTACTCAGAATCAGAAGACAGTGTATTTGACATCGTACGTGAATATGGAGAAAAAGTAAGAACTGAATAATCATTCCTACCCCCTTAAAAGGGCTAAAGCGCCGGCCAGTGTGGTAAAACTATACTGACTTGGCTTTTTTATTTTTTGTAAATTTTGCAAACCACTTATTAATTTTTTTCTAGGAAAGTTGGTATTAACGTGATTGAATTTATAAATGTTTCAAAAACTTATCCAAACGGTGTAAAAGGGCTAAATAATATTAACCTAAAAATTGAACAAGGTGAATTCGTTGTCATTGTAGGGTTATCCGGTGCAGGTAAATCCACTTTATTGCGTTCCGTTAATAGGCTCCATGAAACAACAGATGGAGAAATTTTAATTGATGGAAAATCGATTACCAATGCAAAAGGAGCAGAACTTAGAAGAATTCGCCGTGATATCGGCATGATCTTTCAAAGCTTCAACTTAGTAAAGCGTTCTTCTGTATTAAGAAATGTGCTCTCTGGAAGAGTAGGCTATCATTCGACATTTCGAACCATTTTAGGGTTATTCCCTAAGGAAGATGTTAATCTAGCATTTGATGCTTTAGATCGTGTAAATATACTTGAAAAGGCATATGCTCGTGCTACTGAACTTTCTGGCGGTCAGCAGCAGCGTGTTTCCATAGCTAGAGCACTTGCACAAGAGGCAAAAATCATTCTTGCAGATGAACCAGTAGCATCTCTTGACCCGCTTACTACTAAACAAGTGATGGACGATCTTAAACGAATCAATCAAGAGCTAGGCATTACGACAATTGTTAACCTCCATTTTATCGATTTGGCCAGGGAATACGCAACAAGAATAATTGGATTACGTGCCGGAGAAGTCGTTTTCGATGGTCCGGTAGAAGAAGCTACTGATGAAAAATTCTCTGAAATTTATGGACGTCCTATTAAAAAGGACGAGCTATTGGGAGCGGAAGCATAATGAATGAACCTCAAAAACGGGTTTTACCGCAGCCGCCAAGCAAAATGAAAACATATTTTACAATCATTCTTGTTATCCTGCTCCTTTGGGGAAGTGCTATACAAACGGATGCAACTATTGGCGAGCTTTTCATAGGTCTTCCAAACATGAATGATTTGCTTATTCAAATGATTCCGCCAAACTGGGCCTATTTTGATAATATTACCTCGGCTATGCTCGAAACCATTCGTATGGCCGTTTTAGGAACAACATTCGGTGCAATTATCGCTATTCCTATTGCTTTATTCTCTGCAAGTAATGTAGTTAAGAACTCATGGATTGTGTATCCTGCCCGCTTCATTTTAAACTTGATCCGTACAGTTCCAGATTTACTTTTAGCAGCTATATTTGTATCTATTTTTGGACTGGGTCCATTACCAGGCATTCTTGCGTTAACGGTCTTTTCAATTGGATTAGTAGCTAAGCTGACATATGAATCAATTGAAGCGATTGACCCTGGCCCGCTTGAAGCCATGACTTCTGTTGGAGCTAATAAAATTCAATGGATTTTCTTCGGCGTAGCTCCTCAAGTAATGGCACACTATATTTCCTATGTACTCTATACATTTGAAGTAAATGTTCGTGCTGCTGCTGTCCTTGGATTAGTAGGTGCTGGAGGGATCGGACACTATTATGATCATACCCTCGGATTCCTCGAATACGATAAGACGAGTTCAATTATTGTTTATACATTAGTTATAGTTTTGATAATTGACTATATCAGTAATAAATTACGGGAGAAGTTATTATGAACGAAGCATCTAGAAATATTGTGAAGCCGAAGAAAAATCGTATTCGCCAATGGATTATTTATATTGCGCTAGCTTTCATTTATATTTGGGCTTTTGCTGGCTTACCAATTGAAGGCATTAAGGAGACAGCTGGACAAATTTCTAAAGCTATTTTTTCAGGTATCTTTCACCCTGACTGGGATTATATCTACCTTCCTGATGGAGAGGATCTATTACGAGGTCTTCTTGACACGTTAGCAATTGCGATCCTTGGTACGTTTATCTCTGCATTTCTTTGTGTACCTTTTGCATTTTGGGCAGCAACAAACATGAGCAAAGGGAGAACATTCTCGAATACTGGTAAATTCATCTTAAGCTTTGTTCGAACTTTCCCTGAACTTGTGATGGCTATTATGTTTATTAAGGCAGTAGGTCCAGGATCCTTTGCAGGTGTACTTGCGCTCGGATTACACTCCATCGGAATGTTAGGGAAGCTTTTCTCTGAAGAGATTGAGAATATGGATTTAGGGCCTACTGAAGCATTAACCGCTACGGGAGCCAATCGTTTGCAGGTTTTATGGTTTGCTGTTCTACCACAAGTGCTTCCAGGCTTCCTATCGTATACTTTATATCGTTTTGAAATTAATGTGCGTTCTGCTGCTATTCTTGGTGTCATCGGAGCAGGCGGTATCGGAACGCCATTAATATTCGCATTATCCTCTCGAGATTGGGATCGGGTCGGTATCATTTTGTTAGGTATTATCGTAATGGTCACCATCATTGACTTGTTATCAGGCGCTATTCGAAAGCGTCTAATCTAACAAAGTGGCAGACACATTTAGATGACTTCGGTATTGGGCTGAAGTCATCTTTTTTAGTGCTCATTGATTGTAATTGTAATCTAACATATACTCATCCATCATTATTTTTAAAATCAATAGACTCACAATTAGATAGGGTATCCCCTAATTCCTCATATTTTTCATACCCAAACATGAATGTACATTTCATCTTCTTGATGGTCTAAAATAAGGTATAATTAAGAGGACAAACTCATTATTGGATATCCTGCTGTCTTGACTAATTATTATAAAATATTCTTTAATTGCTTAAGTTTATTGATATATACTGTAAATTCAATTTTCTTGTTTACCATCACATGTGATACGGTTCGCCTTGCATAATGTAAAACCAATAATTATTAATTCCAGAATATGGCCCGTTTGCTGAACAAACCATAAATAAATTTTGTTAATCAACAGCTTCTTCTTTTTTATTGACTTTGAACTCTTTAACTGATTCTAGCAAACTGTCAGATTTCCTTTCTCCGAGGTCTTCAAGAAAGTCAATAAATTCCCCTTCGCCATTTTCATCGCCAAAATCGTCCATTAAGTCATTAAGTTCCCATTCAATAGTCTCTAACTCTTGGGTTGAACAGGTGTTTAAAAAGTCCATTGTATCATACATATCATTACGAAGGTTAGTATAAATCTCCCACGAGTCTTCTTCCCACCATCTTGAATCTCTTCGGTTCATCATCCAGCGAATTTTATCAATATCTAGCATTAAGGTCACTCCTTCACTTTGTAAAATGCATACTTTTTTCTCTTGCTACAGGCACCTCAAACGGAAGTTTAGGAGGTTTACGGTTTAGATCAATACGGTATTTGCCAAATCGATTGACATGAGCTGTAACATAGGGGCTTAAATAGGAAATCAGTTCTTCATCATAATCATTTCCGTCTTGCATGTAGTCATGGAGAATACGAGATAAAGAGAACACATTATAAAAGATAAGACAATTGGCCACTAGGTGGTTATATTTAATGACCTTACGCTGTTTTTTCCTGTCATTCTCAGCGATAATCCCTTCGCCACCAAAGAATAGCCACTTGATAAACCCATTAAAGGCTTCACTTTTATTGGTAGCTGCTTGAATCGTTCCTCTCAGTTCCTCGTCAGCCATATATTTTAATAAAAACATCGTTCGTATCACTCTTCCAAGCTCACGAAAGGCCTGATACAGCTTATTCTTTTTGCTGTATGTACCTAGTTTATTGAGAATGGTAGATGGAGTAATTTTACCCGACTGGATCGACATAGCAACTCTAATCATGTCTGGATAATGAGTCTCAATGAGCTCCCAATCAATTTCTCCTGAAAAAAGTTCATCAATATGTTCATACACCTCTTCTTTACATGGACGGAATAATTTTAAATCTTTCCAATTGCGTATCCTAGGCATCAGCTGAATTCCTAATAAAGAAGAAAGTCCAAAGACTGTTGTACTCTGCCCTTGAGTATCTGAATGGAGAATTTCAGGTTGAATTTCTGTTTTATCATTCATCAAAATGTCTAAAATATGGATACCTTCCCATACTCCACAAGGAATAAAATTGCTGAATAAAGCAATATATGTATCGGAAACATGATAATAGCCAATACCACCATATCCTCCATAACGAATATAGTTTTCGGATAGGAGATTTTACTCATATAAATCCCATTTTGTTCCATCGGCTGAAACTCTCTTTCCATCACCCCAATATTTTGGAAGATCGAATTGATTATAGGCATTAATGATATATTGAATCGCCTTATCTAGGTTTTCAATAGTTACATGACGTTGATTAATCCATGCTATTTGTTTTCTATCTAGACTTCCTATTGATCGAGCTGTTTGAGTCGGTCCTAAATTACAACCATAGCAAAAGGCATTCGTTATGTATCGTTCAACTGTGTTGTCTAATTTCGCCTCATGTCCTGAAATAGGACCAAAAAAACGAGTCCAATTTAACCAGTATTCGGTATCAGCAAGCATATCCAGTACATTAATGGGCTCAAAATTTCCAGCTATATATTCTTCAAGCTTCTTTAAACCAGGAGGGATTTTTTTCTTCTTTAACTTTCCAATCACCACTTCACCGTTTTCAATCCGCACCTGTTCATTTCGAGGAAAAGATTGATCTGTTTGGCTTGTGATTTGTTTAAAATCTTGCTGTGTCTTTCTAACGAAATCGACCCCTGAAACAGGCAAATTCACATGCTTGCAAAAATCAGCTAAATTCTTTTCATAGTCCTCCCATGTAATAAGTTGCTTTCGATAGTCTGCATACTTTTCGCTTCCTTCTATATATAGGTCACCTGCCTTAAGCTCTAACATAATCTGCGAAAGGACACATACTTCAAAGTGTCGGCGATTGATTTCATCAGGCATTTTTTCTTTCTTCTTTTTAGGACTGATCAAACGCCACCAGGAATCTGGAACCCAAGACAGGTCTAATAAAGGAGTAATCTCCCACTCCTTTCGCCACTTTCCGTTCTTTTCGATGTGAACGACTGGTATGAATTCCTTTTTTGTATATTGATGTGTAAGGAGAAAAGAAATCGCCTCTTCCAGTGCTTTATCTTGTGTAGTTGAACGGAGTGGAATGGATTTAAGAATTTTAAACAATGTAGCACGGTGACTTTTATAAAATTTCCATAAGAATAAATAGTAGTTGTCTCCACTAAAAGCTAAATGGTTTTCGCAATCTTGTAAAACCTGTGCTTCTTGTTCTTTGAGTACCTTTTGCATGGCCTGAATTCTTTCTTCAGGATTCCCTTCTGTTTGATAAGCAAGCAGTAATTCATGGAGAGTTGATATTAACGAATCCGTGCGTTTTTGCGTCTTTTCTTTATGATCCTTTAAACGTTGACGGCCTTTTTTATGGATGCTCATCATTCTTTTAATGAGCATTTCTCCAATATCATCTAAAATTTTAGACAATTGCATAGATACAAAGGCAAGTGTAAGCGCATATCTTTTTTTAGATTCCATTTCTAACATACGAAAAGCGCCCAATGTTTTGGCTTCAGCTGCCATTTGTTTCACTTTGATGTAAGGAACGTCCTGAAGCAAATCGGTAGGAATGTGATGGTTTATTAACCAATTCCGGCGTACAATTAAATCGTTTAGATGTGATAAAGTGGCTCTTTTTGCGTCCTCTTTTATTTCATTCCAAGGACTGTAGGTAGCGCCTTCAGGTATCTGAAAAAGTTGATCTATGTTCTTTTTTTGTTCATCATTTAGTGCATGGTCAATCTGATGATAGATGGCACGATATGATTTATTTCGAACATCGTTTGCTGCATCTTTTAAGGTATTATAAACGGGTAATTCGTATCGTTGTCGTATTAATTCTTCAATTGCAGCATTGACTAAGTCGGCCGGATCATCTTTGCTTAATGCTAATTTAATCATTGTATCGGTTAAAATATGATGGGCCTCATGATCAAATGGTCGAAGCTGAAGATAATCCCGAACAAAGCGAAAATGGCGTTTAGCAGTTCTCGTTTCACTGTACGTTTTCCACTCTTCTTTGGCAGGTAAAGGTAAGTGTGCCTTTTTCGCAATATGTATAACAATCGCTTCTGGAACATCGACAATATGTATAAAAAAACCAAGCTTCTGTACGGTTTTGATTAAAACTAGTAATGCTAATTGCTGTAGGGTACCTTTAGACTTAGCCTCTGCCCATTCTATTTCATTTATTTTTGGGGTATATACTTCTTCCAAGTCCTTCTCTGTAAGATTACTCTTAAACCTGGGGTAAATGGTATCCTGAATACTTGGCAATTTCTATCCCTTCTTTATCTAAAAATTTCTACAATTCTATATTAATAATAAAATAAAAACCTATCATTTTGATAGGTTCGGTTGCTTCTACCGTTATTTTCCATAGTGGCCCCTCAATCTACGAATCGTTTCCGTACCCCAATTGCAGTCGTAGGCAAACGAAATAGTCGTTTAGAGCAAGAAGTTGACATAACTTTTCATGCCTATATTACAAATGGCTATTATGGTGAGTTAGATATGAGTTCTAGATTTCCGTTAAGCATTATACTAGATTTCATTATCCTAACCTATATGAATCAGTAGCACTGAGAGGTTCTAGTATATGCTAGAACTTTTTTATATGAACGATAAGGAATGAAACTGGAATCTTCAATTAGACAGAACCAAAACTGGCTTCAAGCCGCTTCCTATTTATGAGGTCAGTCTGTTGAAAAAAGCGAAATTTAAAGGTCCCATACTTTTTTAAATGTAAGCGTGTTACAAAAAAAGTACATATGTACAACAATAATGAAAGCGATTGCAACCCACTGCTGATAAAGCTATGCTATATCCATAAGTTGATAGAAGACTTACATGAGCAATTTGCTTGCAATCCGAAGGTGGAAAAGTTCCCTCCCACTTTCTAGATTGCCTATTAGTGAAGGTGGGCGGAGCTGACTTGTTAGATAAAGCGCCTCTTTTCCACAGAAAAAGGAGAGTCCAATATGAAAAAGAAAAGCATAAAATCGAATTTTTGGGAGTTCTTTCAAGGCCTAGGGAAAACTTTTATGCTACCTGTGGCACTGTTAGCATTCATGGGGTTATTGTTAGGAGTGGGAAGTGCGTTTACAAGTCCTACAACAATTGAAACCATCCCCTTTTTAGGTAGTCCTATTTTACAAATCCTATTTAGTTTTATGTCTACAATCGGTGGTTTTGCATTCACCTATTTACCGGTATTATTTGCAATGGCTATTCCATTAGGACTGGTCAGGCATGAAAAAGGCGTGGCAGCTTTTTCTGGATTTATCGGTTATGTAATTATGCATTTATCTATCAACTTTTATTTAACCGAAACGAATCAACTTGTTACAGCAGAAAAGACACGCGAGGCTGGACAAGGAATGGTAATGGGAATTCAAACCTTAGAAATGGGAGTCCTCGGTGGAATCATTGTTGGGATTATCGTTTATCTACTACACAATAAGTTTTACGATATTCAGCTGCCAGACGCATTTGCATTCTTTGGAGGAGCACGCTTTGTTCCCATTATAACTTCTCTTACATTAGCGACTGTTGGAATTCTGATTCCAATTATTTGGCCGCTATTTGCATTAGGGATTGCGGGAATAGGATCGTTAATTCAAAAATCGAGTGCATTTGGCCCCTTCTTATTTGGTGCTGGAGAGCGATTATTGCTTCCGTTTGGATTGCATCATATTCTAGTTGCAATGATTCGTTTTACAGAAGCAGGCGGTACACAAATTGTTGATGGTCAAACGATTTCTGGTGCATTAAATATTTTCTACGCTCAGTTAAAAAGTGGAGAAGCAATCAGTCCTTCAGTAACTGCCTTTTTATCTCAAGGTAAAATGCCATCATTTATGTTTGGATTACCGGCAGTTGCATTAGCAATCTATCATACTGCTCGACCTGAAAACCGCAAGAAAATTAAAGGACTTTTAATTTCTGGTGTTCTTGCTGCTTTTGTGACAGGAATTACAGAGCCTATTGAATTTTTATTTTTATTCGTTTCACCAGTGTTATACGGTATTCATGTATTCATGACAGGATTAGGATTTATGGTTATGTCTTTACTAGGAGTAGTTATCGGTAACACAGATGGTGGGGTATTAGATTTTTTCATCTTTGGAATATTACAAGGCACCTATACTAAATGGTATCTCGTACTTGCTGTAGGGATAGTTTGGTTTGCTATTTATTACACAGTATTCCGTTATGCCATTACAAAATTTAATTTGAAAACACCAGGACGTGAAGAAGTAACAGAAGATATTGGTGCAGAAGTAGCGACTATTCACAAAAGAGGGAAATACGACGCTGAAAAGATTTTAAGTGCGTTAGGCGGAAAAAATAATATTGAGTCTTTAGATAACTGCATTACTCGTTTGCGTCTTGTCGTAAAAGACATGAGTAAAATAAATCAACCCGTCTTAAAGGAATGTGGAGCACTTGGTGTGGTTGTACTTGATGAACATAATGTACAGGTTATTATTGGAACACAAGTAGCTTCTGTTAAAACTCAATTGGACAATTTAGCATAAAGATGAGGATTGATTAAAATGAAACATTCATTTGATGAAGTAGTAAACAGATTAGGTACCTATTGCACTCAATGGGACTATATTGAAGATCGATTTGGAGAAAAAGACCTTTTACCATTCTCTATATCTGATACCGATTTTCTATGTCCTCCCGAAATACTTGCAGCATTAAGAAAGCGTATAGATCACGGAATTTTTGGCTATACAAGATGGAATCATCAGGAGTTTAAAGGTGCAATTCAACAATGGTACCAAAAGAGATTTTCTACCTCAATTAATGAGAATTGGATCATATATAGCCCTACTGTGATTTATACAATTTCAAAGCTAATTGAACACCTAACAGATGAGGGAGACCATGTCGTTGTTCAAACTCCTGCCTATGATGCTTTCTTTAAATTAGTCGAAGATAATAATCGGGTGTTCTCTGGGAACAAGCTGCTCTATGAAAATAAAACGTACTCCATTGATTTTCAGGATCTAGAGAAAAAGGTTGCTCATCCCCGTGCTAAAGTTTTTCTATTATGCAGCCCTCATAATCCGACTGGACGCGTATGGACCAAAGAAGAATTAAAAAAAATGATTGCTCTATGTAATAAATATCAGGTATATGTGATTTCCGATGAAATTCATATGGACATCGTAAGCAAGCCTAATGTGCATATTCCTGTCGTTGATATTGCAGAAAATACAGATCATGTATGTATCTGTACATCAGCCAGTAAAACTTTTAATGCACCTGGATTAGGAGGATCCTATGCGATTATTCCTAATCAAGAATTGAAGGAGAAATTCCTGATTACGTTGAAGAATAAAGATGGACTTTCTTCAACGAGTACTTTAGGTGCAGTTGGATTAATAACGGCTTATCTTGAAGGTGATCAATGGGTGGATGATTTAAATGTCTACATTGAAAAAAACATGGAACTAGTAAAAGGATTTCTTGACACGTATATCCCATCTGTTCATTTAGAAATTCCTGAATCCACTTATTTAGCATGGATTGACATATCTAATCTGCCATATACTGATGAACAACTACAAGATGCACTGATTCATCATGGAAAAGTAGCTATAATGCCCGGAAAAATTTACGGAGAGGATGGAAAAGGATTCTTACGAATGAATGTAGGATGCCCATCTTCAAAATAATCGATGGATTAGAGCGACTTAAACAGACTATAGACTATCTTGAAAACAAATAAAGTTCTGGCGCAAAGATTACATTTATTTAAAAGAGGCTGACTCAAAAGATTGTCATTCACCGACCTTTTGAGTTAGCCTCTTTCCGCACGATAATCATTTAAATAGTTTCGAACTCTCGTGATTTATACCTCTAAAATTTAACACAGCCATTTTATTACAAGCTGAAACGATTTACTTCCCAACCAGCTTATCCGCTTCAACCGGATTAACATGCACGGTTTTAAGCGAATGCAGTTTGTATGTTAAAATTCGCTTCACAGCTTCGTCAATGCGGTCTTCTGACAGCTTGTTTGCTTTAACGGCTTTTTTGATGCCGTTAAATACTTTTTGCTGGTTTTCAAGGGTGTGGCATACAAGCAATAGATCCGCTCCTGATTCAACAGCTTTGAATCCCAGATCTTCATAAGTGAAGTATTTATTCACAGCCCCCATTTCAAGGTCATCTGTCACGACAATTCCCGTGTATCCTAGTTTCTTGCGGAGCAGGTCTTGAATAATGACAGGTGAGATGCTTGCTGGGTTTTCTTTGTCATATGCCGGATATTTAATATGAGTCACCATCACAAAAAAGCGGTTGTGATCGACTTCATTGATCATTTTTTTAAATGGATAAATGTCTTTATTCTCTAAATCCAGCTTATCGGCTTGAACTGATGACGTTTCGACATGCGGGTCAACTTGGCTGCGGCCATGTCCCGGGAAATGCTTTAACGCACCTGTTACATCTGCATCAGTTAATCCTTTGACTGCTTGCTCACCAAATGCGCCTGCTTGCTCAGGGTCCGTTCCAAATGAACGCTTATCCGTTGCCGATAAATCTAATACAGGCGCAAAGTTAACGTGAATGCCCATTGCTGACAATTCTTTTCCGTTGCGATAAGCAATATCATATATTTCTGTTTGATTTCCTTTTTTGCCTAGTTCTTGCTGAGATGGAAGCGGTGATACATGCTCTTTCATTCTAACAATCGGTCCGCCCTCTTGATCAATCGTGATCATCAATGGAATTTGGTGATCATTTTTGAGCGCTAAATCTTGCAAATCATTTGTTAAAGAAGCAACTTGCTTTGGAGTTTTCATGTTGCGATCATATAAAATAATCCCGCCGACATGATAATTTGAAATCATTTTTCTCACATGATCATCAACCTCATTACTTTGAAATCCTACGACAAGCAGCTGGCCAATTTTTTCTTCAAGCGTCATGCTTTCGATTAACTCTGTGACTTTCTTTTCATCATCGCTTTCTTTTTGAAAAAAGGTGACCTTGGCTTCTTTTGGTGGTGAACCATTTTCTCCAGCAGTCTCCTCCGCATTCGGCTCTTTCTCAGAGCTTACGTCACGAACTTGTTGTTCAGATTTGTTTTCTTCTTTTTCAGGTGCTGCAGACTGATTGACAATGATTACTGCTGTGAAAGCAACAAGCGCGACTGCCAGAAATAAAAGATACGGGAACCATTTTCTTGACTTTTTCATCATTCAACTCTGGAATCCAGCTTTTCAAGATCCGCTTCGTTAAGTTTCCAGCGTCCGTCTTCTTTCACTAGATGCCAATTCCCTCCCCATTCTTGAACTAATGTAGAACCATCTTCTTTATCGTCATAAGAAGTCATTTCGATATAAGCTGTCGCATGACCTCCTTCAATTTCTGTCACTTCTACGCGCGTAACTTCATCCAAAATATTTGCTTGCAGGCCTTTCTTCCAGTCATTCATATTTACCTTTTGTTGTCGGCTGGATGAAAAAGCTTCATACGCTGTCGCAAAGTTATCGTTAGAAATACTGCCATAGTGGCCGCGGATCGATTCTTCAATCCCCCACCACTCTTCTTCAGTTTCATCCACCGTGCTGTTTACTTCCATGTTTTCGCTCATACCAAAGTAGAGTTCGAGCTCACCCGTATCTTTTTCAACTGTAACAACAGGCGTTTTTTTCGTTTTTGAACCGAACTTTCGCTCTGCATGCACTTTCACTGAATCATCAATGGCAACAGGACCTAACGCATTAATGTCTTCAATTTTCTTTCCCGTGCTTTTTCCATTTACAAACAGTGTTGCATCTTCATAATCAGAATAAAGAGATAGATAATGATTTGACCAATCAAACTCAATACTCAACGGTTCTTCATCCATTTCAGAACTATCGACAATCTGTTCGGCTTCAACTGTTCCGTAATCACCTTTAATTGCAGCTTTCACTTTATGCTCCCCTGGTAAAAACGGACCAAAGTTTTTTTCTGTGTCTGCTTCTGAAAGCTGTCCGATTTTCTTGTTGTCAATATATACTTCTGTCTTTTCAACATTAGAAGTTATTTCTGAGTAGACTGGGTGAACACGAATCGTAAAATGATTAAATACGAGCCATTTTTTCCCGTCATAATTCATTGTTGCGTAAGGAGAACTATGTTCATCCGCTTTCGCATCCGTTCCTTCTTTTTCATATAGCGCACTTTCTTCATCTAAGCCATCAGCAATCGAAGACAGCATTTTTGGATTTTTATGTAAGTATTCAATAAATGCTTTTACTTGCTCATCGTTTGCACTTAATTCAATTTGCCCTTCATTCACAAACGTTTTGACTTTTTGCACCTCTTTTTTCTGTACTGCTTCAACAAAATTTTCTGCCACTGCCTCTGGAGACATCATCATTTTGTCAACCGTATAATAGCCGGCAAATAATAAACCAGCTGCTGCCGCAACAGAGATTGCAACAGCCTTTGTTTTTTTACTCATACCGGCTGCTTTTTCCGCAGGGCCATTTTGAGGGGCAGAACTTTCCGGCTGCGGCGCTTTTGATGAAACAGGGTTTTGTTCAACGGCCTGACCGCATTCTGCACAAAATTGATGTCCTTCTACTAATTTATGTCCACAATTTTTACAATACACCATATAAACCTCACTCCTTCGTCTAGTTGAACCAATCGGGATTTTACGAGCAGTCATCCCTGTCCGGTGAACGGAAATAAATTTAGAAAAAGCACCGCTGGTCACAACGATGCTTTTTCAGCTACATCAAAATGGGCACATATTCATTACCATAAATCATTAAATGCATCTCTCATGGCATTACTAATTAATTCTTTTGTGTCATCGATCATTCCCTGACTTATTATAAACAAGAAAATAACGATTACTAAATACGTTAACAACGTTCCATAAATACCATCAAAACCATGAGTATGCTCCTTTTTAAAGCTGTAAATCGTAAATGGCACAACAAAGAATAAACCTAATAAGCCGAACTCTAAGAGATATAAAAAGAATTCACTTTTTAATAACGAAAAGACAAGTCCGATAAGAAGTACTGCTGTTGGGACAATAAGAAATGTACCAACACGGGCAAAAACATCTTGAAGAGACACGTCCACTTTTCCAAGCTTAATGACACCAAATGTCACTAAAGCAACAGCACCGACAAACAATAAAAAGAGAAGCCCTTTTAAAATGACCATATCAACGAAACTAAGCTCAATCATCTCAGCCAAATTACTGCCTAAATCATTGATACCTAACTCGTCTAAATCGAATCCGCTAAAAAGCCCGCTGCTAACACTTTTTACAAGCTTCTCTAAAATCACTTCCCAGCCGAAGTAAATCATCAAAGGAATGCTGACTGCAAAAAGAATCATTGTAATCAGACCATTAATAAATTGCTCGCCGCGCACTCCTTGTGCTACTGCAGTAGGCTGTTTCAACCCTTGCATAAAATAACCTAAGTATAATTTCGAAATCTGTTTTGCATTTTCTACATGCTGGTTCAGCTGTGTTTGTTGTACAGGTTCAGACTGCACATATGTAGTTGCCTGATTCGATTGCACAGGAGTTGAATCAACGCTTGCTGCCACTTGCTGCGCTCCGTTGTCTCCTAACTTTGTTCCGCATTTCACACAAAACTTTCCACCATCATTTTGGTGGCCACAATTTGAACATTGCAATTCTAAAGCCCTCCTATTACTTAATTTTTCAGGCATATAGATTTTTTCATGGTTCTATATACCCAAAAACACTAATTAGCATTATACACCAAATTTGGATGTCAGGTACTATTAATCATTTAATTTACAATAAAAAGTTTTTATCAATCTCATTCAATCAAATTATTTAACTTCTTTTGTACTGATTAATTGGTTTACAGCCAGTTCCCCATCTATTTCTTTCACTTTATGAACCGTATTAAAATTCTTATATTTTTCTGATCCGTCTCCGTACACAATTTTATATTCTTCATATGTTGATACTTCGTAAACAGAATCACTGAGTTTTGCTACGTTCTGTACCTCAAATTGCAACAGCTCTTCTGTAATGTTCTTCTCAATTAAATGAGCGGTATACTCTTTTTGTTCTTTATACTTAGGACCGTTTGGATCAATATACGGTGCTGCTAGTGAAAAATCTCGCTCGTTAATCGACTGAATTGTTGCGTACATATAATCTGTAACAAATGAACTCACTTCGTCTGCATCGACTTCCTCTTCAGCATTTGCTAATGCTTTCGCCCAAGAAGTTTGATATATTTTTGGTTTGGATTCTTTCACTTCTTTTATGTTGTCTGATAAAAAAACTGCTGAATACTCAACATTATTTATAAGCCATTTCTTTTCACTTTCATCATAAATAAGCCTATAGATTGCATCTTCTTCCGCCTCTTCTAGCTCTGGTACTTCTCCTTGCGAATAAAAATCATGTTTATATGTTTGAACAGTCGGAACAATTGCCATCCACTTGCCATCTATGTATTCAATCGCCATCTGATCTAAATCAAACCCCGTTCTTTCATACTGCCCTTTGTAGTAAATTTCAGCTTGCTTTGCATCCGAAATTTCACGTTGAAGTTCGCTTTTATGTTTTGTGGTTATATTTGCTACCTTGCTGACATCTCCCGCGGTATAAGCTGATAACCTCTCTTTAGTGTATGAGACGATGCGGTCTATTAACATCTGCTCTGTTTCTTTGTTTGATGCAAAGTTCAAAGTCACGCTGCTGTCATCAATTGGTGTTTTCTTCGTCTTCACCTTTCCCCAAGGCAATGTTGCTTCAACTTGCATATCCATTGATCCGTCAGTTAAAACAGGACCAAATGTCGGATTCTTAATCAGATTTATCCCTACGTCTTTTCCATTAATTAATAATTTTGGTTTTAAATCCGCAAGCTCAATCCCCATATCAACTGTCACATCTTCACCTTCAAGATATAGATTGACTTCTTCTTTATCGTCGCTATTAAATAGAGAAACTTCTTCTTTTTTCACTAAATCAATAAAATCTGTTTTTAGTTTTGCTTCAATATTATAAGCACCTGGCAAGTAAGGGCCATATGTTTTCTCAAAATCTGCATGATTTGCCATTCCTATTTTTTCACCATTTACATATAGTTCAGTGTCTTTATAGTTTGTGCTCACCTCTAGATAGACAGGCTCAATATCAAATGTATATTTATCAAAGAAAAACGCAGTCTTTCCATCTTGCTTTAATGTGATTATTTCGTCCTGTTCTGTCTGATTTGCCAAAGCATCAAGTACCTTTCCGTTATTATGATCTAAATTTGCAGCTTGATTTTTTAAAGACGCTACTAAACTGCTAATCTCATCTGGATTCTCCTTAAAGTAACTGACAAACCCTTTAACATTATCCTGTTGAATGTTTAAATTAGGATCATTTGAAGTCAGCAAACTTGCGAGTTCTTTTTCATCATTTTTCACTAGTGCAGTTTCAAAACGTTCAATCATATGATCTTTATTCGTAACCGATTCACCATATTTGTACCCGCCAAATAGCAACACCGCTGCAGCTCCTGCTGCTGCGAATATCATTTTTTTCTTTTTCGACATTTTTGCCGGCGGAACTGAACCATTTGTCTGAACGGGCTCAGCAGTCTCATTGTTCTGACTAACTGTTCTGCATTCTTTACAGAACTTCATTCCTTTCTCTAAACTTTCTCCACATTCCCTGCAAAACATCATCCGTACATCCTCCTAAAGTATATAATCAATTTATATGTAATTTATAAACAAGACCTTTTGCCTATTTCCACCTTCCTATATTAACATAAATTATCTTTAATTACAGATATTAACGGACATTTTCTGGAAAAATATTTTTGATAAAAATCGAATCATTATTCTTGCACTATAATCAGAAAAAAAAGAACGGACGAGAATCAGTGGATACCCTCCAGCTATCTTAGTTGTAAGTTATTCTTTAAAACAATAATCTTTTATCAAAAGACAACAACACAAGGTTTACAAATGTAAAAAGCAGCCAAAGCTTTTTAAGCGCTTGGCTGCTTTTTTATCGTTTGAATCACTTAGATAAAAACCAATGGTATTCCCTTTTGAATCAACTGCACGGCAGAAGTATAGTGATTGCCTTGTTACTTTGATATAGCCTTCATGAACTTCAGAACCGCTAAAAGATCATATTTCGTTCAATGGTTTTTACTAACGATCTGGTTAGAATTATAAAGATGATCGTACTTACAAGGCTAATCGTTCCATATAACTCTATTTCGTGAACCACTAAATCTAAATTAAAATAAAAAAGATGTGGCCACGGCATTACATCTCCCATTGTTATGACTTCTGTAGCCACATACATGATAACGATCATCAACGAAATCTCAACACTTTTAAAGAATACCGCTGCTAATAAACTGAAAGAGGAAATGACAAGTGTTTGACTTGTAAATAGCAAGCATAATTCTACGAAGTCTAACCCTTCTGCTTTCATCCCCAACACCATGGATAAAGAAGTGAGCATAAATATAAAAATCACGATTATCTTTGCATAGTTGATGAATAACTTATTTCGATAGAACGGTATTAGAATTTCTTCTGCATGGTTGTGATATAATTCATAAACTAGAAAAACAGTGCACCATGCTGAAAGCGGAATTACCAACACTTGAATTAGTAAGAACTGCTGCAAGATATACGTTTCCGGTGGCAATAACAGTAAGAAAGTTAGAACAATTAAAAATGCAATGATAGGTAAGCAGAAATGCACACCCATGTTTCTAACTTCAAATTTAAATGGCTCCATTACATTCCTCTCCCATTCCCCAGCCATTAATTATCGACAAACAGCCATCTATTAACGTTGGCTCTAATGGTTTTGCATTCGCGGGTTTATTTTTAGCCAGCACCCTTATGTCTAAGTGATTGTAATCTTTTTGCTTAATATCAACGACCGTATGCGATTTCAATACTTCAGCTAAATCGTCTGACTGAATTGTAATTTCCCATACTAATCTTCTCGAAAACTGTGAAATCTCAGATGGCTTTCCTTCTTGAAGCACTACGCCGTTTTTTAAAATCCCTATCTTTGTACATAGAAACTCTACATCTTCTACGATATGTGATGAAATGATGATTGTTTTATCCTTCGATAATTCTCTAAGAAGATTTCTAAATCGAATTCGTTCATCAATATCTAATCCTGCGGTCGGCTCATCGATGATAAGAATGCTAGGTTCAGTAAGAAACATTTGGGCGATTCCTACACGCTTTCTCATTCCGCCTGACAGCTTATGAATTTTTTGCGTTTGGACATCTTGTAAATTTACTTGATGTAACACCTTATCAATTCTTTTCATGCGCTCCTTCTTGTCTTTCATTCCTTTTAACATTGCAATATGATTCAAACATTCATAGATAGTAGCTTTAGGGTAAATAGTAAAATCTTGAGGTAAATATGCAATATGGTCCCGAATGTTCTTTATCAGGCTTTCCGAGTTCATTACATCACTCTCTTCTATAAGCACTTCACCCTCATTTGCTGAAATTAGTCCAGATAACGTTCTCATTAACGTCGTCTTTCCAGCACCATTGGGCCCAATCAGTCCATAAATACCTTCAATATTTAGTGATACATTCTTTAATACTTTCTTATTTTTATAAGATTTGCTTACATTTTTAACTTTAATCACAATCGTTCCCTCCTCACTTATACGCTTGTAACAAGTTGTCTATCTCCATCCAATTGACATCGGGCTTGTTTAACAATTTACTCCACTGAAGCAAAAAATCTTCCACTTTTTCAGCAGGGGCATTGCATACAAATGAGTTAACTTCTTGAATGAGTTGTTTATGGCTTTCGCTATTCGTTTCAAAAAGAATCTCATCGATCCAAAATTCTTTTTCAAAAGAGCTCCATTCTGCGCCTCCTGCTTGTTTGTTCATATAGGCACCAGCTAAATAATTAAAAATAATAGGTATATCATTATTTTCAAAGACAACTCGATTCTTCTTCCATAAAAGTGCGCTAATCATTTGATAGGGAATAAGGTATTTTTTACGTTCAAATGTTTCTTCATCATGATGTTCGTAAGGATCAATTAGAATGATTAACTGCTCCCCCTCTTGAAGCCACATTGTTTCAGACGCTAAACTATCATTCGCTCCCCTTGTCGGTATAAATAGAATTTTATTAGGCAGCGGCTCTGCTCCTTTCAGTTCAAATACGTTTTTAATCATCGAAAACGACTCTTCAATCTGTTCTACATAAGAATCAACAGCTGGCATGCTGTTTTCCCAAGTGACAGGATACGTAATGTCATAACCATCTATCTTGTTCGTTTTAATTTCACCATAGATGAAAGAAATGCCCGATTCCTTTAGTCCTGCGTATTTGCCTTTTTCTACTTTCTCTAAGTTTGTAATGATATCTTTTGCTCCATTAAACGTAAGAGCATATTCAATGGGTGTGTTAGGCTGAGAAGGCAGCCTATTGTTAGAATTATAGATAAATTTCATAGTTGGATGTTCACTTTTTAGCGGTATCCATGCAAAGTAGTAAGGTAGATAAGCAGCATATTGATTTGCATCCATATAAGGTGATGATAGACCGCTATACTGAAAGATAAGCTTCTCGGTTGGCTGATCTAATTCAATATCTATAAAATCACCATATTGCTCATGTTTTATGGATTTTCCGCTTTCATCTTTTATACTGGTGACGTCAAATCCATGATAGAGCGAAAAACTCCTTTTCCCCTCTTCTTCTTTGGAAAATTGAATTTGAACTAGTGCTTCCAGCTGATTTGTAATCTCAAGGTCAATATCATACTTCTTAATTGTATAATCCATGCTAGTTTTTGGCTGATGATAGTCATTTTCTGCATAATAGTTGAGCTCTTCAATATTTCGCTCGTGAAACTTACTTGGATTAGACTTTGAATCAATAAAGAAGAAGTGACTTGAACCAACAAATAAAAACAAGATGCTTAGTAAAATCAGTGAATTTTTTACGTTTTTTCGTTTTAACATGAGAATTAAACTAAATGCTAGAAGCAGCGAAATAACCCAAACAAATTTATTGATTAAATCCTCTTGCGTAAAAACAAAGCCGCTAAATGCGTTGTATGACATTTTTGGATCTGGAACCCCTAAATGTAAAAAGCCTGGTACATATTTAAATCCCAGCACTTTAAAAAGTTGATGACTAAAATAAATATTCATTGGTGAAATTAATAGCCAAACCCCAATTATGACAGCAGGACTGAATTTTTTATTCATTGTCAAGCCGATTAAAGCTCCCATTAAAGCGCTAATTAAAGCTGGCAAAAACCAATAAATAAAAACGAACGCAACTGATTTAGTGTAAAGAGAAGAGAAAGCATAGCCAGTGAGCTTATACACTGTAAGGATTAAGATTGTTGAAAAGATACAAAAGATAAAATTGATGGCACCTACGGCAGACAGGTTGCTAGCTATCTTGATGTAGAAGCTTTTAGGTATTGTTAAAAATAACTCTTTTGAACCTTTGTCCATTTCTGCACTCATTGTATGAAATCCTAAAAACATAAAAGCTAGCATGTAACCTTGGATTAAAAATGAAGATAGCTGCAGCATATTACCTGGATCTGTAATTTCTGAGCTTGTATAGGTGTAAATGATCACTCCAAGATATGATAATACTAGTATTAGAGAAGTTATATATAATGGATTTCTACTATTTAACTTGAGAAAGAACACGATCGAATTCAGGTATTTTTTCATATTGATCACTCCTTTCTTAGAAAGAGCCCCCCTTAGTCAAAAGGGAGGTTCTGTTAAAGGTTACATACTAGCTTGTGATACTTACAGCTCCTGAAAGTGATGTTGAAGCATACTCTGTATATGCAGCAGCATAATAGGTTGAAGCTTCTGGAGAGAAACTTGTTTTCACTTCTGTTACTGGTCGAGCGTAGCTCGTATGAACAACTGGATCAGGAAAGATCGCTACAAATTTTTTAGCTTGCCCGATTAGCTGGTATGGTCCTCCGCCACTATTTGTCACAGTCATTCGCGAAGAACCATCATGGATATTGATTGTGGCTCCCTCAGCAGAAGACTTTCCTTTATATAAAAGCGCAGTTGAAGTAGAGGCAAAAGCTCCTGACGCTAAAATCCCTAAGCTTAAAGCTCCTAGCATTAAAACTTTAAATTTGTTTGGCTTTTTAACATTGATAACATTGGTCATATATTTATCCTCCTAATATTTTTTTTCGTATAGGCCTATAACGAATACTGAAAGGCTTTTTATTTCCTTTCTGATTTATAAAGAAGCGCTGATATAGATTTTTACAACCTTGTACTGAATTTATTTAGAACGTTCAACTTAAGCTGGTTTTACATAAGACAGAATCTCTCTATCCTTCATTTACTGGCTTTACCGTATACATAAAGATTGGCAATTGAAGCAGCTAAAAAATGTCGTTTCCATAATATGAACACCTATAGCTGAAATACTAGCGTATCCATTCACAGTCTTCGTTCCTGGTTTAATACTAATTGTGTTACTTACTTATGCTTTGAGCTGTATCTTATAAAGAAAAGGATTTGGGAGAAAGACAACTAAAATGAAATTTTTAAAAAAAGACACTTGGGAGCTAGTCCCAAGTGTCTTTTTCACCTTCATTACTGATTAGCAAACGAAACACATCGCCGTTTCTACAATCGCTTTGTTAAACGCAAACGGTGCAGCTTGTGAGCAGTCACATAATCTTTGATCACAATAGCAGTTAGGATAACTTACTTTGTTTTTACTGTAGCAGCAATCATGTGCCTTGCAGCAATTGTCTAATCCATTGACACCTTTAACTGAAGATGTACATGAAGCAGAACCGCCGCAATCATCTCCGCACCAAATATATCCGCCTGGTAAGCATCCTTGATACCACTTTTTTTCTGCTCTTACTTCATCATTAAGAAGCATTCCAGGATAGTAGTGTTCATCAAACGGGAATTCCTCTTCTGATTTTTTATCTCCTTCAGCTCCTAAAGCAATTGCTTCTTCAGACAGGTGGCTCTCAAATGATGAAACAAATGTATCATTTCTAGATTTGAAGTGAGTAATAGTAAAACCGTCGCCCTCCTCGCTAGGCCGAGTAAGTTCTCCGATAAAGAAATCATTTGTTGTCTCTTTATCACCATTCACATGACGGATAATATATCGAATCTTTACATTTTCACTCACTTTAAAATATAGAACTTTTGCAGAGATAACAGCTTCATTTTTAACGACATCAAACTTCATTGCTTGAATCATTTCAATTGTATTTTCAGCGAATACAAAGCCTTCATGATACTGCATTTCACGAATAAGATTTTGAAACTTAAGCTTGCCTTCAAAACTTGCAACTAGCTCCTTAATTTCTGCTTGCTCTAGATAATTTCCTACTAACATATTAGTACCCTCCTCGTTTCCTAACCTTCATTTTTTGTCAGCTGACACTATATATAGAAATACAGGCATTAAAAATAACAACCTCGTTTAATTGATTTGCTAAATTAACAGGAAACAGCACAGTTTGAGGTATTCTTATATAATGAAGGGATAATTGGAAGGAAATTATTTCAAAGACATTGTTTACCTTTTACATATACATACGTCTTTAAAGTAGGAGGTCTTAAATTGAATGAATATGAATTTGGAGAGAAACTGCATGAGCAATTAGAGCACATTAAGCTGTATCTGTTAAGGATGGGAGCAAATTTACAAGATGCAGAGGATGTTATACAGGATACCGCATACAAGTTCTTAATCTATCTTGACTCTGCAAATATCGAAAATGTAGAAAGCTGGCTATTTCAGGTCTCTGTTAACCGCTACTATGACTTGTGTCGCAAACAGACTCGGCAGCGAAATATTCTATTAAAATTTAATTATAAGGAGTTATTTGAAGAATTCACTCCAGAAAAAGCTGTGCTTCAAAAAGAACTAGAAGCGGATATTTATAAGCTGCTAGATCGAATCAAACCGAAATATGCGCAATTTCTAATTCTAAAGTATAGTGCAGGGTTAAAACTTACTGAAATCGCTGCCCTGTATGAAATGAAAGCTGATTCTGTAAAGACCATTATTCACAGAGCACGGAAACAATTTATTAAAGAATACAGGAGGCTTCAAGATGAAAAAGGATGATAAATTTCTAAAAAAAGATCCTGAATTTCATAACTTAGTAAAGAAAGCAAAAAGGGATTCAAACATAAGAGTAATCTTCATTTCCCTAATTGTTAGCATCATTGTAGTAACAGCCTTTTATTTCATAGGTAATTCCATTATGCAGAAGGCTATCGATAAAGAAATGCGCTCAGATGCAATGTGGTACAGCATTCATGGTGCAAATATTGAGCCTCAAGGGACAAGTGTTAATTATTCGTTAACCTCTGCAACTACAAAAACAGAGTTTAGTAAGATCGTGAACGGAATTCCTGTTCCTTGGGTCCCTAAAGAGAAGCGATATTCAATTTTAGGGACCTCAAAGCTCATAACAGCTATTGGAGCAACTGGAACGGGAGGAGCTCACGATAAAAGAATCCCAATGTATTACAACGGAAAAAGAGCAATTGAGTTTATCCATCCCGGTGCTCATTCTGCGACAGTAGATGATAAAGAGTTAATTTCTGATATAAGCAATGATAAAGTAATTGAATTAGCTCTTTCATTTGATAAAAGTTATGATTTGAAAAAAGTGCAATCTGCTTTTAATGAACATCTCTCTTGGTACTGGGTTAATTCCTATAGTCAATCGGACATAAAAGATTTCAATGAAGAAGCTAAAAGAACAGGAAAAGATTACACAATCTCTGGAGATGATGTAATAGGCTTTCGTCACAGCGATCAACAAGAAGATAACTGGGGAGCTAATGCTTTTATCCAAACAATAACAAGCCTTCAAGATGAAAAATCTTATAGTGGCCTAGCAAAAAACATTATGAAAAATGTAACCAAGGACAATCAGCAAGACATGTCAGCTGAAAACCTTGAAATGATTGGCGTTGTCGTTACAGGTTCACCAAGTGAAATTCAAAAGTATTTAGAACTGCCGATGGTCAGAGCTGCATTCCTTGGTGTTACTGCAGAAAAGTATTAAGACAAACTTTAGTAAAGGGGAAATATAAAATGTCATTCCTGATTTTCATTATATTCTTAATAGTGTTAAACGTAATAGTAACAATGACTTCAGCAGGCAATAGAAAGCGTTGGATTACGTGGGGGCTTGTTGTTACGTTCCTGTTCGCCCCTGCAGTAATAGCAATAACGGGATATACCATTGGTGTACGATCAGGCGATGGTATTGGCAGCTTTTTAGCAGGGTTTGTATTTGGCGGAGTTACTTTCTTGAACGGCATTATCATTTTAGTGAAAGGGTTCATGACTAAAAAGGGTAACTTAAACAAGACAAACTAGTTTGGAATAATACAAACAGAATAACTTTTAATATCAAACTAAAAAAGAGTGTTGGCTATGAACAAAATTCAGCGCCAGCACTCTTTTTATTACTCTCTCTTAATATATAAAGGTGATACTCGGATTCGAACCGAGGATAAAGGTTTTGCAGACCTTTGCCTTGACCGCTTGGCTATATCACCATGATATCCAGCAGGTGGAGTCGAGCCCCGCCTGCTTATCATTCACACCAAGATTTCTTCTGAAAGCTTCTTTTTATTAAACCCCATTATTTTCGAAGTGATTTTCCCATTTTCTTTTTTTACTGTAAGAGGTGTACCTAGCCCGCCTAATGCTTTGAATTCTTTAAAGTTATCTTCATTTTCTCTTATATCTACTTCTTGAAAGTTAACACCGTTAGCAAGCAAAAATTCTTTCTGCTGCTCGCAATAGCCACATGATTTTGTTGAATATACGATTACTTCCATCGAATTACCTCCAACGTTTTTGATTTATACACTATAAAGAAAAGCAAGTAATCATGTTCACAACCTTATACTACTTTTTTTTCACTTTTTTTATGGATCTGCTCTCTCATCTCCCAAAAGCCTGGCGTTGAATCGACATCATAAGTTTTAATACAACTGATCAGCTTGCATTTTAATTCTTGAGCCAAGTCCTCTTTTTCGCTGTAACCTGTTAGACTTAACGACCTTTTAATCTTAGGTTCAAATAAATCAATGACTACTTGGAGAGCTTTTTTACTTTCTTTAGATTCCTTTACTAATTCATATAAAGCCGGTGGCATAAACGCTCAACCCTTTCTTGTGTCTCTAATTACATCAGATAGTTGGATGATGACGTTTTCTAACTTGTCTAATTTCTTCTCAAACCTAACAAATAAATAAACTGTAATTGCGATTGGAAAACCAAAGTTCCCTAATATTGTAATCCACTGCGGCAATTCAATAACCGTCACGAATATCTCCTCCTTTATCTGTAATGTATCCAGCAATTTTTCCGAGTGCTTTCTTATGAAGTTTTGAAATAGCTTGTTGTGATTTACCTAGACGCTTACTTACCTCTGTATCTGTTAATCCATTAACATAAACTAAATTTAGCACCTGTTTCTGCTTAGGTGACAGCTCTTTAATTGCTGCATATAAGGTAGGATTCGCTACATAATCCTCTATATCTAAACTATTCAATAATTCTTCTACTCTTATATCTGCATTGGTATCGATAATAAGGTCTTTAAAAGAAGAATCCTCCTCGTCCCCAAGCGGTTTATCTACAGTCAGTGGATGCCTCTTAGATATTTTTCTATATTTCTTATCATAGTTAACAGCATTAAAATAAAGAGTATTTGAAACAAATGAGATAAATCGTATGTTAAAGTAAAACTTTTTAAATTCCAAATCAAGTTTTTCACGATTTGCTTGATTATGGTTGCATATTACATCTAATAGTAAAAGCTTGTGTTCTTCTTTCTCCAAAAATGACTTTACTATTACATTGTTAAGAAATTCTTCGTTTTCTTTAACAAAGTTTTCCACGCAACGACCTTCGGAAATATCTTCATAATTAAAAATTGCAATCACCTTCTCTACCACCTCAAAAAAAGAACAAATGTTCGGTTTTTTAAGTAAAAAAAAACGAACATTCTATTTTATAAAAAACTAGCCCACTTATCCCTGTAGACTATAAGGAACAACATTTAACCATATTATACCACTTTCCAACCCATAATTTATCCATTTTGACAAAATTCTTTAATTTTTTCAGAAGTAGACGCTGAATTTTGAATCAATTCCAGAATGAATTCTCTTTCTTCTTCCGATGAATTTTCATCAAGACATTTTGTAAAAAAAGCTTGTGTTCTCCGTGCTTCACAAAAGCATTTTAATAACATATCCTTATTTTTGCTCGCTGATAAGAGTGAATTTCTCTTTCTAATATTTACAGATTCAGTTAAGTCTATCATTTTGATTCTATTGCCATCTTCAAATTGAATTTCAGATGTATGCCCCATCAAAAATTTGTAAATCTCCTCTTCAGTAGGTCTTATATTAAATAGATAGGTATATTCTTCAATTAGTAAAGCAATCGATCCTGCAATATGAGGGGCAGCCATTGAGGTTCCGGATAAGAGTGTATGTCCACTTTTAATTGATGTAGAATAAATTCCAACACCAGGAGCATACAGGTCAACAAGATCATGTGTGTTCGAGAAGTCTGCCAGCTGATTTTCTTCCTTTAACGCGCCGACAGAAATGACTTCTGGATAAGCTCCAGGATAGCGATACTCATTAGTCGCCATATTCCCATCGCCATCATTACCCGATGCAGCAACAACACATATATCATTTTCAATCGCTCTTTTCACAGCATCATGTAACTTTGGATTAGGGCTCTTTAATCCAAGCGATAAGGAGATCACCCTAACTTTTTCACCCTTAATTCCGCGCCAATTAATTGCATAATTAATACCTTCTATTAATGACTCGCTAGAGCCTGTTCCCCTTTTATTGAGAACTTTCAGGATTAATAAATCAGCTTTTGGAGCTACCCCAACTATACCTGTCTCGTTTATAGAGCCCGCCATTATACCTGACACATGAGTTCCATGACCATTTAAATCTTCATAGACAGAGATATCTCCATTGTGTTCCTCCGTGAAATTATATCCATCTATAATACGCTCTTTTAAATCTGGATGGCTGGTCTCACAGCCAGTATCTAAAACGGCTATCACTACATTTTTGCCATAAAAACCTCGTTTCCATTTTTCCTGTGTTCCAATAGATAAAATGTTAGAAGGTGTATTTTCGAATGCTTCTAATGAATAAACACTGGTTATCGGTAAGAGTTCAACTACATTATTCACTTTAAGTAACCTCCCTAGGAAATGTTTCTTGTTTTATAAAGAAGTGCATACCGAAATTTTTACAACCTTTTAAAAAATAAAACCAAAGAAGCCATATGATTTCTCTATTTTCACCACTGTGACAGCCTTAGCAACCAAAGCTTGATATACATTGGATAATTATTACATTTTCTTATTTATTGTCGGTTTTCACCCGAAATGAATCTTTATCCTTATCATAGAATTAGATTTCAAGAGAATTATATAGTTACTTATTCTCTTAAATTAAACAAATTCTCTCTAAATAGTAATTTTATGATTATTTTCTAACTTTTAAGGGAATTTTATCTTTGATTCCATTTTTTCATTGGGATTTTAATCATTTTCCTACCTTTCTTGCATATCTTTTTTAATAAAATTAATATTTATTTATAATTATTATAAAAAAGTATTGATTTTATATTGATAAGTGTTATCATTTAACTATCAACTAAAAAACTTTTATGAGGTGATTTGTTTATGAGTGAAAATAAGAAGAACCTTACAACTAGCTGGGGTGCTCCAGTTGGAGACAATCAAAATTCCATGACAGCTGGATATCGCGGTCCGACACTAATTCAAGATGTCCATTTACTAGAAAAATTGGCTCATTTTAATAGAGAACGTGTTCCGGAGCGTGTGGTTCATGCAAAAGGCGCAGGTGCACATGGCTATTTTGAAGTGACAAATGACGTAACAAACTATACAAAAGCAAAGTTCTTATCAGAGGTTGGAAAGCGCACTCCTCTTTTCATTCGTTTCTCTACTGTAGCCGGTGAAAATGGTTCAGCAGATACTGTACGAGATCCGCGCGGTTTTGCGGTGAAGTTTTATACAGAGGATGGAAATTACGATTTAGTTGGAAACAACACACCTGTTTTCTTTATTCGTGATGCGATTAAATTCCCTGATTTCATTCATACACAAAAAAGAGACCCAAGAACGCATTTGAAAAACCCGACTGCTGTGTGGGATTTCTGGTCTCTGTCACCTGAATCACTGCATCAAGTAACCATTCTGATGTCTGATCGTGGTATTCCAGCTACATATCGCCACATGCACGGTTTTGGAAGCCATACATTCAAATGGGTAAATGCTGAAGGCGAAGGCGTATGGGTGAAATATCACTTCAAAACAGAACAAGGCATTAAAAACCTCGCAACAGATGTTGCTGCAAAACTTGCAGGTGAAAATCCTGATTATCATACAGAAGAATTATTTAACGCAATTGAAAATGGAGACTTCCCTGCTTGGAAACTCTATGTTCAAATTATGCCTTTAGAAGATGCGAATACTTATCGCTTTGATCCGTTTGATGTAACGAAAGTATGGTCGCAAAAAGATTATCCATTAATTGAAGTGGGCCGTATGGTGCTAGATAAAAATCCTGAAAACTACTTTGCAGAAGTTGAACAAGCAACATTCTCTCCGGGAACATTCGTACCTGGAATCGAAGCTTCGCCGGATAAAATGCTGCAAGGCCGTCTATTTGCTTATGCCGATGCACATCGCTATCGTGTAGGTGTTAACCATAATCACCTTCCGATCAATCGTCCAAAATCAGATGTTCACAACTACCAGCGTGATGGACAAATGCGCTTCGATGGCAATGGCGGAGGTTCTGTGTATTATGAACCAAACAGCTTCGGCGGTCCGGCTGAATCACCTGAAAACAAACAAACTGGTTATCTAGTGTCAGGTGTAGCTGAGAGCGTTTCATATGATCATCATGATCACTACACGCAAGCGGGTGACTTATACCGTCTGCTTAGCGAGGAAGAACGCACGCGCCTTGTTCAAAATATTGTCGATTCTATGAAACCTGTAGAAAAAGAAGAAATCAAGCTTCGCCAAATCCAGCATTTCTACAAAGCAGATCCAGAGTATGGAACTCGTATTGCACAGGGACTTGGTTTATCAGTGTCAAAAGAAGTTTAAGAAAGAAACAGTTAAAAAAAGATTGAAATGCTCAAATACCTATTATCAATTTTATTCTCATTTTCTCAATTAGAATGATGTAACTCATTTCATGACAATTAATTAGATGAGGTGACTGTAACCCCTGTTGTTTTAAATGGGTTGTAGTCACCTCTTATTCTGAAACTGTAAGAATAGAGGATGCTGATCGTGGAAGAACATAAAATATCAGAATTAATTCCCTATTTAAAAGAGCGCGGATTACGGATAACGCCTCAAAGACTGCTAATCTTAAACACAATTATTTCATTAAAGGGTCATCCAACCGCAGAGGATATTCATCAGAAATTGCCGTTTATAAGCATGGCTACCATCTATAACAATCTTAAATTATTTGTTGAATTAAAGATTGTCAATGAATTGCCGTACGGTAACGGGTTAAGCATGTATGAAATGCACACATCTGATCATTATCACATTATCTGTCAGTCTTGCGGAAAAATGGTTGATTTTCATTATCCAAATCTAAAAGAAGTTGAGCATGCAGCCTCAGCCTTAACCAAATATAAGATTCACACTCATCGAATGGAAATTTACGGCGTTTGTGATACTTGCAAAAACAAGAACCAGAGGTGACAACATATGGAGAAAACAAAAGTTGGATTATTGGTCATGGCTTATGGAACGCCTTATGAGGAAGAAGATATCATTCTCTACTACACCCATATCCGCCATGGAAAAAGACCAACAGATTCAATGATTGATAATTTAAAAGAACGATATCAGCATATCGGAGGCGTTTCTCCGCTTGCAGAAATTACATTAGCTCAAGCAAAACAGTTAGAAGAAACCTTAAATGCAGCACAAACTGAAGTAGAATTTAAAATGTATCTCGGCTTAAAACACATCACTCCTTTTATTGAAGATGCTGTAGAAGCAATGAAAAAGGATAACATTAAACATGCGGTTTCAATTGTATTAGCCCCTCACTATTCGACATATAGTACAGAGGTATACAACCGCCGTGCTCAAAAAGCGGCTGCTGAGATTGATGGACCTGAAATTATCTCTGTTAACGACTGGTATCAAGAAGAAGGGTTTATCAACTATTGGTCTGAGGAAATCGGTAAGATTCTAACTCAATTATCAGATGAAGAGCTTCAGCAAACAGCTGTTATTTTCTCTGCTCATAGCTTGCCTGAAAAAATTGTAGAAGCTAATGACCCTTACCCTGAGCAGCTTTCGATTACAGCTAAACTTATCGCTCAGTCACTTCATTTTACGAACATAGCAGTCGGCTGGCAAAGTGAAGGAAACACAGGTGAACCTTGGCTTGGCCCTGATGTTCAAGACCTAACTCGAGATTTATATGAACAAGGCTACCGCTCATTTGTTTATGCTCCAGTTGGATTTGTAGCAGATCACCTTGAAGTTCTATATGATAATGATTATGAATGTAAAGTTGTAACAGACGAGTTAAATGCGAACTATTACCGTCCGCCAATGCCTAATACAGACTCCCGATTTATCGAGTTGCTTGCAAATGTTGTCTTAAAAAGAGTTAAAATGAATGAAAAATCATATAGATAAAGGTGGAAAACGATGATAAATCCAAAAATGTCATGCCCGAAGTGCCAATCGGAAATCAAATACCTAAAGCATAGTATTTTATGTAAATGCGGGATTAAGTTAAAAACAAAAAAACATCGCGTTTTAGCATGAACAAAATGAAAAGAAGTATAAAATTCCTGACAGATCCGTAAAACACCATCCCTTCATATGCACATGAAAGGATGGTGTTTTTATTTTTTCCATACATACATTATTGTGATGAACTTTGAAATTAACTCCGATAGAAAACAACAAATGAATTGATACTAAAAAAGGAGTTGAACATGCATATTCAACTCCTTCCTCTCGTTGTGATGCCTTCTTTATCATAATTAGCCCTATTCCTAAACTTTAATATTTCCCCAACTCACTAGCGGGAGATTGAATAATGACAGGCTGCTTTTTCGGATCCAGCCAGCGTAAAATGCTCAATACATTTTCTTTCGATGTAGCGGTGCATCCTGCCGTGTAGTTTGTGCCGACGTGGAAGAAGATTGCACTTCCTTTTCCGGGCACGTGCTCAGTGTTGTAGTTGATCACAAAGCCGTAATCATACTGCGGAATGTTCATATTTTCCGCACTGCTCCAGCGCCCGTTGGCTGGGTTTTGCTGCCATGTGTTATAAAGAGCGCTTTTAGAATCATCGACCCACACATCTTTTGAAGTGATTTTTCGATACGGCAGCTTCGTACCTGGATTATTGTAACGGCCAAATGCTGTCCCGATCGTATATTTACCCGTCGGAGACTCCATATCTCCTTCTTTTTTTGTATTGATAAATCCTTGCTTTCCAATTACGCCTGTAACAGAAAGCACTTGTTTCCATTTTCCATTCACTTTTTCAAACGTTTCAATTTTTGCCTGTCTCGTTGCATATCCGTTTGCTGTGACAAGAATCACTTGCTGTGAATTCCCGAGTGTTTTAAATGATTCAACAACGAGCTTTTTGGCTGGTGATACAACTTGAACATACTTCCCGCTCACGTAGCCCGTTTTGCCATTGTAGTTAATTTTGTACCAGCCGTTGCTTTGTTTTGCACTTACAGATAATGTCTGACCTTTATATACTTTCCCGATGCTCTTGTAGCTTGTCCCTGCTCCGCTTCTCACATGCAGCGCACTTGCCGTTACTTTGTACGTTGTACTTGCTGCATATGCCTTATTTTCATTCCCAATTCCTAACCGCTCAAATGCTGGCGTGACCGCAGTTGCTAAGGTTGCTGTTAAAGCCATTCCTACAAAAATTTTTTTCAAGAGATCTCCCCCTACTGTCTTTCATTTTCTCCACGACTGCTTGATTCTTTTATGTATGACTTACTGTCGCCAATCATCCTAAGAGCTGCTGCTATCAATGCAATGACTTTTTACTCCGTTCTTAATAGGAAGCTTCCCTTATCTTACCATGCGCCCAGAAAAAAATTCATAAGGAAAAATAACTGAGTCTACCAGACTAGAAGTCACGATTTTGTTTCCTGTGAGTACTGTTTAAGCTCTTGCTTAGGGTTTATGGCATATTCTTGATTTACACATCTTCTTTAGGTGTAAATGTACACATACTCTCTTGTTAATGAGACTGTTAGGCTGACATGATAAAATTGAGCCGAGAAGAAAAAAGTAATAAAATGTAAACTTAAAAACGGCCAAAATATATAAAACACCAAAGTGAACCTAAAGGGTTCGCTTTGGTGTTTTAGCTAATCTTATGCTTTTGAAAGTTCTAAAAATCCTTCTCCAAATACATCACGCACGTCATGAATTGCAATAAACGCTTGAGGATCTGTTGATTTGACGATTCTTTTTAGCTTCACTACTTCTTGTTTGCTTATGACGATATAAAGAATGTCCTTGGACGTTTTTGTATAGTAACCGTGACCAGAAAAAACAGTTACTCCTCGGTCCATCCGCACATTTACTTGTTCGGCAATTTCATCTGGATGATTTGAGATAATCGTGACTGCTTTTTTCGGATTAAGACCTTCAATAATGAATTCCATTACCTTTGTTCCGATATAAAGCATAATAATCGTCAGCATCAGGCGCTCTGTTCCGATAATAAAATAAGAAGAAAATGCAACAATTAAATCAAAAAACAACAGGCCATAGCTGATGCTCCAGCCAAGATATTTATTCGTAATTCGTGCAAGAATCGTTGTACCTGCAGTCGTACCGCCCACTCGAATAATTAAACCAATCCCAACACCTGCTAACACACCGCCGAAAATCGCATTCACCATCATTTCATCAGATGTAATGCGCCATGTGTGCGTTAAATGAAGGAAAAGCGAATGGAATGAAACCGCAATAATCGTATAGATAATCGTCGTTTTGTTTAAAAATTTGTAACCGACGATCAATAAAATTCCGTTAAACAGTAAGCTAACAAGACCCGGGGACCATCCAAACAGGTAATACAAAATAATCGTAATTCCCGTAACCCCGCCCTCACCGAACTCGTTTGGAATTACAAATAGATTAATAGCAAGCGCAAAAATAAGAGCACCGAATACAATAAAAAGAATATCTACTATACTTTTTTTCATGAAACAATTACCTTCTCTCTATGTCATTCTCTATCTACACTATACGGACCCATTACATGAATAGCAACACTGTTTTTGTAATGATCGCGTGAATTTTTTAGAAGGATCTATTAAGACATAAAAGGTTGAATAATCAAAAAACAGTGAATCTATCACCCTCCAAAGGAATGTCATAGATTCACTGTTTTCTTTAATAATCGTTACATCACTTTTACTTCACTTGCTCAGAAATTGTTTTCGTTTTTGGGATAAAAGCAAACCCGATCATCACAGCAATGCTGCTTGCAATTCCATATAAGATAGGCGTCGTCGATGTAAGTCCTTCTATCGCTAGTCCACCAATGACAACGACTGTGCTAATTGCAATGGCATATACGCCTGCTTTAGGATGTATGTTTTTCCAAAAAAGAGCTGCTACAAACGGAACAAAGATTGCCCCTGACAAGATTGCATACGCAACATCTAATGCGATTAACACGTCTTGTATCCAAAGCGCAAACACAATCGCAAGCACTCCGACTGCTAGTGTAATAAGCCGATTAGTGAGCAAGTATTTTCGTTCAGACATATCTTTTAGCCATAACTTTTTAATCAAGTCATTGCTGATCAGCGTAGATGACGCAAGCAGTGTACCTGAAGCCGTTGACATTAATGCTGAACATACGCCTGCAAGCACAATTCCTAATAACCCGGGCGGAAGGATTTGAACCGCAAGTGTAGCAAAGACATTTTGCGAACTTTCTCCATTTGGCAGCAGCAAAAATGCACACATGCCGATCACGCTTGCAGCAATCGCATAAGCAATACTATAAAAACCGGCAAGGATCGATCCGTTTCTAGCAATTTTCTCTGTTCGAGCTGTAAACACACGCTGCCAAATATCTTGAGACACAGCCATTCCTAGTGTATAAAGAAGGAAATACTGGAAAATTTGAGCGTATCCAATCGATGATAAATCAAAATGAGATGTTGGTAATTGTGCCGTTAGTTCCTTCAACCCTCCTACTTCAGAAACACTGATTGGAAGCATGAAGAAAAAGATCGCAACCGTCATGACGACAAATTGAATGATATCTGTTACCGTTACACTCCACATACCGCCTAAAATTGTATAGAATAAAACAACAAAGCCACCCACCAGCATCGATGCTGTCACACTCCAGCCCAATAAAGCATGAATAATCGTACCAATTCCGATTACCTGCGTCACAGACACCATTAACGTGTAAATAGCAGCAACAATTGCACTAATCACTTGTGCTTCTGAATTGTAGCGTTTCCCTAAAAGTTCACTAATGGTCGTTACTTTTAATGAAGAAATGCGCTTAATAAAAATCGTTCCTAAGCCAATAATCCCCAAACCGATCATTGTTACAAACCAAACACCTGAAATTCCGTTTTCATATCCTAGCTGCGCCGTTCCAATTGTAGAAGCACCGCCTAGAATTACTGCTGACAAACAACCTAGATACATAAACATTCCTAAATTTCGTCCGGCAAGCATATATTCCTCAGAAGACTTTGCTTTTAAAGAACCTACAATACCAGCAATGATTAACACTCCAAAATAAGCAAGCATAACTGTTACGTCTAATCCGCTCATGAGTTTCCTCCTCAAATGAAATAAAGTGAAATCTCAATCAGCAGAGATGTTCATCCCCACTGATTGTTAGTTGACCTAATCGGGTTTTAACAGGCTGTATCCTCTATCACCTTGAAGCGAGGTTACTGCTCATTAACACGGGATAAATACCGTACTTCACTTTCCATCTTGTTCTTTCTTGATGCCTTGCTCCTCAGCCTTCTCGTGCCTTAAATCAACATTTAACAGTTTGATAGCTATTGCCTTATACACTTGTCACACTATGCAGCGGGGGATTGGAGGTATGGTTAAATTGTGCTAAAACCTCATCTAGCACTTGGATACCTGCATCAATCTCTTCTTGATTAACAGTTAATGGCGGAATCATTCGAATCACTTCTCCACTATTGCCGCATAAATAAAACAGCACGCCTTTTTGCAAACATTGATCAAGAATGTCCAACAGCAATTTGCCATCTGGCTTCTTTGTTTCTGGATTAATGATTTCAATTCCAATCATTAATCCGATGGAACGGACGCTTCCTATCACCGGATGCTTCTCTTGAAGCCCTTTTAATTTGCTTGCAGCGTATGTGCCCATTTTGCTGGAGTTTTCAATTAACTTCTCTTCTTTTAATACTTCAAGTGTTGCTAATGCAGCTGAGCAAGCGATCGGGTTTCCTCCAAATGTCGTACCATGACTGCCGATTGGCCATTTGTCCATTAATTCTTTTGAAGCAACGGTTGCACTTAGCGGCAATCCTGAAGCAATTCCTTTTGCAATCGCCATAATGTCAGGCGTTACATCAAATGCTTGAGCGGCAAACCAATGACCTGTTCGTCCAAATCCAGTTTGAACTTCATCAAAAATAAGCAAAATACCATGTCGGTCACAAATCTCTCTTATCTTCTTTAGCCATCCTTTTGGAGGAATTACATATCCTCCCTCCCCTAAAACAGGCTCGATAATCATGCAAGCCACTTCTTCAGGTGTTACCTGATGATTGAAAAGGCTTTCAAAATCTTTTTCCAGCTTTTTAATGCAGTATTCTTCTGCATCTTGGTCACTTGGACACTCTGATGTGTTTGCATAAGGAACTTGATACACAAGTCCTGTCGGCTGCAGAAACTTACGGTATTTGCTTTTTGACGTTGTCACGCTTAATGCTCCAAGCGAACGTCCATGAAAACATCCCGTAAATGAAATCACATAAGGTCTTCTCGTGACGTGTTTGGCTAATTTAATCGCACCTTCAATTGCTTCTGTTCCGCTATTAGCGAAGAAAAAGCAGTCCAGTCCTTTTGGAAGAACCGTTTTTAACTCTTTTGCCAATTTTAAAATCGATTCATACATAATGACCCCGGATGGCCCGTGCATCAAATAATCAACTGCATCTTTAATCGCCTCTACAACCTTCGGATGACGATGACCTGTATTTGCTGTTGCGATTCCTGAAGTAAAATCCAAATATTTTTTTCCATCTAATCCGTAATAATAACAACCTTCTGCTTTTACAACCGGCAGATTGGGATGATCTTTTGCCATGCTTGGAGCGAGTAAATCTGATAATTCTGTCATTAAGCTTGATAATTGTGTTTGTGTCATCTGGCATTCTCCTTACATTTTGAGTTAGATAAAGCAAAGCTTTCATCAGTGAATTTTCTTTATCTCCTACTGATAGTTAGCTGAACCCCCCTGATCTTTACAGGCAGTCATCCTCCACCTTCTTTTTAAAAATCTTGAAGCGGAGATTTATGCCATAAGAGCGGGATAAACAAAAATTGTTTTCTACTCTACTAACATGCAAGAAGTATGCCAACTTAAAGAATCTGATATTTTTTCAGTTTTCGCACAACAGATGACTGACTGATTCCTAAAGCCTGTCCAATTTCAGTTGTTGTTTTATATTGTTGTTTTGCTTTTATAAGCATTTCTTTCTCGACTATTTCAATTGCTTCATTCAGCGTCACATTATTTTTCTCTGAATCTAGATTAAATGATTGCTGTTTTCTTAATGAATAAGGCAGATGTTCATTCGTAATAAGCGTTGTCGGAGAAATCACGACTGCGTGCTCAATCGCATTAATTAACTCGCGGACATTTCCTCTCCATTTATGGGTTAAGAGCGTATGGATAACAGCTTTATCAAGCTCCCTTTTGCGATTATATTTTGTTTCAAACTGTTGTACAAAGTGCATAATAAGCGGAAAAATGTCTTCTGTCCGTTCACGAAGAGGCGGGATTGTCATTGGCACAACACTTAAACGAAAATAAAGATCTTCTCTAAATTCTTTTTCTTCGACTGCTTGCTCTAAGTTTTTATTTGTCGCTGTAATCAGCCTGAAATTAACAGTTTTGGGCTTTCGTCCACCGACTCGGTAAAACTGTTTTTCCTGGATTAATTTTAAAATTTTCACTTGATGAGCAAGCGACAGTTCGCCGATTTCATCTAAAAATAATGTCCCTCCATCAGCCAGCTCTACTAAGCCGACCTTGCCATTTTTTGAAGCTCCGGTAAATGCGCCTGCTTCATAGCCAAAAAATTCTGCTTCAAATAAATGATCAGGAATAGCTCCGCAGTTCACTTCAATAAACGGCTGCTCGCTCCTTGGGCTTTTATGATGGATAAATTTCGCTAAGTGCGTCTTTCCTACCCCCGATTCACCAAGAATCAAAATGTTAACATCGACACTTGAGACATGGATTGCTTTCGTGAGAATATGCCTCATTTTCTCGCTGTTTGAAACCCAGCCTTCTGTAACTAAATTTTTATTTCGCAGCAGCTCTAATTCCGTTTTTACCCGTTGCATCTCATCTTCCATGACATCGAGGTATTTTTTCATTTCCATTAATTCCGTGACGTCATGAGAATAGCTGACAATCCGCTTTATATCGCCATTTGAATCCTTGACTGGAATCCCTGTTACTAATATTTTTTTTCCATGTTTTGTTGTTTGAACGACAGTCACTTTTTTCTTTGCTTCTAAAATAATCGGCGTGACTGTAGGTGTGAATACTCCTTGCTGTTCGAGTTCATAAACAGATTTTCCGATTAATTCTTCTGCTTTCATTTCATAAATATCACCCGTACCTTCACTCACACGCACAATGATTCCTTCTTGATTCGTCACAAGCAAGTCATCTTTTAACGAATTAAGAATCGATTCATCTTCGTTCCACTGCAAATTCTTCAATGCTCTCACCCCTTCTTGTCTTCTATGTCATTTTTGAATAGCATTCTTATTCAAAAATGAATAATTTTATTCAATTTTGAATAATTTATTTTTTAAAAAATATCATACACATGAAAATCTCACAAGTGTTTATTTACGTTAATTTCATTGAAAAAGCTAGGTACGCAGAAAAACATGTGCTTTTGAAAATAAACAAGGACTACACAACGTGCAGCCCTTTATTAGTTAGACAATCTTTTTTGCTAATTCTGTAATATAGGTGAAGAACTCTTCAGCATTCACATCATAAACAACATCTACAGGACGTCCATTCTCTGAAATATATGTTCGGCCTTGACGAGGTGTTTCTGTATAAACGGAACTGTTCACGGTTTTCATTTTGACAAGGTCAGGGTTTCCTGCACAAGCTGTCGTTAAGACATCCCATAAGTAATAAGTAGAATTTGTTTCAAAATGAACAAGCGGCGGGCATGCTGCATAACATTGTCCAACGAAGTCAACGCCTGTGAATCTTCTTAAAGAAGCCCAGTCATTTCGAACGTTGATCGTAAGAGGCACTTGGTTCGTACTCTCTAGTGCTACCATTTCAATATGCAGATTACTCTTCCATACTCTCGCTACTGCCTCTGGGTCCCAAAATGCATTCCATTCAGCCGTTCCATCATGCTCTGGCTCTTGAACATTTCCTATTTCTTGGAACGTTCCTCCCATCCAGATGAGCTTTTCAATTTTCTCTTCAATATCAGGAGCTTCATCTAAAGCTCGCGCAAGATCGGTTAAAGGACCGGTAAAAAGCAGCGTTGTAGAATCCGATTGCTCACGGATTTTTTGGATCATATGCTGATGAGCAGGAAGTTCGCTAACAGGAGCGTCCATTTTACCAGCTTCATTCAAAATAGGAAGTGCATCGACATAAAAAGTGTGCATTCTCCATTCCTTTGGAAACGGGTATAAACCTCTTGAATTTGATCGGGCCACTTCGACTGAAGCTTTTCCAAAACGATCAATAATTTTTCTGCTAGCGCTAATCCCTGGTTCTAGATAGCCATCGGCTGGTATAACAGAAACCCCTGTGAGCTCTACATCTTCCATTTGCAATAAAAGAAAAAGCGATACAAGATCATCAATCCCAGCATCATGATTAAAATAGATTTTTTTACTCATCATCACCAAACTCCTTTTGTTTAAAAATAGATTATTAAATTTCTTTATAAAAATAAAAAACTGCGAAAAATATGCTAAAAAAGCATATTTTTCGCAGTAAGAAATTTACGGTTTCTATGTATAAGCCCCTAAACCAATTATTAAGGATATACGAAAAATAATAAAAAATAGTAGAATATGATAAAAATCAACTATCATTTATTTTATGTTTGTACAGATAAATAAGTATAGTTAGAATTTTATCCGAAAAATATAAAATGCACAACTATTTTCTTAAATTTTACAAGATTCAAAGTCTATTCAGTTTTCACCTACATGCCTTTACGCTCAAATGACTTTTTATAAAACTGCATACCTCGTTCAAGTACAGATAACTCATTGTGCACCCGCGGCCTTAAACAAGAAAGAAGGGATAGAATAATCGTAAAAGCCTCTAAGAGAACTGCATACATGATAATGTACTCACCTCCCTCTCCTACCATATTCGATGCATCAACCCATAGAATTAAGGCAGTCACAACAATAAACGCATTGCACATTAAAAAGCAGTGCCAGCCCCGCTTCCACGAGAAACGTTTCAGTATCTTATCAGGATCTTTTGCTTTTGGTTCTGGTAAGCGTTCATACGGCGTATCAAAAAAACGTTTCATATCAGAAGCTACTTTTGTGAAAAAGTCGCTTCCGCTTACAGTATCAAAGCGATATTCATCTTCTTCTGCTTTCATGTCTGCAAGCCAAATATAGTCTTTGTTTAACACGAAAAATTGGGGCTCTTGTACCGCTTCTCCTTTTTCGGCTAAGACGATAACAAAGTTAAGCGTTTCGCCATGCTGCTTCATATCTGCTGCAAACGTGATGAACTCTGTTTGCTCATTTGACTGCTTTGCTTCTAGTTCTTCCATATGATGGATTTGATGATACCGAGTTTCATCCATCATTAATGTATAACCAGGGTGAGTTGCTGCATCTTTCATTTCATAAAATGTTTCTAAAAGAGGAAAGTAACTTTGTGATTTTTCATGGATGGTAAACAGCGCTTTTTCGTCTTTAATGAGCTGCACCAGAATGCGCTTATCATCAACATCGTGCAGCGTTAGCAATTGCTCTGTTCGATTGTTTGTCAGTATGTATTTCCGCTGTGCTTTGACATAGTCACTGACTAAACATTCGATTTCGTCTGTTACATAAGTTCGGCTCGTCGGGTCAAAGTACGGGGTTTCTTTTAAAATCGCTTCTGGTTCATAAATGATTGATTGAATATTGTAAATTGGCAGCTCGTATTCTTTGCCCGTTCGCTTTGCAATGTCTTCATATCCACATAATAAAAGGGCCGCCATCAGCTCGGGCAGCGTCAGTTCAATATTCACTTTTTCATCTCCCTTCCATTAACCTTCATACATATTGACGCTTATAAGCACCCAGATAATAAATAGAAAAAATGCAAAACCAGCGTTCATTAGTTTATTCATTAAAAACGGCAGTCGAATGAAGCGCTTCTGAACATAATAATTAACCCCTGTAAACGTCAATACATATCCCTTTATCAGCACTGTAATCAGATTCGTTGGTACGTCATAAATCATCTGTTCAAACCGGTTAATAACAAGCGGTTGAAAGAAAATTGCACCTATCGCATGAATCAGATTCGCTGTAAATATCCCTACTATGACCGCCTGGATAAACGTCATATTGCCTGTGAAAAAGAGCGCACCTATAGAAAGAGCTGTGACTAACGTCATTGTCGAAAGAAATCCATCTCTCAGCCCCATTTACCTATCACCTCATCTTTTTATCTCACTCATTTATTTGCTCGAACCATAAAAATTCTACATGTTACAATGCATGAAATAAGTTGCTTATTACGATGTATCATCAACTTTTACCAGCAACTTATAAAACCCCCTTGATATTACCATATTTATACTATTAAAGTCATAAGGATAACTAACTGAATCTTAAGACCTATCTAGGATGCTAAATAAAAGAAGCAGATGGATGAACCATCTGCTTCTTTTGTACAGTCACTGCCGGCTTATATTTCTACTGTTTCTAATATCGACATCACGCTGCGAACAGATTCAATCGAACGATCTAAAGCCTCTCTCTCGCTTTCTGTTAGCGGAAGTTCAATGATGCTTTCAATCCCATCTCCGCCTAAGATGGTCGGAACACCTAAATAGAGGTTGCTGCACCCGTATTCACCTTCTAAATACGCAACAGATGGCAAAATTCGTTTTTTATCTTTTAAAATGGCTTCTGCCATTTGAACCATGGACGCAGCAGGTGCATAGTATGCACTTCCTTGCCCAAGCAGATTGACTATTTCACCTCCGCCTTTGCGTGTGCGTTCAACAATCGCATCAATCCGCTCCGGTGAGAGAATTTTATCAAGCGGGATACCTCCAGCATACGAATAGCAGACTAATGGCACCATATCATCGCCGTGCCCGCCAAGAACAAAGCCTGAAATATCTTCAATCGATACATTCAATTCCTGTGCTACGAATGTATTAAATCTTGCTGTATCTAATACACCTGACTGTCCAATGACACGATTTTTAGGAAACCCTGTTGTTTGATAGCAAACATACGTCATCGCATCGACTGGATTGCTTAATACAATAATATAGCTGTTTGGTGCATACTGTTTGACGTTTTCAGATACTTCTTTCATAATCTTTGCATTTGTTGAAACTAAATCATCACGGCTCATTCCTGGCTTTCTTGGAAGTCCTGCTGTAATTAACACTAAATCGGCACCTTGAATATCTTCATAGCTTGATGTGCCTGTAATATTCGCATCAAAGCGCTGAACTGGACTTGCTTCTAACATATCAAGCGCTTTTCCTTTTGTCGGATTCGTTTGTGAAGGAATATCGACTAATACAACGTCACCAAGTTCTTTTTGTGCCATCATAAGTGCCGCTGTTGCACCTGTAAAACCTGCTCCAATTACAGCAATTTTTTTTCGTTTGAACGCCATTTCCTTTTCCTCCATTTCTCCAATTATTTGCATGTAGCATGATTATCACTCTGCTTTTTCATCGTTTCTCTCGACAGTTGCTGAATCTGTACTCTGCCTTGCTTGGGAACTTACTTTCGTTTTTGTTTCACTAGCAGGTGCCTTTTTCGTCGTTCGATTCGCCTTTACTGGCGGTTTCGCTTTTGTCTCCACTTTCTTTTCATCCTTGAACAGGCTGCTTCCAACTTCTTCATCAGGATGGGGAATGACATGTGCTGATATTAGCTCTCCAACACGCGCTGCTTCTTCTTTGCCCATATCAATTGCTGCTTGAACTGCACTTACATCCCCTTCAACTAATACGGTTACCAAAGCTGCATCTACTTTCTCCTGTTTGACTAAACGTACATCTGCTGATTTTAACATGGCATCTGCTGCTACAATGGAACCAATTAATCCTCTTGTTTCAATCATACCAAGTGCCTTAGCCACTTTCTTCACCTCTTTCAATGTCAATGGAATCAATAATTCCGATAATAATCGCATCAATTGGCAATGGTGTGTCTGATGTCATATGACTAGCCGCACTTCCTTGTGTGACGATAACTGCGTCTCCAATTCCTGCTCCAATTCGATCAACTGCAATAAACGGCGTGTCAGTCGCTGATCCATTCGAAAATTTAGGCTGAACGATCAAAAATTTCAATCCTCGTAAATTATCTTCTTTTCGAGTTGCCCATACGTTTCCGATTACCGTGCCTATTTTCATAAGGCATCCACTCCTTTTGATTCAATCACACAGATGAGTTTCCCCAGCTCTCGTGCTGTATCACGCGCTAAAGGAGTAATAATCGTTTTATTGGAAATTGTAATTTTTTCGTCATTCCACAACTTCACATGTTGTTGAGTTAACACACGTTCCGTAAAAGAAATCTGCTTTTCAGATGAATTTACATTAAGAAATGCAGCAAATGATTCAATTTTCACCCCGAAACTTTCCAATGTTTTTTTATAGGTGAGCAAATGAGAAACATAACTTTTATTAGCTATTTCCTGCTTCTCATTAAGAATGATTTTCTCTAATGAAGGAGAAGGGATTAAGGAAACCGACATACCCGCTGCAAGAGATTGAGCCAATAGTTGGCTTTCAGGTGTATCGGCAATACCAATTGCTCCTTTTACAAACAAATCCTGTGTTGCATCTAAAAATAACGCTGCTTTCGTCGTTGCTGGCCAATTTTCTTTATTTGAATCTGGATAGATAATCTTCCATTTCGATTCAAGTGCTTTCAGCTGTGACGGATTCATTGATTCTTGTGCATTCACAACTAACAAAGCAGGTTTTTCTGCATGTTCGCCTGCAGACATGGAAAAGCTTTTCAATACTTCTGCAACAACCTGTTCAATTAGTGCCCGATTATTCATACTGATTCCTCATAACGAGAAAGAGTACCAGTTTCCCCAGTTGAAATCAGTCCTGCATTTGCTTCATCGGTATCAATATGCATTTCCAGTTTGTATGTTGGCGAGACACGAATTAAGACATGTTCAAGTGTAATGGGGCGTTCATTTTGAGATGTAATGCGCACATATTCACCATTTTCCACGCCATATAATTTCGCGTCTTCCGGAGTCATATGAATATGAGCTTTAGCAATGATCAAGCCTTCTTTTTTATAAAGACTCCCCTTTGGACCAACAAGTGTAATCGGCGCTGAATTTTTAATATCACCTGATTCACGTAATGGCGGTTTCAGCCCCAGCTTAAACGAATCGGTTTTACTCACTTCAACTTGGCTCATATTACGTGCAGGACCAAGAATTCGCACGTTTTCAATACTTCCTCTTGGTCCGACAATTGTGATTGTTTCATTTGCAGCAAATTGGCCTGGTTGGGATAAATCTGCTTTTTTTGTCAGTCCATAGTCCTCACCAAAGAGAGCTTGTACATCCTGCTGACTTAAGTGACAATGCCTTGCTGATACAGCCATTGGGACTGCTTGACGTTTAGAAGTCGTGTTACTTAACTGCTGAACAACCTCTTGTACAATCGTTTGAATGGCTTTTTGGTTCATAGATTATGCTCCTAACATTCTTATAGTTCAATGTCGATTTTCGGTAAAATGCTTTCTAACTCATTGTGTGGACGCGGGATGACATGAACAGAAATTAGTTCACCTACACGCTGAGCTGCTGCTGCACCAGAATCAGTTGCTGCTTTAACAGCACCTACATCGCCGCGTACTAAAACCGTTACAATTCCGCCGCCAACGTGAACTTTTCCAATTAAATGCACGTTTGCTGCCTTCACCATCGCGTCTGCTGCTTCCACTGATGCTACTAATCCTTTTGTTTCAATCATTCCTAATGCTGTTAATTCTCTAGCCATTTTCTATTCCTCCTAATTAGTTCATTTGATATTTTTTTAGTACTTGGTTAACCATTTCAGAAATTACATTTGGATCAATTGGTCCTTGCAGTTTTAATTGATCCATCACTTGGTTTACAATGTCTTTCACATCTTGATTTTCTATTGATTCCGCTGAATCAGACAGAAAGGATTGAGAAGGTTTTGGAATCGTGACATTTTTGATTCCATAAGCCATTCTCTTGATATTAATTAAATGGAGGACTGTTACATTATCAGAAGTAACATTTCCTCCAAATGAACCGCAGCCAAGCGTAAATGAAGGCATGAGGCCTGTTGTACCGCCTACAGCTCCAACTGATGAAAGTGTATTGACCATCAGTCTTGAGACCGGCATATCAATTGCAAAATCTTTTGCGACTGCATCATCATTTGTGTGAAGAGATAAACTGTGTCCTCTTCCGCCAAGGTTTAACAAGTTCAAACATAATTCTTTTGCGTGTTCATAATTTTCAGCTGTATATAACGGAAAGATTGGTGATAGCTTTTCAATTGAAAAAGGTACATCTTTTGCAATTTTTGTTTCTTCCGCGATAAGAAGCCTCGTATCAGAAGGAACAGAAATCCCCGCCATTTCAGCAATCTTAATCGCACTTTGTCCCACAATATTTGGATTGAGTTTCTTTGGAATCGGTGAAATGACTTTCTCCATCGCTGCTTTTTCCGCTTCATTTAAGAAATAAGCACCATTATTTTTTAACTCTCGAATGACCATTTGTTGAACATTTCGATCGACCACAATTGCTTGCTCGGTCGCACAAATCGTTCCGTTATCAAATGTTTTGCTATCGACAATCATTTGAACTGCCTGCGCCGCTTTTGCTGTTTTCTCAATATAAACAGGTACATTTCCTGGCCCTACACCATAAGCTGGCTTTCCTGAACTGTACGCAGCGCGGACTAGTCCGCTGCCGCCTGTTGCTAAAATTAAATTCACGTCTTTATGCTTCATTAATTCATTTGTTGCTGCCATGGAAGGATTTGAAATCCAGCCGATAATTCCTTCTGGCGCTCCTGCTTCTATTGCTGCTTGCGCACAAATTTTCAGTGCTTCCACTGTGCATTTCATTGCACGAGGATGCGGGCTTACAACCAATGCATTTCTTGTTTTTAAGGCAATTAATGTTTTAAAAATAGCAGTTGAAGTTGGATTGGTCGTCGGGATAATTCCTGCAATCACCCCGAATGGATATGCAACTTCCACTACTTTACGAACATGGTCTTCTTTAATAATTCCAACTGTTTTTTCGTCTTTAATCGATTCATAAACAGCTTTAGAGCCTACTTCATTTTTGATTTTTTTATGCTCTACAACGCCCATTCGTGTTTCTTCCACAGCCATTTCTGCCAAATCGAATGCTTTTTTAAAGGCTGCATCAGCTACTTGTTTTACAATGTTATCTACTTGCTCTTGTGAAAAATTCAAAAAGGCTTGCTGTGCTTTTTTCGCTTTTTGAACCGCATTGCGCATTTCTTGTATAGATTGAAGGTCTTGATCAAACTGCACGAACAACAGCTCCTTTCTCTTGTGAATGAAAAGACTAATAATGAATTGGATTTTTAGCAATATCTAAGATTGCATCTCGAAATGCATCGGCTGCAGCTTGACAAGCTGATTGAGATCCTGTGAGAAAGCCTCCGCCGAAGTTTGTTTCAGACGGTGGTCCGAAAAATTTGACGAGCTCGACATCAGCTGCCTTTAATGCCACGTCAAGACCATACATTGCTTCGAGTGGCGGAGCAATTAAGTAAGCTAATGGCTCCCCTACACTAATACCTGCTTCTTTTGAAAGGTAAGAGCCGGTTCTAGCAACCACATGAGCATATAAGGCATGGCTTTTCTCTTTATTTAACGCTTCAAAGTACGCATCTGATTCAGCCATTTGAATCACGGCATCTACTCCTGCTTTTACTTCATCAGGGCTTGGTCCAGCTAGCACACCAATCATTTCACCCGATAGCGGTCCTGATGCATGAGCGGCACCTGCGTAAAACGAACGAGCATATGCTACTTCAATATCTGCTCTTTTTGTTGCTTCATCCAAAGCTGTATACCCTACATCGTCAATTGTTGATGTAAAAATCGCCAAGCTTCTATAAAAAGGCTGCAAATTAAATTGTTTGACCAATGAATCATCCGCATTTGGAATAATTCGAACGGCTAAGATATTCGCGTGAATACGCTCTAAGGTCACTCTCTTTCACCTCTATTGCTCTTTTTGAACAAGCGACACTCCGCTAGCTTCATATTTCAAAATTTTCTGAACTAATGTACCAAGGTATGCTCCTGCTTCAACTGGCGGAATACCGCCTTTATGAATATTTGAAACAACCATTCTCTCAGCTTCAATCATTCCTTTTTTAGGCTCATAGCATAAATACGCACTCAATGATTCAGCACTGATAAGGCCTGGACGTTCTCCAATTAACAGCACCACCACTTTTGGACGAATCAGTTCACCGATATCATCCATTACGGCTACTCTTCCCTTTTCAATATAGAAAGGCACGCCCACATCAAGCCCTGCGCTTTTTAATGATTGTTGAAGCGATAAGTAAACGTCTTCGATATTTTCTTCAATTGCTTTTGAACTAAGACCATCAGAGACAATAATTTGAACAGTCGGTGACTTTTTACACTTTTCTTCAATGAGCTTTTTTGCTTCATCCGATAACTTTCGTCCATAATCCGGTCTTCTGATGTACACTTCTTTATCTGTTACTTTTGTATTGACTGTAAACAGATTTAACCGTTTTAGAATTTCTTTATTCACATCTCCATAAACTGCATCAACTGCTGCGGCATGGTCAAACCGAAACTTTAACCACGTCTCTGTTCTTGGACGTAAGCCCGCTCTGCCGATACCGATTCTCGCAGGTGTTTTACTAATAAGCAATTCAAGCTCTTCTTTACTCACTGGATTTTCAATTCCAATTGTTGCTCGGCTAGGCTCAACTCGTTCCTCGACCTCCTTATAAACAGGCTCTTTCTCACCAGATGGCAGAGCTCCCTTCGTTTTATTATCGGTTCGCAATTTGATAAGCTCGCCCGGAGGATTATCCTCGATCGTTTCTACCAAAGGCGGAGAATAAACACTTTGATTAGCAGCACTCGTTGTATGATTCCAAAATGTTACACCTCTTTTGAATGAAGTTTTCGCAGGCATTGTGTCAGAATCAGGCTGCACTTGGAGTTTTTCAACAATTGATTTCGTTATTTCTTCAATTAATTCCCGGTTCATATGGCACACCTCCTATCGCGTAAAAATGGTCGGGTCCCCTGCACGCTTACTTAGTTTTCCTTGGTCAAAAATCTCCATTTTCTCAAGCCATTCTGCAAATAGTGGCGCTGGCTGTTTGCCCATCGTTTGTCTTAATGTCGCGACGTCATGGTAACTCATCGATTGGTAATTTAACATGCAGTCATCTCCCATTGGTGTCGCGATAATAAAATTGACACCTGCAGCGGTTAACAGCACGCCTAAATCTTCAATGTCATTTTGATCAGCTTTAATATGATTGGTATAACAAATATCGACTCCCATTGGCATACCATGCATTTTGGCCATAAAATGATCTTCTAACCCTGCACGAACAACTTGTTTGTTATTATACAAATACTCAGGGCCGATAAAGCCGACAACCGTATTCACAATATACGGGTCATAGTAACGAGCAAAACCATAGTTTCGGGATTCTAATGTTAGTTGATCAATGCCAAAATGGGCTTCTGCAGACAATTCAGATCCTTGTCCTGTTTCAAAATATAAACGCTGCGGTCCCGTTCCTGTTCCATGACTTTTCGCTAGTTCATTTGCCTCTGCTAACAAAGAAGCTGTAATTCCAAATGAACGATTCGCTGCTTCTGTCCCGGCAATACTTTGAAAAATCATATCAGCAGGTGCTCCTTGTTCAATCGCCTTCATTTGCGTTGTCACATGGGCTAATACACAGTTTTGCGTCGGAATTTCCCAATCTTGAATAAAATTTTGTGTTGCATGCAAGAGCCGCTTGACGCTCTCAACAGAGTCATCAACAGGGTTAATGCCAATAACGGCATCGCCAATTCCGTAAGAAAGACCTTCTTTTAAAGATGCAATCATGCCTTCTACATTATCGGTTGGGTGGTTGGGCTGCAGCCTCGAAGCTAGTACGCCTTTTTGGCCAATGGTAATATTGCATTTTGTTAAAATTTCAATTTTATTTGCTGCATGAACTAAATCTAAATTTGACATAAGTTTCGCCACTGCTGCAATCAGTTCACTATTTAATCCTCTGCTAACTCTTTTTAACTCTTCTCCCGTCGTTTGATCGCTTAAAATATATTCTCTGAGCTCTGCAACTGACCAGTTTTTAATTGACTGATAGATTGGCTCATTAACCTGACTTTCAATAATGCGGGAAACTTCATCCTCTTCAGGCGCAAGCATAGGATTTTCTCGAATATCTGAAAGAGTGAGTTGGCTAAGCACTTCTTTCGCAGCAATCCGCTCCTGAACTGTCTCTGCAGCAAGCCCAGCTAACCGATCGCCAGACTTTTCTTCATTCGCTTTGGCAAACAAATCTTTTAAATTTAAAAATTGATACACAGTGCCTAAGTAGTTTGTATGTAACTTCAACTGTGAATCCTCCTTTCTTATTTTTGGAATGTAAGTGTTTTAACAACAACTGGCACAACATCCGTTTGCAGCAGTGTTCCAATATCTAAATAGTCGCCGTGCTCCACTTTAATTTGATCAATGCAAATGACGCTTTGTGATGAGTCTTGAGCAGCAAGCGTTTGCCCGAGTACTTTAGCGTGGTCGCTTTCAAGCACAAGAATTAGCGGCTGATTACACTTTGGCTTTTGTCTAATCGCCTCTAACAAAGAGGAGGCAAGCTGCTGGATTTCTCTGAACCCCATATAAGGAAATTCAGTTAAACACAAAGCAAAATTTTGACCTTCATACTGTGAATCATGCAATTCAATAGCTTCTTTGACCCCATTTTTCAGCTTGTCAATTCCTTTTAGAAAAGAATATTCAAAAGAAATTTGATAGACAGGTACATTCCGCACCGGTAATTCTTTGTTTTCTACTTGAATAGTTGCACCGCTAATTTCAGTTGTTTGCGTGCCAGCGCCTAAAACAGTTGCACGAACGGTTTCATCTGGCTGGATCCACGGCCACTCTTTTAACTGATTGCTTTTTTTTAAAGAGGAGGCGAGCATCATACCGATATCGTCGTAGTCAGAAGCTTCTTGCTCATATCCATACAAGCATTCGCTAATTCCGCCTGAAAACATGATGACATCAATCTCTTCATGCCAATTTGGCTGATGTCCCAAAAGCAGCACTTCATCTTCTTTTTTCAGTGCTTGCTTTAACATTCGCGCAATGACTTCGGCCATGTAATTGGTAATGGCTTGAAGCTCTTTTGCAGCAAAGCGATTTCCTTCCGTAAGAGATAATTGCCACTGCTCTATTAATTTCTTAATAGGCGGTGAGATGCTTTGAATTTTATTTTCAGCAAACTCTATTAATCTACCACCTATATGCAACGTGCACGTTCCACATAACCTGCCCATTTTGTAGACAGCAACATTAGCGGTTCCACCACCGATATCAATATTGGCGATTGTCTTATTCGTATTTTTAGAATATTGATAAGCGCCAGATCCCTTAGCAGCAATAATTCCTTCTAAATCGGGACCTGCTGTTGCTACAAGAAATTCTCCAGCATGATTGGAAAGATGATGAATCATCTCTTCTGCATTCTTTTTTGTAGCTGTTTCACCGGTGATAATCACAGCCCCAGTTTTAATATCCTGAGGCTGAATATTTGCTTTTTTATATTCCTCTTTGACTAATGTTTCTACCGCTTGGATATCGATGGCCGATCGGGACATAAGCGGAGTTCGATAAATCGGACTGCGGTGAATCACCTCTTTATCAATAATCTCAATGCGCGGCAGATGTGTTCCCCCGGCCATGTTCATAAGCGAAAACTTGCTTAAGACGATTTTAGTTGTACTCGTTCCGATATCGATCCCAGCACTAATAATGTCTTCTTTTAACATTTCGTAATGATTCATGCCCCCACCTCGTCAATACAAATAAAAAAGACGCCTCATACAAGCTATCTATCACTAGATAGCTGTATAAGGCGCCTTTGCCTGTAAATTTTGTTGTATACCTAAAATATAAAGTATTTCTTCATTTTTGTAAAGGTTTTCATTTAAAAATAATATAATCGGAAGGGGTTTCTTCAGCATATGTTTTCATCTCTTTTAGCGATTTGCATTTTACTAAGTCTCGGATTTCTTGCAACCCTTCTCCTTTAAGCGAAGAAGTAACGACAATCGGGCCTTTTGTTATTACCCGTTCCAATTCTGCAATCGCCAAGCTGACATCGGCATCTTCTGAATCACTTTTAGTGATAACGCCAATCGGCAACTTATTAATCCCCATGCTAAAGCTCGGGGGGAAAATTGTTTTTTTTCTCGTTGCATCTTGCAAATATAGTACATGTGTAACTTCAAGAGCAGTCGCCATGATATTTTTATAAAAAAGCGGATTTTCAATATATTCTCCAGGTGTATCGACAATCCAGTCGTAATAAATCAATGTCTGGGTTTTAACCGCTTCTACTTGCCGTTCAAGCAACGCATTTGTTAATGTAGATTTTCCCGCACCAATCGAACCGACAAGCATTGCTCTATTTTTTACAGCCACCTCTCTCCCTCCTTTTATGTACGTACACTAAGAATATTTTAGACAATTCATTATTCTAAGCCGAAAGTTATGATTTTGTAATATTTGAAGGCGTATAGCCCAGAGTTTCAGAAAGAAATCGATTAATTTCGCGCATGGCCATATCAACTTCTGACACACTTCCAACAATTACAAGACTTCCTGTAAACCGATCTAAAAAGCCAAGGCGAACATTTGCAGCTTTTGTCGCCAAATCACCTGCAATAATCACCGTCTCACTTGGTGTTAATGTTAAAATCCCTAATGCACCTTCTTCTTGAATTCCTAGTTTCTCAAACATATCAGGATCTGGATTAGCAATCAAATGGCTTAAGGTAATTTGCTTACCAGGTACAAATTCTTGGATAAACCTCTTTTTCTCTTCACTCATAAAGTTCTCTCCTCTGCTTGCATTTAGTCTCTGTCTTTACATCGTTACTTGCCTTTTTACTTCTTCCTCTTTTATTACATCGATTTGCTGTAAATATTCATCTTTTCCGATAATTCCTGCCTCACGATCCTTCTTCTCCAACTGAAGCGCTTTTGGAACAGACAGCCAGTATGCCAGCCCGATTCCAATAACTCCTGCTGAGAGTTTTCCAATAATGATGGGCAAAATTAAGGTAGGTTGAAAATTTGCTGTAAATGACAAATGATCTCCTAACAGAAATGCTGCACATACAGCAAATGATATGTTAATAACTTTGTCTTTTGGGGGCATCGTGCGCACCAGTTTAAACATTGCTAAAATATTGGCAACAGTCGCTAATACTCCTGCACTCCCTGCTTTACTTAATCCGATTTTGCTTCCCATTGCTTCAAGAGGTTTTCCTGCATATTTTTGAAGCAAGTAGACCATCGGAAAGGCACCTGCAAGCATAATACCAATATATCCTGCTGTCTCTAACGCACGGAATTGATCTTCTTTGTCTGCCATGATTGGATGAAAGCCAAAGCTTCCAAATACTGTAGAAAATAATCCAGTAAAAATCTCTACAATCGAAATCACAAGAACGAGTTTAATTCCAGCATCCATAATGCGTCCAAACCACATAAATCCCTTGATCATTAAGTCAGGCAAAAAGTATAATCCTGCTGCAAGCAGAACAACAAATAATAACAGCGGTGATAAATTTAAAATGATTTTTAAATAACTCAATGTAAACGCATAAATTGAATCTGTTGTTGTAGAAATCACGTCGCGAACTTTTGAATTTGTTGTCACAATTAAAACACTTGAAATAAACGCGCCGATTGGAATGGTTAAGATGCCGGACATAATACCTAGAGCCATGTATTTGTGGTCACGTTTATCAAGCATAGCAAGGCCTACAGGAATGGAGAACACAATCGTTGCACCAGCCATAAACCCTACAATCATGGCCATAATCCATCCTTCATATGATTCTTTTAACACTTCTGCTAATTGATAACCTCCCATGTCAGTAGCTAAAATCGCGGTTGCAGCAATCGCTGGATCTGCACCAATTGCTGCGAAAAATGGTCCGCATACTGTGCTGATAAACCAAGATAGATAAGGAATCGACGCCATAACCCCTGCTGCTGGAATGAAAATATGCCCAATCGCATACAGCCCTTCCATAAACTGCTTCCCTAACCCCTCATCACTGTTTCGAATCGCAGCAAAGGCTCCCAACACTGCGCACACCATAATAATATAAATCACAATATTGCCGATGATAACCATACTATACCCCTCCTAGACCTTAATTTAATGACCAAACATTTTATTTAAACGGAAGATTTATGAATGACAGGGAAAGATTCAACAAATGATAGATACGCCTCTAGCAGGCTTTGCTTTTAATTAGACATGAATGTCAGGTCTAAAAAGGCAAAAAGGTGCCTGGTGGTTTGACGATAATCAAAACCACTAAGCACCTTTGCTCAGACTATTCACTTGTAAAGTAAGGTTATGCTTTATATTTTACGATGATGTGCTTGGCCACTTTTTCTAGGGTGACCTGTTTATTCATGCTGATCGTTCTCATTTTTTTGAAAGCAAGGTCTTCTGTTAAATTAAATTTCATCATTAAGATCCCTTTTGCTTTCTCAACAATCTTCCGGTTTTTTAATTTTTCGTTCATTTCTTGAACTCTTTCTTTGTATGCGTTTGTATTCTCAGCTTGCTTTAAGGCAATTTCAACAGCTGGAATTAAGCTGGCTTCTGAAATCGGTTTAACTAAATAACCTACAATATTAGCTTGTTTGGCTTTATCAATAAATTCCCGCTGACTGTAAGCTGTTAAAAGTACAATCGGGATATTGAATTTATTCGAAATGATTTCACTTGCTTTAAGGCCATTCAACTTTGGCATTTTAATATCCATAATAATTAAATCAGGCTTCAATGAATAGGCTAACTCAACGGCTTTCTCGCCGTCACCTGCTTCACCTACGACATCAAATCCAGCATCTGCCAGCATCATTGCCAAATCTAGTCGCACGATTGATTCATCTTCAACAATCATAATTCGTTTACTCACCATATCCCCTTCTTTCTAACGGGAATCTAACTGATGCAACTGTACCTTTTTCACTGCATTTAATCACAAATTCACCTGATAAGTCGTGTGTAATCATCCTTTTTACAATATCTAATCCTAAAGATGGCTTCGCTTCTTCTGAATAGCCAACTCCATTGTCCTTAATTTGCACCGCTATCTCTTGACCATTCTGCTCAAAAGTGACATGAATTTTTCCTTTTTCTCTTCCTCTAAAGGCATGCTTCACACAATTTTGAATCAGTTCATTGATAACCAACGCCATAGATACGGCTTTATCAGAGGGAATGAGAAGTTTCGTTCCTGTATATTCAATTGTAATATCCTTATCTTCATGATCTGGACTATACACAAGTATATTTCCAATTTTTTCAATCAAACTCAAAACTTCTACATCATCTACACTAGAACTTGACAGGATAATTTCATAAACAGAAGCAATACTCAAGATTCGATTCAAACTTTCTAAAAAATGAACCTTGCTTTCCTTTGAAACGCCTCTTCTCATTTGAAGGCGCAATAAACTCGCAACCGTTTGTAAATTATTTTTTACTCGATGATGAATTTCATGAATCATCACAGATTTAACAACCAATTCTCGTTCTTTTTCTCTTAGCTCTGTCATGTCTCGAAACGTAATAAGCGCACCGCTTGTTTGATCATATTCATCTAAACTAACTTTCTTTACTTGAAATACTTTGTTAGCAATCGTCAATTCTTCCATAAACAATTTGTCTGGATGATCAAATATGTGTTCTAAGCAAGGGAAATAATCTGTAATTGACGTGCCTACTATACATTCTGAAGCACACACTTCAGATACTAAATTAAAGGCAGTCAGATTAAAATATACGATGTTTAATTCGGGATTAATAAAAAACAAGGCTTCTCCCATAATTTCAGGAATAATTGATCGTTTTTCTGCGATTCCAATTAAAATTTCACTTAATGTTTCAGTTGTTTTTGATAGCGTTTTCATTCTTTCTTGATTTCGAACGCTTTCACTTATATCTTTCTCCATAATTAATGCAGCAATGACACGATTATTTGCTCCTTTAATTGGAACAACACTCTGTTCAACAGTTTTACCTTCTTGAGTTAATGCACGGTTTAAAAACATTTGTTTTCCGGTTCGCAGCGTAAAAAATACAGCCGGCTCAAATGCTTCATAGACAAACTTCCCGACCACTGGATTTTCATAAACAGATGTTGAAGTTTGCGGTATTGCTTCTGCTACAACAATCGCATGTTTGCCTTCGTTCGTTAAACAATCAATAAACACATTTGCTCGATTTAAATCCGCTGTTAATCGTAGATTACTTGCAATTTCCTCAATCTTCCCAATGTCTTCTTTTGCAAGATTCGTATGAAGCCTACAAAGTGCGTCTAACGAGATTGTACGAGTCATTGTGTAAACTCCTAGATTATTTATTAGAATATAATGAATATTATATTTTTTAGACGTTTTTTTGTCAATGCTTCATCTTTGTACGCAGGGATATGAGCTCTGCCATCAAAAGATTATTAACACAGAAGCTACTCTTATCTTTTGGGTTATAAGACGATTCTGAATAATTTATATATAAATGCTAGACCTATTGGCTTTCCTCCGATTCGTTCCACTAACAGTCAGTGAGGTATGAAGCAAACCCACTGATTGAAGTTTCACTTTATCCGCATTAATCTGATTTATAAGTCAAAGCTATAGTTATAATTAACATATACTAAAGTTTTGACTGCTGATTATTAGTTAAGACTTCTCGATAACAGGAAAGGCAACTCATATCTAAAGATGATTATCTCACTTTTACTCATTAGTACGATAGCTATCACACTGGAAGTGCCTCGTCTTCTAAATGAAAAAAGAATTATTAATCTTTTTCATCTTCTTTCTACTTGGTGTAGGGTTAGGTATTGCATATGCTTTAGAATTACCTGTTCCCAACCTTTTAGATGGACTAACCTTTTTGTTTAAATACATGAACAATTTTTTATTTAAATAGCAGCGAAGAAAGAGGTGAAATAAGATAGCTATGACTCTAAACAAAGTTAATGATATACAAATAAATGAAAAGCAATTTTTTATTCTATCTCTTCTCTTCTTAGTAGGCGATGCTATCTTATATGTTCCATCGTTAGTTTCGCAAGAAGCTAAACACGGCGTTTGGATCGTAGGAATCATCGGAATTATAGAAGCCGTGCTTTTATCACTCTTGTACTCATCTCTTGGAAAGCAATTGGCCAACACACCCTTCGTTACGTATATCGAAACCCTGTTCGGAAAATGGATTGGGAAATTACTTGCTTTTTCGTTTCTTTGCTATGTCATGGTTGATGTTATACTTATGATTTATGAGATGGGCTCTTTTATGGTCACGATGATCATGGCTGAGACTCCCATAATCAGCATTATTCTTATTTTTTTGATCGCTATTACTATTGGTGCTCGGCTCGGCCTTGAAGTGCTTGCACGTTCTGCTGAGATTCTTTTCCCTTGGTTTTTCACTCTTTATTTAATCATGTTTTTGCTTAACTTGCCTAACATTGAATTCAAAAATATGCATCCCCTATTTGAAAGCGGTCTACACTCTTTATATAAAGGGAACCTTCCGCTTCTTTCGTACACATTAGAATCCGTTATCCTTGTGATGATTTTCCCTTATGTGAACGGAACGTCAGAAGCTAAAAAAGCGTATGTGACAGGCATCACGATCGGAGTTATTTTATTAGTAATCCTAACGTTGTTATCACTGCTCGTTTTTGGACTTGGTACACTATCTATAGTACTTTATCCAAGTTATCTTTTAGGGCAAGAACTAGAGCTTGGTTTTATTACACGTATTGAAGTAATAATCGCCATCATTTGGTTTATCAGTATCTTCTTTAAAATTGGAATTTGCTTTTTAGTATCATCCTTAGGATTATCTCAAATTATGCAAATGAAAGATTACCGCATTATCACCTTTTCTCTTGCCCTTATATGCATACCTGATAATGTATATTTAGGGACATTTATTGAAACGACCTGGATTTCTTACTCATTAACATACGGACTTCTATTTCCTTTGGTTCTTTTTGGAATAGGACTAATGAGAAAAAAGAAAGAAAGTAGCAAATAGCCTTCTTCTCTTTATGGACAGATAGGTTGCTTAGACTAAGCAGACTCATTGAAGCACTAGAATCTAACCATATATACATGATAAGTGAAGGATAGATAATAAGACTGAGTAAAAACAATAACGCAGTCTATAAGCAGAACTAACTGATAATCATCTCGTAAAAAATCCCTTTTAAATAAACAATACAGCTGTTGAGCCTGTTTACTTAAAAGGGATATAATTATTAATGTTTTATACGAAAATCACCTTATACAGAAACCTTGTGCTTTCCTGTGTGAATGAATTCGATTATTTCTTCTTTGTTCAGCATGTCAAGACCTAAATCCGCAATTGTTCTTCTATGTTCTTTTGGAATTCCTCCAACAAGAATTTCACCTAATGTGATGAGAGAATCCATCACTGGTGTTTCTAATTCAATATGATCTGCGATGGAAGCGAAAGTTCGCAAGCCAAAAGGAATATCTTCAGATAAATAACGCGATTTTAAAGAAGTCGGTCCTTTAATCGGAGTCAAACTGCGACTTCCATTTAATACTTCCCATGTTGTTCCTTTTGGACCATATCCCGATGTATGAAGAAGTTCGCCAATTGTCATAAGTTCTAAATCAAACCACTTGCCGATTTCTAATCTTTCTTGATCGAGCTGTTCCATTACCCTAATAACAGAAGGCGTCATTCCTTCTTCATAAATATAAAATTCACCGTTTGACCGCTCAATGCGGCCTGCATTTAAGATCGTTCCAGGCGGATGATCAATCGGGTTCATGCTGCTTAAACCTGCTTTAAGCACATTGCGCACAGGAACAATATCTAAAATATCATTGAGCAATGCTGTCGCCCACTCTGTACGGACCGCAGGAAAAACACCAATTTGGACTTTGATTTTTACATTGACTCGTACTTTTCCAGCACCCTCTATTCTTGTTGCATAAGGAAGGGTATCTGATTCCGCTAACACCACATCCTCATTCACACCTAACTCTCGCCAGATTTTTGCAAATTCTAAAGATCCTAGCGTTCCTGGAAGAAGTACAACTAATTGATCAGCGTTCACTTTATTTGCTAACAGATTCGCATAGTCTTTATGTGCAAAAGCCGGAACAGCAACAAGGATGATCTCAGCACCTTCTAGCGCTTGATCAATATCGCTTGTGACCATATGAATATCAGCTGTTCCATTTAATACCTCGCCGAGACATTGGATGCGCTTCGTTTCAAATACATCCTTCATTACATGGCTAAACTTCTCCATTTCAAATAGTCGAACCTCATGCCCAGCCAAACTTAAATCAGCCGCTAAAGTATGCCCTCCATTACCTCCGCCTAAAACAGCTACTGCTCTTTTCATCTTATTTCCTCCTCTATCTCTTTTCTTTATTGCTATAACTTCATGTTATATGGAACGAACGAAGATGGAACTGTTCTCTCCGCACAAAATGTTCTGTGATTACTAAAAATATTTTGGTAGATTTGTTTGTTGTTTTTTTATCAGTACGATTTCTTGAAACCTTTTACTATTTTTTAATAACTTCATCTATATAATATTTTGTACAAACAACACCTGTAATCAGAGTGACCGCCATTAGTACGGATGGAATAAAATAAAGCAGAAAACCATAAAGCATCATTTTTCAATCATCTCCTTTCCAACTTTCTTTACAGGAACTCCTGGAACCTTACTTTTCGTTAGGAAGTAAGCAATAAAAAAGGAAATAATATTCGCAATGAACCCTGGCACAACTCCTGATAGACTGAAAGGTTCATGTAAACCAAAAGTCCAGATCAACGTAACAACGGCTCCAACAACAATGGAACATAAACCGGCTGTTACATTATGAACTTTCCACACAATTGCCATTACTAATGGGAAAACAATAGTCGGAGCCCAAAGATAATAAGAATATTCTAACGCTGCAATAATACTTGGAACGCTTAAAGCAAAGATTAAAGAACCAACACCAACGATTAACGTTAACACTCTTTCCATTTGCAGATGGTACTTTTCTGAATGTTTCTTTCTGCTTAGAAAAGGCAAATAGATATCCTGCATAAAAGAGACAGTTGTGGCATTTAAAAAGGCACTCGCTGTAGACATAATGACAGCTAATAATGCAGCGACCGCTAGCCCTGTTATGCCAACCGGCAGAAGATTTTTTACAATCGTCGGCAAAGCTTGATCCGTTTGAATGTTGGGGAATAATACATATGCGATTAAACCTAATGAACCTGTGATAAAAAAGAAACCGAATGAAAAGAATCCCGAAATCATGTAACCTTTTCTGGAGTGTTCAGGATCTTTAGAAGAAAAAATTCTTTGGGTATATGGAGGAATCAGGGCCTCTCCTAAAAAAATGTAATAAATAAACCAATAAAGTGAGCCAGTTCCCAATCACCTAACAAAGTTAAATGAACGTCAGGAATTTTTGCAACTAACGTATCGGTACCGCCAACAGCAAACAATCCAATAATAAGCGTAAGAGGCAATATGACTCCAAGCAGGATAAATTGAACAACATCTGTTTGAATAACTGCCCAAACGCCTCCAAAGGATGTATAGAGAATCACCGCCCCCATTCCAATTAAAATGCCGACAATCGGCGGTATATCCAAGATAACGTTAAACATCGTACCTAGCGCTAATGCTTGTCCACCTAGAATTCCTGTACACAACCCTACTGAAAGAATCCCAGTCAGTAACTTCGCTGATTTTCCGTAGTGTTTCTCCATAATGTCACCAACGGTTTGTGCGCCTTTATATGATTTTAAGCGCGGGGCAATAAAATAACCAATTAATACACTAGCAATCCCATAAGCACAAAATACAAACATAAAGACATACCCGTCTTTAAAAACATTTCCTGCCATTCCAGTTGAAGCGCCTCCCCCTAATACAGACGCTGCCAGACTTGCAAAAAGTATCGGCCATGTTACTTTTTCACCTGCAACATTATAGTCTTCGACACTTTGAATGCGCTTACTTGTTTGAACGCCTATAAGACCTAAAATAGCAAAATACCCTACAACACAAATCCAATCTAAGATACTCAAATTCATTACCCCCTTTTTACATTAAATTATATGATGTCGTGTTATTCAGAGCATTGTCATGAGCGCCTAATTATTTTGTTAAAAAGGGAGAGATTTTTATACTTCTGATACAATATCAATTTTCGCTATTGTCAGATTCAAGAATCAACATCAGTTTCACAGCAAGATAAAGCGTAAGAGCCTCTCTAAAATTCCGTAAGTTCATTCCTGTAATCTGTTCGAGTTTGTTTAACCGATAAAATAGAGTATTGCGATGAATATTTAATTCTTTAGACGAATTAATCGGGCTTAAGCTAGATTCACACCAAGCTGTGATGGTGCGAAATAATTCATCATAATCTGGGTATTGTTTTACTTTGGTCACCGTTTCTTCTACGAACCGATGTGCAGTTGTTTTATGAATATATGACAACAATTCTTCTAAAACAAAATCATTTATGTAAAAAATATCTGGTTGACCGGTCATTTTTTTCCCGATTCTCAGTGCCCGCCAAGCAGCATGATAGGAGTTATTCAGATCAGTTAGATTGCTTCCAATTGTTCCAATCCCAATTGAAGCGTCAATTTCTAACTCCTTTAATGCCGCAATAAGCCCCTTGCACTTCGTTTTAATTGTTTCATCCACCTCTTCTTCCGGCATTTTACAATCCACCATATGAAATACAACATATTTATCAGAACCTAATGAAACCGTAATATCTTGGTTATTTGAGAACATTTTTTTCACTTTTGATTCTATAGTAATCTTTAAAGACTGAATATGTATTTCGGGCGAATCCTTTTTTAACGCTTGCTGATGAATTTCACTCGTAATATGGTTAAATTGAAAAAGATCAATAACAATCGTAATACGAGATGGCTTTAAATCATATCCCAATTCCCTGCCGCGGGCCAGTATAAGCATTTCAGCACTGTGAACAGGATCAAAAGTAGCAATTTCCTGAACTAAGCTTTGCAATGCTCTGTCTCGCAGAAGTGAAGATTTGTTGACCATTTCCTCCCGCAGTAAGATTTCAGCATATTTTTTGGCTAACATTCCAAATTGCGCTACTTTATTTGGTTCTCCTGTTATTCCTATCGTTCCTACACATTCTCCTGACAATTCAATGGGGATGGTTATTCCAGGTTTTACACCCTTCATGGTACTTGAGACCATTTCATTATGGGTCATTTCTTTCCGACGAAAAATAGCACCAAGGGAAGCTTGGTGTAATGTACCAATTCTTGAAGGGTCACTAGAACCAAGCACGATTCCGTCTTGGTCTGTAATTAACACATCATGACCGATTACTTCGCTTGTTATTTTGGTAATTTCTTGAGCTAGCTTATCTAACATAAAATCCCCCGTTCTTGATTCTTTGATGAAAAGCTTTTTACCCTTTTAACGTGTTTCACCTCGTGCATTGTTTGTTTCAAATAAAAAAACTAAATTGATACTGCATTCCCTAAAAGAGTAACATCGTATCAATTTAGATTTGTCGCACTTTACAGTAACAAGTTTTTATGTGGTTTTATTATAGTCAATAATGATAACGGTTTCAAATTCATTCAGATTTGTAAATAGTAACAAAGGCAAACCGCTAAAGTTTAATATAATCGTTATTTCATTTTTACGGATTCTTATAACATCTTCAAAACATAAAAAGACTGCAAAGCGTTTTTTAAAGAACACTTCGCAGTCTTTTAATCTGTCGTTTTACTTAGATAAAGATCTGTTGAAATCCAGCCCTTTTCTAACGGTTACCAGCATTATCTATTACTTGTGAATCCAAACTGCTCCTGCTGAATTATCTTTTGCTTCACCAATTACATCTACTTTCAACCCGTGTTTAGGAAGAATGCGTCCTGCATCCTTGATTCTATCATCCATATACGAACGGCGATCATTAAAGCTCGTTACACCTTTAGCACCTTTTGAAGTGATTGATCCCCATGTTTTATGCGTATAAGACCATGGAGACGACTGGTCAAATGAAAAGGCCGCGTCAGCAATTTGATATCTCGTTGAATTTGCAGTTGTGCTAATCCCATTTACATTAAAGTAAAGGACTTTATGAGCATGCGAGTCAACTACTCCTAAGAATCCTTCTCCTGGATGCACGCCTACCCAGTTATCAAGATAGCTTTCATCTGCATACCAAACGAGCATTCCTGTGTTGTATTTTGCACCTCTTGCAAATTGAAGAGCCTTGTCGCTTCCAGCGTAGTTTCTCCACTCAAGATAGTAGTAATTATCTTTATAGCTGATACCGTTTGTTTTTTCAAATCCTTCTAATGTTACTTTTGGCGTGCCTTCCGCATCATCTGTAAAGACGGCTTGTCCATCTGCTACTAAACTAGCATTATCCATTGCAAATCCTGCAAGTGCAAGACCTCCATCTGTCACGTACTCAAATTGAAGCTTAATTTTCTTGCCTTTAAATTGACTTAAATCATAGCTTTTATCTTCCCAGTTTCCATGAGATGTTTCTGCTGAGTAATCTGCATTATTCGCTTTGTCCCCGAGCGTATCGAGCAGCACTTTCGAACCATCTGGAAGAATAGCATTTACATACAGATAATCATAGCCAGCTTCTACTTCATAGTTTGCTTTAAAGTTAAAGGCTGCTGTTTGTACATTTGTAAGATCAAACTCTGGTGTCGTCATCATCGTATGAAGGTCATCGCCGCGCTGACTGAAATAGTAGTTTTCACCAAACTCTGTTTTAATGCCTTGAACTGGCTTTTGCGGCAGATTAATTTTGACAATGCCAGGTTTTTTAGATTTTGTTACACTTTGATCAATGACACTAACGGAACCGACTTTATTAATATCTTTTAGATCAAGTTCTTTAATATTTGCCCAGTTTCCGCCCATCGTTGTTTGGAAGAATTCTTTGTTTTGCGGTGAAAAGCTTGTCGGTTCAGTTCCGGCAATTTTACCTGCCCAGCTTCCTCCGCTCATAATTGACCAAACACCGACTGGCTCACCTTGGCCTGTATACTGCGTATCATACTCATCTGGAAGACCTAAATCATGGCCAAATTCATGTGCAAATACACCGACTGCTCCGTCTTCTGGCTGAATTGTATAGTCATAGGCAGCCATATCTGTACCTGGCACTTTATAAGGCTGGCCTAACGTCCAGCGGTGAGACCAGATTGCATCGTTTCCAAGCTTGCCTCCGCCTGCTTCTTGTCCAGTTCCTGCATGAATGATCATTAAATGATCAACAAGTCCGTCTGATTCGTTGCGATTGCCGTCTCCATCAAGATCATACTGATCAAATACATCATAATCTGAAAGATTGATTCCGCTTTTTACAGCTGCATCTAACGTTTCTCTTACAAGATCGCGAGGCCCTTTTGGTCCGAGGTTATCATTCCCGCCTTGGGGATGATCGGCGCCGTACTCTTTAGCATTTCCCTCAACTGTCAGCCATTCAGAAACTGTGCCATCAAGTGTGTAACTGCCTCCTGATTGCTCTTCATAATATTGTTTGAACGTTTTTATCTTTGTGCCATCAAACAATTTAAAATCCTTATTTCCAAACATTAACTTTTGATAATGCTCGCGGTTAAAGTCATCTGCGTACATGTACCCTGGTTCTTGAATGACATTGTTGTGTTTAAAGTCCGCAAATTCGACTAAGAGAACAAGGACTTTATCTTCTCTTACTTTTCCATTGTACCTTGCTTGTTTTGCCGGACTTACTTTTACTCCATCGCCTTTTCCTTCAAGCTTTAAGTTAGAAAACTTCTCTTTTTTCACTTTCTCTTTTTGCTCTGAACGAAATTGTTTCGCTTTTATATCCATTTCACTATGCTTATGTCCTTTAAGACTTTCTTTATGATTATCTTTTTTCTTTATGTATGCGTTAACCGCTTTTTTTACTTCCTGCGGTGTCGCCTTTTTAGAGATAACCCCTTGATCTTTTAAAGCATTGGCCAATCTTTCTTCCGGCACAATATTCATATCGATTGGCGGACTTTCAAGCTGCTCTGCTGCTTTTGCTGAAGCACTCGTTCCATTTGTCAGTAACGGCAGTCCCCCTCCTATTGCTACAGTTGTTGCGAGTAAAGATGTTCCTAAAACCTTTTTCCAACTTACCAAATGAATCCCCCCACCTTTAATTTTCAAACTATTAGCAATATTAATTCTAATAGTAGAAACTGGTAAGGTCAATTAAATTTTATTCTATTACAAAAATTTTTTCACCTTAAAAATACCAATAAAGCTTACAGTATAAAGATAAAACAGCCTTACAAGTTAGGACATTAGTATGTAAAAATAGTAATTATGCCAATAAAAATATTATTATAGGATTATTATGTAGGTATAAAGAATTATAAGTAAGCTAATTTAGGTATACCCTATTACAAAACGTTTATCATCGTGCAATGAACCATCCTTCTTGCTGCAATTCCATATAAAAAACAGACTCCCGTGTGAAGTCTGCTTTTCCTTATATATATATATATATATATATAGAGGGTTTTATTCCCGTGACTACACATGGGCATTGGTACTTCTTTAGGTGATGTATTTGCCTGAACATCCGATGTGTGGTTTGAATAGCTGCCGGTGCCCGCCATGATGATTTGCTAAAAGAATTTCGCAGCCCATATGAAAAAAGATGCTTTACGTTAAGCATCTCAATACAGAAAGCGAAATATTATATAACCTTATTGAATAGAAGCTCACTTTTACTTCTCTTTTTCTCCAATACTATTAAAATACGCCGCACTTTTTATCATTGGCGTACAGTCGCTATGCTTGGAAGCTCTTAAATCAATTTCAAAAATAAAATCTGTATCTTTCACATAAGGCTTCACCATATGCCAGTTTATGTTGCCTTCTCCTAATGGCAAAGAATCATGAAATGTTCCCGTGCTATCGACTAAATGAAAATAGTCTGCAAAGGAATGAAACTTCTCTAAGTGCTTTTGCAGTTTTTGGTTGTCTCCTTTTAATGCAATAAAGGAATGGCTGATATCAATATTTAAAGATAAATTCAATGGTTGCACGATTTCTGAAAACAAAAATGGATTTTCAGCTGAAAAGATGCCTTCTATCGTATCTTCCCAAAGAAAGCATTCACTGCTAATCTGCAAGATTGTTTCAATCCGCTTTCTCGTTTCCTTTCTTTTATCCTTGTCTTTGTAATCTGTACTTTCTGAAGAGTTATAATGACAATGCACAACGCATTTTATTTGTTCTTGCTTGCAAATGGATGCGAGCAATTCGCAAGACCAGTCATAATGTTCCCGCATCTTCTCGTTTGAGCTTATGATATCCAAGTACTGCCCTTTATACATCATTGGATGATGAAGGTACACACGAACACCTTTCGCCTTTAACAACCGGATTGCTTGTATAATTCTCTCTGGGTGGTATAGATCTGCTTCTATTAAATGAAGTTCAATAATTTCTGGGTTATAGTTCAGCCTATTTTGAATGTGGTCTTTGTTTAGACCTGTTTTTAGCCGAATATACTTCATCGTGACCACTCCTTTTATACCCTCACCATATTTTAACATTTCTTTTCAGTCTAAAAATAAGTTAATTTGTATTATTTTTGTTAACTTTTTAAGGGAATGGTGCATCAAAAACAGAAATTCGGCTGAATTTAGCATCTATGCTCCTGTTCATAAGCTTATTTTATTCCAACAGCTACTACAGAAGAAACAAAAAGCATAAGCTGGCTATGAGCTCAGCTTATGCTTTTTGTATTCAAGAACTCATTTTGCTTATCGAATGGTTCTTGGCATTTCATGATTTGGATTTTTCGTTTGGGGTGTATCGATTGATGAAGCTGCTGCAGAAGTGCCAGTTGAAGTTGATTCACTCGCCACTTCCTCTCCTGCTTGTTTCACTTTGCTGCCGATTTCTTTTGCGTCTTCTTTGACCTCTTTTGCAGAAGAAAGAATCTCAGATGATTCTTCTTTAATGTGATGAACTTGTCCGCTAAAGTCATTGTTTACTTTCTGGTATAGATTTTGTGCATCGTTAATCGCTTCTTTCAAAATTGTTGTAGCGGTATTAATCCGTTCTTGCCAGTCATTTTTTACTTCTGACGGATTTTCTTTTACCTTTGCGACCATGTCCATTGTCGAATCTTTCATATCTTTTGTTGCAGAGGTTACTTTGTTCCTTGTTTTTGAATCGAGCATCGCCACCGCTCCGCCAACGACCGCTCCTATCGCGATTCCTTTCAAAAGCTTCCCATTTTGTTCTCGTCCCATATTTTTATTACTAGTGGTTGCTTGAGTCATTATTTTCAGCCTCCTATTTAAAAATAGTTATTTCCATCTCTTGTTAGTGGTTATTCCGGTAACAACTATCTTTAAACTAGAAAAATAAATAGAACCTTTTTCTCTTCTATCATAAGAAAGTCTCTAGCCCAACACGGCTAGAGACTTCTTGTTATAATGATTACGCTACTCTTTTTCCCGCCACACTTTCGCACCGGGCTCTAACAGCCATTTATGTTCTTCTTCCATAACGCGGTCAGTCCATGGGTTCTTCTCCAAACGACGAATCTCCAGCAAAAATACATAGCATACCCAGGAGCTGTTGCTTGAGGGTGATCTAGCTCGTCTGGGATTGTGATAAAGCTATTGTGTACAACACGATGCGCATCTTCTCCAACCATCGCGCAGCCAAATCTTTGAGGTTTATTAAAACGATAATAATAAACCTCAGGCTGATTATGATGAGGAGGAGGGTAGCTCGACCATCTGCCCGGATAAGAAATCACTTCACCAATGACCATATTTGAATACGGAGCGTTTTCGTAATCAAAAATCGTACGAATCACCCGTTGAGCTGTTCCTTCCCACACACCTTCTCCTGCCACGGTGCTTTGACACTCTTTTGGGATATAGAACTGTGCATCAAATTCATGGTCATTATCGTTCTTTTGAACAAGTACTTCGCTGTCTGAAAGAGCTGTAATTTTTACTTCTTTTTCTTTAAATAATAAATTGTTTTACGATGCCCTCTGAAATTCTTGTGTTGTATGACTTACTAGCAGCACAAAAAAGCAAAGGAAGCTGCTTAATGCAAAAAAGATTATCTGGTTTGGACAGATAATCTTTTTCTTTATTTCCTATTCGACTTGAAGTCTCTTAATCAACCATTATTATTAAACATTGTTAGTTAAATAAATCGTACCTTGCTAGACAACTCCTCTCTCTTGCTGCTTTTCTCAGCACTTTGAGGAAAGCGTGTTAAGAGCGTGGTAAATGGTAATGAGATCCGTTTATTACGGTCACACTGTTTTGATGCCACTTCCAAGCAGATTGAATGATTTGTTCAAGAGAAAATTGTGCTTTCCAGCCCAATTCTTGATAAATTTTATCAGAAGAAGCAACGAGCCTTGCCGGGTCTCCTGCACGGCGATTAGCCATGATGACATTTGCTTTTTTCCCCGTTACGCGCTCACATGTTTTAATCACTTCTTTCACTGAATAGCCAAGGCCGTTTCCAAGGTTATACGTGGCTGTTTTCTTTTTCCCGTCTAGTAATACTTGCAGTGCTAACAGATGGG
>VTEF01000009.1 GCA_008180335.1 Priestia megaterium
ATAAGTCCCGAGAGGGACAGAATAACGGTTTGACTTGTATCGAATCGTGTTGTCCTTGCTTACACTTCTTGTTATACTTTGTTTATGGGTACTTTCATATGAAAGTAACGAAGAGACTGGCTGTAAGTGTTGCTTTTCGAGGAGAAACACTTCTGCTGGTCTTTTTTTCGTTGTCTGGTGAACCTGGTGGTTTCCAGTACGATCAAGCCATTGCCATGCTCGTTTATTCCAATCTTCTATATCGCTAAATACACGACTGTCAGCGAAATTACCTTTTACATATTTCACTACATTTTCAATCATGCCTTTTGATTCTGGGTCTGCTTTTCTGCACAGATAGATCTTAAATTTACGCTCGTTTACATAACTTTGAAATTCAGATGTTAAAAGGACTTGTCCCGCATTTTTACTCACGGCTATTAAGTGATCTTGATCATAGACAATTTCTTCTGTTTGGCCTCCATAAAACTGAAATGCATGTTCGTGACAACGAATCGCATCTTTTGTGGTAAAAGGGCGTGTCTGCCATTCCATATATTTATGTCTGGAATGGGCAAGTATCCAGTCTTTATAATGATCTAGTTTTCTTCTCTTTCCCAAAGGCTGTTCCGTATAGGCTCTTGCTTCATCAAATGTCATGCCTAAATATTTATAGACAGTTGGTCTTGAGATTTTAAGCTCTTTAGCGATTTGTGCTACTTTAAATTTCCTTCTGCGTAATTCATGAACTTTTATGTATAACACTAATTTCTCCTCCAAAACCCTACCCCCAGTAAAATAACATCATCATCTATTTTACTAAAGTAGTAGGTTGATTGAGCAAAAGTGTAATTTTTGATTATAATATAGCTTTGAAATAAGTGTTATTTCAGCTTGTGTTAAGTCTGTTTTTACCATAAATAAAACCTCCCATGATTAATTAGTCCTGAGTCAATTAGATCATAAAAGGATAAAGTAAATATCCTCTAATTGTAAATATTTTGTAATTATTTGACTTTTATCCTATTTGCAATCAAGATATTATCTTTGTCTCTCACTATAAGTCCCTTCTTAATTAGTGAAATAACCGTAGACCTCACATCTGCTTCTGTTTTTCCTGTCCATCTCATCAATTCTTTAAGTGTTGGACTTATACCATGTATCGATGTATTAAAATAAATTCGGAAAATTTTCCTTTCAAGATCACTATGCACTAAAATCACGCTCCTTTTATGGTTAATTATATAGGAACATATGTTCTGATTTCAATCATAATTATATTTATAATTTATTTAAATAAAAAGCCTCCACATTTAGTGGATTTTTGCAAACCATTTTGCAAACAGAAAGGTCACTCGTTGATGGAAACATCAGAATGACTTTTCAATTGAGGTAAGTTAAATAATAAATTTATGGTATGGAAAGGCAAATCTTGAACGGAGAGAATAAAATAAGATTAATAGGTTTCTGGTACCTCGTCTGCTTGGGTTCGAATCCCATAGAGTTTCATAAAATCAGAAAAGACAAGGATTTGTGCAGGTTTGCCGTCCTTGTCTTTTTTAGTTGATAAATCAAATTTCTAATCTTGTTAATGGACAAACTTATTTCTCCACATATCCTCCCAAATTATCGACACGCATATTTAATATACGAGCAAGTATAAAAGAATGTTTCAAAATAAAAGACGTCTGGTTTGATGAAGCTGATAAAGATATAATTATCGTGTTAGGAACGATTCTTTTTCTGGTGATTATATATTAATAGTAGAAACTGATCTCTTAAAGGTGATCGACGTGCCACTTTTGTGCCACTTTTATTAAATAAAGATTAATGTATTTTGAAATAGGAATATGTGAAAACCTTGATATTATGGCATTTTTGGCATATTTTAAAATGTTATAAAAACTCTCGTTAATCAAGTTCGAAATGGAAGGTTCAATCGGTTAACTTTAAATTTAAAACTCGCTTGTGTAAACACAGGCGAGTTTTTTTGTTTATTTTGTATTAAAATAAAGGAAAGAATAATTAAATATATTCAGTTCGTCGTTATGACAAATAGAATGCGATTTCATACATAGGTACAGCGTGTATTTTAGAGAGTAGAACGGAGGGGTTATGTGATTTACATTGGTGTGACTGGTTGGGGAGACCATGATGCCTTATATGAAATGGGAGTTCCGTCTCGAGATAAATTAGGAGTTTATGCCGGACACTTTCCAATTGTAGAAGTGGATTCTTCCTTTTATGCAATTCAGCCAAAAGCAAATGTAGAAAAATGGATTTCTGATACTCCCGCTTCCTTTCGCTTTATAGTAAAAGCATATCAGGGAATGACAGGTCATCTGCGCGAAGGCAATCCATTCAATAGCAGAGAAGAAATGTTTCAAGCTTTTTTAGATTCTGTCATTCCTTACGTTAAATCAAATAAATTAGCAATGATCCTGTTTCAAATGCCTCCTTGGTTTGATTGTACTAAAGAAAATGTCAACTATCTTCGCTACAGCCGTGAGAAGTTCGGTGAGTTACCAGTTGCTTTGGAATTTCGCAATCAATCATGGTTTACTCCACAATGGCTTGATAAAACACTAGCGTTTATGGAGGAAGAGAAATGGATCCATAGTATTTGTGACGAACCCCAAGCAGGGGAAGGCTCTGTACCGATTGTCTTACATGCAACAACAAAAGATAAAACGTTAATAAGGTTCCACGGGCGCAATATACATGGCTGGAATAAGCCCGCAGAAGGAAATTGGCGTAAAGTTCGATTCTTATACCGTTATAACCAACAAGAGCTGTCAGAGTGGAAAGATCGCTTAGAATTGTTACAGCAGCAAACAAAGGATATTTATATTTTATTTAATAATAATTCAGGAGGAGATGCAGTAGATAATGCAAAGCAATTACTGAATATATTAGATATCAAATATAAAGACTTAGCTCCAAAGCAGTTAGACCTATTTGAATAAGAGGTACGTTAGGTGAATCCATTTTGAATCATCTCATATCCTTTTATACATACATCGGTATAATTATAAAAAAAGAAACAGCTTCCTTCAGCGATTGTGAAAAATAGTTACAAAAGCTCACTTTTTTCAAAAAAAATCATAATTTGATTAAAGAAAGGAGTGAAGCATAGTGATTACTTTAGAACCAATTGTAATTGAAGGTCATACATTTCAAGCAGTTACAGTATTGTTGCCAAAGACAACGCTGCTTACTGTTTCTTCAGATAAAGGTTATATTATGTGTGGAGCACTTGATGTAGGATTATTAAATGAAAAATTAGCGGATCGGCACATCTTAGCAGGGAGAGCAGTAGGAGTTCGCACAATTGATCAATTATTAAATGCTCCATTAGAATCAGTCACACTTGAAGCAGAACGTTTAGGCATTTACCAAGGTATGATTGGACGAGAAGCATTGCTGAAAATGTTGTAGTGCAGTATGTATCTTTTCATAAGTCATGTGATCATTTCTTGTTTCAGTTATTAGAAAAGAAACGACTAGTCTCAACAAAAATGCTAAAAGATAGAAGTTCAACTAATCAACACTTGATATAAGCTGTTAGTTGAGCTTTTATCATACTACTGAAAAGACAATATAAAATAAGATGGATTTAGGGAGTTGCTATGAAATTAGTTTCAATTCAATCACTACAACCAGGAATATGTTTAGCAAAAGCCATTTTAAACGAGCATGGACAAGTACTTATTAATACAGGTATACCATTAACAGAAACAATTATTAATCGCTTGATTAAAAGGGGAATTACATTTGTTTACATAGATGATATACGTACAAATGATTTAGAGGTAAACGCAACCATTCCGTTCGAGTTAAGAAAGAAGGCAGTTGATGCTGTTAAGCGTGTGTTTGTTTCCTTACAAAAAAATCAACATATAAAGCAAGTTGCCCTTTTCGAGAAGTCGATTAATGAAGTACAAGAGGTTGGAAAAGAATTAGTAAAACAGATTACAAACAATAATGAAATCTTATCTTTATTAGCTGATGTATATATATACGATAATTATGTATTCTCTCATTCAGTGAATGTCACTTTATATGCACTGGCTCTTGGAAAAGAAATGGGGCTCTCTGAGAGAAATCTTGAAAAGCTTGGTTCAGGTTGTATTTTGCATGATGTAGGCAAGATGCTTATCCCACAAGAAGTGCTAAACAAACCGGATAAACTAACAAAAGAAGAGTTTGAATTAATGAAAAGACATACAACGTATGGGTTTGAATTGTTAAAAGGTACATCAAATGTTTCAACGTTATCTGCGTATTGTGCGTATCAGCATCATGAACGCTTAGACGGATCAGGTTACCCGTTAGGTATTGGTGAAAAGGAGATTCATTCTTTTTGCAAAATACTTGCCATTGCAGATGTCTATGATGCTGTGACATCGAATCGGGTATATAGAAAAGCAATGCTTCCTCACGAAGGATTAGAAATTTTATATGCCGGAGCAGGAAGCCAGTTTGATGCAGCCATGATTAGTGCATTTCGGCGTGCAATCGCTGTCTATCCAGTCGGATTAGGTGTAACATTAAATGATGCTCGAAAGGGAATTGTGAGCAAGCAAAATGATGGATTAAGCGACCGTCCTTTTGTTCGAATTTTAGAAGAGAATAACAAACCATTAAAAGAAACATATGAGGTGGATTTAAAGAAGAATCCGACGGTTATGATTGTCGATAGCGATTTAACGTTAAGATAAAAAACTTTAAGAAAAAAGCGTTAGCCCTTCTTGTTTATGCATACATATAGCTTGTAAGGAGGGATTTTTTTGATTAAGGTTCGTCGACGGTTTAGAAAAAAGGGACCTGTGCCTTTTCGGTATGTATTTTTACTTACACTTGTTTTCTTTTTATTTTCAACGGCAACCGGTATATGGTTAATTAATAGAGGAATTGAACCAACGCTTATGAAATATGCAGAAGCGCAAACGAAAGAGATTGCTACGCTTGTTATTAACAAAGCGGTCAATAAACAAGTGGTGGATCAATTAGACATGAATGACATCATCAAAACGGAAACAACACCAAATGGTCAAGTTGCAAAAATTGATACAGCAGTTGTCAACCGAATTCGCGCACAGACAACTTCACTTGTTCAAGCGAACTTACGAGAAGCTGAAAAAGGGAACTTAGACTCTTTAGAAATTCCTACTGACATTAATATTGAAACAGATAAAAAACTACGCCAGCAAGGCATTGTCTATCAAGTGCCCCTTGGTCAAGCAACAAATAATGCATTGTTAGGAAACTTAGGTCCGCTTATTCCTGTAAAATTTCATGCTATTGGAGATGTCCAATCAGATGTGGTTCGTAAAATAGAAGAATACGGAATAAACGGAGCTTTTTTGGAGATTTTTATTGAAGTTCAAGTGAACGTACAAGTTATTATTCCCTTTGCTACAAAGGAAACAACTGTTAAAGCTAATATTCCAGTAGGAATGGCCATGATTCCAGGTAGCGTACCAGATTATTTTAATGGAGGAGGAGGTTCTTCCGCCCCTTCCATTGAATTGAACAAAAAAAAATAGTGGGTTGATAAATCAGTTATTTGTCTATATAATGAACTATATTAATTTCATATCATCACCTTATCAGATCGATGAGGTAGAGGCTGCAAAAAGTAAGAGTATACTATGTGAGGATGACAACGTTGAGCATAGTAAAAAGGATTTTTTGCCGAAGAGGAAAAAACTGTCAACTTTTTTCTCTGGGGTTACCTTGAATAAGGGTAACACTGTCATTATGAATAAACACTTGTTTTCATAATGGGGGGCTACTGATCGTGATGGAGGATAACATAACATTACAAAGAGTAATGATAGTTATTTTCTATCATTACTCTTTTTTTGCTTTTTTAAGCATCTTTCATTAGTAATGTAGCCTGCTTATTGTGAACAAGTTTACTCTAGGGAGGCTCTTATGGAAGGAACAATTTTTTCACTACTGCCACCGTTTTTAGCCATTATTATGGTGGTTTTAACGCGCCGGGTATTACTATCACTAGGTATCGGTATTCTAGCAGCAGGTTTAGTCTTGACCGAATTTTCAATTGGAGAATCTATACAGAAAATTTGGAAAAGCTTTTCCATGATTTTTTATGGTGACGGTGCACTGAATACATCAAATTTATTTATTTTGTTATTTTTACTTATTTTAGGTGTAATCACAGCGTTTATTTCTATTACTGGAGGTAGTCGCGCTTTTGGAGAGTGGGCGTTACAACGTATTCAAACAAGAAGAGGGGCGCATTTTTTAACAGCTATTTTAGGAATTATTATTTTTATTGATGATTACTTTAATGCATTAGCAGTTGGTCAAGTGAGTCGACCTCTGACAGATCGCCACCGAATTTCTAGAGCGAAATTAGCCTATTTAATTGATTCTACATCAGCTCCTGTATGTGTCATCGCACCTTTTTCTAGCTGGGGCGCATACATTATTACAGTTGTTGGCTCGATTTTAGTAGCGCATGGAATGACGGATATCTCAGCATTTTCCGCTTTTGTACAGATGATTCCAATGAACTTTTATGTATTTGTAACGTTATTACTTGTTTTTGCTGTTGGCTTTTTTGATATTAATTTAGGAGCAATGAAAGTACATGAAGAGCGTGCAGCTCGTACAGGTGAAGTAATTGATACTTCTAAAGGCTCTGTAGCAGGGGAATTGAAAGAAGATTTACCTGTAAGTAACCATGGTCGTGTATTAGATTTGATTTTACCGATTATTATGCTTATTGTTGGTACAGTATCTGCTATGTTATGGACGGGATATCAAGCAACGGAAGGCAAAGTAACCATTTTTACAATGTTTGAAAACACTAACGTTCCAACATCTTTGGTAGTTGGTGGATTATCAGGATTGGTGGTCACTTTGATTTTATTTGTAATTCGAGCTAAACAATCAAAAGAATTATCAAGTCAAGTGTTTGGAAAAGGAATTATCGAAGGAATTAAGTCTATGTTGCCCGCTATCTATATTCTGTTACTAGCATGGACCATTGTAGACTTAATTAGCCAATTAAAAACAGGTGAATTCTTAGCAGGTCTTGTAGAGAGCTCTAATTTAAATGTAGCATTTTTACCCGTTATTTTGTTTGTCATTGCAGGACTTATGGCATTTTCAACGGGAACATCTTGGGGAACATTTGGAATTATGCTTCCTATTGCGGGAGATATTGCAGCATCAATTGAACCGACTTTATTGTTGCCATCTCTAGCAGCTGTTTTAGCAGGGTCAGTATTTGGGGATCATTGTTCGCCAATTTCAGACACGACTATCCTTTCATCCACTGGGGCTGGGAGTCACCATATTGATCACGTTATGACACAACTGCCTTATGCATTGATATCAGCAGCTATCACGCTTATTGGTTATATTGTGCTAGGCGTTACAGGAAGTGTAACAGTTGGTTTTGTCACTACACTTTTATTGCTAGCAGTGTTTGTTTTTATTGCTCGAAATAAAGGGAATGTAAATGAAGTAGCCAACAGTAAATAAACAGAGAGAAAAAGCAATTTCCTTTTTATAGAAGGAAATTGCTTTTTTTGTATAAAAAACTGAATTGTATAAATTTTCTATAAAAAATATTTTGACATACTATAGTATAATAGCTATAATTCTTCGTAGGATATCATAAATTAAATTATCAGAAAGTTTTAAAAACTCTTAAAGATCTATGAAGAAATAAAAAAATAGGGAGAGAGTTTAAGGGGGAATTCATTATGGAAAATCGTCCGCAGTGGGGGACACGAGCTGGTTTTATTTTAGCGGCAGCAGGATCAGCAATTGGATTAGGGAATATTTGGAGGTTTCCTGCAACGGCATATGAAAATGGTGGAGGCGCATTTTTCTTGCCATATTTATTTGCGTTATTAACAGCAGGTATACCAATTTTGATTATGGAATTTGCTATTGGTCATAAATATAAAGGTTCATCACCTCTTTCATTTGCTAGATTAAACCGAAAAGCAGAATGGTTAGGGTGGTGGCAAGTAGCCATTTCCTTTGTTATTTCTGTTTATTATTCTGTCATTATCGCTTGGGCGATGTCATATTTTATCTTTTCATTTAAGTTAAGCTGGGGTCAAGATTCAGAAGGGTTTTTATTTGGTGAATATTTAAAGTTAGCAGAAGTGCCAGGGCAAACAGGCAGTATTGTACCTAGTGTGTTATTTCCGTTAATTATTGTATGGATTATTACATTAGGTGTGTTATTAAAAGGAATTAAAAAGGGAATCGAAGCAGCGAATAAAGTGTTTTTACCGACGTTAATTGTGTTATTTTTAATTATTGTAATTCGAGCACTGACATTAGATGGGGCAATCGAAGGGCTAAATGCCTTCTTTAAACCTGATTGGAGCGCTATTGCAGACGGAAAAGTGTGGGTAGCAGCGTATGGACAAATATTTTTTAGTTTATCAGTCGGATTTGCTATCATGGTCACATATTCGAGTTATTTACCAAAAAAATCGGATCTCACGAATAATGCGTTCATTACAGGGTTTGGAAATTCAGCATTTGAACTTTTAGCAGGTATTGGTGTATTCAGTGCATTAGGTTTTATGGCAGCACGACAAGGTGTCAGCATTGATGAGGTTGTAACTGGAGGTGTGGGATTAGCCTTTGTTGTATTCCCGCAAATTATTACCGAGTTTCCAGCATTTAATCAATTCTTTGGAGTATTGTTCTTTGGTTCATTAACGTTAGCAGGACTAACATCACTCATCTCGATTATCGAAACATTTGTAGCAGGTATCCAAGATAAATTTAATGTTTCGCGTACAAAATCAGTTTTAATTGGTGGAGGAGCAGCATCGGTAATTTCATTGTTATTCTCAACACAGGGTGGCCTTTATTTTTTAGATGTAGTTGATTATTTTATTAATAACTTTGGTGTTGCATTAGCTGGTTTAGTTGAGATTGTGTTGGTAGCATGGGTATTCCGTGAACTTAATAACCTTCAACAACATGCAAACAGTGTATCTGATATTATGTTAGGAGCTTGGTGGAAGATTTGTTTAAGCATTGTAACGCCAATCGTATTAGGATATATGATGTTTGATAATGTGCGTAAGAATATTTCTGAAAATTATGAAGGTTATGCAACGAGTTTCGTTGGTCCTTTTGGCTGGGGAGTAGCAGCATTGGCACTTGTTCTCGGGGTAGCATTCTCATTAAAAGGATGGAAAAAAGAATCGCTGTCTTCAAAGGAGGAGAATGGCTATGGAAAGTAGTTCAATCGCCATGATGATTGTCGGAATGATTATTATATGGGGAGGCTTAGCAGTGAGCATCCTTCACGCCGTCAAAAAAGCAAAAGAAAGTAAAGTCTAATGAGAAGAGAGCTATCCTAAGATAGCTCTCTTCTCATTTTAGATATGCTTTTAATCAAACGTTTGTTTAAAACTTATGTTCTTTTTAATTTTGCTCGGTCTGCTCGTTCCCACGACTTGAGGAGAGGATATGGATCAAAGGACCATTCATTCTTCCCATTGTCTTTATACATTCCATAATGTAAGTGAGGAGGGAATTTTCCAGATGTTCCAGGAGGACCGTATCCTGAGCTTCCCACTCCTCCAATAAGCGTGCCAGGCTCAACGATTTGCCCTACTTTCAGCCCTTTAGAAAATCCACTTAAATGAGCAAGGTAATGATAATTATTGTTTAAATCACGAATGCCAATTCGCCATCCTCCGTATTTGTTCCAGCCTTTAATTTCGACAATGCCATAACAAGGAGATTGAACAGGAACACCGTAATCTGCGAAAATATCGGTGCCTTCATGAATCCGACGTCCTCCCCAACCGCGAGCATCCCCCCATGTACTACGGTAACTATAATTTGAACGCAATGGAACAGGGAATGAAGTTCCTTTTAAATTAATAGTGCCGTAAGTTTGAAAAATTTTTGCGTTGCCAAGAATGATCTCAACTGCTTTTGCCCGATGATAGTAATTCCATAATCCCAGCTTAATATAATCTTTTGTCACACCAAATGTTTGAAGGTAGTTGGCGACTGTAAATAATAAATCTTCATCATTAAATTGATCGGCCTTGCCATCTCCATTTCCATCTTGTCCAATTCCGCCAAGCAGGGCAATGGTTGAAGGGTTAGTGTCGTGTAAATCAGGATTTAATGAGCCTGCCCATTTTTCAGGTGGAAAGTAGATAGAAATAGCTCCTTTTTCCCTTGGGATATCTTTATGAGAACGTCGAATGTTGCGCTCATATTGATCAATGCCAGCGAAGTAATACCAAGGGATCGTTGAGACGGCTTCCATTTGATGATATAGTTCCATCCTTCTTTTAACCAGCTCTTCTTCTTGTGTAGGGCTTGCTGCTTCTGTATGTTGCCAACTTATAAAAACCAAAGAAAAAAGCCAAATAAAAAAGATATGCTTTCGCAATCAAACTCCTCCTTTCCGTTTATTTTCTACAGTTAGTGTGTGATGCGACAAAACATTTCATAAATATAAATTAATGGAAATCATAAAAAAATATTCGAGGATATTTAGCACGAACGTTTCTATTGAAAGAAGAAGCAGTAAGATGAAATTAGTGGAAAATAACCGCAAGGAACTTGTCGAATCGCACTTTTATATGATAAAGTGACATGTAGTTATGTTTTTTTATTGTGTAGATAAAGAATGAGCATATAGGTTACAGACATTTTCTAGATTGGTGGAGTTGATAAATATGGCAACAAAAGAAGAGCATGTCCGCAAACCCGAGTGGCTAAAGATTAAATTGAACACAAATGAAAATTACACCGACTTAAAGAAGATGATGCGTGAAAAAAATCTTCATACGGTATGTGAAGAGGCAAGATGTCCAAATATTCATGAATGTTGGGCTGTTCGTCGTACAGCTACATTTATGATTTTAGGGGAAGTTTGTACACGTGCCTGTCGTTTTTGTGCGGTTAAAACGGGCTTACCGACGGAATTAGATTGGGAAGAACCAGAACGCGTAGCGGATTCTGTACAGTTAATGAATTTAAAACATGCTGTTATTACAGTTGTAGCTCGTGATGATCTAAAAGACGGAGGAGCAGGAGTACTAGCAGAAACGATTCGCGCAATTCGCCGCAAAAATCCATTTACGACAATTGAAGTTTTACCATCTGATATGGGTGGTGTAGAAGAAAACTTACGTATAGTGATGGATGCACGTCCAGATATTTTAAACCATAACATCGAAACGGTTCGTGAGTTAACACCTCGTGTTCGTGCTCGCGCAACTTATGATCGTTCTTTGGAGTTTTTACGTCGTGCGAAAGAAATGCAGCCTGACATTCCAACAAAGTCTAGCATCATGATTGGCTTAGGAGAAACAAAAGAACAAATTATTGCAACGATGGATGATTTACGTTCCAATAATGTCGATATTATGACGATTGGTCAATATTTGCAACCAACGAAAAAACATTTAAAAGTACAAAAATATTATCACCCAAATGAATTTGAAGAACTAAAAGAGATTGCTTTAACAAAAGGGTTCAGCCATGTTGAAGCAGGTCCGCTTGTACGATCTTCTTATCATGCAGATGAACAAGTAAATGCAGCAGCAAAACATACACAAGATAAACAGCAGTAATAAGTAGAAAAGGCGATGAATTCATCGCCTTTTTTCTGTAAAATAAAAGGGAACTAGTGAATTAGTCGGTGTTGTAAATGAAAGAACTAGTAATAATTACTATTATTTGACACGGGTTAAGGTAATGGTTTTTCATCTGTCATGGGTTCGTTTAATTCATTTATTTCTTCTCCGTTTGCATTTTCTCCATCATTCATTTTACGGCCTTGCGGAGATTTTAACATCTCTTTAATTGTAAGGTGCACCGCGCGTTTTACAGCAACTTCTTGAGTAGTTGATTCACTAAACCGTTCAATATCTTGTATATGTTGAGGGTTATCAGAGACATATACATGGTAATAGCGAGGCATGACGGACATAGCTGTTCTTTTCACTTGATCAGCAGTTACATTGCGGTCTTTTGTATCGGTTTTATAAGCAATTAATACATCTTCATCAGTAACTAACGTCGCAACGTCATTTACATTGGGAGTCGCGGCACAGAGCTTGCTTATTGTATCGGCAGCTTCTTCTCGATCAAATGTAGCAATGTTTTGATAGGTACCCGTATGATTTGCGACAGGGCTTTTTTGATAACGTACATAGCCATAGTCTGTCTCGTTGTTTTTATTCTCATTGTAAAGGTCATTATGATTATGATCAGCTACGTTAATAGCATTTGGATTATTTGGTGATAAAGCTTCATTATCGATTTCATGATTGCCTTGACAGCCGGTTAGAGCAATGGTTATTAATAATCCAGCCTTTGTAAGTTTTTTGTGCAATAGAAGCACCTCCTTTACTTCTTAGGGTGCAGCGGTCGGCTAAAATATTTCCTGTTAATTGATGGTTTCACATTTATAAATATGGTATGGTAATTTTGAAAGAGGTGAAGACAATGATTTGTGTTAATAATGTCTGTTATGAAGTGGTAAAAGAAGAAAGAGAAGGATTTGATGAAGAAGCATTTCGTGGACGTTATATTGATGTGTTAGGCCGCTATGACTACATTTTAGGAGATTGGGGCTATAATCAATTACGTTTAAGAGGCTTTTTTGATGATCGCAACCAAAAGGCAACTTACGACACAAAAATCAGTACGCTTCAAGATTATTTACACGAATATTGTAATTTTGGCTGCGCATATTTTGTGTTAAAGAAAGTAAATAAATAAAAGAAGGCGAGCAGAAGACAATTTTGTTCTTTCCGCTGCCTTCTTTATTAAATTACTTCATATAAAAACTCTCGTAGCTCTTGTCCGTCTTCTTTATTTAGCTTAAATACATGTTCTAAGTAATGAGGTTCTTCAAGATCATCTGAACCAATGATTGCAAAGCGGCCTCCTTGAATATCCAGAACCAGGTGTTTACCATAGTAGCGATCCGTTTGAATAATGGCTAAATCGAAGCGCTGGTTTTCACCCATAAAGCTTACAAATCGTGTCTTTGTATTGACTAGGTCGTCATATAAGTAAAATCGTTCGCTCATTGCATATCTCCTTTCATATGTCGTACTTGTATCATACCAAATCATTGCTGAAACAAACATGCATTTATTAAATGAGACAAGTTTAAGCCATGCTACAATATAGAAGAGGGAGATGCAAATAAGGAGGAATTCGTATGTATTTTGTAGATCGTCAAAAAATAGAAGAAACGTTAGTGTTTTATGAACAGCATATTTCTTTATTAACGAAGCAATCCAATTGGGGCACATTCATTGAAAAAAAAGCATTAGAACGAATCATTCATCTGCTTATTGAAAATGTTTTGGATGTGGGCAACGCAATGATTGATGGTTTCATCATGAGAGATCCTGGCAGCTATGATGATATTATTGATATTCTTGTTGATGAAAAAGTTGTAGAGCAAGCAGATGAACAACCTTTAAAACAAGTTTTGCAATTAAGAAAGGTGCTTGTACAGGACTATATGGAAGTCAATCATGAAGAAATTTATTATGTTGTAATCCGAAATACTGAGGTGTTGAAGAAGTTTCCAAGTTGTATTCGTGCCTATTTGGAAAATGAGCTAGGTCCCGTATCAGCATTTCGAAACTAAGCTTTATTCAGTTATGATTGAATAAAAAATAAGCGATGATTTCATTGTGTTGAACAACGCTTTCTAGCAAAGAAGGCGTTGTTATTGTCGGATACATCATAAAAGCAACCGTATCAAGCGTAATTACGATAATTTTAGGAGGATATTATGAAGCAGTACAAAGGTTACTTAATTGATTTAGATGGAACAATGTATAAAGGAACTGAACTAATCGCAGAAGCTCGTGATTTTGTAGTTGCACTAAAGGAGAAAGGCATTCCGTACTTATTTGTTACAAACAATTCAACGAAAACACCGGATAAAGTAGCAGAAAAGTTGAATGCATTTGGAATTCCTACAACAGAAGAGCAAGTATTCACAACGAGTCAAGCAACTGCTAATTATTTACATGAACGTAAGCCTAATGGATCAGTTTACGTAATTGGAGCGGATGGCATTCGCCATGCTTTAACAGAAAAAGGATTCACCATTCAAGATGAAGATACAGATTTTGTTGTAGTAGGGCTTGATCAGCAAATTACATATGAAAAATTGGCAAAAGCGTGCTTAAATGTCCGAAATGGCGCATTTTTTATCTCAACGAACGGTGATATTGCTATTCCTACGGAGCGAGGATTATTACCAGGAAACGGTTCCATTACTTCTGTGATTGCAGTTTCTACTCAAACACAGCCAGTGTTTATTGGAAAGCCAGAGAGTATTATTATGGAACAAGCTCTCGAAGTAATTGGAACACCGAAAGAAGAAACATTAATGATTGGTGACTATTACGATACAGACATTTTAGCTGGCATGAATGCGGGGTTAGATACGTTACTTGTTCATACGGGTGTCACAACAAAAGAGTTGTTAAAAGGGTATGAAAAGCAGCCAACGTATGCGGTAGATTCTTTAAAAGAGTGGATGGATCGCTTATAAAATAGTGGATAAATACAACCCCCGATTGGGTAGAACCAATCGGGGGTTAATTATTCGACGTTAGCTGCGCGATGAGCTAGGCGGCTCGATGCCGCTGCTGCAATAGCGCCAACGATATCATCTAAAAAGGTGTGGCATTGATTCGATGATTTATCGTTTAGCTCCTCTAAAATACCTGGCTTTTGTTTGTCGATATATCCATAATTTGTGAATCCGATTGAGCCATATACATTTACAATGGATAGAGCTAAAATTTCATCAATTCCATATAATCCTTCATCTTTTTTTAGAATAGATTGAAGAGGCTCCTCAATAAGTCCTTTTTCTGTTAAGACATCAAGTTGAATACCAGTCAATATTGCATTTTGAACTTCGCGCTTGGAAATAACACGCTCGACATTATATTCACACTCATCAATTGTTAGGTTAGGATGGTATTTCTTTTGTAAATAAAAAACGAGGTCGGCGATATCATGAATAGTTACACCTCTATTCGTTAACCATTTTCGTGCCTTTTTCTCCATTTCACTTTGTTGATGTTTCTTCTCCAAGTATCATCACCTAATTTCTTTATATTTTGATCTTATACAGGTATGCGGTAAGGCATGGATTTAACGGTAGGGAATTTAGCAATTTACGCTGTTAAAAGTTCATTTGGATGAACTTATTATGAGAATAATATTAATAAAGGCCCAACTTCATATCATAGTATTACTCACTCGGAGGAAATCATAATAAATTGTGTAATTCTAATCTATTCAATTATGCATAAATATTATGACAAGTATCTAATTTTTCATATAGATAAATACGCATCATAAAATGAAATGAGGGATTGAGATGATCCAAACAATTTATGAACAGTATGGTTTGCGTCCAAGTGAAGTTTTAACAATAGGTCAATGTAAAGGATTTCAGTATCGCGATATTTTGTATACAATTATTGATGTTAACCAAAGAGACCAGGAAGAATTGAATGAATTGCATCAAATGAGCCAATTTTTAATGGGGCAGGGTGATCGCTATGTAGCTACATTTATGCCCAATTTGCAAGGCGAGATGATTACAGAAACAGAAACTGAAAAATTTAGTATTTGCCGTTGTCTTCTTAATCCTCGGCATGCTGATTTTGTGGTAGGGGCTGAGCTAGCCACTTTTCATCAAAAAGGTCGATTATTTCCTTATGAAGTAGAACAAGCTAACCGCTTGGGCCAGTGGAAGTCTCTTTGGGAAAAAAGGCTCGATCAGATGGAGCAATTTTGGTATGGGCGCTTGCGGGCACTTCCTAATCAAGAAATGGAAAAACGCTTTTTAGAATCATTTCCTTATTACCTAGGGTTAACTGAAAATGCAATTCAATACCTCGTTGACACTGAAATTGATGATCTCCCGCGGTCTGTTGATTCAGCGACGATTTGCCATCATCGCTTTGGAAAACATACATGGGGAGATGAATTTTTATACAAACTTCCAATTGATTGGGTATTTGACCATCCTAGTCGAGATATTGCCGAATATATTCGAGAACAGTATTTATTAACATATACTATGGATCAACAGCAGCTGCATGAATTTTTAAGTGAATATGAGAAGGTAAGCCCTTTGTCTTCTTTTTCATGGCGTTTGCTTTATGCAAGGCTGTTATTTCCGGTTCATTATTTTGAAGTGATCGAAGGATATTACAGTGTACAGAGTGAAGAGCAAAGGCAGTTATATTATCAAAAATTAGAAGATGTACTAGCTCATTCCTCGCATTATGAACATTTCTTAAAGCAATTTTACCAATCAGTAGGAATTTCAACTTCACGTTATCATATTCCGGAATTAACGTGGTTGCGTACTTAGGAGTGAACGAGCTATGATGAAAATAAGATCCACATTTAGCTGGTGTCGATTCGTAAAATGTAAAGATAACCGTTTATGATGTTGTATTTCACGGTAGAGATTCAGGGAGAAAGGGAAAATCTGAATCTCTATCGTTCATAAAGAGGTAAGCTTAAGCAGAAAAGAGGATTGAGTATGGACAAGCCATTGATATTCATTACACGCAAATTGCCAGAAAAACTAATTGAACCTTTAAAAGAGATTGCTGAAGTTGACATGTGGCATAGTGAAGATAAATCTGTTCCTTATAGCATATTAGTAGAGAAGGCAGAGCGTGCAACTGGCCTTTTGACCGTTTTATCTGATCAAATTGATGAAAATTTATTTCAACAAGCTCCTCACTTAAAGGTAGTAGCAAATTTAGCAGTTGGTTTTGACAATATAGATGTTGAAGCAGCGACAAAAAGGAAGATTGTTATTTGTAACACGCCTGATGTGCTATCAGATACAACAGCAGACTTAGCGTTTGGACTTTTGATGGCGACGGCGAGGCGTTTAATTGAAGCAGCACAATATGTAAAAGCGAATCAATGGAACAGTTGGAGCCCGTATTTGCTGGCTGGAAGAGATATTCATCATAAAACGATCGGTATCGTGGGCATGGGGAAAATTGGTGAAACATTGGCAAAACGCACGACGGGTTTTGATATGAATATCTTATACCATAACCGCAGCCGGAATATTCAAGCAGAAGAAGTACTTCATGCAACATACTGTGAATTTGAGGAATTGCTGAGAAAAGCTGATTTTGTCGTTTGCTTAACACCGTTAACAGATGAAACGAAACATTTGTTTAATGAACGGGCATTTCAAGCAATGAAGGAAACAGCCATTTTTATTAATGTTTCGCGCGGAGGCGTTGTTGATGAAGAAGCGCTATTGAAAGCTTTAAATGCAGGAGAAATAGCTGGAGCAGGTCTTGATGTATTCGCAGAAGAGCCTGTTAATGCCGATCATCCTCTGGTTCAGCATCCACATGTTGTGTCTTTTCCTCATATTGGAAGTGCGAGTATTGAGACACGAACGAAGATGATTACTCTTTGTGTAGAGAACATTCTTGATATTTTACATAACAAGGAACCGAAGGCTGTCGTAAATGGAGAAGTGTTAATTAAAGAATAAAGAGACTGCATGAACGTAATTTCTTCAGTAAATGATCAGCCTCTGTTGTTTTCGTTTTATAGAAATTCATAAGCGGTAGTTAAAGACATTTTTTGCGAAAGAAAAATGTCTTTTTTGTGTTAAAAAATGTGAAAAGACATGTTATGATATTAAAATAAAAAATATTTTAAAAATTTTTATTTATCTTTATATAATAACTTTTAGCTTTCTTTTAGTGAAAAATAGAAACAGGAAAGCCTTGTAAATTTGATAAATAACGTCTATAATGTCCACTATAAGAAAACAAATGTTTATACAGAAAGAACAAAGAGGTGAGTGAGATGACAAAAAGTATTTCAGTAGGGTTGTTAGGTTTAGGTACGGTAGGTAGCGGTGTTGTAAAAATTATTGAAAATCACCAGGATAAGTTAAGTCATCAAGTAGGCTGTCCTGTTATCGTAAAGAAAGTAGTAGTTAAGAATATTGATAAACAAAGAGATGTTGAGATTAATGAGGATAAACTAACTACAAATGTAGAAGAAGTGATACATAATCCAGAAATTGATGTTGTCATTGAAGTAATGGGTGGTGTAGAAGAGACAAGAGATTATATTTTAACAGCACTTCGAAACAAAAAACATGTCGTCACTGCAAATAAAGATTTAATGGCAGTGTATGGCTCTGAATTGTTAACTGTTGCTTCAGAAAATAGCTGTGATTTATTTTACGAAGCAAGTGTAGCTGGTGGCATCCCGATCCTTCGTGGATTAGCAGATGGTCTAGCATCAGATCGAATTACAAAAATGATGGGGATTGTGAATGGAACAACGAATTTCATCTTAACAAAAATGACAAAAGAAGGAAGCGCCTACGATGAAGTGTTAAAAGAAGCGCAAGATTTAGGGTATGCAGAAGCAGATCCAACTTCGGATGTAGGAGGCTTAGATGCTGCTCGGAAAATGGCTATTTTAGCAACGTTAGGATTTTCAATGAAAATTGACTTAGATGATGTATGTGTACAAGGAATTACAGAGGTAACAGAAGAAGACTTGCAATATAGCAGGCAATTAGGTTATACAATGAAGTTAATTGGTTATGCACACCGTGATGGAGACAATGTGGAAGTAAGCGTACAACCAACATTGTTAGCTGATACGCATCCGTTAGCATCTGTAAGTGATGAATACAATGCTGTGTACGTATATGGAGAAGCAGTTGGGGAAACAATGTTCTATGGTCCAGGTGCTGGAAGTTTACCGACAGCAACAGCAGTGGTATCTGACTTAGTTGGTGTGATGAAAAATATGCGTTTAGGCGTAAATGGAAAAAGTGCTGTAACACCTCAATATCCGAAGAAGTTAAAGACAGATGATCAAATCTTTTCAAAGCATTTCTTACGTATTCATGTAAAGGATCAAGTGGGGGCATTTGCAAAATTAACAACACTGTTTTCTGAACGTGGCGTAAGCTTTGAAAAAATTATTCAGCTTCCTGTAAAGGGCAGTGAACTAGCAGAAATTGTAGTTGTAACACATAAAGCATCTCAAAAAGACTATGAAGAAATTCTTCAGCAATTACGAGATTTACCGATTGTAGAGAACGTCAAAAGCAGCTATCGTGTAGAGGGAGTTGGAGCAGTATGATGTGGAAAGGATTATTGGCTCAGTATAAAGAATTTTTACCGGTAACGGATCAAACACCTATGCTAACATTGCATGAAGGAAATACACCTTTAATTCATCTGCCTCATTTATCTGAAGAATTAGGTATTGATTTACATGTAAAAGTGGAAGGCTTGAATCCGACAGGCTCTTTTAAGGATCGCGGAATGGTGATGGCTGTTGCAAAAGCAAAAGAAGAAGGTAGCAATACCGTCATTTGTGCTTCAACAGGTAATACCTCAGCAGCAGCAGCAGCATACGCATCACGTGCGGGCATGCGCTGTATCGTGGTTATTCCAAACGGAAAAATTGCGATGGGAAAACTTGCACAAGCAGTTATGTATGGGGCTGAAATCGTTGCTATAGAAGGAAATTTTGATCAGGCACTTTCGATGGTGAGGAAGTTAAGTGAGACGGCTCCTGTAGCGCTTGTGAATTCTGTTAACCCTTATCGGATTGAGGGGCAAAAAACAGCTGCATTTGAAATTTGTGAGCAGCTTGGAAAAGCACCGGATGTACTTGCAATTCCAGTTGGAAACGCTGGAAACATCACAGCGTATTGGAAAGGTTTTAAAGAGTATAGCGAGCGTCATCAAACTGGACTCCCGAATATGCACGGTTTTGAAGCAGAAGGTGCAGCAGCAATCGTCCGTAATCAAGTGATTGAAAATCCAGAGACAATTGCAACCGCTATTCGAATTGGCAACCCCGCAAGCTGGGAGCATGCAGTAAATGCAGCAAATGAATCAAAGGGAAAAATTGATGAAGTAACGGATGAGCAAATCTTAGAAGCATACCGTACAATTGCACGCAAAGAAGGGGTATTTGCAGAGCCTGGTTCGTGTGCGTCGATTGCAGGTGTATTCAAAGATGTGGCATCGGGTAAAATTGCCAAAGGTTCTACAGTGGTTGCAGTATTAACAGGAAACGGGTTAAAAGATCCAAATGTTGCAATTGATGCTCATGATGTTAAACCAGTTGTTTTACCAAACGAAGAAGAAAAAGTATTTGAATATATTCAAGGCGTCGTTGCATCATGCTAGAACATGAGCGTTTGATCATCACCGTTCCGGCTAGTTCAGCTAATCTAGGCCCTGGTTTTGATTCCATCGGTGTTGCATTGGGGCGTTATTTAACATTAACAGTAGAGCCCCATAGCGAATGGTTGTTTATACCACAGACAACAGAGGTAGAAAGCATACCCACAGGAAAAGACAACTTGATGTACAAAGTAGCATGTGAAGTAGCTGATCAATATGAAGTTAGTTTACCTTCTGTTAAGGTATTTGTTTCAAGTAATATCCCGTTAGCACGCGGTTTAGGGAGTAGCGCATCTGCTATCATTGCAGGAATTGAGCTAGCGAATCAACTAGGAAATCTGTGCTTAACGAAAAAAGATAAACTTCGAATTAGCAGTCTCATGGAAGGTCATCCTGATAACGTAAGTCCCTCAATTTATGGAGGAATTGTCGTCGGATACCACCATGAGCAAGAAACATATATTACTCAAATTAAGGATTTAGATGTTGATATAGTCATGGTTATTCCGCAGTATGAATTAAAAACAACAGACGCGCGTCATGTTTTACCAGAAACGATTTCGTATCGACAAGCTGTTGAAGCTGGTGCAATCGGCAATATGCTTGTTGCAGCGCTCGTGAATAGAGATTTGACATCCATTGGAGAATTTATGGAGAAGGATTTATATCATGAGCCGTATCGAATGCGGTTGGTTCCTGAGTTAATGGCAGTGCGTGAAGAAGTGAAAAAGCTCGGCGCCTACGGTGTAGCACTAAGTGGTGCGGGTCCAAGCATCCTTTGTTTAGCGCCGAAAGATAAGGGTGCGTATATTGCAGCTCACCTGGCGGATAGATTATCTTCATGTGAAGTGGCTGTTATTGATATTGATCAGCAGGGAGTATCTGTTGAATCTGGAGTAGTAAATGCGTAAGAGGCAAAAATCCTCCCTTGTTACAACAAGGGAGGATTTATTATATATTAGATTAGAATACTTGTTCTACTTCTACGACACCTGGAACTTCTTCTAAAAGGGCACGTTCAATACCAGCTTTAAGTGTGATTGTCGAACTTGGGCAGCTACCGCAAGCGCCTAGAAGACGCAATTTAACGATACCATCTTCAACATCCACTAATTCGCAATCTCCGCCGTCACGAAGTAAAAATGGACGAAGCTTATCCAATACTTCTTGTACTTGTTCTTGCATTTCCATATCAGCCATGATTATCGACTCCTTTCTTTCTCTTTTTATTATAAACGGTCTTTCATAAAAAATCTATTCAAGAATACCTTGTAATGTTAATGGTAATGAAAAAGATGTGCAACTATTCAGTTTTATGTAAAATAGAAGGGAAGAGATGCTATTTTAAGCATGATAGCTATGTATAAAGAAGGCGTAAAACATATTCGTATATGACTATTTATTTGTCGGCAGGGGGAAATGATTATGGAAAAAACAAATGTTGAAATTTGCATTTATGGAGCAGAAGTAATCTGTGCGAGCTGTGTAAACTTACCATCGTCAAAAGATACCTACGATTGGTTAGAAGCAGCACTATCGCGAAAATATCCTGATCAACCATTTACCATTCGTTACATTGATATTTATAATCCACCAGTTGAAGAAAAGAAAAAGCAATTTGCACAGCGAGTCATTGACGAAGAGCTATTTTATCCAGTAGTTGTGATTAACGATAAAATTGTAGGTGAAGGTAATCCCACATTAAAGCGGGTTTATGAAGAGATGGACAAACATGGTTTTGTTTCTAAATAAAGTGAAATGTCCATTAAATCTGCTTCACCTTCACAGATGATTAGTTAAAGCAGATTTATTTGTAAGTCGAATGATAGTCAAAAACGCCGTTATCAAATTAACGGCGTTTTAATATTAACCATTATGATATTTATACATCCATAACACGCCTGATTTTAATAATCGAGCTACTCGACCGGTGATAGCTCGCTCATTCACAAGTCCAAAGCCGTGTTTTTTACCTAAAGAGCCTAGAATGCCTTTTAATTTAATAGTTGGCAATTCTGCAGGCAATTCTTCGTTTTTCCATCTAGCTAAAAGTACTTGCACAATCTGTTCTGCTTGTCCCTCTGCAAGTTGTGCGCTTGGAGCATGAGGCAAACTAGCACAATCTCCTAGTACATAAACATGTTCATCATTAGGCAAATTATGATATTTTGTCAGTACTACTCGGCCTTGAGGATCTTTCTCGACGTCTAACTCACGGACAATTTTATTTGGCTGAATACCTGCAGTCCATACGATTGCATCACTCTGAATAGGTTCGTTGTGGTTATAAAGTATGTTTTTTTCAACCTTTGTAATATTAGCATTATTAATAATTTCAACGCCGTTTGAAGTAAACCATGTTTGAACATAATTGCTTAATCGTTCTGGAAAGGCAGATAAAATAAGTTTTCCACGATCAAATAATTTTATTTTTAAATCGGGGCGACTTTCTTTTAATTCGCTTGCTAATTCAACACCGCTAAGGCCTGCACCAACAATCGAAACGGTTGCATGCGCAGGTAAGTTATTTAATGCTTGATACGTAGCGCGAGAAGAATCAATCGATTGAATGCTATATGTATATTCCGGTGCACCAGGGACACCATGATATTTGTCTTCACAGCCGAGACCGATAATTAGGTCATCGTAAGCAAGAGCTTGCTCATTATCAAGATAGACACATTTTTCTGTTGTATCAATACGTGTAACAAAACCATAACACACAGATAACCGAGGATGTTCTGGGAAGGGCACACGAACGTGTTGATCTGAAATTGTACCAGCTGCTAGTGCGTAAAATTCAGTTTTTAATGAATGGTAAGGAGCTTTGTCAACTAATGTAACTTGTATATCATCAGGTAGTTGGTTTGGAAAGAGGCGTTGTAAGACACGCATACCACCGTATCCACCGCCAAGTATAACAAGGTTCTTCATGTGAATTTCCCCTTTAACTTCATGCATTTTTGGTTTTCTCTCTCTCTTCGATTTAAATGGTAAATTATTACTCATTATACATCTTTGTTTAATTGGCTTAATTTAGTATAAAAAACGATATTGCATAACATATTTTTCTTAAATAATAATTTGATGTATCCTGATTTGTTTGTATTCACATAAAAGTATAACTAAATTATCAAAAAACCACAATATGTTTCAACATAATTTCCTATTGTACAATGGTCTTTCTTATTTGACGTTCTTGTTAAAAAAAGGTACGATAAACAATTAGTAGAGAGGTGAAAAAGAGTGATTCAACCAATTGTTGAGTTTTGTATTAGTAACTTAGCTAGTGGATCTCAAAAAGCGTTAGAAAAACTTGAGAAAGATCCAAATCTAGATATTATTGAATATGGTTGTTTAGGGTATTGTGGAAAATGTGCACAATCACCATTTGCGTTAGTAAATGGCGAATTCGTAATGGCTGAAACGCCTGAAGAGTTAGTGGATGCAATCTATGTACACTTGGAAGAAAATCCAATGTTTTAATATAAAGGGAAAGATTTAAGCGCGGAAGTGAGGACACACTTCCGCGTTCTTCATATAGTAAAGATGAAAGTCAGCATATCATAAAGCTTTCTCTATAAGAACGTTTTAAAGCAGATGTTTCTGTTCTTGCCTAATTTCAGACCAGCGATCTTTAGTCAGTTCAAATGTTTTTTTGTCAGGGTGTTGTTTGTGTTTATAGATAATTTCAGAGAAATACTTGACAGCTTCTTGACTAAACCCGAGGCGATAATTGAGCTCTCCTATTAAATAAAGTAATCGTAGCTCGGTAGCTGTTCGGCTAAAAGATTCTTGTACATAAGCGTTAGTATAGAACTTAAGTGAATGGAGCAAGAAATGTTCTTCTTGTTGTTTGTTTTGTAGGATTCGATATAACCAGCCAAGTCGCAGCGTTAAATTGCCCATTAATGTAGGTTTCTCTCTTTTTAACGTAGCACAGTAAAGTGCTAATTTGTACGTGTTAACAGCTTGATTAATAGATCGTTCTTTTTCATATGGTTGGTAGACCCAATGTGCACAAACCTTTTGGCGAATAAGTTCAATTGTTTTAGGCGGGAATACTGTAGAAAATTGTTCGGTACTTGCGTATCCACACTTTGGACAAATATGAACGTGATAAAATAAAGGGTTAAGCTGTTCATTTTCATAATGAATGAAAAAGTCTGTGTCATACTTTTTGATTCGAAGAAAGCGTGAACGGATTTGTTTCGTGTAAAACGTATGTTGACAGATCGTGCACGTTGTTTTTTTATCGTAGAGTGGGTGTAATTCTGCCATTATAAAAAATCATCCCTTACACAAAAAATAGGACTATCAATCTAAAACTTTATAACTATATTATATACAAAAAAAGAAATTCGAATAGCTTTTTATTGTTTGATTACAGAAAAAACCCCTTAATCAGAACGATTAAGGAGCTAAAAAACGGGGGATGTTATCATTGTGCGCAACTATAAATCATTTTATACTAAAGAGACAGTAAAAAATAATGGGTGATGACATGAAAAAATTTCAGTTTACAAAAATGCATGCATTGGGTAATAACTATATTTACGTTAATATGTTTGAGGAAGAAATTCATGAAGAAGAATTATCCTCTGTCGCTGTAAAAGTTTCGAATATCTATACAGGCATTGGGTCAGATGGCCTTATTCTCATTTGTCCGTCAAATAAAGCGGATGTCAAAATGAGAGTATTTAATAATGATGGATCAGAAGCAAAAAACTGTGGAAATGGATTAAGATGTGTAGCCAAATATGCATATGAACATAAGTTAGTAAAGAGTGAAGCCTTTTCAATTGAAACACTCTCTGGTATTGTACAAGCAAAAGTACATCCAATCAACGGAGTTGTTCCAGAAGTTACGATTGATATGGGGAAACCAAAGCTTAAAAGACATGAAATTCCAATGATCGGAACAGAAAAAAACGAAGTTGTTTCAGAACCCATGGTGTTTGGAGAAGAAACATACGTAGGAACGGCTGTGTCAATGGGAAATCCACATGTTGTTTTTTATGTAGAAAACATTGATCAAGCCCCATTGACTACATTAGGTCCTATTGTGGAAAAAGACGACCGCTTTCCAGATGGTGTGAATGTTGAATTTGTTGAGATTGTAAATGAAGCAGAGATGCATTTTCGAGTGTGGGAGAGAGGATCAGGCGTGACACAAGCATGTGGCACGGGAGCGTGTGCAGCTGTTGTTTCCTCTGTTTTAAACAATTATACAAAGAAAACTCTTCCTACTACCGTTCATTTAGCTGGCGGTGACTTGACGATTACATGGGCAGAGAATAATCATGTATTTATGACAGGGCCGGCTACTGTTATCTGTGAAGGAACATACTATTATTAAAAAAGCAGACCATTTGTCGTTAGTGGGGTTTCAGCGTATACTAAAAGTGTATAAAGGAGGTCTATGTAAATATGAGTCAAGATATCCTAGAGATTACAGAATCAGCTAGCTTTCAAATAAAAGATATGATGAAAGAACATGAAGAAGAAGGCGCTTATCTCCGTGTTAGTGTAAACGGAGGTGGATGCTCAGGTCTTTCATATGGGATGGGATTTGCTCATGAAGTAAATGAAAATGATACTTTATTCGAGCAGCACGGTATTCGAATTTTAGTGGATAGTGAAAGTGTCCCTATCTTAAAAGGTGTGAAGATTGACTATAAACAATCTATGCTTGGCGGTGGCTTTACCATTGATAATCCCAACGCAATTGCAGCATGCGGCTGTGGTTCATCTTTCCGTACAGCAACAAATGAGGGAACACCGGAAGAGTGCTAAGCGTTTTATCAGCGTTTTAAGCTACCGAGATATTATTTCGGCAAGCTAGTCGGAAGCATGGGCGAAGGTTGTGTATTACGTCTTGAATACGCGAGAACTTAATCGTATACAAGCGCAGTAACAATCCTAAATTAATATTCGAAGGATTGAAGATAACGACTTTCTTAACGGTGAGTAGATAAAACTCATTGTAAAGGAGGTCGTTTTTTTAAAATAAAAAACGCGATCATTTCCGTTGATCTACAGAAATGATCGCATTTTTGTTTAAGACGACTGCTTTATTGATAGTAGGTTAATGGTTATGCTAGGAGAATCTTTAAAGCACGTTCAGTTATAACGCATTTCCAATCCATTCAGAAAATTCCTCTATTACTTTTTCATTTCTTTGATAAAGTGTCCACGAAGCGACTTTTTTTGACTGCAGTAGGCCGGCTTTCTCGAGAATAGCTAAATTTTCCGATGTTGTTGATTGAGAGTTTCCTGTCTTTAGTTGAATGTGATATACACAAACACTATTTATAAATTCGGGTTCAGTTACGTGCGGCTGCCATCCAAATTCTTTGAAATTATTTTCAGGCTCTTTTAACCAAACCAGTATATTGAATCGGGTTTTATGAGATATTGCTTTTAAAATTTTAAAATGATCCATTTATATATACCTGCCTGCTAATTATAAGTTTAAAAACTACATCTTTAAAAGGACATATACAATAAGTTTAAAGATAAAAGTAAATATGTCAACTTCTTATGCTTGAAAGAAGGGTTCTGTCCATTCTTTAAATACTGGACAGAAGCTGAAATAATGTGTATCTTTATATTCATCGGGAAAAACCGATTAATATAAAAGAGCGAGGTTTTCACAATGAAATATGATGAGAAAATTTATAGACCGCCATTAGAAGCAAATACACTTTTACTACAAGTAACATCTGGATGTTCAAATAATAATTGTACATATTGCAATATGTATAAGGATGTAAATTTTAAAACAGAGACATTGGATCAAATTGAAAAAGATTTACTTGAAGCAAGAGGTTATTATCCAGATGCCAAAAGAATTTATTTATTGAATGGAGATCCGTTTATTTTAAGTGCAAAGAGATTAAAAGATATTGCAAAATTAGTCAAGAAACACCTTCCGGAATGCGAAACTATTACAATGTATGCCTCAATACAAAGCATCGCATTAAAGACAATGGAAGAGCTAAAAGAATTAAAAGCAGCAGGGATAAATGATTTATATATAGGTCTAGAAAGTGGAAATGATGAAGTATTAGATCACGTGAAGAAGGGATACACAGCTAACGAGGCAAAAAAACAGCTTCAGAGATTAAATGAAGCTGGAATTGAGTTTTTTTCCATTATTATGTATGGTATTGCAGGGAAAGGAAAAGGGATCTCAAATGCAGTTGATACAGCAGCATTATTAAGTGAAGTTAAATCTAAATCTATCTTCCCTATGTCTACGACGTTAATCCCGGGAACAGAGCTACATATGGAGTATTTAAGAGGGGAGTTTGAAGAGGCTACTGAAATGGAACGAATTATTGAATTAAAAGCATTAATCGAAAATTTAAATGTAAAAGATGATACAATTATTTCTACCTTACATGCGTCAAATTCATTAACGATAAGCGGAATATTGCCAAGAGATAAAAAAACATTTGTTGATGGATTAAATGACTTTATTAAAAATACGGATGGAGAAGAATTTCAGCGCAGTGTGAACAGAAGTGCAATAAGACTTTAATTGACGATCACCAAACCAGATTTGTAGAAGTAAGGGTAAGTTTTTAGAAAAGAAGTGTCTTGTTAGCAAGGATGAAACCCTTATTTCGCCGAGATTGTCGCTTCGCCCTTACCCCTTGCTATCTCCATATCTCCAAAAATCTGAAAAATAAGAAAGCCAACCTTTTATGAGGTTGGCTTTGTGTGTTAGAAAAAATAACATTAAATGTTAAAAATATTGACTAAATTATCAGATTTTTTTATAATTGCAGAAAAGGCTGGGTAATAATGGGATGTTTTTTACTTACTATGTTAATTGGGAGATGAGTATGCTTGCTGAAAAATAAAGAAATAATGGAAGCAAGAATCAACGGTTACGGTGTTTTTAAGAGGAAATGTTCTTTTGATGCCTTTCTTCATTTATTGAAAAGTATATTTAAGCGTCATGCAAAACCTATTAGTAATGATAATCGAATCGAATCTTTTTTATTTGTGCAACATATTCCCTCATATCCTCAAAAGAAATCTACTCCTCTTTTGTCTAATCCCACTGAAGGTTTATTTATTTGGTATGTTCATGATGGAGAAGGCCAGCACTCATTCACTAAAGAAGACAGTATTATTATTGAAATCAACATCGCTATTCATAATTTCCAACAGTATTATCCTTATTTTGCTAATCTATCTGATTATACAGTTACAACGCGTTGTATTGATGCTTCGAGCAATAAATACGAAATGCGGATTAGTAGCATGAACAAGCAAGTAATGAAGAAAATTGCTTCGCAACTTTCTCAATAACTAATAGAGAATAGAAAAAAAACAAATGACACGCTGTCATTTGTTTTTTTTCATTGAATGTTTAGTTTAAGAAAACATGGATGTACTGTGCATAGGTTGTAAACGTGCTTTTGGATCAATATAAGCTTTAGCATTATTGACAGCTGTCGGTCCTTCTCCAAATCCTGCAACAATTAGCTTCACTTTGCCATCATAGGTGCAAACATCACCAGCAGCATAAATACCAGGAATATTTGTTTCTTGCTTAGAGTTTACAACAATGGAGTTCTTTTCTAAGGTTAGATCCCATTCTTTAATTGGACCTAATGATGAAATGAAACCAAAATTTACGATTACGTCATCAACGTCAATAACCACTTTTTCTTCATCTTTTGTATTTTCTAATACTACTTGTGTAATTCGATCTTCACCAATGAATTCGACCGGTATATAAGGAGTTTTAATATCCACAGATGAATTCTTTAGATTTTCTACGCTATGTTCATGAGCGCGAAACTTATCTCGACGATGTGTAAGCGTTACTTTTTCAGCGATGGGCTCTAACATTAAAGACCAATCCACAGCAGAATCACCGCCGCCGCAGACTAATACTTTACGGCCCTTGAATTTGTTCATATCATCTACAAAATAATGTAGGTTGGCATTTTCAAATTGAGCTGCATTTTCTAATTCAATCTTACGAGGCTTAAACGCACCATTACCAGCGGTGATAATGATTGTTTTGGAGTAATGAATTTCTTCATTTGTTGTAAGTTTAAACACGCCATCTGCTTGCTTTTCTACTTTTTCTACTGCCTGTTCTAGCGAAATTGTTGGATTAAATTGTTCCATTTGCTCTTTTAAGTTATTCACTAACTCTTGTGCACGAACTTTTGGAAAGCCTGCTACATCATAAATGTATTTTTCAGGGTAGAGAGCAGATAACTGTCCGCCTAACTGAGGAAGGCTTTCAATAATTTTAACACTAGCTTGGCGCATTCCTCCGTAAAATGCGGTGAATAATCCTGTAGGACCGCCGCCGATGATTGTAATATCATATACTTGTTTATCTTCTTTCATTTTTATCACCTCTATACTAGTATGTATCATTACATATCCTCTTTTATGATAGCATAAGTAAAGCATAAAAATTTATTATAAAGTATTCAGGGAATGAAGAAATCTTTTTATGATGATTGAATAGTTATAATAAAGGGTAATGTAATATAAAAATAATTGAAAATTTTAAAGCTTTTAAATCAATAAATAGGGCTTGAAAAACTATAGAAAAAAGCATAAGATGTTTTTTGGGTATATTGTTAATTTTTTATGACAACTTTTTAACAAATTCGTGTATTTTTTTGTAGAACTACGTGAATTGATTCACAAACTTTTTAGGTATACCCGTGTTAAAGCACAAATGGATAGTAAGAGACATTCTTGTTCACACTAACATAAAAAATAGTTTTTATTTATTCTTATTCTCATACTGTAAAAAATCTCTCTTGCAACTATAAATTCAAAAGGTGGATGATTCCTCAATGAAAAAGCCAAAAATCGTCATTCTTGGTGCCGGATACGGCGGCATTGTGACAACTGTTAATTTACAAAAAAAACTAGGAGTTAATGATGCTGAAATTACACTAGTAAACAAAAATGATTACCATTATGAAACAACATGGTTACATGAAGTTTCAGCTGGAACATTACATCATGACCGTTCAAGATTTCCTGTGAAAAACTTGATTAATAACAATAAAGTTAAATTTGTAAAAGATACCGTTACAGATATTAAAACAGATGAAAAACGTGTAGTTTTAGAAAACGGTGAATTAGACTATGATTATTTAGTTGTAGCACTAGGCTATGAATCGGAAACATTTGGAATTAAAGGATTAAAAGAATATGCATTCTCAATTGCGAACATTAATGCTGCTCGTCAGATCCGTGAGCATATTGACTATGTATTTGCTACTTACAACAATGAACCAGTTAAAAGAGATGAGTTATTAACAATTGTGGTAGGAGGAGCCGGTTTCACAGGGATTGAATTTGTAGGTGAATTAGCCAATCGCGTACCGCAATTATGTAAAGAATTTGATATTCCACGTGAAAAAGTGCGTGTGATCTGTGTAGAAGCAGCACCAACAGCTTTACCTGGCTTTGACCCAGAGCTTGTGGAATATGCGGTTACACAATTAGAGCGTAAAGGCGTAGAATTTAAGCTTGGTACAGCTATTAAAGAATGTACTGAAGAAGGCATTCTCGTTGCGAAAGATGATCAAGTAGAAGAAATTAAATCTGCTACTGTCGTATGGGCTGCCGGTGTTCGTGGTAGTCACTTAATTGAAAAAGCTGGATTTGAGAATATGCGTGGACGTGTAAAAGTAAGCAACAGCTTACTTGCACCTGGACATGATGATGTCTTTATTGTAGGTGACTGTTCATTAATGATTAACCCTGAAACAGAGCGTCCTTATCCTCCAACAGCTCAAATAGCTATGCAACAAGGTGTGACATGCGCAGAAAATCTTGCATTATTGGTTCGTGGTCAAAAAGAGTTGAAAGAATTTAAACCAGATTTAAAAGGAACGGTTTGTTCTTTAGGGCATGACGATGCAATCGGTGTTGTATATGGCCGTAAGCTGTTCGGTTCAAGTGCATCATTTATGAAAAAAGTAGTTGATAATCGTGCGTTATTTTTAGAAGGTGGAGCTGGCCTTGTAATGAAAAAAGGAAAATTTAATTTCTTTTAAGAGGAAATGAAAGAGGTCTTAGCAGGCCTCTTTTTTATTTTACAAAGTATGTATTCAATTTTCTGAAAAAAATTTTTAGTTGCATGAATGATCCAAAAGAATAACGAACAAGAAACAGGAATTCATTTCTGTTTAGAGATCCATACTGCCGACATTAGTGGATAATTCGGTTATTGACGCTTTTCATACTCTTAAGTACACTTAAAAATAGCAGAATATGTATAGGAGGCTGACTTTAATGGCGATGAGTGTGCCTGAGTTGTTAATATCCATTTTACTTTTCTTTGTCTTATTTTTTGGAATCGGTTTCTTATTGAATATGCTACTGCGTATGTCTTGGATTATGGCTGTTATCTATCCTGTTATTATTGTATTAATTGTAGATGAAGTAAGAGCGATTGAGTATATTAGACATCCAAACGAGTCGATAAATGCGTTAGGCAATAAAATGATTTCCTTAGCAACAGCAGATGTGGTCATTTTATTAGCTGGATTTATTGGTGCACTTGCAGCTGGCTTTACAATTAAAACGTTGCGTACAAAAGGCTATCAGATGTTTTAAGCAAATGTCTCTATCTTAATTTGATAGGGACATTTTTTTATGTGTTTATCTTACGAATAATTTGTTTTTAGATTGGAAACAAATAGATTCGTGGGAGGAGTTGTCAAGATTACGATGATAATAAAATTGATGAAGCGAACTTTTATGTGTTTGCTATTGGCTGGTGCGTTATTGACCACGTATGAATTCATTTCTGGTGTATCTGTGAGTACGATATTCAAAAGCATTCCATTCATAAATCATATTCATGTTTTAGCTCAAAATACACAAGCTTCTGAGGAAGCAGCAGGTAAACAGAAAATTGAAGAAGCATTTGATTGGTCGAGGTATCCAACACACAGTGTGTTAGCTACTGGCTATACAGCAGGTTATGAATCTACAGGCAAAAATCCTAATCATCCTAGTTATGGAGTTACTTATTCAGGCGTGAAAGTGAAACGTGATTTATATTCTACTATTGCAGCTGATTTATCGATTTTTCCTATTGGTACAATCTTGTTTATTCCTGGTTATGGCTACGGTGTTGTAGCCGATAAAGGGGGAGCAATTAAAGGAAATCACTTAGATCTCTATTTTGAAACAGTCACTGATGTGTACGAAATGTGGGGGAAAAAAGAGCTGAACGTGTATGTTATTCAAAAAGGAGACGGTACCTTAACTGAACAAGAGCTTACATCTCTGAATGAAGACAAATCAATGCAAGTGTTTCGTCAACAAGTGCGATCGTATAAATAACACCCATGTTCTGCATGGGTGTTTACCATAAATAGTACAAAGTAAAAGCGAAAGCAATTCCTGTTAAACCTCCGAAAAAAACCTCAATCGGCTGATGGCCCAACAGTTCTTTTAGCTTCACTTGCTTTTCGCGATCTTCGTTTGTTGTCCATAGCTTTGCCTCTTCTACTAACTTATGGAAATCCTCCACAAGCTTGTTTAATACAGTCGCTTGTTCGCCAGCATGTCTCCTTACACCTTTGGCATCAAACATCACAATAATAGCAAAAATGGTCGCGAGTCCAAAGACGGACGAGTCTACTCCCTCGGTTAAGCCGATAGCTGTGGCTAAAGAGGTAACAGCAGCAGAGTGAGAGCTCGGCATACCGCCTGTACTGAACAATAAGCGCCAATCCCAGCGTTTAATTGCTAAAAATTGAAGGGGAACTTTTACAAACTGTGCAAAAAAAATCGCAAGGAGCGAACTCCATAAAGGAAAGTTGTTTAATAACTCCATAATGATCACTCCTTTCTATTTTCTATTCATCATATTCATTTGCTGCATAAGAAATTATGAAGTTTTTAATAAAGTCTCTATCTATACTATTCCACAAAAAGAATGTACGTTAAACAGTAAAAGATTATGCTTTTTTAGCGATTCATGAGAAAATATTTATGACTGAATGGTAAAGGGAAAGCAAAGCTTTTATCTGTTTCATTAAAGATATTGCGGATTAAAAGCAGAAGCAAAATAGGGGGGAGTTTTTATGTTTACAGTACTAGAGGAGTATGATTTTCAAAAAGATACAGAAGCCCTAGTGATTGGAATCTTTCATCAAAATCAACCATTTAAAGGGTTATTAGAGGAATTGAACCAAGCTTTTGACGGGCATCTGATGAACTTAGTTAAAGCAGGAGATATTGAGGTTGGGGAAAAGAAAATTTCGATTGTTCATACCCTTGGGAAAACAGGGGCTAAGCGTTTGTTTTTCGTGGGGCTAGGTCGTCAAAAAGAGTTAACCGAGGAGACTTTAAAAGAAGCATTTGGAGTACTATTTAAAAAAGTAAAAGCAACTCAGTTTAAAGAGGTAACGGTTGCATTACATACATTCGTCACAGATTCAATTGAAGAAGCAAAAGTGGCTCGTTTATTAGGAGAAGCGCAGCCCCTGTCAACATATGAATTTGAGCATTATAAGAAGAGACCCAATGTACCAGACAAACAATTAGAGAGCATTAAGCTTATTTCTAAAAATCAAGAAATAAAAAAAGAACTACACACCGGTTATACATATGGGAAAGCAACAAATTCAGCACGAACACTTGTGAACTTACCTAGTAATATGTTGACTGCAACTCATTTAGCGCAATATGCAGTTGAGTTAGCTCGAAAATATGGGTTTGAGTATGAAATACTTGAAAAAGCAGATATGGAAACGCTCGGAATGGGGGCGTTGCTGGCAGTAAATCAAGGATCTGTAGAACCTCCCAAAATGATTGTCCTAAAGTATAAAGGCAAAGAAGAGTGGGAAGATGTCATTGGCCTTGTCGGGAAAGGAATTACCTTTGATACAGGGGGCTACTCCATTAAGTCAAAAGCCGGAATCGTTGGAATGAAAACGGATATGGGAGGGGCAGCAGCTGTATTAGGTGCGATGGAAGTAATCGGAGAGACAAAGCCAAAACAGAATGTGGTCGCGGTTATTCCATCTACAGATAATGTGATTAGTGCTACTGCATTTAAACCAGACGATGTCATTACAGCTATGAACGGAAAAACAATTGAAGTGTTGAACACAGATGCTGAAGGACGACTAGCGCTTGCAGACGGGCTAACGTATGCTAAATATCACGGAGCTCGCTATTTAATTGATGTAGCGACGCTAACAGGAGGAGTGATTGTTGCGCTTGGAACAGAGACAACAGGGGCTATGACGAACGATCAGGCATTCTTTCAACAATTAGTCCAAATCAGTAAAATGACAGGAGAGCCTGTATGGCAGTTGCCAATCACGGAGAGAGATCGAAAAAGAGTTCAAAATAGCAAAGTAGCAGATTTGAATAATTCTCCAGGCCGTGAAGGACATGCGATCATGGCTGGCACATTTTTAGAAGCATTCGTCGAAAATACGCCTTGGATTCACCTAGATATTGCTGGCACAGCTACTTCAACAACTGAAAGGGCATTAAGTCCAGCTGGCGGAACAGGCGTAATGGTTCGCACCTTATCTATGCTAGTAAATGAGTTTAAGCCTGAGTAAATAGAATAGATCCATTTGATAGTGTGAACATGTCTTAGTTGTGTTCACACTTTTTATATCTCGATAATAGTTTGTGAACTACATAAGAATTAGGAGATAAGAAAATTCTTTTGAAAGAGTAAGAAGGAAGGAAGATTAAACAATCGTTTATTTGGATTTTTCATTGACATTTTAATTATTCATATTATAATGAGTTTTATCAATTTAATTCTCTAATTGTTTAATATGATAAAGTAAAAGATATGGAGGTTTCAAAATGAACGCAGTTTTAATTGCTGTGCTCGTCATGCTAGTTCTCAGTTTGCTACGTGTGAATGTTGTATTTTCATTAGCAATCGGAGCCTTAACCGGTGGGTTAGTAGGCGGGATCAGCTTTACAGATACAGTTAATATCTATACTGAAGGGTTAGGAAACAGTGCATCAGTTGCACTAAGCTATGCGTTACTCGGAGGATTTGCGATGGCTGTTTCAAAAACGGGCCTTCCAGAAGCTGTTGTACGATTAGCCCTAAAAATCGTCGGTAGAGAAGGAGATAACAAACGAAAAGCACTATCAAAGGTTCTTATTTTATTAATTATCCTTATCATTTCATGCTTTTCACAAAATGTGATTCCAGTTCATATTGCATTTATCCCGCTTCTAATTCCGCCATTATTAAAAGTATTTAATCAGCTGCAAATTGACCGTCGATTAGTTGCAACAGTTATTACATTTGGATTAATTACACCATATATGTTTTTACCAGCAGGATTTGGGAAGATTTATCATGATATTGTGTTCACGAATTTAAAAGCAAGCGGTTTAACAATTGATAAAGGCGATATTCCAATAGCGATGGCGTTGCCTGCATTTGGAATGGTTGTTGGTTTATTATTTGCTATTTTTATTTCTTATCGAAAACCACGTATGTATCAAGATATCGGGATCTCTTCCGATCAAGAAAACAATCAAGCCTATACAAAACGAGGTATTATTTTTTCTTTAATTGCGATTGTCGCAGCATTAGCTGTACAAATCTTATTAGATTCTATGATTTTTGGTGCGTTAGCAGGAATTGTGGTTGTCTACTTTAGCGGTGCTATTAAATGGAGTGAAGCAGATTCAGTGTTAACAGATGGAATGAGAATGATGGCGTTTATTGGTTTTGTCATGTTGTCTGCATCTGGTTTTGCAAAAGTTATTCAAGAAACAGGTGATGTAGAAGCACTTGTGAAAGATTCTGCAGCGTTAATTGGCGGTAACCAGATTGTAGGGGCCTTTTTAATGCTGATTATTGGACTGCTGGTTACAATGGGAATCGGATCTTCATTTTCGACAATCCCAATCATTGCGACCATTTTTGTGCCGCTATGTATAGAGTTAGGCATGAGCCCATTAGCAACTATCGCTATTATTGGTACAGCAGGTGCATTAGGAGACGCAGGCTCTCCGGCATCAGATAGTACACTTGGTCCAACATCTGGATTAGCGGTAGATCGTCAGCATAATCATATTTGGGATACATGTATTCCGACTTTCTTACACTATAACATTCCGCTTATTATTTTTGGCTGGCTTGCGGCTGTCATTTTATAAGAGTAGAGAAAGTGAAATTTCAATCAGTAGAACACTTCTTCATCCTTCACTGGTGTTCGTTGATCTATGGATTACACAGACTAGCTTTTCACTTAGCTACCTTGAAGTCACAGCAGGGTCTATCATAAATAAAAGCATCCGTTAGTTTTGTCAGTTAATTATAAAGAAACCCATGGATATCCAGGGGTTTCTTTATGATTGTCCGTTTTACTTTATACTTGTGATAAAGTTGTAGCAGTTGCATCGCATTGTTCTAAAGCATGCTCAACAGCTTGTAATGATTGCTCAATACGTTCGCGATTTGAATCTTTTTCTACGGTTTGCAAAGCTTGCTGTAAGCATGCTTTTGCTTCATTTAACGATGTACAAGAATCTTGGACATAACCTCTAGCATTCTTTTGCATAATAAATATCCCTCCCATATGTTCAACTAGTAGGTAGTATGGGTTATTTTGGCGTAATTATAAGCAGAAATTGAAGATAGTAAAAAGGATTAACTCTACTACAGGGAGTTAATCCTTTTATCCTAACTGTTTAAATTGCTTTGAGAGTAGAAGCTGGTCTACTTTTTGATCCAGATCTTGAATTTTTTTAATGGCTAAATCGTAATCCATTTGGCGATAATGATGTTTGCCGCCAGGTTCTTCATCTGCTTCATCTGCTAAGCGAACAACTTTCTGTAATGGACGCTGATAGATGATTCCTTCCGGTAAATATGAATCAGTATGAAATAAGATTGCTAATGCAATTTCTTTTGCTGCTTTTGGCGCTTCGCCTAAACGGATAAGGAGCTTATGCGCACGTTCAGCTCCTTTTATAGCATGAATATCGTTTTGTTTGTATTTTTCATAATCCCATTCACCATCTGTATACCATTCGTAGTGACCAATATCATGCAGTAGAGCTGCTTTTGTTGCCAAATCAGGATTGACATTATATCGAACGGATAAACGAAAAGCATGATAAGCCACTGATACTGCATGAGCCATTCCAGATCTGGTCAAATATTTTTTTGCGATAGGGTGTGTAAGGATATCTAATAACGTAACTTGTCTCATCGTGTCATCCCTCCTAAATAGACAATCAAAAATATATTTCCAACAACAATATCACATTTATATGGCAAATACAATTATCATGTAAGTAATTTTTACATGTAGTATTCATATATCACATCTTATTCTCATATGTGAAACATGTACATGATCTATTAATAAAATAAAAAAATGGACAAACCGCTACCATCTAATACTAAGCGTGATATGACAACAATCGAATTGAGTATCAGGATGAATAAAGACAATTCGGATATAATCTGGTGTAAACGAAACATCTAATTCGGATGTAACGCCTGTAGATTGAATCAATGATTTTACGACAGACGTTTTCGATTCTTGTGCAGCTGCTTTAATTTTATGCAATAAAGAAGAATTATTGGCAGCCTGTAAAAAAACAGTGACGCTTTGCATAATAGGTGGAAAATTAGCAATTGATTTTTGAAAAGTTGAAATATCAACTGGTGGCAAAGAGGGTCGGCGATATGTATGATTATTTAGTAGATAGTAGGCAGGTCTATAATAAGGTAAACAAGGAATCCATCTCAATGTCAGTTTAGCTCCGTTCTCAACTTGTAAAAGGAAGAGGTTGACAGCGCAGCATTTTCCTTTACGGTAGTTCATATTATTTTATATGTATATGTAAAGAGTCAAAAATGTTGTAAAGTAGAATAAGGGAGCTGTTATGTATTTTGCAATAAAGTAAAGCAATGTCTCTAAAAGCCCGTTTTGCATGATTTAATGCTACTGTTGACCATTGAAATAATATAATGAAATGAGGGAGCGTAATGAATAGCGAAAACACTTTACTTGAAGCGTTATGTATTGAAATCAAGTATGCCAGTGATCAAAAAGTAGAAGCAACAATGCCTGTTGATAACCGAACGAGGCAGCCATTTGGCTTATTGCATGGAGGAGCGTCAGTTGCTCTAGCAGAAACAGTTGCAAGTTTAGGTGCATTTAAAAGTATTGATCCACAGCGAGAATTATGTGTGGGGTTAGAAATTAACGCAAACCACGTGCGCGGGAAAAAAGAAGGGATTGTAAGAGCAATAGGAATACCTCTTCATAAAGGAAAGAAAACAGCAATATGGGAAGTTAAAATCGTAGATGAGCAGGATCAGTTAATTTGTATTTCTCGTTGTACACTTGCTATTTTGCCGAAGTGAAACAGGCGGACTCTATAAGAAAAGAGCACTCAGTTAAAAGGTTTAGCAAGTAGAGAATGTTTTAAGGCGCATTGGCTTTGCTTTATTGTAAGAAATGCATCGTGTTTAGAAGAGAAAGGTAAATTCTTATACATAAATTCATAAAAGATATGGCAATTACCCTAATCATATAGACATGCTTTGGAATATAGTAATAACAAAGGATTCTTTTTATTTGATAAAGAGAATATTCATAATATTATAAAATATAAGTGGAAATAAGCCTATCCTTTCAATAAACATGATATAATATATAGTAGTTTATTTGTGCGGTTTATTTTAAAAGGGGTGATAAAATTGAACCATAACCATCAGTATGTATTCATTGACTTTGAATTTACCATGCCAGAGTACAAAGGGTACCCAAAAGGATTCTTTCCAGAGATTATTGAGGTCGGTTTAGTAGCGGTTACCAATCAAGAAATATACGATCGATTTTCCTCTTATGTACAACCAACAAATTTTCCGCGATTAACTGAGCGTTGCAAATCATTTCTTCATATTCAACAAAAGCAAGTAGATGAAGGAATTACAATGAAACAGTTGATTGAAAGGCTTTCGATATATGAAAATAGTACGGTTATTACATGGGGAAATATGGATATGAAAGTTTTAAGGCAATGTTGTCAAAAAAATAACTTAAAATTCCCTTTTAAAGGAAAAGAGGTTGATTTATCGATGGAATACAAACGTTTTTTTGGCGACCAAAACCAAACAGGACTATGGAAGGCTGTTCAAGAATATGGAAAAGAAGGCACTGGAAAGCATCATTGTGCAATTGATGATGCGTTCACTACTTTTAATATTTTTAAGCTTGTTGAACAAGACAAACGGTATTTACAAAAGCCAGAGCCTACAACGATTGGAGACCGAATTGACTTTTCAAAAGTGTTGAACAAATTTGCATTATAAAAGCCAAATCACGTATATGTGGATTTGGCTTTTTAGTTAGTTTGGAAAATACTCTTTTTGAAGTTGATGTAGGTGATTTAAGCTAGCTGTTGAGTAATGGGTGTCCGTTTCAGACAATTCATCCATTAACTTTTGCAGTGCCTGTTTTAATGATGCTTTATAATCAGGTATATCCTCTTTATAAAGATGTACCATTTTCTTTGGTATATTAGCTTGTTCGTGAAATGCTAATGCTTTTCGTTCATGAAAAAATGGAACGTCTACTTGATTTGGGTTGTGTAAATCACCTTGTTGAGGATGTTTTAAAATAGCTTTAATACGAACGACGTAATGTTGATCGCGTATTTGCGAGATTTCTCCAATGTATTTACCTGTTTTGTAAATGGCAGTTACTGTTTCGCCAATTTGAAATTCCATTGTACATGCCTCCTGTCTTGTGTAGTAAGTAAATTTACAAAGAAACATTCTAAAGGGAACGTTTTCTTTATTATAAACCATCGTATTCCCTTGTTCATATGAAAGGATGAATAAACTTGAAACAATCACTTATTATCGCTTTATTTTTGTATTTTCCAGAAGATAAATCAGAGTATATTCCCGCTTTTATCTGGATGGGAATTTTTACAGTAGGTGCTGTACTTGCATGGCGCTTTGTTATTGTTATTTCTAGAAAGGAAGAACAAAAAGCGAAACAGCTTGAAGAAGAAATGATAGCTAAAAAAAGGAGCAATTCATCAAAATTTTAGCAGTTTTAATGTAAGCGTTTAAAACCATTTGTTGCTGGACAATCTATGGAAAGGTAAACCAATGCTTGTAGGTGAATCTGTGATTGGAGGGCAACATGAAGAAGTTACTGTTAGCAAGTTGTATTCCCTTTGTTTTTGTAGCCGGGTGTATGGAGAAGGAAGTAATCAATAAAGAAGTAGAAGTATATAATCGAGATGGTGATAGTCTTGGCACAGTGAAGCTTAAAGAACAATCAGATGGTGTGGAGATCACATATAAGTTAGAAGGGCTTCCGCCAGGAGAACATGGTGTACATATTCATGAAAAAGGGATATGCAAAGCGCCTAGTTTTAAAACAGCAGGTAATCATTTAAATCCTGATCAGAAAAAACACGGCCTGTTAAATCCCGAAGGTGCCCATGCAGGTGATTTAAAAAATATAATTGCGAAAGATGATGGAACATTTGATGGTAAAGACGTTGTTCCAGAGGTAACGATGAAAGAGGGGAAAGGTTCACTTATCAAACGGATGGAGGGGTCATCAATCATTATTACAGAAAAAAAAGATGATGGAATGACACAACCGGCTGGTGACTCCGGCTCTCGAATTGCATGTGGGATCATCTCAAAAGATCAATCAAAGAAATAAGGAGAGCCATGAAAGTGAAACTTCAATCAGTGGGGTTCTTCATTACCCACCGGCTGTTAGTCTCCTCCTATCGAGCTTACTTCCCTAAGCGTAGTATAAAACCACCCTCATTTGTATGAAATGAGGGTGGTTTTTGGCTTTATTCAAATGGTAGAAAATGCCTTTCTTATCCTGTTTAGTCCCTCTTCAAGTTGTTTACGGGGACAACCAATATTTAAGCGAATGAATCTGTTTCCTTCTTTCTCACCATATTTTGAGCCTCTTTCAACAGCTATTTTTCCTTCGTTTAGGAGAAGGTGATGCAATTCATCCTCTGATTGATTTAAAGAGCGACAGTCAATCCATAAAAGGTATGTTCCTTCAGGCTCGACAATAGGCAAATGAGGAAGGTAGCGGTTAAAGAAGTCTTTTGTAAAGTCAATATTGGCTTTTAAATAGACTAATAGCTCTTCTAACCATTCTTCTCCATGTAAATAGGCAGATTCTAATCCGATGATGGCAAATGTACTGAGCGAAAAGAAGCCTTGTTTTTTTTGTTGTTTTTCATATTGTTCACGAAGATCTTGGTTTGGAATAATAATGGCAGAAGCTTGCAGACCTGGTATGTTAAATGTCTTGCTAGGAGCAATGCATGTAATTGTACGATTTGCTGCATCTTCACTTAGCGAACTAATTGGCGTATGAACAAACGGTTTATAAACAAGGTCAGAATGAATTTCATCAGATAGAATAAGAACGTGATATTTTTTACATAGCTTTGCAATTTTAGTTAATTCCTCTTGAGTCCATACACGTCCAACTGGATTGTGAGGGCTGCATAAAATCATCATTTTAACCCCAGTTGCTAACTTCTCTTCTAAATCAGTAAAATCAATCTCATATCGACCATTTTGAAAACGCAATGGGCTTTCGACAAGTTGACGGTCATTCAACTTTACCATTTCAAAAAAAGGAGTGTATACTGGAGGTTGGATTAAAATTGCATCTCCTTTTTGAGTGTAAGCTTGAATGGCCATGCTAATAGCAAAGACGATGCCTGGACTGTAGGAAATCCATTCTTGCTGAATAGCCCATTGATGACGTTTCTTAACCCATGATTGAACTGCATGTGCAGTTGAATTACCTGCGACAGTATAGCCCAATACCCCGTGTTTAACACGTTGGTCAATTGCTTTAAGCACATTTGGAGGAGCAAGAAAGTCCATGTCAGCTACCCAAAAAGGCAACACATCTGTTGCTCCGAAAAAAACATCGGTTGTATCCCATTTAATGGAATGAGTATTTTTACGGTCAATTAATTGATCAAAAGAGTGAATTGTCATAAAATAGAACCTCCTTATAAAAATGGTGTAACATTAGGAACGTATCGTCTAATAATAAATGAACGTGTTTGCTATTAGTTTGAACGCTAATGACAAAGCTTGTCAATAAAGTACTGAAGAAAGAGTAAGCAAAGAAGGTGAAACAATGAATCAAGACCAGCAAATCAATGTACAATTAATGAATAATTTACTAACATGGGACCCACTTGGGTATGGAGCAGATGCTTATGAAACGGAAGTAGTAGATGTGTTGCAAGCCGTTCATGTCTATAACGATATTCAAGTATTAGCGAAGAAAATTCAGGACATTTATGAATTTTCTTTTGAAGAAGTTATTCCGCTTGTAGCTTGTAAAGAAAAAGCACAACAATTATTATTTATTAAAAATAATACATCATGTGAACTGTAAAAGTCCTGTCAGCTGACAGGACTTTTTTAGCTGTATAAAAAATCTAACATGTGAGACTGTACACAGTCAGGCGACTCTTCGGGTAAAAGGTGGCCTGTTTCTTTTAAAGAAATAAACGTTGCTTTTGGCAAATCTTTATAAAGCCGCTTTCCTAAATGTACAGGTACGACACGGTCTTCCTCTCCCCAAATCAGCAAGCTAGGATGTTTAATATGTCGCAAATCAGAAGGGGATAAATCACCTTCACGATCTCTGATCATTTTAGCTAAAGACATAAAAATACGATCATCTAGAAATGGCGCAGTATACCCTTCAATCATTTCTTGATCAATAAGTTGATGATTAAATACAACATTTTGAAGGTTACCTTCTACTCCTTTTCGCGATAGCCATGTTTTAATCCAAAGATAAAAGAATGGGACATAAGAAGACATGATTAATCCGTAGTGTGAGCGTCCTAAATAAGCAGAACTGCATAGTAAAACTAATTTTGATACATATTCCGGCTTCAGTTTTACCACATTTAAGCAGATTTGTCCCCCCATTGAATGACCAGATAAGATCACATGTTTTAACTGCAAGTAGTCAATCAGTTCGATAACAATTTTAGCTAGATTCTCGTATGAATAACAAAAAGTAAGAGATTTTTCGCTTCGTCCAAATGGAGGTAAATCAACTGTAACAATGGAAAAGTGTTCTTTAAGTAATGGGATCAAACGTCTAAAGCTGAAACTAGATGATAAAAAGCCATGTACAAACACAATAGTTGGCTTTTTGGGATCATAATAATGCAGTTCATAGTAGACATTTACATTATTAAATAAACGATAATGAGCTATTTTATCGTATTTCATTTGCATTTCACTCCAACTATCTTTTCGTGTAGTTTGCCCACTTTTGTTTCGGTATTCACAGCTTCTTAAAAAATCATTTCAAAAACTTGAGGTATTAGCTTTGATTACCGCTTTAAGTTATGAATTAATTTGTTATAATAAAAAAAGTGAGAATATTTAAGCTCTTTAGGAGGGTATGTAAGATGTTTTTGGAAGAAAAAGAGTTAGAAATTTTAGAAATCCTTGAGAAAAACAGCCGTATTTCAATAGATAGCATTGCCAAAATGGTCGATTTAACTTTAGAAGAAACATCTGCTGTTGTTAAAAAGTTAGAACATGAAAAAGTAATTGTTCAATATTCTGCAGATATTAACTGGCGTAGGGTAGATGGACATGAAGGAGTCACGGCTATGATTGATGTCAAAGTCGCGCCAAAAAGAGGTGTGGGTTTTGATGAAATTGCAGAAAGAATCTATCGCTTTCAAGAAGTAAAGTCGGTTTATTTAATGTCAGGTGCATATGACTTATCAGTCATTATTGAAGGGAAATCGATGTCAGAGGTAGCGTTCTTTGTCTCTGAAAAGCTATCAACACTTGATTCTGTCTTATCGACTACCACTCATTTCATCCTGAAAAAGTATAAGCATGATGGGACGATTTATGAACAAGGCGATGAAGATCGTAGAATCGTGGTGTCTCCATAATGAAAGAGCGCTTGTCGGCAACCGTACAGCAACTGAAGCCATCAGGTATTCGCCGATTTTTTGATTTAGCAGCAAGTATGGATAATGTCATTTCACTTGGAGTAGGAGAGCCTGACTTTGTCACATCTTGGGCTGTTCGAGAAGCGAGTATTTTATCACTAGAAAGAGGTTATACATCCTATACAGCAAATGCAGGATTGCTAGAGCTGCGGATGGAAATCATGAATTACATGAAAAAGCAATTTCATGTCTCATATGATTATAAACAAGACATTATTGTGACAGTGGGCGGCAGCCAAGCATTAGATATTGCACTTCGGGCAATTATTAATCCACAAGATGAAATTATTGTTGTAGAGCCTAATTTTGTTTCATATAGCCCTTTAATTACATTAGCAGGCGGTGTGCCAGTCGCGGTTGAAACAACGGCAGAAACCCAGTTTAAATTACAGCCTGAACAAATTGAAGAAGTGATTACAAGTAAAACAAAAGCTTTGCTCCTTTGTTCACCTAACAATCCAACAGGCAGTTCATTATCAAAGTCAGAGTTAGAGGCTATTGCAGAAATCGTGATAAAACATGATTTATTAGTACTCACAGATGAGATTTATGCTGAGTTAACCTATGACGAAGCATTTACATCCATTGCTTCACTAGACGGAATGAGAGAAAGAACGATTATTGTATCAGGATTTTCAAAGGGATTTGCAATGACAGGGTGGAGGCTAGGTTACATATGTGCACCTACAGAACTTGCACAAGCGATGCTGAAAATTCATCAATACACGATGATGTGCGCACCTACGATGGCACAGTACGGGGCTATTGAGGCACTAAAAAATGGCGCGTTGGATGTAGAAGAAATGAGAAAAAGCTACCGGCGACGTCGAAACTATATGGTGAAATCATTAAATGAGATTCATTTACCCTGTCATACACCTGGGGGCGCTTTTTATGTATTCCCATCTGTAAAAAAGACAGGTCTTTCTTCTGAACAGTTTGCTGAGCAGCTGCTAATGGAAGAGCGAGTAGCTGTCGTACCGGGAAATGTGTTTGGAAAGGGAGGAGAAGGCCATATTCGTTGTTCGTATGCCTCATCAATGGAAGCATTAGAAGAAGCCATAAAACGGATTGGTCGTTTCGTTAAAAATACGTTATAATAAGAAAACCATGGTAATTCATTATTCTAATGGATTACCATGGTTTCTTTTTTACGTGCAGATTCAACAAGTGTAATTGTTTCATAATTATTACATAATTGGGAAATGATAAAGAAAATACAACTACTTTTTGATTCAGCTTGTAAACTGTGCTATAATTTTTAATTGGCTATAATGGTGAAAATAAAAGGTATTTAGGAGTGTTTATATGTCAAAATTTGAAATTGGTACTGTTACAAAAGGAAAAGTAACAGGAATTCAACCATACGGTGCATTTGTTGCTTTAGATGAAGAAACGCAAGGATTAGTTCATATTTCAGAAGTAAAACATGGTTTTGTAAAAGATATTAATGAACATTTAACGGTAGGTGACGAAGTGAATGTAAAAGTTTTATCTGTTGATGAGTCAACTGGTAAAATTGGTTTGTCAATTCGTGCAACTGAGCCAGCCCCTGAAAAAACAGAAGCTGCAGCTGCACCTAAAAAGCAACCGGCTAAAAAACGTCAAGCAACTGTTCACACTGAATCGACTCAAGGATTCAACACATTAAAAGAAAAATTAGAAGAGTGGATTGAGCAATCAAACCGTGAAGATTTAATTAAAAAATAATGTTCGTTTAGAAAGCGCATTGTCAGAAGACAATGCGCTTTTGCTTTTAATGAGTTGTTTTCGGTTCAGTACGCTCCACTTCAGCAGATGGTTTAAATAATAATCCTAAGTTAATCAAACCAGCAATTCCAACTAACCCGTAAATAATGCGAGATAGGGCAGAAGATTGTCCGCCAAAGATTGCTGCTACTAAGTCAAATTGAAAAAATCCGATAAGTCCCCAGTTAATTGCTCCAATGATTGTTAGTACTAGTGCAATTCGTTGAATACCGCTCATTTAAGCTAACCTCCTTCTTCAGTTATTCACTTATTAGAGTGTTATCTTTTATTGAAAATATACACAGACTTCAATAAATGCAGGAGTGGGGTGTTCATTAATTGGAGATAATCTTTATGAAGTCACTTTACTTTACATCTAATTTTCTGTTCGTCATAATGTTGCTTGTGAGGAGGAGTTTTATGAAAAACTTTACATTTTATAATCCAACAAAATTAATCTTTGGTAAAGACCAATTAGAACAATTGCAGACAGAAGCAAGTCGCTTTGGCAAAAAGATATTAGTGGTATATGGTGGAGGCAGCATTAAACGGAACGGTCTGTACGACAAGGTAATGTCACACTTAAAAGCAATCGATGCTGAAGTTTATGAATTAGCAGGTGTAGAGCCTAATCCACGTTTAACAACTGTAAGACGAGGAATTGAACTTTGTAAAGAGCATAATATCGAATTTCTATTAGCAGTAGGTGGAGGAAGCGTAATCGACTGTACAAAAGCCATTGCAGCTGGTGCAAAATATGATGGTGATGTATGGGACATTATCAATCGTGAAGCAGTTGCAACAGAGGCTTTACCGTTTGGAACAGTGTTAACACTTGCAGCTACAGGTTCAGAAATGAATGCAGGATCAGTTATTACAAATTGGGAAACAAATGAAAAATACGGTTGGGGAAGTCCAGTAACATTTCCTCAGTTTTCAATTCTAGATCCGGTAAATACATTTACAGTTCCAAAAGACCAAACAGTTTACGGTATGGTTGATATGATGAGTCATGTGTTTGAGCAATATTTTCATGATGCGACAAATACCCCGCTTCAAGATCGCATGTGTGAAGGAGTTCTTCAAACAGTCATTGAAACAGGACCTCAGTTAGTGAAGGACTTAGAGAACTATGAATTACGTGAAACCATCTTATATAATGGTACGATTGCTTTAAACGGGATGTTACAAATGGGGCACCAAGGTGATTGGGCAAGTCATAATATTGAGCACGCTGTCTCGGCTGTTTATGATATACCGCATGCAGGAGGCTTGGCGATTCTTTTCCCTAACTGGATGAAGCATGTGATGGATGAAAATGTGGGACGCTTTAAACAATTGGCGATTCGGGTATTTAATGTAAATCCAGAAGGTAAAACAGATAAAGAAGCGGCTCTTGAAGGTGTAGAGAAGCTACGTGAATTCTGGACAAGCTTAGGTGCACCAACTCGTTTAGCAGACTATGGTATCGGTGAAGATAAGTTAGAGCTTATGGCTGATCGTGCAATGGCAAAAGGAGAATTTGGCCGTTTTAAAAAGCTACAGCGTGAAGATGTCTTAGCTATTTTAAGAGCTTCTTTATAAACATATTCTTTAATATTGAAAAAGCCATGCAGCAAATGCATGGCTTTTTTAGGTTGTTATCACAAAGCTTAATGTTAGTGAACACTATGTTTTTTTTGTTTTGTTTTTAAATCATCTCGTACGGTTTTGTTCGAAAGAGGAACACCACTATAATAAGCTGCTCTTCCTAATAAGTGTCCTGCAATCGGAGATGTAATAAAGATAAATACAATCCCTAAAAGCAATTGTCCATTTATGTGACCTTCTTCGATCCAAAAGAATAGTAGACACCCAACTAAAATGAGTAAAATACCTAATGTCGCACTTTTAGAAGCTGCATGACTTCTTGTATATGTGTCAGGTAAACGAACGAGTCCAATCATTGTCACAACGGTTAAAAGAGAGCCCATTAGAATAATAATCCCCACAATAAATTCACTGATTTCTGTCATATTCAATGATCTCCCCTTTCTCTAAAAACTTCGAGAATGCAACAGTTCCGACAAATGCGATAATCCCAAGAAGCAAAATAACTTCTATAAATGATTCTGTTCGTAACACGATACATAAAATGGCTGTTACAGCAATGATATTAATTCCAATGGCATCAAGAGCCATAGCTCTGTCAGCTGTCGAAGGTCCTTTTATAATGCGATATACATATCCAATTGTAGAAGCGGAGATGAGAATAAGCGAAATATTTAATAAGATGTCTAACATTTAGCGGCTCACCTCCATAATGGCTTTTTCAAATGTATGCTGAATGTCTTTAATTACTTCATCAATATCGTCTGTATTCATTGCATGAATATAAAGCGTTGAGTTATCATCTGATACGTCAATGACTAACGTCCCGGGTGTAAGTGTAATTAATAGAGAAAGAGTGGTAATTTCCCAATCTTTCTCAAGTCGGGTTGGCATAGCGAAGATGGCCGGCTGTAATTTTAACTTTGGACGCAGAACATCTTGAATAACCGCAATGTTAGATTTAAATAGTTCACGTAGAAAAATAAGCAGCAATTTCACGATTGCATAAATTTTTTCTAAATAAAAACGTTGATGGAAAAAGCGTCTAAATGTAAAAATGATGACAGCTCCCCAGAAAAAGCCGATCAGAAAAGAGGGTCCTGTCCAAATGCCTCTTAAGAACATCCAAGTAAATGCGATGATAACATTTAATAATAGTTGAAATGACATGCAGATCTACTCCTTTAACACCGATTGGATATAAATAAAAGGGTCCATGAGTGTTTCAGCTGCCATTGAAATATAAGGATATACAACTTCCGCACCTAATCCTAAAAATACAGATATCGCAAGCAAAATCACTGATGGATATAACAATCCTTTTGTTGTGCCTTTTTCTTGCTCTGCTGTTAACTTTGGCGCACGCCAGAAACAGTTCATAAAGATTTTCATTGCTGAATAAAGAACCATAAGACTAGAGACTAATAGCACAATAACAAATGTGTAGCTCCCTGATTCCAATCCCCCTCTTATAAGCAGGAATTTGCCGATAAACCCACTTAAAGGAGGAATTCCTGCTAATGAAATAGTAGCGATAAAAAACATCCAAGCGAGTTGAGGGTGACGCTGAATTAATCCACCCATTTCTTTTAGTTTTGTTGTGCCTGTGATCGCGATAATCGCTCCGCCTAATAAAAATAAACCTGCTTTAATAATCATATCGTGAATCAGGTAATAGATGGCACCTTCTATTCCTGCCGGTGTTGTCAGTGTTACACCATATACAATAACACCGACTGCGATAATAATATTATAAATTAAAATTTTATTTATATCCGAATAAGCAATTGCTCCAATGGATCCGATTACGATCGTTAATAGGGCTGTATATCCGATAATTTGATGAGTCAGCTCTGGATGGTGATAAAAGATGAGTGTAAACGTACGAAAAATGGAATAGATTCCAACTTTCGTAAGCAATGCACCAAATAGGGCAGTAACAACCGGAGGAGGCGCACTATAAGAACCTGGTAACCAGAAATACATTGGAAATAAAGCAGCTTTTAATCCAAATACAATAAAGAAAAGGACTGCAATGGTTGTTAAAATGCCAGGTTGATTTACTTCTGCAACACGCTGAGACAAGTCAGCCATGTTTAATGTTCCTGTTACAGCATATAAATAAGCAACAGTGATAACAAACAATGCAGAAGAGATTACGTTCACAAGAATATACTTAATAGATTCTCTTAATTGAGCTTTTGTTCCTCCGATGACGATCAAGGCATAAGATGACATTAACATGACTTCAAAGAAAACAAATAAGTTAAAAATATCACCTGTTAAAAATGCCCCGAATACCCCAACTAATAAAAATTGAACCAGTGTATAAAAGTAAAAACGTTCACGCTGTTCACCAATAGAGCGAAAAGCAAATAATACACAGCACAGCGTAACGATACTTGCCGTTAAGACAAGAAGTGCTGCGAACATATCTGCAACGAGTATAATCCCAAAGGGAGGATCCCAATCTCCAAGCTTATGAGTTAAAATCCCTTCGGTATATACAAGGTGTACAAGATAAGCTGAAAAGCCTGTCGTAACTACTAGTGATAACGTACTGATTATCCTTTGAAGTTTAATATTGTCTTTAAAAAATATAAGTACAACACCTACAACAAACGGGATAAGCAGTGGAATGATTACAAAATTATTCATCATCTTCATGTCCCCTTAACTTGTCCATATCGTCTGTTCCAAGTTCTTGATAAGCACGATAGGCTAATACAAGGAAAAAGGAAGTAACCCCAAAGCTAATAACAATTGCTGTTAAAATCAATGCTTGGGGAAGAGGGTCTGTATAAGAAGCAGCATGCTCTCCAAGTAGAGGTACAGTGCCGCCTTTAAGTCCACCCATTGTTAATATTAGCAAATGTGCACCGTGACTTAGTAAACCTGTTCCAATAATAATGCGCAATAAACTACGCGATAACATAAGATACACAGCGGCAGTGAATAGAATTCCTGCCACAATCGACATCAATATTTCCATTATTCGCTCTCTCCAATCGTTTGAATAATGGTCATTGTTACACCTACAACTACGAGATAGACGCCAAGGTCAAACAAAACGACTGTTGCTAGCGCTGTTTTTCCCAGTATAGGAAGATCGAAATAGTCATATGTGTGTGTAAGAAACGGAGCTTTAAATATAAATGATCCGATTCCTGTTAATAAAGCGAGCAACAGCCCCGAGGCTGCTATCTTTTTATGATCAAATGGAATTACTTTCGAGACTGTTTTGATATCAAATGCTAGTAACAGTAAAACAAGAGCAGCAGAGGTCGTCAGCCCTCCAATGAATCCTCCGCCAGGTGTGTAATGACCTGCAAAAAAGAGGTGAATAGCAAAGATGATAATGATAAAACTTACAACTTTTGTTGTGGTTTGTAAAATCAAATCATTTCTTTTCATCATTTATCCTCCTTTGCTAGTCGCAAGCGGATCATGCTATAAATGCCTAGAGCTGCAATGCATAATACGGCAATCTCAAATAATGTATCGAATCCACGGAAGTCTACAAGTATGACATTAACCATGTTTTCGCCACCTGCTTCTTTATAACTATTTTCAATGAAATATTGTGAGATGGAATCAAATAATTTTGTACTATTTGATGAAATTCCAATTAGTGTAACAGTAATGCCGACTAATAACGCAACAATAAAGTTTGGCAAATGAAACTTTAACCGAATTTTTTTCGTTTTAAACTCTGGCAAGTAGTAGAAGCATAGCAAGAAAAGAGCTACAGATACTGTTTCAATAACCAATTGTGTCAGCGCTAAGTCTGGTGCTCTGAATAAAACGAAAAACAGAGCTAGTGTATAGCCGACAACGCCAAGAGAAATAATCGCTGTTAACCGTGATTTAGCTAATAATGTAGTAGCTGTCCCTGCAACCATGATAAACGCTAGAATTGCTTCGTAAACGCCAATAGAAGCAGTGTTTGATGGATCGATAGAAAAAGCGTCTTGTGTGAAAAGGACTGCTAGCACCATTACGCCGATAAACGTAAAAATAATGAGCAAATAGTCTCTAATGAACCCCGTCATAAAAAATCGCATAACACGGTTTGAGCTTTTTTCCATTCCTGATAGTCCTTTGTTATAAGCATTATTCAAAGTAATGGACTCAGGGAAGAGCGTGTATACTTTTCTCCATTTCTCAAGGGTTATAAATAATAAAATCCCAATCCCAATTACACCAATTGTCATAAACAGTTCTGGGGTAAATCCGTGCCAAAATGTAATATGAACATGAAACTGTTCACCAGTTTCTAATAAACGTGGTGCAATAGAGGCCATTGTCGGCTCAATAATGCTTGACTCCAATAAGTTTGGAAAGAAGCCAAAAATGATAACCAATGAAGCAAGAATAACAGGTGAAATAAGCATTCCTATAGGTGCTTCATGTGGTTTTTTCTTTAATTTCTCTGGCTGGTATTTACCTGTAAATGTTTTAAATATTAGCATCATACTATAAATAAATGTAAATACACTTCCGACCCATGCTAGAACTGGGAATAATATGCCCCAGGTCTCTACGTTATAAATATCCATTTTTGTGACATTTACCATGCCCGTAAAAAACATTTCTTTACTTAAAAATCCATTAAATGGTGGGAGTCCAGCCATTGAAAATCCACCAATGACCGCAATTGTAAATGTGACAGGCATGAAACTCATTAATCCGCCTAATTTGCGAATATCACGTGTTCCTGTTTCGTGATCGACAATTCCTACAACCATAAATAAACTGCCTTTAAATGTTGCATGATTGATTAAATGAAAGACAGCAGCTGTAATTGCTACTACATAAATGTTGTCATCTAAAAAATCATAGTGAAGCGCAGCACTTCCAACACCAATCAATGAGGTAATTAATCCAAGTTGACTAATTGTTGAAAAGGCTAATATACTCTTTAAATCCGTTTGTTTGACAGCTGAGAATGAGCCCCAGAATAAAGTGACAATTCCGACGCTTGAAACAGCAACGAACCATACAGCATCATCTGCAAAAATGGGACTTAATCTTGCTAGTAGATAAATCCCTGCTTTAACCATCGTGGCAGAATGTAAGTATGCACTGACTGGCGTTGGAGCTTCCATTGCATCAGGTAACCATATGTGAAATGGAAATTGTGCTGATTTGGTAAAAGCACCAAGCAAGATTAAAATCATTGCTGGGATGAAGAAAGAACCTGATGTAATGACATCTAAGTTGGCTACCATTTCACGCACACTGAATGTCCCGCTCATTAAATAGAGAAGAACCATCCCTGCAAGCATTGAAAGCCCGCCGAACACAGTAATAAGCATGGACTTTTGAGCACCATAGCGAGATTTTTCTCGTTGATACCAATAGCCAATTAAAAGGAAAGATGAAAGACTTGTCAGTTCCCAAAAACTGTATAAGACGATTAGGTTGTCAGATAAAACTACGCCTAGCATTGCCCCCATAAACATGAGCAAGTAAACATAAAAGGAATTCAATGCTTCTTTTGTTTTTGACAAATAATAGATTGAATAAAGAATAACTAATGATCCGATACCGGTAATTAGTAAGGCAAAAAGCAAACCTAGTCCATCGATATAGATATCAAAATTAATCCCAAGACTAGGTATCCATTTTAATGAATATAAATACGCATTCCCGTTCGATACACCACTAATGTACTGAGTGAAATAGATGAATAGCACAAGTGGTAGTGGTAGAACAAACCAACCTGTATGAACCTGCCTAAAAGATTTATACAGAAAGGGAATAAAAAGTGCTAATAAAAAAGGTGATAAAATCACCAGGTGTAACCATGACAAAACACAAACCTCCTTGTGACATCCAGCAAAATAGATTTTCTAGAAACGATTATATAATAATTTGGCCACGCTTGCATCCATACTACTCAGTAGTATCAACGATTTTAACCTGGCTTATTAAATAAATAGAAACTCGTCGTCAGAAACGTGAAAAAAATTTTTTTGAATAAAAAGGAGAAAATTTGTCACCCTAATAATGAGGTGATGGAAGTGTATCTCAAGCAAATAGTAGTTAGTTCTTCAATTTTCAGCTTCTTATTTATTGGCTGTTTTTTTCTTAATCAACAGTTGAAAGAGAAAGAACAACAGCAAATGAATATGATTCCTGCAGATTATCAACAGTTATCAGCAACTACTGATGCGACTATTGTTGAACGGTCTCTTGCTTTGCCGCCTTATAAACCAAGAGAGTATGTTAAAATAGGTGCGACCAACTATGTTATCTCGCAAGGAAAATCAATTCTTGAGTAAAGTGAATAAATATGAATAAAATAAGATTTAACTTAAAAAACGGTTAAAGTAATATCTTTGAGCCGTTTTTTATTTATATGTAAAAATAAACTATGTTGCAGGGCAATCATTGGTTTTATGAGTGGACTTCTTTACTGGCTTTATCGTTAAATAAAAAAAGTATATAGTGAGAAGGAATTAAAAAAATAAACATGTATACGTTTTCAGAAATGTATTTACTTGAATTCAGCTATCGGTTTCGATAAAGTGAAGAGTAAAGATAACTTTAATGGAGGAACAAAATATGACACATGTTCGTTTTGATTATTCAAATGCTCTATCATTCTTTGGTGAACATGAACTTACATACTTACGTGATGCAGTAAAAGTAGCTCACCATTCAATTCATGAAAAGACAGGTGCAGGTAATGACTTTTTGGGTTGGGTTAATTTACCTACTGACTATGATAAAGAAGAATTTGCACGTATTCAAAAGAGTGCAGAAAAAATTAAAAGCGATTCAGACGTTTTAATTGTAATTGGTATCGGTGGCTCTTATTTAGGAGCGCGTGCTGCCATTGAAATGTTACAACACTCTTTTTATAACACTTTGTCAAAAGAGCAACGCAAAACACCTCAAGTTATTTTTGCAGGTAATAACATTAGTTCTACATACATGAAAGACTTAATGGATGTATTAAAAGAGAAAGATTTCTCAATTAATGTCATTTCAAAATCTGGTACAACAACAGAACCGGCAATTGCATTCCGTATTTTCCGTAAATTGTTAGAAGATAAATATGGAAAAGAAGAAGCACGTCAACGTATTTATGCAACAACGGATAAAGCACGTGGAGCGCTTAAAACATTAGCGGATGAAGAAGGATATGAAACATTCGTTATTCCAGATGATGTAGGTGGTCGTTATTCAGTATTAACAGCTGTTGGTCTTTTGCCAATTGCAGCAGCAGGACTTGATATCGAACAGATGATGAAAGGAGCAGCATCAGCTCAAGAAGCCTTTGCTAAATCTGAATTAGAAGAGAACGCAGCGTATCAATATGCCGTTGTTCGAAATGTTCTTTATAACAAAGGGAAAACAATTGAAATGTTAATTAACTATGAGCCAGCTCTTCAATATTTTGCTGAGTGGTGGAAGCAGTTATTTGGTGAAAGTGAAGGGAAAGACCAAAAAGGGATTTATCCTTCCTCAGCAAATTTTTCAACAGATCTACACTCATTAGGTCAATATGTACAAGAAGGACGTCGTGACCTATTTGAAACAATTGTACAAGTTGAAACAGCTCGCCATGAGTTAACTATTGAAGAAGATGCAGCTGACTTAGATGGTTTAAATTATTTAGCTGGCGAAACAGTTGATTTTGTAAATAAAAAAGCATTCCAAGGAACGATGCTTGCTCATACAGATGGAGGAGTACCAAACTTAGTAGTGAGTATTCCGTCTTTAGATGAATTCACATTCGGCTACCTTGTATACTTCTTTGAAAAAGCTTGTGCAATGAGTGGTTATTTATTAGGTGTAAATCCATTTGATCAACCGGGTGTAGAAGCTTATAAAGTAAATATGTTTGCTTTACTAGGTAAACCTGGATTTGAGGAAAAGAAAGCAGAGCTAGAAAAGCGTTTAAAATAATACGCAAAATTTTGTTTGCTAGTATGAAATGAATAGGTAAAAGCATTCTCAAGAAGTGCACTCCATATGGAGTGTACTTTTTCATTAGTTTAACAAGGGGAAAAAAGGAGAGGGAAAATATTCTTGAGAGATCATAGGATAAATTGTTTAAAAAAGGAGATGTTAAAAATAAGGAGGGGATAAAATGATTGAATTACCTTCAAAACTAGAAGGATCATTATTTAAGCTATATCAATTAGAGCGGACCTTAAAGCCGTTAGGATATATAATTGGTGGAAACTGGGATTACGATCATGGCTCGTTTGACTACAAGCTAGATGATAAAGTCGGTTATCAATTTTTACGTATTCCTTTTCAAGCGATGGATGGCCAACTTGATTCTCAAGGAACAACTGTTCAAATTGGAACACCTTACTTACTTTCTCATAAGTATCAAGTTGGGTTAGATGATCATGTACATGTGGGAAACGTTAATGCATCGTTTAATCAATTTGCTGAACCGCAAGATTCTGATGCAACGTTCCCGGATGAATATATTTCTTTAGGAAAAGAGTTGCTGTTAGAAGCAGAAGAAGCGTTAAAAAGCTAGCAGCATTTAGTTGCTGTTGGATCCTTCTAGCTTTTTAACAAAGATATGTTCATACATGATATGGCTAATTCGTTCATTTGTTTTAATAATCTCGTTTACACCAATATTTTCTGCATTTCGAATATGTTTCTCTGTTAATAATTCTACGATACTGTAGATTGAAGGATTTACACCGCGTAGCGCAACAAGTGTCACAAGTGTATTCATGTCAGCATATTCTTCAGTTTTATGTTGATCAGCTGTCACTAATACTTTTTTGGCTTTTTTTGCATTAGCTAATTCTAGTGTTTCATGGTGAGAAGGGCTGCCTTTTATAAAATGTACACGATCGCAAATCATTGGATTTCTTAGTAATGTTTCATCGATAAGAACGATGACTTCTTTGTGAAAAGCTTTTTTATACTCTTCGATTACAAGTTTGGCGCGTTCATTCCATCCAATAATAATTAGGTGGTTCTCCCCTATAAATTTTAAATTACCTTCTAAATACGCACTCTCTTTAGATACAGCAATCGTCGCTAGAGTCACAAAGTAAGTCGTGATAAAACCTGTCCCAATTAAGATTAAAAAGATGGCGATGGTTCTCCCTAGAAATGTACTTGGTACAAAATCACCATATCCAATTGTTGAAATCGTAATGATTACCCACCAAATACCATCAAAAATAGTTAAGAAAGTCTGTGGTTCAATCACATGTATAACCGTTCCAAACAAGACAACAATACATGTAATAATAAGCAACAAACGAATTAGTATAGAACGACGAAAAAATCGAAAAAGAAGCCAGTCGATCATAAGAAAACCCTCCAACATTATGGTCTATTAGCAGTATGACCATTTTAAGTTTGAGGTATAAGACTATTTACTGCTTTTTTAATTGCATATATTCAATCCACTCGCCATCTGGACCATAGAAAAATAAATATTTGGCTCCGTTAGGAAGTGTGATGATTTCTTCATCAACAAATGAAACCTTTTTCATTCGTAAACGATGACGTTCTTCTTCAATATCATCTACTTGTAAAGCAAAATGATGTACTTTTCCTTCAGCCGGTAAATCAGCATTATAACCTTCAATTAGTTCGACAATCACGTTTCCATCTAGTCCTAGAAATGCTAGTTTTAAAGATGGATCGGTATGAGGAATTTGTTCAAGTAAATCTAGCCCGATAATTTTTGTATAAAACTCAATAGATTCAATGATGTTTTTAACTTGAATGCCTACATGTTCAAAACCTAAGATCGCCATAATTATCTTCATCCCTTCATACGCTAAAATACAAAGAATATTTTAAAAATAAAGAAAAATGAAGTCAAACAAAAAAGACAATCTTTCTGATTGTCTTTTTTGTCTTCAATTTATGAGAAGTTTCAACTACTATATTTATCTACTAAATAATTAGTTGTCAGCTTTACTAGGAGCATCCCAGTATTCCACATTCTCGAGCCCTTGGATACGATCTTTATGAAAAACAGGATCTTTTCCTTCTTTTCGTTGAGCCATGTAATCGTTGAGTGCTGCAATCGCAATTTTTCCTAATAAGAAAATCGCAATTAAGTTGACAATAGCCATTATCCCCATGAACAGATCTGCTAACCCCCAGACTACACCTAAGCTTGCAACAGAACCGAATAATACCATGGCAATAACACCTAGGCGGTATACAGTTAACCAAACCTTATTCGAAGTTAAAAATTCAATATTCGTTTCTCCATAATAATAGTTGCCTACAAGTGAGCTAAAAGCAAATAAGAATAAGATAACCGCAATAAATTGCACAGCCCAACCACCAATATGGGTGCTTAGAGCCGTCTGAGTTAATTGGATTCCTTCAAGTCCAGGAGTAGTATAAGCGCCTGATAATAGAACGATAAATGCTGTACAGCTACAAATAATTAATGTATCTGTAAAGACACCTAAAGCTTGAATTAAACCTTGCTTTGCAGGGTGAGTAACTGATGCAGCAGCGGCTGCATTTGGTGCACTACCCATACCAGCTTCATTAGAGAATAACCCGCGTTTAATCCCATTCATAATGGCTGCACCAATTGCACCTGCAAATGCTTCTTCAAAGCCAAATGCACTTTTAAAAATCAAAGCAAACATAGCAGGAACCTCTGTTATATGAAGAGCTAAAACAATAATAGCTAGTCCAATATAGATAACAGCCATAATAACTACAATAACTTCTGAAGCTTTAGCGATAATTTTAATGCCTCTAAAAATAAGAATTGAAAAAATGGCTGTGATAACGATCCCGATTACTAGGCGATTTAAACCAAATGCTTCTTCAAATGCAAGCGAAATGGTGTTTGATTGTACGGAATTGAATACTAATCCAAACGAAATAGTAATAAGAATGGAGAAGAGTACACCCATCCAGCGTTTGTTTAATCCTTTTTCCATATAATAAGCAGGTCCGCCTCGAAAACCATCTTTATCTTTTACTTTGTAAATTTGAGCAAGTGTACTTTCTACAAATGCGGATGCAGAGCCAACTAATGCTACAACCCACATCCAAAAGACTGCACCTGGGCCTCCTAATGCAATAGCTGATGCAACACCTGCTAAGTTTCCTGTACCAACACGTGCTGCTGTACTAATAGCAAATGCTTGAAAGGATGTAATTCCTTTCTTTTGCTTTCTACTAGCTGTTGCCCCTTCCCCAAGCAATCGAATCATTTCTTTTATATAACGAAATTGAACGAATTTAGTACGAACGGTAAAATACAATCCGATAAGAAGTAACAGTGCGATTAACACATATGTCCACAAAATGTTGTTAATATCTCCCACGACATTATTGAGAGTAGTTGATATCGACTCGAGCATATCTAGTCACCTTTCCTAATGTAGTGATAATAAGCACTCAGAAAAGAATCATTCAGCGAGAAATGATTCTTTTCTGATCTTATGTAAGATTTTCTTACATTAATGTATTATAGCTTGTCTATAACGTAGAAGGCAACCGGATAATAAGTATTTTTTATCGATGAACCGATATATCCATAAGATATAGTATAAATTATAATTAGAATTTCCCTTTCTATAACGCGTTTTTACTAGAATGAATTGGATATAAGCTTCCTTTAAGTGCAAATGAAATTTTTCCTGTTTCTTCAGATACAACGAGAATAAGCGCATCGCATAGCTCAGACATGCCGATAGCTGCCCGATGGCGTGTTCCTAATTTTTTATGTTGAACGATAACGGAAGAAAGAGGTAATACATTTGCTGCAGAAATGATTTGATTTTGACGAATTAACAAGGCTCCATCATGCAACGGACTTCCCGGATAAAAAAGCGTTTCAACAAGAGTAGAGGTAACGGGGGCATGGATGGGAATTCCTTTTTGGATTAAATGATCAACAGACTCTTGGCGTTCAATGACAATAAGCGCTCCATGACGTTTCTCTGACAAGTTGTGAATCGCTAGTGAAAGAGAAGCATATTCGCATGTATAAGGAGATAAGTAATGACGCAAGTAATAAGACGCAGCTGTAGACTGAACACCTTGAAATAACTTACGCAGATCTTCAAAATCACATAAAATGCAATGATTATCACTGTCTAAATGTGTAAGAATTTTGTTGGCTTCTACTGATATTTGGTTTAAATGGTCTTGTAAACTCTTTTTGATTACGTCGTCTAGCTGAAAAGAGTAACCCTCCATTTGCATAGCTCCAATCTACAAATAATGATTATCTGTAATGTGTGCTACATTTTTGAAATTATGCGTATCTCTAAGTAGGTGAAATTTTTTTAATATGCCGCAAATGATCCAAAGCTTATAAAGTTCAGTACTATGTAGTGAAGTTAGAAAAGTGATAGATCTATACATCACAGGAAAAAGATACTGGCTGTTGTGGTTTTCACATGATTGATTTTGATCATACACAAGAAAGTAATCATTTACATATATTATTTTAATTAACTAATAGATACTTCTGTTAATTTAAAGTATAGTTTTCTTATCGGATAAATTATTTTTAGTTATTGACAAATATTCTAAATATGCTAAAATTTTAAAAAATACTTATCGAGAGTGGTGGAGGGAATTGGTCCATTGAAGCCCAGTAACCTGCGCAGGAAGCAAGGTGCTAACTCCAACAAAATGATCCTCATTTTGGAAGATAAGGTGGAAGTTGTTGCCTAATCAGTCTTTCAGGGGTGAAAGACTTTTTGTCTTTGTAAAAAAAATCAAGAGGATGAATATACTGTTAAAAATTGAGGAGGGACTGTGATGGCACAAAACCCTGATTTGAATTCTATTTTTGCAAGTGTAGAGAAAATGTTGGCTGATATGAAATATGGATCAATCACACTTGTCATACAGGACGGGAAGGTTGTACAGCTTGAAAAAAATGAAAAGGTAAGAATTAAATAATAGCTGCTGACTAGACAAACTAGAGGCGATTTTACCCTTTTTAAAAGGGTAAAACCGTCTTTTTTTATTGGATAACAATGTATTGGAGTGGAGAAAATGGAAAGTTCGTATACGTATCAAGATTGGAATGGCTCGTTTCCATCTTTTAATACAGAAGATGAAACGAAAGGCGCCTTAGCAGGATTAAAGTGGGCATATGAACAATATGGAGATTCTCTTATTTATGCATCCAGTTTTGGGATTGAAGGAATTGTTTTAATAGATTTAATTTCAAAAGTAAAGAAAGATGCTGACATTGTATTCTTAGATACGGGTCTACATTTTAAAGAAACATACGAAGTGATTGATGCAATTAAGGAACGTTTTCCAGATTTGCGCATTCAGCTAAAAAAGCCAAATTTAACATTAGAACAGCAAGCGCAAGAGCATGGAGATAAACTTTGGAAAACACAACCGAATCTTTGTTGTCAAATAAGAAAAATTATTCCTTTAAAAGAAGCGTTGGATCCTTATGATGCCTGGATTTCTGGATTAAGAAGAGAACAGTCTGAATCAAGAAGTAAAACAGAGTTTCTTAATAAAGATGAGAAATTTAAAAAAATAAAAGTGTGTCCTTTAATTCATTGGTCTTGGAAAGAAATATGGCGGTATGTATACAAGCACAATCTTCCATATAACAAACTACACGACCAAGGCTATCCAAGTATTGGCTGTGAGCCCTGTACAGCCCCTGCCTATAACATGGATGATTTACGGTCAGGAAGATGGGCAGGGACAAAAAAGGTTGAGTGTGGCTTACATGAATCTTAAATGAAAGAGCTGAATAATTTATGCTTGTTTACATTGCTTTTGCGATAGCGCTTTTTTTTGCAATGAATATTGGAGCAAGTGGGGCAGCAGCTGCTATGGGAGTATCTTATGGTTCAGGTGCTGTTCGGCACCGGAAATTAGCGTTGGCCATTTGTGCTTTTGGAATTTTACTAGGTGCTATCGTTGGTGGAGGAGAAGTCGTAAAAACCATTGGATCTGGTATTGTACCGGAGAAGATATTAACAGTAGAACTGGTGATTATTATTCTTGCTTCAGCAACATCATCGCTGTTCTTTGCAAATTTAATCGGTATTCCGCTCTCCACAAGTGAAGTAACAGTAGGATCAGTTGTGGGGGTTGGAATTGCCTATCAATCAATTTATCTTCAAAAATTACTTGTTATTATGTCTTTTTGGGTGATTGTACCTGTCGTTTCGTTTCTTATTGCCTTTTTATTTGGTTGGCTACTCAAAAGAAAGAGTAAGTATGATGAAACAACGGAAACGGAAAGATGGAAGAAACCTCTGACTGTGCTAGTGATTGCAACAGGTTTTTTTGAAGCTTTTTCAGCTGGTATGAACAATGTTGCGAATGCAGTTGGGCCACTAGTAGGGGCAGGGATGATTAGTACAACAACAGGTGTTGTAGCGGGCGGAATTGCTGTTGCAGCGGGGGCTCTATTATTAGGAGATCGCGTTATTGAAACAAACGGAAAGAAAATTACGAATTTTTCGATTGGAGAAGGTTGCATTATCTCTGGAACAGGAGCTTCACTTGTTACAGCTGCTTCGATCTTTGGCCTTCCTGTTCCGTTAACACAAGTGACAACTTCATCCATTATTGGAATTGGCGCTGCTAAAAGCGGGTTTACAAAAGAGCAAAGCAGAGTTATTGCTCAAATGCTGAAAGTGTGGATTGTTTCTCCGGTTTTTTCACTTGTTATTTCATATGGTCTTGTTAAATTGGTACTTGAAAGTGACTTTTATTCATTTATTGTGCTAGTAAGTGGATGTATTGCCACAATGGGTATTATTAGCCTAACTAAAACAACGAATAAAAAGAAAACAAGTTTAAGAGATAAAAAAAGAAAAATAACTGCTTAAACCAAGTACTTTTATATTTAAAACTAACTAAGGAGGATTTTGTAATGAGTTCTATTCAAGCACATGGTGGAGAATTAGTAAATTTATATCAACCAAACTACGATTATACGAGTATAGTTAAGGAAATAGAGATAGACAATATTGCATTAAGCGATTTAGAGTTAATCGGAATTGGAGGCTATAGTCCAATTACAGGATTTTTAGGTCAAAAAGATTATGATGCAGTTGTAGAAAAGATGCGCTTAGCAGATGGAACCGTATGGAGTATCCCGATTACCTTGCCGGTTAGTGAAGATAAAGCAGAGGAATTAAAACTTGGTGAAAAAGTAAAGCTTACGCAAGCTGGCATCACATATGGAATTTTAGAAGTTTCAGAGATTTATGTTCCAGATAAAGGGAAAGAAGCAGAAAATATTTATCGTACAACTGATCTTGCTCATCCAGGTGTTCGAAAGTTATTTGAACGTCCTAATGTGTATGTAGCAGGTGCAATTACCCTTGTAAATCGTACACGGAAAACACGTTTTGAAACTTACTATCTTGACCCTGTTGAAACAAGGAGAATTTTTAATCAACGAGGATGGAAAAAGATAGTTGGTTTCCAAACCCGCAATCCTGTTCATCGTGCACACGAGTATATTCAGAAATCAGCTTTAGAAATTGTAGATGGATTATTTTTAAATCCTCTTGTTGGAGAAACCAAGTCAGATGATATTCCAGCAGATATCCGAATGGAAAGTTATGAAGTATTATTAAAAAACTATTACCCGAAAGATCGTGTATTCTTAGCAGTGTTTCCAGCAGCGATGCGTTATGCAGGACCAAGAGAAGCTATATTCCATGCTCTAGTTCGTAAAAATTTTGGATGTACACATTTTATTGTCGGTCGTGATCATGCAGGTGTTGGTGATTACTACGGCACATATGATGCACAACTCATCTTTAACAATTTTACAGAAAAAGAATTAGGGATTACTCCTTTATTCTTTGAACATAGCTTTTACTGCCAAAAATGTGAAGGCATGGCATCGACGAAAACATGTCCACATGGTAAAGAAGATCATGTCATTTTATCAGGAACAAAAGTGCGTGAGATGCTTCGGAACGGTGAAATTCCTCCAAGTACATTCAGTCGTAAAGAAGTCATTGAGGTGTTAATCAGAGGGTTAAAACAAACAGTATCTTCAAAATAAGGAGCGGTTCAATTGAGTAAATCAACAAATATCACTTGGCATGAATCAGGTATTACAAAACAAGAACGCAGACAACAAAACGGGCACCACAGCTTTGTATTATGGTTTACGGGATTGTCTGGATCAGGTAAATCAACAGTCGCAAATGCAGTGGCAAAAGCGTTATATGAAAAAAGTATTCGTAATTATGTGTTAGACGGGGATAATATTCGCTTCGGCTTAAATAAAAATTTAGGTTTTTCAGCAGAAGATCGCACAGAAAATATCCGTCGTATTGGAGAAGTATCGAAGCTATTTGTAGATAGTGGGCAGGTGGTATTAACGGCTTTCATTTCTCCGTTTAAAGAAGATCGAGCACAAGTGCGAGACCTTCTCGAAGAAGATGAATTTATTGAAGTATATGTAGAATGTCCCTTAGAAGAGTGTGAAAAAAGAGATCCAAAAGGGCTTTATAAAAAAGCAAGAAATGGCGAGATTCGGGACTTTACGGGGATTGATTCTCCATACGAAGCACCGGATCAGCCGGAATTAACTGTTAATACAAATGACCATACCGTTGAACGATGTGTCGAAATCATCGTGGAATACTTAACAAGTCGAAATCTTATTTAAGGGGTATTTAGATATGGCCTATGAAAAGTTTTGGAAAGACCATGAAAAATTAAATGCAAGCGAAAAGAAAAAACTTGAAAAAGATGGCTTAGAAATTTTTAATGATATTCCATATTATGCTGAACATGGATTTGACTCTATTCCAAAAGAAGATTGGGACTTGTTTAAATGGGCAGGATTGTACTTGCAGAAACCTAAAGAAGCCGGGTATTTTATGATGCGTGTGAACGTTCCATCTGGCATCTTAACAAACGAGCAAGTTGAAGTTTTAGCTGGGATTGCCCATGATTATGGACGTGGAGTATATGATATTACAACGCGTCAGGCTATTCAATTCCACTGGCTTGAAATTCACCAAATTCCCGATATTTTTAAACGCTTAAAATCAGTTGGCCTGTCTTCCGCAGGTGCCTGTGGTGATATTACAAGAACAATTGTTGGGAATCCATTGGCAGGAATTGACCCAGACGAATTATTTGATACAACTAATATTGTAAAAGAAGTATATGAATTTTTTCAATATAACGAAGATTTTTCGAACTTACCACGTAAGTACAAGATGTCGATTAGTACGAACTTGAGAAATGCATCAAATGCAGAAATAAACTGTATTTCTTTTACACCAGCAATTAAAAAAATTGATGATGAACAAGTAGCCGGTTTTCATGTGAAAGTTGGGGGCGGTTTATCCGCACGTCCATATTTAGCTCAAACACTTGATTTATTTGTTCTTCCTGAACAAGTAAAAGAAGTAGCTATTGCTGTGACAACAATCTTTCGGGATTACGGTTATCGTGAAAAACGTCATTTAGCTCGCTTGAAATTTTTAGTTGCAGATTGGGGTGTTGAAAAATTCAAAGAAAAAATTATGGAAATTACAGGTCCATTAAACTCAAAAGGTGAAGAGCCAACAAAAGAATGGAACGCAGGTTATTTCTATGGCGTTCATAAACAAAAACAAAAAGGACTAAACTATATAGGATTTAATGTGCCAGTCGGACGCTTAAGTGCGGACGAAGTATTTGAATTAGCAAGAATTGCCCGAACTTATGGCAATGGTGAAATTCGTAACTCCAACTCTCAAAATCTGATTATTCCAAATGTACCTGATGAAAAAGTAGAAGCTCTGTTAGGGGAAGAAATTTTTAAACGAATTACTGTCAAGCCAAATTCATTTATTGGTTATTCAGTATCCTGTACAGGAATTGAGTATTGCAATTTAGCTTTAGTAGAGACAAAAGAACGAATGAGACGTATTGCTGAGGATTTAGATCGGCAACTTATCCTTGATGTGCCGGTTCGGTTCCACATGGTCGGCTGTCCGAATTCATGTGGGCAGCGTCAAATTGCTGATATTGGTTTACAAGGGATTAAAATGCGTACGAAAGATAAGCGGATGATAGAAGCGTTTGAAATTTACGTTGGCGGAACTTTAAATAAAGGCGGACAGTTGAATGAAAAATTAAAAGGAAAAGTAGAAGGTGACCAATTACCAGACGTTCTTTTGAAATTTTTGACGTATTTTAAAGAACAAAAAGAATTAGGGGAAAATTTTCATCATTTCTATAAACGTATTGGTTTAGAAATCTTACAAGAGAAGCTTACTACGATTTTAGAAGAGCTGAATGAAAAAGTTTCATGAACAAATAGGACGTGATTTTTATGAACTTATATCGTTTTGAAGCGACAATTCATGGAGAAGTCATTCCTGTTGTAGCGGTTGCTAAAAATGATGAACATGCGTTTCAATTAGTAGAAATTGAGCTTGAAAAACATTTTTTAATGCTACCGGAAATCGATGAAATCTGCTTATATGAAAAACGAAAAATTCGAGATGGAGCAGGAATTGTTCTAAAAGAGTAAAAAGCACTTGTTAAAGATGGAAGGGTGAAAGAAATTCATGGGGAAAGTATATCTAGTGGGTGCAGGTCCAGGAGATCCAGACTTAATTACATTAAAAGGATTAAAAGCAATCCAGCAGGCAGATGTGATTTTATATGATCGCTTAGTAAATAAAGAGTTATTAAAATATGCTAAAGCAGATGCTGATTTAATTTATTGTGGAAAACTCCCCGGTTATCATACCCTTAAACAAGAAACCATCAACAATTTTTTAGTTAAATTCGCCAAAAAAGGGAAAGCAGTTACACGTCTAAAGGGTGGCGATCCATTTGTATTTGGACGTGGAGGGGAAGAAGCAGAGGCTTTAATAAAAAACGGACTTGCTTTTGAAGTGGTTCCAGGTATTACGTCGGGCATAGCAGCAGCTGCATATGCAGGCATCCCTGTTACACACCGAGATTATAGTGCAAGTTTTGCATTTGTTACGGGCCACCGTAAAGGTAGTGAACAAGATTCAATTAAGTGGGAAAACCTAGCAAAAGGTGTTGATACATTAGCCATTTATATGGGTGTACGAAATCTTCCTTATATTTGTGAACAACTAATCAAGCATGGAAAAGATCCCTACACACCAATTGCACTTGTTCATTGGGGAACATGTAAGGCTCAGCGCACGATAACTGGTACTCTTGCTTCAATTAATGATATTGTAAAAGAGAAAAAGGTTGAAAATCCAAGTATGATTATTGTTGGAGAAGTAGTTCGTTTTCATGATAAATTAAATTGGTTTGAAAAATCAGCCTATGAATATTATGCATGTGCAAAAGAAGCTTATTAAAGAGGTCGATAATATGGATGCAGTTTTGTATATTTGCCATGGTAGCCGTATCAAAGAAGGATGCACTCAAGCAATTGAATTTATTGAGCGATGTAAAAAAACTATAGATATACCGATTCAAGAACTATGTTTTCTGGAATTAGCACCACCAACCATCGAGCAAGGCTTTGAACGATGTATTAAGCAAGGTGCTACTCGTATTGCGGTAGTACCAGTTTTATTATTAACAGCTACACATGCTAAAAAGGATATTCCAGAAGAAATACAAAAAGTGCATAGACATTATCCACAAGTAGAAGTCGTATACGGTGAACCTTTTGGAGTAGATAATAAGATTGTGGATATCTTAATGGAGCGAATCCACCAAACAAATGTAAGCAAAGATAAAGATGCGATGGTTTTGCTAGTAGGTCGAGGTAGTAGCGATCCGATGGTAAAGCAGGATCTTAATGAAATAGCTGATCGATTGCGTAAAAAAGCTAAATTTCAACGCGTTGAAACTTGTTATTTAGCTGCTACAAAACCAACATTAACAGATGGGTTAAAACAAGCTCAAGAAACTGCACATACACAAGTATTTGTTTTACCTTATCTATTGTTTACAGGTGTACTAATGAATGAAATTAAAGAACAATTGGCCAAATTAGGTACTACCAACCAGCAATTTATTTTAACTGATTATTTAGGCTATCATGATGGTCTAGCTCAAATTCTAAAGCTGCGTGTACATCAGTTGTTATCTGATAAAGGGAATCGATACAATGTTTACCGTTATGCTTGACTTATGCAATCAGCCTATTGTTGTTATTGGTGGTGGCAACGTTGCTACTAGAAGAATTAAAAGTTTCTTAAAAGAAGGAGCAGAGATTACAGTTGTAGCTCCTTCTTTTACTGAGGAAATCTGTAAGTGGTCTGATGAAGACAAAGTGAGACTAAAGAGAAAATCTGTAGAGAAAAAAGATTTTGAACATGCTTTTTTAATTGTGATTGCTACGAATGATGAAACGGTTACTAGCTTTGTTGCGAAACACGCACGGAAAAATCAGTTAGTAAACGCCGCAAGCCAATTTTCCGAGGGGAATGTTCAGGTGCCTGCACAATTTTCAAGAGGTAACTTATCCATTTCAGTATCCACAAATGGAGCTAGCCCGTCGCTGACAAAAAAAATTAAACAAGAATTAGAGCAGCAATTTGACGAGAGTTACATCGAGTATACATATTTTCTTGCGCACTGCCGTGAGGTTATCCACAATATGAACTGCTCAAAAGAAGAAAAGCATCAATTGCTTTTAGAAATTATCAATGAAAAATATCGAATATCAACATATGCACAGCAGGAATTTTTGCAACGCATTCAAAGTTAATGAAAATGCATAGAAAAAGGCCCATCAGAATCCTTTTTCTATGCATTTTCAATCTCAATACTGCGAATTCCATTGATTTTTTGAACTTCGTAATAAACTTCAGCAGCTGATTTTTTTTTGTATACTGAAACTTTCATTCGGATATATAACTCATTTGTATCTAAGTCTTTAATTCGGATGTTTTTAATTGTAATTTGTTTTTCTTTAATACTATTTGTTGTATCAAAGATGTTATGTTTATCTGCTAATTTGAGTTGCAGGATTAGTTCTTTTTCTCTTAGTTGCTTTGGGCCGAAAATTGTTATTAAGAATGGGAGCAATTCAACGCTAATAATAAGTAAAATAACCCCCATCATTGCTTCTGTATAAAAGCCTGCACCTACAGCTATGCCGATGCCTGCTGCTCCCCATATAATAGCAGCTGTCGTTAAACCTGAGATACTGTCATTTCCTTTGCGTAAAATAACCCCAGCCCCTAAAAAACCGATTCCGGAAACAATTTGAGCTGCAAGTCGAAGTGGATCCATTGTAATGTTGTCGCCGTCATTAAATATATGAGAAGATTCAATAGACACAATTGTAAGTAGGCAGCTAATAATTGAAATGACAAGTGATGTTTTTAATCCTACTGGCTTGCGCTTTAGTTCTCTTTCTAGCCCGATGATTAATCCCAATAAAGCCGTTATACCTAATTTTAGTAGCATTTGGTGTTCCATCATCTTCACCTATTTCAATAAACGTTGTTATTTATATCTGTATGACAGGGAGAAAATAGATATGTGTAATCGGTATATTAAACTTTAGTGAATATTTACTAGGAAAAAGAGGGAAATTCCTATTTGTCCTTAATTAATCTTTCAACAATAGCCAGTAAAACATCTGAATTGAATTATATGAATTGAAAGACTTCAGGAATAAATAGACCGATAAAAAACAATTCCTTCTGGATAATAAATGACTCGATTTTCAAATTTGAGTTTTAGGTAATTGTGCATTTGCTAAAGGAGATGATGGAAGTGTGAGGCTAATAGAGAAAATAAACATCCGAATGAAGTGAGTAAAATGAATGAAATACCATTTATTTTACCTTCTTTATTCGATAGCCTTAATGACTCGTAGTAAGCGTATAATATTAGGATAATTGCCATGATAAAAGAAATATACATAGCTAAGGGGACTAAATATTGCAATGTCATCACTCCTTGAATTTCAAGATTATTTATATAGAAGGTATGTATAAATCAAAATACTTATTCCATAATCTATCTTTTAGTGTTTAACTCAGAGATAGATTAGACTTGGTACACAAAATAGAAGTGCGTATAAATGATTTATTTTATCTTTTTTAAAAAAAACATTGCATTTTAAAAAACAGCGTGATATATTTATATGCGTCGCCAATGGAATCGAACAAAGATGATTTGGTGGAAAAATAAAAAAGTTGTTGACATTGACTGGACAACTTGGTAAGATAAAAAAGTCGCCTATGAGCGATGGTTGAACTTTGAAAACTGAACAAAGCGACAAACGTCAACGTTAATTTTTTATTTTAAATGAGCAATCAAACATTTCTACGGAGAGTTTGATCCTGGCTCAGGATGAACGCTGGCGGCGTGCCTAATACATGCAAGTCGAGCGAACTGATTAGAAGCTTGCTTCTATGACGTTAGCGGCGGACGGGTGAGTAACACGTGGGCAACCTGCCTGTAAGACTGGGATAACTTCGGGAAACCGAAGCTAATACCGGATAACATCA